>JANOCU010000020.1:0-28360 GCA_031412295.1 Bacteroidota bacterium
GGTTTGCCTAAATTCAACAGGAAAAATCGAGCGAAAACCAAGCCGTGCTAACGCTCGAAATCCCACCCGAACTCTCTGGTTTTCTTTCGCTCAAAGGGCCCACGCTGATTTTTCCTGTTGAATTCTTAACGGCAAACCCGCGTCAGATGGCGATTCTTTTGCTTCTTTTCTACTAAAGAAAAGAAGAGAGAGAATAATCGGGGAATTGACAAACTCGCATCAAAAAATATCCCGGACAATAATGTTTTAAAACAACTCTGAACAATGGATCACGCGGGAATTATTGCTGCTCATAAATGGAATGGAAATACTTTAAATTTTTCCAGCCTGAATGAATTTGCTCATGAAGGACAAAGCCAGGTTGGCGGTCCGGGAATAAAATATGTGCTGCAGGGCGAAGAGCAATATGTATTGGATAAACAAACCAACCGCGTGCGTGAAGGTGCTTGTCTTGTAGTGAATGAAGGACAACGATTTGACACCTTATTGCCTTACAATAAAGAGCCGATCATCGGGATTTGTCTTTCGCTCGATTCAACTATGCTGAATGATATTTTCCTGAATTACATTCAATCGGAAAATCAATTATTGGAAGTCCCCGGAAAAACGGCTGAGCAGTTTGATTTTTTCGAATCGGTTTATGGGAAAGAAGATGTGTTAAGCAGGCACATGACGGAGATCGCAAAAAAGATGGATCAGCAAACCGGGAAGTTTGATTTGTGCGACGAAGAATTATTTTTCAGCATTGGACAACACCTTTTGTTTTCGCAGGAGCTCATCCGGAAAAACGTATTGCAGATAAAAGCATCCCGTTACAGCACACGCAAAGAATTGTATGCAAGAGTAAATAAAGCACGGACAATACTGGATGAATGTTTTGCCGAACAAATTGAAATGAGTGAGCTCGCAGCAAGAGTGGCCTTATCTGAATTTCATTTTTACCGTACGTTCAAACAGGCCTATGGAATTTCTCCGCATCAATACCAGGTTCAACGCCGGCTGAATGATTCAAAAAACAAGCTGGAAAATGGTGAAGGTTCGGTAAGTGAAATTGCCCTTGCTTCCGGATTTTCGGATGTGCAAAGCTTCAGCAAATCGTTTCGGAAAATGTTCCGTTTTTCACCGGCGCATTTCAAAAAAAGTTAAACTGCTAAGCTGTCTGCAAGCACTGCAAAATCAACACCGTCAAAATTTCCGCTGGTCATTAAAAGCAAAACAGAATTATTCCAGCTGCGCGATTTTAATTCTGCAACCAGCGCTTTCGAATCTGTTGAAACTTTCAAATCTTCCCGCGCAAAAGCATTCTTCACTTGCTCTTCCGAAATCGGTTCCAGCTTTTTATGCGCGATGGTATGCGGATTAAAATAAACAAATGCTTCATCCGCAGTATTCATTGATCCGTTATACTCTTTCAAAAAGTCGGATGTCAAAGAAGAAAATGTATGCAGCTCCATACACGCCACTACTTTTCTTCCAGGGAATTGTTGCTTCACCGCGGCAGTTGTAGCTTTTAATTTGGATGGTGAATGTGCAAAATCTTTGAAGCAGGAAAATGTTCCTTCCTTGCGAACCAATTCCAAACGACGCGCAGCACCTTTGAACGATTGAATTGCTTCGTAGAATTGATCATCACTCACACCCATTCCATTACACAACAAACGCGCACCTTCCAGGTTCATTAAATTGTGATCGCCGAAAATTAAAAGTGGGATTTTTATCATGTCGCCCTTCGGCTGCCGCTCAGGGTGACATGATAAAAATGTTGTACCATTTACAATTTCATGTTCGGGAACATTGTATGGTTTTAATCTAATGTCAGGCCTTGCTTTTTCGCACACTTTTTTCAGCACTTCATCCGCTTCGCAATAAACAAGCGTTCCGTTTTGCTCAATGAGATCGGTAAAAATTTTAAACTGCTCGATGTAAATTTCAAACGTCGGAAAAACATTGATATGATCCCAGGCAATTCCGCTGAGCAAAGCAATATGCGGATGATACAAATGAAATTTCGGACGGCGATCAACAGGTGAAGCAAGATATTCATCGCCTTCAAGCACAATGAATTTTGCTTCGGATGTAACTTTCACCATGGTTTCAAATCCTGCAAGCTGCGCACCCACCATGTAATCGGTATCGATGTTGCACTGTTTCAATACATGCAAAACCATTGCCGTGATCGAAGTTTTTCCGTGACTTCCGCCGATAACTACGCGCGTTTTATTTTTACTTTGTTCGTATAAATATTCCGGGTAAGAAAAAATACGCAGACCCAATTCCTGCGCACGCATCAGTTCAGGATTATCAGCACGCGCATGCATTCCGAGAATAACTTCATCAATGTCTTTCGTAATTATTTCGGGATGCCAACCCATTTCTGAAGGAAGCAAATTATGTTTTGCTAATCGAGATCGCGATGGCTCAAGAATTTCATCATCAGAACCTGTAACATCATTTCCCTTCAGCTTCATCGCAATTGCCATATTATGCATTGCGCTTCCCCCGATTGCAATAAAATGAATTCTCATCGTTTCAATATTTTACCGAAGCTAATGTCAAAGCAGGATTCATTACTCTTATGAAAAGTATTGTTTTAAACAAAGCCCTGTTAATCATGCATACCGTTGTTTCTCATTGGTAATCTGTCATCCCGTAATTTGTAATTTTCCTCTATCTTTAATCAAACGATCAGGAAAATTCTTCCTAAAATCCAAACGTATGCGCGTACTCTCCATCATCGGGATCATCATGAGCGTGATTGGTCTCATCACTTGCATTTACATTATGAGTGAAGCAAAATGTTATTGCTATTGCGAAGACGATTATCTCTACAACAGCAACAGCGTACCCGGTGATGCAGTGGGTGGAAGTATGGTCAACATGCTCATCTTTGTTTTTTTCCTTGTCATGTCCATTATCGGAACTTCAAAAAGCTATTCGAATAAGCCACATCTTGCACAACACATTCCACCTTTCCAGGCAAATCCATATCCGAATTATCAGCAGCCTTACCAGCAACAGTACCAGAATCCATATCAACAACAACATTACCAAAATCCGTATCAGCAGAATTATCAACATCCAACTCCACCACAACCGAATCCTTATCAAAATCCCAATCAGCCAAATCCATATCAAAATCCGAATCAACAAAATCCATATCAAAATCCGAATCCCCCTCAGCAAAATCCTTTTCAAAATCCGGATGAAAATCAAACACCACCGGCTACTCCACCAACTAATCCATGGGAACCGAAATGAGTGGTTAGTTCGGAGTTATTAGTTCGGAGAAAAAAAACTGTAAAATATCAACGAAATAAAACGCTGAACTAAACTCCGAAACTCTCCGAACTAATGACACTGAACTCCGAAATAATTACTCCGAAATAAAAACTAATCTCCGAACTAATCTCCGAACTAAACACTCCGAACTAAACACTAAAATGAAATTACATACTATCGAAACAGGCTTTTTCAAATTAGATGGCGGCGCGATGCACGGCGTTGTTCCGAAGAGTTTGTGGAGCAAAGAAAATATTCCGGATGAAAATAATATGTGCAACTGGGCCATGCGCTGTTTGCTCGTGGAAGATGGCGAGCGATTAATTCTCATCGACAACGGCATGGGCGATAAGCAGGACGCGAAATTTTTCGGTCATTATTTTCTCAATGGAAATGCATCGCTTGAAAAATCGCTGAAGGCAAAAGGTTTTGATTTCTCCGATATCACCGATATGTTTTTGACACATTTGCATTTTGATCATTGTGGTGGAAGCGTCAAATACAACGGCGATCGGTCGAAGCTGGAAACTGTTTTTCCGAATGCAACCTATTGGAGCAATGAAGAGCACTGGAACTGGGCGACAAAACCGAATGCACGCGAAAAAGCAAGCTTCCTCAAAGAAAATATTCTGCCGATACAGGAAAGTGGTCAGCTGAAATTTTTGAAAGAAGGTGAAGAATTAATTCGCGGATTCAAAACCATGTGGACCCGCGGACATACCGGCGCGATGATGCATCCTGTTATTTCTTACAAAGGAAAAACAGTTGTGTACATGGCCGATCTCATGCCAAGCGTTGCGCACATTCCGCTTCCGTGGATCATGGCGTATGATGTTCAACCGTTGGAAACATTAAAAGAAAAAGAATCATTTTTACCGAAAGCAGCGAAAGAAGAATTCGTTTTATTTTTCGAGCACGACGGAAAAAACGAATGCTGCACCGTGCAGGAAACGGAAAGAGGGATTCGGTTGAAACAGACTTTTTCTTTGGAAGATTATTTTGGGAGATGAAGGGGTATTGAGTATTGGGTATTGAGTATTGGGTATTGAGTATTGGGTATTGAGTATTGGGTATTGAGTATTGGAAGTGTTAGGCACTCATATTAAAACTATTTCTATTCAAACTAAGGAGCTACGACAATCACCGGTTACTAAATGCAAGAGAGGATGCATATAAATACAACCTCTCTTGCATAATTAGCGTCAAACGATTATTGCACGATAATCCGCTTGATTTCTGACTGGTTTTCGTTTGTGAATCGCAGCAGGTAAATTCCTTTTGCGTTGTTCTCCAGATCAATTTCCGTTTGCATAGTTTCGTTTACAGGAATGCTTTGGATCAGCTGACCTGCTGCATCGAAAATCTCCAGCTTGCCGGATAAAGCAGCGCCGAAAGAAACGGTGAACCGGCCATTAGACGGATTCGGGAAAACGTTCAGCATTGCTTCAGCATTTCCTGCTTGCATCCCGGATTCCGGTGCAAGGCGAAGCGGTGAATTGATATTCAGCTTATGGACAAAAATGTCGGCGCTGCCCAATGAGCATACGAGGTTATAAACTCCTGCTCCCGGGTTATAATCGGCAGTAGACTGGAAATAACCTGTGGTATAAACATTACCATTTGCATCTACATCAATGCCGTAACTATTGTCGGTTGAATTGCCGCCCATTCTTTTTGCCCAACAGAATCCGCCTGTATGTTGCAGTTTAAAAATGCAAACGTCTGCTGCACCGCCGCCGGGTGTAAGCGTGTAAACGCCGCTGTTCGGATCAAAATCACAGGAAGAAAGGAAATGCCCTGTAATATAAACGTCGCCACAATCATCCGTTGTAATAGCTTGTGTATACACTGCACCTGAAAGCTCGCCGATCTGCTTTACCCATGAGGAAGTACCGCCGGTAGTAAGCTTGAATATGAATGCGTCATCAGCTCCTATGCTGGTGAGCGATGTACCGTTAAAATCCGATGTGCCGGAAAACAAGCCGGTGGCATAGACGAAATTATACGTTTCATCAAGCACAATACCTGTTGCACGGTCATTCCCTGCTCCACCGATATGCCTCACCCAGTTGTACGTCCCGTTGTTGTGCACGCGCATAACATACGAATCGTATCCGCCGGTGGCAATCATTACTCCGGCTGAAGGGTAATTAAAATACGTAGTTCCACTAAAATTACCTGTTACATAAGCAGCGCCGGAGGCATCGAAGCAAAGCGCTTTCCCTGTTTCATCACTTGTTCCTCCATGTTGTGATACCCATACCCAATTTCCATTCACATCTAATTTCAATACATAAATATCTCCCTGGCCTGCAGAGGTGAGATTCACAACACCTGCATTCGGATCGAAATCAACTGTGCCTGTGAAGCTTCCTGTGCAACCCAAATTACCGGAAGCATCGAAATTGATTCCGTTGCAGATATCTGCTGTTGTTCCACCGATATGTTTGCTCCAGAGATAATTTCCCGAAGCATCAAGCTTCACGACAAGAATATCCTGTGCTCCGTTCGTTGAATACACATTTGATCCTGCACCCGGATCCGCGTCAACATCATCATTGAAAGTTCCACCAATGGCTACATTGCCGGCACCATCAAGGCTGAGTGTATAACTGTACTCATCTCCTTTACCCATGATCTGTTTTACCCATAGTAAATTACCGGAAGCGTCCTGCTTTTGAACATAAATATCCCTGCCTGAAAGTGCATTGAGAATGTATGTTCCTGCACCTGGATCAAAATCAATGCTTCCTGTAAAGTAACCGGTGCTGTAAACATTTCCGTCTGAGTCGGTTTCAATAGCTTGTCCGTATGCCAATCCTGTTCCACCCATATCCATTGCCCAGTCGAATCCCGGGTTGAGCGGTGTGGTAGTGCAATTTGCTAAAAGCTTGTGGAGGTAAGCATCGTAAGTAACGGAGCTTACATATCCCGCAAGCGGAAGATTGTATGTTCCGGCTTCGGTATTAAAATCAACAACGCCTTTGAAAATTCCACAAGTGTAAATTGCTTCGGCGTAATCTGTTGCGATATCATAGGATTCATCATCAGCTGTGCCGCCGATTCTTTTTGCCCAGAGGTAAGCGCCCGAATTATCGAGTCCGCAAATAAATCCATCTCTTACTCCTGCAGCAGTCAGTAAAGCCGAGCCGGCAGAAGGATCAAAGTCCGCAGTAAATTCAAAATCTCCGGTCACATAAATATTTCCGGAAGGACCAGCAGCCACTGCATGTCCTTTATCGAAACCTGTACCACCCAGCTGAACAGCCCAGCCAAAGTTTCCGTTTAAATCCAGCTTACGCACGTAGGCATTGGCATTGCTTCCCGGGTTGAGATTAACTATTCCTGCGCCCGGATCAAAATCGGTAGTAGTGGTAAAAAAGCCTGTCGTGTAAACATTGTCTGCGTTATCCACGCATATTCCTCGGGCAGTTGTGGCTACCAGCTGATTTCCCCAAACGAAAGCGCCGGCATTGGTCAGCTTTTGAACAAAACAACCTGAGCCTGTGAGCGGAAAAACCCCGGCAGTAGGATCAAGATCCATCGCGTAGGAATTCCCTGTTGTGTAAATGTCACCGTAAATAGTGACAGCAATGCTGAGATCATCGTGACCGACTGCTCCGCTGGATGCATCATTGGATGGACTGCCCATCGTGCGCACCCAGGAAAAGCTTCCTGTTGTGCCTATTTTCACAATGCAAATATCGATGCCGCCATTTGAGGTGATGGTTGATACACCAAACGTACTCGGGTTGGCATCGCATGAGCCGCTGAAAACACCCGCCACATAAAGCGAGCTTCCGCGGACAGCAATAGATGAGCCGCGATCCACTCCTGTGCCTCCGAGCTGGTAAGAACCCATGTAATTACCCGCACTATTCAGGCTCAATGCAAACAAATCCTGGTTGCCGGCAGTGGTGCGATTCAGCACAGCTGCACCGGGATCAAAATCAGCAGTACCCATAAAATAACCGGTGGTATAGACGCCGGTTTCATTGGCAGTAATAGCCAGCGCTTCCATCCTGGATGGGTTGCTCACCATTCGCGCCCATAGAAAATTACCTGCCGCGTCCAGCTTTCGCACAAATATTCCCCAACCCGTAGCGGACATGTTATAAACACCCGGACCCGGATCAAAATCGATCGTTCCTTCAAAATCACCGCAGCTGTATACATTTCCGAGTATATCAACGGCAACAGAATTGCCATTGCTTGCTGCTCCGGCTGTGGTACTATTCAGTCCGCTGACCCATTGGTATTCCGGCACCTGCGCAAACATAGTCCCGGTAAAAAGTCCCGCAATAGCTGCGAGTTTCCATTTACTGATTGTTCTTTTCATCTATTTAAAAATTAAGTGTGAATTATTAATTAGCACACAAAGATGAAACAGGGAAAAGACGGGAAGCCGGAAGATTTACAAACGTGGCCGCTCCATAGATAAGTGTAGGTCACAGAAAGAAATACGTGAGATGTAAACCAAAAAGATCAGACCGGTTGAATGAACTTCAGCAGCAGTTCTTTTTTTCTTGCCGACACGGGAATGACCGATCGGTCTTTCAGCACAATGACACTATCGCCTTTTTCAAAGCAGAATAAAAAATCCAGGTTGACCAGGTGCGACTGATGCACACGAAAAAATCCGCACCCGCGGAGCAGGTCTTCGAAATCTTTCAGCAAACGCGAAACCACAATTTTCTTTCCATCCAGCAAACAAACTGTCGTGTAGCTTCCGTCTGCTTCGAAGCGTATGATCTCGTTGCTGCTCACGGCATATATGCGCTCCAGTGTTTTAAGTACAATTTTCTTTTTGCGTACGGATGATTCTTCAAAATTGCCAAGCAAAGTATCCAGCTTTAAACGAAGCTCGTCGTTGCTGATCGCCTGCTTTGCTTTTTGGATAGCGTTCAACAGCTTCGCGGGAGAAACCGGTTTAAGCAAATAATCCTGCGCTGAAAAATGAAAAGCCTCTATAGCGAATTCCTGGTGCGCGGTGATAAATATCACTTTAAAATCTATAGGTCCCAATTGCTTCAGCAGATCAAAGCCGGTTCCGTCTCCCATTTGCACATCAAGAAAAACCAGCTCAGGCTTTTGCTGAAGGATCACGTGACTGCCTGATGCAACGGAGTACCCTACTCCTGCCAGCTCCAGGTTGGGCGCATACAGCCGAATGAGATTGGAAACCAATTCCACGTTGCTCTCCTCATCGTCGATAACAACAGTTCTGATCATTTGTTTAGTTGTATTCACGGAAAGGAATTTGAAAGCGAACCTTTACACCTGTTGCCCCGGTTCCGGTTTCTGACCGGTCTGTAATTTGCAAAGCACCGGCATTACCCAGGTCAAAAGTAGTTAAACGTTCAAGTGTAATGGTTGTTGCCAGCGAACGGTGTGTTTTCCTTTGTTTTCCGTTACGCGTTTCTGAAGCCTTCAAACCAACGCCATTATCTTCAATTTCATACCACGGCACAAAATTTTCCATGAATATACGAATGCCGATAAAGCCTTTTCCTTCCCCGTTGAGCAAACCATGTTCGATCGCATTCTCAACAAATGGTTGTGCGAGCATCGGCGGAATAAAAAAGCTATCCGTATCAATGGAAGGATCAATATCAATGCGATAATCGAATTTTTCACGGAACCGCAATTGCTGCAGGCCCAGGTATTCGCCGAGAAATTGCTGCTCGGAAGTGATTGAAATAAAATCTTCCCGTGAAAAATTCAGGATCGAACGCATCAGTGCAGCAAAACCCGCAAGATAATTACCTGCCTGCAAACTGTTCTGGCTGAAAATAAAATTCTGAATTGCATTAAGCGAATTAAAAATAAAATGCGGGTTGATCTGGGAAATGAGCAGCTTTTGCTTGAGCAAATTGTTTTTCTGTTCTGCGATCACATTTTTATGGCGTGTGGTGCGGAAAAAGAAAAAAGCAAAAGCAAGAAGCAGCAGCAAAGCGCCCGAGAGTGCAATGATCAATATATTGCGCTTGTTGCGTTCAGATTGCGCCTGCGTAGTGAGCTGGAAAAGCCGTTGATCAGCCTTTGCTTTTTCTGCAAGCTCTTTTTTATCGTAATCGTAACGAAGCTGCTCTTCCATCACCGTCTCATCCAGGTTTTGCTTCTCAAGGCTGTCACCCGCTGCACGCACTACTTCCAGCATCAACAGCGCATCCTTATAACGACCGGCATCTTTATATTGTGCGTACAAAAATTCGCCCACCTCATATTGCAGGTTGATGGAACATTTCACTTTTGCTATGTTAAATGCAAGCTCGGCAAACCTGATCGACTGCGCGTTATTTTTTCGGCGATAGCAAATCCTGCTCAGGCTGAAATAAGAACGCGAAAGCCCGAGACTGTCTTTCATCTCCTCGCGAAGCCTCAGGCTCAACTGCTGGCACGAATCAGCTTTATCTAAAAGTCCGATGTCCTCATACGTATCTCCGAGGCTATTCAGCATAACACTATACCCCAGATTTTCACCAATTTCCCTGAAAAGCATCAGGCTGCGTCCCTGGTAAATGATCGCAGTTTGCGTATCACCCATCATTTTATAAAGCATCCCGATTCCCTGCAGTGCAAGAGCAATACCATGTTTGTTCCCTAAAGATTCACGGATCGCAAGACTTTTTTTCTGGTATTCCATTGAACGTTCAAGATTACCCTGCTTCAGGTAAACCGCACCGATATTCCCCAACGAAGTGGCCATGCCACTCTTATCACCTATCTTCTCACGGACTTTTAATGATTTAAAATAATATTCCGCTGCTTTCCCGTATTGCCCGATAATATAATAGCTACGCCCGAGATTATTCAGCGAAACACCGATTCCCCGCTCATCCTTCATGTATTTCCTGATGTTGAGTGCGCGGTTGTGATAATCGAACGCCCTGGAAAAATTGCCCCTGTTATCGCAGGCTGATGCAGCTGCATTCATGGCGTAACCCATGTATTTCGTGCAGGAATGTTTCACTGCAAAATCATATTCGATCAGCGCATAAAATTCCGCACTGTCAGGCTTGACATATATGAACGTGCTCCAGATCAGCTCGTCGAGACTTTCAAGACGTACGGTATCCGGAAGTGCAGCATTGTTCCACGAGCGCCAGAGCGAATCGCGCTCTTGCTGGGCGTATACAAACTGCGTAGAAAAAAGAAACAAAAAAGCGGTAATGAAACGCATACATCAAAAATAAACGCCGTAGTTTGAAAGATTGCGAATATAACCAAAACCAGAAACGGATTAATAACCGGGAGATTAATACACACGTTAAGCCATTTCAAAAAACTCCGGTAGCGCGCTTGATACTTTAAAAAACAAATTCGCCATTACCAATTATGTTGCGTGTTGGATAAGTTGCTGTTATTTTTGACTTTCAAAAACCCGTCAATCAATCTCAAAACGCTAAGTTTGTAATCCTGGTTTCTCCGGTCCCAAAATTATTTTAGAAGAAGTTCCTCTTGATTGCTCGCAATACTTCGACTGTAATTATTCCAATTCTTGAAACCGGACAGAAAATTGCTGTTACACGTACAACACTATGAAAATCGGATTAACTCTCAGCGGCGGCGGTGCACGCGGATTCGCACATCTCGGAATTCTCCAGGCACTCGAAGAAATGGAAATACGTGTCGATGCGATTTCGGGAACGAGCGCGGGTGCGGTGGTGGGCGCATTTTATTTTGCCGGACATAAACCAAAAGATATTCTCAAGCTGATCACTTCATATAAGATCTATCATTGGGCGCGTCCGACATGGAGAAAACCCGGCTTCCTGAATATGGATAAGATCGGAAAATTGTTTTCGCTTTATCTTCCAAAAACTTTTGAAGAATTAGACCGGCCGTTAATAGTTGCAGTGACAGATATTCTTGAAGGTGAATCCTTATTGATAAATTCAGGTGAGCTTGTGCCGGTAGTTTGCGGATCAGCCTGCCTTCCTATTCTATTCAATCCTGTAAAATTTGATGGACGGGAATTGGTAGATGGCGGAGTGCTGAATAATTTTCCCGTTGACGCGCTGGAAGGAAAAGTGCAAAAGATAATTGGTGTAAATGTAAACCCGATTAATCGCGGACTCACACATATTCCAATGAAAAACATGGCCGACCGGAATGTAAGGCTGATGTTGCGAAGAGAAGTAGAAGCAAAAAGATCTAAATGCAATGTATTTATAGAGCCAATGGATATCGGAAGCTACAATATGATGGACATAGGAGAAGGCGAAAAAATATTTAAGATCGGTTATGCGGCTGCGATGAAAATGAAAGTTGAATTGTTGATGTTGAAATAATAACTAAGGCAACTTTGTAAATAAATAAAAATGAAAAACCTTTCGCTGCTTTTACTTTTTATTTTCACCTCGTTATTTTCAACCGCACAGGAATTTACTCCACCCGATTCTGCTGCAATTATCAAGAACAAAGTAAAAAGCGTAAAAATATTTTACACCGGTAAAGGCAAAGAACATCTCATCAAACAGGAGTACCGCTATGATAAAATGGGCCGTTGTATATATTCACGCGTCGGAACTGTTCCTTATTATTATACCTACTCTTATACTGAAAAAGGTCAGCCTGCAAACTACGAGCAGCGAACGTTAACAGGAGGGTTGATCAAATCATTCCAAAACGTGTATGCAGCAGATGGAAAATTGCTTCATATGAAAATCCTTACAGAAAGAGATTCAATTAATCCATCCACAATTTATACATACGATGCAGATGGAAGAACAATCGAAGAGAATTATTTTGAAAAAGGAGTACTTACACGCAGCTATAAAACGGGGTACGACAGTGCGCAGGTAATTCATCGCATTGATTCCACACCCGGAAAAAGTGTGTATGAAAAACGTGACTCAAAAACTATAAGACAAACGTACTACAATGAAAAAAATGAGGTGCAGGAAAACTGGCTGCTGAATTATGACATCGACAATAACTTAATAGCTACAGAATGTACCATTGGTAAAAATAAAGGCACCTATACCATGGTATATACAGATCGAAGTTTGTTTGCTGTTCTCAAAAACGGGCAGCCCATTATAAAAGATGAATTCATCAGCTGGAATGCAAAATTTCATTACCTGCTGCCACGTCCCATCGAAGGAGATGTTCCATTACCATTCATCGATCCCGCAAGCCAGTACGAATTTGTCCACCAGTTGAAGAGAGACAGAAAAAACAATATCACCCGCGACTTTGTAAGCTGCAAATACTCCATGGAAAATTGCCCCGATATCCATTTTGATTACGAATACAAATACTGGTAAATTATTTTCATCGGTAATTTGTAATCCGTAATCTGTAATCCATACCTCTCCCCTTTTCGCACTTTCGTCCTGTTTTCGTTTTAGTCCTCCCGTTTCGTTTTCGTACCCTTTTCGCTTTTCGTACCCTTTCGTCCCCCTTTCGTTTTTCGTACCCTTTTTATACCCTTTTCGTTTTTCGCACTTTCGTCCTGCTTTCGTTTTTCGTACCTTAGCACCATGGATCTCGTAAGGGAAAAACTCCTCTTTCTCATCTCCACCCCACTCTACGCTTTTTTCATCGGCGGCGAAATGCTATTGAGCTTTTTCCACGACAGGAAATTTTATTCCACAAAAGGAACGCTGATGAATGTCTGGCTGTCCGCATTAAATTTAGCATTCGACATTTTATTACGCGGCTTTGTTTTGGTTTTCCTCGCGTATTTTTTCCAGTTCCGTTTTACAGAAATAAATACACCGTGGATTTACTGGACCGTTCTTTTGTTCACCGAAGATTTTATGTTTTACTGGCTGCACCGCGTCGATCATTTTTGCCGATTGTTCTGGGCCGTTCACGTCACGCATCATTCCTCCGAAGAATTTAATCTCACAGTAGGTTTCCGCTCTTCCGTTTTTCAACCGCTCTATCGTTTCATCTGGTTCATACCATTACCGCTGCTCGGCTTCAAAGGCGAAGATGTAATGCTCATGTACGCCATCACGCAGATCTACGGCATACTCATTCACACCCAATACTTCAAAAACCTCGGACCGCTCGAATGGTTTATGTCCACGCCCTCACATCACCGCGTGCATCACGGTTCCAATATAAAATACCTCGACAAAAATCTCGGAATGGTTTTTATTTTCTGGGATAAATTATTCGGCACGTTTCAAAAGGAAGAAGAGAAAGTGGTTTATGGATTAACTACTAATCTCGATAACCCGCATCATCCTGTGAAAACAATTTTTCATGAATGGTTTTCTATTGCCGGTGATTTGAAAAAGCGGGCGCCGTTAAAGGCGAAGTTTATGTATGTGTTTGGTCCTCCTGGGTGGAGTCATGATGGTTCGAGGAAGACTGCGAAGGAATTGAGGAAGGAATTGGAAGATTTGAAAGTTGATGATTTGAAGAGAGATTAGGGCATGACCGTGAAGGAACACCCTTCGTGTTTCCTTCACGGTCGGGCTATCCGCTATTACTCCTCGCAAAATCTTTTCCTAAAATATTTATTTGTGAGCTGCGGGGTAACCGCTTCTATCCCTCATGCAAAAAATCTGTTTGCCGTTTCAACCCTGTAAATAAAATACGGGTGTTCAGAAAGAAAAGAAGGGCATTCAGAAACTTTTTTTCCTTGCCTGCTTAAATTGGCTCTTCTTGCAGTGTTGGTTGGTTATGTGATAGCTAAATAAGCATCGTATAGGTAAATCACAGCGGGTGTTTTTACCCGTTTTTAAAGAAAACCATTTGTAATCATAGGATAAGAAAAACCGATGCAATACTTTTCGCAAATAATCCCTAAGTAACACTCTATGGCTTCCTGTTTTTTATCACGCTTCAAAGGCTGGCTTCCCGCCCTGTTCATTATTAGCATTGCATTTGTATCGTGTTACGAGCCAGACACATTCGAAGCAAGAAGACAAGTAGCAAAACAAATGCTAAAGAAAAAATTTGATGTTGTAGTAAATGCATCCACAGAAGCCATCAAAAAGAAACATCCCTATTTAGCAATTGGTGTAGGAATGGTTGCCCAAATGAAATGCGATTGCATCACCGATTCACTCGCCATCCAGTTTGCAAATGAATACAACCTCAAAAAATTACAGGAATTAGAAACCGCGCCCATCGAATCCTTACAACTAACAGTAGAAAAATTGTTGGATAAAGATGATCATTCTGTTATCAACTGTATAAAAAACTGGTAGTATGAAAACACTACTCATCTTTCTTTTATCCGTTACGCTTTATTCCTCTGCAGGTACGAAGTTATTTATCTGCGAGTTTGCAGGCTGCTGTTTATCATAGCAGCAAGAATTGTCGGGGGCCGCAAAAGTGTGCCCACCGCATGCTGGAGGTGTGGGAGAGGGAGGCGTCGGTTAAGGGATTGCAGCGTTGTAAATTTTGCTAATGATAGGCAAGCTTAATAGGTGAAATCTCGCCTCTGAAAAAATGATGACAATAACCGAAAATATATTAACCAAATTACATGACTAGAATGGCAAACCACGACTTTGAATCAATTACGGAAGAATTAAGGAAGCAGCTCGATTCTAGCAGACAGAACTGGCTTTTTGGGGCTGGCATAAGTTACATGTCAAACATTCCATTGATGTACCCATTGACGGCTCGTGTTAAGAATATGATTGTCGACTCAAAGAAAGATAAGGATATTGAAATTTATAACTTGCTTACTGCTGAATTACAAGACAAATCACATATAGAACATTATTTAAGTCATATTGGTGATTTAATTGCCTTGGCTGATAGATCAAAAACGCAATCTGCATCCGTTGAGAATAAATTGTTTACCAAAGATGAACTTTTAGATCTTCATAGGTCCGTAATTGCTGCAATTGGCGAGACTGTGCGATATGGCTACTCGAATAATGGTACCGAAATAATTGGGAGTTTTGCTAATCCAATTGTTGAAATAGAACATCATATCAAATTTGTTCAAGCAATATATTCTAACAGATCAAACTTGCTATCTAGGTCAAAGCTCACATTCTTTTCAACCAACTATGATACACTTTTAGAGGATGCATTGGGGTTAGAAAAATTTACTGTCGTTGATGGATTCTCCGGTGGTGCAATTGCTTATTGGAATCCTCAATTTGAATTTCAAGATGCTCATAGCTTGCCTAATAAATGTTTGCTATACAAATTACATGGGTCGATAGATTGGCATCGGGATGAAAAGAAAGGCTTAGTAAGAACTAGGTACGGAACAAAATATTTGGCTAATAAATCTGAGATAATGATTTATCCTCAAGCAACAAAGTATGTAGAGACTCAAAAAGACCCATTTTCATATTTGTTCAATGGTTTTAGGAATGCCTTGAATTCAAATGATGACAACGTATTAATTACTTGTGGCTATAGCTTCGGAGATGACCATGTGAATGCTGAGATTGAAGCGGCTTTATCAAGTAAAAACAACAGAACTACAATAATTGCTTTTGCGCAAGAAAACCCTGAAGGAGTCATTGTAATCAACAAAACACTTGATGCATGGCTTACTAATAAACAATTTGGTAGAAGAGTTTATGTTGCTGGTCAAAAAGGGATTTATTATAACTCAACAGTCCCATTGCAAACTCCGGATAAGAAAGATTTGCTTTGGTGGACATTTTCAGGATTAACAAATTTCATTTTAACTGGCGACCATGAGTAAAGAGCTATTTATCACACTTCCTTCTTTGAGAATTGGTAAAATTATAGAGGTAAGTGGCAATCAGATTCGAATTGAATTGGATATTAAAATAACAGAACTGACAAGGTCTGTTTATGGTCAAATCTATTCGGTTGGTCAAATTGGAAGCATTGTCAAAATACATTTCGGTAGAAAAATCTTATTTGCATTTGTTAGAATGTTAAGAATGCAGTCTGATATTCTAGCAGAGGAAGGGAAAACAACTATTTTGCCAGGTGATGATAAAAGGATATTAGAAGCCGATTTATTTGGTCAAGGCATTTGGAGTTCAAAAGATGGAAAACTTTCGTTTGTGAGAGGGGTAGAAACATATCCACTTCCATTACAGGATGCGTTTTTATGCCTAAATGATGAGCTTGAAAGTATATATCGTGCAGCAGAAGATTTAAAAGAAATTGATAATAATCCAATGGTTCCAATTGGAAATTATGTTGGAGGAAACAATGCTGTTTGTCGAGCAAATATTGATAAATTATTTGGGCATCATTGTGCAATTTTAGGTTCTACTGGTTCAGGAAAATCTGGTACAGTAGCATCTATTCTTCACTCTGTTTTAGCACACCAAGCAAAAGGCAAATCAATATCTCCTAGAATTGTTATTATTGATCCACATGGTGAATATGCTAAGGCATTTGGCGATAAAGCGGTAATATACAAAGCCTATAACGAAGCCTCAGCATCGATTGTTAAATCTGAACCATTGAAATTACCATATTGGCTAATGTCAAGTGATGAATTTAGATCTTTAGTTATTGGGAAAACTGAATTCGAGGCTACCTCACAAACTAATATGGTTTATCAAGCCATAACTTATGCTAGATTGCTGAGCGCAGGTTTAGTTGAAAATGTTGGTGCTGATCCAATGGGTGAGGCAGATTCTGAAATTCCTTCAGCAGGTAAAACAGAGAATGATATTTTGAATTTTGATAGAGATAAACCAATTCCATTTCTAATTTCTGAATTTGTTAATCACATTGACAAAGTTCAAGGACGAAAAGCAGGTGAAAAGAAAAATTTGGCAGCTAGTTCCGGAAGAGATAAAATTGATTCTATTTTGAAAAAATTAAAGGTCTTGCGTTCTAATCCTCAATTGTCATTTTTAATGGAGGAGTATAGTTCAGCATCACCGAAACTTGAAACAATACTCCATCAATTCGTAGGTGAAATCGAAGATAAGAACCTTAGAATTATTGATATCTCGGGATTACCTAACGAAGTAGCAGGCCCTTTAACTGCTTTAATCGCAAGGTTATTGTTTCAATACAAACTATGGCAAACCAGAGAGGAAAGAGAAAAGGATCCTGTTCTATTTATCTGTGAAGAAGCTCACCGTTATGTGCCAAATCACGGAGAAGCACAATACAAAGAAGCCCAAGAAGCAGTAAGACGTATTGCGAAAGAAGGTCGCAAATATGGAGTTGGTTTGATGCTTATTTCCCAAAGGCCATCTGATGTTGAGGCAACTGTATTGTCCCAATGTAATTCGTGGATAATTCTTCGATTGACAAACTCGAATGATCAAGAACATGTTGCAAAATTTTTACCAGATAGTTTAGTGGGTTTGACAAAAATGTTGCCTTCTCTTACTAGGCGTGAAGCGATATTTGTTGGAGAGGCAGCTGCATTACCAAGTCGAATAAGGATCAACAAACTTTTACCGGAACAGTTGCCAGACTCAAACGACATTAGTTTTGTAAAAGGTTGGGCTACTGAGCCGACAAAAGCACCTGAACTTAAAAAAGTAAGCGACAGATGGATTGGGACAGAATAAAAATTGGTTATGACAGCACCCGGTTCATTACAACATTGGGTATGTATTCATATTAGAGAATTAATAGATTTTTTCAAATCAAAAAAGAGATAAAAATGAATGTAACAAATCCTGATTTAGTTTTAGTTAGAGGAATAAACTCTGATTGGTTTAAAGAAAATTTCAGTCAGTTGTGGATTGGATTTGGAGGTTCGCCACAAGCGACACCCAAAGAGGATGCTTATTATGTTGGACTTTATATGGAAGCTCCTGCTTCAGCGATAACGCATATTGGGATTGTTGATTATATAGAACGTTATGCAAATGGAGCCGATTTTTATTTAAAGGCCCTTATAAAACTTAAAAATCCAGTAGATCCCGGACATGCAATTAGAAAACATGAAAATTGGACTTTATCTCAATTGGGGTTAAAGCAAACTGAAGTGGACAGTATAAGAAATCAGTTGCTTTCAATATGATTATATAAAACATATAAAAACTATTATTCCATGGCTCTCCCTAAATGCCCCAAATGCGATTGGACTGGCTTTCAATCGACAACTATTTCACCTGCCCAATCAACAGTAAAAATCATTGCAATCCATTGTGCTAAATGTGGTTGCGTTGTAGGAACAGAGCCTTACTACGTTACATCGCATTTGCTGGAGAAGATTGCTAAAAAAATGGGATTTAATCTTTTAACTTAATCTTCCGCTTGAGTTTCACATGCCGCAAGTTCACTTTCAGCATCTGAAAGAGCCGACTGAGCTTCATCAAGGTAGCTTTCTGCATCAGAATAATCATTCTCCGCAAGGCAATCTTCCGCATGTGAAATTGCCGCTTGTGCTTCACTCTCCGCATTCGTGCAGCCTAATGCATTAGCCCTACCCTCAATATCACGCGCATTGGATTCTATATTATCCGCTTCATCCCAAATATCTTGGAGAGTTTGTTTCGACCTCACTATTTGTTTTTGAGGATATACATATTGCAAATCATTAGGAATTTGGACAGGTTTTAATTTACTTCTTTCAATAGTATCAACCGAAATCGGGGAAGCTATTTTATTGTCCGCCGTTTGATTAGAATCGATTGTGGTTACAGGAACAGTAGTAGGCATTTTGTTAGAGTTATCACAGCTAACCAATAGAAACAAAATCCACAAGAGACGAGAAATAGACTTCATTGGAATTTAGGGTAATCAACTTACAGAATTGGCAAGGTAAGAAAGGCTGGAAAACTAGCCGTTTGTTGTCGGTTAATTTTCCTTTAGTCTATTTCTTACTCGACTCCAACTTATTACAACCCCGCAATCTCCTCCGCACTCAACCCAGTAAATTTCATAATCTGTTCTACCGAAATATTATCAAGCTTCATTGCCTTTGCAATCTGTCTTGCCTTCTTAAGCTCAGCTATTTCTGTCGCCATTTGTTTAATTCGTTCCACCTGCTCATAAGCCGGCACCCAAGCCAAACTCTTCCGCAGCTCCTCCATCAACCCCACCGCATGATAGCTCAAATGATCCTCCGCCTTCGCATTAATAACAATATGATCAAACACCTCAATCCCGATAATTCTTCCCACCTGGATCATCCGGTCCGTTAAAGCCTTGTCATCCTCCTTCGCGCTCATATCATCTGTTTTGCTGTTATGGCAGAGGTACAAATACTTCGCATCCTTCTGCAGCGGCAGCTTATAAATTTCAGTCGGCTGCACCTGGTCTTTCACCGGTATGCCGAACGCGATCAGCTCCACGAAGAGCAATTTAAATTCCTCATCAAGACCAATCGTCCACAAATGTTCGCGCTGTCGGCTGAGCTTGTTTTCACGCATCAGGATCTGTCGCATAATGCGCGCAAGATCATCAGACGATTCAACCAATATTTTCTGTGTTTTTGTTAACTGGATATTCATAGCATTTCAAAAGTAGTGAAAAAGGGGTATTGAGTATTGGGTATTGAGAATGGTGTTGGTTGTAGTGTTTGTTGGTTGTTGGTAGTGCATGGGGAAGATACATCGTTAAAAAATACCTGCACCGCTGCACTGCGCAACTTATGAAGAGCAAAACGTTGAGGGCATTTTCTCCACCACTGCATCACACTCACCGACAATAAATTAAGTGAACAGGAAACCCCTGTTTTTGCATTCATTTTTTGGATGATTGATTTTTGATGCAAATCAAAAATCCAACAGCTCCAATGGCCAAAAGCAAACAACAAAAGACAGAAGATCAAAAAACCATCAGCATCAGCGAAACAAGGAACCTACGCCTGCAGGTAGTGCGCCCCGCCAAAGGCATTGTAGAGCTCGTAAACAGCGCCGACCACGGCCGGGTATGTACACTCAGGACCGACGACTTCCTATCAGTAAACGATGCGCTCGTATACGCAGAGCTATTACGCCTGGCACCTGAGCTGTTGGATGATTACCTGGCAGATACTAAAAAGCTTAATGAGGTACTTGCCCGGTTGGAAAAAAAGGTGACGCGGGGGAAAAAGACGTGAGACTTGAAACTGCCGCGTCGGATGAGACTGGAGACTGGAGATGTTAAAAAATACACTTTTGCATTATTTGCAAGAAAAAGGGCATACACGAGACATATACGGGGGAAACACGGGAGAGAGACCAATGAAAGGCGGAAGAAGCACGGCGGAAAAAAAAATGCTGGATAATAAAAGATGATGAAATGCGTTTTGCAAAAATGAATTACCGCGCAGTTGCAAAATCTGTGGTTTTAAATATTCTGCTGGATGGATTTGGTGATTGTCCCGATCCTTTTTCAGTCTGCACCCAAATCAGTGAGTCAAGGCGGCTAGTTTAAAAAAGCAATCTCCCATCCAAAGAAAAAGGTGCGGCATTTGAAACTTTGGCGGCCCGGTTAAGAATCCACATCTATAAAAAGAAACATCCAAGATGATCTCCCTTCCAAAGAAAATGGTGCGGCCTCAGGAAATTTAAAATGCAATCTCCCATCCCAAAGAAAAAGGTGCGGCATTTGAAGCTTTGGCGGCCCGGCCAGAAAATAGTAATCGAATTAAAAAATGGTAATGCCGGGAGAATTCTTCGGTGAAAAATCCGCGTAACCCTGGAGCCCTCACTGAGTTTGTCGAAGTGTTCGAAAGAAAACCAGCGAGTTCGAGTGCAGCAGGCCTTGCGCGAAAAAAATCTCCCTCGGCTTAACAAGTGCGACCTCAGGAAATTTGCCGTCCGGTTTCTGCAGTAAAAAATCCGCGCCGGCATTTCGTGCGAAAGAAAACCAGAGAGTTCGGGCGGCTATTTTGCGCGCGAGCACGGCTTGGTTTTCGCTCGATTTTTTGCTGCAGAAACCAGGCAAATTTCCGTAAGGCGCGATTTTTTGTTTCTTTTTTCTAAAAAAAGAAAAAGTGATCAACAACCTTGGTAACCCGAAGGAAAATAAGTGCGGCTGGCCTTGTGCGCCTACAAGGAAATTTCCCATCTCTAGAAAAAGGTGCGGCCTCATCAGATTATTCAAACGAAGTCGAAAACCGATTGTGCTGCAAAATTCACATAGTGCAGCCCCGTTCTTCCCGATAAAAGATCGGGACTCGAACAAACAAAAATTAAACCGGATCAACATCCGCCACCACCCGCACCTTCTTAAAATCAACACTCCCCTTAAACAACAAAATCTCCCTCGCCAAAATCTCCTTCAGCTTCGTACTATTCGCTTCCCTTTCAATCTTAATCAAAATATTCTTCACAAACTCATCACGGATCTTCCCGACAGGAGGAAACTCCGGACCAAGAATACGTTCGCCGAAATGAATTCGTAATCGTTCAGCAAAATAAGCAGCGCCGTTATCGAGCAGAACATGATCTTTTGCTTTTAAGGATAAACGAATCAATCTATGGAAAGGCGGATATTTAAATTCAACGCGTTCCGTGATCTCGGTGTTATACATCGTTTCATAATCATGCGCGATCACACATTTTATGACAGGATGTTCAGGATTGAATGTTTGAATAATTACTTCACCCACTTTATCTCTTCTTCCCGCGCGTCCTGCAACCTGCGCCATCAATTGAAATCCGCGCTCTGCTGAACGGAAATCAGGATAATTCATCAGCTGGTCGGCAGAAAGAATTCCTACGAGCGAAACATTTCCGAAGTCGAGACCTTTTGTCACCATCTGTGTGCCGACGAGAATATCAATCTTTTGCGCTTCGAAATCATTTACCAAATTCTGCATGCTGAATTTTCCGCGTGTGGTGTCCAAATCCATTCGCGCAATTTTTGCAGAGGGAAGAATCAACTGCAATTCTTCTTCGATCTTTTCAGTGCCGAAACCTTTCATCTTTAATTCCGTGCTGCCGCATGCTGAACATTGTGTCGGCGGTGCAGTGGTCCAGCCGCAATAATGACAACGCAGCTGGTTAGAATTTTTGTGATACGTCACACTCACATCGCAGCGAATGCATTGCGGAATATGTCCGCATTCCTGGCACTCGATCGAAGGAGCAAATCCACGGCGGTTTTGAAATAAAATAATTTGTTCCTTATTGATTATTGCAGTTTCAATCCGCTCAATGAGATAAGGAGAAAAATGTGATTTCATTAACCGTTTACGCGAAAGGTCTTTGATATCGACAACAGTAATTTCCGGCAATGAAGTTCCGCCGTAACGTTCTGTCAATTCAGCAAAACCGTAACGATCATTTTTTGCCTGGTAAAATGTTTCCACCGATGGCGTTGCTGAACCTAAAAGTGTTTTTGCACCATGCAGCTTCGAAAGCCAGATCGCACTTTCACGCGCATTGTAACGTGGTGCAGGATCATGTTGCTTGAAAGAAGAATCGTGCTCTTCATCAATTATTATAAGACCTAATTTATTGAACGGAAGAAAGATCGACGAACGCGCGCCGATCACCACAACTGCTTCCTGCTTCAACACTTCATTCCACACTTCCACGCGTTCATTTTCATTGAAGCGGGAATGATAAACTAAAACCTTTTCACCGAAATGTTTTTGCAAACGCACAATAAGCTGCGTCGTCAATCCGATTTCAGGAAGCAGGTACAAAACCTGTTTTCCTTTTGCAATTTGCTCGGCAATGAGGCGAATATAAACTTCTGTTTTTCCACTTGATGTAACGCCATGCAAAAGACTAACATCTTTCGTTTCAAATGCAGCACGCAATTTTGTGATCGCTTCTTCCTGGTGCGGACTTAATGTCAGAATTTTATTCGCGCTTTCTTTCAGGATCAATCGCGAAACTTCCAATTCTTCTAAAAGTAAAATTCCTTTTTTCACCAATGAAGAAACAGCGCTTTCACCGGAACCTGAGGCTTTGATCAAATCAGTTTTGCGAACAGCCTTAGGCGATTTACTATGATGTTCTGATAAATGTAAATATGCCAGAAGCAATTGCACTTGTTTAAAAGCACGCTTCTCCAATTGCGCAAAAACTTCTTTCAGCTTTTCCTCGCCGCTGTATTCATCTGCAATCCGAACATACATTTCGTACTTCGGTTGGTAACGCTGCTGAATTTCTTCATAGATCAGGATCACACCTTCTTCCAGCAACTTGCGGATCGTAGGATAAATAGTTTTCCTGCCGAGAATTGCGCTGATATCTTCCAGCGTCAAAGTAGTTTTTACATCGAGCGCTTCGCAAATTGCAAATGCTTCATCATCTAAATTTTTTCTGTCACCTTCCCAATTTCCATTGAGCAAGATCCGAGTTTCACTTGTCAAACGCAATCCCGAAGGAAGCGCAGCCGTCATCACATCACCTTTCGCACACAAATAATACTTCGACATCCATTCCCAGAAATTCAATTGAATGTCCGTTACAACAGGCTTATCATCTAATACGGAATCAATATATTTTGTGGTGTAATCCGGCGCTGTTTCATGCACTTTCCAAACGATGGCGGAATACAATTTATTCTTCCCGAATTGCGCAACGACTCTCATGCCCGGCTGCACTTTTCCATTCAGCTCCTGCGGAATACGATACGTAAACAGGTTTGGTAAAGAAAGCGGCAGAATAAGATCAACGAAATAGTCGACGCGGGACATATTTGTAAAGTTACCAATGATTAAAATGTGGCGTTATTTCCACAGTATATTTTAAGTCTTATTTTATATCCCACCATTCCAACTGATCTTCAATCGATTATCTCAGGATCGGTTTTTGTCTGAGTATTAAAAACCCGATTATGAAAAAGCTACTCTATTTCTTGCTGCTGCTGATTTCTACTTCAGCTTTTGCTCAAAAAGACAGCACAATCAATATGGATGTGAAATTAAATTTTTTCAGCCCGATTGACGTATTTAATTTTCCAACAGTTGATCTTTCTTTAGAGCATTACGTCACGAAGAATTTTTCTCTGACTGCTGAAGGCGGCTATCAATTTTATCGCTTTAGCAGACCTGATACTTCTTTCATCGATCAGTCAGGATATAAATTAGCTGCAGAAGCACGGCTGTATCGTCCGTTTAAATCTATTGCACAAAAGCGTTCGATGAATTCCAGCCTTACAGGATTATATGTTGGTGTAAATGTTTTCTACCGCCAGGAGCAATATAATTCTGCAGTAGAATTTACAAAATCAGGAGGCGACACTACAGTTTATATTGATAATTACTGGACAAGAAAAAAAGCAGTTGGTACGAATTTCACAATGGGTTATCAATGGCAACCATTTAACAGAGTTGTAGCCGATGCATTTTTAGGTGTTGGAATGCTGCAACGAACGATTACAAGAAATGAAATGACTTATTCGGAAAAGGATGGAGATGAGATAACCACATCAACACGAACGGATTCGTTTTTTTCTGCTAAGGATCTGAGAGAGAAAAATGGACAAGGATTGAGCTTAGCGTTTGGGGTAAGGTTTGGATATGTGATTTACTAGCCACAGATTACGCAGATTACACAGATTAATCTACTTAACTATCACCAGCTTTTCCTGCCTAATCGAATTCCCAACCAACACTTGCACCGTATAAATTCCCGCAGCTAAATCTTCCGTAGAAAAAATCACATCTTTTCTTCCTGAATGATTTTCTTGAAAAACAATTCTTCCTTGTGAATCAAAAACAGAAATCGCAACTTCCTCCGCACTATGCGCACGCACTGTCACACGATCATTCGCAGGATTCGGAAACACATCAACATTTCCCTCGGCAGATAAATTATTTACCGCTAATAAATTCTGATCCGGCGTGATCCAAACACGATAGACTGTATCATTCGCCCAGCTGTTCGGATGTCCATTCGGAACAACAGCAACAATCCCACCGACTAAATATCCTGCTAAAACTCTTCCGCTTAATTCACGCAGCTTCACCACTTCATTCGCATAAGCAGGAACACCCGACACATGAACAAATTTCATATTCGATCCCTGCAAGCCCGGCATTTGCAATTGCAACGGAACCTGCGCCCATTGCCCGTTTGCATCATGAACCAAAACGGAAATATCATGAACAAACGGAATCAATGTATCCAATGTCAATGTTCCGTTCGAAGGATTATAATCATATTCACTTTCACCGCCGAATAAAATCGTGTACATGCACTTGTGAACGGAATCATAGATCGGAACCAATCCGCACGTGTAATTATTCATCAACTGATCAAAAGAAGAATCAACCTGCGCTCCGTTGGTCGGATCATAATTTATCGGCCATGGATAAGTGAGATTTCTTGTCTTCTGGAAAACGCCGCTGTAAGCAACCCAACCAAAACTTCCATCGGGTTTTACAACAGGACCAACATTCAAATCACGGCGATGAAAATTATTTGTGTCGACGCTGACGGAAAAATTAGAAATAGAAAGATTTACTCCGTCATCATTAATTGTAAAACGCTTGATCTTATTTGAATACCATTGCTGAAACGTGGGTTGTGGCGGATCAGAATAACGGTTACGAAAATTATGTCCGAAGAATAAAAAACATTCGCCGTTCATCGAAGTCATTTCACCACCGCACACGCGCATATTCGTATCGGTGATCTGCCGGATGTTAGGAGCAATTGCAGAACCGCTCATCACTGCATTGATCATATCGTCAATATGAATTGCTGTCAACACCGGGAAAGTGCGATAGCCACCTGCAATGCTGTCCCAGCCAAATCCGCCTGTCATGTACAGGTAATTTCCAATGCGTGTGTATTGCATATTTGTAGAACGCAAAGGATCTGCAGTGGCTGTCGGTAAAACACCAAGCGGTGAAGAATACCACGACCAGGTTGCAGTATCAACAACAGTGATCACATCACTCGCATAAACAACATCGAAATTATCATTGGTAGAAAATCCATGAATGCCATTGATGCGTCCACCAACAAACAACCATTTCGATCCCGATTGCGCAAAAGCAAATGAATGCATCGCAGGAAGCGGACCGGTGACGACAGGTTCAATTTCTACCGTGAACGGAACCTGGGCATTGACAAGAAGAGTAAAAAACAGGCAGAAGGAAAAAAGAAAATATTTCATTGGAGGAATGGAGGAATTATCATGCTAAAGATATTGAAAAAACACACGCATGATTTTGGAACCTGGTAGTGACTCAATTTAAAAATAATCCTAAAACCCTCAATGGGTTGCGCGCAAGCACACGCGCCTGCAAACCCGTTGAGGGTTAAAAACCTAAAATAAAATAAGCTGAGCCAAATTACTTGCAATCGATATCCTTTTCTCTCACATTCTTTTCCCATTCCTTTTTTTCCCATTTTTGCCAAATATATTTCTCCAATGAAAACTGCCCTGATTGCCGATGCTTTAAAATTAACTGCTCAATTACAAGAGCTGCACGGCGCAAATGCGTTCAAAGTAAAAGCGCTGGCGAATGCTGCATATCGTTTAGATAAAACAGATATTAATTTGGAAGGCAAATCGCTGGAAGAATTAAGCTCTATCGAAGGAATCGGGAAAAGTATTGCAGCTAAAATTTATGAATTGCAAACTACCGGGAAGCTGAACGAGCTGGAAGAAGTACTTGCGCTTACTCCAGCAGGTGTAATCGAAATGTTGCGCATCAAGGGAATTGGTCCGAAAAAAGTGGGACAGCTCTGGCGTGAATTAATGGTGGAATCGCCGGGAGAATTATTATACGCCTGCACGGAAAATCGATTAGTCGACTTAAAAGGTTTCGGAGAAAAAACACAAGCTGCAGTAAAGAAGTTCATTGAATTTTCCATGCAGAATAAAGGAAAATTTCATTATGCTTCCTGTGAAGAAACTGCTTTTGAGCTTGTAGAATTTCTCAAGAAACAAACCGGTACGGAGCTGGTCTCTTTATCAGGCGCCATGCGCAGAAAAACAATTATCATCGAAGGAATTGAAATTGTAATTGTTGCTGATGAGAAAAAGATCGACCTGGGAAAATTTGATAATCCACGACAAATTCCTGTGCACATTAACACTTGCAGCGAAGAGGAATTCTACGATGTACTTTTCCGAACCACAGCAAGTCCGGAACATTTAAAGCAGCTTGAAACACTTTCTTTCCGCGGTGAAGAACATCCGGAATCAGAAGAAGATATTTATGCCGGTTATGAGCTTGATTATATTGAGCCGGAATTGCGCGAAGGTTTAGGCGAAATAATGCTGGCACAAAACAGTAAGCTGCCAAAACTCATTGAAGAAGCTGATCTGAAAGGCATTCTTCACAATCACAGCACATACAGCGACGGCATGCACACGCTCGAACAAATGGCGAATCGCTGCAGGGAATTAGGTTATACGTATTTCGGAATCTGTGATCATTCGCAATCTGCTTTTTACGCAAGCGGATTAAAGCCGGATGAAGTTATTGCTCAGCAGGTAGAAATTGATACGCTGAATAAAAAAATGTTCCCGTTTAAAATTTTCAAGGGAATCGAATCTGACATTCTCAATGACGGTTCGCTTGATTATACAGATGAAATTTTAAAAACATTTGATTTTGTAGTTGCTTCCGTTCATTCCAATTTAAAAATGGATAAAGACAAAGCAACTGCGCGTTTATTAAAAGCAATTGAAAATCCATTCACAAAAATCCTTGGTCATCCTACAGGCCGCCTTTTACTTTCACGTGAAGGTTACCCGATCGATCACATAAAAATCATTGACGCATGCGCAGCGAATGGTGTGTCGATTGAATTAAATGCGCATCCTTACAGGTTGGATATTGACTGGACATGGATTCCGTATTGCATGGAAAAAGGAGTTTTAATTTCCATCAACCCTGACGCGCATGAAGCTGAGCGATTGAAAGATTTGCATTGGGGAACTATTGCAGCAAGGAAAGGTATGTTGACGAAAGAATTTTGTTTGAATGCAATGACCTTCGAAGAGATCAGCTCGTGGTTTGCGAAGAAGTAATGTGCAAATTGTCAATGTGCAAATTTGCAAGGTTAATTTTCACAAGTACTAATTTTAAGAAAGTGCCAACCTTAGCGGGTTTGCCGTTAAGAATTCAACAGGAAAAATCTGCGTGGGCCCTTTGAGCGAAAGAAAACCAGAGAGTTCGGGTGGCCTTTCGAGCGTGAGCACGGCTTGGTTTTCGCTCGATTTTTCCTGTTGAATTTAGGCAAACCCGCGTCAGATGGCGATTCTTTTGCTTCTTTTCTACTAAAGAAAAGAAGAGAGAAAATAATCGGGGAATTGACAAACTCGCCTACAAAAAATA
>JANOCU010000021.1:0-225422 GCA_031412295.1 Bacteroidota bacterium
TTCAGGTGCAAATGGAATTAATGGTGCAACCGGTCCGACAGGAATAACCGGCGCTGCAGGTCCAACAGGTCCTTCGGGAGCAAATGGTGCTGCTGGTCCGACTGGTCCTTCGGGTGCAAATGGAATTAATGGTACAACAGGCTCAACAGGATTAACCGGTGCTGCCGGTCCAACAGGTCCTTCAGGTGCAAATGGAATTAATGGTGCAACAGGCTCAACAGGAATAACCGGTGCTGCCGGTCCAACAGGTCCTTCAGGAGCAAATGGTGCGACAGGTGCAACAGGAACATTCAGCGCTACAGGATCAACAGGACAGACATTGTATTTTAGCGCAACTAATACAGTTATTGCAACAAGCAATCTTTATAATAACGGAACTAACATCGGTATTGGAACCACCTCCCCGGCAGAGCTTTTTCATGCGTATGGATCAACTGCTGCAACCACGCAGCGCATATTGCTGGAGAATGGAAATGGTTCGGGTGCTTCAGCAATCACAGCAAAAGGTCCCGGCGGTACATCTGATGTATTCGAAATGGCACGAATGGGTAGTGCTGCTTCCGGCACAACCGCTGGTGGCGCGGTGAGCCTTGCAAATCTTTCTCATCTTTATTCAGGCGCGGGTGCAGGGCCGATGCTGTTCCAGGTGATGACAGCTAATTCAATGTATTTCGCAACGAATAATGCATTGCGCATGACTTTGACACCAGTGGGAAATTTTGGTATTGGCACCAATTCGCCATTGGAACGATTACACATTACCGAAAACACCAACACATCTGTCGGTCTCGTAATTCAAAACACAGACCCGGGTTCATCTTCCAGCGAACGCATTTCTTTCGATGATGAGAATGGCTCGGTTGCTGGTCTCCAGGTAACTGATATATCATCTGTAAACGGCGCTGCGATGACGCTGTTTAATAATCGCCCAGCCGGAACCATTCGTTTCAACACGGGAGGTAATACTAAAATGCATATAGCCAATAATGGATATGTAGGCATTGGCACTAATTTCACAGCACCTTCAGGTTACCTTCATGTAAAAGGTGCAGAATGGTCAAACGGCGCTGTCATTGTGGAAGCGGCAATCGCCGGCAATGTTGGACCTGCGATCCGTTTCAAAGGTGCAACTCACGAATATGATATTATAGGCGCTACAGGTACAGGTGCATCTACAGGACAAGACTCCTGGAGCATATGGGATAATACTGCAAGTGCTTACCGGTTTGTGATTACCGCAAACGGAACTGTAGGTATCGGAATGAACGTACCACAGTCCGGTGTTAAGTTCGATGTCCAGGAAAATGTACTTAGCTATTCTTGTTATTTCAGCAATACAGTTTCAGGCGGTTATGGTTTGTTTTCTGACGCTGATGCTAATAGCGGAAGTGGGTATGGTCTGCGTGCAGTTGGTGGTTATATGGGCGCTTATCTTGATGCGAATGCACCTGGTTATACCGGCATTATTTATGGCGCTTACGGCTATGCACACGGTACAGGCGGAAGCGGAACACGTTATGGTGTTTATGGATATGCATTAGGTGGCACCACTAATTACAGCGGTTATTTCAATGGTAATGTACACGTGAATGGTGTGCTCAGCAAAAGCTCAGGAACATTCAAAATCGACCATCCGCAAGATCCGGAAAACAAATATCTCATTCACAGCTTTGTTGAAAGTCCCGACATGATGAATGTCTACAATGGCAACATTACTACTGATACAAACGGTGAAGCAATTGTTACTCTTCCCTCCTATTTCGAAGCAGAGAATATTAATTTCAAATACCAGCTAACAGTAATCGGACAATTCTCACAAGCTATTGTCTGGAAAAAGATTGAGAATAACCAATTCGTAATCAAAACAGATAAGCCGAATGTTGAAGTAAGCTGGATGGTAACGGGTGTGCGTAACGATAAGTTTGCACAGGCAAATCCTGTCATCGCGGAAACAGAAAAAGCGCCTGAGGATAAAGGAAAATATTTAAATCCAGAATTGTACGGACAAACCGCTGCGGATGGAATTAATCCTCCACCAACCAATGAAGCGCCTTCCGCAGAAAAAAAGCCTGTAAATGCTGCTGCACCAAAACAAGTTCCTGCCGGCGCTCCACGAAAATAACCAATGATTATGAAGGAAGATCTCACTGATTTCTTCCCTTGCTTACCCTTTTTCTCACTGAAATAAACCTTTCACTAATGCTAAAACGAATACTTTTTTTCTGCTGTTTCATCGTTCCCTTTTTCTTGTCGGCACAAGCTCCGCAGGCAATCAATTACCAGGGAATTGCGCGCAATGTTTCCGGAACTCCGATCATTAATCAATTGCTCGGATTACAGCTTACAATTCACAGTGGCTCTGTAATTGGACCAGTTGTTTACCAGGAAACACATTCACCCACAACAAATCAATTCGGTTTGTACACGGTTGAAATCGGAACGGCCACTCCCGTTACCGGAACATTCAATACTATCGCCTGGTCAAGCGGATTATATTTTCTTGAGATCGGAATGGATATTACCGGTGGTACCAATTATGTTGCTGCAGGAACAACACAATTTATTTCAGTGCCGTATGCGTTGTATGCAGAAACTTCTGGCAGCTCAACTCCTGGTCCTGCTGGCCCGACCGGCGCAACAGGATTAAATGGCGCAGCAGGTCCTTCAGGTCCAAGCGGTGATCCCGGCGCAGTTGGTGCAACAGGTTTAACCGGAGCAGCAGGTCCTTCAGGTCCAAGTGGTGACCCGGGTTCAGTTGGGGCAACAGGTGCTACTGGATTAACAGGTTCAACAGGTTTGACTGGTGCAAATGGATTAACCGGTGCAACAGGCGCAAATGGAATTAATGGTGCAACTGGTGCTACAGGATTAACCGGCGCTGCTGGTCCAACTGGTCCTTCAGGTGCAAATGGAATTAATGGTGCAACTGGCCCAACAGGCGCTAATGGAATTAATGGTGTAACCGGTGCAACAGGATTAACCGGTGCAGCTGGTCCAACAGGCGCTAATGGAATTAATGGTGCAACAGGCGCAACAGGATTAACCGGTGCTGCTGGTCCAACAGGTCCTTCAGGTGCAAATGGAATTAATGGTGCAACAGGCTCAACAGGAATAACCGGTGCTGCCGGTCCAACAGGTCCTTCGGGCGCAAACGGAGTTAATGGTGCAACAGGCTCGACAGGATTAACCGGCGTTGCTGGTCCAACTGGTCCTTCGGGTGCGAATGGAATTAATGGAGCAACCGGTGCAACAGGATTAGCCGGCGCTGCCGGTCCAACTGGTCCTTCGGGTGCAATTGGTGCGGCTGGTCCGACCGGACCTTCAGGAGCAAATGGCGCTGCTGGTTCTACAGGTGTAACAGGCGCGACAGGTCCGCTGGTAGCAGGAACAACAGGCCAAACACTTTACCATAATGGCACCACCTGGGTGGCAACAAGCAATTTTTATAATAATGGCACAAACGTGCAAATTCCTGCTGCTAACACCTATACCTATGCCAGCGCAAAAACCCAATATGCCAATATTCCTGCTATTACGTTTAATTACCCTGTCGTTGGAAATACAACCACATCTTATGTAGAAAGCTTTGTTTCCGGAACAGCAGTTTGGGTGAGAGGTAATGGAACCACAGCAGCACAGATGTACGCGCCTGTACAACTTCCGAACGGAGCAGTGGTAACGTTGGTTGAATTGTTTTGCTGGGATAATGATGCAACGTATAATGTATCAGCGGATTTAATGCGCCAAATCGCATCATCATCTACATCCGGCGTTATTTCTTCCACTGCCCCAACTTCAGGAGCTTCCTCCGCTGTTCAAACCTTGAGCATGTCACCTAATACTACAATCGACAATGCCGCTTATAATTATTACCTCCGGTTTAATACGATCGAGGGTACGACTAACAATCTGCGCATTTACGGTGTGCGTATCACTTACTCAGTTTTCGCGGTGGATTAATCAACAACAGGAAATTATTAATTAAGAAGGAAAGTTCATTCGGACTTTCCTTCTTTGCTTTAATAGGATGCTCTCAATTTCGCTCTGTTTTCTCTAAATCACCACTTTTAAGTCAATGCTCTTTTTTCCTAACTTGCGCGGTCATTCTTTTTCTCTCTGAACCTCAAACTTGCCCCATGCTACGACGGCTACTTTTTTTCTGCGTTCTCTTGTTACCAACATTCGCTTTCGCACAAGCCCCTCCACAAGGAATAAATTACCAGGCCGTAGCACGCGATGCTTCCGGTACTGAATTACAAAATACACCTCTCACTGTACGAATCGGAATCTATACTGATGCTGCTGCAACCGTTATGGCGTATGAAGAAACACATGCTGTTACAACAAACGCATTCGGTTTATTCTCTGCAGTGATCGGACAAGGAACACAAACTTCCGCTTCCGCATTCAATACAATTCTCTGGGCCAGTTCCGCGCATTACCTGAAAGTGGAGATCAACGGTGGAAGCGGATTTACTGATATGGGAACAACACAATTGATGTCAGTTCCTTATGCGCTTTATGCAGGCTCTTCCGCAGGCGGACCCACCGGACCACAAGGCGCTACAGGTGCTCAAGGTCCGACAGGGGCAACAGGCGCAACTGGCTTGCAGGGAGTTGCGGGTGCAGTAGGCGCGAACGGCGTTCAGGGCGCAACAGGAATTAACGGAACGACTGGAGCAACAGGAGCCACAGGAATTACAGGAGCAAGTGGTGTTACCGGGGCTACAGGAGCAACCGGAACAAATGGAACAAATGGAACAAACGGTATCGACGGACTTAATTGTTGGGACACAAATGGAAATAATGTCACTGATCCTACCGAAGATATCAACCTGGATGGCTTTTGGAATTCACTCGATTGCCAGGGTGCAACAGGAGCAACAGGAATCGCCGGAAGTGTTGGCGCCACCGGGCCTGCAGGTCCTTCGGGGATAAACGGAACGAATGGTACAACCGGGCCAACAGGTCCTTCCGGAGCAATTGGTTCTGCCGGACCTACTGGCGCGAATGGTGTAACGGGGCCTTCAGGAATAAACGGAACGAATGGTGCAACCGGCCCATCAGGAATCAATGGCACAAATGGTACAACAGGTCCGACCGGTCCTTCGGGTGCAATTGGATCTGCCGGGCCAACCGGACCTTCTGGAATAAACGGGACAAATGGTTCGGCTGGTCCAACAGGTCCTTCGGGAGCGAATGGTGCTGCTGGTCCAACTGGTGCTAACGGTGCAGTTGGTGCAACAGGAGTTACAGGTGCAACGGGTCCAACTGTTCCTGGTGCTATAGGGCAAACGCTTTATTACAGCGCGACAAATACGCTTAGCTCCACAAGCAATTTATATCATAACGGCAGCGCAGTTGCAATCGGCGGTCTTACTGCTCCACTCGTTGATCTGCATATCGGCAAATTGGCATCATCGAATACACGACTGATGTTCTCCAATCTAACCACCGGTAATGCATCCTTGCTTGATGGATTTCTTGTCGGAATCAGCGGTTCACCTGGAGATGCTTTTCTTCTTCAAAATGAAACGCAGCCACTTTGGTTCGGAACATCAGGCACCGAACGAATGCGGATTGATGCTACGGGTAATGTCGGGATCGGCACTACAAATCCAACTGTAAAGCTGGATATTAACGGAGGAAGCGCAAGGATTTTTGACGTGAACAATACAAGTCTTACTGCTTATTCTTCCGGAGCAAATTCAAATTCCTTTCTATCGCTTGTGGCACAATCAGGTACACAACGCGAATGGAGAATTATGAATGACGGAGGTGTTGGCGGCGCATTTAAGATCAGTGATGTTTCTGCAGGTGCAGACAGGTTGTATATTGGTGCAACCGGGAATGTTAGCATCGCAACAATTGGCAGCGCAAAATTTAATGTCTTACAAACAGCAAGTACCGGCAATGTGGGCGACTTTACTTTGAATAACGGTACTTCCTCCGGCAATGCTGTTTCTGCGCAATCGAATGGATCTTCAGGAAATGTTTTTTATGGCTACAGCACAGGCGGCGCAAGAGCTGCATTTTTCCAGAGTGCAAGTGCTACAGGTTTGGCCCATACCGTGCAGGCCGAACAATATGGATTAGGTCGGGCAGGACATTTTGAAGTTGCAAATACAAGTAATAATACTGACGCGTTATTCGCACAAACAAATAGCGGGGGCGCTGCAATCCGCGGTTTTACTACCGGTATCGGAACAGCAGGCGAATTCCAGGTTTCAAATCCGGCAAATGGTACTGCTGCTTTACGGAGTTATCATAACGGAACCGGTGAGGCATTGCTTGGTATCAACCTGGGTACAGGACGCGCAGCATATTTCCAGGTCAGTTCTGCAACAAACAATTCGAATGCGCTCGAAGTAATTACCTACGGAACAGCCATTGCAGGAAAATTTAATATTGTCAATCCTGCAAGCAGCGCGAATGCTTTGGAAGCATCAACAAACGGTGGTGGATATGCCGGTGCGTTTTTCGGACCTGTTTATGTTCGCTCTAATGGTACATCGGTAGGTACTACAGCTTTTCGTGTTGATAATAACGTGGCTGCAAATTTACTTACCGTTCGTGATAATGGTGAAGTAAGCGTTCCCGGTTACACGCAGCTGGGTGGCCCTTCTGCTCCCGGAATTAAAATGCTCAAGCTCACAGGAACTACTAACACTGCACAAGGCGGCTCAATTTCTGTTCCGCACGGATTAAATCCTGCTAAAATCTTATCGGTTCACGTGCTCGTAGAATATGCGGCTAACAGTTTTGTGCCGCACAGCTACACCATCAACACCGGTTATGAATTCAACTATTATATCTCGGGACCTGATATAGTTGTGTGGAACAAAAACCTTGCATCTTCCCAGATCCTGAACAAACCGTTCAAAATTATTATCACCTACGAGCAATAGCAAATTCATTCCATGAAAATCGCTGCTGTTGTTCCTGCTTATAATGAATCACACGCGATTAAAAACGTAGTTGATGATTTGCTTGCGGCCGGGATAAAAAACGGAATTAATATTACCGTTGTTGTTGTCAATGATTGCTCAACAGATAACACCGGTGAAATTATTGATCAGCTTTCGTGTGTAGCAATTCATCTGCCTGTCAATCTCGGAATTGGTGGCGCGGTACAAACCGGTTTTAAATTCGCATTCGAAAATAATTTTGATTTCGCAATACAAGTAGACGGCGACGGACAACATCCGGCTGAAGAAATTTCAAAAATTATTTCCGGGGCAATTGAAAATAACTGGGACGTAACCATCGGATCGCGTTTCTTAACCAAAGAAGGATTTCAATCGTCATCGATGCGGCGTGCCGGAATAAAATATTTTTCCCGGCTGAATAAATTGCTGACAGGCGTGTTGATTTATGATACAACATCCGGATTTAGATTATTAAATAAAAAAACACTTGCCATCGTGAGCGAATACTACCCGGATGAATATCCTGAGCCGGAAGCAATTGTTTTATACGCGCGGCATAAATTACGGATAGGGGAAGTGCAGGTACAAATGCGCGAACGACAAGGTGGAATTTCATCCATCAATTCTTCAGGAGCAATTTATTACATGGGAAAAGTGACCCTCGCCTGCCTGTTCACCCGCGCGCGGAAACTGGGTAGCTGATAAAAAGATTGGGTTTGGCGGAAATTCCAATGCTTTTTACCGGATTTCCTATTTACTAAATTCCTTATTTTCCTAATTTTCAATTTCTTATTTCCCCATTACAAAAGAAGCTTTCGTTATATGTAAATACATATTATCTTTATTAAAAATATGTCAATGAAAAATACAGGTGCGATGTTACTTGCGGTTTTTGCTGTTTGTTTCCTCATATCATGCAAACATGAGCCGATTGCCTCAACAAGAGAAATAAGCTATCGTAATGATATCCTCCCGATCGTCAGGAGCAGCTGCCAGCATTCAGGCTGTCATGATCCAAACGATCCGAACAGGGAATTTGCGATAGACAGCATTGTTTCTGATATCGTTGATGAATATGTTGAACCCGGCAATCCGGAAGGCAGTGATCTTTATAAACGGATTACAGAAACCGATCCGAATGATATTATGCCGCAGCCGCCCTATCCGCCATTGACAGAAAATCAAATCAGGATTATTAATTTGTGGATCACTCAAGGAGCAAAAGATAATTAATAATGAAAAAACTTATTTTTTTTACCGGTTTTACCACGTTGATGTTTACAGCGTGCTACAGGGATAATGTCGAAGAACTTTATCCGGATGCAGATTTATTTTCGCAATGTGATACGACTTCTACGATTACGTATTCAGGTCATATTACCACGCTGATGCAGAATTATTGTTACTCCTGTCATGGCGGCACTTCACCTTCTAGTGGATTCAGCCTTGATTCGTATAGCGAAATACAACCCTACGCAGCAAGCGGCGAATTGATGCATCGTATTCATGGCGATCCGGGCTGGAACAGGATGCCTCCATCATTCCCTTTAAACCAATGTCAAATGAGAACGTTTGAGCTTTGGGTGAATGCCGGTGCGCCGAATAATTAATTTATTTTTTTGACAACGCTTATTGAAACGCTATGAAAAAAATCATTACGCTACTTTTTCTTTTTACGTCACTTCATCTTTTTTCGCAAACAGAAATTGATGAAATGCAACGTATGGCTGATAGTCTTGAAGCAGCCGAACAAACCGGTCATGAATTAACTTCTGCAACCTTCAAAGCCACGAAGCTTATTAATTTTCCTACCATTGAAACAATGGGGAAACGTGCACTTGATTTTCGCATCGCTCACCGTTTTGGCCCTTTCAGCTCCGGTGCTTACAATGCATTCGGATTAGATGGTGGTGCTAGCATCCGTCTTTCCTTTGATTATGGAATTACAAATTGGCTGACAGTTGGAATCGGAAGAAGCTCCGTGGATAAGCTTGCTGATGCTTCTGTGAAAGTGAGAATGCTTCGACAAACGATAGATAATCACATGCCGATTTCTGTAACGCTGATGAGCTCGCTTAATTATACTTTCCTGCGTGATCCGAATGCAGCAAGTGGTATTGATAAATATGCTTACGCTGTAAACAGAATCTCATACGCAACGTCATTGGTTGTCGGAAGAAAATTCAGCGATAATTTTTCTTTGCAGTTCAACGGATTTTATATCCATTACAATATCGTGGATAGGATTACTGATTCAAACGATATGTTTGCAGCAGGACTTTCAGGCCGTGTTAAAGTCAGCAAACGTGTTGCCATCACCTTTGAATATGCGCACAGGATAAATAAATATTCTTTGGCGTATGGTAATTACCAGGATCCGATCGGCATCGGTGTGGATCTTGAAACAGGCGGACACGTTTTCCAGCTTCATTTTACAAACCAGTTCGGAATGAACGAAGCGCAGTATATTCCGTATACCGAAAGCAATTTTTTCAAAGGCGATATCCGTTTAGGTTTTAATATTTCACGTGTATTTGCAATTGGCGGAAAAGATAAAGCCAGCAAAGGCAAATCCTGGTAATTTTTCCAAAGCAAACGGCGAGAATCCATATCGTCTTATCAGCCCTATAGCTTCATCTTTGAATCTGACTTTGTCGATTTATAAATAATTTAATATAATCTTATGCGTAGTTCACTTATAGCCATTGCACTTTTTGCAATTACATTTCTTGTCGTTACTGCCACTTCCGGTTTTGAAGTGATGGATAATACCGGTCAGGCTGGCCGCACCGGATCGCCAAGTGAAAGCACTTGTAATATCACCTGTCACACCGGGTCTCCGCTTAATGATGGAACAGGAACAATAGTTATCACATGCCCTGAAATGCCAACATGGGAATACATGCCCGGCGATACATATACAATCTTCGTTACGATCGCACGCGTTGGAAATTCACTTTTTGGTTTTGACGTTGAAGCGCTCACTGCAGGAACTCCTCCACAAAATGCCGGAACATTCCTGATCACAAATTCAGCTGAATCACAAATCAAAAACTTTGTTGTCGGAGCTGTAACACGTAAAAATGTTGTTCACACTTTAAATGGCGGTATCGGCACAGACACAAAAACATGGTCGTTTGACTGGATCTGTCCGTCAACCAATGTGGGTGATGTAACTTTTTACGTAACAGGAAATGCTGCGAATGGAAATAACCAATCTTCCGGTGATCATATTTACAGAACAACACAGCTTGTAACACCTGCTGCCGGAGCCGGTGTTGGTAATGATGATTATGCGGCGAATGGTTTTACTGTTTACCCGAATCCTGCACACGATAATATTTCGGTTTCTTTCATCGGTGAGCCGGGAGATAAAATTTCTGTTCAGCTGGTTTCAATCGAAGGAAAAGTTATTTCTACTTTATTCAACGGAACTTCAAACGGAATGCCAACACAACAGCAATTAGAATTACCAGCTGACTTGCAACCGGGAATGTATTTTGTTCAGCTTGTAAATGGAACTTCATCTGCTACACATAGAATCGTTGTGCAGTAAGAAAAAGCAAAACATTTCTCATAATAAAAAAGCTCTCAGCAATTGAGAGCTTTTTTCATTATGTACTTTCCTATTTATGTTGACTCAGCAAGAGCTCCACTACACGCTTATCAATCGGGTACGTCAATAATTCCGGTGTTAGCTGATCAAGCGGAATCCATCTGAAAATTTGCGCGCCGTCAATTTCTTCTTTGAACTTGAAAACAGTTTCTTCCGTTTCAATTTTCTCAGGATGAGGAAGCTTGACTAAATAATACACACTGATCATCTGGTCTTCTTCACGGAATGCAGAAGCGACAAAAAAATCAGTCGTGTAAAAATGTGCTGCTGAAATTAATTCCTGCTGCAGCTCTTCCATACATTCACGCTTCACCGTTTCAAGCAAACCTTCTCCCCATTCATGTCCGCCGCCGGGAAATTTTGTCATGCGCGTGCCCATCCTCAACTCATCCGTAAGCAGAATTTTGTCTTCGTGAATGATCAGCGCATACACACGGATATTATAACGCTTCATTATTCCAAAGGTAATTTTGCTGGTTGATTCAATCTCGCAACAGGATAACGGTTATATGTTTTTTCCATATGAGGCGAATGCGAATAAATAAAATACAATTGCGACCAATGATCCTTCGCGAAAGCAGTATCAGATTTTTGCTTCTTCACCAATTCATCCTTCAGCGCATCATTGTGATTTAAAATGCTGTCAGCTTTCTCCTCAAAAATATAATCGCTGAACCATTCTTTCTGCTGAAGAATTCCGTCGAAAAAATTCCATGCAAAAAAACTATCTCCACCCTCCGGCTCCAATGTTTCAACAATATATCGATTAGATGTTTGATTGGTTTGCACAATATAATCTCCTTTATAATATTGAATCGCCTGCACATCGTTCGAAACTTTCACTTGCGAATGAAGATAATGCGATTCATAAGGCGTGCGAGTAGATTTGTAATCATCAATATAATACACTTCAACGTTCATCAAGGTATCTTTCGAAAGCCGTTTCATAACTATTTGATTGAGCTGAAAACGTTCAATCACTTTTGTATATGCTTGCGGGATGATATAAAACTCCGGCGCAGTTACTGTAGTTACCGGAAGATACATATTGAAATACTTTACCTGTTTGGTAAATGGCGCATTCCTGTCATAATACAAACGCTGCTGACCGGAAATGGCAGACAGTTTATGTTTCGCTTCAAAACCATTAAAGCTGATCCAAACAAATTGAGTGGTATCAAGCTTCCAGTTCAGCGCAAATGTTTTTTGCGACTTAACAAAGTTATCTGCATCACGATGCGCTTTATTTATTCCTTCCCAATCACCATAGTTTATGACGGCAAGTAAAAATTCGTAAGTTGCCCACACACGATCATTGTAAGGCTTCCACATATGAGTTTCCGTTACAAAGCTGATGCAATTAAATAAGGAAGAATAACCCGTAGAAAATCGCGGCGTTTCCAGGAATGCAACTAAACCGGATTCAGGAGTTTCGCCTTCGAATTCCACGTATGGACACATTTCAAATTTCTTTTCTTTCATCGTCGCATACAGAGAAGGTAAAAGTCGGTTCTGCACATAACCTGAAACAATTGAATTCATCTTGCTTCGCTGCGATTCAATCAATGTCATCACGTATTGATAATCTGCACCGTTCGAAACGTGTGTATCAATAAAAATATCCGGCTGCCATTGACGAAATACTTTTTCCAGCGAAAGAGTATTCCTTGCATCACACTTTACAAAATCACGGTTGAGATCAAGATTTTTCGCATTGCCACGAAATCCATATTCTTCCGGACCATTCTGATTCGCGCGACTTGTTGAGCTTCGATTCAGGCAACCATCAACATTGTAAACAGGAATAATGCAGATCACCACATTCGCAGGAAGCAATTCCGGATGCGCAACAAATGTTTGAGTTAATTCAATACACGCATCAATTCCATCAGGTTCGCCGGGATGAATGCCGTTATTGATAAATACTTTTGTTTTTGTCGCCGCGCTTGCCGGATCAAACTTGCCGTCTTTGGAAATAACAACAAGATGCAACGGTTTGCCGATATCCGTTGTTCCGCATTCAGTAAACTTTACAATTTTACTGTTTTTCGAAAGCGAAGTATACGTAGCAACAATCTCGTCGTAAGTTGGCGTGGTAGTAAATACTTTTCTTTTTTCCTTTTGAGCTTTTAGACAAATAGGTGCGAGTAAAAAAGTCGCAAGAATTATTTTGAGGAAGAATGAATGCATACACGAATGTACTGCCTTTCAAGAAATAATTATCGTTGCAGAATAAGCTTTGTCACTGGTGAAGCAACAGAGGCAGACTGTATCTGCACAAAATAAATTCCCTGGGCTTCCTGGCCAAGATCGATTTCGGCAGATTGCAAAGTGCTTTCCAAAGCCTCCGAATAAATTTCTCTTCCTTCACCATTCATCACAGTCAACCGAAGCGCTCCAATTTCTGCATCAGCAAAATAATTGATTGTAACAGGTCCACTGGAAGGATTTGGAAATACATTTACAATTCTCAGCTGAGCGGGCTTTTTAGAATCACGTTTCACTTTTTTATAGATCAATGCTCCTGCACCGACAGCTAAAAATGTTATTCCTAAAGTTTCATATGGAAATTCATTTTCATCAGGCGTATCCGTTTTTATTTCCGGCAAAATGGCTTCCGAATTTTCAACAACAGTTCCCGCATTAACGTTTGTGGTTGAATCCATAATCGGAAAACTTTGCTGGAAAATCATTTGTTTTGCTTCACGCTTTTGCAAATGAGTGATCACGGATTCCGGCAAGGGCAAATCTATTATCTGCGAATTTAAAAACATGGAATCAACATCAAACCGCAGCTGAAGCGCATGTGTTGGTTCAGATGATTTTAAAAACGGCGATTCATAAACAACTTCATAAACTGCTTGCAATTTTCTGCTTATCGCCAGAAATACTTCCTCCAACTTTGTTGCATCATTTGTCAGATACAATTCACCACCCGTTTCACTTGTCAATTTTTCCAACGCAACCTGGTCAACATTCCCTAACCCGATGACATAAACAGGACAGCGCATTTTTTTCGCCTTGGCAATAAGATTCACAAGCGACACACGCGATGAATTATCACGGCCATCAGTCAGCGCAACAATCGCACGCAAACCACGGTGGTAGACAAGATGATTGAGCGATTGATCCACTGCATCATAAAAAGCAGTTGCACCATCCGGACGCATTGCATCAATTTTTGAAAAAGTATTTTCTGAATTCTGTGCGTGCTTAATGTAAACATCAGGAAAGTCAGAAAATCCGATCAAACCTGTTGTATCCTGCGGCGAATTCATTGTTTTAATAAACACCTTCGCACCTTGCTGCGCATACCATAAAGGAGTTGGTCCCGGCCATTCCGGCATTCGTCTCAAAACGTAAAATGTATCACGCATTATACATGGCACGGTTGGTCCGCTATATGAAATTTCACCATCAGCATAACCGGTTTGTGCAGGCGAGTAAGTGTATGCCGGCATAGATTGCACATAGCAGTATTGACGTATCGTATCTGTAAATGGAATCGTATCCCAGTCAATTGCATTTAACCATTCAAAATATCTCCAGTCCCTTTTCATCGAACCTGAATGATCAATGACAAGCATGGTTTGCAAATGATGTTCCTCCGACAAAAGACGAAAGCTTGTAATCTTTCCTCGCTGATCGTTTTCTTCCACGCGCACATCACGCTTCTGCAAATTCCAAACCGGTAAGCCGGAATCTGTTTCAGCGTGAAAAGTGAGCGCAACCTGTGGAAATGAATCAGCGAAAAGGCGGATTACATGAAGATTCGCATCGCCTGTAGATTTTAGTTGTCCGTTGACAGTTTGCGCGTTTGCAGCGAAGATTAAAATAAGAAAACAAGCGGTAATAAAGAAAGAAATGCTTTTCATTGTTGGTAGTTTCCTGTTAATACCAGGAAATGAGAAAGGTAACCCGCAGAATCAGTAAATAATTCAGAAAGTTATAATTGGGAGTAAAGCCTTTTTAAATGGTTTACGTAAAATCAGAGCGTAGTAGAAAAGCAAAAAGGGCAATCACATACCACGATCGCCCCTTTTTTGATTCGTATTTTCGTTTTGATTCGTATTTCGTTCCCTTTTACTTACTCAAATACAAATTCCGCTCTGAATAAATCTGGTGGAAAAATTCATCATGAAGATCATCGATAAAATAAATCGCTTCACCTGTTGATTTCATTTCCGGACCTAATTCTTTCTGAACCTCAGGGAATTTTTCATAAGAGAAAACAGGGATCTTGATCGCATACCCGATCTTCTTCGGATTGAATGTAAAATCTTTTACCTTCTTCGCACCGAGCATTAATTTCGCTGCGTAGTTAACGTATGGCTCATCGTATGCTTTCGCGATGAATGGAACCGTACGTGATGCACGCGGATTTGCTTCGATGATATAAACGATCTCGTTTTTCACTGCGAATTGAATATTCAGCAAGCCGACAGTATTTAATGCAAGCGCGATCTTCTTCGTGTAAGTACGAATCTGGTCCATTACATTTTCAGAAAGATCGAATGGCGGCAACACAGCGTATGAATCGCCGGAGTGAATTCCTGCAGGTTCGATATGCTCCATGATACCGATGATATACACATCTTCACCATCACAGATCGCATCCGCTTCCGCTTCAATTGCATTCTCGAGGAAATGATCAAGCAACACTTTATTTCCCGGAATATCATTGAGCAATTTCACCACGTGCTGCTCCAATTCCTGTTCATTGATTACGATCTTCATGCTTTGTCCGCCCAATACATACGAAGGACGAACAAGCAATGGAAAACCTAATTCGCGTGATAAATTAATTGCCTGGTCTGCATCTTCAATCACTCCGAATTTCGGATACGGAATATCATTTGCTTTCAATAAATTCGAGAAGCTTCCACGGTCTTCAGCAAGATCCAGCGATTTATAATCTGTGCCGATGATTTTAATTCCGTAACGCTCTAATTTTTCTGCGAGCTTCAAAGCAGTTTGTCCGCCAAGCTGAACAATAACACCTTCCGGCTGTTCATGCAAAATGATCTCGTAAATATGTTCCCAGAAAACAGGCTCGAAATATAATTTGTCTGCAACATTAAAATCTGTGGAAACCGTTTCAGGATTGCAATTGATCATGATGGTTTCGTAGCCACATTCTTTCGCAGCTAATACACCATGCACGCAGGAATAATCAAATTCAATTCCCTGGCCGATGCGATTCGGACCTGAACCAAGCACAACAACTTTCTTTTTATCCGAACGTATCGATTCATTCTCATCTTCGAACGTAGAATAATAATAAGGTGTTCTTGCTTCAAACTCTGCAGCACAAGTATCAACGAGCTTGTAGACACGTTTGATATTCATTTCATCGCGGCGCTTGTTGAACACTTCACTTTCCAGGCAACGCAGCAAATGTGCAATCTGGCGATCAGCGTAACCTTTCTGTTTCGCTTCATACATCAAATCGCGCGGAATAGTATGAATGGAATATTTCTCAATTTCTTTTTCAATCGCAGCAAGCTCTTCAATTTGATTTAAGAACCACGGATCGATCCTCGTCAGCTTTTGAATTGTTTTCACAGAAATCCCAAGCTTGATCGCGTCGTAGATCATGAACAAACGATTCCAGCTCGGACGTTCCAATGCATTCAGCAATTCAGCCTGGTTGGTAATTTCTTTTCCGTCAGCGCCCAAACCATTTCGTTTGATCTCGAGACTCTGACAGGCTTTCTGCAATGCTTCCTGGAAGCTTCTTCCGATTCCCATTACTTCACCAACTGATTTCATCTGGAAACCCAATTCGCGATTTGCTCCTTTGAATTTATCGAAGTTCCAGCGTGGAATTTTCACAATCACATAATCAAGCGTCGGCTCGAAATAAGCGGAAGTGCTTTTTGTAATTTGATTTTCTAATTCATCAAGATTATATCCGATCGCAAGCTTCGAAGCAATTTTCGCAATCGGGTAACCTGTTGCTTTGGATGCAAGCGCAGATGAACGTGATACACGCGGATTAATTTCAATTGCAATAATATGCTCCTCATTATCCGGGCTCACTGCGAATTGAACATTACAACCGCCTGCAAAATTTCCGATCGAGCGCATCATCAGGATCGACATTGTACGCATGCGCTGGAATGTCGTATCGGAAAGTGTCATTGCCGGCGCAACTGTAATTGAATCGCCGGTATGCACACCCATCGGATCGAAATTTTCTATCGAACAAATGATACAAACGTTATCATTGGCATCGCGCAATAATTCAAGCTCAAATTCTTTCCATCCGAGAACCGCTTTATCAATAAGCACTTCATGAATCGGAGAAGTTTGTAATCCGCGATTCAGCGCTTTATCAAAATCTTCTTTTACATAAACCACCGCACCGCCGCTTCCGCCAAGTGTGAAAGAAGGACGAATTACCAATGGAAATCCGAATTTCTGCGCAATTTCTTTTCCTTCAAGAAATGATTTTGCAATATGCGATGGCGCCATGTCGACACCAATGCTTTCCATTCGTTGACGGAACAGATCACGATCTTCTGTTACTTTGATCGCGTCGATATCCACACCAATCATGCGCACAGCAAATCTTTTCCAGATGCCGAGTTCGTCACATTTCAACGCAAGATTAAGTGCAGTTTGTCCGCCCATAGTAGGAAGCACTGCATCAATTTTGTGCGTTTCAAGAATTTTAATAATGGATTGCGCAGTTAATGGCAGCAGGTAAATATTATCTGCAGTCACTTTATCTGTCATGATCGTCGCCGGGTTGCTGTTGATCAGCGTGACTTCGATTCCTTCTTCACGCAACGAACGTGCAGCTTGCGAACCGGAATAATCAAATTCACAGGCTTGTCCGATAACGATTGGTCCACTTCCGATGATCAGGACGGATTTGATGCTATTGTCTTTTGGCATAATCTGGGTAGAAAATAAGGTACTGTGAAATGACGTGCGAAATTACCTGATGCGAAAGGCTTAGCCAATTTTCAGGCAATGCCGCTGTTAACATTTTGCGAACATTCAAAAAAAACGCCTCCATAGAAGAGGCGGTGAAATAAAAAAAAGGATGAAACCGAAGTAACATCCTTTTATATTTTCCTGGGAAAATCACGACTATTTATGTGTGCTTTCGCTTGAAACTGTCAATTTCCTACGGCCACGCTTACGGCGGGCAGCTAATACGCGGCGACCATTTGCGGAAGCCATACGTGTACGAAAGCCGTGTTTGTTCTTACGCTTACGTTTTGAAGGTTGGTATGTACGTTGAGCCATTGTAGTACTGATTTTTAATAGGACTGCAAAGATAAGGGAATCTCGCTTTGTGCCAAATCTTAACTGAAAAAATATTCAAATAACTGGAAATCAAGGCTATTTAGTGAAAAGAAAAGGGACGGGGGACGGAAAAGGAGGACAAGGGACAGGAAAAGTGAGCGTTAACCCATTTTAGCTCTTCATTATCGTGGTATTTTATTCTTCACCCAGCCAAAATATTTCATCAAAATTACAATCTATTCCGAAGCAAAACGACTTTCAGGGAAGTGACGAGTGACAGGTGACAGGTGACGAGTGACAGGTAACGTGTGAAGTGTGAGAAGTGGCAGGTCAAGGATGTATTTGATTTTCTTTTCCACCTGTCACTTGTCACCTGTCACTCTTTCCCTTTTCTTTACTTTTGCACAATTAAAATTTCCAATGGCTAAAAAAAGAACATTTTCGGTGAAGGCAGATGGCAAAGAAGAGATGCCGAAAGCGAAAATTAATCGTGATTCATTAAAAAGATCGGCGCGACTGTTTAAATATATGGGGCCGCACCGCTGGAAATTTTTCCTCGGACTTGTGTTTTTAGGATTGACAGCAGCAACTGCTTTGATCTTTCCATGGTTAATGGGAAAATTGATGGGAATCATCAGCGGGAAAACAGGCAATTCAGTTCCTATGTTCATGCCTGACAATAGCGGCGCAACATATCTTTCAGCTGAAACATCTGAGAGATTAATTATTGCTGCAAATAGTGTCGGAATTCAGCTGATCATTTTATTTTCATTGCAAGCTGTCTTCTCCTTCTTCAGGGTAGTATTGTTTTCACAGGCAACAGAAAATATGCTCGCGCGATTAAGACAGGATATGTTTTCACAGATGCTGAAAATGCCAATGACTTATTTTTCAAAAAATCAGGCCGGTGACCTGTCCACGAGACTTAGCAGTGACATCAGCCAAATCGGCGACACACTTACTACAGGTATAGCTGAATTTCTTCGCCAGCTCATCATCATTATAGGTGGAATTACTATTATCAGTTTCCTATCTGGGAAGCTTGCGTTGATAATGCTTGCAATCGTTCCACCTATTGCATTTATTACCGTATTTTTTGGCAGAAGACTTCGCAAACATTCCAAAGCTGTGCAGGACAAAGTCGGTGAATCCAATGTGATAGTAAATGAAGGTTTGCAGGGAATTGCGAATGTAAAATCTTTTACAAACGAAGGGTATGAAAATGGTCGTTATACAAGAACGACGCTTTCAATTGTGCAGGAAGCCGTCCGTTTCGCAATTTCAAGAGGATTCTTTTTCTCGTTTATTATTTTCTGTTTGTTCGGCTCAATGATGGTAATGGTTTATGCCGGCGTAAGAATGACTGTTGAACAAAAGCTTACTGCAGAGGAAATGTTATCCTTCTTATTCTACACTGTTTTTATTTCAGCATCATTCGGTGGAATTGCCGAACAGTTTGCTCAGATTCAACGTGCAGTTGGCGCCTCCGATCGCGTGTTCGAAGTATTGGAGGAACAGATCGAACCTGTAAATGCAAATGAAGATCGCCAGCGTGGAAATTTAAAATTACGTGGCGAAGTTTCTTTTCAGCATGTTGCATTCTCTTATCCAACAAGAAAAGAATTCACCGTTTTACATGACATAAACATTGACGTTAAACCAGGTGAAACAGTTGCGATCGTTGGTCCAAGCGGATCAGGAAAATCTACGACTGCACAATTGCTGCTGCGTTTTTATGATCCGGATAAAGGAAAAATTTCTTTCGACGGAAAAGATGCGCGCGAATATGATCTTACTGAGCTGCGCGAAAATATGGCCATCGTTCCGCAGGATGTTTTATTATTTGCAGGAACCATCCGCGAAAATATTGCCTACGGAAAACCCGGCGCGTCAGAAGCAGAAATTATTGAAGCTGCGAAAAAAGCAAACGCGCTCGTCTTCATCGAAAGTTTCCCCGACAAATTCGAAACAAAAGTCGGCGACCGCGGCATCCAGCTTTCCGGCGGACAACGCCAGCGCATCGCCATCGCCCGTGCTGTTCTGAAAAATCCTGCCATTTTAATTCTCGACGAAGCCACTTCCTCACTCGATTCCGAAAGCGAACGTTTAGTACAGGAAGCGCTCGATAAATTAATGGTCGGCAGAACTTCTTTCGTCATTGCTCACCGACTTTCCACCATCCGCAACGCCGACAAAATCATCGTCATCGAAAAAGGCATCGTAGTAGAAAGCGGCACGCACGAAGAATTAAGCGTAATCGATAACGGACTTTATCGCAGCCTGAGCCGACTACAATACCACGGAGAGATCGCCTGAAAAAGAGAGATCACCATGGAAGGGATCTGGTAATCTGGTAACTGGGTAATTGGCGCGCAAATGTCCAATGCACATTGAGGGGGATCTGGTAATCTGGTAATCTCGTAACTGGGTAATAACCGCGCAAATGCCAAACGCTCATTGAGGATTGTGGATTACCGTGTCGAAGGATTTGGTAATCTGGTAACCTGGAAATTTTAAGAGAAAGTTCAATAAAAGTAAATGGGTTGCCAGGTTTAAAACTTGCAACCCATTTTAATTATTTCAATCTTTTATTCCCAACTCAATCACCCGGTTACCAGATTACCAGATTACCAAATGCGCGTGAGGCATTTGCGCGCTGCTACCGTTCGCTGGCGGGAGCGTTCGGGATGAAGATCACTCTTTTGGTTTCGAAAAAAGTCTCGGCGAAATAGTCGTTGATCGGGTATTCGATCATTTTACGGGTGGCGAGGCGAAATTCTTCTTTCAAATCGCCGCCTTTTAAAAGTATCCAGCCATTCGGAAGTTCATGATCATTCTTTTTCTTGATCACGCGGGCTGTCCAGCTATGTAAATCATTCCATTTCGTCACGCCGCGCGCTGTTACAAAATCGTACTGGTGGCGAATCTCTTCAGCACGCGTTTGCTGCCAGGTCACATTTTTCATCTGTAACGCATTCGCCACTTCACTCACCACTTTAATTTTTTTGCCGATCGAATCCACCAGGTGAAATTTCACCTCAGGGAACATGATGGCAAGCGGAATTCCGGGAAAACCACCGCCAGTACCAACGTCCAGGATCTCTGCGCCCGGCTTGAACTGAATGACTTTAGCAATGGCGAGACTATGCAGCACATGGTGGAGATAAAAATTATCCATGTCCTTGCGCGAAACAACATTGATCTGGTTGTTCCAGAAATTATAAACATCGAAAAGCCGGGTAAAACGAGCTACCTGGCCTGTGGTCAATTCAGGAAAATAATGAGAAACCGTAGAAAAATCTTTTGACATTATCGGAGATGAAGATTAAGGTGTGCGTTGATCGGACTACAAAGGTCACAAATTATTAACGCGGAAGATAATTCAGACGAATTTATGTGCCGGAAAATTCAAAATTCATCCGCCGCGGCGGACAAAATTCAAAATTCGAGATTTAGGCACCACAAACCCTTTTCCCCAATCACCTGTCACCTGTCACCCGTCACTTGTCACTTGTCGTCTATCACAAATCCTTTTCCCCAATCACCCGTCACCTGTCACTCATCACCTGTCACAACCCTTTTCCCCAATCACCAATCACCAATCACTTCCCCTTATATTCTCCCCTGCGTATTCTTCAACACATTATACAGAAACTCCCTCGCACGGAACAATTGCGCTTTCACAGTTCCCAGCGGAAGCTCCAGCTGATCGGCAATCTCTTCATAAGAAAGCTCCTGGAAATAGCGCATCTCAATCAGTGTGCGGTAACGCGGCTTCATTTTATCCACCAGCTCACGCAGCATCATGATCTTTTGCTTTTTCATAATGTGCTGCTCCGGGTCAAGCGTATCAGACCGCAGATCCATCACCATTTCACCACCTTCATCATCTTCCATCGGCTGATCAATGGAGAATGTATTCTTCCTCTTGCGGCGGATAAAATCAATGCAATTATTTGTAGCAATCCTGAACAACCAGGTGCTGAATGCGAAATTCGGTGTGTATTGACTTAAACGCTTAAATGCTTTTCCAAAAGCTTCAACTGTCAAATCCTCTGCATCATCCTTGTTATTCACCATCTTGAGCAACATATAATAAACCGAATCGCGGTAACGTCCCATCAGCTCAGCATAAGCTTTCTGATCCGCGTTTTCCAGGGCTCGCTTTACAAGCCTGTAATCATACAAGGCCTTATCCGATAAATTGTCGTGTTCGCTCAATTCCATTTACGCTTACGTTGAAAAATCCGGGAGATAGTAATGACGGGGTAAAACAGCATAAAGAAAATTTCCATTATCGGGGTCAGCGGAAGCAAATCACGCTCACCCATTTTTTTCATTGCGAAATTAAAGATAAGCATTTGAATGGAAAGACGAACCACGAAAATTCCAATCACAACATAGGGTTCAAACCAAATCACCAGCGCGGCAACAAAACAACCCCAAAAGATCCATTGACTTAACACATACAACCCAAGCAAAAATTTATGCCCCGCTTTGTATTGTTTTCCCGTTTGTAAATGCCTCTTTTTCTGAAACACCCATTCCTTCAACGTTTTTTTTGCCGCCGAATAACAGAAGCTCGTCGGGTCCAATTCCACTTTCGTATTCGTTTTTGTCGCAGCCTCGTTTACAAACAAATCATCATCGCCCGACTGAATATGGTAGTGTGAAGCGAATCCTTTTTTGCGGTAAAACAATTCCTTTTTGTACGCCAGGTTTCTTCCCACACCCATGTAAGTAACTCCCGCAAGCGAATAAGAAAGATATTGAAGCGCAATAAAAAAAGTATCAAAACGAATCAGCTTATTCAGTATTCCCTTCGTTTTTTCATACGGACCATACCCAATCACAATTTCCGTCTGCGCATCAAAATCCGAAGCCACCTTGCGCAACCATTGGTCCGAAGCAGGCCTGCAATCTGCATCCGTCAATATCAAATGTTCATGTTTCGCACCTTTTATCCCCATCATTACCGCCACCTTTTTTCCGTGCTGGTAATATTCATCCTCCTTAATAGTTACAATTTTCAGCTTCGCATTTTTTTTCCCGAATTCCTCCAGCACATCACCCGTCAAATCATACGAACAATCATTCACCACCACCACTTCAAAATCAGGATAATCCTGGCCGAATATTAAAGGCAGATTTTGCGTCAGGTTATCATCCTCATTCCGCGCACAAATAATTATAGAAACAGCAGGCAAATCTATCGTTCTCATCGCCTCCTTAAATCGCGACAGCCGCAGAAAAAAATAAAGATGGTAAAACACCTGTATCACAAAACCGAAAGCGAGTGCCCAAAAGATCACCATTCCCGCAGAAAACTCAGTCAGTTGTTGCACCATCTGGCAAAAGTAGCCCCAACCACAAGGGACAATGGTGTAAGACAGATTTGGTAACTAACAAAGTAATTAACAAAGAGGGAAAAATGGTGGCAAGTGACAGGTGGCAAGTGACAGGTGACAGGTGACAGGTGACAGGTGAAAAGTGAAAAGTGAAAAGTGAAAAGTGAAAAAAAATTATCTGCGAAATCTTTTAAAATCTGCGAGCAATATTTGGGGCGTGTCCGTCAAGGAAACACGAAAGGGTGTTCCTTCACGGTCAGGCTTTTCGCGCTACACGGTAGCTAGCTGCAATCCTTCACGCAAAAAAAAGCGAAACTGTGCTAAAACAGAAGAGGCAATGCGTCACTACAATCCCTTTGCCCCTTTCCCCCGTCACCTGTCACCTGTCACCTGTCACCCGTCCCCTTTTCCCGCCCCTCCTCACCTGCCACCTCTCACTTGTCACCCGTCACCCCTTTTTCCTTCCTATCTTTGCCCCGGTGAAATTTGAACTCCAACATACTGACCCGAGCTCCAAGGCGCGTGCGGGCAAAATAACAACGGCGCACGGCGAAATTGAAACGCCCATCTTTATGCCGGTCGGCACAGCAGGAACTGTAAAAGCAGTCCACCAGCGCGAGCTCGATGCCGATATAAAAGCACAGATCATTCTCGGCAATACCTACCATCTTTTTCTACGTCCCGGTCTCAACGTGCTCGAAACTGCCGGAGGCCTGCACAAATTCAACGGCTGGAATAAACCCATTCTTACTGATAGCGGCGGATTCCAGGTCTATTCACTTTCACATCGCCGCAAGCTGAATGAAGAAGGCGTTGAATTCAAATCGCACATCGACGGATCAAAACATGTTTTCACTCCCGAGCGTGTCATGGATATTCAGCGTTCAATCGGTGCAGATATTATCATGGCGTTTGACGAATGCACGCCGTACCCGTGCGAATACGATGCTGCAAAAAAATCAATGGACCTCACGCACCGTTGGTTAAAAAGATGCATCACGCAATTCGATTCCACGCAGCCGAAATACGGGTACGATCAAACACTTTTTCCAATCGTGCAGGGAAGCACGTATAAAGATTTACGCAAAGCATCTGCCGAATTTATTGCTGAGCAAGACCGCGAAGGAAATGCCATCGGCGGACTTTCAGTTGGCGAACCGGCAGAAATGATGTACGAGCTCACAAATCTTGTCACCGATATTCTTCCAACCGCAAAACCACGCTACCTGATGGGCGTTGGCACACCGGTAAATTTATTGGAATGCATCGCGCTCGGAATTGACATGTTCGATTGTGTATTGCCCACACGAAATGCACGCCACGGTTTACTTTTCACGCGTAACGGCATCATGAATATGCGCAATGAAAAATGGAAAAACGATCACAGCATCCTCGACGAAGCAGGCACGGCTTTTGTTGATCAGCAATACAGCAAAGCATACCTGCGCCACCTCATGCACAGCGAAGAAATGCTCGGCGGCATGATCGCATCCATTCACAACCTCGCTTTTTATCTCGACCTTGTCAAAGAAGCAAGAAGAAAAATCATCGACGGCACTTTTATAGAATGGAAAAAAAATATCGTGCCTGATCTTGAAAGACGATTGTAAAAGTTTTTAGTTCGGAGTTCTTGGTTCGGAGAAAAAGTTATCTCCGAACTAACCACTCTAATAAAAGAAAATGAAATTGGGCTTAACTATTCTGGACAGGTATATTCTGAGAAAATTTCTCGGAACATTCTTCCTGTCCATTATGCTGATCATTCTCATTGTCATCGTATTCGACATTTCCGAAAAAATTGAAGATTTCCTTCAGCCGGAAGTTACACTTGGTGAGATCATCTTTGATTATTACCTCAATTTCGTTCCGTATTTCGTAAATCTTTTCAGCCACCTTTTTACATTTATTGCAGTCATCTTTTTCACTTCGCGTTTAGCCTCGCGTACAGAAATTGTTGCGTTGCTCAGCTCCGGCATCAGCTTCAACCGTTTGCTTCGTCCGTATATGATCGGCGCTACAATGATCGCGCTTACGTCACTCTTCCTGAATAATTATCTGATTCCCGTCGCAAATAAAACACGGCTTGATTTTATGTCGAAGTACATCGACAATAATTACCAGTTCAGCGGCCGCGACATTCACCGCCAGGTTGCTCCCGGAGTTTTTATTTATATGGAAAGCTTCAGCACAAATGAAAATACCGGCGAACGTTTTACTGTCGAAAAATTGAAAGGGACAGAAATGGAATTCAAATTATCCGCGCGACAAATTAAATGGGACAGCATCAAAAGCCGGTGGAGCATTCTCGATTACACCATTCGTTACATGCAAGGGAAAAAAGAGCGGCTTGTTTCCGGTAAACGCATCGACACCACATTTAATCTTAATCCGAAAGATTTCGCCCGCGCCGAAAACCGTATGGAAAGCATGACATTCATCGAGCTCAATCATTTTATCGCCAATGAAAAAATGAAAGGTTCAGATAATGTGCAGCTGTATGAAATTGAAAAGCATAAACGAATTGCATTTCCGTTCGCTACGTTCATCTTAACAATTATCGGTGTCTCCGTTTCAAGCAGAAAAAGTCGTGGCGGAACAGGAAGACATTTAGGAGTCGGAATTTCGCTGAGCTTTATTTTTATTTTCTTCATGCAATGGTTCGCCTCATACGCCGCCTCAGGAGTTTTACCTGCGTATGTTGCAGTCTGGGTACCGAATGCAATCTTCACCATCATTGCAATTTACATGTTGCGAAAAGCAGCGAAGTAAAAAGGATCTGGCAATCTGGTAATCTGGTAACTGGGTAATTGAGAAGCAGGGAACTAAAAAAATTACATGAGAATGGGTTACAGAGTAAATCTTTGCAACCCATTTTACTTTTACTTTTTCAATTACCCAGTTACCAGATTACCAGATTACTAAATCATCACGCAGGGAAATATCTCAATTCTCAAATTTCCCTTGCCAAACTAAATTCCCTTCAAAAGAATTTTTCAAATCAACTTCACTTTCAAAAATTCCAAACACAGCAGAGCCACTTCCGCTCATTGCAGAATAAATTGCACCGCATGCATACATCTTTTCCTTCAGCAGTTTTATCTCCGGATGCTTTTCAAAAACAGTTTTTTCAAAATCATTTACCAAAACTTCTTTCCATTTTTCAAGCTGCGTATCAACAATTAAATTTTCCAGCGCGATTGTTGGTTTCACCGGTGTAATTCCTGAATAAGCCTCAGCAGTAACCACATGAATTCCCGGGTAAACAATTACAACAAACATTCCCTTCAACGAAACAGCAATCGATTCCAGCTGATCACCTTTTCCTTCTGCAAGCACAGGTCGGTTGGTAATAAAAAAAGAACAATCCGCCCCAAGCTGTTTTGCATAATGATGTAATTCGCCCCACGCAAGATTTAATTCAAACAATTCATTCAGCGCTTTAATAAAAAATGCCGCATCCGAAGATCCTCCTCCCAATCCGGCACCGATCGGAATTGATTTATGCAAATGCACTTTCACCGCCGGCATCGGATACTCTTTCGAGATCAGCTCATACGCTTTTACACAAAGATTATCCTTCGCGTCACCCGGAATTACAATTCCACTCGAAGAAAAGCTAACACCATTTTCCTTCGAAGGATCAGGCAAAACTTCCAGCATATCCTGCCACGCAACAGGATAAAAAACAGATTCTATAGTATGAAAACCATCTTCACGTTTTTCAATTACGTGCAGGCCGAGATTTATTTTTGCGTTTGGGTAAATGATCATATCTCAAATGTACTTACAATCTGAAATTTCCTTTAATGAGATTTAGTAATTTAATAACTGGGTAATTTGATAATTGCATATCACCTAATACTACCAAAATTCTAAATTCCCCATAATTCAATTTCCCAGTTACCAAATTACCCAGTTACCAAATCCTTCCATATCTTTGCCCCTCACCAAAGAGATTTCTCATGAACTATCTTGAATTCGAGAAGCCAATCCAGGAGCTTGCGGAAGCCCGCGATAAAATGATTCAAACCGCTGAAAAAAGCGGGGTTGATCTTTCTAAATCGCTAACCGAGATTGAAGAGAAAATTTCTACCAAAAGAAAAGAAATTTACGGCAAGCTTTCCCCATGGCAGCGTGTGCAGGTATCACGCCATCCTGATCGCCCTTACACACTCGATTATATTAAAGCCATCGCAGGCGAAACATTTATTGAATTGCACGGCGATCGCACAGTGAAAGATGATAAAGCGATGGTGGGTGGATTCGGAATGGTGGACGGACAATCAGTAATGTTTATCGGTCAGCAAAAAGGCCGTAACACAAAGCTGCGCCAGTTCCATAATTTCGGAATGCCGAATCCTGAAGGTTATCGCAAAGCGCTTCGATTGATGAAGCTTGCTGAAAAATTCAACAAGCCTGTTATCACGCTGATCGATACACCGGGAGCATTTCCGGGATTGGAAGCAGAAGAGCGCGGACAAGGTGAGGCAATCGCGAGAAATTTATTGGAGATGGCGCGATTAAAAGTGCCTGTGATTTGTATCATCATCGGTGAAGGTGCTTCCGGCGGTGCGTTGGGAATAGGAATCGGCGACCGCGTTTTGATGCTGGAAAACACTTGGTACTCGGTTATTTCTCCTGAATCATGTTCTTCAATTCTCTGGAGAAACTGGGATCACAAAGAACAAGCTGCTGCTGCCTTGAAGTTGACCGGCGAAGATATGCTCGGACAAAAGCTGATCGATGGAATTATTAAAGAGCCGGTTGGCGGAGCTCATGCAAACTGGGAAGAAATTTTCGCAACAGTGAAAAAAGTAATTCTCGAAAATATTGCTGAATTGAAAGCAAAAAAAACAGCAACACTTGTAAACGAACGAATCGAAAAGTTCTGCAAGATGGGTGTTGTGCATGAAATAAAATAATAGTGGTTAGTTCGGAGTGGTTAGTTCGGAGATTAATAACCTCTACGAACTAACCTCTCCGAACTAAAAACTTCCCACCTATTTATTAAACCACAATTCCAAATCACTTACGGTATAAGGAATCGGTACAGTATGCAGCAATGTAAACGGATTGTAATTGTAAACTTTCACATTCAATCCTTCTGCTGAATAAACTTCTGCATTCACATCATCATAGCGCAACGATGTCGGATTGATTCCCGAACTCCACGTAAGCAAACCAACAGGGTTGTAAGTGAATTTGTAAATAGTTCCATTATTCATCCCGATCAATAAGGTATTGCTGTCAATTTGTGTGGCGCAAGTAACTGTAGCTGCAGGAAGCGAAACAGGTTCCCAGAAACCGTTAGTCACATAATCATAAAGTAATAAATGTCCCTGCCCAAGTGTATTTCCGAGAACGTAAATATTATCTGCATCTTTTTCAAACATAGCCACTGCATCCACACTCATTGCTGTTTCCTGCAGCGCACCACCGGCAGTAGTGTAAACCACCATGCGCACATTTGCAGATGAAATATCGTTCTGCTCTGTATAAAGGCGATTGCCCGATTGTAATGAAATCCCGGGATAAAATCCTGCATCAACAGGTGAATTAAAATTCGGCATTCCTGTATTATCATGCGACTTAAAAACGCCCAACGCAGGATATGCAACCCACAACCGCGCATCCTTTACAGCTAACGGTCCCCAATAAGGAGTTGGTCCGCTGATCGATTGAATAGAAAATGTCGGAGAAGATCCGTCGATGCTGAAAGCTTTTAATGGTCCCGTATAAATTCCTGCAGTGTACACTTGCTGCCAGTAAGCACTCACTGCCATATCCGTAAAATCACTCGGGTACGATTCGTAAAGCGAGGCAGTCCATGATGTATCGCTTTTGTAAAGAGATAATGTGCCCGGAGTCGGAATAGTTGCTGCAAAAAATCCATTTAACCGTTTCGGAATTCCTGTAACATAAATTGATGCGTATTCATTCGAAGTATTTATTCCATCAAAAGCTTCAACAGCGAGATAATAGTTTCCTGAAACAATTCGATGATTGCTGATGATATGAATAAAATTTGCGGTGTAAGAATTACCTTCCACTTCAATGAAATCAGCAGGACCAACAGGAATAAGATTTGTTGTTACCAATTGCACACGCACATGCTCCAGCTTCACATTATCCGACGCAAAAAAACGAACCTGCAGCGTGTCAAAAACATTCGCCTGGAATCCATTGGCAGGAGATTGTATTTCGATAAATGGCGATTCTGTGTCTTCTTCCTTTTTACAGGAGATAAAAAAAAGCGGAAAGGCAAACAGCAGAAAAATTATTCGTTTCATTTCCTTAAAGATACGAACCGCTGAATAGAAAGTAAAAACATTTAATAGTTTGCGACCGGGAGATTGCAATTGGCAAATTGTACCTGTTAATTGGTAATTTGTATTAGCGAATTGGTAAATTTACTACATGTACATTCCATCCTATTACCGCAATGAAAACCAGGAGGAGCTGCTTGCATTTGCCCGCGCACATCCATTCGCTGTAATTTGCTCAAACGGTGATGAAACTCCGCTCGTAACACATTTGCCATTCATCATACGTAAGGAAGAAAACAAACTAGTTCTTGTCAGCCATTTTGCACGTGCTAATCCACATGCTTCAGCCTTAAATGACAATGCGAAAGTGCTTGTAATTTTCAGCGGACCTAATGCATACGTTTCTCCAACGCATTATGAAAAAAGAGAAAACGTACCCACCTGGAATTACATCGCAGTGCATGCAACAGGAATTATTCGCTTGTTGCATTCCGAAGCAGAGAAAGAATCTATTCTGCTCAACACCATTATGAATTTTGACCCGGATTATAAACAACAATGGGATGAGCTTCCTGCCGGATATATTTCCGGAATGATGAAAGGCATTGTTGCTTTTGAAATTGAAGTAACAAACCTCGAAGGCAAATTCAAGCTTAGTCAGAATAAAACTGCGGCTGAACAGGATAAAATTTCCAACACGCCCGAAATGCCCGCTGAACTCTCTTATCACATGAAAAAAAATATCCCGATTAAATAATGAAACATCTCCTGCTTTTCTTTTTTGCTGCCTATTTTTTCATTCCATTAAACGCGCAGCTCCCTGATTCCGAAGTGTGGATTTTTCCTTATGCTTCCAAATCCACTAAAATTAATTTTGCTGACGGAAAAAATATCAGCAATAATCCCGGTTATGATAATCAGCCGTTCTTTTCTGCAGACAGCAAGAATATGCTCTGGACTTCAGAGCGTGACAGCGGACAAACAGATATTTTCAGCTATAACATCAGCGAGCATGTTTCACTTCGACTCACGCAGACAAAAGTGAGTGAATATTCTCCTGAATTTATTCCTAACGATCATTATTTTTCTGCTGTTGTAGTTGAAAAAGATTCCACGCAGCGTTTATGGAAATATGATCTGCGTCGCTTCGATACGATCAGCAAACCTTCTGAATTGCTTTTCCCGGATGTGAAAAATGTAGCGTATTCGCGCTGGTACAATTCGGAACTTGTTGTGCTTTGTCTTTTGCCCGAACCAATGAATCTTTCTTATGTAAACACGAATACCGGGAAAGCCACTCGTTATGCTGAAAATGCAGGTCGCGCGATGCAGGTTTACAATCCAAAAAAGAAAAAGCTTTTTTTATACACCCAAATGAATGCAGATTCTTCTTACAGCATTCATGCGATGAGTGGTGTTATAGCAGGAACTTTATCTTTCACACCTGTTCCTTGTCTCACAGGAAGCCAGGATTTTGTAGTTGATCGTTGCGGACATATTCTCATGGCGCTTGGGGCGAAAATTTTCAGCTGGACAATCGGCAGAAGCACACAATGGACGGAAGTTGCTGATCTTGAAAAAAGCGGCTTGCATCGTATCACACGAATGGCAATCAGTCCGAATGGAAAACACATTGCGTTCGTAGATAATATTCCATCCAAATAAACGACGAATAAAATAGCAATGGAAAATAGCTTAGGCGATTTCAGGATCAATGATCATTCAGCAGAAACTGATCTTGAATTTGTTCACCGCGAACTTAGCAAAAGCTATTGGGCAGAAAATATTCCTTTAGCCATTGTAAAAAAAGCAGCAGAAAATTCGATCTGCTTTAATGTATTTATTGAAAAAGAGCAGGTAGGTTTTGCCCGCGTTGTTTCTGACAAAGCCACTTTTGCCTATTTATGCGATGTTATCGTAACCGAAATGCATAAAAGCAAAGGAATAGGAAAAGCATTAATGCAATTCATCATGGCGCACCCCGATCTGCAGGGATTAAGACGTTTCACCCTCGCCACAAAAGACGCGCACAGCCTCTACGAAAAATTCGGCTTCACCCTCCAAAAAATGCCTGACCGCCAAATGGAAATCACCAGGCCGGGCTTATACCTTGAAAAGAAATAATCCCGCTTTCCTTCTACCCGAATTTTCGAATTTCTAATTTTCGAATTCGCCATTCATCCAATTTCCATTTCCTTAATTCATTGATTTCATTAACTTGCGTCAAAGCATTTCTACTATGAAAAATCCTGCGAAATTTTTACTTCTTTCTGCTTGTATAGCAATCGTTTTTATTACACGCCAAAACGACGCGATCGGCATTCCCAAAACTATTCTTGCAGATGAGAAGCCGAAACTTTCTTCGAATAATCCATTAATGCCTGAATCAGACCAGATAATTGATTTTGCGAAGGTGAATGTGGAAGTGATTAAAAGTGCCGCAACATTTACGGAGAATAAAGTAACGATGCTGCTTGCTGAAATTGAAACAACGGACAATGGCAACCGCACATTCAGAAATACAATGATGCCGCTGGATGAAATTTACAATACGCTTCAAAAGCTGACTTCCGCATTTGAATTAATTGCAAGCACTTCTACAGATAAAACAATTCGTGACGCAGCAGGCGATATGCTGTCGAAGTTCAGCACACAAACAGATGAGCTCCTGCAAAATGAAAAATTGTATAATGCAATTAAAAATTATTCAGAAAGTGCAGAAGCAAAAACGCTGACCGGCGAAAGAAGCTTTTTTGTTAAGCGAATGATGAAACAATTTGCATTGAATGGCATGTCTTTATCCGCTGCTGAACGTGATACATTAAAAATGATCAACAGCAAGCTCAATGACCTTAGCATGACCTTCAACAAAAACATTTCGACAGATAAAACGAAAGTTATTCTTGAAAAAAATCAGCTGGAAGGACTTTCTGAAGATTTTATTAAATCATATAAGCAATCCGCACCTGAAGTGAATTATGCATTTGACATGTCGACGCCAACATACCTCGGTTTTATGTCTGACTGCAAAAATGCACAATCGCGCAAGAAAATTTATGTCGCAAAAATGAATGTAGGTGGTGAAGCGAATGAAAAGCTGCTGGTAGAAATTATTAAGCTACGCACGCGAAAAGCGAAATTGTTAGGATTCAAAACGTATGCTGAATATGCAACATCCGATATCATGGCGCAGAATACAACAAACGTTTGGAAATTCGAGAATGAGCTGGCCGCTGATCTGCGTGAGAAAGCGAAACTGGATCTTGCCGCATTGCAGGAATTAAAAAGTGCTGATGTTCTAAAAGCAAGACAACAAAGCTCAAATAAAAGTCTCGCATCACAGGCAGAAAATGCAATGAACGTTAAACAACCTGTTTTTCCTTATGATGCAGCGTATTATTCCAATCGACTGTTGAAAGAAAATTACAATGTCGACAACGAAAAAGTGAAAGAATATTTCGAGATGAATAATGTAATCGGCGGAATATTTACGGTCTACCAAAAATTGTATAACCTCCGTTTTGTTGAAGATAAAAATGCATCATCATGGCATAAAGAAGTGAAAGCATACACGGTTTTTGATAATGCAACCAACGAACGCATTGGTTATTTCTACCTTGATCTTTATCCGCGTGCTGACAAATACAATCACTTCGGCTGTTTCGGATTAACCGGATCGAAGAAATATGAAAACGGAAAGAAGCAATTAAAATCTGCCGCGCTGGTTTGTAATTTTCCTTCAGCAACTGCAGATAAACCTTCTCTCCTTCCCCATTCGCAGGTGACAACATTTTTCCATGAGTTCGGTCATCTTATTCATGTGTTGTTAAGCGAAACCGAGCTTGCTTATTTCGCCGGAACAAATGTCTCCACCGATTTTGTTGAAGCACCTTCGCAGATCATGGAAAACTGGGTTTGGAAAAAAGAAGTGCTTTCTCTTTTTGCAAAACATTATAAAACCGGGCAGGTCATTCCCGATTCTTTGCTGAATAATATGATCAAAGCACGCAATCTTAATTCAGGTTTGTTGATGCTACAGCAGGTATATTACGGAACTGTCGATTTTACTTTGAATGACGGAATGGAAATTAATTCATCAGCAGATATCGTTGCAAAAACAAAAGAGCTGCAGAATACAATTACGCTTTATCCATTCGTAGAAGGCACACATTTCGCCGGCACATTCGGACATCTCACGGGTTACGGATCAAAATATTACGGCTATCTATGGTCGCTCGTGTATGCTGCAGATATGTTTTCCGAATTTGAAAAAAATGGTCCGCTTAATCCAATAATGGGAAAACGATACCAGGAAAATGTTCTATCAAAAGGCGGCAGCGATGATGCACTGAATCTTGTCCGGAATTTCCTCGGAAGAGATCCGAATAACAAAGCGTTCCTGAAACAAATCGGGCTGTAAAATAGCTTGAAAAACTTTCGCGTTTCGGGTTGCGAGTTGAAAGGGTTAGTTTATTTTCACTTTACTTCACTTGCTTTACTTTCATTCCTTTCTTTCCTTGTTCATTGAACATTGTTAGTTTGGCATTGAACATTCCTCGCATGAAAATTTCTCCTCGCATGAAAAAACAAACAATGCCAAATGTTCAATGCTCAATGAACAAGTTACCCAAAACCCTAAACTCCGAACCCTAAACTCCTTATCTTTGTGTTCAATGCAAAGATTCCTTCCCATCTTCATTATATTTCTCTTCGCTGGTATTTCCCTTTCTGCACAGAAGCTGGATTTTCTTGGAATGAACGGAATGTATTTCGATATGAAGGATACTTCCCTGCCGGGAAAAACGGTAATGTTGGATTCCACTTCTATTTACAAAGACACCGCGCTGTATATCCGTAACAATCGTTGTCTTACGTATTACCGCAAATCAGAAACACTTCAGCTAACAGGATTTCTTGCTTCTTCAATTCAATACCAATTCTGCGATCATAAGTTAGCATACGTATTTGTCGATATCAGCGGAGAAGCAGAAATTGAAAAAACATTAAAGCAGCTTCAGCTTACATTTAAAAAATTAAGCTGCAAAGGAAAACAGCTTTCCGAATGTTCGCAGTTTGACACCAATGCAAAAGGCATCCGCATCATTATTAATATCGACAGGAAAAGACAGACGATGAATTTTGTTTTGATTCCGAAAGCACCTGCCAGATAATTACCAATTATGGGATTACGGGATTACGGATTACCAATTACGGGATTACAGATTACGAGATTACCGATTACCAATTACTGGATACGAATTATCAATCTTCTCACGGAATGCAGGGATCGCAGGGAATTTAACCTTGGATTGCTTTTATTGCCAAAGGAAACTAAAACTGAAAACTAATTTCCCCACAAAATTAATCGGTAATTGGTAATCCGGTAATTTGTAATCAATTACTGAATCGCTTTCCCATAAAAATTATTCTCAATCAATTCTTCCAGCGTCTTTCTTTCTCCTTTGTAAACCGCAGTGATCCACGCATCCTTAATTCCTTTTTTGATGCATTGCTGGCGGAACACTTCTGCTTCACGGATCGTTTTAAATTCTTTCAGTGTGAAACGTGTAATTCCATCCGGGTAAGGGATAATTTCAGCTGCACCATATTCTCTCAGCTGCGGATATTTAAAATTATTCGGGAAACGATAAGCACCAATCTGCACTTTGTAAATGATACCATCCGCGCAGTGGTTTCCGGTCACTGCGAGGAATTTCCGATAAACGGCGGTATCGTTAAGTGATCTTGTTTTGAAATAAGCAAGATCAACAGGATCGTTGCTGCAAGGAGGATTTTCAAAAAATTCAGGCACTGTTTTTTTCACGCCGAAATAAAATACAGTCACCAACGATTTAACCGCAGCTGAATCTTTTTTAATAAGATCTGCTTTAAATTGTTCTGCTTCACTTAATGTATTCCATGGTCCAAGGTAATAACGAATCGTTCCATCCGGATACATTTTCTTTTCAATGGTTCCGTACTTAGAAAAATAAGCAAGCCTGAAATCATTTGAATCTGTTACTGAAGCAATTTCCAACTTGTAAGTAAGTCCGTCGGCCTGGAAGGTTCCGTAATCATTTACAATTTTATCATAACCATAATCTGTCCCGATGGTTGTGATGAGCGTTCCTTTTTTGCTTCGTACAACGCGCGTATCCACTCGAGGAATATAATCCTTGCGTTTGTATTCACTTCTATATAAGGAAGGAATAGTTTCACGCTTTCCATTCTTATAAGCAATTACTTCTGAATTAGAAGCAATGGTTGAATCGCGTCTTGCAACCTGTGTACGGAATAATTCTGCATCCAGCAATGTTTTAAATGGCCCGATGGAATAACGGACATATCCTTCAGGTGTCACTATTCTTGTTAATGCACCCATGTCTTCTACCAGTGTAGAATCAAAATCTTTCGGATCCTCATAAGTACCCAGCTCAACTACATATTTCAACGATGAATCATTTGCATCACCGTATTTTTTCAATACCTGCCTGTACATGCGTTGCTCATATACAACATCATTCTGCTCTTCCTTAATTTGTCTCAGCTGCGTGTCAATTTTTTTCTGCAACACATCATTCGAATCAGCCACCTGCGGCTGAACACGACGCGTAGTATCTCCACCGGAAGTGATTACCTCCGAGGAAACAAAATTGTAATCTTTATTTACCTGCACATACGTATCAATACCTTTTACATTCACATATTCATAATAAGAATCAGCGCCTTCCACTTCGATCGCAACCTTATACGTATTACCGGGACGTAACGCAATCAGATATTTTCCTGATGATCCGTTAGAATGATAATTTCCATAACTCTTACCATTCGCAGAATCTGTAACATTGAATTTTGCATCAACCGGGTTTCCATCCAGCGTTACAAAACCCACAACAAGCGCAAGGATCGGTGGCTCACCCTGGAATCCGGGTGATACAGTGTAAATATCCTGCTGACCGAATCCGCCTTTTCGATCCGAAGAATAATAGCCTGTTCCTCCGTCAGCAGTGAGCGTGTAAAAACGTTCGTTCGCTGGTGTGTTGATCGGGTAACCCAAATTCACCGGAGCTTTCCAATTGCTGTTTTTGAAAGTGGTATAAAACAGATCGTAGCCACCCATGCTGGTATGGCCTTCTGAGCTGAAAAATAAATTTATTCCGTCAGGATGAATGAATGGGGAATCATCATTGTACACTGTGTTGATTCCCGGGCCCATATTTTCCGCAACACCCCACGCTCCATCCGATTGTTTGCGCGAAAAATAAATATCCCTTCCTCCTAATCCACCCGGGCGATCACTTGCGAAATATAAAATTTGTCCATCACTTGAAAGTGAGCAGGAACCTTCCCAGTATTTTGGTGTGTTGATGGTTGATTCCAATCGCTTCGGCGCCGACCACGTATTTCCATCGAGTGTGCTGTAAAAAATATCACCACCATCCTGCGTTGTGCTTTTGAAAATGAACAGGATCTGCCCGTCATTAGAAAGCGCGACAGTTGCATCGTGGCCTTTCGTATTAACATTATTACTGATCGGTTCCGGGCTCTGCCAGTGATCACCAACACGATCAGAAACCATAATATCTTCGTAATAATCACCGGTGCTGTCAGGCTGAAATTTCAAATCCAAAAGTCCGCCTGTGCTTCTTTCACCACGATAAGTAAATATGAGCGTACTTTCATCAATCGTGATTACAGGAACGTATTCTGCATTTTGTGTATTAATGGGATCGCCGACATTTTTAATTTCTACTGCTGCAGTGTCTTTGATAAGCTCTTTTCCATTCACGCAGTATTCGATGTAGCGCGTTACTTCCTGCTGCTCTTTTTCATTCAGCTTATCATTCGCAAGGGATTTATTGAACAGCTCAATCGCTTTGTCGAACATGTAATTGAGATGATAAGCCTGCCCGAGGTAAAAATCAATCCGCTCAATTTCCGGTTCCTGGGATTTTGCTTTTTCAAGATGGACAATGGCTAATTCCTTCTGATCGTTTTTATGGAGATAACAAATTCCGAGCTGAAGATGGAAATAGGGATTGTCATCGTGTGCCTCGCTCAGCAATTTGTAATACGGAAGCGAGCGCAGGTAATTTTTCTCAGAGAAAAAATACTCAGCATTCTCCAACAGTTTCTCTTCCTGTTTATTCTTTTTCCTGTCCTTATCCTGGGCAATTAAACCCGGTGAAAAACACAAAAAAGCAACAAGCAGAATAAGTGCGCGTCGCATCATACTGCTAAAGTGGAGAAAACTTACTCTGCGTGAGAGCGTGCAAGAATGGACTTTTAAACATCAAATAGTTAACAAGCACGGCCTTATCAGCCTCAAATTCTTTTAAAGCCTTTGTCTGCTTACCTTTGGGAAATCATCAGGGAGAATAATTATTTACATTATTTCTAAGATAAAAAGCGCACCTATGAATTTTATTGATCCGAAAATTGAAGAATATGCAATTTCTGCAAGCACTCCCGAGCCTCCCGCACTACAGCAGCTTACACGCGAAACAAATTTGAAAACATACATGCCACGAATGCTTTCGGGCCATTTGCAGGGAAGGATTCTTAGCATGCTGAGCAAAATTATACAGCCGAAACTGATCGTGGAAGTCGGAACATTCACAGGATATTCTGCAACTTGCCTGGCAGAAGGATTAGCTGCTGATGGAAAATTGATCACGTTTGAAATTTCTGATGAGGTGGTAGTGCTTGCTCAAAGACATTTTGAAGCTGCCGGACTTACAGATAAAATAGAAACACGTGTTGGTAATGCTGCTGAATTATTGCAGGAGATCGGAGATGAAATTGATCTTGTTTTTATTGACGCAGATAAAGAAAACTATTCCGTTTATTGGGACATTCTGTTTCCGAAATTACGTTCAGGCGGAATTATAATTGCTGATAATGTTTTATGGAGTGGAAAAGTGCTGGAGCCCGAAACGCAGCATGATGAAGAAACGCTTGGATTGATTTCATTCACAAAAAAAGCGCTTGCAGAAAAAAATGCTGAACAAGTGTTGTTGCCGGTAAGAGACGGTTTATTGGTGATCAGGAAAAAATAGGCTATTCCTTATAAGGATTGTGTCTTTTTCCGAATACATAGGTCAGCAGCACAAAAAACGGGAACATTCCCAATAATATTAAAGCAATCCCGATCGCCATTACGAGCCAAGCCGAAGCAAATGCTGCAAGCGCAATTACGGATCCACCGAAAACAATCAAACCAAAACCAATAAAAAGCAGGCCGATAATTAACAGGATGGATTTAGGTTTATTCCTTAATGCACTTTTCTCCGCTTGCGTTTTTTCGCTTATTTTTTTGACGGGTGAAAATCGAACTTGCTTTTTTATCGCAGGCGCAAGATCATAACCGTGCTTATGAGTTTGTATAACAACAACCGAATCATGCAGTTCTTCGGGAATGTTGATCGCTGTCGCAAAAGATGAATCAGGCTTTACTTTTATTGGTGAATTCAATTCTTTTACTTCCCGTACATCAACAAATCCGTTAGCAGGGACTTTTTTTACTTTACGGTAATGTTGATGATAAAAATCAGAGCAGGCGGAAAATGAAAATAACAATCCAGGCAGAACAACTGAAAACGTAAATCGCCGGATTGTTTTTATCGTTTTCATTTTTTCTTTTTTGGCCTTGCTTTTTTAGGAACTTCCTCTTCACCCGGAAATTTCAGCACGCCGCCATAATTCCGCATTTGTGTCAATGCCCAGTTCTGCCTTTTTATCAAATAGCCGGATGGCTTTCCTGCATTAAAGCGTAATGGATTCGGAAGCACAACAGCAAGACGGGCCGATTCGGAAAAGGTAAGCTTGCTTGCTGATTTATGAAAGAATTGCTGCGCTGCTGCTTCACATCCATAAATGCCATCGCCGAATTCAATACTGTTGAGGTAAACTTCCAGTATGCGCGATTTGCTCCAGAAAAGTTCGATGAGCACGGTGAACCAGGCTTCAAATCCTTTTCTTAATAATGTGCTGCTCGGCCAGAGAAAAACATTTTTTGCAGTTTGCTGTGAAATCGAGCTTGCTCCACGATGACGATCGCTTTCCTCCGCCTCTTCCATGGCTTTCTGAATTTCCTTTAAATCAAATCCATGATGCGTAAGGAACCGTTGATCTTCGGTGCAAACCACGGCAAGCTGCAAATGATTCGGAATTTTATTTCCTTGTATCCACTCATGTTCCACCTTGCCTTTTTCACCGGCCTGCACATAACGAATAAACATCAGCGGCGTGTATGCAACAGGAAGCCAGCGCAGTACAACTACAAGGAGCACGCTGAAGAGCACAAAAAAGATTCCTGCCCGATAGGTAAACTGCCAGCAATGAAGAAAAAATGTTTTCATCTTTTGTAAAATTAACCTGATTTACCGGAAAAGAGAGGCGCAGTTTATGTAAAATTGCACACCCCATGGTTAACAAAGTCTCCTCCTCCATTAAGCGCTTCATGGCTTCAGGCATCGAAGCTTCTATGCACGAATCAGAAAGTCGCCGGATTAAGCTGCTTAATTTTTTCTATGTCGTTTCGACAATGGCCTTTTTGTTGTCAATTGTTGAAACTTTTATAAATGAAGGTGCAGATGAAGCCTGGCTCATAACGGGCACGGCTGTTATTTTTCAGCTTGGAGCAATTCCGTTATTTACAAACCGGAGAAAAGTGGCGGAGATGTATTTCCTTGTATTGGGAAATATTTCGCTTTTCATTTTCAATAACATGTACGGTGAAGAATCAGGCACCTACTTTTATTATTTTCCATTTGTAATCTTCATTGCTTTTCTCGTCGATTTTAAAAATTTCTCAGAAGTTTTGATTCATCTCGTGATTACTTTTTCATTTATTATAAGTTCCATTTTCCTGAATCACCGGTTTCTGTATCGTGCCTTTCCTGCTGAGATACAACGGAATTCTTTCAATACAAATTTCGCTGTGTCAGCCATAATGATGGCGGCAATTGCAATTGTTATTGTCCGGATGACGCATTCTCAGTTTCGCCATTTTAACCAGCGTATGCAGGAACGCAGTGAAGCAGAGGAATCCATGCGCCTTGCTATCCGCGAAAAAGAAACGCTGCTTGCTGAAGTGCATCACCGTGTAAAAAATAATCTTGCCGTTATCACCAGCCTGCTCAATTTACAAATGAACGTGGTGAACAATGATTACACAAGAAATGTATTACGCGAAAGCCGAAACCGTGTTTCTTCGATGTCATTGATACATCAGAAACTGTATCAGCATTCTAATGTCGAGCAGATTGATTTCGGTTCATACGCATCCGAGCTTGTGCAGGAAATAAAACGTTCATATCCTGCTAATACAACAGAGGCTATCGAAATTCAAATGGAAGTGGAACATATTCCGCTTTCGTTGATCAAAGCTGTGCCCGCCGGATTAATGCTGAATGAGTTATTGAGCAATTGTTACAAGCATGCGTTTAACGGGTTGAAGACGGGAAAAATAGTTATCCGCTTTAAAAAATCAGACGAACAATATATCCTTGAAGTACAAGATAATGGTGTGGGTTTATCCGGCGATTTTAAAATGGAAAACCAGGAATCCCTTGGCATGACCATCATTCAATCGCTCGTTGAACAGATAGATGCAACGATTAACCTGTCAGGAAACACAGGTAATGGAACAGTATGCCGGATTGCATTCAAAGATTAATATTTCGGCTGCAATTCATTTACCTCCGAATAAATTAAAATTAACATTGCTGCATTTAAGCACTGAAATTTTTTGTCTGAATACCACAAAATAAACGGATGAATAACTTTTTTACAACACTCCTACAAGCTGAATGTTATTTCCACAAGTATCATTGAAAACAGCGATTTTTACTGTCCCCATTTCAGTTGGTTTTACACTGAATTCAACACCCAGATTTAAAAGCCGGTCATATTCTTCCTGAACATTATCAACATGGAATTGTGTGTATGGAATTCCTGCATCAAAAAGTGCTTTTTGATACGTCTTGGCTGGTTCAAAATGATTAGGTGATGGTTCTAACAAAAGTTCTGGTCCATCCTGCTCTTCTTTACTGACAACTGTTAACCAGCGGTTGCCTTCACCTAATGGCACATCGATCTTTTTTACAAATCCTAATTTGTTGGTATAAAACATTAATGCCTTTTCCTGGTCTGGAACCGGAATACTAATGATTTTGACTTTCATTTTATTTTCTTGTTAAGTTTATTCCACAAAGTTGGCGAACAAACTTTTAAGTCACTTTGCGAAAGTTGCTCTTTTTTGAAATTCAATCGGCGTGAGTCCAATTTTACTTTTGAATAAGGTGCTGAATGAACTTGGGCATTCAAAGCCAACTGAAAAGCACGTTTCGGTTACGGTCATTCCTTTTTTCAAGTTCTCTTTAGATTTTTCTATTCGTTTATCCGTCAGATATTGTTTTGGGGTTTGTCCGTAATACTTTTTGAAAAGTCGAAGCAAATGAAATTTTGAAGCAAAGCCAATATCGGATAATAAAATTAAATTCACTTCTTTGTCCAGGTTCTCATTAATAAAGTTTCGGGTTCTTATAACAGCATCCAATTGTCTTTCGTTTGAATAACAAATTGCTTTAATCCGGTTAATTTCTCTTAGATAAAAAGTCATATCGTTGTCGTTGTAACATTACCACTAGCAAACCCAAAAGGCATAATTTTATTTCTCCTAAATATACCTTTAAGTTTTACGACTTCCCTATAGCTCATGAAATTCGTTTTATTCCGTTTTAATTACCAGGAATCAAATACAATAATGCCCGATCCATTCAACCAATCGGAGTCAATAACTTTTGGTTTCTCTTTAAAAACTACTTAAATAATAGCATAAGGGCGATTATAAAAATGAAGACCAGCCGTTTTTAAGGTTAAAGGGAAAATTTTTTTTGTATCTTTCCATTGGCAACACCAATTTTCGAAACCATAATCCCATCCTGTCAGTATACAGTGATAGTGCTTATTATAAAAAACCACCAGGTAAATTATAATCTTTCTCTGCAATGAAAAAAATTACCCTCCTGTTTTCCCTTTTTACATTTCTTGGATTCTCAACACAAAATTTTGCTCAAACTACCGCTCCGGGTGTTCCGGGTGCATGTGGCTATCCTAACACAAATCGAGTCATGGCAACCACGCCTAACACTCCGCAGGATGGAACCGGTACACTCGGGAATATTTACACCGAATCGAAATGCGGGTTAAATTTTCTCCAGGTATCCAATCGAATCGGGCAGCGTTTTACTCCGGCCGGAGTTCCACAACCTGCTCCTTTTGCCGTTAGCGGTTTACAAACCTGCGACTCTATTGAAAAAGCATATCTCTGGGTGGAAGGTTCCGGAACAGGCGCACCGCAAACTGCAACCATCCAGCCACCAACCGGTCCGGCACAAAATTTCCCTATGACAGTTGTTGGAACAGGTCCTGACAAATGCTGGGGTTATGCAGGTTCTGTCACTTACCGCGCAGATGTTACTTCTGTTATTAACGGAAACGGAACATACGACATCAGCGGATTATTTACCAGCACAACAACGCCCGGTGAAGATATGGACGGTGCAACGCTCATTATTATTTACAGCGATAAGCTCGCCACTTACCAGGGAACGTTAGTCATTGATGATGGTGCAATCGTTATAAACGGTGGTGTTGCGAATTACAATATGAATTATCCTGCGGTTTGCGGACCGACAACAAATGCACAGGCTTTCTGTTGTGTTGGCGATATTCAGTTTCCTGTAACCTCACTTACGATGAATGGAACACCTGCCGGATTTGCATGGGACTGGTGGAATTATGTGCAGACAGCAACTACTGTTTCTGTAGCACAAACCACTTCCAATTTCAACCTGAATACCGGTGGAGATTGTTTTAATCTTTGTGTTGCCGGGATGTATTATCAGACAACAAGCTGCGCAACTTGTCCATTGGTAAACCCTGTTGCATCGGTTGCTACTTCATCAACACCATCCACCTGCCCGGGCTGCACAGGAACAGCAACAGCAATTCCATCGCCCGCAGGAGTTTATACGTATAGCTGGAATCCAAGCGGACAAACTTCACAAACCGCTACGAATTTATGTGCCGGCATTTACACCGTTTCTATCACAGGCGGATGTATGACACAAACCACAACAATCACTGTGGGTAATACAGGAAATTTAACTGCTACATCCGCACAAACAAATGTGAGCTGCTTCCAGGGAAATAATGGTACTGCAACCGTTACACCTGCAGGCGGAACAGGGCCGTACTCCTATAGCTGGGCCCCCAGCGGAGGAACCGGTCCGACAGCAAGCGGACTCATTGCAGGGTCTTACACTGCTACAACAACAGACGCAGCAGGTTGCGTTTACCTGAGCGTATTTACAATTACAGAACCTCCGGGAATGACCATTACAATGGCTGTAACAAATGTGGCGTGTAACGGGCAGGCAAACGGAAGCTCAACAGCAACAGTAACCGGTGGCGCGCCGACTTATAATTATTCATGGACTTCGGGCGGAAATGCTGCTACAGAAACAGGCCTCGGACCGGGAAGCTATTCACTCACCGTTACAGATGCAAATGGTTGTGCTTTGACCGAATCAATTACAATTACAGAACCGGCACCGTTAACAAGCACGATGACAACTATCGATGTGGGATGTGCTGCCTCGGGAAGCGCAACTGTAAATGTATTCGGTGGAACAGGCCCCTATACCTACTTGTGGTCTTCGGGAGGAAATTCTGCTACTGATATCAATCTTACTGTCGGAACGTACACCGTTTTAGTTACCGATTCAAACGGTTGCACACTTACAGATACCGCAATGATCATTAACACAAGCGGATTGTCCAACATTTCAGCTTCAACCGATATTACCTGTTTCGGTATGAATGATGGAACTGCCTCGATCACAGTTTCGGGTGGTAATGCGCCATATACATATTCGTGGACACCATTTGTCGGCACTACTCCTTCAGTAACAGGTTTGACCTTTGGAACTTATACCGTAACAGCGACGGATGCGGGAGGATGTGTCACGTCCGCGACGTTTACGATAACGGAACCTCCGATAATTACTTCCAATTCCGCTTTCACAAATGTGAGCTGTGGCGGAGGAAGTGATGGAACAGGAACCGTTTCGGCCGCAGGTGGAACAGGTCCGTATACGTATGCATGGGCACCTACAGGCGGAACCTCGCAAACTGCAAATGGATTAACGGCAGGAACCTACACGATTACAATAACTGATGCGAATGGTTGTATTAGTGTACAAAACATTACCATCACGCAACCGGCTGTAATGATCGCAACAACTACAGGAGACTCAGCCTGCATCGGGCAATCCGCAACTATTTCTGCCAGCAGCACAGGTGGAGTTGCACCATACACTTACCTATGGTCAAGCGGGCCGAACCCGACTTCGTTTTCGCAAACTGTTACTGTTACAACTACAACCAGCTACACGGTAACAATTACTGATGCCAGCGGATGTACATCAACAGCAACTACAACAGTCACGGTTAATCCATTACCATCAGCAGCGTTTACTTCGAATGCAACGAATGGTGTGTATACCTTAACCGGTCCGGGAAGCCAGCTTTGTTTCACTGGTCCTGCAGGTGTAGCAAGCTGGTTTTGGGATTTGAATGGTGTAGCAACTTCAACAGTTCAATCGCCGTGTGTGCCGCTTGGTGTTACAGATGTGGGGGCATATTGCGCAACGCTTACCGTTACAAATAGTTCCGGCTGTACGAATACAGATTCGATTTGTGTAGAGATCAACAATGTGTATTATTCCATTCCAAACGTATTTACTCCGGGTGGTGATAATATGAATGATGGATTTACGATCACCAACATGGGTATGAAAACGCTTCGTTGTGATATTTACAATCGCTGGGGTGAATTGATCTACGAATGGGATGGAACTGCAGGTTACTGGAACGGTCAAACTAAAAACGGAGGTGATGCTGTTGATGGTGTGTATTATTACACCGTGCACATGGTAGATTTCCAGGATAAGATTTACCAGGAAAGCGGATTTGTGCAATTGATTCGCGGAAAGTAGAAAGAGAATTATTCAACGAATTAAAATGAACCATTTCCCCGGAGATGGTTCATTTTTTTTTGATGGAAATCATTAACCGGTGCGGCTGAGTTTGTGCGAAAAGAATCTCTCATTAACACTACAATGCAATAAACCAGCCCTGATTGCAGTGAAAAGCCCGCAGCGTGTGAAAGAAAAACCTCAAAGAATTCAGCAGGATTGTGCGCTGTGTTCTTTGAGGTTTGTGCGTTGTGGCGAGGACTTGTAACGGAAAGCAGGATACAAGCTCTCAAGAAAAAGAAAATACTTCCCGCTCCTTAAAACTTTAATTCATCATCTTCTCAATAGTAGTATCGTAAGAAACCTTGTACTCTTCTACCCCACCGAAATTCTCTCCATCAATAACAAGATCTTTTCCTTTTACAGTTCCTAATTTAGAAAATGCAACTCCTGATTTTTCGAAGTGTGCTTTTAGCTCGGCTTCTTTTCCGGGAGCAACGGTGATCACAACTCGACTTTGTGCCTCGCCGAAAAGGAAAGCATCTTTGCGCACATTTACATCGGAAGTAATTTCAATTCCCAATCCTTTGTGCATGGAAGATTCGAGCAGCGTGATAAACAAACCACCATCGGCACAATCGTGAGCGGAAGAAATTAACCCGGCGCGAATGGCTGCGAGCAACTCTTTCTGCAAATTAAATTCTTCGTCGAGATCGAAATCAGGAGCGGGAGAATTTTTTACTCCGCAGATTGAATAGACGTACTCGGATGAATTGATATCGTTGCGCGAGCGGCCTAATAAATAAATTACGTCGTCTTCGTTTTTAAATCCGATAGTAGTGACGTGTTTTTTATCGCGCACAATTCCTAACATACCGATTGTTGGTGTAGGAAAAACAGGTCCTTCGTAAGATGATTGATTGTAGAAGCTGACGTTTCCGCCGGTAACAGGTGTGCTGAATTTCAAACACGCTTTTCCCATTCCTTTGATTGCGCCGACAAATTGCCAGTACACTTCCGGGTTATACGGATTTCCGAAGTTCAGGCAATTTGTAACTGCAGAAGGTTCGCCACCGGAACAAACAATATTTCGTGCGGCTTCAGAAACAGCGATCGCACATCCTTGTTCAGGATCAGCATTCACATAACGGGAATTACAATCTACTTTTAATGCAAGCGCAGTATTTGTTCCTTTCAGATTTACAATTGCTGCATCAGACGGACCATTCGTGCTCATGTTGATGGTACCAACCATTGAATCGTATTGATTGTAGATCCAGCGTTTAGAAGCAATGTTCGGATGCGAAGCTAATTTTTTTGCGATGCCTTTTAAATCTGTTGGAACAGGAATGGAATCAATTTTAAATTTTTTGGCTTCTGCAAAATAAGCCGGCTCTTTGTAATCGCGTTTATAGATCGGTGCGCCTCCGCCAAGCACTAATGACTCAGCAGGAATTTCAGCAACCAGCTCGCCGTGCATGTAATATTCTAATTTGCCGCCATCGGTTACTTCACCGATCTGCACGCAATTCAAATCCCATTTATCAAATACTTTTTGCACTTTATCTTCCTCGCCTTTTTTCACCACCACAAGCATGCGTTCTTGTGATTCGGAAAGAAGGATTTCCCATGCTTTCATATTTTCCTGGCGAGTCGGAACTTTATCGAGCCACACTTTCATTCCGCTTTCACCTTTTGCAGACATTTCAGAAGTGGAACAAGTGATTCCTGCCGCACCCATATCCTGCATTCCTACAACTGCGCCGGTTTTTATTACTTCAAGCGATGCTTCGAGCAATAATTTTTCCTGGAACGGATCGCCAACTTGTACGGACGGTAAATCTTTTGCTGAATCTTCTGTAAGATCTTTACTTGCGAATGCAGCGCCTGCGATTCCGTCTTTACCTGTAGAAGAGCCGACGATAAAAACAGGATTTCCAACGCCATGCGAAGTAGCAGAAACCGTTTCACCGATTTTTACCATTCCGACCGACATTGCATTTACCAATGGATTTACATTGTAACATTCATCGAAAAAAACTTCACCGCCAACGGTTGGAATACCGAATGCGTTTCCATAATCACCAATTCCTTTCACCACACCACGAACGAGCCATTTTGTTTTTTCCAATTCCGGATTGCCGAAACGCAATGAATTTAATTGTGCGATCGGTCGCGCGCCCATGGTAAAAATATCGCGGTTGATTCCGCCAACTCCTGTTGCAGCGCCCTGGTAAGGCTCGAGTGCAGAAGGATGATTATGCGATTCGATCTTAAACGCGCAGGCAAGTCCGTCGCCGATATCAATAAGTCCGGCATTTTCTTCACCGGCTTTCGCCAGCATATGCGGACCTTCTTTGGGTAAAGTTTTGAGCCAGGTGATGGAATTTTTATACGAGCAATGCTCCGACCACATCACAGAATAAATGCTGAGCTCTGTGAAGTTAGGCGTGCGGCCAAGGACCTCTTTTATCTTTTCAAATTCTTCCGGAAGCAATCCGAGCTCTTTTGCAGTTTCAACAGTGGTGATCTTTGTTTCCGTGGAGGAATTCGACATGAGGCTTATTTTTAGAGGGTACAAAATTACGCAGAAGACAGCTATGAATTCTGTGAATTATCAACAAATAAGGCGGTGTTTTTCAACTTTTTTAAGGGAACGAATTACGAATCAAAACGAATGTACGAATCATTAAAGAGGCATTTTCGTAGGTACATTCGTATATTCGAACGATTCGTAATTCGTTCCCCCTATGAACCAGGAATTCAAATTTCTACCCGCAGCTGTAAAAAGAGCAACGATTGTTGCTTGTTGGCGCGTGTTTATTTTTACACTGGCAATCGCTTTGGTATTTGTTTACCTGTTTTGGGCTGAACGGAGCTACCCGGAAGACATTAAGCGTTATCATATTTACCTGCTGATGATTTTTCCTTTTTTTGCAATTGGAATGGTTACAGGGAAACGGAAAGAAACAAAAGAATCCTTGCTTATTCTTTCACCGGAAGGCATTCGGTTTAATAAAAGGCCGGTTATTTTATTTTCAGACATCGGTAAGATTGAACACTTTTCTTCCAACCTTTTTTTTATTTATAACAGGGATTTAAAACCGATCATGTCAATCCTTAACCTGGAACGGCAGGAAGAATTCTTAAGTGCTGTTGCACCCTACACCAAAACGGGCAAGCTTGAAAAAGTACCTTTTATTACCACTTTAGGTTTTATGCTGCTGACTAATTTCATTGTTACGATTTTGCTGCTTCTACAGATCATGTCGGATTCCAAATTAGTCATCGCTATTTCAGGAATAGGACTGATCGCGCTTGCTGGTTATATTCTTAAAGCATATGTTGATTACCGGAAACAAAACTCGCAGCCAAATAAAAGATATTTCCTAATGGTCATTTTAATATTGTTAATTGCCTGTACGGTGCTTATTCGCCTGATCATAATTGGTCTCAGCTATTTTTAAAGTGGCAATTAGCATTTTACTCCTTTTTTTAATGATCTTGCAGGAATGAACTGGGTGCTGCTCCTGCTTTACACTGCAATTATATTTTTCCTCCTCCGCAAGCTGAAATTTTTTCAGTTAGACGGAATTGGAAAATGGACCCCATCATTTTTTTTCGGGTTGAAATTACTTGCCGGCGTTGCGCTGTGGGCTATATACACACATTACTACACCGACCGCGCTACATCCGACATCTGGAAATATTTCGATGACAGCAAGATCATGTTTGATGCATTGCATTCCAATCCTTCCGATTATTTCAAAATGCTTTCGGGAATCGGTGATGATACGCCGCAGATCGAATCGATGTATTATCAGAAGATGAATTATTGGTATCGTTTGTTTGATAATAATCTTTTGAATGATGGGCATATTGTCATTCGCTTTAATGCGCTGGTGAGAATGATATCGATGGGGAATTATTTCACGCATTCGCTGATCATGTGTTTTCTTTCCTTCACAGGTTTATGTTTTATTTACAAGATCATTTTCCCTGCTGTTAAAGCCTGGCGGGGAGCTGCTGCCGGAATAATTTTCCTGTTGCCTTCATTGCTGTTCTGGACATCAGGTGTGATGAAAGAAGGATTAATGATCTTCGGTTTAGGCTTGCTGCTTTATCAAACATTTCGCTTTGCAGTGGATAAAAAATGGTGGCGGATTTTATTTCTACTTATCGGTGCCTTCATTCTTCTTTTCTCAAAATTTTATGTGATTGTCGGAATAATTCCCCCACTCATTGCAGCGCTCATCGTATTCAAAAGCAGTAAAAATGCCTTGCTGAAATTTTCAATCGTGCTGCTTTTATTCTTCGGATTTTCCCTTTCATTAAAATGGCTTGCTCCTGAAAGAGAACCGTTGAAGTTGCTTGCTAACAAACAAAATGAATTCCTGAAAATGTCTGTCGGCGGCATTGTTTTAATCAATGATTCGGCAGAAGTTTATATTGCCGATGATCATCGTGATGATCTGATTAAACTGAATGATTCCATCTATCGTATTCGCAGCGGCGCTGATTTTTATTACCGCCCGTTCCTTTCCGGCTTTCGTGATACGGTGTTTGTGAAAAATAATCGCGATACTTCAGCATATAAAATGCAAACCGATATTCCGCGTGCAGGAAGTTTGTTGAATGTTGGTTATCTGCAACCCGATTTAAAATCATTCCTTGCAGAAATTCCGAAAGCAACATTTAATGCTTTATTCCGCCCGTTCATTTGGGAAACGAAAAATCCGATGTTCCTTTTACCGGCGTTAGAAAACCTGCTTTTTATATTGATGCTGCTATTGGTAATTTTCTTTCGTGGAAAAATTTCTCATCCGGCAATTTTCGGATTATGCATTTCTTTTTCCCTTTTATTATTGCTTGTGATCGGATTAACAACACCTGTCATTGGTGCGCTTGTCCGTTATAGAATTGCAGCACAGCCATTTTTATTTATTGCATTGCTGATGTGTATTGACAGGCAAAAATTAATGCGAAGATGCCCCTGGTTACCTAAATTGGGGATCTGAGCTTGTTTATTTAAATTAGTTGAATGATCCGATTAACTTTTCTTCTTCTTCTTCTTCTTGCTTTCGGCGCGTTTGCAGCTAATCCAAATCCTGTAAATGCACTATATAAAACGCGTAATTATTCAGAAGGCACGAATAAATTCTATTTCTCAAACGGAACGCTTGCTGAAGAATTTACGATCAGGAATGGAAATCTTCATGGCACTTTCCGGCAATGGCATAAAAATGGTCAGCTGAAGGAAATTAATCACTTTGATAACGGAACATTCATTGATACGTGCAAGCAATTTTCAGACAATGGAAATATCATTGTTGCCGATGCATGCGATCATGATACGTTGCTTTATTATTGCGAATATCTTTATTACAAAGACGGAATCAAAAAGTCAGTACGTTATCTCAACTTCGATAAAGACTCATTGGACATCTGCCCTTTTTTAAAAACGACCACCCGGGGCAAATGGATTAATTTTGATGTAAATCTTACTATAGAAAGCATGAAAAGTCATGGCCGTTACACAGAATATTATCATTCAGGAAGTATAAGATGGGAAGTTCCATTGGTGAATACAAAATATGAAGGGGCTTTCAACCAATATTACGAAGATGGGCAACTACTTTACACGGGTCCGTATCACAATGATAAAATGGAGGGTGTATTTACTTATTACAATTCGGATGGAACAACCACGATTGAAAAATGGAAGAATGGGAAGAAGGTGAAAAATTAAAATGTCTTAGTAATTATTAATAATAAAAATGGCAATTAACAGCAACGATCCGAACATTAAATTTTTTAAAACACCTGCTGAATTCAGAACCTGGTTAGAAAAAAATCATGCGAAGAAAGAGGAACAGTGGGTTGGATTTTACAAAACCTTGTCAGGAAAAAAATCCATCACCTGGCCTGAATCTGTTGACCACGCTTTGTGTTTCGGGTGGATAGATGGTTTGCGAAAAGGAATAGATGAAGAAAGCTATAAGATCCGTTTTACACCAAGAAAAAAAACGAGCATCTGGAGCGCGGTGAATTTAAAAAAAGTGGAAGAATTGAAGAAAGCGGGATTAATGCAGGAAGCAGGATTACAAATTTATAATGAACGTAACGGGAAGAATGAAAAAAAATATTCTTTCGAGCAGCAGGAAATAAAACTGGAACCTGCTTTTGAAAAAGAATTCAAATCAAACAAAGAAGCATGGAAATGGTTTTCTGCGAGTGCGGCATCGTACAGAAAAGCTGCAATATGGTGGGTGATCCAGGCAAAACAGGAAAGCACCCGAACAAGAAGATTGAAAACTTTAATTCATGATTCAGCAAATGGAGAACGAATAAAAGAAATGCGCATACGGACATTTAAAAAGGAATAATACGCCGATCGATTAAACTTTAAATTACAGCAGAACTTGTTTTTTACAACATCGGATTCGCATTTTCTTTAAGAAATACCATGAGAAAATTATTTTTCATAGTAGAAATCTTTGCGAATACAAAAATTAAGCCATCCAAACTGGTTTCATATGTCTTTCGGTCGGGAAGCGCTTTACAATACTTGACTTCACTTGTATCAATTGATAATTAATCTATTCCCGCTTTTTATTTAAAATGTAACTATAAATTACCCCTATTCCCATTGGGGATTTTTATCCACAACTTTTCCTAGTTAGTTGAAAACAAATTACTTGTCAATTGGGGAATTGTTATAAATTGCACAAGCAAAACACCTCAACACACATAACCACCACTTCTGCACAGTATTAAATCCCGATTATGATTCCAAAATTACGCCCTACCGTAATTGTTGTGCTATTATTTGTTGCCGGCTGGCTGAACGCCCAGACACAAGTTTCGCGCACCACAAATTGTCCTGGCGTTCCAGGCGCTTGCGGATACCTCGCAAATCAATCAACACTTCATAACGGACCAACACCTACTCCGCAAAACGGAAACGGAACGCTTGGAATGGTTTATACCAACACAGCGTGTGGACTTGATTATGCGATTGCATCGCGCGTATTAGGACAACGTTTTTCTCCACAGGGAGTTCTTCAGCCAGCTGCATTCAGCATTACCGGTATTCCTGCAGGAGCTTGTATTCTTCAGGCTTATTTATGGGCCCAGGGTTCCGGCGATGGCTCTGCACAAACAGCGACAATCGTAAATCCAAGCGCAGTAAGTACCAGTTATCCAATGGCCGTGGTAGGACAAGGCCCTGATAAATGCTGGGGTTACGCGGGATCATATACTTATCGTGCCGATGTTACTGCTGCTATTGCCGGTAACGGAAATTATAACATCAGTGGAATTTTAACTAATCCACCTACATCCGCAAATGATATGGATGGTGCTACTCTCATGGTTATCTGGAGCAATGCAGCACAAACCTGGCGTGGAACTGTCCGCGTAGATGACGGAGCATTTGTTGTCAATGGCGGTATTGCAAACTATGTAATGACTTATCCTGCTGTTTGTGGTCCCACGACAGGAGCAAAAGCTTTCATGTGTGTAGGTGATATTCAGTTTAACCCAAACTCATGGACGCTGAATGGAACTGCCGCAGCACTTACCTGGAACTGGTGGGATACTCCTGCCGTCACAACCACGGTCGCCGCCGGGCAAACTACCTCCGCCTTTAACGTAAATTCAAGTGGCGATTGCTTCAACCTATGTGTCGCCGCGTTGTATTATAGAACTACGTGTGTTGCTTGTACACCTGCAACACTTACAATGACTTCCACTCCTGCAACATGTGCAGGTTGTAATGGAACAGCTTCCGTTACCGTCAATCCGGTCGGAACCTACACGTATTCCTGGTCACCTTCCGGGGGAACAGGTTCAACTGCTACCGGGTTATGCGCGGGAACTTATACTGTCACGGCAACTTCAGGTTGTAATACGTATACAGCATCCGTTGTTGTCGCCAATGCCGGAGGTGGGTTAACGCTCACCGGCTCTCAAACCAATGCCACGTGTTTTGGTACATGTAACGGAACAGCTACTTCAACAGCGAGTGGTGGAACTGCGCCGTATACATTTTCGTGGTCGCCTGCACAGGCAAGCACAACAACAGGAGCTACCAATACTGCAACAGGCATCTGCGCCGGAACATATACATTAACTGTAACCGATGCGAATGGTTGTACCGGCACAAGGACAATAACGATAACGCAACCACCGGTCATTACCGCCACGCAATCACAAGTGAACATATTATGTAACGGTCAATGCACCGGAAGCGCCACAGTAGTTGCTTCAGGTGGAAACGGAACTTACACCTATGCATGGGCTCCTTCAGGCGGAACAGGCGCAACTGCATCCGCATTGTGTGCAGGAACGTATACGTGTACCATCAGCTCACCTGCCGGTTGTTCAATCACAAGAACATTTACAATTACACAACCACCGGCTTTAACTTCTACAGGTTCACAAGTGAATGTATTGTGTAACGGACAATGCACAGGTAGCGCATCTGTCGTAGCTGCAGGCGGAACTCCGGGCTATACATATTCCTGGGCACCAACCGGAGGAACTTCAGCAACTACAACAGGAAGATGTGCCGGAACATATACGTGTACGATTACAGATGCAAATGGCTGTACAACGACACGATCATTTACAATTACACAACCACCGGCTTTAACAACAACAGGATCGCAGGTGAATGTTTTATGTAACGGATTATGCACCGGAAGCGCAACAGTAGTAGCTTCAGGCGGAACAGCTCCGTACACCTATTCATGGGCGCCGTCAGGTGGAACAGGTGCGACTGCAAGTGCATTATGCGCAGGAACCTTTACGTGTACAATTACCGATGCAAATGGTTGTACAACGACAAGATCATTTACAATCACACAACCACCGGCGTTAACCTCAACAGGATCGCAGGTGAATGTGTTGTGTAACGGACTATGCACCGGAAGCGCGACGGTAGTTGCTTCAGGTGGAACTGGTCCATATACCTATGCATGGGCGCCTACCGGTGGAACTGCGGCAACAGCAACAGGAAGATGTGCCGGAACTTATACGTGTACAATCACGGATGCAAATGGTTGTACCACGACAAGATCATTTACAATTACACAACCACCTGCAATAACTGTAACACAATCGCAGGTAAACATTTTATGTAACGGAGCTTGCACAGGAAGCGCGACAGTTGTTGCTTCAGGCGGAACAGCTCCATACACTTATGCATGGGCTCCTACAGGCGGAACAGCTGCAACTGCAACAGGTAGATGTGCAGGAACATATACATGCACAATTACAGATGCTAATGGTTGTACGATTACAAGCACATTTAATATCACACAACCACCTGCATTAACATCAACCGGCTCACAGGTGAATGTTACTTGTAACAGCGCGTGCAACGGAAGCGCGACAGTTGTTGCTTCTGGCGGAACAGCTCCGTATACATACTCATGGGCTCCATCCGGTGGAACAGGTGCAACAGCTTCTTCATTGTGTGCAGGAACATTTACTTGTACAATTACAGATGCGAACGGATGTACAACAACAAGAACCTTCACCATCACGCAGTCACCTCCTATTACTGCCACACAATCGCAAGTCAACGTTACTTGTTTTGGTGCATGCACAGGAAGTGCAACAGTTGTCGCTTCAGGTGGAACAGGAACATACACTTACGCGTGGGCTCCTTCAGGCGGAACTGCTGCAACGGCAACCGGACTTTGTGCAGGCACTTACACATGTACGATTAGTTCTCCTGTTGGTTGTTCAATAACACAAACATTCAACATTACACAACCTCCTGCAATTACAGCAACTCAATCGCAGGTAAATATTTTATGTAACGGAGCTTGTACAGGAAGCGCAACAGTTGTCGCTTCAGGTGGAACGGGAACTTACACCTACGCATGGGCTCCTTCAGGGGGAACAGGTGCAACCGCAACAGGACTTTGCGCAGGAACATACACATGCACCATTAGCTCACCGGCTGGTTGTACTATCACAAGAACATTCAGCATTACACAACCGCCTGCATTAACCACAACAGGATCACAGGTTAACGTGTTATGTAACGCAGCATGTACAGGAAGCGCAACAGTAGTCGCTTCAGGTGGAACAGGTCCGTACACTTATTCATGGGCGCCAACCGGTGGAACAGGTGCAACTGCAACAGGAAGATGTGCAGGAACTTATACTTGCACCATCACCGATGCAAATGGTTGTACAACCACGAGAACTTTTTCAATTACACAACCAACAGCATTAACAGCAACAACCTCATCCGTCCAGGCTACATGCGGTAATCCGAACGGATCTGCTGCTGTAGTTGCTTCAGGTGGAACTCCGGCGTATACCTATTCATGGGCACCATCAGGTGGAACAGGTGCTACTGCAACCGGTCTTGTTGCAGGTTCATACACTTGTACAATTACAGATGCAAATGGTTGCGTAATTACAAGAACAGTTTCTGTTACAAACGCCGGTTCACCAACCGCTACAATTATTGCTACTGTTAACGTCACCTGTTTTGGTGGCAACAACGGATCAGCAACTGTCAGCGCAAGTGGCGGAACAGGTCCATATACGTATGCATGGGCACCATCAGGCGGAACAGGAACAACTGCATCTTCATTGCCCGCAAATACATATACAGTAACAGTAACAGATGCAAATGGTTGTTCCACTATTGCTACCGTTGCTATAACTGCACCACCTGCATTAACTGCTACAACATCACAGGTAAACGTTTTATGTAATGCTGCTTGTACAGGAAGCGCTACAGTAGTCGCATCGGGCGGAACACCAACATATACCTATGCATGGGCACCATCAGGCGGAACAGGTGCAACTGCAAGCGGACGTTGTGCAGGAACGTATACATGTACAATTACGGATGCGAATGGTTGTACGATTACAAGAACATTCAACATTACACAACCAACAGCATTAACAGCTACAACAGCTACAACACCTGTACTTTGTAATGGCGGCACAACAGGAACTGCTTCTGTAACTGCTTCGGGTGGAACACCAACATATACTTATTCGTGGGCTCCATCCGGCGGAACTGGTTCGACAGCAACAGGACTTGCAGCGGGAACTTACACTTGCACAATTACAGATGCAAACGGTTGTGTGATCACCAGAACAATTACAGTTACACAACCAACCGCTGTTACTGCAACAACATCAACTGTTTCTGCAACATGTGGTAACCCGAATGGATCTGCAACCGTTGTCGCTTCGGGCGGAACACCGGGATATACGTATTCATGGGCTCCTTCAGGTGGAACGGGTGCAACAGCAACCGGATTATTAGCAGGAACATACACATGTACAATCACAGATGCGAATGGTTGTATAATCACACGATCTGTAACTATCGTAAACGCAGGATCGCCAACAGCAACAATTTCCGCTTCAACAAATATTCTTTGTAATGGTGGAAATAACGGTTCAGCTACAGTCTCAGTCACAGGCGGATCACCGGGTTACACTTATTCATGGGCTCCATCAGGTGGAACAGGCGCAACTGCATCTTCACTCATTGCAGGATCATACACAGTGACAGTTACCGATGCAAACGGATGTACTAGTGTTGCAAGTATTACTTTAACACAACCACCTTTATTGGCTGCAACAACTGTTTCAACTCCTGTATTGTGTAATGGAGGAACAACAGGAACTGCAACAGTCACCGCTTCGGGCGGAACACCGGCATACACTTATGCATGGGCTCCGTCTGGCGGAACAGGTGCAACAGCAACAGGTCTTGCAGCAGGAACCTATACCTGCACAGTTACAGATGCAAATGGTTGTACACGCACAGCAACAGTTACAGTTACACAACCGACTGCAGTCACAGCTACAACTGCAACAACACCGGTACTTTGTAATGGCGGAACAACAGGAACTGCTTCAGTAACTGCTTCGGGTGGCACACCTACTTATACATACTCATGGGCTCCGTCAGGCGGAACAGGTTCAACTGCAACAGGACTTGCTGCAGGAACTTACACTTGCACAATTACAGATGCAAACGGATGTGTGATCACAAGAACAATTACTGTTACACAACCAACCGCTGTTATTGCAACAACTTCAACTGTAACGGCAACATGCGGTAACCCGAACGGATCTGCAACAGTTGTCGCTTCGGGCGGAACACCGGGATATACGTATTCATGGGCGCCTTCCGGTGGAACAGGTGCAACAGCAAGCGGATTATTGGCAGGAACGTACACTTGTACTATTACAGATGCAAACGGTTGTATAATTACACGATCTGTTACAATTGTAAACGCAGGATCACCAACAGCTGTAATTACTTCTTCAACCAATATTTTGTGCAACGGTGGTAATAACGGATCTGCCACAGTTCTTGCAAGCGGCGGAACAGCTCCGTACACCTATGCATGGGCACCGACAGGCGGAACAGGAACTACAGCTTCTTCTCTCATCGCAGGATCTTATACAGTTACAGTTACCGATGCAAACGGATGTAGCACAACAGCAAGTGTTACTTTAACACAACCCCCTTTATTAGCTGCAACAACTGCTTCAACTCCAGTTTTATGTAACGGTGGAACAATAGGAACTGCAACGGTAACAGCTTCAGGCGGAACACCGGGTTACACGTATTCATGGGCGCCTTCAGGTGGATCAGGTTCAACTGCAACAGGTCTTGCTGCAGGAACCTATACAGTGACTGTAACAGATGCAAATGGTTGCACACGCACTGCAACAGTAACCGTTACACAACCTACAGCAGTTACAGCAACAACGTCTACAACACCTGCACTTTGTAATGGCGGAGCAACAGGTACTGCATCAGTAACTGCTTCCGGTGGAACTCCGGCATACACCTATTCATGGGCTCCTTCAGGCGGAACAGGTGCAACTGCAACCGGACTTGCAGCAGGAACTTATACCTGCACAATTACAGATGCAAACGGATGTGTTATTACCAGGACAATTACTGTTACGCAACCAACTGCAATCACTGCAACATCAACAACAGTGACAGCGGTTTGTGGTAACCCGAATGGTGCAGCAACTGTTACACCTTCAGGCGGAACACCGGGTTATACTTATGCATGGGCTCCTTCGGGTGGTAATGCTGCTACCGCAACAGGACTTGCAGCCGGAACATACACCTGCACAATTACAGATGCGAACGGATGTATATTCACACATTCAATTACAATTGTAAATGCAGGCTCTCCTACAGCATCAATTGTTTCTTCTACAAACATTCTTTGTTTCGGTGGAAATAATGGTGCGGCAACTGCTACTGCTACCGGTGGAACTGGTCCTTATAATTATGCATGGACTCCTTCCGGCGGAAATGCTGCAACAGCAACTGGATTAATTGCCGGTTCTTATACCGTTACTGCAACAGATGCAAACGGTTGTAGTTCTACTGCAACTGTAACAATAACACAGCCTCCTGTCCTTACTGCATCAGCAACTTCAACTCCTGTACTTTGTAATGCAGGAAATACAGGAAGCGCATCAGTAACTGCAACCGGCGGTGTTGGTCCTTATACATACGCATGGACACCTTCAGGCGGAACAGGCACAACTGCTCCGAACTTAACTGCAGGAACATATACTTGCACAGTAACAGATGCAAATGGTTGTACAACTACTGCTACAACAACAGTGACGCAACCAACACAGCTTACATCAACAATCAGCACAACTCCTGTTTTATGCAATGCAGGAAATACAGGAACTGCAACAGTTGTAGCCGCTAACGGAACACCGGGATATACTTACTCATGGGCTCCGACGGGTGGAACAGCTGCCACTGCAACAGGACTTACAGCAGGAACATACACATGCACGATTACAGATGCAAACGGATGTGTGATCACTGCTTCAATTACGGTGACTGAACCAACAGCAGTTGCATTAACAACATCGTTTGTTCAATCAACCTGCGGTAATGCTAACGGACAAGCTTCTGTTGTTGCAACAGGAGGAACACCAACCTACACCTATGCATGGGCTCCTTCAGGTGGAACCGGTGCAACTGCAACAGGATTGCTTGCAGGCGGATATACCGTAACTGTTACAGATGCTAACGGATGTGTTACTACAGCAAGTGTAAACGTTCCGAATGCCGGATCACCAACAGCTGCAATCACTGCTTCAACAAACGTTTCCTGTTTCGGTGGAAATAATGGTGATGCTACAGTAACCGGAACAGGCGGAACTCCACCTTACACATATGCATGGTCACCAACAGGAGGAACAGGTCAGACAGGAACCGGATTGATCGCTGGTTCTTACACGGTTACATTAACAGATGCAAACGGATGTACAGCAACAGCATCACTAACTATTACTGAACCACCATTGCTCACTGCATCAGCTACATCAAATCCTGTACTTTGTTTCGGTGGAAATACAGGAAGCGCAACAGTAACAGGAAATGGCGGAGTTGGTCCTTACACCTACGCATGGGCTCCTTCCGGTGGAACAGGTACCACTGCTCCGAACTTAACTGCAGGAACGTATACCTGCACTGTTACCGATGCGAATGGTTGCACAACAACTGCATCAACAACTGTCACTGAACCAACATTACTCACTGCAACATCTACACAAATTGATGAGCTGTGTTTCGGTGGAAATAATGCTTCGGCAACTGTTACTCCTGCGGGCGGAACAAGTGGATACACGTATTCATGGGCTCCAAGTGGTGGAACAAATGCAACAGCAACTGCATTGCTTGCAGGTTCTTACACATGCACAATAACTGATGCGAACGGATGTACAACAACGGCTTCACTCACGATTACAGAACCTACACAGATTGCATTAACAACTTCATTCGTTCAATCGACATGTGGTAATGCAAACGGACAAGCTTCTGTAGTTGCGACAAACGGAACTCCGGGTTACACCTACTCCTGGTCTCCAACCGGCGGAACAGGTGCAACTGCAACAGGGTTACTTGCGCAAGCTTATACCGTAACTGTAACCGATGCGAATGGATGTATAGCTACAGCATCAGTAACCGTTCCGAATGCAGGAACACCAATTGCAACTATTATTGCATCGACAAACGTTTTATGTTTCGGTGGAAATAATGGTGACGCAACTGTTACTGTGACCGGCGCAGGAACTCCTCCTTATACTTACGCATGGTCACCGACAGGTGGAACAGGTGCAACAGGAACAGGATTAATTGCAGGATCGTATACGGTAACTGTTACCGATGCAAATGGATGTACGGATGCAGCAACAATTACAATTACAGAACCACCATTGCTCACAGCAACCGCATCATCCACACCTGTATTATGTAATGCAGGAAATACAGGAAGCGCAACAGTAATTGCAGCCGGCGGTGTTACTGCTTACACCTATGCATGGGCGCCTTCCGGTGGAACAGGTTCAACTGCGACCGGCTTAACTGCGGGAACATATACTTGCACAGTTACAGATGCAAACGGATGTACAACAACTGCATCAACAACGGTAACAGAACCAACACAGCTTACATCAACCATCAGCACAACTCCTGTTTTATGTAACGCAGGAAATACAGGAACTGCTACTGTGGTCGCTGCAGATGGAACGCCGGGATATACTTATTCATGGGCTCCATCAGGCGGAACAAACGCAGCTGCTTCAGGATTGACTGCAGGAGGTTACACATGTACCATCACGGATGCAAACGGTTGTTTCATTACTGCTTCGATTACTGTAACTGAGCCAACACAGGTTACACTTGTTACTTCATTCGTACAATCGACATGTGGTAATGCTAACGGACAAGCTTCTGTAGTTGCTTCTAACGGAACACCTGGTTATACATACTCATGGTCGCCGAGTGGTGGAACAGGTGCAACAGAAACAGGATTGCTTGCAGGCGGATATACAGTAACAGTAACAGATGCTAATTCATGTGTTACTACTGCTTCTGTAAACGTCCCTAACGCAGGCACACCGGTGGCAACGATTACAGCATCAACCAACGTATTATGCTTCGGTGGAAATAACGGTGATGCTACAGTAACAGTAACGGGTGCAGGAACTCCACCTTACAATTACGCATGGTCGCCAACGGGTGGAACAGGCGCAACAGGAACAGGATTGATCGCAGGTTCATACACAGTTACAGTTACAGATGCAAATGGTTGTCTCGATGTTGATTCAGTTATTATTACTGAACCACCATTATTAACCGCAACAGCATCTTATACTGCTGTATTATGTAATGCAGGCAATACAGGAAGCGCAACAGTAGTAGGTTCAGGTGGCGTAACAGCTTACACTTACGCATGGGCGCCTTCAGGTGGAACCGGTTCTACAGAGCCGAATCTTGTTGCAGGTTCTTATACATGTACTGTTACAGATGCGAATGGTTGTACAACAACTGCTTCAACAACTGTAACAGAACCAACGCAGGTCACTACAACATTCGCACAGGCTGATGAACTTTGTTTCGGTGGCAATAATGCATGGGCTGCAGTTTCCCCTGCCGGCGGAACTGGTTCCTTTACATTCGCATGGGCACCTGTTACCGGAACGCTTGATACTGCTTCAACTCTGTTTGCCGGAACTTATACCTGCACGATTACAGATTCGAATGGTTGTGCCATTACACAATCATTCAATATTACTGAACCAACGCAGGTTGTTGCTTCAACAGTAACGGTAGATGCTAATTGTAACCAGTCAGATGGTTCTGCAACGGCAAGCGCGATCGGCGGAACAGGTGCATTCACTTATGCATGGTCGTTACCTGCAACAACAGCAGCGATCACAAATATTCCGGCAGGCACGTACACTGTAATTGCTACGGATGCAAATGGTTGTTCGGATACAACTACTGCTGTTGTCAATAACCTCAACGGTGTAAATGCATCGCTTACTTCTGTTACCAATCTCACCTGCTTCCAGAGCAACGATGGAGAGATCATCACAAGTTCAACAGGTGGTGTAAATCCATATACATATGCCTGGACCGCACCTGCAAGCAGCACAAATGATACTGCAAGCGGATTACCGGCAGGCTCGTATACGATGACCGTTACAGATGCAAGCGGATGTACATCGACAGTTACTGCAGTAGTTACTGAACCAACTTTAGTAACGATTGCTGCAAGCGCTGCACCGAACGCTGTATGTGAAGGAACAGGTGTTGTATTGAACTCAACTCCTGCAGGCGGAACACCGGCGCTGAATGTAGTTTGGATGCCGGGTAACCTGGGCGGAAATTCTCAGAACCTTATTCCGACAGCAACCACTACTTACACCGCAACTGTGACTGATGCAAACGGATGTACTGCAAGCGCAACAACTCTTGTTACAGTTTTCCCGATGCCGACAGCATTGTTTGTTGCAGATATCACTTCAGGATGTAATCCTGTTTGTGTGAACTTCTCTGATCTTTCAACAATCGCTGCACCGGGTAATATCGTTGCATGGGATTGGGATTTCGGTGACGGCAATCTTGCTACCACACAAAATCCAACGCATTGCTACACAACACCGGGTGTGTATACTGTAATCCTCACAGTTAAATCTGCTGACGGATGTACGCAAACATTTGCATTCAACAGTTACATCACAGTGTTTGCTAACCCTGTTGCTGCATTCGGTTCATCACCACAACCAACAACGCTGTTGAATCCGACGATCTTCTTCACTGATTCTTCTACAAATGCATCAGTATGGTCGTGGAACTTCGGTGATATTTTAAATTCATCGTCTGCATTACAAAACCCGGATTTCACTTACGGAACTGCTGATTGTTTCCTTGTGACATTAACTGTTACAAGTCCTGACGGATGTACAGATTTTGCAACGGATACAGTTTGTATTGATCCGGATGCTTCGATCTATGTACCGAATGCATTTACACCGGATGGCGATGGTAAGAATGAAACGTTCTTCCCTGTGACGATCGGAATGGATCCTGACCGGTATGAGATGTGGATCTTTGACCGCTGGGGCAACCTGATTTTCTATACCGATGATCTGAATGACGGATGGGATGGACGCGTGCAGGGCCACTCTGAAATTTCACAGATCGATACGTATGTTTGGAAAATCAATGCAACTGATCTCACAGGAAAGCGACATGACCTGATAGGAAAAGTCAGCCTGATCAAATAAAATATAAACTGCTAAATCACCGAGAAGATCCTGCCAAAAAAGCAGGATCTTCTTATTTGTGCAAAGGCCAGTAAACTTGCAGTATTTGCATTTTAATTTATTTGGTCTACCTTTATTTTGGCAATTTATTGAAACACATCTGGTTAAATCTGAATTCCTGCTACACAGCTATTCGGTTTATTCCTGCAAACAAGTGAAATGAAACAATACACGATCAGTATCTTACCCAGGATATGTTTTGTTGTGGCTTTATTCGTGAGCAGCTTTTCCTTTGCTCAAACCATAAACGTTGGCCCCGATGATACCGTATGTCCTCCCGGCTGTGCAACATTAACAGCAACCGTTTCGCCAGGTACAGGCTTAAACGGAACAACACTTACATTATCTGATGATCAGTGGTCGGGACTTGTTCCGCTCGGGTTCAACTTTACTTTTTTCGGTAATACGTATTCGAATATTGTTGTTGGTTCTAATAATATATTAACGTTTGACGCCACGCAGGCGAATGGTTTTTGTACGTGGCCGATCGGCGCAGCAATTCCTTCCAATACGAATCCAATGAATACCATAATGTGTCCATGGGAAGATCTTCTGCCGCCTGCAGGAGGAACGCAGGTTTATACTACAACCGGGACAGCACCTAATCGTGTGTTTATTGTTTCCTATTGTTCCGTACCGATGTTTTCCTGCAATAACCTTTTGTTCACAGGGAGTGTTATGCTTTATGAAACAACCAATCGCATTGAAATGCATATTGCGGATAAACACATTTGCCTAAACTGGAATAATGGTTATGCAATTCAAGGAATACAGGATGCAACCGGAGCAAATGCTTACGTAGTTCCCGGAAGAAACTTCCCGTCTGTTTGGGCAGCTACCAATGAAGGATACGAATTCGTTCCGACAGGTCCTACCACCTACTCGCAGGGATTTATTCCGTTTGCGCCGATCATTCTCAACTCACCTACTCCAACTGTTACATGGATTAACCTGAATACAGGATTCCAGGCGGGAAGCGGATTAAGCATAAGTGTTTGCCCGGCTGTAACTACTACCTACGTTGCCACAGTTGCTTCCTGCTCCGGAAATGCAAGTGATACAGTAACTGTAGTTGTAACAACGCTAACTGTTGACGCAGGTATTGATGATACGATTTGTCCCGGTCAACCTGTTCAGATCAATGCTACTAGCCCGGACCCGATTACAGGATGGACATGGTCACCTACAACGGGACTAAATAATCCGAATATTTCCAACCCGATCGCTTCACCTATGGTGACAACAACTTATACGGTCACGGGAACAAATGGATTTTGTACCACTTCAGATGATATCACCATTGTGGTTGACAACAGCAGTCTCACTTACACTTCTGCACAAACTATTCCTACCTGCAATACACTTTGCGATGGTACGGCAAGTGTCACAGTAACGAGCACAAACGGACCATTTACTTATTTGTGGGCGCCTACAGGTGGTACCGGACCAACGGCTACCGGCTTATGCGCAGGCACTTATTCGTGTACTATATCTGCTCCGCTCGGTTGCCAGGTAATACAAACATTCGTGATCACGCAACCGCCTCCACTCACAATTGCAATGAGCACCGTCCCCGCAGATTGTGATACGGCCAACGGTACGGCCACCGCAACACCCACGGGAGGAACAGGACCTTATACTTATTTGTGGAGTGACGGACAAACAACACAAACCGCTACCGGTCTTGGTTCAGGAACTTTTAATGTAACTGTTACAGATGTGAATGGTTGTCCGCAGACAAATACAATTTCCGTATTCCAGGCAAATCCACCTGTTGCAACTGTTACTGCTACACCGACAGGATTTATTCTCGGAGGAAATTCGCAGCTGGTTGCAGGTGGAGGAAATGTTTATCAATGGACGCCGGCAACAGATTTAAGCTGTACGAATTGTCCGAATCCTGTTGCAACGCCACAACAAACTACAACGTATTGTGTATTGGTAAGTGACAGCACTACAAATTGCGTTGATTCAATTTGTGTTCGTATCGATGTTGAAATTCCGTGTACGAGTGGTGGGTTGGATAAATTAATGCCGAATGCATTTTCGCCGAACAACGATGGAACGAACGATGAGTTTTGTATTCCGCCGAACGTTTGTATTTCAACCTTCGAGCTGAAAATTTATGACCGCTGGGGCGAACGCGTTTTCATCACAACTAAAATGACGGAATGCTGGGATGGAACTTACAAAGGCGAACCACTGAACCGCGGGTTGTTTGTGTATTACTTCGATGCGGTGCTTACAACAGGACAAGAATTTCACCGCCAGGGAAATATCAGTTTGATAAAATAGAAGTTGCATGAAAGTTTTCCTGATCAGTATTTTCTTTTCTGTTATAATGTGCGTTTCAGCTTACGCGCAGGATATTCATTTTTCGCAATACACATCCGCGCCGATGTTGCTGAATCCTGCATTGACAGCATCGTGGAAAGATCTTGAGTTGACGATTCAGCAGAAGCAGCAATGGCAAAGTGTAAATGCATTCAGCACTTCAGGTTTGTGCTTTGAAATAAAAGCAAGCCGTTTTAATTGGGATAAGGCCGACCGCATGACTGCAACTTATAAAAAGAAGCTCATGAAAGGCCTTGCCTTCGGATTGAATGTTTATTCGGATAAAGCGGGCGATGGAAACATGCGAACAAATAATGTGAATCTCGGAATTGCATATCACGCGCGATTAGATAATCTCAATGCGCTTTCTGCGGGCATCATTGGAGGAATTATTCAAAGCAGTATTTCTGCTGATAAATTGAGATGGAATAATCAATACGGACCAAACGGTGTTTTTGATCCTGCTGTTTCTCCCAATGAAAACATCGACGGTTCACGCATCTATCCTGATTTCGGAACCGGTGTTGTGTGGACATATGGAAAAACTGATCGCACGATTTCTGCCAACAACGAGACGAATATTCACGCAGGAATTTCGGTGATGCATATTAATCGGCCTAACCAAACTTTACTTGGTGGTGAGGACAGGTTGCATATGCGCTTTACTGTTCACGGAGCGGCTACACTCGGAATTACAAATACGAGCCTTGCGGTATGTCCATCGTTTATGTTCATGAGGCAGGGCAAACAAAAGGAAATAACAGCCGGCATGCTTTTCAGGGTTGCGATGGGAGAAAGCTCAAAGGTGACAGGATTTAAAAAGAACTCGACTGTTATTATGGGTTGCTATTACCGGCATAAGGATGCGGTGGCTCCCTATTTCGGATTTGAATTCTCTTCTTATTCGTTGGGCTTCAGCTACGATGTAAATATTTCGGGACTGAATACGGTAACGAAAAGCCGTGGAGGAATAGAAATCACTTTCCGCTTTGCAAATCCGGAAGCGTTCCTATATCAGAATAAATCGAAGAAATCCTTTGATTAGGATTTGGTAATCTGGTAATCCTTCGGCAGGCTCAGGACATGTCTGGTAACTTGGAAATTGATTTGGGTGATTGAAAAAAGGATTTGGTAACTGGGTGATTTAGTGACTGGGTGATTGAAAAAAGGATTTGGTAATCTGGTAATCCGGTAACTTGGAAATTGAGTTGGTGATTGGTGATTGAATAAATATAGTGCAAGGACAATTCATGAACTACTGCCATCAATTATGACGGAATAGTTCTATGCACTCAATTTCTTTGTCATAGCTTTTGAGTGTTAAAATAAAACGACTCGCGCTGTCTCTAAAATGGATTTTATAGATCCCTCCAAAGGCTTTATTTAAGGAAGTAATAACTAAGCTATCGCCATCCTCATCTTGTTTAGCTTTCCATTTTCCTTCATTTTCCCTATTAGAGTAATTTGTTGTAGGAAATATACAGCTTGCGTCATTATTAAAAGTTATTAGCCCAGAATACAAACGTTCATTTTGATTCGAAGAATGGTAACTCCGGATTAACCAGGCACGGGTAAGCATATCCTCTGACTGACTTTGGCATCCCACTATCAAAGCTGCAACCAGGAAAATATTAAAAACATTTTTCATCCTTCTAAATCATTTAATCTTCTCCACATTCATCACAGTAGCTTCGCCATTGATCACAACATCGCCTGTTGTTTTATCAACGATAACAGTTTCAACTATTGCGCGGTGTTTTTCTTTGTTGACTTCTTTTACATTCATGCGCACTTCGTAATCAGTTTCAACGAACATGGGGCGCATGAAGGCCATGCTTTGTTTTAAATAAATAGTTCCTTCGCCGGGAAAAAGTGTTCCGAAAATTTTTGAAAAAACACTTCCGCCTAAAAAGCCGTGCATGATGGGAACTTTGAACATTGTTTTTGCTGCATACGCTGCATCGAGGTGAACGGGATTTTTATCGCCGGTAACTTGTGCGAAAAGTTCAACTTCTTGTTGTGTAAAACGGAAAGTGTGGTTGTAGGTGGTGCCTTGGTCGATCATGGAGAAAAGAATTTAGTGACTGGTGATTTGGTGATTGAAAGAAGGATTTGGTAATTTGATAATCTGGTAACTTGGAAATTGAGTTGGGTGATTGATGATCTTTTTTATCATTGGGTACGTTTCGCAAACGTACCTAATGATAAAAAAAATCCTAGTGTCTTTGTGGCAATCTTTTTTTTTGCGTGAGTAATAGTAGTGGCGCTCGGCCATGAAGTCAGCTTGCCTGTACTTCATGGCCCAAATTACAATTGAAATGATTCGCTACGTAAATACTCCTGACTTTATTTTTCATCCTTTTTAAAACATAACAATTCGTTCTTACTGCGGATTTATTGCAATAATGCTCAACCCTGAAATTTGTACTGCAAATAGGAAAAATAGTGCGACGAATCACAAAAACATACAAGAGAACTTGACTTTGCGCTAAAAAGGCGTACCTTTGCACCCTGAAAATAGGGAAGATTAGCCTTATTTTATTGAAAATCAATATATTATATACAAAAGCGAAATGGAAACGAACACATTTTTTGAAGCCTGGTTGGAAACACAAAAACAACTGACTGATAATTGGACAGAAAGCAACCGCAAATTGCAGGAATCTGTAAAAAGCGGCGCAGCGATGAGCGACGGAGTAACTATTTACAAAGAGTGGCTCGAGAAGCAAGCTGAAATTACCAAAACGGCTTCAGAAAAAGCAACAAAAGCATTCAACGAAAAAGTTGCTGAGAACGGCGAACTTATGAAAGGCAAAGGTGCTGACGTTTCTGAAATTTATATGAACTGGATGAATGCACAGCGTGAGCAGATGAACAAAGCAATGGCAAGTTTCCAGGGCTCTGCTAATCCATTCACTGCAAATAATCCTTTTGCAAACAATCCGTTTACTGCGAACAATCCGTTTGCAACAAACAATTCTTTCATGACAAATCCATTCATGACAAATCCGTTCACTGCTAACAATCCATTCGCAACTAACGCGAACCCGATGAAGCAGGTGCAGGATTTTCAGCAGCAGTGGTGGAATAACACACAATCGTTCTTCAACCAGAACAACCAGAATGCACAGCCATGGAACAACATGTTTCAGAACTGGGGCAAAGGGTTGAACGATGAGACTACAAAAGAAGCATGGAACAACATGACTAACATTTCTGCGGCTTACGCGAAATTTTATGAAATGTGGGCGCCGGTTGTGAAGAGCATGCAGAACAATACATTCAACACTGAAAATTTCAAAAATCTTTTCAATGCTGAAGCGTTTAAAGAAATGATGGATCGTTCGATTGCACAGGTTACTCCTGTTCAGACAAAAGAACTTTTCACACAGTTTCAGAACTGGGCTGAAATGGCGGGCAATTACAACAAGCACGTTTACCAGCAATTTGCAGGAAGCATTCCTGAGAATATGAAAACACTTACACCATTCCTTCTTTTCGGAAATGATGTAAACAATCCGACAAATCCTTTCGCAGTTTACCAGCGTTCTATTTCTCCGTTGTTGCGTTTATTCGCCCCGGGAAAAGAAACTGAGCTAAATGAATTGATGACCGGCATGATGGAAAAAGTTTCTGTTTACGGACAAAAATTAGCTGAGCTTCAGCAGACGATGTACACTACAGGAGCAAAAACATGGGAAACATTCCTGTTTGAAAATGCTGAAGAATTGAAAAAAGGCGCTGATCTGAGCAACATCCAGGAAGTGTTCCAGAAATGGGTGAACAAGAATGAGGCTTCGATGCTTGAACTTTTCAAGACAGATTCTTATTCTAAAATCCAGGCTGAATTGTTGGATCTGAGTCTTGACATCAAGCAGCGTTCTGAAAAGATGGCTGAAACTTTATTGCAGCCACTTCCTATTATGTTGCGCAGCGAAGCAGATGAGCTTTACACAACGATCTACGAATTGCGTAAGCGCATTTCTCAGCTTGAAAAACAATCAGGTGAAGAAACAGCTACTGAAACGAAAGAAGTGAAATCATCTTCTAAGAAAAAAGCAGCAACAGTTTAATATAGTTTATTAGTTCGGAGTGTTTAGTTCGGAGATCATACAGACTTTTCGAATTAAATACTCCGAACTTTTCTTTTATCTCCGAACTAAGAACTCCGAACTAAAAACTTTTTTCTTTTAACTCCGAACTCAAAACTCCGAACTCAAAACTATTTCCCATGGCAGAAAATATTGTGAAAGATCTAACAGAAGCAAGCACGAAGCTGGTAAACGGTTACGACAATCTTGTGCATGCTGAAAAAGTAGAAGTTGCTACTACGCCGAAAGATTTAGTGTTTAAAGTGGACAAGGTGAAATTGTATCGTTACAAACGCGACACACCTTCGAAATTTAAAACGCCACTGGTAATTTCTTATGCGCTTGTGAATCGTTTTGATATGATGGACATTCAGCCGGATCGCAGCTTCATTAAAAACCTGCTTGACCTTGGTTTGGATATTTATATGATCGACTGGGGCTACCCGACACGCGCTGATAAAGACGTGACAATGGATGATTATGTGAATTGGTTTTTGAATGATATTGTTGATTTTGTGCGTAAGAATAATGATGTGGATGCGATAAATCTGCTTGGTGTTTGCCAGGGCGGAACGCTGAGCCTTATTTATTCTGCATTGCACCCAACCAAAATAAAAAACCTCATCACACTTGTTACGCCGGTTGATTTTTCTACGAACGATGGATTGCTTTTCCGTTGGTCGAAGGATATTAATTTCGATCGATTGGTTGATACGTATGGAACTATTCCGGGTGAATTCCTGAACAATGGTTTCTCAATGTTGAAACCAATGATGAAGGTGAGCAAATACATGAACGTGGTAGACACGATGCAGGATAAAGACAAGATGATGAACTTCCTGCGCATGGAGAAGTGGATCAACGACAGTCCGAATCAATCGGGCGAGTGTTTCCGCCAGTTCATGAAAGATCTTTACCAGCAGAATAAATTATTCAAAGGTGAATTAGAAGTAGGCGGACAAAAAGTGAGTTTGAAAAATGTAAGCATGCCTTTGCTGAACATTTACGCAGCAGAAGATCATCTCGTTCCACCTGCTGCAACAATTCCATTAAATGATCTTGTCGGAACAAAAGACAAAGAGCTTTACAAATTCCCAGGCGGTCATATTGGTGTTTTTGTAGGAAGCCGTTCACAAAAAGAATTAGCGCCGGCTGTTGCGAAATGGCTTAAATCACGGGATTAAAATTTCAAAAAAAGAAAATCCAAATACCAAAATTGCAATTCACATTCCCATTGCAAGAATCCCGGTCACTGCGATCGGGATTTTCTTTGCGATGAATTTGCTAATCTGCTAATTTGCCAATGTGTTAATGCTATGGAAGCTGAGCCCACACTTCTTTTTATTAGCACATTAACCCATTAGCACATTAGCACATTAGCACATTAGCACATTAGCACATTAGCACATTTTATTCCTAATTTTAAAACCATGTTCGCTACAGCAAAAATCATTTCTCTGAAAAATCCTGAATTACAAATTGCTGTTTATGATACGCAATCGGAAACGTCGTCGGCTAAACCGGTTTTGTTTTTTGTGCATGGGTTGGGATTGAATTCGCTTTTCTGGAAATATGCGGTGCAGCATTTGATGAACGATTTTCGTTGCATTGCGATTGATCTTCCCGGGCATGGTGAGTCGTGGCAGCAGCGGGGAAATTTTTCGATGAGCTTTTTTGCGCTGGTAGTTCGCAGCATCATTGAAGAAATGAAATTGCATGATGTAACACTTGTTGGTCATTCGATGGGTGGGCAAATTTCCTTGATCGTCGCGTTGCAAATGCCGGCGGTGGTGAACAGGCTGGTATTGGTTTCGTCTGCGGGAATTGAAACGTTCACCGATGATGAAGCACAAAAAATAATCCAGGGCGCGGAATATTTATACAAAACGCCTGCAGACGTCAATCATATTTTATCGATGTACGCGCCGCATTTTAGCATGCACGCCGATCGTGTGCGCGAAATGGCGGATGATCATATCCTGCAATCGACAGAACGTTTTTCTGTTTATAATGAGCTGATCATTGCTTCGATAAAAGGAATGCTGGCTGAACCTGTTTTTAAATTTCTCCCGGAATTGCGTCAGCCGGTGTTGGTGCTTTATGGAGAAAATGACAGGTTGATCCCGAATAAATGGGTGCATGCGATGATGACGATTCAGCAGGTGGCGGATACTGCTAAAAGACAAATTGTGAATTCGGAAGCCCGGATAATTCCTTTAGCCGGACATTATTTACCTTTTGAACAGCCTGTGGCGCTGGCCGAAAATGTGCAGCAATTCTTTTCGGGGACAAAAAGTTAGTTTTTTTGTAGCTCAAATTATTTAAAATGGAGCTCATTATTTTGAGCTACAAATAAAAAATTGACTTAAAAAGTGAGCTACAAGTGCTTTAAGCTCATAAATAATGTGATTGTAGCTCAAATTTTGAGATAATTTGAGCTAGAAATTGTATCTTCGTGAGCTACAAATGACACAAAAGCTCCACCCAAAGCGTAACGCGCTGTTGGAATTTATCAAAACTCACCCTTCTTACTCTTCCAAAGAGATTCATGAAGGGGCGAATCTTGATTTGAGCTATGCGACGGTAAAAAGAATTCTCAGGGAATTTATTGATGAGAAACTCGTTGAAGTTTCGGGCGTTGGAAAAGCAACAAAATATTTTTTAAGGCCGCATGAAATTTTACGTCCGGTTGACCTTGAAGCATATTTCCAAAAAGAAGCTGACGATAGAAATATTAAAACTGCGTTTGACTATGCTGTAATTGAAGAGCTGAAGCAACTTTCAATTTTTACAGCAGAAGAATACGCACATCTTTCCGGGTTGCAGGATAAGCATCACGAAAAAATCAGCAGGCTTAGTGCGCATGAATACACGAAAGACCTGGAACATTTGGCGATTGATCTGAGCTGGAAATCTTCGCAGATTGAAGGGAACACGTATTCGCTTTTGGAAACAGAGATCTTGCTGAGAGAAAAACAAACTGCAGCAGGAAAAACAAAAGACGAAGCGGTGATGCTTTTAAATCACAAAGAAGCGCTCGACTTTCTCATTGCAGATCCGTTGTATGTAATTCCGCTGAGCGTTGCACGGATCGAAGATATTCACAGCATCCTGATGAAGGAGCTGCGCGTGGGCAAGAATATCCGGAGGCGTGCTGTGTCTATTTCAGGAACGAATTACAAACCGCTTGACAATGAATTCCAGATCAGGGAAGCGATGGAAGCGATGTGTACGCTTGTGAATGCAAAGGAGCCGGTATTTGAAAAAGCATTTCTTGCGCTTGTGCTGCTTTCTTATATCCAGGCGTTTGATGATGGAAATAAAAGAACGGCAAGGATCATCAGCAATGCGATTCTTATCAGCGCAGCTTATTGTCCGATTTCTTTCCGTACGGTTGATTCGCTCGATTATAAGAAGGCGATGCTTTTGTTTTATGAGCAGAATAATATCACTGCGATGAAGAGGATCTTTATTGAGCAGTTTGAGTTTGCGGTGCGGACTTATTTTTAGGCCGGCAATTCTAAAAATATAATTTGCGATACGGTAATTATTGGTAAATTTGCCCCGCTACCGAACACCGAATATGCGGATGTGTTGTAACTGGTAGCCAAGCCAGACTTAGGATCTGGTGCCGCGAGGCGTGTGGGTTCGAGTCCCCCCATCCGCACAGATGAAAAGGAAGAGATCAATCGAAAGGTTGGTCTCTTTTTTTATGGATTAAAATTTAGGATCTGGTGCTCCCGATTAAAAATCGGGATGTGGGTTCGAGTCCCCCCATCCGCACAGATGAAAAAAAAGAGATCAGCTGAAAGGTTGGTCTCTTTTTTTTATGGTTAAAATTTAGGATCTGGTGCTCCCGATTAAAAATCGGGATGTGGGTTTGAGTCGCCTCATCCGCACAGATGAAAAAGGAAGAGATCAATCGAAAGGTTGGTCTCTTTTTTCGTGGAATAAGATCTGGTGCTCCCGGTTAAAATCGGGATGTGGGTTCGAGTCCGCCCATCCGCACTGATGAAAAGGAAAGAAGAGATCAGCTGAAAGGTTGATCTCTTTTATATTATAGTAGGATTAACTGACCCTGAATCAGTCTTATGAATATCCTCAAATTAAAATCACCTAATTTAATTTTTAGGTATGTCTAAAATAATTACCTTTACATACCAAAAGATTATTTTAAAGGCATATTCATGAAAAAGATAAAAGTACTTTCAGCGATGGCGCTTATAATGACAGGCATGATCGCTTGCCAGAAATTGCTTCCGCCTGCTCCGGCTGATGATGAAATTCTGGATGGTCCGGTGGAAGGACTTACCTATTCTCAGAATGCACAATTCATTGCCGGCGATATTGCTTTTAACGACGATGTTTTTACACGAGAAACCGGGCTTGGTCCTTATTTCGTTGCTACGTCTTGTGGAACTTGCCATGCGGGTGACGGGCGCGGACATCCATTTTCTACGCTTACACGTTTCGGACAAAGTGATCCTACCGGAAATCAATTCATGCTTTTCGGCGGACCACAATTGCAGAACAGGGCTATCCCGGGATATTTGCCTGAAGCGATTCCTGTGGGCGCTGCTCATGCCAACTTTACTCCTCCGCCGAATACAGGCTTAGGATTTTTAGGCGCGCTTACTGATGCGGCTATTTTAGCGAATGCAGATCCGAATGATGTGAACGGTGATGGAATTTCAGGTGTGCCGAACTACGTTACTCCACCTTCTTATTTTTCGCCGCAGGCGTTTCATCAATCTTTCAGTGGAAAATATATCGGGCGCTTCGGAAAAAAAGCTGCTGCGATCGATTTGCTGCATCAAACTGTGAATGCATATAACCAGGATATGGGAATCACTTCCATCTATTCGCCTGATGAACCGGGATGCAATGGCGTGTTGAGTCCGTATGCGGATGATGTGGCCGATCCGGAAATTCAAAGCAATACGGTTTTGAATGTTGTGTTTTATCTTCGCACATTAAAAGCGCCTGTGCAACGAAACGCGAATGATGCGGATGTACTTGCAGGAAAACAAATTTTCATGAACCTGCAATGTGCAAGCTGTCATACGCCGCAATGGACAACAGGCCAAAATGATGTTGCTGCACTTTCAAACAAAACATTTTTCCCTTATACAGATTTGTTGCTGCATGATATGGGAAGCGGTTTGGATGATGGCTACACAGAAGGAATGGCGCAAACTTATGAATGGAAAACGCCTCCGCTCTGGGGATTGGGACTTTCTAAATTTTCTTCCGGTGGCAGCTACTTTTTAATGCACGACGGCAGAGCAACAAGCATACAGGACGCAATTCTTCTGCATGGTGGTGAAGCTGCAACAAGCAGAAATCAATACCAGGGGCTGAATGAAAACGACAAACAAAAGCTGATCACTTTTTTAGAAAGTCTATAATTTCCAACGCTGAATAAATTATGGAACGAAAAGAATTTTTAAAGATCTGTGGCGGCGCTTGTTTTGGAATAGCTGCACTTTCTGTTGCATTGCAAAGTTGCGGAACAGCCTATTATGCACAGGGAACTTTAGCGAATAATAAATTGCAGATCAGTAAAGCTGATTTTGTAAAAGTTCAAAAAGAAAAAACCAGCATTCGTAAATATGTTTTGGTGAAACCTGCGAACCTGGATTTTCCTATTGTTGTTTATCGCAAGAATGAAACAACATTCACAGCATTATTGCTTCGCTGCACACATCAGTCGAATGAATTAAATGTCAATGGTGATATTCTTACCTGCTCTGCGCATGGAAGCGAATTCAGCAATACAGGAGAAGTGATTCAAGGTCCGGCGGAAGAAAAGCTGGCTTCTTATCCTGTTACGACAGACGATAAAAATATTTACATCCAACTTTCCTAAGATGAAAAAATTCATACTCTCCGTTTTATTATTTGTTTGTGGCAGCTCCTCCTTCGCACAAACCGATTCCTCATTTGTAAAAAGAATTCCGCCTGATACAAGCAAGCTGAAAATGAACATGGATGCTGTGTATGACCGGCCGTTTTTACAAATGGGAAAAGTTCCTGTTTCTGTTGGAGGATATCTTGAAGCAAACAGCAGCTATTTCCAAACTGACGGTGTTACCGATGGATTATCTTTTCAAATTCCGCGTTTGACCATTTTCATGTCGTCGAAAATTAAAAAGCGAATCAAATTTTTAACTGAAATAGAATTTGAAGAAGGCGGGAAAGAAATTTCGATTGAATTTGCTTCGATGGATATTGAGCTTCATCCGTTGCTGAATTTGCGTGGTGGAATTATTATGAATCCTATTGGCGCATTCAACCAAAATCATGACGGACCGAAATGGGAATTTATAAGCCGACCGATTTCCGCGACAACAATTATTCCTTCGACATGGAGCAATGTTGGTTTCGGATTGTATGGAAAATATGCTGTCAATAATTTTGTGTGGGCATATGAAGTGTATGCGACAAATGGTTTCGATGATAAAATAATTAATAATTCAGAGAACAGAACCTGGCTTCCATCGAGCAAATTAAATCGTGATCGTTTTGAAGAAAGCTTTAATGGTGTTCCGCTCGTGACAGCAAAAACTGCTTTTCGTCACAGGAAAATCGGTGAAATTGGTTTTTCGTGGATGGGCGGCGTTTATAATAAATTCGAGGAAGATGGATTAGAATTTGATATAAGACGACGTTTAGATTTATTTGCCATCGACATGAACACTACGATCCCGAAATTAAGAACATACATTACCGGCGAATGGGTTTGGGCGGTGATCGATGTTCCTTCGAGCTATTCACAGCAATTCGGAAATAAGCAACGAGGTGGATTTCTTGATATTGTTCAACCAATTTTAAGAAGGAAAATGTTCGGATGGGAAAACAGCACATTGAATGTTGCATTCAGAACGGAATTCACAGATTATAATGTCGGTACGTTCAATGAAACCAACGGAAATATTTACGATCATGTTTTTGCGATTGTTCCGGGAATTAGTTTTCGTCCGTCGCAGCAAACTGTAATTCGTGCCAATTACCGTTATCACTGGCAGCGCGATCTGTTGGGAAATCCTGCTGCAAGAACTGCGGGATTTCAATTCGGGTTCTCGACTTATTTTTAAGGGGGAGCGAATTACGAATCAAAACGAATCTACGAAACTAACAGGATCGAATTAATCTCGCTTGAAGACATGAATAAAAAACAATGACTTTGACTTTAATGAAAATCATATTCTCACCACTATTATCATCCTGATAAGCAAATTGAGAAATTTTTGCTGTAAGTAATCGTTTGCTAAAAATTATCTGCCTGACAATCAGTCTCCAACCCTTTATTTTAGACTGATTTCGTTCGTTATACTTTATTTAATCGTAATATTACGATAGATTTACAATCTAATCAATTGACTATTCCAACCAAATCGCATTATTACGATTAAATTCAAAACCTACAACTATGAAACTTTCCGATTTAAAAAACCAGCTCAGCAACATTACCGAACTCAACTTCCTTCTTCCGAACGGTCAATTCGTTCCTAAACATTTTCATGTGACCGAAGTCGGGCAGGTCACAAAACATTTTATTGATTGCGGTGGAACTGTGCGCGAAGAACGCGTGGTTAACTTTCAATTGTGGGAAGCCGGCGATTTTGATCATCGCATTGCTCCGCAAAAATTAATGAGCATCATCGAACTTTCAGAAAAAGTATTGAACCTGCAGGATGGTGAAATTGAAGTGGAATATCAAAGTGACACGATTGGAAAATACGGTGTTGAATTTGACGGAATAAATTTTCTGCTGACTTCGAAAACCACGGCTTGTCTCGCAAGTGATAATTGTGGTACGAATGAAAAAAAGAAATTGAACCTGGTTGAATTGGGAACGCCCGGGAATTCCTGCTGTACTCCCGGCGGCGGATGTTGCTAAATTCATTTAGATTTTTTAGGGATAAAGGTTTTTGATTACTATTGTCGGACAAACTATAATTATGTCCCTCAAAAAGAAAATCCTTTTCGGAATCCTGGCAGCGTTTATTGTAATTCAATTTATCCGTCCTGAAAGAAATTCAGGTAACGCAGCATCCCCGAATGACATTGCACACGCAACGACGGTTCCGCCTGAAATAAAATCGATCCTGACCACTTCATGCAACGATTGTCATTCTGATCACACGGAATATCCCTGGTACACAAACATTCAGCCTGTTGGTTGGTGGCTGAATCATCATGTGGAAGAAGGAAAAGCGGAAATTAATTTTTCGCAATTCAATACTTACGGTGTGAAAAGAAGAATCAAAAAATTTCATGAGATCGCAGAAATGATTGAAGAGAAAGAAATGCCGTTGAATAGCTATTTGTGGATACATGGCAATGCAAAGCTTGATGAATCGCAAACCAAAACGTTATTGACGTGGGCGAATGAAAATCAAAAAATGCTGGAAGAACAATATCCTGATTCTGTTATGAGGAAATAAATTCAGGATATCCGGGTTCACATTCATTGCCGGCAGAAAAAAACCACAACAGGCACTATAGATTCACAGTAGAAATTATACTGTTACTATCGTGCCTGTTGTGTTTTTAAAAAACGGGGCCACTACACCCCGGCATTTATTCAAACACTAATTTAAAAAATGAGAGTCCGTACCCCTACGGACTCTCTTGCATTGCACTAATCAATCTTCTTACTATCCTTTTTTTGTCCAGAGGTTCCAGTCTTTGTCAAATTTCTGCCAGTTACCATCTGCATCTTCCCATGTCCAATCAGGAACGCCTGACCATGTTTTTCCACCATCTGCAGACCACACTAAATTCTTGTCAGAAACTTTGAGCCATTTTCCGCTCTTGTCCTGCCACATTCCATCTTTCACAGCTTCCCATTTTTTTCCGTCTGTGCTCCACCAAATGGTTGCATCTTTTGTGTTCATTTTGTACCAGACTTTTTTGTCATTCGACATTCCGGTCCAGGTACCTTCAGCTGATTTCATCCAATCACCTGCAGTGATAGCGATTGCGCTTTTAACTTCTGCAGTATTGTTTACCGCTACAACTTGTGTGGTGGCAAATACGAATGCTGCAACTAACGAAGAAATAATAACTTTTTTCATAGATATAAAATTTTTAGTTGTATAAAGATTTACGAAAGAATAAAGCATGCGGATTTACCTGATCGCATTTTTTATTAAAAATTCCGGAGACGAGAGAAATAACTATGAAAAGCAGAGATTGTGCTGGGAGGGATTTGGTAATCTGGTAATCTCTTAACTGGGTAATTAAAAAAAAAGGATTACAAGGATTTTTTCCCGATAACCCATCATGATTTCTAAATTTATTCGGTTCTCAATTACTAAATTACCAGATTATTAAAAGTGCCACAGGTCGTTCACCATTCCTCTTGGAAAGTTTGATTTTATGATTTCAAAAATCAAACCGGGAAAATACTGATCAACCTGTGGCTTTGAAAAAACTATTTATATTTTTTGCTACTGGATAATTCTTCTTCTAGTTATTTTTTTCTTCGACCCATTCCCTGTCTTTCATTTTCCAGAGACGTCCTTCAGCGTCAAGCATTAACCAGCGTCCGTCAGAATCTTTCCACACACAATGTTTTAATTCTGTCCAGCTGATTCCATTATCATCAGAAAAAGCTACGGTGTTATGAATAACGCGGAAGTAATTTCCATCATTGTCCATCCAAACCTGGTCTTGTTTCACCTCCCATTTGAAACCGTCAGTAGAATAATAAAGCTGGAGTGCTCCTTCGCTATTTTGATCAATGCGATAGCTGGTTGATTTTCCATCCACACCTTTTGCTTCCCACGTTCCCGGAATTATTCTTCCCCAATCGCTGCCGTTAAGGCTTAGTGGAATTGTTGGTACCGGTCCTAAAATCGATTCGTTTGATCCGCCTGTTATTGGTGTTAAACCAATTACGAATGCTGCTGTTAAAATAATTATCCCCCTCATGACACAAAGTTTTTAATTCAACGTTTTGTGCAGAAATTCCTTCCCTGCTTTCGCTTTGTGTAATGCAAAACAGGCGACAAAAATTAATTCAAGTCTAACTGACTATAAATCAATAAAATGCCAAAACAATAAAATTGAGAAAAAGTGAGATCGCACCCCAGTTGATGCAAGAAATTCCACATCATAGACGTCTATGGTAAGATTTTTGTTGGAAAGAATCCTGTATTCCAATTACAGATTAGGAATTACCGATTACCAATTTCCCGCTGACTACTGACAACTGACTACTGACAACAGACTACTGCTTTTCCAACGCCTTCGCCCTGTTCCAGTATTCATCCATTTCTGCAAGCGACATATCTTCCATCTTCTTTCCGTCTTTCTGTGATTCTTTTTCTAAAAATTGAAAGCGGCGAATGAATTTTTTATTGGTACGCTCGAGCGCATCTTCCGGATTTACATTGAGGAATCGCGCATAATTTATAAATGAAAAAAGCACATCGCCGAATTCATTTTCAATTTTTTCCTGCGCGGCATTATTTTTTATTTCGTCATTTAATTCTTTCAGCTCCTCCTCTACTTTCTCCCACACCTGCTCCGGCTTTTCCCAGTCAAATCCTGCAGCGCGTGCTTTCTCCTGTATGCGAACGGATTTTACTATTGCAGGTAATGAAACCGGAACGCCATTTAAAACAGAACGAAATCCGTCTGTAGTAATGCTGTCTTTTTCTTTCAATTTTATTTTTTCCCAGTTCTCAGAAACTTCTGCCGCATTTTGAACCTTTACATCCCCATAAATATGAGGGTGACGCGAAACGAGCTTGTCGCATTCTGCATGAATCACATCTGCAATATCAAACTCACCTGTTTCACTTGCGATCTTTGCGTAAAAAATAATGTGAAGCAGCACATCACCCAATTCTTTTTTAATTCCTGTTATATTTTTATCAAGGATCGCATCTCCCAACTCATACATTTCCTCAATGGTAAGATGACGCAGACTTTCAAATGTTTGTTTTTGATCCCACGGACATTGCGCACGCAGCTCGTCCATAATTGTAAGCATGCGTACGAAAGCGTCTTTTTTCTGTTCAATTGTATTCATGGAGTGAAATTAGTAATTATTGTAGTTGGTGGTTGGTGGTGAAAAAAGGTTAGAGGTATTGCTAAGAACAAAATGCAAATCGTAATTCGTAATTCGTAAATCGTACATCCCTTATTGTTAAATTTGTCTTACCCGATGAAATCTCTTTTTCTCCTGTTTGCCTGCTTGCTTCCACTCGCAATTTTTGCGCGACAAAACGACGTTGCGCATAGTGAGAATTTCCGTGATACAATTTGTCCGGGAAAGTCAACACTTTTTATCAGTGGTAGTTTGCATTATGGTTTTTTGTGGAGTCACAGGTATAATATGGGACACCTTGTTAAAAAACATCTTACTTCCTATGAATTTGATATCAGTAAAAACACGACAGGGAATTTGTGCTGGCAGCAACCCTATCATTTTCCAACATCAGGAATTGCTATTCACGTAATCCCGTTAGGAAATCCCGAGCAGCTTGGAACAGCGATTGGTGTTTATCCCTACATCAATTTTCCATTGGGTAATGCAAAACGGAAAATAAAATCGAATTTGCGACTCGGATATGGACTTGGTTATATTACCAAAAAATTTGACCCGCTTGAAAACCATAAAAATGTTGCGATCGGTTCAAATTTGAATGCGTGCATTGTACTTCGGCTGAATGAAATGTGGGAGTTAAATGATAGAAATTCGATTGAGCTCGGATTAGGCTTAACACATTTTTCCAATGGAGCAGCACGTCTTCCGAATCTTGGTTTAAATATTCCGACTGTCAATATCGGCTATCATCATTATATCTGGCAGAATATGTGCACGAAAAGATCAGGTTGGACGGAGGATAAAAAAACACATACAGAAGAAATTCTTGCAGATAAAAACTGGCATGTGAACGTTTTGCTTGTGACCGGTTTTAATGATATTGATCCGCCGGGAGGAAAATATTACGGATTGCTGAATATTCATTCATCGGTTATGAAACGCACTGCCAGGAAGCATCGCTGGGGCGCTGGTATAGATATTATGTACAGTGATGCAATCAGGAAAAAACTTTCTCTCGATGATATTCATGTTTCTGTAGCAGGAAATCTTCAGCCGGGTGCGAAAATTTGTTACGAGCTCGTTCTCGGAAGATTAAGCCTTCCATTTGAAATGGGCGCATATTTATACACGCGTTACAAATCTTTTGGTGGTATTTATAATCGTTTTGCCATTCATTATCTCGTCGGCGATCATTTGCTTGTCAATGTTTCTTTAAAAACACATTTCGCACGTGCAGAATATATTGAATACGGATTAGGATGGAAATTTTAAAATGAAAAAAATAATTCCATACCTGCTACTCCTGGTTGCTGTTCCGATGTGGATGTGCAAAAAAGAAAATGCGTGCGATTGTTTTAAAGGAACTGGCGATATTACTTCTGAAACAAGGCAACTTCCAGAATTTAATAGCGTCTTTGTAGAAGATAATGTCAACCTTATTTTCCAGGAAGATACAATCCAGCAGATCACCGTGCAGGCTGGAAAACATCTCGTTAAAAACATCATCACCGAAATGAATGGGAATCAGCTAAAGATCAAAAACATCAACAAATGTAATTTTGTAAGACGCTACGATATTCCTGTGAACGTTTACATTCATTATGTGCGCAACCAGTTTTTTTTAGTCCGCACAAAAGGAACAGGCACCATCACAAATTCAAACGCCTGCACTTCCGATTCGATTGATCTCAGCAGCGAAAGTTCAGGTGATATAACTTTTGAAATGGGTGGATTTTGCAAAACATATACGCACCAGCACGGCGCAGGTGATATAACGCTTACAGGAGCATGCGATCAGCTTTATATTTATTCTAAAGGAACCGGGTTTTCTATTGCTGAATCCTGCACAAGCAATTACACATGGATCTATACAAACACAACAGGAAAAATTACGGTGCATCCTGTTGGTCAGCTTACTTCTATCATCGACGGAAGCGGAAATGTTTATTACACCGGTACACCGACGCTGATAGATAACACAGAAAATTCCACGGGTAAATTGCTTCCGCTGCAGTGAGGCATGTTTGTTGCTTATAAAAAGGCTTTATGAATCTATTCTCTCGCTCCCCGGTTGCAAAAACATTTATTTTTTCTGCTGCTTTATTTTTTTGCAGCATTTCAGCCTTTGCATTTACACCTGACACAACAGAATATTTTGCAGCTAATGCGATTCGTTATGAAGACCGTGTTTATCAAAAAAATATTCGCACCGCGCAACTGAGCTCTGATCCTTCAGTATTGGCAAATGCCATTGTTAAAATGAATTCGGAAGATCTGCTGTACCTGAGCTTTGATGATTTAGACAGCGATTTTAAAGTTTATTATTATACCATTATTCATTGCTCCGCTAAATGGCAACCTTCCAATTTGCTTGTGTCGGAGTACCTGGATGGTTTTGCTGAAAATCAAATTTCACATTATGAATTTTCGCGCAATACACTTCAGAAATACACTCATTACAGCACGGTTTTTCCGAATAACGGATTGAAATTTACTAAGTCCGGAAATTATTTACTTGAAGTTTATCTTGATAATGATCCGACAAAAGTTGTTCTCACAAAACGTTTTTTAGTCTACGAAGAAAAAGCGACTGTATCTGTAATTGTTCGCGCACCGACAATTGTTGCGGACCGAAATTTCAAACAGGAAGTAGATTTCGTTGTGAATTTCACTTCTGAAATTACTAATCCATACCGAGAAATTTTCCCCGTGATCATGCAAAACAGTCGCTGGGATAATGCGATCTCCGGGTTAGAGCCAACGTTTGTAAAAGATCAGCAAGCGGTTTATGATTTTGAAGAAGGAAATGTTTTTCGTGGCGGAAGTGAATTTCGCTGGTTCGATACACGAAGCCTGCGTTACCAAAGTGAACGCATTCAAACAATTGAAAAAGACAGCAACTCAATTTATAATGTCTGGCTTTTACCTGATGAAAAAAGAACCTACAAACGTTATGTGAATAACAATGACATCAACGGAAAATTCCTGATCAAAACAACCGATGGTGGAAGTGATAATGTGAATGCGGATTATTCATGGGTTCATTTTTTCCTTCCATGGGATCCGCCGACAACAGAAGGAAATATTTATGTCTTCGGCGCATTTACAGATTGGAGAACGCAACCGGAATACCGCATGAAATATAATTATGCGCGTCGGGGTTATGAAGCTTCTCTTTACCTGAAGCAGGGTTATTATAATTATGAATATGTTTTGCTGCGTGATAATGATAAAGCTGCGGACGATATGTTCGTTGAAGGAATGCACCAGGAAACGGAAAATGAATACACCGTATTGATCTATTATCATCGCCAGGGATCATGGGTAGATGAATTAGTGGCAGTGAAAAAAGTAAATAGCCGCCAGTAGCAGCTAATTTTACCATTTTTTACAAAAACATTCCCCTCCTCAAAACAGTCGCTCATCCACTATTCCACGCCTCTCGTCCGTGATTTACGACTGTGTGGTTAATTCTCCCCTCTTTTGCTCATCCAATTGTTAACAAAGACCGTATATAAAACATTGGATTTCCCGTTTGTCCGACTTAAACTTGCATAACTAATTTTTGTACAATGGCAACTCGTGTAACGCATGGCATAAAAATCAGTGTGGTAAGTCACTACCAGGATTTGTATTCACGTCCTGAGCAGCGACAGTTTTATTTTTCTTATCACATTCGAATTGAAAACACCGGTGATTATACTGTGCAGCTCATGCGCCGTCATTGGTTTATTTTTGACGCTGCCGGCACCGGGCAGGAAGTAGAAGGCGAAGGAGTTGTTGGTCAGCAACCGGTTCTGAAACCCGGCGATGTTTACGAATACGAATCTGCCTGCAACCTCAATTCAGAAATCGGAAGCATGCACGGGACGTATCTCTTCGTTCGTGAAGCTGATGGCGGAAGCTTCGACGTAAACATTCCACGATTCGAATTGATGGCAACCTTCCGTCTCAACTAACCACACTCTGCCGTGGAGAAGGATTTAGTGACTGGGTGATTTGAGGACTGGGTGATTGAAAAAACTTCTTCGGGGGAGATTGCTGCTGAACGGGATCTGGTAATCTGGTAATTTAATAACTGGGTAATTTAAAAATCTTCGTCGAGAAAGATCGCACACCTCCTGAATTACCCAATTACCCTATTTCCCCTAATTTCCCAATTTCTATTTTCCATTCTCAAATAAAACTTCTCAGCCACTTAATCGCTTTTTCTTCATTGGAAAAGATTTTCAGCGGATAGGATGGTTTGAAAACTTTCGAATAACTATTGCTTAAAATGCGGATTACTGCGTTATCGGTGATCAGGGCTGTTGCAATTCTGAAGCCTGAATTTTGTGCGATGTATTCCTGCGCGTCTTTATCCCAGGTGTAATTGTGCCGGCCATCAATCAGAACCGGGATCCGCTTTCCTTCCGCCAGCCGTTGCATGGATTCTGTAATCATTTTGGCCTGCATCAAATCAATAACTGCGCCTTCAAGCACCCGCATGCGAAGAATCTTGTCTTCGCCAAAGCCCAGCCAACACGATTGCAACAACGTCTCTTTTGCCATATTTTAACTGAAAGCAAGATGCTATCTGCATTCCAGGGTGCAAAAGTAATGCTGCACTTCCCATTGTAACCATTTATTACTCAGGAAGTCATGAAATCTCTTCAAGTGGTCATTTTCATGCGGTAAGTGGCAAGCTCCGGAGGTGGAAAAGACCCGAAACCAGCTAAATTTTGTATCTTTGCGCTCCTTCAGGAGAAGGAAAATTCATTCGCCCCAGTCCATTACGAAAAAGGAAATCGTGGGCCTTTTTATTCAGAATCAAGAATTTCGAAAAAATGAACATTACCCAGGAAAACATCGACGAGCTGAATGCCGTTGTCAAAGTAAAAGTTAGTCCGGAAGATTACACCGAAAAAGTGGAAACCGCACTGAAATCTTACCAGAAAAAAGCGGCAATGCCCGGCTTTCGTCCCGGTAAAGTTCCGCCTTCCCTGGTGAAAAAAATGTACGGCAAATCAGTCCTTGCTGAAGAGATCAACCGCATTCTTTCGGATTCAATTTATAAATACATCCAGGAAAATAAGCTCGATGTATTGGGAAATCCGCTTCCCAAAGAAGATAACAATAACGTCGATTTCGATACTCAACAAGAATTTGAATTTGAATTCGACATGGCTCTTGCCCCACAGTTCAAGCTCGATCTTGAAGCCGGACATTCATTTTCAGAATTCAAAGTTGCTGCTGATGAAAAGCTGATCGACGGTTACGTTTCTGACATGACACGACGTTACGGCAAAATTGCTCCGACAGAAGTTGCTTCTGATGGTGATTTGATCTATGGCGATTTTGTTGAGCTTGATGCAGCTGGTGAAATTGTTCCCGGTGGAATTTACAAATCATCTACCATGTTCCTTGACACACCTGTGAAGGAAAATCAGAAAGTATTGGTTGGCGCAAAAGCAGAAGATAAATTTGATCTTGAGCCGAAACAAATTTCAGAAAGCGCAAAAGATCTTGCAGGCAAACTCGGCATTGAAGAACAACAAGCAGAAGGATTAACAAACAAATTCCGCTTTACCGTTAAGTCAATCAATCGTTTGCTTCCTGCAGAATTGAATGCAGAATTATTCGATAAAATTTACGGACCGGGAGTTATAAATACACCGGAAGAATTCCGTTCGAAAATTGCAGAAGAATTACAAGGCATGTTTGTCCGCGATTCTGAAACACGATTGCGCAATGACATTACAGCTGAATTGCTTTCCAAAACAAATCTTACACTTCCTGATGCGTTCCTCAAACGCTGGCTCGTTTATGCAAATGAAAAGCCGGTAACAATGGAACAAGTGGAAGCTGAATACCCGATGTATGCACGTCAGCTTCGTTGGCAGCTCATCGAAAATAAATTGATCCGTGATAATAATATTACTGTTACACCGGATGAAGCGTCTGAGCACGTGAAAAACATTCTTCGCGGAAACTTTGCTAAATACGGTCGCAACCCGGATGAAGTAAGCGATGAAGAATTAACAGCAACTGCAAAACGCGTTCTTGAAAAAGAAGAAGAAGGTAAAAAGATCTTCGAAGAGCTGTATGCACAAAAGCTGATGAGCCTTTACCGTTCGAAATTCAACATCAAAGAGAAAGAAGTTTCTTCTGATGAATTTATGAAGGGCGGACAATAAACTTTGTTGTAAAACGACATTGTGTCAGGGAATAATTACTGGCAGGAATATTGAACAAAAAACGCATAACCACCCGACTACACATAAAGTTTCGTCGGATAAATAAACCAAGAATATGTTTGACAACAATGAATTCCGTAAGTACGCAACAAAGCACCAGGGAATCAGCAGCCTGACGCTTGATTATTATGTTTCATCACTTGGCGCACGCAATTCCATGACCCCATATATCATCGAGGAACGCCAGATGAATATGACACAAATGGACGTGTTCTCCCGTTTGATGATGGATAGAATTCTTTTTCTCGGAACAGGAATCAATGACCAGGTAGCGAATATCGTGCAGGCACAGTTGCTTTTCCTGGAATCAGTCGATGCAAAAAAAGACATCCAGATTTATCTTAATTCTCCTGGTGGCTCCGTATATGCAGGCCTTGGAATTTACGATACCATGCAAATCGTTCAGCCTGATGTTGCAACCATTTGCACAGGAATGGCCGCTTCAATGGGCGCGGTTCTTATGTGCGCGGGCGCAAAAGGCAAACGAACTGCTTTAACACATGCGCGTGTGATGATTCACCAACCGCTCGGAGGAGCAGAAGGCCAGGCTTCAGATATCGAAATCACCGCACGTGAAATTCAAAAGCTGAAAAAAGAATTGTACGATATCATTGCTAAACATTCAGGACAAACCTACGAAAAGGTATGGGCGGACAGCGACCGTGATTACTGGATGACCGCAGCAGAAGCGAAAGAGTATGGAATGATTGATGAGATTTTAGAAAGACGCAGTAAGTAAACTTCATTATATCCCAAGGCTTCAGCCTTGGGATATAAACACAACAAAAATGGCAGCTAAAGAAAACCACATTCATTGTTCCTTTTGCGGACGCGACAAGCAAGACACACTTGTTTTGATTGCAGGCATCCAGGGACATATTTGCGACCAATGCATTGCGCAGGCTTATCGTATCGTGAAGGAAGAGCAGGACGCAAAGAAAAGCCAGGCAATCAGCTCTGCGCTTACGTTACTTAAGCCTGTCGAAATTAAACGTCATCTCGACGAATACGTGATCGGCCAGGAACAGGCGAAAAAAGTTTTATCTGTCGCTGTTTACAATCACTACAAACGTATCGCACAAAAACCTTCCAAGAAAAATGTAGAGGAAATCGAAATCGATAAATCCAATATTATTCTTGTCGGCGAAACAGGTACAGGAAAAACATTGCTTGCAAGAACAATTGCAAAGCTGTTGAATGTTCCTTTTTGTATTGCTGATGCAACTGTGCTTACGGAAGCCGGTTACGTTGGTGAAGATGTTGAAAGCATTTTAGTGCGTTTGTTGCAGGCTGCAGATTATGATACTGTTGCTGCTGAGCGTGGAATTGTTTTCATTGATGAGATTGATAAAATTGCGCGCAAGAGTGATAATCCTTCCATTACACGTGATGTATCAGGTGAAGGTGTGCAGCAGGCGTTGTTGAAAATGCTCGAAGGAAATGTTGTGAATGTTCCACCACAGGGCGGACGTAAACATCCGGAACAGAAAATGATCCAGGTGAATACAAAAAACATTCTCTTCATCTGCGGCGGCGCTTTCGACGGCATCGATAAAAAGATCGCGCGAAGAATTAAAACACAGACGATCGGTTACGCTCCGAAAGGAGAGGAAGTTGTTGTTGATAAAGAGAACCTGCTGCAATACATCGTGCCGCAGGATTTAAAATCATTCGGATTAATTCCCGAGCTCATCGGTCGTTTGCCGGTGCTGACACATTTGAATCCGCTCGACGAAGAAACATTGCGACTGATCCTTACCGAGCCGAAAAACGCGTTGACAAAACAATACGTTCGTTTATTCGAGATGGATGGCGTGAAGCTTTCTTTCGATGATGATGTATTTGCAACGATCGTGGCGAAGGCAATGGAATACAAGCTCGGCGCACGCGGATTACGTTCTATCTGCGAAGCGATCATGATCGACGCGATGTATGAATTACCTTCTGAGACCGGAACAAAACGTTTGCACATCACGCTTGATTACGCGAAAGAAAAATTGAGCAAAGCGAAGATGGAGAAACTTAAGGTTGCTTAAAATATTCGAAGATTCGATCATTTGAAAATTCGACCATTCGAAAATTCGAAATTATAATACAAAAGGGAGGCAGAAATGTTTCCCTTTTTTTATTCTTGAAATTCGCTATTCAGGGTTTTCGAGAATTTCTTTGATGATCCGGAATTTGTAGAATAAAATAATTAAAAAGAAAAACGGGAGTCGTTAGAGCTCCCGTTTTTCTTTTATGATCTGATATCGAATTATCGAATCCTCAAATTTTCGAATTACAATTTCCCTCTAACCTTAATCCTGACAGAATCATTTCCTGCAGAATCATGGCCATGAGAATTACCATTCTTCATCGGGCAACATCCGCAACATGCGCTGTGATTCGAACCTTCCATCGGACAGCTCATTCCTTTTCCATCGCCGTCGATCATCACTTTTACTTCTTTGTGCACTTTACCGTCAGCGTCGGTCCATTCTCTCACCATGCATTTTTCATTTCCTCCGCCGCAACCTTCATGATTTCCTTCACCTTTGTCGCAACCTGATTTTCCGTTGCCATGGTTTTCAGAACCGCATCCTGATTTTTCTTTCCCGCATTTTCCTTCATGCGTGCATCCTGATTTTTTATCCTCACATTTTCCTTCATGTTTACAATCTTTCTTTTCCCCGGAACAGTTGGAGCCATGCTGTTCTGTTTTTTCGCCGCAGCAAACATCGCCGCAGGGAAGGAAAACCAATATTGCTGTAAATCCGATCAATGCAACCAGGACAGCAAAGGAAGTAATGGCTAATTTTTTCATAGTAGGTGGTTTGTTCAAAATTAAGAAAGTGGTGTAACCCGTTCGTATTTTAAAAAGGTGAATGCATATAAATGTTTTTCATCGGCGGCGTGCTCTTCTTTCCATGTGATTTTCCATTCGACAGGATCGAGCGGCGGGAAAAAAGTATGTGCTTCGAATTCGTGATGTACGCGCGTGAGCCAGATGATGTCGACGTAATTCATCATCGCATTGTAAATTTCTCCGCCACCAATTACACCAAGCATTGTTTCGCCAAGCTCTTTTGCTTTGTCAATCGCTTCTTCTACTGAATGAACAACGATTGCACCGGGAGCATTATACTCTTTGCTCCGCGTTACAACAATATTGGTACGATCAGGAAGCGGGCGAAATTTATCGGGAATGGATTCGTAATTTTTTCTGCCGGTAACGATACAATGACCGATCGTTTTCTCCTTGAAGAATTTCATGTCATCAGGAAGTCGCCAGATAAGACGATTGTCTTTACCAATGGCATTATTTTCTGAAGCGGCGACTACAAAAGAAATTTTCATACTCAATTTTGCCGGCAGGAACTTGAATAAACCGGAAGTCAAATTTATCCATTCTTTTACAAATGAGAGATTTAATTCGCAGGTTTGGGAATGCCGACTTTAATTAATAAATTTAAGCCAATAAAGCGAGACGGATTTCTGCAGGATAGAATTGCATTCCCGGTATTTAACTTAACCCCAGACCCAAAGCATGAAAACAAAATTACTACTGGCATTTATTGCCCTTTGCACACTTGCGAACGCACAAACAAATTATGCTTTAGATTTTAACGGAACTACTGATTTTGTAGATCTGGGTAGTGGTGCTGCAAACAATTTAAGAAGTATTGAGCTGTGGTTTAAGCCTACTGCAAACATTACCAGTTCAATGCCATCCCAGAGTTACTCAATTGTAGGACGTGACGACGGTTCCCAGCTGAATGAGTATGGACTTCTCATCAGGGGAAGTGAGTATCCAACTTCAAGAGGTTGTTTACAGTTTTATATTTCGGAAAACAGTACCTATTATTATGCAATTTCCAATAACAGCTCATGGAGCGCCGGAACCTGGTATCATGTAGCCGCAACAATTGATGCGGTAACAGGAATGAAGCTTTACATTAATGGTGTGTTGCAAACCATCACCGACACTTATAGCAATCCTATTCCCGGTGCAAGTGATATTTCAACCCTGGGCAGATGGGGCGGACTTAACATGCGTTATTTTCCGGGAAGAATAGATGAGGTACGCTTCTGGAACCGCACGCTTACTCCGGCAGAAATTCTGCAAAAGATGTGCTACTGGATTGTTCCTGCAAACGAAACCGGCCTGGTAGGTTATTGGAAATTGGACGAAGGCAGCGGTACTACTATTAATGATGCTACTACCAACGGCAACAATGGAGTCATTATGGGAGCAAGTTTTGTGCAGGACGACAATTGTTTCATCGGTACCATTGGCATAAATGAAACAGCTGCTCCACACAACGTTTCTGTTTCACCAAATCCATTTTCTTCCGTTACCATTTTGAAGTCAAGCGAAAAGCTTACAAACGCAAACCTTATCATTTATAATTCCATAGGACAAGAAGTAAGACAGGTAAAGAATATTTCGGGAGAAACAGTTTCTTTAAATCGTGATGGCTTGCCTGCAGGATTATATTTTATTCAGCTGAGCCAGGAGGGTAAAGCTATTATCACAGAAAAAATAGTTATTACTGACTAAGCCGATAAAACGGCCTTACCACCATATCTAAAACCTCTTTTTCAAATGCGCTGAACGCCATATTGAAAAAGAGGTTTTTTCTGTCCAGCATTTCAATCATTGGCCCGAAGTGAAAACATCTCTGGTCAATTCCTTTGTACAAAAGTTCGTCGTTGATCACAAGATTCCTATTGATCAGCTTGCTTTGACCTTTCCAATGCCCCTATCTTTTAATCAGTCCGAAACCAACGATAATTCCCATCCGCATCATAATACCAAACCTCGTGTCTTTGCGATTTTCCAGCAATATATCGCTGAACGTATGTTCACCATCATTATATTCTTCACGCGCATCAAATTTTGAATACGCCACTCCGAACCCGATGAAACCATCAAAATAAAGTCCCTTGTTATATTGTTGCACACCGTAATTAAAGAAAAGATTATAGCTTCTCTCGCGCGGATTAAATTTCTTATCCTGTGCAACCATTACGCCTGTGCTTTTGTTGCTTACATCACTCCAGATCGGTTCGTAGGTCCGATCAACTATTTCAAACAATGGACCAACATGAAAGCGATCAGAGCTGCTGTTTTTTTCAGGGTAGAATTTAAGCGCAGCATGCATGCGATAACCTTCCCAGTAATAAGGAAACTCCTGCTCAACTTGCTTAAAAAAAAGATCATCGGTGACCACAAAATTTCTGTTGATTATTTTATATGATCCTTCAATCGCAACTTTACCCAGCATAATTCCAACCACACCACCGTAATCACGGTAACGATCAAAACGTGTTGCCAACGCCAGGGGATAAACACCGACGTACACACCAAATCCAACCCTTCCTGATTCATTCCGCTTTGCTTCTTTTTTATCTTTCTTACGACATGCATTCGCCTTATCACTGCAATCATTTTTCTTGTCACTGTTTCCGGCCTGATCATAAAGCTCAGACAGCTTCTCCCATTCATAACAGGCGAGCGATGCTGCATTTTTATCATACACAATATCCAGCGCCAATAATGCCGTAGTATAACTTTGTTCGCTGATGGCAAATGTAGCGGCCTCAAAAAGATAGCTCTTATCATTTTCAGCAAAACCTCCTTCAAGCGCGGCACGATAAAACTCAAGGGCGGCAGCATTCATTTTTGCTTTCACAAGAAGCGGCGCTGCAGTTCCGCGATGATATTCTCCTTTAGCAAGCGAAGGAACTTTTTCAATTGCAGTCCTGATTTTTTTCACACCAAATTCAGGTGTCGGATAATTGCTTTCTTTTATTGTACGGATATAATACGTGTCCAGCTGCGTATAATATTGAATCTGCAGCAATGCACAATCCATCATTTCTTTATCCCATTCATAATTCGCTTCTTTCGACAACATGAGTCGGCGCACTACAATATATTTACTCCACACTGTAGACGCTGCGAAATCGAGCGACTTATGGCACCATGCAATACACTCTTCATGCTTTTTAAGATTCGAAGTAACTTCTGCAATACAGGAATAATATTCTGATAGCATTCCGGTGAAATTTTCGAATTCGATCATATAGTTTTGTGAATCGTACTTGTAATAGATCGGATAATTTACTGCATTGCTGAAAAACTCAAAATCCGATTTGATTACTGTAAACTTGCTGTAAGCTTCGGCGTTCTTTCCCATGATGCCATAGGAATAAGCTAATTCATATCGGAAGCTCGCCAAAAAATAACGCGCCGCAACTGCTTCGTTGGCAGTTCCGTTTTCTTTTACATCAGTTAACAAGGGTTCAGCCTTATCGAGATCCGATTTTATTTTATCGATATCTTTTGTGGTAGGTTTATCCAATGCATCAACATAATCAGTTGTAGCATTATAGATCTTCACTGCTTCTTCAAGCTTTTCAGCATTGGTTTGTGAAAATGTCGGAATACAAAAGCCACAAACAAGAAGTGACAGGAAAATAAGTTTACGCATGATTAATTTTTGGGGAAAATTACCGGTAATGCTGCTCAATTTCAATAGTACAAATGCAGTATAGAAATTGTTATCCGAATAAGACAGGATAATCCTTATACAGCAACAGCAGCTTTAATATGCGGATGCGGATCATAACCTTCCAAAGTGAAATCTTCGAACTTAAAATCGAAAATACTTTTCACTTCCGGGTTGATCTTCATTTTCGGCAATGAACGAAAATCGCGTGATAGCTGGAGGTTGGCTTGTTCGATGTGATTGGAATACAAATGCGCATCGCCGAGTGTGTGAACGAAATCGCCGGCTTCTAAATTACAAACCTGCGCTACCATCATCGTAAGCAAAGCGTAAGAAGCGATGTTGAATGGTACGCCAAGAAAAATATCTGCGCTGCGCTGGTACAATTGACAGCTTAATTTTCCATCTGCAACATAGAATTGAAAAAATGCATGACAAGGCGGCAATTTCATTTTATCAATTTCACCCACATTCCACGCGCTCACGATCAGCCTGCGTGAATCCGGATTTTTTTTGATCTGCTCAATCACGTTTGTAATTTGATCAATATGTTTTCCATCGGCTGTCGGCCATGAACGCCATTGTGAACCGTAAACCGGACCAAGATTTCCATTTTCATCCGCCCATTCATCCCAGATGCTCACACCATTTTCTTTGAGGTATTGAATATTGGTTTCGCCTTTGAGGAACCAAAGCAATTCGTGGATGATGGAACGCAGGTGAACTTTTTTAGTGGTGAGCACGGGAAAACCTTCCTGCAGATTAAACCGCATCTGGTAGCCGAATACGCTTACGGTTCCTGTTCCTGTGCGGTCTGTTTTTGTTGCGCCGATGTCAAGAACATGACGCATGAGATCGTGATACTGTTTCATTTGGAAATAAAGTTTTTTTCTTCGAACGCTTTCTTTTCAAGCTGCAGGATCGAAGTTTGAATTTTTAATAATGTTGTTAAATCCTGTATAATATTTTTATGATAAAAAGTTGCCCATCCCCACGATATCATTCTATTCTGTTCTTTATCATAAATATCAGCAGGTTCGTTTCCTTTAATTTGATCCCGTGAATAATTTTTATTTAAATATTTGTACAAAGCAGCATTCAACTCTTTTGATTTACCTGTGACATTTGCTGGATCAGGTCCGATAAAATAATTTGTAGGAGTATCGTAATCACCGGGACGTTCAATTAATCTTACAGAAAATGTATCACCAACGGATGGCGGAGCTCCGATACATTCAGCAACCACCTCTCCTCTCATTTCATTTATATATTGCAAAACAGCTTGCGTCTCAGAATAAAGATGTTGAGCAGAACGAATAGAAAGCGTATCGGTTGTATCGTTGCTGACTTTATTATAGGAAACCTGCATTGCATCATTTGCAAGCGAACGTTCCGTTAAAGCAATTTCATAATCTGCCATATCCTGTTCTAAATTCTCAGCAGTAGCTTGACGAACAAAAAAACGACCCGTAAACAAAATAATAAACAAAGAAAGAACGATAAGCGTAAATGGCTCAAACGGTGAGACCGGTTTCTGTGCTTTATTTTTTGCGAGGAAATATAATACGAGGAAGATCAATCCACCCGGAATTCCCAGGAAAATTAAAAAAACTCCACCCGGCCAACGCTGAATAGAAAACAAAAGTCCGGGCAAAAGAAACAGCCATGCTACAATACAGCCAAAAATAGTTGTGCCTTTTTCAAATGCAGTGCTATCATTTTTCAGTCTGTAAATAAGCAGCGATGGCAAAAAATAAACCATCAGCAAAGCAATTCCGAAAATGATAAAAGGATTCGATCCCGGCAGATGAAATAACCGCAGCACAACGCCGATAAAAACAACGGCAGTTAAAATGATTCCTGAAATTAATGTGGATTTGCGCATGGAGTTTTGCCCGTATAACTTCCTGCAAAATTAGCAAGCAAAAGCCCCGGAAAAGTCATTTTCTCCACGCTGTTTTACCATAATTATCAACCGTTTAAGGAATTTGCTAATGTGCTAATGGGTTAATGTGCTAATCAAGCCAGCCACATTAACCCATTAGCAAATTAGCACATTAGCACATTCCTTTTTCACTCCAACGCTTTCAGCTCATTGCGCAATGCGAGCAAATAAAATTCGGCTTGCGGATCGCCGTGCTGTTTGGCTTTGGTGGCGTACTCAATTGCACGCGTGAGATTTCCTGCTTGCTCTTCCGCAATTGCCAGGTTATAATATGCTTTTCCTTTTGCTCGTGGTGATCCGTTTTTTGCTTCTCTTTCCCACAACCCGATTGCTTTTTCCCAATGACCTTTGCGGACAAGAAATCCTGCGCTGCGCATATTTTTTCCTCCGTTGACATATAACTGCCTGTAAAGCACTTCACGGTGTGGCAATAAACGATTTGCAAATGCGCTTCCTGCAAACCAAAAACTGCTGTCGGTATACTCATAATTATACGGACCGAATACAGCCTTTGATTTGTAATCGTAAATTTTCCATTGGTAAGTATAACAAAGTTCTCTTTTGTAATTCGTTACATTGACATAACGCTCATATCCCAAATTACGATCATACACTTTCTTTCGTGTTGTGCTTGTTTCAGTAGGATCTATACGAATATAATTTCCTGTTTTTTCCAATACGATCAAACCTGCGGTAGTATCATGATGCAAAAGTCCTGCAACTTCTTCCCATGAAATTAAAGTTGTGATCGCTGCGGGCAATGTTGTATCCTGCTTATGAATGACAGAAGTGAAAGAAGAATCTTTAGCGAGACCTATCTGCAATGCACAAAGTGATTCATGATGTTTTTTCGTCAGATCAAGCAGCACAAACTTTTTAATATTCGGGGGAAACCTTGCAATTCCGGGCTGAATCGTTTCAACTGCTACATAGTGTGGAAAACACGAGGAAAAAAGAAATAAAAGGAATGGGAAAAATAAAAATGAATATTTCCGTATCGCTTTCATAAGTTAAACATACAAAAGTTAGCATTACTTACACATTCAATGTAATTAATGGCAGAAAACTTTTTATAAATGGCAAACTTTCCCCGCGTCGGCATTTATATTTTTCATTCCGCATTTAAAGCAATCTCTACTAAAAAATATAAAATTTAAAATCAATGCCTGATCTCCGCAACAGCTTTCGGATCGTGCTTGTACTTAAATACGAATGGAAAAATTAACCCAAGCACCAATGCGTATGCGGCAAATGCAAACCAAATCGATTGCCAGTCGCGCATTCCGTTCACAGTGAAATAATCCACCACCAAACCTGCGCCGTATCCACCGCACATTGCCCCTACTCCATTTGTCATGAACATAAATAATCCCTGCGCGCTCGCTCGCATCGTAACAGGCGATTCTTTTTCCACGAATAACGATCCCGAAATATTGAAAAAGTCAAACGCCATTCCGTAAATGATCATTGACAAAACAAGCAAAAACAATCCGCTTCCCGGATCACCGATTGCAAATAATCCGAATCGCAGCACCCATGCAAAAATGCTGATCAGCATAACTTTTTTAATTCCGAATTTGCGCAGGAAGAATGGAATCGTCAGGATAAAAAGCGTTTCGGAGATCTGCGAAATCGAAAGTAAAAGTATCGGGTGCTGCACACCAAAACTATCGGGATGCGTGGTGCTGAAGCTGTCTAAAAATGATCCGCCGAATGCATTTGTAATTTGTAACGCGGCACCAAGAAACATCGCGAATAAAAAGAACACAAACATTTTACGCTGTTTGAAAAGCACAAACGCATCCAAACCGAAAGTGGTAAGGAAAGAGCTTTTGTTGTTTGTTTTAAGTGGCGGGCAAGCCGGCATGGTGAAGGCGTAAATTCCAAGGAGAAACGCAGCAACACCGGAAAAGATCAATTGCATATTTGTTGCATTCCATCCGCACAGATCAATCACCCACATCGCGAGCACAAAACCGATTGTTCCCCACACGCGTATCGGCGGAAAATCTTTTACAATATCAAATCCTTTTTGCTCGAGCACGATATACGAAACCGTATTATTCAGCGCGATCGTCGGCATGTAAAACATCGAATTCAATAACATCACCCAGAAAAAAACATCCGGATCTGTAACCGTCGACGACCAGAATAACAATCCTGCGCCGATGATGTGACACAACCCCAGCACACGTTCCGCATTCATCCATTTATCCGCCACAATTCCTAAAAGTGTCGGCATAAATAATGAAGCGATTCCCAAAGTGGAAAACACCGCGCCGATCTGCGTTCCGGTAAAATGTAAGGTACCACCGAGATAACCGCCAATAGAAATCAGCCAAGATCCCCACACAAAAAATTGCATGAAGTTCATTATGGTTAAGCGAGCTTTAATGCCCATAGGAAAAGGTTGGGGGTTGGTGGTAAAAAAAGTTGGTGGTTTTTTGTCAGACTGAGTGTTCCATCAGCATAAATGTAAAGCTTTGCAAGCAATAATTACATGATGGAATGTATCGAAGGCAGACAAAAAATAACCTCCGCCGCGGCGGACACCAATCACTTTTTCAACTACTTTTTCTCTTCTTCAATTCATCCCTGATCCTTGACGCGCGCTCGTAATTTTCTTCGGCGAGAGATTTGTTAAGCATCTCTTCCAGCTCTTTTACTGATTTGCGGTGAAGATCAGGACCACTTGTTGCTTCTGTCAGCAATTGTTCTTCCTCTTCATTTGAAAGATCGCCAGCAACGGTTTCTTCGGCAAGTGTTTGTTCCGGCTTTTCATCATCCAGAACAATTCCGGCTTGCGACAGAATAAATTCGAAGGTATAGATCGGGCAATTGAATCGAACGGCGAGTGCAATCGCATCAGAAGTGCGTGCATCAATCTCCACTTCATTTGTGCCGTTGCTGCAAATTAATTTAGCGAAGAAAATTCCTTCAACAAGATTATAGATGAGCACCTCGCGCAAATCAATGCTGAATGATTCAGCAAAACTTTTAAATAAGTCGTGAGTAAGCGGACGGCTCGGCGTCATTTTCTCCAATTCAATCGCGATAGCCTGCGCTTCAAAGCCACCGATGATGATCGGCAGACGGCGCTTTCCTTTAGCTTCACCCAATACTAACGCGTAAGCGCCGGATTGTGTCTGACTATACGAAAGACCGACAATTTCAAGTTTTGTTTTTTTCATTCCACTGCTCACGGTCGGGAGACTGTGTTAAAATATGTAACACTTAAAGATAATAATAAGCAGTGATTAATGATGCGCTGCTTTGAACTTCTTGATTGCTTCAGTCAATTTTGGTACCACATCAAATGCATCACCGATCACACCGTAATCAGCTGCTTTAAAAAACGGCGCCTCTTTATCTGTATTGATCACCACAATTGTTTTGCTTCCGTTTACGCCGGCCAAATGCTGAATTGCACCCGAAATACCAATGGCGATATACAGGTTCGGACGAATTGCAATCCCGGTTTGTCCTACGTGCTCATGATGCGGGCGCCAGTCCATATCCGCAATCGGGCGCGAACACGCGGTTGCAGCACCAAGTGAATTGGCAAGATCTTCAACAATTCCCCAGTTCTTTGCATCCTTCATTCCGCGTCCGGCCGAAACCACCAATTCCGCTTCCGGAAGAGCGATCTTGCTGGTATCACGTGTTTTTAGTTCTTTCACTGTCACTTTGGTTTCAGCGCCTGAAAGATCCACATTGCTCATCGGAACAATTTCCGCAGTGTTATCTGTCAGCTGCACAGGAAAAGAATTCGGAAGAAGCGTAATTATTTTTTTATCAGAATTGATTGCGTAAACCGCTGTTGCTTTTCCTGAGAATGCTGTTTTGCGTACCGAGAATTTTCCATCTTCTATCGTTGGAAAATCAACCGCACCTGCAACAACACCAGCTTTCAATCGCACCGACAAACGCGGAGCAACTGCTTTGCTTACCAGGTCGTGCGAAAAAACAACAACCGCTGCATCTTCCATATTGGCAGCATGCTCAAGCGCAATCGCCCAGGCACGTGGATTACCATCTTTTAATTTCTCATCAGCGATCGTCAGCACTTTTTTCGCGCCGGCCTTTCCAAGGTCAGCAAGTAGAGCTGCGTCTGTCGATCCGTCAATAACTGCAGTAACAGTTGTACCGAGCTTGCCCGCAATGTGCGCAGCATAATTCACCGCCTCAAGCGAGCTCTTGCGGATTTTTCCCTTTCCTGCTTCTGTAAAAACGAGTACTGCCATTGTAATAGTTTTGAGTTCGGTGTTATTAGTTCGGTGATAATGAGTTTTTAGTTTAGCGTTTTAGTTCGTTTGATCGTCCGAATTTTTTCTCCGAACTAACCACTCCTCCGCCGCGGCGGACTAACCACTTCCCTTAAATTACTTTCGCTTCACTATGCAACAAAGCAACTAATTCATCCATATTATTCGGATCAATCATTTTTACTGCTTTTCTGCCTTCAGAAGGTGTGAAGCTTTCTACTGTTGTAAGTGTGTCTGAATTTGTTGTTGCAACTACGGTTAACGGTTTTGTTCTCGCCGCCATAATTCCGCGCATGTTTGGAATACGTGCTTCCGCCATTCCTTTCTGACAGGAAATAACAACAGGCAATTGCGCTTCAAGCACCGCAGTACCGCCATCCACATCAGCTTCTATTGTTGCCACTTTTCCATTTACATCCAGCTTCGAAGCCAGCGAAATAAAAGGAAGGTTCAGCATTTCGGCAAGCATTCCGCCTACCATCGAGCTGTTAAAATCAATCGTTTCTTTTCCAACAAGAATCAGGTCGTACTCTTTATCTCTCGCATAACCCGCAATTTGTTCAGCAACATAATACGAATCCGCAGGTTCAGCATCTATACGCACCGCATCATCAGCGCCAATCGCCAATGCTTTACGAATCATTGCTTCATTTTCAGCCGGACCCACGTGAATTACAGTAACCGATCCTTCACCTTTCGCCTCTTTTAATTCGAGCGCACGCACCAGCGCATACCATTCATCATATGGATTGATGATGAATTGAACACCTGCTTTATTGAATTTGGTGTTGTTATCGGTAAATGAAATTTTGGCCGTTGTATCAGGAACGTTGCTGATGCCTACGAGTATTTTCATTGGATTGGAGATTAAGCGATTTTTTTAAGTGGTGCAAAAATAAGGTTTTCAGGGCAAAGAAAGTAGCCTTAAATGAGCTAATTTGAGGGAAAGGTAAAGTGCTAATTTATAGGGGCGTGACCGTGAAGTACCGCTTTTCCGCGTTTCTTCACGGGTCAGGCTTTTCGTTGCAAGTCCTCCCGTGAAGTACAGGCAAGCTGACTTCACGGTGCGGGCTTTCCACTGCAATCCTTCACGCAAAAGGAAGTTTTTTAGTTACCTACAGAAAAAGGTACATTGTCACCATAATTTGAATTAATGAAAAAGAAAGTTGTCTTAAATATAATTATAGCGATTGCCTTAGCCACCTATCTTATCTATCAAATTTGGGACATCACTCAAAATTCAAGGAGGAACAGTGAATTCAAACCGGCTTTTATACGTGGAGCAATAAGCCATTCAGAAGTTTTATCATCACTTGATTCAATAACATCCAATGAAATCGCAAATTGTTTCTACGACAAATTTGTGCAGCGATATGGCCGAGATAAATTAGTTGAACTTGACAATAAGGTAGCAGCAGGTGACACCACCGTCTATTCCATCTTTGCAGAATCGATAATGGATTCGTGCACAGTACCATTCAACCAGTTGGTCATTGAAGCTCGTTTTATAAATACTTGCATTAACAGCTTCACCAAAAAGCAACGACCATTAGCACAGCGAAAAGTGTTTTGTAATTGTTTTATGGAAAAACTAAAAATAAAATACGGCAATAATTTTAGCGACTCTTGCCCCAATGATAGTATTCTTAAAATAAATGTCCTGGAATCCGGTTGCGTAAACGAATTGAAATAGTCTCTTCCAATTATTTAACTCTTCGCATCATTTTATTAAAGCTTATTGGATCACTATCCGTATTTGGCATCCAGGCTTTAATTACTGCAAAGCTTGTATCCAAAGCAATATCAATCCGTATATAAACTTGTTGTAATTTTTCTTCAAACGTATAAGCAGTAACTGCATACCCGTTATTGTCTTCATCTTCAAAAATTTCCGGATCACTTGATGGAAATTTATTAATTAAAACCGCAGCAGATGTTGACATCTTCCCTTCTTTCCTGGCTTTAAGTTCAGGAACGATCAGTGTATCGTTTACCCAGGTAATTTCCAGAATCTGAAGACTATCATCTGTCGCAAAATATGTTTTAGGCATAATTGTCGGATCAACAAAATCCAATTTATGCGCATCATCATTCGTTCGGTCAGAACACCCACCGAGAAGCGAGAAAAGGATAAATACAATGCTAAATCGCATGTTCAGGACCAATAAATTTATTAAACTCGCGCGCCTCCTTCCGTCCCCTCGTCCCCTTTCCTTCCGTCCCTCGCCACCTTTTAATTCCGTCCCCTCGTCCCTTTCCCTTACGGCTCATCAAACGAAATCACCACTTTCTCAGTAATCGGATGCGACTGACACGTCAAAATATATCCTCTCTCCAATTCCTCTTCAGACAACGCAAAATTCTGATCCATCTTCACTTTGCCTTCCATCAGTTTAGCACGGCAAGTGCAGCACACTCCGCCTTTACACGCAAACGGCACATCCATTCCCGCATCCTGCGCAACATCAAGGACAGATTTTCCATTAGAAGCAAGATCAAAAACGATCTCTTCATCATCCAAAATAACAGATACTTTACTCTGCACAACAGCCGATGGTACGCTTTCTTCAGCAGCCTTCACCGCAGTTTCAACAGCTGCAAAATATTCGATGTAAACTTTTTTCGGATCAACTTTTAATTCGTTCAACACCTCTTTCACATTTTCCATCATCGGTCCCGGACCACAGATAAAAAATACATTATCTGCATTCAGATCCACATGTTTTGCAACCAGCAATTTTACTTTATCCGGCATTAAAATTCCGCGGCACAATTCATCCACATCTTCGCTGCAATGTTCTAAAACATGATTCACTTTCAATCGTTCCGCATTTGCATCGGCAAGACTTTTCAGCTGCTGCTTAAAGATGATTGCCGCTTCATCACGATTGCCATAAAAAAGTGTGATCTTACTTTCAGGCTCGCTTTGTAAAACAGTTTTGATGATCGAAAGCATCGGTGTAATTCCACTTCCGCCTGCGAATAAAACATAGCTTTTCTTATTTGTCGGACTTAACGGCGAATAGAAATTTCCCATCGGCGTCATTACTTCCATTTCATCACCCGCTTTAAGCGAATCATTGATAAAAGTAGAAGCGCGGCCGTCCTTTACTTTTTTCACCGCCACACGCAACTCTCTGTCCGCCACCGGGCTCGTGCACAGCGAATAAGAACGACGAATTTCTTCACCATTCACCTTCAGCTTCAGCGTGAGATATTGGCCTTGTATGTATTTAAATTCCTCGCGGATATTGGCGGGAATATCGAACACAACAGAAACACAATCAGCGGTTTCGCGGGTAACTTCAGCAACTTTAAGCGTGTGAAAACGGGCCATAAATTCAGTCTTTTAGCGGCGCAAAAATAGGAAATTAATGTGCTAATCTGCTAATGGGTTAATGTGCTAATGTTTACAGCCAAATATTTGGAATGTGACGAAAATCATCCTCCATTATCACATTGGCAGATCAGCACATTAGCACATTCTCCCCATGATTTCGTATATTTGTTCTCCCAGAAAATCCAACCAAAACATGGAAAATTCAGTTCAGTTCGAGGACATCTTTAATGGCAAAATCGATAAAGGCGACTTTATTGAGCCGAAAGACTGGATGCCCGAGAAATACCGCAAAACATTGATCCGCCAGGTTTCCCAGCATGCGCATTCTGAAATTATCGGGATGCAGCCGGAAGGAAATTTCATTACCCGCGCTCCGAGTCTTCGCCGTAAAGCGGTGCTGCTTGCGAAAGTGCAGGATGAAGCCGGGCATGGTTTGTATCTCTACAGCGCCTGCGAAACATTGGGAATTTCCCGCATGGAGCTGAATGAACAGTTGCATACAGGCAAAGCAAAATATTCCAGCATTTTCAATTACCCTACTTTAACCTGGGCCGATATGGGCGCTGTGGGTTGGCTTGTTGATGGTGCTGCAATTATAAATCAAGTAATGCTTCAGCGCACTTCTTACGGACCTTATTCCCGTGCGATGGTGCGCATCTGTAAAGAAGAAAGTTTCCATCAGCGCCAGGGTTACGAGATCATGTGCGTGCTGGCAAAAGGAACCGAAGAACAAAAAGCGATGGCGCAGGATGCATTAAACCGCTGGTGGTGGCCGTCGATCATGATGTTTGGTCCGCCGGATGCTGAATCGAAAAACAGCGCTGATTCAATCCGTTGGAAAATCAAACGCGAAACAAACGATGAGCTGCGCCAGAAATTTATTGATCGCACAGTCGGACAAGCAGAATATTTAGGCTTACAAATTCCTGATCCTGATTTGAAATGGAACGAAGCTCGCGGCCATTACGATTACGGAAAAATCGATTGGGAAGAATTCAATAACGTAATCGCCGGAAACGGTGTGTGCAACAAGCAGCGAATCGCCAACCACATCAAAGCACACGAAGATGGAAAATGGGTTCGTGAAGCAGCGAGTGCTTATGCGAAGAAAAAGGCTGCTAAAGAAGAGAAATCACTTGTCGCATAAGCAGTTTCGAGTTCGGAGTTTTTAGTACGGAGAAAAACTTCTGGCTACTCTCCGAACTAAAAACTCCGAACTAAAAACTTTTTAAATTCCCCAGTTACCCAGTTATTAAATTACTAAATCATGGCAGCAGAATCTCAATTCCCATTATGGGAAGTTTTCGTTCAGGCAAAATCAGGAACACCGCATAAGCACGCGGGAAGTGTGCATGGCGCTGATAAAGAAATGGCTTTGCAAAATGCACGCGATCTTTACTCACGTCGCAACGAAGGCACAAATATCTGGGTCATTCCTGCTGCAATGATCACCGCTTCAAGTCCGGAAGACCAGGGCGCATTTTTTGAACCTGCAAATGATAAAGCATATCGTCATCCAACATTCTACGTAATTCCTGAAGGAGTAAAATTTATCTAGGTATGAATAAGCAGGAAGCTTTAGTTGATTACGTTTTGCGTCTCGGTGATAATTCGCTGATCGCAGGACATCGTCTTTCGGAATGGTGCAGCAAAGGCCCGTTTCTCGAAGAAGATATTGCCATGACAAACATCGCGCTCGATTATGTTGGCGCTTCGAGAATATTATTGACATACGCAGCCACCGAAGAAGGAAAAGGAAGAACTGAAGATGATTTAGCCTACTTCCGCACACACGATAAATTTAAAAATGCATTGCTTGTTGAGCAGCCGAACGGTGATTTTGCTGTTACAATTGCAAAACAATTCTATTATTCCATTTTCAATTATTTGCTTTATACCGAATTACAAAAAAGCAAAGACGAAACATTAGCAGGCTTCGCAACAAAAGCGTTGAAGGAAGTTACTTATCATGTTCGTCACGTGAATGAATGGGTGCTTCGTTTAGGCGATGGCACAGAAGAAAGTCATGCGCGTTTGCAAAAAGGAATTGATGATTTGTGGAAATACACCAACGATCTTTTCGCCACCACGGAAGGCGACAAACTTTTGCAAGCTGAAGGAATTATTCCTGATGTCCCTGCATTAAAATCAAAATGGCTGGAAATGATTGCGGAAGTTTTACAACGTGCAACGTTAACAATGCCTGATGTAAATGCTTTCCAGCAAAAAGGAAGTCGCGAAGGAAAACGGACTGAACATTTGAGCTACATACTCGGAGAAATGCAATCGATCGCGAGAGCATACCCGGGAGCGAAATGGTAGCCGCAGATTACGCAGATTGCGCAGATTAAATGTGCTGATTTGCTAATGTGTTAATTTGCTAATGGAGTTCATGCGGGAGTCTTTTTTTATTAGCACATTAACACATTAGCAAATCAGCACATTGTTTTTTCCATGGGAGAGATTCATAAAATAGAAACGGCTAATCACAACATTTCCCAGGAGATCTGGGAGATATTGAAGGCGGTGGTTGATCCCGAAATTCCGGTGCTTACGATTATGGACATGGGAATTCTGCGCGATGTGAAGCAGGATGAGAATGGCATTGAAGTAACGATCACTCCAACTTACAGCGGATGCCCGGCGATGGAAATGATTGCGGAAGAAATTAAAGCTGCTTTGTCAAGAAAAGGTTTTTTGAATGTGCGGATTAAATCTGTGCTTGCACCGGCATGGACTACGGACTGGATCACGGAAGAAGGGAAAGAAAAATTACGTCAATACGGAATTGCAGCGCCCGAACATTCTACTGCTGATAAAGGCGCATTGCTTGGAAATCCGAAATCAGTAAAATGTCCGCGATGTAAATCGGAGCATACAGAAATGATCTCCAATTTTGGTTCGACTGCCTGTAAAGCTTTGTGGAAGTGTTTGGATTGTAAAGAGCCGTTTGATTATTTTAAATGTATCTGAAGAATCAAGCTTTAACGGAAATTTTCTTCAGATAAATGTGCTTGACGAAGAATCGAGCGAAATGTACCGAATGGAATTTCTCTCTTTGCCATTGGTACTATAACTGTCAATACAGGATTGCCAACTTTACGAAATTTTGCGTGACTACCCTTTTGAGAAATAAAAATGAATCCGTTTTTTAAAAGCACTTTGACAATCGCCGCAGACGAATATAACTTAGGCATACTTTACTTTAGAAGTAAATATTTCAGGACGAAGTACCTTAGTCATTTGAACGAGTTTGGTATCTTCAAAGTATAATGCAAGTGCTTCATCCAGATTAGCAAGCGCTTCTTTTTTAGTTTTCCCAAAACTAGAAACTTCAACATTCAGGCACTGAGCAACATAATATTTGCCTTCCTTCCAAACGATATTTTTCAAACTCAAAGTCATATCAAAGTTATTTAGACTAAAGATACAAAAATCGTTTTAGTATTCGAGAATGACCAAACAGGAAACTTCGCCATTAAAATCGAAAAAACTTTCAATTTATTTTTATCATGACTTCCTCTCTTAAAAGGAAACTTGCTTCATTCACCCGGGGAAACTCCATTATCACTGTAAAACTCATCATTTTTCCTCCTAATTTTACCTCATGCCAATCCTCGGTTTTCTTTTCGGAATGCTTTTTTTCGTACCACTAACCTCTGCATTTTTCGCGCGTAGCCTCGGAAGATCCTTTTGGGTTTGGTTCGGAATCGGTTGTGTGCTTCCCTTGATTTCAGTTTTTATCCTTTGGTTTTTGCCTGAGGTTAAACAGGAAAAAGCTACAGCTTAATTTCCTCTCTTTTTACTGTAAATCTTCTCATCTCCCTATCCAAAGGGTTATATTTGCTTGTAATTAAAAACTATGAGCACAACCACAATTCTCACCGAAACACAAGGCAACATCGCGATCATCAAGCTGAATCGCCCCGATAAATTTCACAGCTTTAACCGCGAAATGGCGCTCGGACTCCAGGCTGCTTTGGATGCAGCTGATAAAGACGATAACATTCGCGCAATTCTTCTTACTGCAAGCGGAAAAGCATTCTGCGCCGGGCAAGATCTCGGTGAAGCGATTGATGAAAGTGGTCCGGGAATAGAACAAATCGTCAATGAACATTATAATCCGATCATCTTACGCTTACGCAAAATTGAAAAACCGATTGTCTGCGCGATCAATGGTGTTGCTGCAGGTGCGGGTGCAAGCATTTCATTGGCATGCGATATTCTTGTTGCCGGTGCTTCTGCTACATTCATCCAGGCATTTTCCAAAATCGCTTTGATTCCGGATAGCGGTGGTACATTTATTCTTCCGAGATTAATCGGATTCCAGCGTGCGACTGCTTTGATGATGTTGGGCGATAAAGTTTCCGCAACCGAAGCGTTCCAGATGGGAATGATCTACAAAGTGACGGAAGATGATAAGCTCATGGAAACCGCTTTGGGAATTGCAAAAACACTTTCCGAAATGCCGACAAAAGCATTAGGCTTAACGAAACGTTTGCTCAACGAAGGAATCGGAAATTCATTAGACCAACAATTGATCCGCGAAGGACAGGAACAAGTTGTTGCAGCAGCAACTTCCGATTTCAAAGAAGGCATCGCAGCATTCATGGAAAAGAGAAAAGCGAATTTTACAGGGAAATAACAAAAAGTAGTCAGTTGTCAGTAGTCGGTTGTCAGTTAATACAAACGTAGTGACGACTGATACTGACAACTGAGAACTGAGAACTGAGAACTGAGAACTGATTTTATGAATAAGGAAACAATAATCGGAGTAATAGGAAGTGGCGCGATGGGAAGCGGGATTGCGCAGGTGGCAGCTTCGGCTGGACATGACGTGATCTTGTTGGATACAAATGCGGATCAATTAGAAAAGGCTAAAAAGAATTTACGCGCTACGCTGGATAAGCTGGCGGAAAAAGGAAAGATCTCTAAGCTCATTGCAGATGAAACGTTCGCAAGAATAAAATTCACCGGTGCAAATACGGATTTTGCGAAATGCGGATTAGTTATTGAAGCAATCATTGAAAAGCTGGATGTAAAACAAACCGTTTTGATTGAGCTTGAAAAGATTGTTTCAAAAGATTGCATTCTTGCTACCAATACTTCATCGCTTTCCATTACAGCAATTGCATGCGCTTGTACACATTCATCACGCGTAATCGGAATTCATTTTTTCAATCCGGCACCTGTTATGCCACTGGTTGAAATTATTCCGGGCATCTGCACAAATTCAAAATATATTCATGAGTGCAAAGAATTAATCGACAGCTGGGGAAAAAGCACTGTCATCGCAAAAGATTCTCCGGGCTTTATTGTGAATCGTGTTGCACGTTCTTATTATGGAGAAGCAATCCGCATTTACGAAGAAGGCATGGCGGATTTTGCGACGATCGATTGGGCGATGAAACATTCCGGCGGATTTAAAATGGGTCCGTTTGAATTAATGGATTTTATCGGCAACGATATTAATTACAAAGTGACGGAAACTGTTTGGGAACAATTTTTTTACGAGCCGAGATTCAAACCATCGCTGACACAAAAACGTTTGTACGAAGCAAAACATTTCGGTCGCAAAACAGGAAGAGGTTATTACGATTATGCTGAAGGTGCACAGAAACCTGTTCCGTTAGAAGATACAGGACTTGGCTCACAAATATTTTTCCGCATCCTCGTTATGCTGATCAATGAAGCTGCCGATGCGCTTTACCTCGGACTTGCATCCAAAGAAGACATTGACACTGCAATGATCAAAGGTGTGAGCTATCCGAAAGGACTTTTAAAATGGGCGGATGAATTAGGTGTTGAGCCTGTTTATGAAAAGCTCAGGGAATTATATGACGAATATGGCGAAGACCGTTACCGCCCTTGCGTATTGCTGAAACGTATGGCGAAAACAGGTAAATCATTTTATGAATAAGCCTGTTTAGCCGGAGAAAATAAATTTCAGCAAAGAACGTTTTACTTAAGCGGTATCTTTTCTCCTTTCCAGCATTATTACGGTATTCCAATGTTCTATTAGCATGCGCCGAACTTTCATTTTATTGATTTTCATTTTATCATCGCATTTGCTCACCGCACAAGTGAATGATAAGTTCGTTGCTGCTTCCAATGGATTAAAAGGAAATGCAAATCTGATCCGCGAATTTTCTATTCCTGCAAACACCGCCGGACATAATGTGCTTGTGCTCGAAGTTCCTTTTTCATCTTCCGTTTTTATCTCACCGCTTCTTGCAAATGTTGCTAAAGGAAAAGTAATTGAAAAAGTGCAGCTCGTTTACACCACCTTCCGCGAATCAGAAACATTTGATCAGCAGAAATTAAATCAGCAGCGTTTACGTAATTTATATTCGCTGCTTCCTGATGCGTTTTCAAATGCAATGACGGAATGGGAACTCGTTGGTCAAACGGGAGCGAGCAACCCAGAAGAGGGAAAAAAATATTTTCACGGATTTGTTATTACATGGCGACCTGCTTCATCTACCACGTTGCTCAAAGAAGAAATGAGTCAGCTTGATTCAATGTTTCTTCCGAAAAAATTATCGCGGGATGAAATAGATCCGCGAAAAACTGCTGCAGAAACAGGAACCGATAAAAAAATGCGCATCCTCACCAACCCGGATGGCACCACCACAATTCTTGACCGTGATATTCCGGAAGACAGTTTGTGGATGTATATTAAATCTTCCGGCGGCGGCTACAGCGTTGTGCATGCAAAATGGGGCGATACAGCGCATAAAGTTGTGCTCGTTATCGAACAGAAAGACGGTCTCAAAAGAAAACGCACCTGGCTGTTGGAAGATCATTTTACGGATACGCCAACGGGTGGAATGCCGGATATTGATTTGCACAATCCTGATTCTGTTGTAACAACTGTGCTCCGCAGAAATCCATGGCCGAACATGATCATTGTTGCGGATGTTACAGGAAGTATGTCGCCGTACACTGCGCAGGTTTTGCATTGGGTTCCGGTCGGACTTTCAAGCGGAAGATGTTCGGGATTTGTTTTTTATAATGATGGTGACGATAAAACTACCAATGAAAAAAACGTAGGTAAGACAGGAGGCATTTACAGCATCAAAACACAAAACTTCGACAGCGTATTTCGTGTTGTAAAAAAGACAATGAGCTCCGGCGATGGTGGTGATATTCCTGAAAATCCTGTTGAAGCAGCAATTTATTCCATCAACCGGTTTAATGATAACGCTGAAATAATTCTCATCGCCGATAATTTTTCCGCACCACGCGATCTTGAATTATATGAAAGGCTGACTCGCCCCATTCACATTATTCTTTGCGGCGCAAGAGGAACAGTTAATCCTGATTATCTTTTTTTAGCAAGACAATCGCACGGAAGTATTCACACATTGCACGATGATATTACAACGCTCGACACAATGAAAGACGGCGAAATTATTACAATAGAAGGCAAACAATATTTGCTGAAGAATGAACATTTTATTTGTCTGAATACATTCTCCCAGTTATAGGTTGTATTGAGTATTGAGTAGTGCGTATTGAGACTGTGTGCGGGAGTAATAAAAATTCCGATCTTCATAACGAAATCATTTCCTTTACTCAATACTAAATACTCAATACTCAAATGGATCAGTCACTGCAGGTAGTTTCAAAAATGTACGAGAGCGATTGGTTTAGTCAATGGCTCGGCATCGAACGTTTGAAAATTGAAAAAGGAACCTGCGTTTTAAGAATGACCATTCGTAAAGAAATGCTTAACGGTTTCGGAATTGCACACGGAGGAATTACTTATTCACTTGCAGACAGTGCGCTTGCATTTGCTTCGAATTCGCATGGAAGAATGGCGGTGTCGGTTGAAACTTCCATTTCGCATACAGCACAATTGCATGAAGGAGATATCATCACCGCGACAGCAGAAGAAATGAGCCTGTCAAATAAGATCGGCGTATATCAAATTACTGTTAAGAATCAGAAAGAGGAAACTGTTGCTCTTTTCAAAGGAACTGTTTACAGGACGGGGAAAGAATGGTTTTGAGAGGGGAATTGGGGGAATTGGGGGAATTGGGAATTTAGGATTTGAATATTGACTGCTCGTGGAAAAGATTGGATGGAGGGATTTTTAAAATAATTATACATTTGCGAAAATTTTATAATTATTTAATTTTTTATTTATGGAAAACAATAAAAGTTTTGAAAGCTTAGAAGCATGGAAAATGGCAAGGGAATTCAGGAAAGAAATTTCAATAAACTCAAAGACATTTCCGAAACATGAAGAATACAAATTGAAAAATCAGATTGACCGCTCATCAAGGTCTGTTTCGGCAAATATTGCAGAGGGTTATGGCAGATATCATTATAAAGAAGGCATGCAGGCTTGCCGTATTGCCAGAGGCTCTTTAAGTGAAACACTGGATCATTTATACGTTGCGATAGATGAGAATTATATTGACCAGGAAAAATTCAATATACTTAAAGGTAAATATGAGCATTGCCTTAAATTATTAAACGGATATGTTTTATTCCTGAAAAATAAGAAAAACGGAAATCCATAGATTTGGCCTTTATTTCCCCATAATTACCTCAATTACCTCAATTACCCCAATTACCTAATTACCTTTGCGCTTATGAAATCAGCATTCCTTATCGACGGCGTTCGAACACCAATTGGAAATTTCGGCGGAACACTTTCAACAATACGACCGGATGATATGGCCGCTTTGGTGATAAGTGAATTGATGAAAAAATTTCCGGGCGTTGATCCTGCTTCTATTGCTGATGTTTTACTTGGTTGTGCAAATCAAGCAGGAGAAGACAATCGCAATGTTGCGCGAATGGCGGTTTTGCTTGCGGGACTTCCTGTAACAGTTCCCGGTGAAACGGTGAATCGTTTGTGTGCGTCGGGACTTTCTGCTTCGATGGCGGCTGCAAGAACGATCATGTGTGGTGACGGTGATCTGATGATCGCAGGTGGTGTTGAAAATATGACGCGCGGTCCGTGGGTGATATCAAAAACATCAACTCCTTTCGGTCGCGATGCGCAGATGTTTGATTCAAGCTTCGGATGGCGTTTTGTAAATCCGAAAATGAAAGAAGCATTCGGAACAGATGCAATGGGCGAAACAGCTGAAAATCTTTACGAGCGCGATAAAATTTCAAGAGAAGACCAGGATCAATTTTCTTATTGGTCACAACAGAAAGCTGCAAAAGCTACTGAGCTTGGAAGATTTAAAAAAGAAATAATTCCTGTTTCTATTCCACAGAAAAAGGGTGACGCACTAATTTTTGATAAAGATGAATTTTCAAAACCTACGACAACAGTAGAAGGACTTGCAAAATTAAAAGCATCATTCCGCAAAGATGGAACAGTAACCGCAGGAAATGCATCCGGATTAAATGACGGTGCTGCTGCATTATTGTTTGCTTCTGAAGACGGAATCAAAACTAATAATCTCAAACCACTTGCACGAATAGTTTCCATGGGTGTGATCGGTGCAGAACCACGCATTATGGGAATTGGTCCTGTGGTTGCTGCTAACAATGCACTAAAAAAAGCGGGTCTCACCTGGAACGATATTGATGTGATCGAATTGAATGAAGCATTTGCAGCACAAAGTCTTGCCTGTTTACGCTCGTGGGGAATTGCTGACAACGATCCGCGTGTCAATCCGAATGGCGGTGCAATTGCATTAGGTCATCCACTCGGCATGAGCGGCGCACGAATTCTGCACAGCGCAGCAATCGAGCTGAACGAACAAAATAAAAAATACGCGTTGATCACCATGTGCGTGGGAGTTGGACAAGGCTATGCAGTAATAATCGAACGAGCTTAATAAATCCCCTATGTTACGTCGCTGCATTTTTATTTTTTCCTTCCTGTTTATTTCTTCAGGCATTCACGCGCAACTCTTTTCTTCTGATCTTCAGAAAGGATTAAAAGCTGTTGACAATAATAATTACGATAAAGCGCTTGAGATTTTCAATGGGATAGCTGCTAAAGACAGTGTTGTTGCAGGTGCGTATTACGGAATGGCGCAGGTATATTTTTCTAAAGCGTATACCGGCTACAACGTTCCGATGGCTTATAAATATATTACCAAAGCCCAGCAATCTTTTTCACAGCAAACCAAAAAACAATTATCCTCGCTTGCAAAATCAGGCGTTGATCAGCAAAAAATTAGTTCCTTATCGCAAAAGATCAACGACGAATTATTCAGCATTGCTGTTTCGAAAAATACCGCGCAGGATTATGATGAATTTATCCGACTCTATCCGAACAATTCAAATGTTGCACAAGCACGTGAATTAAAAGAGCAATTATCTTTCTACAGCGCAAGCAATGTCAATTCCGAGGAAGCAATGAATAATTTCATTCGCACAAATCCTACAGGAAAAGGTGTTGAGCAAGCAGTGCGACTCCGTAATCTTGTTGCATTTCAAAAAGCAAAAGCAGCAAATACTACAAAAGCTTTAGAAGATTTTATAGCAAAATATCCTGATGCGGAAGAAGTGGCTGATGCAACTGCTGCGCTCGCAACACTAAAATTCGCTGAAGCAAAAAAGACAAATACGATTGAAGCGTATGATAAATTCTTAGCTGACTATCCTGAATCGGAAGAATTTACAGAAGCGACAACGTTAAGAAACCAGCTTGCTTATATTCAGCTGTTAGAGCAGCAGAAAACAAAAGACAATGCAATGATTCAGCAGGGCCAGGAAAAAGTTGAATCGCAGCAATTTCGTATAAATATTTCTATTGCGCTTTTTATTGTGACGCTTCTCGGTGCCGGACTTTTATATCGCAGCTATAAGCTCAAACAGCGTTCCAATATTGAGATCACGAAACAAAAAGAGATCATCGAAGAGAAGAACAGGGAAATTGTTGACAGCATTAATTACGCGCAACGCATTCAGCAATCACTTCTTCCTTCGCTCGAGGAAATCAGGAAAAATCTTCCCGAATCGTTTGTGTTTTACAAACCACGGAATATTGTCAGTGGCGATTTTTATTGGTTTGCCGAACAAAATAACCGTTACTACATCGCAGCAGTTGATTGTACCGGTCACGGCGTTCCGGGTGCGATGCTTTCTATGATCGGTTTTAATTTTCTCAATCAGCTGGTGAGTGAAATGCAAATGACTGATCCCGGAAAAATTCTCGATCAGCTGCATTCGCGTATTTCACAAACGCTGAACAAGGACGGATTAGTTGATGGACGGGAAATGCGCGATGGAATGGATATGGCCTTATTGTGCATTGATAAAACAACAAATACATTTTCTTTTTCAGGTGCGGTTCGTCCGTTGTATTACGTGGATGAGGAAGGAATTAAAACAATCAAAGGCGGTTATTATTCCATCGGTGGAATTAAATCGCTTACCGAGGAACCTTTCGAAACATTCACTGTTACTCCGAAAGGGAAAGCAAGCTTTTATTTATTCAGCGATGGTTTCGCAGATCAGTTCGGTGGACCGCGAGGGAAAAAGTTCAAGACAAAAAAATTCCAGGAGCTGTTGGTTACGTTGCAGGATAAAAAAATGGATGAGCAGCATCGTCACATCGAATCTGTTTTTCATGAGTGGATGGGAACGTTTGAGCAGGTGGATGACGTATGTGTTATAGGTATACGTGTTTGATAAGAGATAATTTTTCTGCGCTTTAATTTTTTTTTGAGGAATTTGCTAATTCGTAAATTTTCCTACATTCGCAGCCTTAAATTTTTAGTTCACTATATTTTGTAATTACGTTTTAATATTGATTTTTATGAATGAAAATGACATTTCTTATGCTGTGCGTGGTGCGGCATTTAAAGTAAATTCCACCTTAGGTCCGGGATTATTGGAATCAGTTTATCATGCGGCGTTGGCTTATGAACTCCGTAAGTCTGGTTTTGAAATTCGTACAGAGGTTGGTGTTCCGGTAATTTATGATGAACAGGATCTGGGACTTGGTTTTAGATTAGACATTATTGTGAATGAGGCTGTGATAGTAGAGGTTAAATCTGTTGAGTCATTTGCGCCTGTACATTACAAGCAGCTTCTTACATACCTCAGACTTTCTAAAAAGAAGCTTGGTCTCATGATCAACTTCAATTCAGAGTCATTAACTAATTCTATTAAAAGAATCGCTAACGGCATGTAAGGTATCGCACGCAGATTCCAACTGATTTCGCAGATAAAATCCGATAATAATCTGCGAAATCTTTTGAATCTGCGTGCAATCAAATGCCACGCAATCCTTAATTTCACCCAATGCAAGACCCAATCACCATCACAAATTTCCGCAACGAGCTCGACGAAACCGTGCTGGAACGTGGGTGGATCTATTTTAATAATGGTTGGGTAAAAGAGGCACGTGAAGTAATGCCCGGATATTTTGAGGCAGTAGTGGATGAAGTAAATCCGCATGCAGTTTCTTTTTCACTGGATGAAGAAGGAATATACACAGACTTATTTTGTACTTGCGGAGATAAAACACACCGGGTATGCAGACACATCGCAGCAGTAATTTTTGGCTATGAGAAAAAATACCTCGAAGAAAATAAACCGATGGAATGGGAACGGCTGGAAGAAGATTCGTTAGGGAAATTAAATAAAGAAGCTGAAAAAATTCCGGTGAGCAAAAAGAAAAAATAATTCCCATTCAATTAATCAAATCTTAGTTCAAAATAAATCTGCACCTGCATGTCACTTTCCAATTAAAAATCCCGACAACAAACGTTTACAAACGACTATATCCGCTTACAAACACGTTTTTAGAAGAACTTGTTTCATCTTTGCGCCAATTCAATATATGCACGCTACAATAAATTATCTTTTAACATGACCATGATTGCCCAAAACGACGCGAAGAAAATCCTGAAACAATATTACGGTTACGAAAATTTTCGTCCGCTGCAGGAAGACATTATTAACTCAATTATTTCAAAGAGAGATACGCTTGTTCTCATGCCAACAGGCGGCGGAAAATCTGTTTGTTTTCAGATTCCTGCTTTATTGCAAGATGGAATTTGTATTGTCATCTCCCCACTCATCGCGCTGATGAAAGACCAGGTGCTTGCGTTACGCTCGAATGGAATTGCAGCAGCGGCATTAAATTCTTCTTTGTCTGCCGAAGATTCCGCACAGGTTTTACGCGATTGCGCAGACGGAAACATCAAGCTTCTTTATTTAGCGCCTGAACGTTTGATGAGCGAGCTCAGCTTTTTGAAATCCACCGTGCAGATCAGCTTTATTGCTATCGACGAAGCACATTGTATTTCTGCATGGGGCCACGATTTTCGCCCGGAGTATACACAGCTGCATCGTATCCGCGAATATTTTCCCGGCATTCCGATTATTGCGTTGACGGCTACCGCAGATAAAATAACACGGCGCGACATTATTCTCCAGCTGAAAATGCAGGAGCCGAATGTTTTTATCGCTTCTTTCGACCGGCCGAATATCAGCCTGAGCGTTCGCAAAGCAGTTACCGGAAAAGCACGCATTGATGAGATCGTTCGTTTTATCCGCTCACGAAAAGAAGAAGCCGGAATTATTTATTGCCTCAGCCGCAAGTCGACAGAAGAGCTCGCAGGAAAATTAAAGCTGGAAGGTATTAATGCCGCTTGTTATCACGCAGGACTTGATGCAAATCAGCGTGATCGTGCGCAGGATGATTTTATTAATGATCGCACGCGAATAATCTGTGCAACGATTGCATTCGGAATGGGCATTGATAAATCGAATGTGCGGTTTGTGATCCATTATAATCTTCCGAAAAATATGGAAGGTTATTACCAGGAAATTGGTCGTTGTGGCCGTGATGGTTCGAAGGCGGATGCGTTGCTCTTTTATAACGTGGGCGATTTGATCATGCTTACACAATTTGCGCAGGAAGGAAAGCAGGCTGAACTGAATATTGCAAAGCTGCAGCGCATTCAACAATTTGCTGAAGCGAATAATTGCCGCAGGAAAATTTTGCTCAGCTACTTCGGTGAAACTGCAACAGAAGATTGTGGCAATTGTGATTCGTGCAAAAATCCGAAACCTGTTTTCGACGGAACAAAAATCGCGCAGATGGCTTTGTCGGCTGCTACGCGATGCAACCAGGAAGTAGGCGTGAATATGCTCGTGGATGTTTTGCGTGGTTCGACAAGAAGCGAAGTGATGGAAAAGAACTATCACACGATTAAAACATACGGCGTTGGAAAACAATATTCATTTAAAGAGTGGCAACAATTTTTATTACAGCTGATCAATCTCGGCATTTTTGAAATCGCGTTTGACCAGGGATATACATTAAAGATCACTGACCTTGGAAAAGAAGTATTGACAGGAAAACACACACTTCAGCTGACAGAAGTAGAACGTGAAACAATCGGTGCAAAACGCGAACGCAAAAAACGTTTCATTGCCGAATTGGAACAGGAAGATAATTCTCCTACTGAAAAATTATTCCAGGAGTTGCGGCAATTGCGTTTAGCACTTTCAAAAGCCGAAAAAGTGCCTCCGTATGTTATTTTTTCTGACACAACGCTCAGGGCAATGGCAGCTTCCCTCCCACTCACAGAACATGAACTGTTAGATGTGGCGGGAGTTGGTAAAAGAAAAATGGAATTGTATGGCGGACATTTTTTAGAAGTAATAAAAAAATTCAGCGGCCACGAAAAAGATGCGGAGCTGGATGAGGATGAGGATGATATTTTTGAAAACGATTTTGAAGATGATTTGTTTCGTGAGGAGGAAGAAAGAAGTTTTATCCGCCGCGAAAATGCGAAGGCTCAGCTTGCAGAAATGCGGGAAGGTTTATATGAAAGGCAGCGAACACGAGCCAAAGTTCCTGCAAAACCTAAAGTGGATACCTACGAAGAAACATTCAAGCTGTACCAGCAGGGTTTATCTATTGAGGAAATTGCGAAAGAAAGAAATCGGGTGCCGTATACTATTTACGGACATCTCGCTCGACTTGCGGAAACCGGTTACGCGGTCGATATTTCTAAGTATGTGAATGAAACAACGATTGAAAAAGTCGGTGCAGCAATTACGGGTGAGCTGAATGATATCAAAGATCACAAACCCATTTTTGATAAGCTGAATGGCGAATTCCCTTATCACGAAATTCAACTGGCGATTGCAGCGCTGAAGTTGAGATTGAAGTCAAAATAATATCCTGATTACTTATTAATCAAAATCTATGGGGGTCACAAATTGTGACCCCTCTAATCCTGTTATTTAGTTAATCCTGAAAAACCAATGCACCCGTTGAAAACATTAGGAAAAATAGTTTTTTAGTGTGTTTAATTCTGCCGTGTTAGGATGAAATTTGTAAAAAACACGGCAGAAAAATGATTGGAAAATCACCTGATCGGACACAACAAGATTTGTTCCAGCCTTTGTTGAGCGAGTTTATTAATCTTCAACATGAATTGGTTTTGCTTTCTGAAAAAATCAATTGGAAAGAATTTGAAGATGAATTTTCACCTCTTTATTCAACTACCGGAACACCATCCATTCCCATTCGCACGATGTGCGGACTTCTGATTTTAAAACAGCTTCACAATCTGGGAGATGAAACAATCATGCAAGCATGGGTGCGTGATCCGTACATGCAATATTTCTGCGGGGAAGCGCATTTTCAGCATAAAGGGCCTTGTGATCCTAGCGACTTGGTTCATTTCCGTAAGCGCATCAGGGAAAAGGGAATTGAGAAAATATTGCAGCAAAGCATTCTCATTCACGGGCGCGATGCACAGCAAGATGAAATCAGCGTTGATACGAGCGCACAGGAAAAAAATATCACTTTCCCCACTGATGTAAAACTCCAGGTTAAGATTATTAAAAAGTGTAACGCAATTGCAAAGCAGCAAGGAGTTATTCAGCGTCGCAGTTACAAACGCAAAGTGAAAGAGCTCTTATTGCAAAGTCGTTTTGCAACTCATCCCAAAAGAAGAAAACAAGCACTTAAAGCGCAGCGAAAAATCAAAACAATTGCCAGCACTTTAATAAGAGAACTGGAACGAAACCTCAATGGAGAATCACTCGAGAGACATCAGTACGATCTGGATTTGTTCAAAAGGGTTTTATTGCAAAAACGACATGACACCAATAAAATTTACAGTTTGCACGAGACCGAGGTTGCATGCATAGCAAAAGGTAAAGCACACAAAGCGTATGAGTTCGGAAGCAAGGTTTCTATTGCCATTACAAAAACAAGCGGAATAATTGTTGGCGCATTAAGCTTTAAAGGAAATCCGCATGACAGCCAAACTATTTCGCCCACACTGGACCAACACGAAAAATTAACAGGAATAAGAGCAAAGGTTGCAATAGTGGACAGAGGTTACCCGGCAAGAATAATAAATGGAACGCAGGTGATCAAGCCAACAAACGGAAAAGGAAAAACCGTTTATGAAAAACAAAAAGCAAGAAACAGGTTCAGAAGGCGAGCGGCAATAGAACCAACAATCTCGCACATGAAACATCAATACAGAATGCTCAAAAACTATCTCAGAGGCAGCTTTGGTGATCGAATTAACGTAATGATGGCAGCGGCGGCTTTCAATTTCAAGAAATGGATGAATAAAGTCCGAAAGGAATTTTTGCGGCTCTTTTATTTTTTAATTTTCACAGCCCCTGGGAATCAGAATGTGGTGCTCGGATCGAGTTGTTAAGGATTGGCTATTTAAAAAAGAAAAAAATCATGTTCCATCGTGATCTTACTGGTGCCCAATATATCCTAATTACTTATTAATCAATAATTTATGGGGTCGCATTTTGCGACCCCTCTAATCCTATTACTTATGAAACAGTCAAAACACGAAGCAATTCCTGAAAAATTTTTAGTGAACAAAATCTATTTCTTAAGAGAGCAAAAGGTTATGCTTGATCGCGATCTTGCAGAATTATACGGCGTTCAGGCAAAACGGCTTAGAGAACAAGTAAAAAGAAATCTTAATCGTTTTCCAAAAAATTTCATGTTTCAACTTACTGCAGAAGAAGCAGAAATCCTGGTATCACAAAATGTGATACCTTCCTTACAACACCTCGGAGGTACTCTGCCATATGCATTTAGTGAGCATGGTATCCTCATGCTGGCAAATGTTTTGAAAAGTGAAGAAGCAGTTCAGATGAGCGTTCGCATCATTGAGATCTTTGTCAAAATGCGAGAATTATTATCCATTCATAAAGACATTTTACTTCAACTTGAGAACCTGGAAAAACGAGTAGGAGCAAACAGCAATGATATTCAAAAAATATTTTCAGCATTAAAGAAATTGCTCGACCCGGAACGTCCGCCAATGGAAAAGGTCGGATACAAAAACAGTAAGTCATAGGTTGAATCGAATGTCATTTATCCGTCCTTATCCGTCAAATCTGCATGATCCCTGCCTGCAGCAGCCAGGGCAAACGCGGCGGCAGGCAGGCGTGTTCCAATCTTATAAAGGAATAACCCGGTTCTGCGAAACAAGGAAATATTCCGAAGCTTCTTCCCTTTCCAGCAAAAACAAGCCGGTGAGATTTCCGAATGCAGGAAGAATGAAATGCTTTTTACCGAGATAAAAACATGGAAATTTAAATCTTTGTTTAGCAATTGCCATGATCTCGATTCCGGGATGCAGGTGTCCGCAGATATTTAATTTTGGCAGACCTTCCAACGGATGATGCGAAAAAATAAAATGCTCTTCTTCGAGAATTTCCATCTTCACAAGATTCGGAATTTCGTAGGCATCTTGCGGTAATATATCATGATTGCCTTCTATGAGAATAAATTCAACAGCAGGAAAATTCATCAGCAAAGATTGAAACCACAACCATTCGCGGTTATACTCACTGTGAAAAAGATCGCCGAGTATTACAAAGCTTGACGGCTCAAATTTTCTGATGAGATAATCAAGCATGTCGATGTCTTTCAAATGACTTTGCTGCGGCATTGCAATACCCATTTTACGAAAGTGCGTTGCTTTGCCCAAATGAATATCACTTACGATCAGCTGATTTTTTTCCGGACGATAAATTGCTTTTTGCGGAAGCAAGTAAAACGGCTCATCCTTCAATACAAGCACATGGTATGAATCGCTGCTCATTGCTGTACTGAGTTTAAAATTTTATCAATACGCGACTGCATATCTTCATTGGAAAATTTATCACGCAAAGTATCAACAAGAATCGGGAATGAAAAAGGAGTTGGCTTTTCAGGATGTGTGAGCACCACCTTCTGTGCATGAATACGCGAAAATGCATTTTTCATGCGAACAATTTCAAGCTGAAAATCCAGCACTTCATCATACGCTTGCCGCAAAAGCAAATTTGTTTTTTCATAATCTGCGAAGACTTTAAAAAACAATTGCGAAGAAGCCTGCATGTGTCGCGTCTTTTTTTGTTTGCCCGGGTAACCCTGGAAAACCAATCCTGCGATCGTCGCAATGTCACGAAACTTTCGCATCGCCGTTTCAGTTGCATTCAAACTTTTTAAAGCATCATCATGCAAATGTTCGGGCGAGAATAAATTATTGTCCAGCACACTTTGCATATCCACTTCTTTATCGCTCAGCAATTCAAAACCATAATCATTCATGCCGATAGAAAACGTAAACGGCTCAAGCAAACTAATCCGGTAAGCAAGAATAGACGCCATTCCCTCATGCACAAGCCGGCCTTCAAAAGGATAAACGAACAAATGATAACCTTCTTTTGTTTTAAATTGTTCGATCAGCAATTCACCGTGCGAGGGCATGTGTGAAGTTTGATTCTGCAGCTCAAGCAATGGTGCAAGCCGTTTTATTTCTTCCGAATGAAAAACACCGTCTTTGTATTCATCAAACTGTTGACGTATGCCTGCTGATAATTGTGCAGATAACGGAAGTCGTCCTCCCAGCCACGTAGGAACTTTTCCTGATTTATTTTTGCTTTTCCTCACCCTCGCTTCCATATCTTTTATCATCACCAGCTCAAGGCTTTTTCCACTGAACCAGAAAACATCACCGGGCTTTAAGCGTGAAAGAAAATTTTCTTCTACCACACCCAATCTTTTTCCTCCCATAAATTTCACTTGCATCATGCTATCACTTACAATTGTACCAATGCTTAATCGGTGACGCATTGCAATGGCCCTGCTTGTGACTTTATAAACACCTTCTTCAAAAACTACTTTATGAAATTCATCATACGTCTTTAATGAAGCTCCGCCGGTAACAATAAAATTAAGGCACCAGTCAAATTCATCCTGCGAAATGCTTTGAAAACAATGCGTGCTTTTAATTTCTTTAAATAATTCTTCCGACTTAAACCCATCTGATACCGCAAGCGTAACCATGTATTGAATCAGCACATCAAACGAGCGGATGTATGGAATACGATCTTCAATCCAATGTTGTTCAGCTGCAAATCGTAACGCGCTTCCTTCGATGATCTCAAGCGAATTTGTCGGAACGAAATAAATTTTACTTACAGCTCCCGGGCGATGGCCGCTTCTTCCTGCACGCTGGATAAAACGCGCAATACCTTTCGCCGAACCGATTTGAATAACGGTATCCACGCTTCTGAAATCTACACCAAGGTCAAGACTTGAAGTGCAAATAACAACTTTGAGTGTTCCGTTATGCAAATTCTCTTCCACCCACTTGCGGATAGTATCGCTTAATGATCCGTGATGCAATGCCATGCGGCCTGCAAACTGTGGCGCGGCTTCAATTAATTTCTGGTACCAGATCTCTGCCTGCGAACGTACATTCACAAATACAAGTGTAGTTTCGCTTTTCTCAATGATCGGAATGATCTTCGGTAAGAGTTGAATGCCGAGATGTCCAACCCATGAATATTTTTCAACCACATCCGGAAAAATAGTTTCAAGCACAATTTCCTTTTGCAAATCAGCTTTGACAACAGGAAAATGTTCGCTGTTCTTTCCTAATAAAATTTCTTTTGCTTCACCGAGGTTTCCTATCGTTGCAGAAATGCCCCATATTTTCAAATTCGGATTTAATGCTTTTAATCGCGAGAGAGCGAGCTCGACCTGTACACCGCGTTTGCTTCCCATTAATTCATGCCATTCATCCACGATGATAAATTCAAGTCCCGAAAAGAATTTATCATATTCTTTCGAAGCTAAAATTACATGAACACTTTCAGGCGTTGTGATCAGGGCATGCGGCGATTTCTTTCTTTGTTTTGCGCGTTCAGTAGTGGTTGAATCACCTGTTCGTAATGCAATGGAATAATTTAATCCGAGATCATGCGAGACTTGTTGTGTAGCTAATAAAATTTCTTTCGATAATGCGCGCAGGGGTGTGATCCATAAACAATGCAAACCGCTTTCTTTTCGTTTGCCTGATAATTGTATTGCATCATAATAGTGCTGGACCACACCAAACCAGATAGCAAATGTTTTTCCGCTGCCTGTAGGTGAATTCAACAAACCGCTTTGACCATTTGCAATTGCAGCCCACGTTTCTTCCTGGAAATGAAAAGGCTTCCATTTCTTTTGCTTAAACCACTTCGCAGCTAAACTTACTTTGGTATGTGCACGCGTTTTCATTACAGCGAATTCAGCAGCTGCAAAAGATCAGCTTTGGTATTGATGTCTTCCTTTTTCTTGTCTTTCCTCCAGCGTAAAATGCGTGGAAAACGTAATGCAATTCCACTCTTATGTCGCGGTGAAGCAGCAATTCCTTCAAATGCAATTTCAAAAACCAATTCAGCCTTCACACTTCTCACAGGGCCGAATTTCTCCAGGGTATTTTTTTTCACCCAGCTGTCTACTTCAATAATTTCTTTGTCCGTTAATCCGCTGTATGCCTTTGTGAATGGAACAAGCTCATTATTATCCCAAACAGCAAAAGTATAATCGGTAAATAGATTTGCTCTTCGTCCGTGACCGGATTGTGCGTAAATAAGAACAGCATCTACAGTATACGGATCAACTTTCCATTTCCACCATTTTCCACGACGACGGCCGGTTTCGTAAATGCTGTCTTTATGTTTCAGCATCAAACCTTCACAACCAAGCGCTTTTGATTCATTTCGTAAACCATCAAGCAATCCCCAATTTTCACAATGCAAAACAGGAGAGAGTTTTAAAATATCATATGGTTGATTATGAATTAATTCTTCCAATAAGCTTCTTCGTTCCCGCAAAGGAAGCTGGCGAATATCTTCACCTTTATATTCGAGCAGATCGTAACACATCATTCCAAGCGGAACATCCTGCAGGGTTTTCTTTGTAACGTTTTTACGGCCGATACGTTTTTGCATTTCATTAAAAGATAAAATCTTGTCGTCTTTGATGGGAAGAAATTCACCATCTAAAACAGTTCCATCCGGCATATGCTCTTTGATCTCATTGAACTCGATAAATTTATCCGTCATCAATTCTTCTCCGCGACTCCATGTATGCACGTCACCATTCCTGACAATGATTTGTCCGCGAATACCATCGTACTTTCTTTCGATTACCCAATCTTCAACATTTCCGAGATCGGCAAATGGAACATCTAACTGGTAAGCGAGATAAAACGGGTAAGGTTTTGAATGATCGGAAGAAATTTCTGAGCTTAATAATAAAGTGTGTAAGTCAGCATCCTGCGGTCGCCACGAACCCATTAATTTATGCGCAACTACTTTATCATCGAGTGAATATGCTTTTGCGAGCGCTTTAAAAACCAATTGCTGCGATACACCCACCCGAAAGCTTCCGGTGATCAGCTTATTAAAAACAAATAATTCATCGGCAGAAAATGTTTTCCAGAATGCGTATAACCAATCTTTTTTTTCTTCATCTGTTTTATCCGCAAGCAAAATAATTTCCTGCATCACATCGCTCAACGATTTATCCGACGCGATTTCATGCAAAGGCACAAGCAAGCTGATCGTTTCTGCAAGATCACCAACCACAGCATACGACTCTTCAAAAAGCCAATAGGGAATTTCTGCAAGCTCTGTTGCCCACACTTTTAAATCAGGAGTACGAATCGGTCGCTTCGGCTTTCTATCCGTAAGCAATGCAATCGCCCAGATACCATCCTTCACATCGGTTTGTGTGAAATAAGAGGCCATCGCACTTATCTTTTCATTTGTTTTTGTCGTGCGGTCAAGCTCAGAAAATAAGGCTGCGAATTTTTTCATGAGGTTTCCTCCTTCTTCTCAGCAGAATCCTGCGCAACTTCAACATCTTCCCCACTCGATTCATTTTCGATTCCTTCTCCTTCGAATAATGTTTCCACTTCTACCGCATTCACTTTATGATTTTCACGCAACCAGTTAGCAAAAACAGATTTATATCCATGCGTCACATAAACATTTTCTGCGCCGGTTGCTTTCACGGCTTCATTCAATCCCTTCCAATCTGCATGATCGCTCATCACAAAACCTTTATCCGCATTACGTCTTCTTCTTGCGCCACGCAATTGCATCCAGCCGCTGCAGATCGCCATTTTATACGGAAGAAAACGTTTCAACCACGGCGATCCCATCACCATTCCTGTTGCGAGCACAATGCCGGGATTGATCTGCTCTTTCTTAAATTCCTGCGTAAATTTCATATAACGCGAATTATCAAAACCCAGCGCAGCATTTGTATTATAAATTGTGGAGTGAAGAAGAATCGGTTGCTCTGTTTTTAATGCAGTAAGAATGCGTTGCGCTTTTCCCAATGCATAACCGATGATCACAGAATTTATTCCTTCTTCAGCATTCCGGCTCACCCAGTCATTCATCTGCTGATCGATCACAGCTGTTTCCGGAAAATTATAAACCGGCAAACCGAAAGTGGACTCTGTAATAAAATGCTGGCACTTCACCGGCTCAAATGGAATTGTGTATCCGTCACGCTTCAATTTATAATCACCGGATACAACCCACACTTCACCCTTGTATTCCAAACGCACTTGCGCCGAGCCGATAATATGTCCTGCAGGATGCAAGCTGATGGTAACACCGTTTATATTTATCTTTTCATAATAACGTAAAGTCTGCAACGAAATAGGGCCTAACCTGTATTTCAAAATAAATTCAGAATCGGTATGCGCGAGATAATGTTTGCTTCCGAAACGCGCATGATCAGAATGTGCATGCGTAATGATCGCTTTATCCACAGGTTTCCATGGATCGATGTAAACATCAGCCTGCCTGCAATAAATTCCGGCGGAGTTAAATTGTATCAGCATAAATTAAACAGCCTGTGAATTAAGCTGATTGACTTAAGTGACGCAAATCTTATACCATCAAAACACAAGTGCAGCAGCTGATTTTTAGCAATAAGAATGTTTAAACTCTCCTTAAAAATAAAAAGCGCCGTGGAAATTTTTCTACGATCCGCATTCGTATCTTCGAATTATGATTTACGAATTTAATGGCTATACACCGGTTGTGCATCCTTCCAGCTTTGTTCATCCGCAAGCGACAGTAACAGGAAATGTGATCATCGGTGAAAATGTTTACATCGGACCAGGCGCTGCTGTTCGTGGCGATTGGGGCGAGATCATTATTGAGAACGGATGTAACGTACAGGAAAATTGTACTGTGCACATGTTTCCCGGAACAACCGTTTTATTAAAAGAAGGCGCACACATCGGTCACGGTGCAATTATTCATGGCGCAACGATTGGAAGAAATTGTCTTGTCGGAATGAACGCGGTGATCATGGATAATGTAGTACTCGGTGATGAATGTATTGTCGGCGCGCTGACATTTCTTGCTGCTGATACAATCGTTGAAAAACGAAAGATCGTCGTGGGCAATCCGGGAAAAGTGGTGAAAGATGTAAGCGATGCAATGATCGCATGGAAAACAAAAGGTACTGCGCTATACCAGCAATTACCCGCCGTATGCCACGCAACATTAAAAGAGGTAAAACCGTTGACAGAAATTCCAGCCAACCGATCCAAACAGCAAGACATTTACAAAACCTGGAAAGAGGAAAAAAAATGATTACGCCTGCCTGCCGCAGCACAAGCACGCGCGTCGGCAGGCAGGGATTACAAGATTACCAATTACCGATTATTAGTATGGAATACACTTGGGTTTTTCAGGATTGCACGAGTACTGCAAATTGGTAATCGGTAATCCCGTAATCTGTCATCCATCCTAAAGGTTATATTTGTAAATAAAGTTTTCCCCATGGGCCGCGTACAGATCCTTGCTATTATTGCCAGTCTTCTTTTTATCGGATTTATCGCAAGGTTAATTGTGCGTGGGAAATTGCGGGAAGAATACGCGATTATCTGGATCATCTGTTCTGTTTTCCTCATTGTATTTGCGGTGTGGCGCGACGGACTTGATAGAATTACCAAACTGCTCGGGTTTGAATTACCTTCCAATTTAATTTTCACCGGCGCAATTTTCGCAATGCTGATTTATCTTTTGCATTTGTCTGTTGTCGTTTCCAAATTACAAGAGCAAAATAAAACGCTCGCGCAGGACATCGCGTTGCTGAAAGAAAAACAGAAAAACTCCAAATGAGCGCAGCCTCACGCGACGATAGCTATCAAAAAGAAGCTGAAGCTTTCGGACGCTATTTGCTCAGCGGAAAAAATCCGAATTCAAAAAGTATTTCCCTTTACATCGAAGCCATGCACCTGCGTCCTGCAGAAGCATTAGGAAGAGATAAAAAGATCATAGAATTCATTCTGAAAAATAACCGGACAATCGGAATGATCGATGGCGCTTTAGCATTTTCAAAAAATAAAAGTATCGTAAGAAGAAAGCTTTTATTCATGTCAGCGATCTTAGAAACACAACCTGAATACGCCGATCTTTTTCTACCGCAGGAAAGAAACAGTTTTTACAATCTCTATATTTTCTGGGTAGGATTTCGCGCGGTGATGAAAGCGATTGCGGGAAAAATGATTTTGCTATTCTTCTAATAATCAACTGCCAATAATCCTTCAATAAAAATCATTCCGCGTAAAATGAGTTACTACGTAAAAGCTTTTTGCAAATCAGAGACTAAACCAACGATCCAACAGGTATTAGATCATCTCCTCGGTTTAGACTTGGGTTTAGACATTACGACTAATTTGAAACAGGAAGCGCTTAAGACAACTGATTGGGTTGATTTTGAATATTCTATGAGGAGGGCAGATTACCCATACTTGTCGAATGCAATAAGCTTACGGATGACGACGGTATTGCAAAAGAAGAAATTGCAGAGTACAATGAACGACTCGAAACACTTGGTTCATATGACAGCAGTACAAAAAAAGTCATCGACCATTTACTTGAAACAAAATATATCATTGCCAATCAGCTGCCGACTTCAGATATAGACAACGATGGCTATGAGGTAAACTGGGCATTTCTAAATTATTTTGTCGACAATTACAATGGCATTATATACGCAGGTGGAGAAGGTTTTTATGAGGGGAATGAACTTGTCGTAGAGTTAAAATAAGCAATGGAAATTATGGTTGAGACTAAAAGCACTCGTAAGAACTTTTATTTGCCCACCAACCACCAACCTTTTTTTCCCACCAACCACCAACTTTTTTACTCGTCATCATGTCCTTTAGCTTTTATCTTCCCGTTCTTCCACAAATATTCTTCCGCTTCGTGCGCTTTTTTCGCTGAGTCGCTTACTTCTTTATTCTCTAGCTTTTTCAAATCGGGCTGACCTGCATTTACCCATGCGGTGTACCACAGACTTCCAACCATAATAATCGAAGCGCGCATTCTTCGCTCCACCATTCCATTCAGCATCGCGCTGTAGGCAAGCGTGTATTCTTCACTGTACGTTTTTACTGTTGTGCTGCCACGATTGACAAACGCATATTTTCTGTCGGGCGGAGTGGTTGCATTTAATTGCGCTTCAAATTTAAAAACAGAATCCAGCGCATTATGACTTTGCTTCACCACTTCCCACGCAGTAGTCGTTGCCGACTCAATGTAAAGCGCACGGCCCGTAAAATAATCGTATTTATCCGCTTCCAATTCCGGCACGCTCGATTCCCAAAAACCATGAATGCCAACCTGGTTGGTCATCTGCCCGTTATAATTTTCCGTCGTATGCAAAGGCACATGCGCATCACCCACGTAATGCCCGAGCTCCGCCGACAAACGCAAAATCTTATCCACATTACCTTCTTTAAATGCCTGCGTCAAACGATACGTCATCACATCAATCCACCACGGAACAATTCCATACGCATTCAACGTATCTTCCGAATATTTTCCAACAGCATCGCGCCACATTTTAGGAACGCTGTCGAACGGATGCGCACCGTAATGATCAATATCAATATAATGCCGCGGCGCTTCTTCTACAACGCCATAACGACGCTTATCAGGATCGACAGCGTGTTCGGTAATGTATTCAATATGCTTTTTGTAAAATCCGAACATCTCAGGAGGAAGCGTAAATACAGCCATCCTGTTTATTTTTTTATGCCCGAAAAATCCCCACGACTTTGCTTCCTGTTTCGGAATAAAAAATAAAACAACTGCGATTGTGGCGAGAAAAAAAACAGATGCTCGGAGAATGAGTTTCATGAACCACTAAGTTATTAAAAGAGTGGTTAGTTCGGAGTGGTTAGTTCGGAGATAATGAAAATATAACTTTCACTAAACCCGAAACCCGAAACCCGAAACTCCGAACTAAACACTCCGAACTCCGAACTTCATCCTAACCAGCACGCCATTTTCCAAAACAGGAATTACATCCGTCAGATCAGGCTGCAGGCAGTATTTAATATCTTCTTTTAAATTCAGCTTGTGCAAACGCTCTTTGTGCGAGGCGCGGCTTAAAAATTTTATCGGATTTTCTTTTGCAAGCTGGTAAAGCGCATCTAAGGCAAGACAAGCATCGCCTAATTTATAATCCGGATTTCTTTTTACTAATTCAGCAGTCATCGCGCCGGCAAAAAGTGAATCTTCAAGATTAAATCGATTTTTCCATCCCGAACAAAGCAACAAAATATTCCTGTTTTGTTTTACAAGCCAATCGCACAACGCGCTGATGTTTGTAAATGCACCGATCACCACTTTGTAAGCATCTTTTGAAACATCAATCGCCTGCGTTCCGTTTGTTGTGGTCAGTGCAATCGTAGCGCCCATGATGTTTTCACCCATGTAGTCGTAAGGCGAATTCCCGAAATCAAAACCTTCAACTTTTATTGCATTACGTTCCGCGCCGGCAAGCATTCCTTTTTCTTTCAGCGCACGTGCTTCATCTACCGTTGCAACCGGGATCATTTTTTCTGCACCATTATGAAACGCAGTGCAAATAGCAGAAGTCGCACGCAAAATATCAATGATCACCACAATGCTTTCCTCGTCCTTGTACACAGAATACAACTGCGGAGAAAAGCAAGCGTCAATTTTAATCGGAGTAATTTCAGTCATGAAAAAAACATTCGCCCCAAAGGAGTATCTAATAATAAATTTTACACATAGAATCTGCGCAATCAGCGAAAATCCCTGCTTGCGGCCGCGCATGCTTGTGCTTCGGCAGGCAGGAGCGGCTACTTTTTATAAAATGGCAATTTCACAATTTTCGCTTTCAACGATTTGTCGCGCACCTTGATAAAAATTTCATTATCCATTTTTGCAGCTTCAACTTTCACATAACCCATCCCAATTCCTTTTTGCAAAGAAGGTGCCTGCGTTCCCGAAGTAACTTCACCAATCAAATTTCCCGATGCGTCAACAATTTCATAATGCTGGCGTGGAATTCCGCGATCGATCATTTCAAAAGCAACAAGCTTGCGCGTAACACCTTTTTCCTTTTGTTCCTGCAAAACTGCTTTGTCAATAAACTCTTTATTGAATTTTGTCACCCAGCCAAGACCCGCTTCTATCGGTGAAGTTGTATCGTCAATATCATTTCCGTAAAGACAAAATCCCATTTCCAGTCGAAGTGTATCGCGCGCACCTAAACCAATTGGCTTAATGCCGAATTCTTCTCCCGCTTTGAAAATTGCATCCCACATTTTTTCAGCAACAGCATTATCAAAATAAATTTCGAATCCGCCCGAACCGGTATAACCCGTATTTGAAACCACGATATTATCTTCTCCTGCAAATTTTCCTTTTGCAAAATGATAATATGGCATATCAGCCAATTTTATTTCTGTCAGCTTCTGCAATGTTTCCATCGCTTTCGGACCTTGTACAGCAAGTAAAGAAGTTCGCTCAGAAATATCTTTCATCTCCACACCAAATGTATTATGCTTCGAAATCCAGTTCCAATCCTTTTCAATATTGGATGCATTCACAACCAGCATGTACGTGTTATCATCAATACGATACACCAAAAGATCATCTACAATTCCACCTTTTCCATTGGGCAAACAAGAATATTGCACACGGCCATCATACAATTGCGCCGCATCATTCGAAGTCACATACTGTATCAGGTCAAGCGCTTTTTCTCCTTTGAGAATAAATTCTCCCATATGCGAAACATCAAAAACGCCAACAGAGTTTCTTACTACCGCATGTTCTTCATTCAAGCCGGTATATGAAACAGGCATGTTATAACCTGCAAACGGAACCATTTTCGCACCCAGTGCAATATGTTTTTCAGAAAGGGCTGTGCTTTTAAGTGTCATTGAATCGCTCATAAGGATTATTTTAGAAATGTAAATTTAACAATTACCAAGAAGTATAGTGAATAGTTGATAGATTGTTACAACTAATTATTTGGTGTGCCCCTCCTGCGTCGGGTCGGGCTTTACGCGCTACACGGTAGCTTGCTGCAATCCCTCACACGAAAAAAAGGAACACGGATCAAACGGATTTACGCAGATCTAAATCCGTATTTACCCGCCAGATCCGTGTCATCCGTGTTCTGCTGCCATTAAAACCTCAAGCCAAAATTAATCCCTGCTCTCCAGATAAATCCATTGATATACGGAATAGATTGAATCGCATCCGAATGCCCGATTCCTGCTGCGGCGTCAATTGAAATATTGAATGCTTTGAAGGGCTGAAACGAAATACCATTATTAAACATAAGTCCGATATTGAAATAGCCATGAAGTGCAGCATATCCCGCTACGGTCGGACCTAAATAATATTTCGCTTGTGGATTTTTTCCAAGATAAAATTTGAAATCAAAATGTCCTCCGGCCTGGTTTCCTACATGATCTGTAACAGGAACATATGCCACAGTCCTGAAACCGAACTTTCCCTTTCTATTTAACCGCTCATAAGAAAAGGAAATATTTCCCCCGATAAAAGCAAGCGGGTTGAATGCGAAAATATTTCTTCCATAACCATCCGGATCAAGCGAACGAGGTGTATCGGAAGGAAGAAATTCGAATGTATCAACAGAACCATCACCATATACAATTTTAGCGATCTTATCTTTCCCTACAATAAATGTCGGACCATCCGGGTAAGTAGATTTTTTATAGCTGACATTAATTTCGTTTACTTCTATAATTTTTGCTTTAACGACCTGCCCCGATTTCATGTATAGCGTATCCTGCGAAAAACCTAAAAAGGAAAAAAGGTTCAGAATAAAAAGTAACAGTATTTTTTGCATTGGGGTTATTTTATGAGTCCCTTAAACAATTCCAGGTATTTCCCCTGCCACGCATGCACAGAATAATTCTCCTCCACAGTTTTCCGCGCCGCTTTCCCCATTCGCATCCGCAATTCCGCATCCGCAATCAATGTTTCAATATTGCTCACCCACTCTTCTTTAGTCTTTGGAAGAAATCCATTCACACCATGCGTTACAATCGTTGAATTCACTCCTACCGGCGACATCAGCGTTGGAATATTCAGCGCCATGTATTGCAAACCTTTTAATCCGCATTTACCATTCGCCCACTCATCATCCGGCAAAGGCATAATGCCGATATCAAAAGTAGATAGCTCGCGAATTTCATTCTCTTTATTCCAGCCAAGACCTTTGATGCCTAATTTTTCATTTACATAATTCGCATCGCCTATTACTTTTATCTCCAGCGTGTCGCCGTATTTCGATTTTAATATTTCAAGAAAAGGCAACGCGAATTCAAAATGTTTGATCGTTGTAATGCTTCCGCTCCAACCAATAATAAGTTTGCCCGATTTATTTTCGTGATTGACAGGAACGTATTCCGATGTGTCAATTGTTGTCGGAACAATAGCAACATTTTTATTGAATTTACCAGCGTATTCAGCCAGGTAATTATTTCCTGCAAAAACAATATCGCTCAGCGCAATGATCTCTGCTGTTTTTCCCGGATTTTTCAGAAAGCTGAACATACGATTCGCATCCGAAACATCCAGCTTCCAGATCGCGTCATCAAAATCAAAAACAATTTTCGCTTTCGATTTACGGAAGAGCTTTTCAAATTTGATTGAACCCGTAATCAGCGCTTCACGGAAAATAAAAATGATGTCGAAATCATTCGCACGTTTTACATCTGCTTTACGCTGCGCAACTGCACGGCGGTGAATATTAAATTTCTGAAAATAATGTCCTTTGCGATAAAGCAACTTATCATCTTCTGCCGAAATGATAAACGACAATTCACATTCGAAACCATGCTGCTCAAGGAAATTAAAATATTGCTCAAAACGAAATCGTTGCCCCGGTGCACGACCCGGACGATGTGATGCAATAAAGAGAATTCGTTTCTTTTTCATTTCTGCGCTACTACGTGCCAATACGGTTCATTTTCCGAAAAGCGAATATTTTTCAAACCGGAATTCATAAGCATCGTTGAAATTTCTGTTTTGCTGAAACGCTTTTCCAGCGGTGTTCCGAATCGGTCGAGTGAATCATTCCGAATTACTTTCCAGGGCTGATCTGCATAATAAGAAAGCGGAATTTTTTTCCAGGTCGTTCCACCGAAAAGCTTTACAAATTTTGCAAGCAGAATAAATGGTCCGTAGATAAAGATGGCAATTAATTCACAGCAGAAAAATTTCAAACCTTTCGGAAATTTAGAGATCATTCTTCTCAGCAAATCAGAACAGCGGAAAATAAATTTAAAAAATCCGCCACGCTGATCAAGTGCGTAATAAATATAAAGCAGCAACCAACCTGATGGTTTTACCATTGAAGCAGCTTCGGTGATTGCGCCTTGCGTATCGGGCAAATGATGCACAACACCGAGACTGAATACGAAATCAAACGACGCTTTCTCAAATGGAATTCCGCCGAAACCGGCTTGAGTGATGCGAACATTGCCACAGGATTTTGTAAACGGAACTGCCGCATTCACCGCATCACCCGGATCAATTGCTTCAACGTATTTTGCACGTTGTGAAATAAATTTCGACCATCGCCCTGTTCCGCAACCAATGTCAAGCACCAGCGAATTTTTGTTGAGCATTTCTTCGTTTACAATATCGAAATATTGTTCGCCGGCTGTTTTAATTTCTTCATTGGTAAACGAAGCAAAACGATTCCATTCTTCGCCGAAAGAATCAACTGTCTTCGCATCCGCATTTAAACCCGAAGCAGAAACGAATGATGCAATTTCATCAGTTCCTATTTGCAGCGTTCTTACGGATTGGAGGTTATAGTTTATCACAGCAGCGCAAAACATTAATCCTCCAGCCAGAACGGCGGAAGCTTTTCGGTAATTTCTATTGCTTCGAAACGCTGACTTTTTCTTACGCCTGCGGTTTTTGCCCAGTCGGCCATTTGTTTTAATCCGGCTTCAAGTGAAGTAACTTTTTCTTCGCCGAAAACTTTTTTCACTTTCGAATGATCAGCATGTGCATGTAATACTTCATTTCTTGCTTCCAGGTGACGAACTTCTCCTTCTATTCCCATTGCATGCATCGTAGCTTTCGCCAATTCCAAAACAGAATATTCTTTATCGGCCCCGATATTGAAAATTTGATTTTTTGCCTCCTGAACATTCACACAATTCGCAATGATCGGCGCCAGATCGCCAATGTAGCTGAACGCGCGTGTTTGTGAACCATCGCCAAAAACAGAAAGTGGTTTTCCCTGCATCAATTGATTCATAAAAATGCCGACAACATTCCTGTAACGATCGCCGATGTTTTGAAATTCACCATACACATTATGCGGACGGAAAATAACATAATCCATCCCGAACATTTCGTGTGTCACTTTCAAATCCATTTCCACAGCAAGCTTTGCAATTCCATAGGGATCTTCCGGCATAGGAATCATCTCTTCTTTCATCGGCGGTTTTAATGCGCCATACACTGCAATGGAAGAAGTGAAAACAAAACATTTCACTTTATGCTTCACCGATTCGTTAATGAGATTAACACTACCGATGAGGTTATTTGAATAATTAAAACGTTTAATAAAATGGCTCAATCCTTCCGCAGCATACGCAGCTAGATGATACACGTAATCGAATTTATGCTTCTCAAATAACTCCGAAAGCAGCGCATGATCCGTAACAGAACCACTGACAAAAATCGCTTTCTCATTCACATTCTCACGAAAACCACCGCTAAGATCATCGAGCACTACAACGGTATGTCCGGCTAAAACCAGCTCATTAACAACATGAGATCCGATAAATCCGGCTCCACCGGTAACAAGGGAGATTGGCATGGCGGTAAAGATAGCTACGAAAGGGATTTAGTAATCTTGTAATCTGGTAACTGGGTAATTGAATAGCAGGGTAAATTTCATATCTATAGCGCATCAAATCAACGATTTATGCACTATTTCTCACTTAATTAATTTTTATTTTTTTAAATTACCCAGTTACCAGATTACCAGATTACCAGATCCTTCCTCGTTGTGGCCGGATTTCCACGAATAACCGATTTATTAACATAGTTAACCTTTCTATAGGGGTAACGTATAACTAGTTTGATATCACCACACACAACGCACGGAGTTCACACAAACACACACCAGAAATGAACGCTACCTCTACAAAACCGATCCTGATCGATAAAGACCAGGTGAAAGATCTGCGGTTTCCGCAATCTGAAATTTTGACTACCGCTGAGGATCTTGCTAAAAGAAAAAGCGAGCTCAGCCGGGCACTTACGCTTGGAAATGTTCACCACAATAAAGTGAGAATTATTTTTGCCGATTCGGAAGGAACCAAAATGGTAGAGACCACCATCTGGGCGGTAACCGAACTCAGGATTATTTTAAAAAGCGGAACGGTCATCCCGATCAATCGCATATTAGAAATAATTACCTGATATTCAGTTGCTTGTACTTATACCTTCAGGGAGCACGTAACTTTACTGTTCATAATTGAGTTAAACTGAGCTACATTCGGGATACGGCTTCACACACCGCCCCCGATTAGACCCCCAGGAATCACACACACTTAACACACACACCAATGCAACGCATGTCAACTGTCACACGCCTTTCGGCGGTTGTGGCCCTTATCCTTGTCTCTTCATTGACCATAAGTTTCCGTAGCGGCAGCAATGCAGTTTCGGCTAAATGGTCGGCTTATGTTGTGCACACAGCTCCCGGTGAAGCGGATATTCATTTCACCGCAGATATTCCGGGTGGCTGGAAAATGTATTCACAGAATATGACCGGTGTTGATGGTCCGCTGGCTACCAATATCGAGTTTGATCCGGATCCTTCGTTTGAAGTGGTTGGCGCTCCAAAAGAAATGGGCAAAAAGACTTCCTTCTTCCAGAATGATCTTGGAATAGAAGTGAATTGTGTAGAAGGCAAAGCGCAATATGTACAGCATATCAGCTTCAAAAGCGATAAAACGTTTGCTGTGAAATGCGTGATCAACTACATGTTGAGCCGCGACGGAGAGATTCTTCCTCCCGATGACGAAGATTTTACCATTTCAATTGAGCCTTAATCATTTTCTGGCCAATTATTGATCGTTTTTAACCACACATCGGTCGTGAGCGGATTACCCTTAAATTTGGGATTCGTTCACGACCTTTTTTTTATGAAATATACTTTCTCCTCATTGTTCCGGAAATCAACTCTTGTCCTATGCATGTTATTTGCTGCAAGCTCTTTATTTGCTGCGCCGCCTGATATGCATATTAAATGGACGTATTCCACAAAAAAAATAAATGCGTGTGAATACGAACTGATTTTCAAAGCAAACTTTGATAAAGGATATCATCTTTATTCGCAGATTGCTGATCCGTCCGGTGAAGGTCCACTTCCTACTGAATTTATATTCGATAAATCCTCAGATTTTGAATTCATTGGAAAGGTAAGTGAACCTAAACCAATCGAAAAAGCAGAGCCTGTATTTGGAAATATTGTGTTGCGTTTTTTTGAAGATGAAGCTATTTTTCGTCAGCGCATTAAGGTTAATCTGAATAAGCAATTCAAAATTACCGGGGAAATCGCAGGCATGGTATGCAATGATGGCGGATGCATTCCTTTTTTCCCTCAGCCGAAATTCGAATTCAGCATCGACGGAACAACATGCAGTGCAACCGGCGCAACAGGAAGTACAGGTTCAACAGGTGTAACAGGATCAACCGGATCAACAAGCGCGACAGGAGTAACCGGTTCTACGGGCTCAGCTGCAGTTACAGGATCAGACACAACGGTATCAGGAACAGTAAACGTTCCTCCTGCGGATTCGTCAAGCTTGAAGGCTGATCCGAAAAGTAAAAAAAAGAAAAGCGGTGATACTTCGCTATGGGCTGCATTTCTTGGCGGATTTGGCGGCGGATTAATAGCATTGCTTACTCCATGTGTTTTTCCAATGATCCCGATGACAGTAAGCTTTTTCACGAAGCGTGCACGAAGTCGCAAAAAAGGAATACGTGATGCGCTGATTTATGCGTTGTCTATTATCGGCATTTATGTTTCGCTTGGATTATTAGTTACGCTTGCGTCCGGCGATGCACAGGCATTGAATCAACTATCTGCTAACATCTGGTTCAATCTTGCATTCTTTCTCATTTTTATTGTATTCGGAATTTCTTTTCTCGGTGCATTTGAAATTACATTGCCATCATCATTTGTAAATAAAATTGACCGCGCATCTGATAAAGGTGGATTGCTTGGAATATTTTTCATGGCGTTTACTTTATCACTGGTTTCTTTTTCGTGTACAGGACCAATCGTAGGAACAGCGCTCGTACAAGCATTAAGCATTGGCATTAAAGGACCATTGTTTGTAATGCTCGGATTTTCGATTGCACTTGCTTTGCCATTTGCTTTATTCGCAATGTTCCCGGGCTGGTTGAGCTCACTTCCTAAATCAGGCGGTTGGTTGAACTCAGTTAAAGTGGTTATGGGATTATTGGAGTTTGCTTTAGCAATGAAATTTTTATCAAATGTCGACTTGTCGTATCATTGGGGAATACTTACAAGAGAAGTTTTCCTCGCGATCTGGATCGTTTGTTTTTCAATGATCGGTTTTTACCTGTTGGGAAAACTAAAATTTTCGCACGACAGCGATGTAAAACATATTTCAGTGCCGCGGGTGATCTTTGCAATCATCACTTTCTCATTTGTAATTTATATGGTTCCGGGATTGTGGGGAGCGCCGGTAAAAGCATTAAGCGGAATTCTTCCTCCATCCTATTACAGTGAAAACACAGCTTATTTTTCCGGCAGTGGAAATTCAGGAAACGTAACAGATACTTTACCTGCAGGAGTAGATCCTGAACATTGTCCGCATAATCTCAGCTGCTTTCACGATTATGATCTTGCATTAGCTTATGCAAAAAAACAAGGCAAACCTTTATTTGTAGATTTCACCGGTTACAATTGCGCGAACTGCAGAAGAATGGAAGACAATGTATGGCCTGAACCATCCGTACTGAACCAGCTTCGTAACGATTACGTTGTTGTATCACTTTATTGTGATGATAAGGCCAAGCTTCCTGAAAACCTGAAATACACAACGAAAGAAGGTGTGAACATTAAATCCTGGGGAAATAAATGGAGCCAGCTGCAAATTGACAGATATGGTTCTAATGCACAACCGCTTTATGTTTTATTAGACACCAATGAAAAGATGCTGACTGATTCTGCATACAGCACGACAATGGATGTTGAAGAATACGCTAAATATCTTAAAGACGGAGTTACTGAATTTAAGAAGAGGACAGGTAAATAATTACAATGTGCCTTCATCTTCAACTGAAAAAATTCAAAGGCACTTCATCCTTCAGAGTTATATTTGTATTTATTCACAACATCGAAATTTTCAGCTAAGTAGTATATAAATTTTCATTGTATGCCAAACGCAATATTCATTCGGGCTTCGCGCGTTATTTTTATTTCTTTATTTCTAATTACTTACTCTATGGCAAATGCTCAAAAGCTTACAACAGTTGCATCCGTAGATTTAAATAAATATATGGGCACCTGGCATGAAATCGCTTCTTTTCCGCAGCGGTTTCAGAAAGGCTGTCATTGCACTACGGCCACTTATACACTCAGCGACAAAGGTTATGTCATTGTAGAGAATAAATGTAAACGGGATAGCGTCACCGGCAAAGAATCTTACATCAAAGGAAAAGCGTTCGTTCAGAAAAATTCGGGAAACGCGAAATTAAAGGTGCAGTTCTTCTGGCCCTTCAAAGGAAAATACTGGATCATCGACCTCGCAGATGATTACAGCTATGCCGTAGTTAGCCATCCGAATAAAAAATATTTATGGATACTTTGCCGCACCCCGAAGATGGACGACGCTGTTTACCAGGGCATTCTTGCCAGGCTAAAAGAAAAAGGATTTGATCTGGGCAAACTCCAGCTCACGCCTCAGTGTAAATAGGCGAATAATTCCTACGATTTCCTCAACTCAAAATTCTTCCCAAGATAAACCCTCCGCACCTGCTCATCATTCGCCAATTCATCGGCTGTTCCCGCTTTCAATATTTTTCCTTCGAACAATAAATACGCGCGATCTACAATCGTCAATGTTTCATGTACGTTGTGATCAGTAATAAGAATGCCGATATTTTTTTTCTTCAGGCTCGCTACAACACCTTGAATATCTTCCACCGCAATCGGATCGACACCGGCGAAAGGTTCATCAAGCAAAATAAATTTCGGATCGGTAGCAAGCGCGCGGGCGATTTCTGTTCTGCGACGTTCTCCACCGGAAAGGGAATCACCATTATTTTCACGAATGTGCTGCAGACCGAATTCATCAAGCAAACTTTCCAGCTTTTTTAGTTGTTCGCCTTTCGTGAGCTTGGTCATTTCAAGAATCGCTTTGATATTATCCTGCACACTTAATTTGCGAAACACAGAAGCTTCCTGCGCAAGATAACCAACGCCATACTGCGCACGTTTGTACATCGGCTCATTCGTAATATCCAAATCATCGAGGTAAACACGTCCTTCATTCGGCTTGATCATTCCAACGATCATGTAAAAGGAAGTTGTTTTCCCGGCGCCATTCGGTCCGAGCAAACCTACGATCTCGCCTTGCTGCACATTAATAGAAACGCCTTTTACGACAACACGGTTTTTATATTTCTTGACAATGTTTTCTGCGCCTAGGATCATGGTCTTGTGGTGTGAGTGAGTAATAGGGTACGAAAAACGAAAAGAGACGAAAATACGAAAGCATGCTTCGACAGTTTTATAATTCGTACACTTTTCGTTTTTCGCACTTTCCGTAATTAATTTCGTTTTTCGTACCTTTTTAAAATAAAATCTGCAATGAAAAACGAATTCCCACCGGCGCAACTTCCGGGTGATCGAGATACGATAAACGCCAGAAAGCATCGATGCGGAAAAATTTGAAGATGTTTTCTATCCCCGCTCCTGCCTCCATGTACGGTCCGCGATTAAGCGTGTAAAGATCGGTCGGGAAAATAATTTCATTTTTATTCGTGTTGTTCACACTTCCTACAAGCCATTTAAATGTCGCGACTTCACGCCATTTTAATTTACGCATGAGCGGAATGTGATTGAGGAAAAAACCTTCGAAGTGATGAATGATGGTCGCGGTCGCATACATATCACTGGTGAATTCAAAATAATTCATCATGTTGTAAGCCGACCAATCGTATACGTAGGTTTCATTTCCCGGGTGCAAGGTCATGAGCGGGTAAGGAACTCTTCCCCAAGTTTTTCCTGCTTCGAGAATGTAATTGGTATAACCGAAAATTCCGAAGCGAATACGGTCATCCAGGTTAATGCTCGCACGGCGATAATTATACTGCGAGCCGAAAACTCCTTTTAATCCTTCTACATATTGCACCTGTATGATCGGCGCTTTTGTTCCGACGCTGGTTCGTGTAAAAACCGATTCGACATATTTATCATTATACGCAAAACGAACTCCAAGCCTGATCTCGCTTGTAGTAATGCGCAATACATTTTCCGTGTTGCCGTCTGAAACATTTCTTACATAAGAAGCATCGCCGAGCGGAAACATGTTGCGCACATTAAAAGATAATTTTGTGTCGAAGCCTTTAAACCATTCGCGCTCATAATAATATTCATACGTTTCTACCTTGGTGAAATTGTTGAATGGAGAACGTCTGAAAATTGTTGCGAGCACATTGTCGGATGAAAATGCGTTATTGCTCAAGCCTAAAATTTCATTATCATTTTTATAGCTGATGCCGGTAAGCCTCCGCGGTTTTTTTGTAATAAATGTTTTGTAAGCGAAATTATATTTGAACTGTTCATCCCGCAAACCATACGCAACATAACCACTGAACTCCATCCACCTGCTGAAGCTATTGCTCGTTCGTCCGCCTAAACGAAAACGCACACCTTCAATCTGGTTCGAGCTGACCGTTTTATACCACGGACCAAATTCAAAAGGCCCCATCACTTTATAACCGGTGTAAAGTGTTATAACAAGCGATTCCCAGGTTTGATAAATTTTCAGCGACTGAACAGAATCTACCATCTCATAAATTCCCTGTTCCGTTTTGTTCAGTGAATCGTGACGCGCGGCAACCCAGAAGGAATCACTCCTGCTTTCGGCGCCGGCTTCAACCACAATATTATCAGTGCGCGAATAAAAATCAGGTTCTTTCGGCTGATTGATCACAATGTTTTTATACGAAGTTGTTTTGCGTCCGTAAAAACCCATGCGTTTATCAGCAAGCACAAAATCACCGATCACACGCTCGCGGATCATGATCCAGGCGCCGGAAGTATTATCGAATTCCTGGATGACGTTGAACGAATTCACATAATTGATATTCGCATCATCAACGATATTCATCTCCAAACGTTTTACCGCGTAAGAAGTATCTGCGATCCAAACATTACCGAAAAATAAAAGCTCCTGTTTACGTCGTGGCTTAAACTGGATCTGGTAACACCAATGCCCGTCGATGGTCATGCTGTCGACGAGATAATATTTGTAATACGCTACACCGTTATTTGAAATCGGGCTGACAAATGTTTTTCCGAATACGAGAATGTTATTTTCATAAATATTCACATTCTGGTACATATCGCCGGTGAATTGTGCAACGCTTGCATCTTCGAGCCCGGAAACTTTTGATCCTTTGATGATCTCCTTCTGAATTTTCGGATTTTTCTGGTAATAAAATTCAGAAATTGATTCGCTGAAGAAAAGTGGAAGATTTGGCTTTTCACTCGGATTTGTCGTGTCGATGCGATCGAAAATAAATTGAACAGGCTTCATCACTTTCCTGTTCTGGAATTTCTCATCAATATTATTCAGATCAAATTCAAGCTTGTTGTATACTTCATATTGAAATGCATCGAGCTTTTCTTTATCATTCACCGGTTTGTTTTTGTAAACAAGCTTCAGCAAAGTCACAGCAGGATTTTCACCGGGAAGAATATCGACAGGAGCAAGATCGGTCGATTTCATTTTCATCGGAATATTGATGACTTGAGTCTCGCCTGTTTTTACTTTAAGTGTTGTTGGAAAATAGCCGACATAAAATGCACGAATAGAATCAACAGGTCCGTTGATTGTAAAATCAAAATTTCCGTCAATATCAGAAACCGTTCCTGTAGTTGTTCCGATTGCAACAATGCTGACGAAAGGCATCGGTTCAGATACGCCTAAATTATAAACGGTTCCGGAAATTCGGGTAGTTTGGGCGGATGCGATTCCTGTGAGGAACAAAAAAAAGATAATGCTGCGCAACATACCTGGGTTAAATTTTCTTTCACGAATATACGAATTCACTCTTGTGTAAATTGCGTGGATACGAATGAAAAAATTAAACGCCGGCATGTATCTCAATCTATTGTCATTTAAACAAGTGCATTTCCATGATGCAATAAGCATGCAAAGAATTCAGCTGCAGAATAAAAACAGGGAGATGGGAAATTTATTTCTTTCTGAATACAATCGCGATCGGCGCACCCGTAAATTCAAAATTTTCACGGATCTGATTTTCAAGAAAACGTTTGTACGATTCCTGGATGTATTGCGGGTGATTGCAGAAAAATGCAAATACAGGTGTTTTTGTCGGAAGCTGTGTGATGTATTTGATCTTCACGTAAGTTGCATTGTGCGATGGCGGAGGTGTATGTCCGACAATCGGGAGCATGACATCGTTCAGCTTGTTGGTCGGAATTCGGCGTGTGCGGTTTTCGTACACTTTCATTGCCAGTTCAAGCGATTTCAGGATACGCTGTTTGGTAACTGCGGATGTAAACAGCACAGGTACATCTTTGAACGGCTTTATCTTTTCAAGAATTCCTTCTTCAAAAGCTTTAGTGCTCTTGTGATCTTTTCCTTCTACCAGATCCCATTTATTCACAAGAATAACAACTCCTTTTTTATTGTTGATCGCCAAATGGAAAATGTTCATGTCCTGCCCTTCAAAACCTTCAAGCGCATCTATGACAAGCAAACAAATATCGCATTCCTCAATCGCTTTGATCGTTCGCATCACGGAATAAAATTCAAGGTCTTCATGCACCTTTGTTTTTTTCCGCAGGCCGGCAGTATCCATCAGCATCACATCGTAACCAAACGAATTGAAGCGTGTATCGATGGCATCGCGTGTTGTTCCTGCAATATCTGTAACGATCAATTTTTCTTCACCAATCAGCGCGTTGATGATGGAAGATTTTCCCGCATTCGGTCGTCCTACGATCGCGATCTTCGGAATCTTAATTTCTTCTACTTCTTCTTCCGGCCGGAGATGCTGCACGAGCTCATCCAGCAATTCACCCGAACCTGCGCCATTGACAGCGGACACAGGCCATGGATCGCCGAGGCCAAGCTGGTAAAATTCAGCAGCAGCAAAAGTTTTATCGCCGGTGTCTACTTTATTGGCAATGAGAAAATATTTCTTTTTGCTTTTGCGGATGATGTTTGCAACAATTTCATCGAGCGCAGTAATTCCTTCCATCGCATCGACGACAAACAAAATAATGTTTGCCTCTTCCATAGCGATTTCAACCTGGCGCCGGATTTCAGATTCGAAAGCATCTTCAGATCCTTCAGAGTAACCACCGGTATCCACAACAGAAAACTGTCTGCCATTCCATTCCGAATGACCGTAATGCCTGTCGCGCGTAACACCGGAAATGGCATCCACAATCGCCTGGCGGTGACCTACTAAGCGATTAAAAAGGGTGGATTTCCCGACATTCGGCCGGCCTACAATAGCAATTAAATCAGACATGGGCGCAAAGGTACGGTTTAGGGAGGGATTTATTGCATAATTAACCTCTTGCTGACCAGAAATGCTTATACATTGAAGAATTAATGTGCAAATGGCAAATGGGTAAATATGCAAATGAAAATTCGTATCGGTGTTATACCCTCATTTAAGATCAAAGTACAGAATTTGCACATTTACCATTTACAAATTTGCAAATTCATTCCCCGCTACAAATACCCATACCGCTTCAACTGACGCTCGCTGTCTCTCCAGTCTTTATCCACTTTGATAAATAGCTCAAGGAAAACTTTCTTCTGCAGAAATTTTTCAATATCAAGTCGGGCTTGTGTACCGAGCTTTTTGATGGCGCTTCCCTGGTGACCGAGCAAAATTCCTTTTTGCGATTCGCGTACCACAAAAATTACAGCGCGGATCTTAACTATGATATCGTTTTCTTTGAATTCCTCCACGACAATTTCTACCGAGTAAGGAATTTCCTGCTGAAAATTGTGAAGGATCTTTTCGCGGATAATTTCTGCTACGAAAAACTTTTCCGGCTTGTCGGTTAATTCATCTTTCGGATAATAAGCGGGATGTTCAGGAAGGAGCTCAATGATGCGTTTGAAAAGGTGCTCTACGTTTTTTCCTGATAATGCAGATACAGGAATATATTCTGCATCGGGCAATTCTTTTCTCCAGCGTTTTTCTTTTTCTTCAACGCGTGCGTCAATAACGAGATCCGATTTATTCAGCAGCACGAGCACAGGAACATTTATTTTTTTGATGCGCTCGAATGTTTCTTCTTCTATTAATTTATCATCAGTCAAATCCACAACCAATAACAAAATATCAGCATCGGCTAAAGCAGAACTTACAAATTGCATCATTCCTTCCTGCAATTTGTAATTTGGTTTTAATATTCCCGGAGTATCGGAATAAACTACCTGGAACTCGTCACCATTTACGATGCCCATGATCCGGTGACGTGTGGTTTGCGCTTTAGATGTAATAATAGAGATACGCTCACCGACGAGGGCATTCATGAGCGTGCTTTTTCCCGCATTGGGATTTCCGATAATATTGACAAAACCTGCTTTATGCATAGCGCAAAGATACGTGTTACGCGGTGAAGGTAAAGCAAGGGTTGTCATAAAAGCCGGCACTCCTGCGGATTCATGAAACAGCGCAAAAAAAACAAATAATTATGTAACAACAGGAAAGAATCTTTCTACTATTTTTAGCGTGTAAATTGACCCAATCATTTTTATTACCCTTCGAATGAACCCGCTTGCTTTAAATGATTCACATATATTGTGTGAACGTATCCTTGAATCTATCACTCAAGGCATTATTCAGGTTGATAATGAAGATGTGATAGTTTATGCAAACGCTGAATTTTGCATTAGCCTTGGCTATTTGAAAGAAGAGCTTTTAGGAAAAGTTGCCTCTGAACTGCTTGGTAAAGGCAATATAAATGATGTGATTCGAGAAAAAATAAAAAGCCGCAAAAAAAATCTTTCTGACGAATACGAAATCACTTTGTACCGGAAAACCGGTGAGCCTGTTCGTTATAACATGAAAGGGTTTCCGTTAAAGGATTCAAATGGAATTGTTGTGGGTTCAATAGGCGTGCATGTTGATGTTACGCAGCGAAGATTAATTGAAGAGAAGCTGCTTGTTTCTGAAAAAACAAATGAGCACCTGCAGGGTCTTGTTGCGAATATGAATGAAGTTTTTCTATCGTATGATCTGCTCAGAAATAAGTATCTTTTTATTACTGCTTCCTGTGAGCTACTATATGGCTATGCGCCTGAAGAATTCATGAATGGCACTATTCTGTGGCTTGATGTTATTCACCCTGACGACAGGCATCTCATGTTCAGCGGTCCGCCATTAAACGAAGGGAAATCTTTCCATTTGGAATATCGTGTAATCAAAAAAGACAAAAGTATTTGTTGGGTTGAAGGCCGTTTTAAGTCTATTTTAGAAAACGAAGTTCCGGTTCGCCTCGATGGATTTGTTTTAGATATCAGCAAACGAAAAGAAGCTGAATTGCTGCTGGAACAAAAGATGAATGTCCTGAACACATTTACTTATAAAGCCAGCCATGACCTGCGTTCACCGCTGATTTCATTAAACGGATTAGTTAAGATCGCTCTGAATGAATCGAGAGATCCGGCAATGAATAAATACCTTGGAATGATCAGTGAAAGCACAAGCAAGATGGAAGCCAATTTGCAGGACTTGATTGCTGTAGCGGTGAGCAAACAAGGAGAATTAAAAAAGAGCGAAATAAATTTCAGTGAACTTCTGCATGAAATTTTTGAAAGCATAAAGTTCCTCCCGGGATTTGATGCGGTGAACATTACAACTGAAATTAAAATAAGCTCATCTTTTTACAGCGACAAACAAAGTCTTCACTCCATTTTATTCAACCTGATCTCCAATTGCATTAAATACAGGAACGTTAATATACAGTCTCATGTAAAGATCAGCATTACCGAAGATCATAAGCACATCAGGATTATCATCAGCGATAATGGAATCGGCATTCTTCCTGAATACAAAGAAAAAGTATTTGATATGTTTTACCGCGCCACAGAAAATTCATCCGGCTCCGGACTCGGACTTTACATTGTGGCCACAACACTGGAAAAATTAAAAGGTAAAATAGAATTGAAAAGCGAATATGGAGAAGGATGTGATTTTATAATTCATCTTCCGGTGGAGTGATGTACAGATTACGGATTACAGATTACTAATTACGGATTACGGATTACAGATTAGGAATTACAGATTAGGAATTGCAGATTAGGAATTACAGATTAGGAATTAGGTTGAACGAATTCATTGGAGTTAAGAATCGCATATCTATTTCCGCGATTTTTCGCAGATATTTGTCTTCCCATTTAAAAAACAAAGCTTAAATCCAACTATTAATTGGTAATTCGTAATCTGTAATCCGTAATTCCATCCATAGAAATGTCACCAGCTGGAGAAAAAGCCAATCCAAAGAAAAAGTTCCCATTGCTTCGCCTCCTCTTCGGTGGCTTTTTTCTCTGGCTGATCATTCGCAGTTTCTTTTTCCAGGTAATGTACATCCCTTCTTCTTCCATGCGCGGCACGCTGAATGAAGGCGATTATATTCTCGTCAATAAGCTTGCATACGGACCGAGAATGCCGATCACTTTATTTTCACTTCCTTTCGCAGGCTCCGATCGTTATCTCGATTGGGTGATATTTTCTTATCGCCGCATTCCCGGCTACTCAGATGTAAAGCGGGATGATATAATTGTTTTTAATCTACCGGGAAGCACACTTCCGATTGATCTTCATCGTCCGTACATTAAACGTTGTATGGCATTGCCCGGCGATTCTATTTCCATTATTAACGGTGATGTTTTTGTCAATGGAAAAAAATCTCCGAGGCCGGAATGGAGCCAGCAACGTTATGCGGTTGAATTAAAAAATTGCAATGATCCGAAATTACTTTTCGAACAGCTCGGCATCCAACAACCGGCTGCAAGTCCCGACAAAATTCATTACACGCTTTTTTTATCCGAGGTACAATTGAACAAACTTCGTGCGACAGGAAAAGTTGCTGCGTTTTCATTGGATCGTGTAAAGCAAAAAACGTTTAACGTGCAGCTTTTCCCACACGATCCAACCTTTAAATGGAATGCGGATTTTTATGGCCCGCTTTATATTCCTCAAAAAGGAAAAACAGTAAAGCTTACTTCAAAAAATAGTTCTCTTTACAGGACGATCATTGTTGACCATGAAAAAAATACGTTTGAAATAAGGCGTGATTCTATTTTTATTAATTCAAAATACGCACCTGCCTACACGTTCAAACAAAATTATTTTTTCGCGATGGGCGATAACCGTTATGACTCGGAGGATTCGCGGTATTGGGGATTTGTTCCGGAAAGTCATATTATCGGAAAGGCGTCTATGCTTTTAACGACTTCGGGTGAGGGAAGGAATTTTTCTTTTATCAGGTAAGAAGGATTTTTTTCTCAAACAATTTCTTCCTCCGCCATTTGTCCATTGGGACAACATTTTTGTAAAAAACCACCTGGCTCAATTTTTAACGCCCTGTAGGGCCGACATTTTCTCCATGGGTAAACAATCAAAGCAGAAAATATTATACAAAAAATTTCTCCTTCTACCTTTAGTCCCATAGGGACGACATTTTTGTAAAAAACCACCTACCTCAACTTTTTAAAGCCCTGTAGGGGCGACATTTTCTCCACGCGTACCACAATCAAAGCAGAGATGATTATCTCAAGACAATGCATGTAAATATTGCAATTGACAACCTATATCCTCGCAAGGCAATGCGCGTAGAGAAAATGTCGCCCCTACAGGGCTTAAGGAGTTCTAATCGTTTTTTTTTACAAAAATGTCGTCCCTATGGGACTGAAAAGATCTAGGTAAAGCATGTTAAAAATTGCAGTTAACAAATTGTATCCTCAATGCTATGCGCGTAGAGAAAATGTTGCCCCTACAGGCCTTAATGAGTTTCTAATCGTTATTTTTTACAAAAATATCGTCTCTATGAGACTGAAATATCATCTCAAGGCAAATGCATTAATCATCAATCAATGTGTATCAAAATTTGCCCACATATATCAATTCCGCTTTCGGCAGAGTCCGGAACCGGTTCGAAATTAAATAGCATACCGTTTAAGTAAACTTTTTCGATACCTAACCCACTGATCCCCAGCACCAACATTCCTTCTTCTTTTCCACCCCATTTATTTTCATCCCATCAGCACTATTTTTTCATCGACGTAAATCCGGCCACCCCCGTTTATCGTATTTGTAGAATGTAAAACTGGGCAACAGCAAACTGAAGGAAATAATTATTACCAAACACTCATGAAACAAAAATCCAAAACACTACTTAGAGTGTCTGTCGTAGCGGTTGCAGCTGCTATGCTTGGATTCTGGGATTCGCGTGAAAATCCGGTTGAAGCTTCAAGCCACCGGGAGGCACCATTGATTGCTAACGATCCGTTGGCAGACAATACTGACCTGTACGCATTCCGGAGTCCGGATGACACGAACACTGTCACCATCATCGCGAATTATGTTCCGATGCAGCTCCCGCAAGGAGGACCGAATTATTATTCTTTCGGATCAAACATTCGTTATGAAATTCACATTGAAAATGATGGAACGGCCGGTGATGATATTACCTACCGTTTCTTATTTACAAAAGTTCATGAGGATCCTACCACTTTCTTCAACATTCGTCTTGGACAGGAAAACCTCAAGACAAGTTTTGTTGCACAGAAAAGCATCAACAACGGACCATTTGTTAACATCGTAGCAAACGGAACAGTTCCTCCTCCGAACATCGGACCACGCTCTATCAGCGATCCTACTGTCGGACTTGGCGCGCCTAATTATGATGCGTTGATCAATGCCGGTGTTGCAAACGCGACAGGTGGCGGTGGAGAAGTTATTTATTGCGGTCCTTCTGATGATCCATTCTTCGTGGATCTTGGTGGTATTTTTGATCTTGGCCAGACACGCGCAGGACTTGGTCCGGTGGATGGTCTTGGTCACAAAAACATTCACTCGATCGCAATTAAAGTTCCGATTGCAACATTGCAGAAAAACGGTAACCCTGTATCAATGGCTACCAGCATTCTTGATGGTGATTACATTATCGGTGTTTGGGCTTCTGCATCACGTCCTGGTACAAGAACATTAAGTACAACAGGTGGCAATCCATCAGACACAGGCACATGGGTACAGGTTTCCCGTATCGGTATGCCTTTGACAAACGAAGCTGTTATTCCATTGGGTGATAAAGACCGTTGGAATTCATTGACACCGGACACAGAAGATCCTGCAATGGAAAATTATTTCTGCAATCCTGAGCTTGGTCTTTATATGGACGCTTCTCTTTTCGGAAATGCAGTTCCTGCTTTTGCAGCACTTCGCATCCAGCGTAACTCGCTTCAGTCATTTGATTTCGGAAACGGCCAGTCTGGTCTTTACCCGATCCGCGCAACAAACGGCGGAGCTGGTACAGCACTTGACACAAACCTTTTCGGAAATTACCTGCTTCGTCCGAATGCGCCACGTTCAGTGGATTTGCTTCCGATCTTCCATACAGGAGTTCCGAACCTTGCGCCTTATCAACTGGCTACAGGTAAAAACGGAAATCCATTGGCGAACGGAAAACCTTTCATCAATAACTTCCTTCCAACTTTCGGTGATATGCTTCGCCTGAATATGGCAGTTCCTATCACACCAAGAAATCACCCGCAATTCAGCTCACTCGGATTGGTTCAGGCTGCAGTTCTTGGTTTGACAACAGCACCTTACAATACGAACGCAAACCTTCAGTGGATCCCGAATATGGATGGTTTCCCTAACGGTCGTCGTTTGGAAGATGATGTTACACGTATCGAATTACAGGCAGTATCAGGAGTTGTTCTTGCTGCTATCGGATTGTGGTATGATGATTACACACCACCAAATCCGAATCCTGTAACACAGGACCTGGTTGATGTGCTTTCCTATACAACAGGTATTGAAACCAATGACACGATTTTCAAACCTGCTTTCCCGTATGTGCAAGCGCCATGGAGCGGTTATGCAAATCATAGCGGACAATAATCGTCATACAGGTCATTCACAATTAGAAAAAAAATAAAATGAAAAAAATATCAACTCGAAATATTCTCAAAATCTCCGCGGTAGCAGTGGTTGCTGTTGCGCTCGGATTTTGGGATTCGCAAAAAGCTCCGGCTGAGGCGTCCAGCCACCGGGAAGCGCCGTTGATCTCCAACGATCCGCTCTCAGACAATACAGATTTGTATGCATTCAGAAGCCCTGATGATACAAATACAATTACAATCATCGCGAATTATATTCCGTTCGAACTTCCACAGGGCGGACCGAATTACTATTCCTTTGGTGAAAACATCCATTATGAAATTCACGTTGAAAATGATGGAGTTTCAGGTGATGATGTTACTTACCGCTTTACATTTTCAAAAGTAAATGAGGATCCTACAACTTTCTTCAACATCCGTCTTGGCCAGGAAAACCTGAAAACCACTTACGTATGTGAAAAAAGCATTAACGGTGGTCCATTCGCTGCGATCGTGAATAACGGAACAGTTCCTCCTCCGAACATCGGGCCTCGCTCTATCAGCGATCCTACTGTCGGACTTGGTGCTGCAAACTATGATGCACTCATGACTTCTGCTATTGCAAATGCAACAGGTGGTGGTGGAGAAACCGTTTATTGCGGTCCTGCTGATGACCCGTTCTTCGTGGATCTTGGTGGTATTTTTGACCTTGGTCAGACACGTGCCGGTGGTACAGGTATTGATGCTCCGGAAGATGGAGTTGCCTGCAAAAACATCCACTCGATCGCGATCAAAGTTCCGATTGCTACATTGCAGAAAAATGGCCAGCCTGTAACAATGGCTACCAGCATTCTTGATGGTGATTACGTAATCGGTGTTTGGGCTTCTGCATCACGTCAGCAAATCCGTACACTCAATGCTAACGGTACAGAATCGTATTCAGGAAGCTGGATCCAGGTTTCACGTATCGGTATGCCATTGACAAACGAAGCAGTTATTCCGATCGGTGATAAAGACCGTTGGAATTCATTGACTCCGTACTCTGAAGATCCTGCAATGGATGATTATTTCTGTAATCCTGAGCTTGGTCTTTATATGGACGCTTCTCTTTTCGGAAATGCAGTTCCTGCTTTTGCAGCACTTCGCATCCAGCGTAACTCGCTTCAGTCGTTTGACTTCGGAAATACCAATGATGGTCTCTGGCCAATCCGTGCAACGAATGGTGGTGCAGGTACTGCGCTTGATACCAACTTATTCGGAAATTACCTGCTTCGCCAGGGAAAACCACGTTCAGTGGATTTGCTTCCGATCTTCCATACAGGAGTTCCGAACCTTGCACCTTATCATCTGGCTACAGGTAAAAACGGAAACCCATTGGCGAACGGAAAACCTTTCATCAATAACTTCCTTCCAACTTTCGGCGATATGCTTCGCCTGAATATGGCGGTTCCTATCACACCAAGAAATCACCCTGAATTCAGCACACTCGGATTGGTTCAGGCTGCAGTTCTGGGTTTGACAACAGCACCTTACAACACGAACGCAAACCTTCAGTGGATTCCTAATATGGATGGTTTCCCTAACGGTCGTCGTTTGGAAGATGATGTAACACGCATTGAGTTACAAGCTGTTTCAGGAGTTGTTCTTGCTGCGATTGGATTGTGGTATGATGATTACACACCACCGAACCCGAATCCTGTAACACAGGATCTGATCGATGTGCTTTCTTATACAACAGGAATCGAAGCGAACGACACTACCTTCAAATCTGTTTTCCCTTATGTACAGGGACCATGGAGTGGATTCGGTCGCTGCGGAGGAACACCTCCTGTAGTAACAAGCATTCACGGATTCGGTATGAACGTTGGAGCACCAGGTGCTGTAATGGCACAAAATTACCCTAACCCGGTAATGGATGTAACCACGTTCAAATACACAATCTCTTCAGCTGCACGTATTCGCCTTGAAATTTTTGATGTCAATGGCCAGCGAGTGGCTACACTTATCAATAGCGAAAACCGTCAGCCGGGGACTTATGAAGTGCAATGGAGTGTTGAAGGACTTGCAGCAGGCGTATATGTTGCCGCGCTTTCAAGTGATGGAAATTTCGTTCAATCCATGAAGGTCAACGTTGCCAAATAATTCAATCTTTTAAAAAGAAAACCGGGAGTTCTGCTTCCGGTTTTCTTTTTTTATATCCTTTCGAAAGTCAAAAGAAAAGATCCGAATGCACGAACCCATTCGTATATTCGTTTTGATTCGTAATTCGGTCCCTTCATGAAAATCAACAGAAACTTTCTTTATTCAGCGCTCATCGGTGGCACTGCTATTTTTTTTATTGTCATTCTTGTCTTCTCTAAAAAAGCAGAAGCCGGCATTCCCGGGTACGTCGAACCAAAAGGCGTTTATGCTTCATCGGAAGAATGGCTGAACTCAAAAAAGTCGATGGATAATTGCCTGGAGGTTTTAAAAACAAAACCGGAAGACACAAAAACAATGCTTAAGCTGATACAGGCTTACATCAATGAATCACGTGTAACAGGAAATCACGGCTATTACGATAAAGCTGCATTACAATTAACTGATCTTATTCTTAAAAGAGAGCCTGAAAATTTTGAAGCATTGTGCTGCAAAGGAACAGTTCTTCTCTCACAACATCATTTTACAGAAGCGCTTGAAGTAACCAACAAAGCAAGCAAGATCAATCCGGACAATGCATTTATTTATGGATTGCGTTGCGATGCAAATGTTGAATTAGGAAATTATGATGAAGCAGTAATAATGGCGGATAAGATGATCTCGATTCGTCCTGATATTCGTTCTTATTCCCGCGTTTCTTACCTGCGCGAAATTTACGGTGATACACCCGGCGCAATTGCTGCTATGAAAATGGCCGTTGGTGCAGGTTATCCCGGTGCTGAAGGAACAGAATGGGCCCGCATGATCCTCGGACATTTATATGAAAGCATCGGAAGTCTCGACAGCGCGGAAAGAACGTACAAAGTTGCATTGCTCGAACGTCCTGATTATCCATTTGCTTATGCAGGACTTGGTCATGTTGCAAAAGCAAAAGGAAATTATAAGGAAGCAATTATTTATTATGAAAAAGCAGATAAGCTTATCACTGAATATGCATTTGCAGATGAGCTGACTGATCTTTATTTATTGAATAATGAAAAAGAAAAATCAGAAAAATCAGCAGAACGCGTGATTGAAATGCTCGGACCGGGAGCAACGGATGAAAGCGAAGAAGGCCACGGACATTATGCAGATAAAGAGCTTGCTTATGCTTATTTGAAAACAGGCGATCTTGATAAAGCAATGGAGCACGCAAAAACCGAATTTGAACGTCGCCCGAAAAATATTGATGTTTGTGAAACAATGGCCTGGGTACATTACAAACGCGGCGAATATGCAGAAGCAAATAAAATGATTAATGTTGCATTATCTACCGGCTCAAAAAATCCTGCTTTACTTTGCCGAGCAGGTTTAATTAAAATCAGGGCCGGCGAAAATGTAAAAGGTGCATCAATGATTAAAACAGCATCAGGCATAAATCCATTTCTTGACCCGATGCTGAAAAAAGAAGCTCAGCCTTACCTGGCTGCAATTTAATTTATGCTGCAGGAAAAATCACGTTACGCAAAATTGCCGGTAGTAGTTCTGCTGCTTTGTTTTTCTTTTTTGCCCTCTTTTATTTCTGCGCACCCAATGGACGATGCGCTTGCCGGACTTTCAAGAACTGAAGTCGGCTGGATCTATCTCAAGCTCGGCTTCGAACACATTCTTCCGTTAGGCCTCGATCATATTCTTTTTGTGCTGTGTATTTTCCTGCTCAATCCAAAATTGAAAACCGTCATCTGGCAGGCAACCGCTTTTACAGTTGCACATTCTATTACACTTGGCTTAGCCATGTACGGTGTCATCAGCGCACCCGCACATATCATCGAGCCTGTGATTGCACTTTCTATTTTTTTCGTGGCGGTCGAAAATATACTGACCGATAAATTAAAGCCATCACGCATCGCAGTTATTTTCCTGTTTGGATTGATTCACGGACTGGGATTCGCCGGCGCGTTATCAGACCTGGGCTTGCCTGAAAAACAATTTTTCATGAGCCTGATCACTTTTAATGTCGGAGTAGAATTGGGGCAAATAACAGTGATCCTTATCGCCTGGCTGCTTGTGGGAATGTGGTTTTCTAAAAAATCCTGGTACAAAACGCGAGTGGTAACGCCGATTTCAGCACTTATTGCCCTGATCGCCCTTTATTGGACGATTGAAAGGACATTTTTTACCACGTATTAAATCCGGCTCCTTCCTCGCCTCGTATATAGGAAGGATGAAAAAACAGGTTGCCATATTGCTACTTTTATGCTACTCGCTGGCATTGGTAAAGCCGTTGGTTCCTGCATTTTCTGACCTTCTGGGCCACACCTTCTGGAAAACCGAACATCTTGCCACTGTCCATTTCGAAAACGGGAAATATCACCTCCATATCGATATGGAAAAAGCAGGCAAAGAAGATCAGCAGAACAATCCGAAAAAAATTTCAGAGAAAAATAAAACCGTTCATCTTAAAACTGCACTTACAAGCATCGAGGTTCCTGTAACCTCATCAAACTTTTTACCTGCCTGCAAGCAGGATATACATTATGATTTTTCCCCTGCTATTTCCTCTCCTCCACCAAAAGCTTAAACATTGATCACTGTTGGTAATGACTAAAATCATTACCGGTTTTCTTTTGTTTAACAAGGGCCTTGCTGCCCGTATTACCTGTTTATTTTATGAAGATCAATTTACCACGCACTAAATGCGGATGGCTTATAATTATGTTCGTTTGCTTAATATGCATCAATATAAACGCGCAATCCGTCTCAATAAAAGGAAGTGTTAAAGACAAGCTGAACGCTTCACCGTTGGAAGATGTTGTTGTCAATGTTTCTAAAACCAATTACCACACGCACACCGACGATAAAGGATATTTTTTCTTTGTCAGCATTCCTGCCAATACCTACGAGCTTGAATTTGAAAAAGCAGGATATGAAAAACAAAAAATTACCGTTGATCTTCTTACAGATACTGCTTCGATTACCATTCTCCTCGAGCCAAAGCCGGTTCTCCTGAATGAAGTAGCTGTTACGGGCGATCGTCCTGTTTCTGCCGCTTCTTCTTCCTACATCAGCCAGGTTGATTTTATAAATCGTCCAAAAAATTCAGCTCAGGATATGCTGCGTTTGGTTCCCGGTTTATTTATCGCGCAGCATGCAGGCGGTGGAAAATCCGAGCAGATTTTTATCCGCGGATTTGACTGCGATCACGGAACAGATGTTGCCACGTTTGTGGATGGTATTCCTGTGAATATGCCGAGCCACGGTCACGGACAAGGTTATGCTGATCTTCATTTTTTGATCCCGGAAGTAGTAGAAGGTATGAGCGTTTTTAAAGGAGCATCTTCGCCGCTGTATGGCGATTTTGCTACGGCTGCGGCAGTCAATTTTAAAACGCTGGATACCCTTTCGTATAATCTGGTGCAAATGGAAACAGGTTCTGTTCCGCGTACAGGTGCAATTACATCCAACCGGTTTCTTGGATTGATGTCAGTTCCGGAAAACAACCAGAAGCTGTCTTCTTATTTTGCATTGGACTTAATTGCCAACCGCGGATTTTTCGACGTTAGCCAGGATTTTAAGCGCGCGAATTTCTTTTCAAAAACAACAATCGCATTAAATGAAAACAGCCAGCTGCGATTTTCAGTCTCAGGATTCGGCTCCTCCTGGAATGCATCCGGGCAAATTCCTGAACGCGCAGTAAAGGAAGGCTCGATCAGCAGGTACGGCAGCATTGACCCGCGCGAAGGCGGAACAACACAGCGTAATAATTATAATGCAGTTTATACCACTGTTGCAGGCCGCGGCGAGCTCGAAACACAAGTGTATGTTTTCACTTACCGCTTTAAGTTGTTTTCCAATTTCACTTTTTTCCTGGACGACACAATCAACGGCGACATGATCGAGCAAACCGATAACCGGACTGTTCGCGGGCTCAATTCAAAATACACAGTGAATCACAAATTTTTCAAGCTTGAAAATAAGTTCACCATTGGTGTTGCATTTCGCGCAGATGAAATTGAAAACCAGCTGTGGAAATCGCCCAATCGTATTCGTGAATCGGCCACCGCACTTGCGAATATTTACCAGCGGTCAAATTCTGCTTTTGTAAATGAAGTTTTTCGTTTCAACGATCACTTTCGCATTGAAGCCGGCGTACGCTACGATTATTATATTTTTGACGTAGAAGATCTTATACCAACCGACAGCACGCACCAGAATTATTCGGGCTACAACTATCAATCTGCATTTAACCCGAAACTGAATGTCATTTATACGGTCAGCGACAAGCTGCAGTTCTTCTTCAATGCGGGCAGTGGTTTCCATTCGAATGATGCACGTTCGACAGTACAGGATAAAGGAATGCACCGTCTACCGCTGGCTGTGAGCGCTGAAGCTGGAAGCTTGTTCCATATTGCGAATAAAGCCGTCGTTTCAGCTACTGTTTGGGCAATGGATTTAGATAATGAGCTGGTGTATGTGGGCGATGACGGCACAACCGAGAACAAAGGCGCAAGCAGGAGAGTTGGAATTGATTTGAGTCTGCGCGCGCAATTAGCTCCGTGGTTGTTTTTAGATGCCGATTTCAATTATGCACAGTCGCGTTTTCTTGATACAATTTTCGGCAGACAGCTTGAAACAGATTATTTTATTCCGCTCGCACCTGCTTTAACTTCCGCAGGCGGCATAACAGTGAAATTGAAACGCGGATTTGAAGGCGGTCTCCGTTACCGTTTCATGGAAGACCGTCCGGCCAATGAAACAAATACAGTTATAGCATACGGCTACAATGTATTCGATCTGACAGCCAATTACACGACAGGCCATTTTAAGCTGGGATTGGTGATCGAGAATATTTTCAACACGAATTGGAACGAAGCGCAATTTGCAACAGAATCAAGGTTGCGAAATGAAACAACATCGGTGGAAGAGCTGCATTACACACCAGGCACACCTTTTTACGCAAAAATAATTGTAGGCTATATGTTCTGATCAAAGCTTCATAATAATTAAACATAAATGGGTTGTCAAGATTTACATCATGACAACCCATTTTATTTTTTTAATTACCCAGTTACCAGATTACCAGATTACCAGATCACATGCGCTGATATGCTCCTTTATTAGCCTAAAGTTGCGGTCATTGAGATCTCTGTGTTCAGGAGTTTGGAAACGGGACAATTTACTTTTGCATCTTCTGCTGCAGTTTGTAATTGTTCGTTTGTTAGTCCTGCGGCTTTAACTGTTGTGGTTAATGCAGAAGAAGTGATCTTTCCGCTATCGAGAACGATGTCGCAGTTTGTTTCGATCGATTCAGGTGTGATGCCTGCAGCAACTAAAACAAAAGAAAGCTTCATTGAAAAACATCCTGCGTGTGCAGCGGCGATGAGCTCTTCCGGGTTTGTACCAACACCATCTTCAAATCGTGTTTTGAAAGAATACTGTGCTTTATTCAAAACAGTGCTTTGTGTGGAAAGAACGCCTGTTCCTTCTTTACCTGTTCCATTCCATTGTGCGGTTGCTGATCTTTTCATTTTTATTTGTTTTAATTGATAAATTCAGTTGTTTTGAAAGGCAAAAATGGTGAAAAAGTGGTCTCAAAAAACCCTTGAATTGTAAGATTTTTGTGTTAAGCAGGGACGTTCTGGACACCTATGGCATACGGCATTTGTATCCGCATAAACCACGCTGAATTTTTTCAATAAAAAAATCCCTTTTCCTTGGGGGGGAAAAGGGATTAAGAGAAGGGATGAATAATAAAGAGCGGTTCGTTATTGATTCACCACCTTCTCTGATCGCCGCATTGCTTTTGTTTCTCTTATTGTACTTTCATCTTTTGCTTTGCAGCATCATTATTTCTTTTTGCGCTGATTCTATCATTTCAAGAAGCAGCGAACGTATATTGTTCGTGTCAGAAAAATCATCCGACAGCCTGTTTCGCATTCTACGGATGAGCAATTCACAATACTCAACCATTTCTGCAACATCTCCTTCACGACAAATACCTCTGTATTCTTTGTCCAGTTCCGTCAATCCCATGTTGTAAAATCTTTACAGATCGGGTCTATCTTCGTGATTTAATATCACTCAATATATAACAGACGGCAAAAAATAGTCTTTACCCCTATTATCCCGATATATTTTTTAATTTTGGTCACTTACAATGTCTCCCCGACATTTTTTGCTGACCTTCATACCAGGCCGGTTACTGGTTTTATTAGTTGCATGAGTACATATTCCCTTAGCGAAACAAAGGATTTTGATCAACTTTTCAGGTTGCATTATAAGTTTATGTGCAATGTGGCCAACAAAATTCTTCATGACCGGGATGCCGCGGAAGATGTGGTGCAGGAAGTATTTACAAAGCTCTGGACAAAAAAAACGGAGATTCCTGATTTACAGCCGGGCAAAAATTTTCTTTTCAGAGTTACTGTAAATGCTACGCTCGATTATCTCGAAAAAAATAAAAAGGTAATCCGGCTTGAAGATCAAAGTCCAAATGTTGGAGCTGTCAATGAAACCGAACAGCAGCTCGACCTGAAAGAGCTGGAAGCTAAAATTTCAAAATCGCTGGAAGACCTTTCACCTAAATGCCGTGCAGTATTTATGCTGAGCCGGTATGAAGGAATGAAGTATCGTGAAATTGCTGAACACCTCGACATTTCGGTTAAAACAGTTGAAAATCACATGGGCAAAGCGCTTTCACATATGCGCGGAAAACTCCTGCCGTATCTTGGAAGTGAATATATGACGCTTGGAGCGATTGTAATCCTTGCCGTTCTGATGAACTGCTTTTCTCCGCTACATCTTGACCGGCTACCCGAAATCCTTATTTGAATTTATCTTTTATATATTTATAGGGGTATTCTTTCCCCACCCCGTCTCATTAATATAAGTCTATACAACAATTGGAAACCTGGGAACTCATTGGTAAAAAATTAAGCGGGGAATTAACTCCTGCTGAATCTTTACATTTTGACGAGTGGATCAAAACTGATGCATCCAACGAAGCAATATGGGAAGATGCGCAAAAGCTATGGGCAACAACCGGAAGGCTTGATTATACCTTTGATCCCAATACAGAAATCGCGCTTCAGAAAGTCAAGGCTACACGTGTTGTAGAATTGCGTCCGAAAAAATTCTTTACCCCGCTAAAAATTGCAGCTTCCATTTTCTTTATTGCCATTCCCGTTTTTGTTATCCTGCAAGTATCAAGCGGAAAAAAACAAAAGGATGTTGTTACTGAAGACGCCCGCGTAACAGTGCCGGTGCTTGCCAAAACAAAAATGCTGACAGCAGTTGCAACGGATTCTGCTATTTCATTTTATCTTCCCGACAGCACGCATATTTTCCTGAATAAAAATTCAAGTATGACGTACCCGGAAAATTTCACCGAAGCAATTCGCAGTGTAAGTTTATCCGGAGAAGCATTTTTTGAAGTGGTATCAAATCCTTCTAAACCTTTTGTAATTGAAGCAGGAGATACAGAAACAAAAGTTGTAGGCACTTCATTTAATATTCGTGAAGATAAAAGTTCTAAAAAAGTAGAGGTCACAGTGCTCACCGGCCAGGTTAAATTTAAAAGCAAAAAGAATTCCGATCGTATACCTGAAATGACTTTGTTGCCACAAGACCGTGCAGTTTACTCCGGAACAAACGCTTCAATAGTCAAACAAAAAGTAAAATCAAACGAAAGCTATTGGTGGATCAAAAAAGTGGATGTTATTCGTAAGAAGATCAAGGACGTTAGAAAAGAGCTCCACAAACCGGGTAAAAAAAAAGAGTACCCCGATAGTTCTACCAAACAATTTCAAATAAAAAAGCGTCCTATTTCAAGTAAGATTTTACCATAGAAGTACCGGCAAATGAAATGACATTAGCCAATAATGCAAAGAAGAATTTAAATGTTGACCCAATTGTGAACGAGCAAAAGCATCCCTTAAAAGGATGCTTTCTTGTTTTAGATGAAGTGCTTATTCGGGAGAATATATATCTGAACGCTTAATGTGATATTGCTATTTTTAAAACGACAAATCGATTTTTAACTGGTAAATGAAGTGAATGATGTTGAATACTTACAATTCGCTCACTTGATAATCATCCATGTTTCGTATAATTCTCCCCACCCACTTCTTACATTTTACCAGTATCTTCGCGGCCTTGAAGCAAGAAGGGACTTTCCGGATGAATACCTCCATACCACGGGTGAGCGCGCCAGGTAAAAAAACTTCCATTCCATTACCGGGGAAAAAAGCTCAGTTAAAGCTTTTCCTCCCAGTGATCCTCGCTGCGGTTTTATGCAGCATTGCGCTCATGTACGTAAGCGCCATTGCTGCATTGCTTGCATTTTCCGCATTATTCTTTTTTGTTGTTCGTGCCGTTACAAAAAAGCAAATCGTCTTAGCAGGTTTTTTATTCGGGTTAATTTCTTCTTTTCTGCTTAACGTATGGATGATCACAGTAATTACCGATTACGTTAAAGGAAGCTTGCTTATCGGAATGCTTTGTTACCTGGGAGCTTCGATTGTAATGGCTGTTTTTTTCGGAATACAGTTTTATTTATTCAGCCTCATTCGTTTACCGCAAGACAGGAAATTTTCATTGGCGCATAATGCATTGCTGATGGCTTGCCTGTGGGTAATTTTTGAATGGATACGCGGCGGACTTTTTAGCGCGTTACCGTGGTTCAGCTATAGCATCGGTATCACATTCGGAAGAAGCTTATATTTTATTCAGCCTGCAGCGTTTGGTGGAACATGGATACTTTCTTTCCTGCTTATTCTTTCCTCGTTTTTTATCGCTTATTCCTTCGGGACAAAACGATGGAAATTACTTGCAATTCCATTTGCAATTCTTTTGCTGCAATTTGCAACCGGTGCTTTGATGTACAATATTACCAGTGAAAAAATAATCGCAGAAAATAAATCAACATTCTCCGTTGCATTGATCCAGCCTGCACTTTCACCTGAAACCGTTTGGAATGATGAAAATGCGAATGCATTGGTCAGCCGTTTGTTTTTATTGAATGAAGAAGCAGCGAAGAAAAAACCTGACCTGATCGTTTGGACAGAAACAGTTGTACCATGGACGTTCGCTCAAGACGATGATTTTCTGAAAGCGGTTTTTGCAGTTACACAACAAGCCAATACGCATACACTTATCGGGATGAACAGTGTACGGCAAAATGATGCAGGCGAACTTTGTAATTCAGCTTACCTGCTTGATCCTTCAGGAAAAAATTTTACCCGTTACGATAAACAAGATCTTTTGACGCTTGTAGAAAAACCGTTGTTCAATACGGATGGAAATATAATTCTTCCTTTTATGGCTGCAAGCGGAATGAAAATGTTTTCCGGGAAAAATAATCAGCCTTTAACAACGCCGTGGGGAAAAGCCGGTGTGCTTTTGTGTAATGAAGGAACAGCAGCAACACAGGCAAAAAATCGTGCAGATAATGGCGCAGGATTTCTTGTCAATATGGGAAATGATAATTGGTTTGCGGGACATTATATTTCTCTTCAGCATTTTTACAATTGCCGGTTGCGCGCGGTGGAGACAAGAAAAGATATTGTAATAAATAACAACATGGGTTTTACAGGTGTTGTTCGTGCCGACGGAGAAATTGCCATACAATCAGAAGCTGAAACGGAAAGCGTCCAATTTGCTGAAATACGACCTAACGCCATCCCGGCAAAAAACACGTTCATTTTTGTCATCCTCACTTTTATTCTGACTGCATTTATAATACTCAACAAAGTGCTCATTCCAAAAACTAACCCCACTCACAATTAATACCCAAACCCAACCAATGAAAAAACTTCAATCGCGTTGAAGACCGTTATATGTCAAAATAGGTGCGTTACCCGAAACCTTTTTTTGATGAGCAATTCATATAGTGGGAAACCACTATTTGCAATGTGTGCACATACTTAGCTCCCGGGCATTAGATAACTTTGCATCCATGCAGTTTTCGAATTATACAACGTAATTGACCAGAAAAATTTTACCCCGAAATCGTCCCCTCATTCAACAAAAATCAATAAATCAGTCTAAAAACCAAAATGAAAAAATTTCTATTCTTATTAATTTTTATCGGTGCGAGCTGTTCAGCTTTTGCAACTGCAACAGTAACCCAGAAAGAATGGCGCTGGAGAAGTGACAATGGTGGTGAAACAAATGCGTCATGGATTGCAGCACAAGACCAGCAAGCAACCAGGACTTTGTGCACAGTCGGCGAAGTGATCCGTTTGCGTATGGTAATGCAAGTGAATCCCGATCCTAATTATCCAAGCAACCCTGCAAACCGTACAGTAAACCGTAACATCAGCTACGCTACTTCTACTGCTGGTCCGTGGACGATCATCACTTCATCGAGCCCGCTCTTCGTAGTTTCAACCAGCGCTTTCGTTACCGACTACCAAGCAACTACTGAGCAGATGGTCTCTCCAGGAGGTGTATTCGGTCCGGGAGTAATTGTAGCAGGTCCAAGCACCACGCAGATCGGTTTCAATACTCCCGGTTCAGTTACCACACGCCGCGAGTACGAATGGGTGATCAGGTCTGTCACAGGTGTGCAGGCAACAACGTATTACTTTAAATTCGAAGGTGCGAATACATGGCCGATGACACTTCCTTCCATCACTTTCGGAGGCGGACCAACTTCATCCACACAAAATATTTCGGAATGTTCCAATTATACAAGTCCGAGTGGAAACTACATTTGGACAACATCAGGAACATATAACGACACGCTAACAAATTCTGTTGGTTGCGACAGCGTCATCACAACAAATCTTGTAATTGGTAACACCTACCGTACAATGTCAGCAACCGGATGCGATAATTATATGAGTCCGAGTGGAAACTATACATGGACAACCTCAGGAACATATATGGATACACTTTCAAACGCAGCTGGTTGCGATAGTGTGGTTACTGCAAACATTACGATTACAAATAGCTCATCATCTTCCGTGACCGCAACAAGATGTGCTTTTTATACCAGCGCAAGTGGAAATTACACGTGGACAACTACAGGTATTTATAATGATACAATTACAAATGCAGCAGGTTGCGACAGTGTGATCACAGTTGATCTTACTATCAACAACACAACTCATTCCTATGCAGAGAATGCTTGCGATAGTCTTGTAAGTCCAAGCGGAAATTATACATGGACAATGTCGGGTGTGTATAACGACACCATTCCGAATGCAGCTGGTTGCGATAGCATACTGACAGTTTACGTTGCTGTAAATACAATTGATGCAAGTGTAACAAACAGCAATGAAACAATCACTGCTAACAATGCGAATGCAACTTACCAATGGGTTGATTGTAACAATAACAACACCCCGATCGCAGGAGAAAACAGCCAGACTTTCACAGCAACATCAAATGGTAATTACGCAGTAATTGTTAGTGATGCAAATTGTACAAAAATGTCACCTTGCACACTGATCCTGACAACAGGTTTGAATACAACTTCAACCTCATCAGCAATCACATTGTATCCGAATCCGAATAACGGAAGCTTCACAATCGAAACAGCTTCAACAGTTACGATTGAAATCGCGAATGCAATCGGGCAAGTTGTAATGAGCAGAATGGTTAACAGCGGTAAAAATGCTATTGCATTGGAGAATGCAGTGAATGGTGTTTATTTTGTTTCTACAATTGATAATGCAGGAAATAAAACAACACAGAGGATTATTATTGCGCAGTAAAATAATTCTTGTTGAAATATGAAGAGAGGCTGTTCCGGAAGGGATGGCCTCTTTTTTTAAATAGTACAGATGTGCTTAGCCTTGGTAAAATAAGAAATGCAACTCAAGCTGAAATCTTAACTTGTTAATTAGGCTTTCTTATTTGGTTATTAAATTTTTCAGAAAGACCTTTAGTACTAAACTGATTTGTTATGCCCGAAATAATAATAGATGCCCGAAGTGCTTATATAGGTCCTAACATGACAGTTAACCGTATTCTTCCCTTCAGGAAAAGAAGAATGGTCGGTCCGTTTATTTTTATGGATCATGCAGGTCCTGTTAAGCTCCGGGGTATTGAGCATCATGAAATGGATGTGCTGCCCCACCCGCATATTGGTTTATCTACTGTAAGTTATTTGTTTAATGGCGAAGTAACGCATCGCGATAGCCTGGGCGTATCCCAAATAATTAAACCCGGGGAAGTAAACTGGATGACTGCCGGTAAAGGTATTTCTCATTCAGAAAGATTTGAAAATCCTGCAGTTTTAGCAGGAGGAGAATTAGAGATGATACAAACCTGGGTAGCGCTTCCGGAAAAAGATGAAGAAGCAGACCCTTCATTTAAAAACTACAAACAAAACGAGCTGCCGGTCGTTACAGATAAGGGTATATGGATGCGTATTATCGCAGGTGATGCCTTCGGAATCAAGAGTAATGTATCAACACTGTCACCCTTGTTTTATCTTCATGTTTCATTAAAGCCATTCTCAAAAATTAATTTACCCCGTAATTACACGGAACGCGCGATCTATATTGTAAATGGCTCCGTCGAAATAGATCATGTTACCTATCGTTCAAAACAAATGGTAGTGTTCAAAAAAGAAGAAGATCCTGAAATTATTGCGAAGGAAGAAACTGTTTTAATGATGCTTGGAGGTGAACCTTTAGGCGAAAGACATATCTGGTGGAACTTTGTGTCTTCAAGAAAGGAACGAATCGAACAAGCCAAATCAGACTGGAAAGAAGGCAGGATAATACTACCACCATTAGATGATCACGAATTTATTCCCTTACCCGGAGACAAGGCCGGACCTCCTCCTCCAGAGCTTCTGTCTTAATCATCGCATCTTCTTCCAGTCACTTCAGTAAGCGTTATTTAGTTGCCTTTACATTCATCGTGTGACCATTTACTTGTCTACTAGTTGCCGCCATTGTTTGCAAATGTTGTCAAAGTCAATACCTGTGTTTGCAGGACTTGTACTCGGCAAAGAAATATATTTTATACCGCTTTTTTTCTTGAAATGCTTTTCAAAAAGTGCTTGTGATTTTTTCCCGTTAAAACCTATAACTTTTAAATTCACATGTCTTGCAATAAAGTCATCCAGGTCGTTTGGTTCTGGGTTTTTAATTGCACTATCAAGGCTTCCTTTTCTGTTTGCTTTATGTGCAACGTCCCAAATTCCAATTTTTGATTTTATTAAAAGTTCCTTTTTGCCGGCGTAGGTCAAAGGCAAATCGTTATTCGTAATTGTGGAAATGATTTTCCAAAATCTGTTTCTTGAGTGTCCATAATACTCGCCAAGTTCAAGGGATTTGTCACCTGGTATTGTCCCTAAAATTAAAATGGTTGTATCTGGGTTTGAAATTGGGTCGAACGAGGTTTTAATGGGTGCAGGAATTGGTTTTGATGCTTGTTTAATTGATTTCGGTTTTTCTGTTGGAGAAGGTTTCACTTTAGTTAGCGATTGTCCGGTAAGAGAAACAGTTGCGCCATCACGAACAAAAATAGTTGCATACTTTCTTGTTCTGCCGTGAATTTGAAATGCCTGAATTGCCGAGCCGTCTTTTTTTTGATACCAACCATTTTTATTCAACTCGTCAGCAATTTGTTGAGTCGTCATGGGCAGGCCGGTCTGTCGTAAAAGTTTTTCTATTGCTTCGTGTAATGTCATAGGTTTGTGTTAATGGACAATCGTTCTGCTAATGGCTATAGCTAGCTCATAGGGATAGTGTCACCCTATGTCTATCTCTCTGGACATCATGAGATAATTGTATATTTGTTTACCCTTGCCCCCAAGAAATCTCAATAAATTTATTCTAATGAATCTGCACACCAAAGGTTTGTGTCTGTTTTTTTTATTGTCAATATTTATTTTTCAGCCAAAAGACCTTTATTCACAAACCGAAATTGATTTCAATCATTACCAGCCACTGAAGTGTTCCGGTCTGATCCCGGAAGATTTTCTTATCCTCTCCCAGGATAAATACAAAGCAGATGTAAAGAATGAAGCGCAAATAACGAAAGGTCATAAAGTTTCGGCGGCGAAAGGCGAGTTCCTTCTTCAGACCAACTTTCTGGTTGATGAAATCCTTCGGAGCGGCAAGGTCCTCTTCGGAGATACAGTCACGGCGTATGTGAATCGTGTAGCAGACAATGTACTGGCAGGGCAACCAGAACTTCGGAAAAAACTTCGCTTCTATTGTCTGAAATCGTCAGAAGCAAATGCGTTTTCCACCAACCAGGGAATTATTTTCGTGACGCTTGGTCTTATTGCACAGCTGGAAAATGAGGCGCAGCTCGCTTTTATACTTTCACACGAGATAGCGCATTATGAACGCCACCACAGCGTGAATAAGTACCTCGAGAACCAGCGAGTTTTTTCAGGCTCAACGCGCACCACTTACAAAACCTCTGACGAAAAAATAAGGATGGCGAGCGCATATAGCAAAGACCTGGAACTTGAAGCCGATTCGCTCGGACTCCGTCGCCTTGAAAAAACACAGTACGATTGTAACGAAGCTGTTAGCTCACTTTTTGTTCTGCAGTTCTCGGAACTCCCATTCGAGGATTTCGAATTTAATCCTTCGTTCCTCGAAAACCCTGTGATGAAATTCCCAAAAGATCTATTGCTCGACAGCATTCGCGCCATTGACTTAGAAAATGATATGGATGATGATACTTATTCTTCTCACCCTAACATTGCGACACGAAGGAAGAATCTTAAAAAAATGCTTAACGGGATGGCAGGGTATGGTAACGAGAAGTTTATCTCATCACCTACCGAATTTTACACAATAAGAAAGTTATGCCGTTTTGAAGCAATCCGCATAATGCTTAATAACCGCGAATATTGTCCGGCATTTTATGATGCTTATATTCTGCTTAAAGATGATACAGCAAGCCTGTACCTGAAGACATGTATAGGCAAAGCGCTCTATGGCATGTCCAAATATAAAAATCATGGCAGCTATACTGACGTATCTGAATACTATGCCAAAAAAGAAGGTAACCAACAACAGGTGTATCATTTATTCGGTACAATGAAAAGTGAACAATTGAACCTTGTTGCACTCCGGTATCTCTATAATTTGTCGAAGCTGGATTCATCTTTTTCGATTGTTGCGATGCGGAATGATCTTGCGCTGGAGGCAGTGAGCATTAACAATATTCATTACGAAGACCTGAAAGAAACATATACAATACTTAACGATACCGTGGGTATTCCAATCTCCGGGGAACAGATGGACAAAACAGAAACGGATAAAGAAAAACATTCATCAGGTTATACTTCAAAATATGATAAGCTTCGTGAAGCAAAGAAAAAGTCGGAAGTTGAAAAAGTGACTGAAACAAAAAAAGCAGACGCGAGCAAATATTATATGCTTGCTTTTGCAGATATCGAAAACCGCGAGGATGTCGTTGAAATGTTTGCTGTTGCAGAAAAGAGAAAGGTCGAAATCGAGTCGGCGAAAAAAGCGGAAAGTGAAAAAAAGGCAAAATTGACTTCGCTGCAGAGAAAGCAGCTGGAAAAGCTGGAAAGTACCGGGCAGAATCTAGCTTTAGGAATCGATACTGTGCTGTGCGCCGAACCATTTTATTATATGGTATCCAAAAAAGGACGGATAAAGCTGATCAAATCAGAAAACCTGCAGCTGAAATTTTCAGAGAGTATCCGCCGCAATGCAGGCCAAACCCGACTTGTAGTAACGCTACTCGACCCGAAAAGCTTTACAACAAATGATGTGGACAAATACAACGATCTCGCAGTGGTGAATGATTGGCTTGACGAACGTTTTGATCATGAAGAAGACATTGAAATCCTTCCCCTTGAAACTGACCGTACAGAGGCTATTGCCGCAAAATATCACACCTCGCATTTTTGCTATACCGGGGCTTATACAATCAGGGAAAAAAAACAGGATGCCGGTTTTTGGCTGGTGGCTTCTATTCTTTTCTTTCCTCTCCTTGCCATTACCATTCCTAATGCGCTTATCCCAAAATCCAATACTTATTATCACACATTGCTTTACAATACTAAAAATGGTAAGCTGGAGGTAAACACTGCTATCCACATGAAATCAAAAGGCGGTATCAATACAAAAATGGTTGGCTTAATGACCCATATCAAAAAGCGTAAAAAACAAACAACTGTACGTTCATGAAAAAAAAGTTTATAAATCTTGCATTCATTTTTATTGTCTCCATTTTCTGCGTACAGGGATTACAGGCCCAGGGAAACAATCGTACAACTGTGGGGAATGAAATCAATTCCAGCGTCACTGATTTTTTAAAAACTTTCGCAGACCTTGAAGGAACCATTTTTATTTGCGGCGGAGGAACCGACACAAAAAGAAAAGATCTGTTTGCCCGTAACATGATCGAAAAAACATCCCGCGGTTCTGCCACCAGTCAATCAGCCTATATTTCATTTGCATTGCCGGGGGAAGAGTTACCGGTACCTGCTTATACGTTCGCAATGCTGAATGACAAGTTATATGCATTTGCATCAACGCTGGGATTGAAAGAACGAACACTTTACGGTTGTGAAATAGATAAAGCAACGCTTAAATTAACGGGCAACCCGGTTAAACTATTCACTTTCTCCGTTTCGGCTATCAAAAAGCAATATTTTCAAAGTGACTTTCCCGAGGTCAGGAGTTCTCCGGGCGAAGAAAAATTAGTGTTTTCTATTTTCGAAAAAAACAACACAGATAATTTCGGCGCTTTGCATGTTAAAGTTTTTGAACATGATCTTCAACCCACCTGGGAAAAGCATTTGAGCGGACCGACAAGGGAGGGCACTTTTTATATTCGTGAATTAAAAATTTATGATAATGGCAACGTCCAGGTAATCGGCATTAACAAACAATCAACAGAATCCGGGAAGCCAAGAGAATTTAGTTTAATAAATCATATTATTTTATATTCCGATAATGGAGAAAGCATACTGGATAGAGAGATAAGCGTATCACAATCTTCCGTATGTTCTGTATTAGCAGAAATACTTGATAATGGTAGGCTTATAGTGTCAGGTTCATATATGATGAATCAGAACGGCGAAGTAAAAAGAACCTTCGGAGTCTATTACATGGTATTTGAACCCACAGAAACACTACCACTGTTTTCGGTTAAAAACGATATAAGCTCCGATCTTGTTCCGGACTTTATGTTTCAGTCTATTTTCATTAACAACGGGTTTCAAGAGTGGGCAGCCGGAACATTTATGCGGTCGATGTTCGTTAAGAAAGATGGTTCATTGATATTAATTGGCGAACATAAGAGCGCCAAAATGGGCGACGACGGATTGAAAGAATTGATTGTTTTTGGTTTAAATTCGTTAGGAAAACTACTGTGGACTACACAGATCTTCAAATCACATGCTGTGACCGGATTTACTGCCGATTTGGTAAATTCGTTTAAAGCATTCGCATATGGTGAAAATATAATTATTTTCTTTAATGATAATGTGGCTAATTCATTGGCAAAAAACGATCCGCAAGTGGAAGATTTTAAAGGTCTCGGCTCCCAGGGAATGCTTGTGGCATGCACAATAAATCCGCAGGGAGAAATCACGAAGCAAAAGGTTTTTCAATTCGAAGAAAATAACAGGGTTCCTTGTGTAAAGAGCATGATCCAAACTGGTCCCGATGAATTTACCTCGATGGGCTATCATCGGAAGATGAAGAGTAATTTCAATTACACACAAATGAAATAATTAGACTGGTTCAGACATTTGGTTTCATCCCCATAGTCAAAACCCACGGCCTGATTGCTAAAAACAAAAAAAGGAAATCTCTTTTTTGAGAATTCCTTTTTGAATCATAGCCCTAAGTGGCTCAATATCGAACTTTTGGGTAGTGGATTTATTAAAAATTGGATGATCACTAGCTACAGAAATTGTATTTCATATAAAATATAATCTCCCTACCAGTCTTCAGGTTCAATTTTGAATTGTATTTTCATTTTGAATCAAAATTTTCACTTTTCTTTCTGCCAGCATACTAGTTGCCCTTAAACTTTAATACTTCTCTTCTCCAAAATGCATTTATATCTTCTTTTTCAATTTCAAACAAGCTACAAATCGTCGCAACCAATTTTTCATTGTCATTGGGTATTTCCAATAGTTTCTTAACTAAGTTTATTCCGCCTTTATCATAAGCTGCCTTACAAAAAATCGCACCTGTTGTGTAGAACGCAGCATATTGCCAACCCCACTTTTTGCTTAGCACGTCAGTAAAAGTTATAGAATCGTTTAAATCAACTTCTTTTGCCAGGATACTTGCTCTTTCGTCAAAGGTTTTTCCCATTGCACCACCTTTCCAGGTTGCAAAGCCTTCTTCAATAATCCAGTGCCTGTCAAATTCAGGAACAATCAGGTGAATGAATTCGTGAGGATAGAACTCCGAACCCAAGCCGCTAAAAAGCATCCTGTTATCCTTCATTCCAATTCCTGTCGTATAACCCGCAGAAAAGAAGTCGAAATTGAGTAATTTTCCTAATTCGTCACCACTGTCAGTGATATAAAAGTCAAATGGTTTCCATTCGGGGAATTGGAATTCTTTTGTTATTTGATCACAGAAGAGATTTGCTTTTTTTGCGAGGTCTTCATTAAATTCGTGTTGCGGTGGATAAATGAAAGTTATTTTTCCTACTGTTTTTTTATTCCACTTTTCTGTGATAATCGGAAGTGCATTTTTGAGTTTCCACTCGTTATTTTCCTTAACGGCATATAGTTTTGTAATGCACCAGGGATTAGACTTTCTATACTCTCCCTGAAGTCCGTCTGCTGAAAAAATCGTCCGAATACAGTAGTTTTCTCCTTCCTTTTCAATAGACAGGATAGTCGGCTTGAAGTATCCAAGCAATTGATGTGAGGGAAATTGATATAAATACGCTCTTGAAAGGTCAAAGTTTTTAAATTTTGATTTTTCTGCATTGTTCCAATAAGGATTGTCATAAATGCTGTCGGGTTGAGAATTCAAATAATTTATCCAAAGCACTGCAATTTCTTTTACTTCTTTCTTTGTTGTATCTACCCTGGAATGAATGGTAATGTCAAATTTAGTCTGCTGCCCAACTAGCTGATTTGAAACCAGGATGAAAAGAAGTAAACATATTAATGCAACGCTATTTTTCATATCTGTCGTTTTAAAATGAGACATAACGTTTTGGGAGTTTAAGAAGTTGGCGATTTCGGAGACGAAAACTGTCTGCCGGCAATGCACTTGATACTTAGCACAAATGTTCATTTAACCACTGAACCACCAATTTCTTAAACCCGGTGTTATGCTCAGTGCTGTTGTCTTCCATGTCAGTCCGTGATGATTAATTTTTTTGTTTCAAATTGTTTGTTGTCCTGTGTCAGCCGAATGAAATAAACTCCATTGGGTAAATTGTCACGATAAAATGTAGCTGTGTTGCCTGAAATAGTTGTTATTTCCCTTACTGTCTGCCCGAAACTGTTGTAAACCGTGAGCGTTGCGTTATGTAAAAGAATGTCTGTCTGTAAAGTTGTCTGTGTAGAAAAAGGATTTGGAAAAACTTTAAATTGGTACGGGTATAAATTCGAGTTGGTTATTCCTGTAAAACATCCAATGGCTTGGCTTTGACGATAACTTATTCTAGAACTCATAGACAATGAATCCTGGAATTCCTGTGCCTTTTGACAATCATTTTTCAGAAAATACGCAAGCCAAAGTTTAAGCAAATTATTTGTTACCGATTGCTGCTCTGCTCTTGTAATGGTTGGACTGGGTGAACATGTGTTTTCTCCGAATGTGCAGTTGAAATTTGAATTTGCAAAAAAGCAGTGTCCGCCCCCGGTTATGTTCACCTGTGTTTTGAACGCTGCGGCTGTAGAATCATACATAATGTCCTGATGCTGTGAAGGAGGTGTTACGCAATCATTAGTTCCGCTGAACAATAAAGTTGGAACGGAAACCTGTTGCGATGCAGTTATTGAAGACGGACTTGTGTTTGCAGAGGCAAACGAAACCATGGTTGTAATCATCAGGTTATTTTCTGCGGCAAGGAAAGAACATCCGCCTCCCATAGAATGTCCCATGATGGCTGATGTAGTTCCAACGCTTGCTGATGGAATAACTGCTCCCACTCCGCTGCTCTGAATTTTTGCAATGAGAAATTGAAGATCTTTTCCGAAGTCGGCATGGCTTGGAGAGAAACTGCCTTCTGTGGTTGGAAACGCCAGGATATATCCTTCGGGCACAAGTGAGTCCCAAAAGTTTTGGTACGCGCTCCATGGCATAACAAAACCGTGACCAAATGTGATGAGCGGAAAAACTCCTGCTGCAATCGGAGTGTTGTTGCCTGCCGATGTTGCAGGATAATAAATCTCTGTTGCAATCTGGCGATTGTTTCGCAACGAATCAATAAATGTAACGGTTGTGTGTCCGATTTGCTGTGCAGACAAACTTGAACACAGAATTAGTGAAGCAAGTATAAAATTGATTGTTGTTTTCATTTTATTGTGGTCAGTGTTTATAGTAATGACACCATACTTTTTATTTTGGTTACAAAGTTAATCTGTTCTGTGGTCTCTTAGCATTGGCATAACCAGCTGACAGGGATAGTTTTCTTTCTCCTAATATACCATTACGACTGATAGGCGCAATATCAAAGCGCAATACTGAACTCGGGAGATTTTTAAAAAAAATTATTTTCTTCTTTACTGTTTAATTCATATTATAAATAGCTATGTTAAGAAGAGTTGCAAAACTAACCCAAAGTAAATAAGGCAGCTGTAATAAGCTTGCCCATTTATTTACTTTATAAAAAACGGCGATCATGCCGAGAATAAAAAACCAAAGGCAGAGAATATCAAGTAAAGCAATTCCTATAAGATGGAATTTAAAGAAGATAAAGCTCCACAAAAAATTCAGAGCTAATTGGATACTGAAAATTATAACCGCTCTTTTTTTAACAAGGGTAGTGCTGGATTGAAGAACCAGGTATAACGAAACGCCCATAAGAACATAAAGTATGGTCCACACCGGGGCAAATAAATAATTGGGCGGATTAAAGAAAGGTTTTTGCAAAGTAAGATACCAATCGCGAACTCCACTCGCAGTGGCTATGCCGCTTAGGGCGCCAATAGATACGGTTAGAACAATACATAAAATAAGCTTAAGGATTTTATTCATTGCTGTCTGTTCATTGTTAGTTTTAAAAAACAGACGTCACTTCTCTGCCGGGTTTTGCATAGCTTAATCTTTCCAGCTTTTGTGTTTTGTGATAGCTGTCAAGGCCGGAACAGGTGATTGTATTTGCCTGTTCAAGATCAAGAAAAGCATCTGTCGATAAGCATTCTTCCGGAAAATAGAGGTGCTGAATTTGTCCGATGATCAAAATTGTTCCATTAATAGCAAGGTCTATCCGTTCTTTGAATTCTACGCCAAGCTGAACTGCGCTCTCCCCGACATAAGGTGCCAAAAAGCCGTGTTTATAAACTGCTGTCAGGCCAACGGCATCAAACTCAGAAATGTCTTCCTCATACCTGGCGGATGCCTGATGCCCTTTTTTATAAATAGCTTCGTTGAGATGATTGATGGTATAATATCCCGTTGCGAGAAGATTGGATAAAGTATGCCTGTCAACAGAATCAGGCCGCACAATAAAGCCAATGAGCGGCGGGGAAGCGCCTATATGAACGATGGAGCTAAATGGCGCTAAATTTGTCAGACCTGTTTTATCAATCGTGCCAATCAAACAAACACTTTTAAAACCTCCGGATGAGTTAACAAGGTTGGACCTTTGCCGTTTTTCCATGGCCATTAATTCATCAACTGATAGATGTGTTTCCATTTGCTGTTTAGTTTTTTAGTGTACTCATACCACCATCTATTGCAAAAACCTGCCCGCTAACCCAGGCCGATTCATCCGTCAACAAAAATGAGATGGCATGAGCCACATCACCGGGCTTACCCACCTGACGTAATGGATTACGCTTTTGCATTTGTTCCAGTTTATCGGGCGTGTTGATGAATTTATCGCCAAGTGGTGTGTTTACAAGCGATGGCGCTACAACATTCACTCTTATGGCTGGCGCGAACTCAGCAGCTAAGGCTTTTGCAAGACCTTCGAGCCCACCCTTTGCCATGGCTATGGAGGCATGAAATGGCAAACCGGTGCTTGCGGCCACCGAACTCACAAATACAAGAGACCCGCTTTGCGTTTTTTTAAAATTGGCTAAATAAGCCTGCACAAAGGCAACAGCGCCTAGCGTATTTATTTGAAAATCATTTATAAACTCAGCAGATGTAAGTCGCGCAAAGGGCTTTAAATTAATGGTGCCTGGAAAATACACCAGGCCATCTAACGGCTCAGTAATTTCGGGAAATTCTGAAAAATCATATTTTGCAACCTGGTAAATTTCATCGTAACAATCAACGGCTGCTTTTGTACTTAATCCAATGATCCGGTGGCCTTTTTGTTTTAAAAGCGTAGCTGTTTCTTTGGCAATTGCGCTTGATGCACCTGCAAATAAAAATGTTTTACTCATTTGCGTTTAGATAGATTGTTGTGAGAAATAGTCCTCTGTAAATTACATTGAAGCGGTTGATGCCATTTATTCTTTTGGAAGCGTGCTTAGTTCTGCAATTTTCTATTATCCGGTCAATAGCCGCATTATTCAATCCAGGTAGTAGCTCCACGACCTCTTCCATATATGCCATGGGAGAAGGCAATCCGCTATAGGAACAAAAATTGGCATCGTCATTTTCCATGGTTGAATAATTGCTCGAGCTTGTTAGAACGGTAATCAAAAATTTCTTTTATTTTATGTTTTATATAAAGCGAGTTAACGATTTTACCTATAAAGCCAAAAGGTACCTTATAGTGGAGGATGTCTGTCATCTCGATGCCGCCCGCAACTTCTTTTAAAAAATGTTTATGGTGCCAGAATGCGTAAGGACCGTATCGCTGCTCGTCAACAAAATACTCATGATGCATCACATGCGTAATTTCTGTGACCCAGTGTATTTTAATGCCAAGTAAGGGCGTCACATAGTACTCAATGATCTGGCCCGGGTACATCTTTTTCGCATCGTCCTTGTCAGAAATAATTTTAAAGCCCATGTAGGGAGGGGTAATTAAAGCGAGGTTTCCGGGAAAGCTCATGAACTGCCAAACGGTGTCGATGTCGCTTTTCAAAAATTGGGATGTTTTTAATGTGTGTGGCATAGCAGCATTAAAGGTACTTATTTGATTAGCCTGTATAGTTCATTTAGGAACAAACTAAAAAGTTGAAGAACTTTGTAATTCTAAACTACATTAGTGGTAAAAATGCAGCCCATCGCAAATCTGCAAACCGTTAGGTGCAACCCTACACTAACATTTGTCAAAACTAAAGTCATTCAAAATGGATAAAGAATTTAAAAACTGTCAGTCTTGTGGAATGCCATTAAAGCGAGACGAAAAAGGAGGCGGAACAAATGCAGACAAAAGCATCAGCAAAAAGTATTGTTCCTTTTCTACGAAAATGGCGAATTTATTTATAAAGGCAATAACGTCTTAGAATTTCAAGAATATTGTAAACATAAAATGATGGAAGGCGGACATTCAAGATTTTTTTCCTGGTTATTTACGAGAGGAATGAAGCGTTTGGACAGATGGAAATCTTAAAAATAAATGTGGAATAATTCAGAAACAGGGCAGCACCTAACAGCCGTTTCGCCCAATCGCGGTTTTCAAGTTCCTTCATGATTTTCTTCACGAAAAATGATCATCTTGGCGGAAAGAATGCAGCTCGCGTTATTCCGCGACCGGGCAAAGCGGCGAAACGTTAATCAAGGAATGAAAGTTATTGAAAACAACAAAAGCGCTTCATTTCTGAGACGCCTTTGTATCCTTATGTAACCCATGAGTAATACCTCATGTGAGGCAATCCATCTCCGGTCTACCATAAAGTGAAAGGCGTATAAAAGAAAAAGGCTATGTATTTCTACAAAGCCTTTCTACTTTATGGTAGCCCGAACCTTCCCTCACTCGAACTTTTTAACAGTTTTACCGCGAATTAAAGAAATGTTGGCCTATCTCGCTGTAATAGTATATTAGAGGAAAGAAAAATATTGATATAAACAAGGTAGTGCCAAGCTCATGAAGACAAAAACCGAGACATATAGTTGTAGTTTTTTAATAAATCAGAACCAAGAGAAAAGAGATTTTGAGATGCTTGAACAAGAAGCCGCCGAACTTTTCTTAGACTTCATTTCGGGTAAAGACTATGGGGACGGTATTGGACATTTTAGGTTTGACATTTATATAGAACCTAAAATAAATTTTGGCCGACATAAGGACACCATTTACACTGGCTGTGCACACCTTTCACTTCATATTGACCAAACAATATTCAACAAAGCAACTAATCAACATAAAATACAACTACTTCTAAACGCTGCTTTAGTGTTGACAAAGTACTTAGCGCATCGCGTTCCTTTGCCAAAAGGGTTTCAAGCCGACAGTTTAGTAAAGGAATATGAACATCATTTGACAAAAAAATCACTTCTCTTAAGTGATGATCAAATACAAGAGGCAATAATTAAGCCTTTCGACACAACACGATTTAACTTTGTTATCTCAACAACTGCTGAAGTTAACGACCGAGATATTCATTACGATCTAAACGAAGTCGGAGATTTTATAAACAACAAGCTTGCAGGACAAATCTTCGGAACTTCAATTCGGCAATTTGATTTGGGGTACGAAATTGCAGACTCGAAAGGTTATATGCCACATCATCCAGAAACAGCAAACCTCAGACGTTATGGGACTAAGCATAAAAATCTTCTTGTTGTTAAACAATTCGACTATGGAGAACTGAAAGAACTTGACCCTAAAGGACAATTTAAAATCCTTGAAGAAAAAATTCTCGAAGCTATTTCTGACGTTGACAAGTTGAGTAAAAAGCCGAAAGACTTCAATAAAGAAAAGTTCTTCCATACAATGAGCAACATATTAACTGAATATAAAAAAACGCACTGACACAGACATTTGTTTTGCGTTAATGGAGAATTCAGTGGGATAGAATATTTGAGCATGATAAAAAGTAACATACAAAGGTTCCAAAAACGCCTTGCACAATCTTCGGTTGGTAAATAAAATTGGTCTTTATATGCAGTATTTTTTATCGTTGTACATTGGTTCTAATACTCGAAACCAAGTCAAAAACACTTTCTTTGGGTAGCTGCGTTTTTCCTAATTTTGAATACTATGAATATCTCCTTAACCAAAACACAAAAAACATTAATCCAATCTTCGGGCGACATAGCACGAATCATGAGGCAAATATTACTTCGTGAAAACAGGATGAGCCGCCAGCGTGAGCACGTTTGGACTATTGGACTGAATGAGGAATTTAAAATGCTCTACGTTGAGTTGATCGCGTTTGGCATTCCTGCAAAAGACAAAGTGCAGCCAATGGAAATTTACCGTCTTCCGCTTCAAAAAGACGCAAAGTATTTATACATCTGCCACAACCGCAAAACCAATGATATGAGCGCAAAGGCGGATGATAAAGCATTAACAGATCGGATTATTCAGGTCGGGAATATTGTAGGAATTAAAGTATTCGATCACATTGTTATTAATTCCAAAACAGAAGATTATTTAAGCTACCATGATATTGGGTTAATGGATGAATTGCGCAAGAGCTTGAAGTGGGTTCCGAAGTTTGAGCAGGCCGAAAAAATTAAGCAGATGGCAAAAGCAGAAGGTGCGCGCCAACGTGATATTCAGATTGCGCGGTCACTAAAAAAGAAAAAAGTTGATATTAAAATTATTTCTGCTACAACAGGGTTAAGTTTAGATGAGATTGAGAGATTATAGGTAGCCCTTTTATTTTAACGATTTGCCAGTAATGACCGCAATTTCTTGAACTAATGAATCTAATTTTTTCATGTCGAGACTGATTTCTTCGTTTTTTTCGTCCAGTAAAGGTGTACATAAGTTTTCTTTAGTATGCTTATCATTTTGATAATCTGTAACAATCTTCAGAAACTCTTCTGTTTTAAAAATTAACTTAGAAAACTCTTTCTTGCCATTTAAAAAGGTTATGGTCTTAAGAAGCTCAGGTAAAACAATTCTATTTTGCGAATAAAAATATAACTCCTCTTCAAAAGAATTATGATTAAATTTCTTTGTAGCAAGTAGCTTATATAATTGATTGTACCAATCACACACTAACTCGCTGATACGATTTGCAGCTTGTTGATTATCATCATTACTTTTTTTTCTCTTTTCCCAAAGTACCGTAAAAAAAACACCAAGTAGGAACGTCGAAACAGGAAGAATATAATCCTTTAGAATATCTGTTTTCTCCATTTTAGAAATGCGATTGTATGTATTTGCAGCGGTTTATGATTACCGTTAACGTTTTTCGGAGCTTTGCTAAGATTGCGAATACGAAACACAAATGTTTAATTAACCTGAATCGCTCTTTCGCAAAGCTCATGCCAGCGGAAGCTATTTTTTGGTTGTGCCTTTCTTTAATTTCTCCAATTTAAGCAATGTTTCTTTTATCGGTTGTTGTGTGATTTTAGCAAATCCTTTTTCAAATTTTGCACGACTAATAGATGGGAATGCTAAATATTCTAATTCAAAATTGGATATTTTTATTGGCAAGCTATCCTCTAACTCATCCTTAATAACTTTTGCATCTGAAAAGAAAGAAGTATTATAACGAATAACACTATCAAGTTCAGAGTCTATAATTATTCCTAAATTTTCATTAGGAACGAGTTTGTCAATTGTTATAAAGCAATTTTTAAGGTGAGGTCCATTTTCTTTAAAGACAATTTTCGCATCAAGGCTAGGTATTAATTGTAAACTATCGCTTCCTAGCAATTGAAACACTAACTCTATGTTATTTACAGTGTTTTTTGATGTGTTCTTTATAAAATATGATGTCGTAAAGATTTTACCTCTAACGCTAGGAGTTTCTTCGGTTACTTCAAAGCTAGCTTTGTTATAATAATCTAAATAAAATGGAGTTGAAAATATAAATTGCAATAGAGCTATGAACAAAGCAACTCCAGATACCCAAAGCGAAATATCAATTTTTCTGTTTTGTTTTTTTTCTTCTATAGCCTCGCTACGTGCCTCTGATTCTCTATCGGGTGGGGTTTGAGCTAATTCACTATTTTCAATATCTGACATAAATGCTGGTTTTATAATTGCCGCTAACTAGTCAATAAGGATAGTTTTCTATCACCTAATATACCATTACGGCTGAATAGGCGCAATTTTTTGCGGAATCGTGGCGGCAATTAAAGGGTTAGTTGCCGCCACTTTATTGTTAACATTTATTTCTTTGTCGTAAGAAATTTTATTCATTACAATCTAAAACACTTTCACCACCCGCATACAATCAACTTCCGAAAGCAAATAATCAAATACACCGATGCGTTGAAAAAATTCACATCCAACCAGCAGCACTGAAGCAACAGTAGCAGTCATAGTTGGTGATCCGGGCAGCGCAGCGTGAAGCGAAATACTCACTGGTGCAACAGCATTAAAAGCAATCATCCCACTGTTCACTTCCATGCCCAGCATATCAAGGGTGGGATCGCTTGCCATATAACGTTTCGTAACCGGGTCATAAACGTAATTGGATAACGTACAAAGCACAGAAAATACCCTGAAGTGCGTAGCACCCGGTGGAGCATCAATAAAAGCAGGAGGCAGAAACGATAAAGCTGCAAAAGTTGCTTCATTCCGTGCAGCAGTAGTATGAATAGAATAAGGTGCACGGAATACAGACGAAAAAGAAGTCTTCATATTAAACTCAAACTGCTGCAGCAGTTCCGCGTTCGCTACCGGTTCAAAGCTGCGCTCGCCACGTGCACCTGTACCGTTAAGGCACATTTGTTTAAACAGTTTCTGCAGCCGCCATGCCAGGTTAGCATCCGCTTTGCTGAACCTGGCCTTTCTGATCGCCAGCCGCAACGCTTTGCCAACAGTAGCGCTTCCGCCAAACTCATTCATGTTTTCCCGCGTTCTTCGGTACGCAGGGCTATTCATTAGTTTCTCTTTCGAAGGACCGCTGGCCATGCGTGCAAGATCAACGCCATTCATCTTATAAAAAACAACACCATCCATCTTGCCCTTCAGCTTGACAAGGCCCGTTTGTCTGCTCATGATTGAAACGTATTAGGGTTAATGATAATTTTCAATGTTTCCAACACCCACGAAGTCCCTTGGACATCCTGTTAGTATAACGCAGGATAAATTTGAATAGTGACACTAAGTTGCTAATTAACAAAACTTTTTTGCGGGCAATAAGTAGCGAAAGAAAATGAAATAGTTTATATTAATGATAATATGAATACAGGAACATTTCCCACCTTAATATGCCATCAGCCATTAGCTAGATATCCATATTGTACAAGCCACGGAAAAAGAAGGTCAGTGTATAGGTATATCAGTAAACCCCTGGAAGAACTGTAAAGTCAGATCAGGAATAGTCCGGAAAGTCTAAAGTTATTTTAGGACCATACATTCCCATAGTTCCCCCATGGTTCTCCCATGATTCCCCCGTAGTTCCCCCGTAGTTGTCTCGTGTATGGCTGATTCTTGCAAATAATGCAAAAAAGAAAAGTTGGCATGCCGCATCGATTCATGGCAGAGCGATAAAGCCAAAAAGCCTGAGAAAAGGAGCCTGTACAGAAGCGAACAGTCAGCAACAAAAGCAACCCTAAATGACCAAATATCGAACTTTTTGATCGGTGATTTTGTGAAATCGTTGCGCTAGTTTATGGTCATCGCATAGGAGATTGCCATTTCTCATTTGCGTGTTATTGATTTTATATTTGATATTAAACTGAATTTCTTATCCAAATCCGGATCAAAAAATTGGACAATAGTAGTCAATAGTAAAGAGGCAAAAACAAACCATAAAGTAGTATGCAAACTTTCACTAATTTCCGATTTCAAAGTAAAAGATATACATGCCCAAATAATAAATAAACAGGCAGACGGCAACAATTTTAGAATGAAATTCAATATCCCCTTTTTGACAGGGACTGCATTTTCACAAAAAGACAGTTTGCCCAGATTTCCTTCCATTAACGCAACAAATGAGAGATCAAAATATTCCGATAATTTTTTTGCAGTATCGCTATCTGAAAAGTAAATTTTCATTTTCTGCGCTCTAAAATAATTAGCTATTAAACGGCATTGATTCTGAACTAAAATTTTAGAGTTTGAATTATCGAGAAAATACGATGAGTAAAAATGCTCTTCGAATATTACCGCCAATGCTTCTATATTTTGACAAATAACATTTCTTTTAATGCTATTTCCAAGTCGTCCCTTTTTTTGGGCATTAAACATTGCATTCGCTAAAGCTGCAGCGAGGTGGATGCCCTTTTCCTTTGGATATGACTTCGAAGTTAATTTACCAATATGTCTAATTATCAAAAGCATGAAAGGGTTTAGTATCCACACTTGAATATTAAAAAAAACAAAAGTCAGCAAGCCTGCCAAAATCCAATAGGGCAATTCAAAATGATAATATAATTTCATGCAAATAATAACTACAGCAACATTTGCCATAAAGTGACTAAAGGCATTTGAAAATGGTTTTAGTTTAAATCCAATTAAGCCTGCAATTAGGAATACAGGTAAGACCAATAATAAGGGCATAATAAAAACTACTAGTATATAACCACCCGAATATCCCCATCCAGACGCAATTCTATCATTATAGAATACAAAAACTCCAATGGGAATAACTAAAAGCTGGATTACAGTAGTAACTATTGCATAAATGTTATCAATGTTTTTCTTCCTTTTTGAAGTTCTCTCCTCTAACAAGGCAAAGCGGGCAATTTTTTTACATCTTTTCTTAAGTAATCGCTGGGGTTGTACACCCGTACGTTCAGAAACAGAAATAAGTAGGGAAGTTATTTTGTTCCGAACAAAAACAAGATGCCTGGGGTCAGAAACAAATTTCCTTCCTATCCAACGTTTTCGCAGTTTCCTATTTCTAGATAAATCCATTTGAAGGTTAACAAACTCTGTTACAACGACAGTTAAAATTATAGTATTTTAAATTAGTGGCGATTTTTCAATGCCCCTTATATACTTAAAATCTAAAACGATAATCTGTTCAGGGATTATTTTATAACAAAAGGCATCCTCAAACCTGAGAATGCCTTTTACCTTTTTTGTAGCGGGAACAGGACTCGAACCTATGACCTTCGGGTTATGAGCCCGACGAGCTACCACTGCTCCATCCCGCATCGTTTTTCTACTTTGCTTCCCCCGATAACCATCGGAACCGCATCGTATGCGTTGTACCTTTCTCAGCTAAACCCCGGCCATAATCCCGGAATCCTTTAATTCTGCCCTGAAAAGCGGTGCAAATATACGCTTTTTTTGCCCCCATCTGTAAATCTTTTCAACATTCTGCAAAATCCACTTTTTCTGAGTTTTGCTGCTCTTTCATACCTTCCCCTATCTTTGCAGGATTAAATTTTGAAAACCTATATTTACGAATGAATTGTTTGATCGTTGATGATGATGAGATGGTACGGCTCGATCTCGAGAAGAGAATCAGCCTGATGGCCAACCTCACCCTTACCGCTAGCTGCGGAACTGCCACGGAAGCGGCCGGTATTCTCATGAAAGAGAAAATCGACCTCGTATTCCTGGATATTGAAATGCCGGGCATGGATGGCCTGCAGCTGCTCAAAACCCTTCATCCTGTTAAACCTTCCGTCATACTCATCACTTCAAAAAAAGAGTATGCCGCCGAAGCGTTTGATTATGAAGTCACCGACTTCCTGCTCAAGCCATTTACAGATGAACGCTTTTTAAAATCCATCATCCGCGCTTCTGCTGAATCTCCTTCCGAACTTTCTGGTGCGGAAAAAGATCATCTCTTCGTGAAAACAAATTCAGTGCTCGAAAAAATTGAGCTCGCTGATATTCTTTACGTCGAAGCGATGGCAGATTATGTGCAGATCCAATCCGAGAAAAAGAGATACGTGGTGCATTCTACAATGAAAAATATAGAAAGCGCTTTACCAACGACCCGCTTTTTCAGGGCGCACAACTCGTACATCATTCACCTCAACAAGATCAACCGCATTGAAGATAATTCGGTGATTATCGGTGATAAAGTTATTCCTGTGAGCCGCGCTAAAATTAAAACATTGCTGCAGCAGATTAATTTGCTGAGCGGCGATTAAATTATTTTTGCCTTTTCATTTGTAAAATTTCTCCCCCGCTAAATAGCTGTCCGATCTTTAGGCGTTTTTATTTTTGTACAGGCATTGCCTTTAGATTGATCATTTATTTTTTTGTGCAAAATGGAGAACCCACAACATTTTAATCTTCGCGAGCTTGAAAGCATGGCTGGCGGCGATGCTGATTTCATTCTTAAAATGCTGGAAACATTTTCATATACGGTTCCGCCTTTTATTGAACGGTTAAAAACAGCATTAAGCAATAAAGATCTTCCCGACCTCGCTCATATCGGTCACCGGCTCAAACCTTCTTTTCATTATCTCGGCCGGCCTGATCTGAATGCGCTGCTTGCCATTATTGAAAATGGTGACGGAACAAATAAAGAGCAGGAAATTTTTTCTGCTGCAACAAAATTTCTTTCCGGGTATGCAATAATGATGATTGAAGTGGATGAGCACCTGGAAAAATTAAAGCAGCAATGAAAAGCACAAAGCTGATCGGAAAAGTCCTTATCGGGTTACTGCTCACCGGCGCAGTTTTGTCGGTTGCCATTTTATTCATGTACCATTCCATTCATGATGTTTCCCTTGCTGTGGATGAAGCAGGAAAACCGAACGAACGTTTAGATGAATGGAAAAAGACTGTCAATCTTTTATACGAAGCGGAAAATAAATCAAGAAGCTGGCGCATTACTAAAGATGAAGCTGAGCTGAAATCTTTCGACAGCATTCGCACCGCCGTATCAATTCACTTAACAAAATTATATGAGCTTAACCGCGATTCAGCAAAAGGATTGGCGTTATGTGATTCATTGCATCAGCTGAGTGAAGAACGTTTTGAAGTACTTGGTGATTGGATCAATTTCACTGATGAAACAAACACCGAGAATACTGTGCTTGTCGATATTCTCCATGTGATGGCTCAAAAAGAAAAGTCGGTGATGGAAGAAAATGAGCGGCGCGTTGATGCTGTTTCTTCTGAAGACGGAAGTAGAATAACTGTCGCGACTGAAAAAGAGAGAAGTTTCTGGCGGCGAATGGTGAGAAAAAAGAATAAAACAGCTGATGAACTTGTTGTTGCTTCAAACGATAGCATAAAACAAAAAGATTCATTGATCCCTGTTGTAGGTACCGATGAATTGAGAAAGACAATCAAGAGCGGGCAGATCCGCGTGGAGACAAAAGCGGATGCTGTGCTGCGTGAAGAATCACGTTTACTAAAAGCTGATCAGCAGATCATGACGCGTATACATGCGGTTTCTGATCAATATGAAAAATTATGCGGCGCTGAAACTTCAGAAAAGCTGCGCGAAGTTTCCAGGGCGTCGTCGGAAGGAACGCAATCTGTTATGCGCTGGACGATCGTGGCGGCGCTTTGCATTATTTTGTTCTCTGTATTTTTCATCGGCCGCGATGTTGTTCGCAATCGAAAGCTGCAGGCACAATTGCTCGTTGCAAAAGAGCATGCCGAGCATCTTGCAAAAACAAAAGAAGAATTCATGGCAAATATGAGTCATGAGATCCGCAATCCGCTTAATGTCATATCAGGTTTTTCTACGCATCTTTTAAAAGCGAATCTTGATGAGAAAAGCAAAAAGCACGTAGAAGGAATTTCCCGCTCTTCCGAATTTCTTATCTCGCTTGTAAATGATATTCTCGATATTTCAAAAGTAAAATCAGGCAAGCTTCAGCTGGAAAGAATCTCTTTTCCCCTCGACGAAATTCGCATTGATCTTGAAAATGCATTCGGCATGCATGCGAAAGAAAAAGGATTATTCTTCAGCATCCAAATTGGAAAAGCGCTTCCCGAAACCATCATCGGCGATCCTGTCCGCTTCAGGCAGATCCTGTTTAATCTTATTTCGAATGCATTGAAATTTACTGACAATGGTTTCATCTCTACAAAATTTGAAGCGTTAGTCGATGCAAGCGGTGCGAAAAAACTATTGATCAGCGTTGCCGACAGCGGAATCGGAATTTCAAAAAATAAAACGGAAACCATCTTTGAAGAATTCGAACAAGCTGATGCAAGCATCACTCGTAAATATGGCGGAACAGGTTTAGGTTTGTCGATTATACGCGTGCTCGTTTCTCAAATGAACGGTACCATTGCTGTAGAAAGCGAACACGGAAAAGGAACTACGTTTACCATTACACTTCCGCTTGAAGAAGGCGAAGCTGTGGGAATGAAAAAGCCGGAACAACAACATTACAATAAAGCTTTTCTGACCGGGAAAACAATTATTATCTGTGACGATGATCCTATGAACCGCATGCTGGCGAGCCATCTTGTAAAAACCTATCACGGAATTGTAAAAGAAGCTTGCGGAGGAAAAGAAACGCTGGAAATTTTGTCCAAAGAAAAAGTGGATCTTATTTTGCTCGACCTTGAAATGCCGGATATGAGCGGAGAAGAAACATTGGCACTGATCAGGAACCTGGAAGAAGAAAAAGGTAGCGTGAGAATTATTGCTGTGACGGGAAGGAATAAAAACAAAGTAACTACTAATCTTGATGCAGTAGATGGTTTTGTTCAAAAGCCCTACAAAGAGAATGATATGCTGAATGAGATCGTTCGTGTGCTTGGGCTGAGCAAAAACTAAATCAGTCAGTAGTCAGTAGTCGCCCTCGATACATTTCGTCAGATGGGAAATATCTTTTCAGATGATCAAATTTTCTGACGAAACACTCGGTCTGACAATTCAGTTTTCGAAAGCAGTAGTCTGTTGCAAAAAATAATTTGTTTTTTTTCTCCGAACTAATCCGCCGCGGCGGACTCCGAACTAAAAACTATTTCTCCTGTTCTCCGAACTAATCCGCCGCGGCGGACACCGAACTAAAATTATGTTTGAGTTCTCCGAACTAATCACTCCGAACTCCAAACTAAAATCCCTCCGTCTCAGGCTGACGATACTTCCACAATTTATGCATCACTTTAATCCCTATAGGAAAAGCATATAATCCGGATTTGTAACGCAGCGAAGAATAAAGCGAAATTAATTTTCTTTTGAACGGAGAAAGCCGCACATCTGAAACGGTTGGATAATATCCGTTGAGAACCGTCTCGAAATTTTTTATTTTATCGATCATCGGCGCGGTCAGCCAAGGCGTCAATGGATTTTTTCTCAGGTCAAAATTTTCCCAATCCGTAGAGATCCAGTCTTCCAGCTTTTCAGGAAAACGAAATCCGGATGCTTTCACTTTTTCAAACATTTCAGAACCTTCTGTCGGAACAGGGCTGTAAACGTAAATGATAATCTCCGTTTGCGGATTTGCTTCTTTTACCTTCCTGATAAATGCAATGTCTTCGTCAATTTGTTTCATCACTTCTGCTTCTGTATCTGCAGGTGTTCCGAGTACAAATGAATATTCCGGGATGATGTTGAACTTTTTCATGCGCTCAGCAAAACGTACAATTTGTGCACCGCTTTGAGTTCCGCCCTTATCCATTTTTTTCAGCAACGCATCATTCCCGGTTTCAGCGCCAAAGAAAATCATCCTGCAACCTGCCTCACTCATCGCGGCAAGCGAAGCATCGCTGTATTTATCAATCGTATCAATTCGTCCTTCACCCCACCAGATCATGTTTTCATCGCGTATAAGCTTTGAAAATTCTACGGTGCGTTTTTCAGAAACGAAAAAATTATTGTCGTGAAATTCAATTGCATTTCCACCGAACTTCTCCTTGAGAAACTTTACATCTTTATAAACCAGCTCAGCCGATTTTCCTTTCCAGCGCGCATTATATATGGGAACGACAGCGCAAAATGAACATGTGAACGGACAACCAAAGCTCGAATGATACGCAATCGTTTTGCTACCGAGATATGTTTTGCCGAGATACCCTTGCATGGAATAAAGCGCATCCAGCTTTTCATACGGCAAAGCAGGCAATTCATCCTGCTCATAAATTTCATCCTTCTTCGTTTTAAAAAGCGCGCCGTCTTTGATGTAAATAAGATTCGGAATAGTTGACCAATTGGTATCTCCCCTGCTCCAACGCTCCAGCAATCCGGGAAAACATTTATCGCCGGGTCCATTGATCAGCACATCTACAAAACCGGAATCAAGACAAACTTTCGGTTGATTCGAAGGAAAATATCCGCCCCAGATAATTTTCACATTCGGAAAATTTGCGCGGATGTCTTTACAAATGGGGATAGCTTGTTGTAATTGCGGACCCGGCATTACAGTGCAGGCGAAATATTCATAATCGCCGGAACGCAGGTGATGGAATATTTTTGCAGACGGATGCTCTTCACGATTTCCATCAACGATCGACCACCCGAACTTTCCTTCAATGCTTGCTGCCACTTGCAAAACCGAATTGGGAATGCGGGGTTTATGCTTAGCTGCACGCGGATTAAACAGAAGGACTTTTTTCACAGGATAAATTTACCAATAATACAGCCCGCTTTTGTGTGGCGAAGAATGATTTTTTGTTCTGCCGTTTTATCGCTTTCCGAAAAAATAATCCGGCTCACCTTTAAAATATTCACGCACAGAAACCGGCACAGGAGCAACACGGTAAGTTGAAAGTGAATCAACAAAATAACGGTAATACGATTTCCCGAGAAATGGAAATTCAGCATACACATGAGTTCCCAATTTTCCCATTACTGATTTTACTTCCAGCGTATCCATCTCCCACTCGTTTGCAATCCGGAAAGCTGAAGGTTCCATAAAGCTGATATAAAGTAATTCTCCCTGCGTATGCGCTTGCTTCTGTGAAAAATCAATTACAGAATGAAGCCGCTTCCTGTAATTCTCCAGTTGTTTTTGTGTCGAATCAACCAACAAACCGAATGCGGCAATTGAAATTCCTTTTGCCGGTTCGGGTGTTTCAAAAAACAAAGGTTGCACAACCAGTTCATGACACCAAATGCATTTAGAAGGTTTTCCGGCAGCGCTTAATTCTGAGGGCGACGAAACCATCAGCTCACCAAATTCATCATACACAGCAAAACGCAGCTGGCCATTTTTCATAATGTCGAAAACTTCAAAATTCTTACGAACAAAAGTTCCGCTATCCAATGAACCTGTTCCTTCTTCCGCGATCCATGCCATATCGAGCGCAGAAGCCCCGGTTGCAAAACGAATTTTACGATGATGCTTTGCTACTCCCGAATTATAAACATGGAATTCTCTTTCGTCTGTTGCATTGTGACGTTTATAAAATTCATTCAATGTTATTGCAACCCCGGTAATTTCATAATAATGCCACGAGCTGTGTTCCGTAAGCACAAGAAACCGCGCAAGATCAATTGCATTAAATCGTTCGAATTCCGCAGTTCGCTCAAGTGAATCAATAATTACACCGAATGCATTTAAAGCTTGCTGATCAAAACCTGCTTTAAGAAGATCAAGCTTAAAATGCGTTGAATCTTCGCGGACAATTATTTCATTGACATACGCGCTGTCGAGTGTAGCACCGAGATATGAAAGCGACCAGTAAAGACCTGTTTTTACATTTTCCCAGGTTTCAGCTGGATAAGCTTTCACCCATCGTAAACGGATTTCCCCTGACTTTTTTTCCGGTTTGCACAATGGAAAAAGAGCGATCGCAAATAAAAACAAAAAGATAAATCGCTTAACCATCTGAATCTTTTGCCGGTGTGATAGTATTCTTCGTTTTACGCTGACGAATATCTAAACAAACTATAATTGCGATGCTTCCGAAAACAAGCACAGCCATTTTATCCGTATCGAGAAACGCATTAAAAAATCCGTGTACAAAAAATGTGACGAGTCCGAGCAATGCGCCTAATGCAATTATTTTTTCCTGTCGTTCCTTCGAATTATAAATAATGCGCAGGCCATAACCCAGCACAAAGAATAATAAAGCGAGATAAATAATTCCACCCGGTATCCCTGTTTCAGAGATCGCATTAAAAAATTCCGAATGCGCATGACCATTTGTGCCGCGGAATGTGCTGATACGCGTCAGATCTGCGCGTGACTGAAATCTTCCGTACACAAACTGGTAGGTGCCCGGACCAAAACCAAGAATAGGTTTTGCCTTCACCATACGAATCGCACATTTCCAGCGATTGATCCGCTCCAGGTTCGAAGCATCAGATTGAACATTTGCAACAGACATTAAATGATCAGAAATTCCGCCTTTATTACTGACAGCTTCATTACGCTTCACTGTATCAAGAATGAGTGTTGAATTTTGATAAGCAAAAATCCCAACAAGCGAAAGAAAAAGAAAGATCATCCATAAGCGAATCCGTATTAGAATAAGCAAACGGAAAACAAATGCAACAGCAAGGCTTAACCACGCCGCACGGGAAAAGGAAAGAAATTCAGCAGCGATGATTAGCAATGTCAGTAGAGACAAAAGAAAAAGTTTCCATCCACGGATATTAAAATCTTTCGAATTAAAGATCAGTATGATCAGCATTGGAAGGATGAATGCAAGGCAAGCGCCGTAGATCGTATGCTCCTGGAAAAAAGGTCGCGGCATGAGATACGCTGCGATGGAAGAAAAATTAAAACGTGCATGAAAGATCATTCCGTGAATGATGGGAATGATACAACCTGCTGCGTAAATAATAAATAGTCGTCCTGCAGCAAGCGGGCTTGTCATCCATTTCGAAAACAAAACATAAAATACTGCAATGAATCCGAAACGTACGAGACATCTTTTCAAACTGACAACCGGAAGCTCCCCGTTGATAGAACAAAAGATCATCCAGCACAATTCAATCATTAATAAAATTGAAACAGGATGCAGCAGAAATTTTTTGTCGATAGATGGATTAAGCATTAAGCTAATCACAACGCCAAGCATCATAATTCCCAGCAAAGGTTCAGCCGGGACATCTGCTTTTGTTCCACCAGCGATTAAAAGGCTTACCGAAAGCGGAACAAGAAAAACGAGCAGCGGATAAAAAAGTTCGCGCTTAAAAAAAAGCATGTAAAACAATGCGGGCACGATTGCAACTGAAGCACCGACATAAATCGACACAGGTGAACGAAATACAAACGACAATCCCACTGCCAGCGAAGAAAAAATTAAAATGGCAGCAGGAAGGATCTCGTAAGGACGTTGCCCGGTTTTGCTCATGAATTTTCCGGTTTCCTGATCAAACGCAGCTTTTCATAAAACAATAAAAACGTGATGGAAAAGATCAGCGAACAAAATCCTGCGATGGAAAGATTTATTAAAAAAGAAGGTGATACTTTTTTATGCGAAACCCGCGCACGATCCACCACATACACTTGTGTGATCGGACTTTCATAATGTGCTTTAGCTCTTTCGTAACGACCGGCAATTTCATTCATACGCGATTGCTCAAAAATATATTGATTAAGCGCGCGTTCAAGTTCCGTGTTAGTTCCCGATTTTCCTTCGCCGCTTAGTGTTTGTACAAAACCCTGCATATTCACCAGCGCAACAAGATCAGAGCTCGATTCGCCGCGTAATGAATTGATCCGTTCCTTCAGCGTATCGACGACAATTTGTTTCGCCACAAATTCTTTTTCCACCTGTTTAAAAGCTGCCAGCTCATTCTTCTTGAAAATGCGGCCCCGAACACCATCGGCAAGATGAATAATGTAATTCGCAATATTCGCGCTCAGATCAGGTTTTTTTGTCACCACATTAATTACAATCGACATATACGGCGTGCGGATGAATTCAACATCATCTATAAACTTCAATCGCAGCTGATCATTCCGATCCATTGCAGCCTCATCCAGCTCATAATAATTCATCAAGTCGAATTTTGCCACCACGCTGTCACGCACTTCATCCGATTCCAATAGTTGCAGCAAACGATCGGCCTCCACATCATACCCGAAAACCGGGTTCTCAATAACAGACTCCACATTATTATTATATACGGGGAAAATAATAGCAGAGGATTTGAAACGTTTAGGGAGGATCAATGTTACGATTGCAGCAATTACGAGCGCGGAGATAACGGTAATGAGTATCGGCTTTCTTTTGGCGTAAACAAATTGAAGGAAATCAATCGTCTCCAATGGCTCTTTCACTGGTTCTTTCATAGGGTTGAATATTTCCGCCAAAGTAATAAACAGCGGTGATAGAATGTAATTTTAAAACGCTAAAGTGAAATAAATGACCGACAAAATTCAATTTTCGGACGCCGGATTTGCTTGAAATATAGAAATCGCATTACCTTTCGTCAGCCATGGAATTTACTAGGGCAGCAATTCCTACATTACTCACTACATTTTGTTTGCATGAAAACAGGTACAATTAAATTTTTTAATGCGACTAAGGGTTATGGTTTCATTAAAGATGACGAAACGGGGAACGAAATTTTCCTTCACGTCTCAGGTCTGATTGATCAACCGTTAAATACGGGTGATAAAGTGTCCTACGACGTCGCACAAGGGCCAAAAGGCTCAAATGCGGTTAATGTGAAAAAAATATAACCCGGAGTTTAAAATCTGAAAAGCTATCCGTAAATGGATGGCTTTTTTTGTTTTTGGACGGAACTGCAAACCGAAACAGTCCGTTATCTTTGCTACGCAATGAATTTTCTCCGCAAGCATTTCAAAATCATTTCCTGGATCAGTCTTGGGTTAGTGATTTTGATCACCGGGCTTTCTGTCTACGAATTAAGAAAAATTAAATTCGATTACGACTTCGAAAGTTTTTTTCCGGTCAATGATCCTGATCTCGAAACGTATCTCAGCTTCAGAGAAACATTCGAATACGACAATGAGTTTGTGCTGATCGGCATTGAGAATAAGAAAGGTATTTTCCGAAAAGATTTCCTTGAAAAAATCGAATCGCTTACTGATTCGCTGAAGAACGTTCCTGATATTACTTCAGTCAATTCACCGACCACGATTCAAAACACAACTATCACCGCATTAGGGCCTGTACAATTTCCTTATTTGCACGTGGATGATCCGTCACGTTATACGGAAGACTCTGCTATCATTTATCGCTCACCGGAATTGATCGGCTCATTTTTCTCTGCGGATGGAAAGTCAGTCAGCCTTTTCCTGAAAACAACAGAAGGCATCAACAAAGAAAAATCTGACGCGCTGGTCACGCACATCAATGCGTTAATAAGCGACCTGCATTTCGACCAGGTTTATACAGCGAGTAAAGCAAAAGGGCAAAAAGTATATCTCGAAAGACTTTCAAAAGAGTTTTATCAGTTCTTCATCGCCTCCTTTTTGCTGATCGTTCTTTTCCTTTACATTTCATTCCGTTCCTTCTGGGGCGTTTGGGTTCCGATCCTTGTTGTGGTGCTCGCCATTTTGTGGACGCTCGCACTGATGACCGCAATGGGAAAAGCGCTTGATATCATGACGGTTTTACTCCCGACAATGATGTTCGTAGTCGGTATGTCTGATGTGGTTCATATCGTGACAAAATACCTGGAAGAATTACGCGAAGGAAATACAAATCGTTTTGATGCGCTTTTAAAAACAATTAAAGATGTTGGTTTCGCAACTTTCATTACGTTGCTTACTACGTCACTTGGATTTTTATCGCTGCTCAATTCACGCGTAATACCAATACGTGATTTCGGAATCTATACTTCTATTGGTGTTTTTATCGGGTTTATTCTTGCGTTCACTATAGTGCCGCTTGTTTTAAATGTGATGCCACAGCCAAGCCTGAAGCTGGAAAGAAACTCATCTCAATTCTGGAACAGGCGTTTAATTCGAATTTTATCGTGGGTTTTCCGCAATGGAAAAATGGTTGGTGCAGGAACAGTTGTAGTGATCCTGTTAAGCATTTGGGGAATTCGCAATATCAGCCTGAACAATTACATGATTGAAGGTTTGACCACGCGTGATGAGCTGCGACAGAGTTTTGAATTCTTCGAGAAAAATTTTTCCGGTGTGCGTCCATTCGAAATGGTGGTGGTTCCAGCAGATACAAGCAGCACTGTTTTAGGTGTGAATGAATTGCGCGCGATGGATAAAATGGAAACGTGGCTGAAAAAAAATTATGATGTAGGATTTATTCTTTCGCCTGTTACGCTGATCAAAGGAATTAATAAAGCGCAGAATAATGGGAATCCCGAATATTTTGTTCTGCCACAAGATTCAGCAGATATCGCAGCACTGAGTGAGCAGCTGATGCAATTCAGGAAAAGAAAAGAGTTAAAAACTTTCCTGACAAAAGACCAGAAGAAAGGGCGCATTTCAGGGAAGATGCATGACCTCGGCAGCAAAGTTATCCGCGAACGAAATAAAGCGCTGGAAAGCTTTATTGCAACTGATCCTGCAATGAAAGCTATTCATGTTGAGCTGACCGGTGCTGCGGTGATGCTTGATAAGAACAACGAATACCTTGTAAATAATACGCTGCAGGGTTTGCTCCTTTCAATTCTTATCGTGGCGCTGATCATTGCGTTCATTCATAAATCGTGGAAAATGGCGATCATTGCAGTGATCCCGAATTTGCTTCCGATTGTTATCATCGGCGGATTGATGGGACTTTTCGGCATCGAATTAAAATCTTCCACATCAATTATTTTCGCAATTGCATTCGGAATAGCAACTGACGATACAGTTCATTTTCTCGGAAGATTAAAATTGGAATTGATGAAAGGAAAAAGTGTGGCTTACGCAATGAAACGCACCTATCTCTCAACAGGAAAAGCCGTGATCGTAACATCATTGATCTTGTCAGCAGGATTTATGACGCTCATCGCATCAGGATTTGAAAGCACGTTCCTATTCGGATTGCTGATAAGCATCACTTTGTTGATAGCGGTAGTCACGGATCTGCTTTTGTTCCCACTTTTAGTTGTGTGGCTGATTAAGAACAAAGAAAAAGTCAGCAAATAAAAAACCGGTAATCGCTTTTCAGAAATTACCAGCCATTTATCAAAATCTTCTTTTATTCTTCAGTAACCGAAACATCGAGAGGAATTTCTTCATCGCGTTCTTTATATTTTATTTTCACGGACATTCCGCCGGTAACTCTTGCATTCAAAGATGGATCCCATCCTGTTACAAAAAGAAAATAGGTTCCGGTATGCAAACCTGCGCAGTGCACATGACCTTCTCCCGCTTCACCTACAAACAACGCATCATAATCGTGCGTAGGATCTGCAGGCAGATCTTTTGAATTGAATTTTACATATACAGAATCGGGATAAAGAGCAGTGCTTGTGATAACAGACCCATGATGTTTAGGAGTTACAACAAGTATTGCATCTCCGTTAATTCCTGCTTTTTTACAGGAAGTTGCCCCCATAAAAAATAAAGCTAAAATGCCAATGGTTTTGAATTGGTTTTTCATAGGTTTGGTATAAAGAATAAAAGTAAGGATTTTTTAAATGGATATTGCTGACCATTTCCTCCGAATAATTTCCTGAAATTTTATGCATGCATAATATATTTTCTTAAATTCGAATTCAGATAACATTGAAATGCCACCGAAGAAAGAAACCAATTGTTCCCGTATAAAACAGTCCTGGCATGCCATTTCCAGGATGTACAATAACGAAGCAATCAAACACGATCTTACCACAACAATCGGATTTATTCTTTTGCAAATTGACCAGAAAGAAGGCATTCCTTCTACCAGCATCGGACCTGCAATCGGTATGGAGCCGACCAGCCTGACGCGCACATTAAATCAAATGGAAGAAAAAGGCCTTATCCTGAGACGTAAGGATAAAAAGGACGCTCGTAAAGTTATGATCATGCTTACAGAAAAAGGTCGGCTTAAACGCGACATTTCAAAAAAAGCTGTGAACGCATTCAATGAAGAAGTCGCAAAAAAAATCGGTCCTGCGAAGCTGAAAATATTTTCACAGGTCATAAATGAAATAAACACAATCGCTGATAAAAGAAAACAGTAAAAAAGATGTACGATTTACGATGTACGATGTACGATTTCCATTTGAAATCTTACATTTTAATAAATCGTACATCGTACATCGTAAATCGCACATATTCTATGAGAACAATTTCTAAAGTTGCAGTTCTTGGTTCAGGTGTAATGGGCTCGCGTATCGCTTGTCACTTTGCGAATATCGGCCTCGAGGTTTTATTGCTTGACATTGTTCCAAAGGAATTAACTCCCGCTGAACAGGCAAAAGGCAAAACACTCAATGATCCTGCTGTCCGTAACCGTATCGTAAATGATTCGTTGCAGGGTGTATTGAAAGGCAATCCTTCACCGATCTACAAAAAATCATTTGTAACACGGATTACAACAGGAAACTTTGATGATCACCTGAAAAATATTGCTTCGTGCGATTGGGTGATCGAAGCCGTTGTTGAACGTCTCGATATCAAACAGCAGGTGTTCGAAAAAGTGGAACAATTCCGTAAACCCGGAACGCTTATTACAACCAACACTTCCGGAATTCCTGTTCACTTATTGACACAAGGACGTTCTGAAGATTTTAAAAAACATTTTTGCGGAACACACTTCTTCAATCCGCCGCGCTATCTGCGTTTGCTGGAAATTATTCCCGGACCTGAAACAGATTCTGACATCATTGATTTTCATTTACTCTACGGCGAAAAATTTCTTGGCAAAACTACAGTACTCGCAAAAGACACGCCTGCCTTCATAGCGAATCGTGTTGGCGTTTATAGCATCATGGCATTGTTCCATCTCGTAGAAAAAATGGGATTGACAGTGGAAGAAGTGGATAAGCTCACCGGCCCTGTGTTAGGTCGTCCGAAATCAGCAACCTTCCGCACGACCGATGTTGTCGGATTAGACACGCTGATCCATGTTGCAAATGGTGTTGTGCAAAATTGTCCGCATGATGAAGCGAAAGATTTATTTGTGCTGCCCGGTTACGTTTCTAAGCTGGGCGAAAATAAATGGCTTGGCGATAAAACAGGCCAGGGATTTTATAAGAAAATAAAAGGCGCAGGTGGAAAAAGCGAAATTCTTGCCCTGGATTTAAAGACAATGGAATATCGTCCGCAGGTAAAAGCAAAATTTGCAACGCTTGAGCAGACGAAACCCATTGAGAATTTACGCGAGCGCATGAAAGTGCTTCTTGCAGGAAAAGATAAAGCAGGAGAATTTTACAGAACTTCTTTCTTCGGACTTTTCGCTTACGTTTCAAATCGCATTCCTGAAATTGCAGATGAGCTTTTTAAAATTGACCAGGGAATGTCGGCGGGTTTTGGATGGGAGCTTGGACCTTTCGAAGCGTGGGATGCATTAGGCGTTGGCGAAACCGTGAAAGCGATGGAAGCAGCAGGAAATAAACCGGCACAGTGGATCTATGATATGCTTGCATCCGGAGCTGCTTCATTTTACAAAACAGAAAACGGCAAACGTTTGTATTATGATATTCCTTCTAAATCCTACAAGCTGATCCCCGGAACAGAATCATTTATTCTTCTCGATAATATCCGTGAAGCAAAAACGGTTTGGAAAAATTCGGGAACAACATTAGTAGATATCGGTGACGGAATTCTTAACCTGGAATTTCACACGAAGATGAATACGCTTGGAGGCGAAGTGCTGCAGGGAATAAATACTGCAATTGAAATGGCAGAGAAAAATTTCCGCGGACTTGTGATTTCAAATGAAGGACAAAACTTTTCTGCAGGTGCAAATTTAGGAATGGTATTTATGTTTGCCGTCGAGCAGGAATGGGATGAGCTTGATTTTGCCGTACGCGCATTTCAATCAACCACTTCACGCGTTCGCTACTCCTCTATCCCGGTAATTGCTGCCCCACATAATTTATGTCTTGGCGGCGGAACAGAAATTTGTCTTCACGCAGATGCAGTTGTTGCGCATGCAGAAACATATATGGGCCTTGTTGAATTCGGCGTTGGAGTAATTCCGGGAGGTGGCGGCACAAAAGAATTTGCAGAGCGTTTATCTGACGCCTTGCATGAAGGTGATGTAGAGTTAAATGCTTTCCGCGATCGTTTCCTTACTATAGGACAGGCAAAAGTTTCTACTTCCGCTTATGAAGCTTTTGATTTAGGTTATTTGCGCGAAGGAAAAGATAAAGTGGTAATGTCGCGCAATCGTTTGCTGGCGGAAGCAAAAGCAGAAGCAATTCGTCTTGCCGAAGAAGGTTATACAAAACCAACGCCCCGCCATGATATTCGTGTGCTGGGCAGACAAGCGCTTGGCCTGGCTTACGTGGGAGCGCATAGTTTTTTCAGCGGCAAATACATGTCGGAGCACGATTTGAAAATTTCTCAGAAGCTCGGTTGGGTTTTGAGCGGCGGGGATCTGTCGGCACCAACATTAGTAAGCGAACAATATTTGCTTGACTTAGAACGTGAAGCATTTCTTTCGTTGTGCTCAGAAAGAAAAACGTTAGAAAGAATGCAGAGCATATTAACCGGTGGAAAAGTTTTAAGAAATTAATAGTACTGCGTATTTAGTATTGGGTATTGAGAAATACCGGTCAACAATACTACTTACTTTTTACTTCCACTCAATACTAAATACTCAATACTCAATACTATTATGGACGCATATATTATAGCAGGCCTTCGTTCGCCGGTTGGAAAAGCTTCAAGAGGAATGTTTCGTTTTCTCCGGCCTGATGATTTGGCTACGCAGGTAATCCGCCAGGTGGTTGCGCAGGTTCCTACTCTTGATCCGACACGTATTGACGATGTGATCGTTGGTAACGCAATGCCGGAAGCGGAACAAGGCCTTAACGTTGGAAGATTGATTTCGCTGATGTCGCTTGACACGGATAAAGTTCCGGGTATGGTGGTAAACCGTTATTGCGCATCCGGACTGGAAACGATTGCAATTGCTTCTGCAAAAATTCATGCAGGACTTGCGGATTGTATTGTTGCAGGCGGTGTTGAATCGATGAGCTTAATTCCTACGGGTGGATGGCGCGTCGTTCCGAATTTCGAGGTCGCAGCAAAAAATCCGGATTGGTATTGGGGAATGGGATTAACAGCAGAAGCGGTCGCGAATGAATACAAAGTTTCGCGTGAAGACCAGGATGCTTTCGGATTGGCTTCACATCAAAAAGCAGTTGCTGCTATCAAGGCCGGTAAATTCAAAAGCGGAATTGCCCCGATAACTGTAAATGAAATTTATCTTGACGAAAAAAATAAACGCCAGTCACGCGAAACGATTTTTGATACAGATGAAGGTCCGCGTGCTGATACCAATGCAGAAGCGCTTGCAAAGCTTAAACCTGTATTTGCTGCTGACGGAAGCGTAACCGCCGGCAACTCATCTCAAACATCCGATGGCGCTGCATTTGTAATTGTTGTAAGCGAACGAATGCTCAAAGAATTAAATGTTCAACCGATCGCGCGATTAGTAAGCTACGCCGCCGCAGGAGTTCCCCCACGCATTATGGGAATCGGCCCCGTGTATGCAGTTCCAAAAGCGCTGGAAAAAGCAGGAATGAATTTGAAACAAATCGATCTGATTGAAATGAATGAAGCTTTCGCATCGCAATCAATTGCCGTTGCAAGAGAATTAAAATTCAACACAGACATTCTCAATGTAAACGGAGGCGCAATTGCATTAGGTCATCCATTGGGATGTTCTGGCGCAAAACTTTCTGTTCAATTGTTCAATGAACTCCGTGATCGTAAGCAAAAGTATGGTTTGGTTACAATGTGTGTAGGAACAGGGCAAGGAGCAGCAGGAATATTTGAACTTATCAATTAACATGTAGTATTGAGAATGCGAGCCAATTTTAAATGAGCTCGAAGCAATACAAAAAATGACGTACAACTTACAATTAACATTAAAGAAATAATTCAACCTAATCTCAATACACAATACTCAATACACAATACTCAATACTCAAACATTATGAGCGACGCAATTAAAGGAGGAGAATTTCTCATCCGTGACACACCGGCAGCAGATATTTTTATCCCGGAAGAATGGGATGAAGAATCATTGATGATAGCAAGTTCAACACGTGATTTTTTGGAGAAGGAAGTTTTTCCAAACCTTGATCGTATCGACAAACAGGAAGCAGGATTGATGGTTGGTTTGTTGGATAAAGCTGCTGAGCTCGGACTGCTTGGTATTTCCGTTCCTGAAGAATACGGCGGACTCGGAAAAGATTTTAAAGCGTCGATGCTTACAACAGAAATTACCGGCGCAGGACATTCTTTTGCGGTGGCGATTTCTGCACATACAGGAATCGGGACATTGCCGATTTTATATTATGGAAATGAAGAGCAAAAGAAAAAATATATTCCAAAGCTCATCAGCGGGGAATGGAAAGCAAGCTATTGTTTGACTGAACCTTCTGCAGGTTCTGATGCGAATTCCGGGAAAACAAAAGCTGTGCTGACGCCTGATGGAAAACATTACAACATCAACGGACAGAAAATGTGGATCACCAATGGCGGTTTCGCTGATGTGTTCACGGTCTTCGCGAAAATTGATGACGATGAAAATCTCAGCGCTTTTATTATTGAAAAAGGTTTTGGCGGAATTTCTTTTGGTGCAGAAGAGCATAAGATGGGAATTAAAGGAAGCTCTACGGTCCAGGTATTTTTCTCAGATTGCAAAGTGCCGGTAGAAAATCTTTTATCCGAAAGACAAAATGGATTTAAGATCGCCGTAAATATTCTGAACATCGGTAGGATTAAACTTGCTGCTGCTGCGTTGGGCGGATCGAAAGAAATTATTTCGAATGCAGTAAATTATTCCAATGAGCGTCAACAATTCGGCAGACCTATTGCAAAATACGGAGCTATCCGTCACAAGCTCGGTGATATGGCTACGCGTGTGTATGCAATGGAATCAGCTTTGTATCGTGCCACGCAGAATATTGATGATGCGATCAAAGCCTTGCAGGCAGGTGGAATGGAATTTGCGAAATCAAAATTGAAAGGTGTTGAACAATTTGCAGCAGAAGCAGCGATCTTAAAAGTTCAAGGATCTGAAGTGCTGGATTTTGTAGTTGATGAAGGTGTGCAGATCTATGGTGGCATGGGTTATTCAGCAGAAGCGCCGATGGACCGTGCTTACCGTGATGCGCGTATTAACAGGATCTTCGAAGGAACTAATGAGATCAATCGTATGCTTGTGGTAGATATGCTTTTGAAACGTGCAATGAAAGGTGAATTGGATTTAATGGGGCCCGCAACAAAAGTAGCAACAGACCTGATGGCGATTCCTGATTTCGGGACACCTGATAATTCTTTATTCGCTGCTGAAAAACGTGCGCTGGCCGGATTCAAAAAAGCAACCTTGCTGGTTGCAGGAGCTGCTGTTCAGAAACTAATGATGCAGCTTGCAAAAGAGCAGGAAATATTAATGAACATCGCAGACATGCTCATTGAATTGTATGCTGCTGAATCCATCCAGCTGCGTGTAGAAAAGCTTGTAGGAATGCGCGGAGAAGAAGCATGCGCAATTCAAATTGACATGATGCGCGCTTGCATTTATGAAGCGGCAGATAAGATCGGCAAAGCAGGAAAAGATGCGATCAATAGTTTTGCTGAAGGCGATGAACAACGAATGATGCTGATGGGACTTCGAAGATTTACAAAAGTTGATCCGTTGAACATCAAAGAATCATACAGGAGAATTGCAGGAAAAATGCTGGAAGAAGGAAAATATTGTTTTTGAAATTAATCTTCAAAAAAAATGTCTTCTAAAAAAATCGACCTCGCGTATGCAAAGCTATCTCCCGAAATGCAGGAGATTACAACTACTGTCCGCGCAATCATTCACAAAGCAGATCCTTCCATCGAAGAAACCTGGAAATGGGGACCTGCCTATGAAAAGAACGGACTTGTAGTCGGACTTTGGGGATTTAAGAAGCATGTTTCGCTTGTGTTTTATCGCGGAGCTGAGATGAAAGACAAACATAAGCTATTTAATTCCGGTTTGGAAAACTCGCGTATGCACATGATTAAATTCACTTCCCTTAAAGATGTGAATGCGAAAAAGCTGAGTGATTATATAAAAGAAGCTGTCAAAATAAATGCTTCAGGAAAGTTGAATATTGAAAAAGTAAAAGAAAAGTCAGCAAATAAAATTGAAATTCCTGCTGAGCTTTCTAAATGGTTTGAAAAGAATAAAAAGGCAAAAACATTCTTTGAAAGCATGGCCCTTTCCTATAAAAAAGAAATCGTAAAGCAGCTTACCGGTGCAAAACAGGAAGAAACAAAAAAAAGAAGGTTTGCAAAAATCACAGAAGCATTGAAGGCAGGAAAGAAGATGTAAATCCCTCACCCTCATTAACGTGGCAATTACCTCTCCCACGTTAATGAATGATAAAAAAGTTTACTTCCCATTAAACGGGAATGCTTTTTGGGAGTCATACGTCAAAGATAAAAACTATGAAAAAGATCCTTTCCTCCCTGTTTCTGCTTGTAGCATTCACCGCATTCGCACAAGCTCCGGCACAAAAGTCTAAATCCGGCCATCAAAATAAAACACCTGAAGAACGGGCTACTGCTTTTGCTAATCATCTTGAAAAAAGCCTGGCCTTATCTGCAGATCAGAAAACAAAAGTTCATGATCTTGTTTTAGCAAGAGACCAGCGCATTTCGACCCTGCGTGAAGAAAACAAAGGCAAGGACCGGTGCGCGTGGACAGATCAACGTCAGCAAGCGCAAACGGATTTTTCAGACGGCATGAAAAAAACGCTGACTCCTGATCAATTTGCCAAATGGGAAGCGCAAAAAGCAGAACGTAAAAAACAGCATGCTGAAAAGCAAAAGCAACACGCAGCAAAAAAAGCGGAAAATTCTAAAACAGCAGAACAACGTGCCGATGGATTTACAACTCGTTTAGAAAAAGAGCTGACACTTACAACAGATCAAAAAGCTAAAGTACATGAGCTTGCCCTTACACGTGAAAAGTCAAATGATCAGCTTCGCGAAAAATATAAAGGTCAGGATCCATGTGCATCATCTGTTGAACGCAAACAAGTTCGTACAAATTTTGAGAACGGAATGAAAGCAACGTTAACAGCTGAACAATATCAAAAGTGGGAAGCACAGAAAAAGCAGCACATGGAAGAGCGAAAAAATAAAAAAGATTCGCATCAGAAAAAAGGCAAATAAAATTTCCGGTAAAAATAAAATTCCCGAAGTGCTGAAAAGTCGCTTCGGGAATTTTAATTTTTATGCCTCACAAGGTGTCATGATATCCATGAATGTGAGATACCAGCTTCCTTTGATCAATGAAAAATAAAAACGATAATTTTCTGTATTGATAACTGTGCGTGTAATCGTCTTCGCTGATTCTTCAATCTCCCTGTCTTTTTCCGCATCTAATCCTGCATACTTCCATATTTTTTGTTCTGCAAACGTATTTTGCAATGAAGAAAAGCAACCACGTTTATTATAAACCTTATCATCATCACAAACTAAAACAGGTAAAGTTTCTTCCTTTGGCACACGCATCATTGCATCACGCTGAAAAGGAATAAGATTTTTTCCGTCAGGCATTTTAAATTCAAGAATATGATTTATACGAGTAAAATTCGGAACTGCGCCGGCAGAATGGATGATCCACAAACCATATTCAGGATGAATGACAATATCAAATATCGTATCGTTTCCTGTAATTGCCGCATGAGCAAAAGCTGAATAAAACCAATTGAAATGTTTGATGTCGGAAGGCGGCGCAAGATCTTCCTGCAACGCTTTTTTTATCGCTTCCTTTTCAGAGAGCGAATCATCGTGCTTCGATTTATCTGCTGAAGACTCGCCGCATCCCGTAATAAAAATAATGCTGATGATGATAAGAATTGAAATTGCACGCATAAAAGGGTTTATTAAAGAATACTTCGATTTACGTTGATTAACGACATTGCAAGGAAATCACCAAGATAACCAAATGTAAAACACCTATGCAAATCATTGATTTGATGGCGATTACACAAATTGATTTATGATTCAAATTAATCTCTTCACCAATGCTCATCTTTGGCATTAATATTGTCTTGGTTATAATAAGAAATACTAATTACCATGAAAAAGTCACTTTTTCTTATCGCCGTCGGAATGCTGTTTATCGTTACAGTGAAAGCGCAAACCGCACCAAAAGCTAAACCTTCTGCTGCGCCATCCGCAACTTCTCAACCAACATCTCCACGAAACAGCGGTGGACAAGCTCCGGCACAAACTCCCGCTACACGTCCGGGTCAAACACCGAATCAAGCGCCTGCAACAGCACCGCGCCGCTCAACTATTGCAAGAATAAATGTTCGCAACAAAACTGCAGTTAAAGCTGCACCACAGGTTGCCAAAGAATCGCAAAAAGTTCGATCGAAATAATATTGCTTTTCCACATCCTCATCCCTCCCGGCACTCAGCGGGAGGGATTTTTTATTTCAACAAGCGCTGAAAAAACATTCCTCCCTGTGCTGCAATCGATTTCATTTTTAATAAGGGCAGTTTTATCAGTACGCCATTTCTCAAATTCTTTTTGAATGCAACTTCATTATGCACCCAACGCAAAGCAAAATCATAATATCTACGCGGATAAGTTCTTTTAAAATCAATATCGCGGTCAGTAGAAATTTCCCAGTCTTTCGGATTAATGAATTTTTTTTCAGTCTCTGCGTATAATGGCGTGCCTTTGATTGGATATGCAAGCGTAATTGTAAAATGATCCGGCGCAGAATCGTTGAGATGACGAATTGTTTCTTTGATATCACGTTGCGTTTCTCCGGGATAACCAAGCATGATAAACGTTCCTGCCTGCAATCCTTTTTTTCTTGCCAGCTTGATCATCTCGCGGACTTGTATCACGTCAACGCGGCGATCCATTGCATCAATCACATCTTGAGAACCACTTTCAGCACCGATCCACACTCTGAAGCAACCGCTTTTTACAAGCAGATCAATTACTTCTTCATTCATACGGTCAGCACGCGTAATAATCTCATAACTGACTTTTACTTTGCGGGCAGTTATCTCTTCAGAAAACTCTTTCAGCCATTTATGCGAAATAGTAAACACATCATCAACAAACCAGATATTATCAAATGTGTATTGCGATTGCAGCGTTACAATTTCATCCACAACAAGCTTAGGACTGCGCCTGCGATAGGTACCGCCATACACCGCACGACTGCACCATTTACATGTATAAGGACAACCACGCATAGTGCTTAGCGAAAGTGTGCTGCTTCCATGCGCTTTTTTCCATGCATCAAAATATTTTTGCAGATCGATCTTCTTCCTGTTCGGAAAAGGAAGCTCATCAACTGATTTTAAAAGACCCTGGTCCGGGTTTGTAACAATACTTTTATCAGGAGTAATAAATGCGATGCCTTTGATCGATGATAAATCGCTTTTGTTTTCCACATACGATTTAACGAGTTGCAGCATCGTCTCTTCACCTTCGCCAATCACGAGCGCATCAGCACCGTGTAAAAGAAATTCTTTCGCATGATTCCTTACTTCGGGTCCGCCAAGAATTATTTTCATCCCGGAAAGCTGCTCATCCGAGCGAATTAATTTTATGATCCTCAACACGTTCAGCTTCGTCATCAGGTTCGTATAAATACCGATGACGTTCGGACGAGCTGCTTTTAAATTGTTTTTGAATTTCTCAAATGATGAAAAGGTGCTGTCAAAGATTTCATTGTCAAAACCATTCTTTTCCAGGTAAGCCGAAATGTATAAAATTCCTAATGGCACATACGGCTTCATGATGAGCTTTTCGCGTTCATCCTCTTCTAGAAAATAACCATGTGTCAATAGTATTTTCATCTTCTCACAAAATCAACTATAAAATGATCCGCTTTATCCGAGAGAGAAGAAAAGTTGCTTAACCCTTTTTCAAGAACATTCAGCGTTTTTAAAAGTGCGGGATGTTTTTTGAAATAATTATCCAGGTAAGAAGGCGGTAGAGCAATTCCGACAGGCTGATGTTTGTTTAAGCTGAAATGCTTTGAGAAGAAAGAAGAAATTTCATCGGGTGAATAATACCAGGTTGAAAACTTCTGCTCAAAGAGTATTGCTTCCACTCCATCTTTCGATTGGCGACGGAATGCATTTTTAAAATCATTCTTCCTTTTAAAATACCTTTGTTCCCACTTACAGTTGCGCGACATCACCACAAAGATTAAACGTCCTCCCGGATTCAATAATCCCGAAAAAACAACAGACATTTCTTTCAGCGCAGCAGCATCAAGACAATTCAATCCGCCGAAATCAGAAAATATCAAATCGAATTTCTGAGCATTTACTTTTGTAGCAATTTCTGAAATACCGGATTGAAAAACAGCAACGCTTTTATTATCCAGCTTTTGTTTTGCAACGTGAACCATTTCAGCAGAAAGATCTGTTGCGGTAATTTTATATCCTTGCTTCACAAACCAAACCGCGTCTTCACCGGTTCCGCAATTCAGCTCCAGCACATCAGGATGCGTTTTGGAAGAAATGTTATTTGAGAGAAATTTCCACACGCGTTCGCGTTGCAATTTACCTACAGGAGAAAAAGTAAATTCCTCGTCATAAGAAACGGCGTATTGATCAAAAGCAACTTCTGTATCACGCATGTTTTTGCAGCTCAAGACGTTTCTTCTGGCGGATCACAGCAGGAATATAATAAAACATGGAAGCCGCTCTTTTGAAATCATATTTCCGAACTTTTAACGGCGATGAAAAGAATTTCTTAAAGCTTTCATATGCCTGGTGCTTTCGGTAATTGCGATGAACATACATATGGAGCACTTTGTAAAATCCGGGAGAAAAAGTATTTCGAAACATGAGCGCCATTTCATCAGAGTGCGACCAGTTCTGTTTTTCTTTCAATTCGGATTTCACATTCTCGTAAAACTTTGTTCCGGGCAATGGATAAGAAACAGAAATGCCAATGTCTTCCGGAAGCAATTCATTCAGCAGCTCAATTGTTTTATAAATATCCTCCATGGTTTCACCCGGGTAGCCGAATTGTAAAAAGAAACCCGCGCGAATTCCATATTTCTTCAACATGCGTGTCGACTGCCTGATCTCATCCACAGTAGTTCCTTTATCCATTGCATCAAGGATTTTCTGGGAACCACTTTCTGCCCCCATCCATGCTGTTTCACAACCGGAAGCTGCAAGATCTGCAATGTAATTTTCCTGCAGCAAAAGATCTGCACGTGATTGAATTTTATATTTCAGCGAGATATTTTTCTCTTTCACCAATTGAGAAAAACGATTTACCCAACCCGGAGCGAGTCCGAAAATATCGTCGCAAAACCAGATGTGATCAAACTTATAGTTCTCTTTAAGAAAAATCAATTCATCAACAACATGTTCAGGTGAACGCGAATTATAACGGTTGCCATAAATCGGTTTTGCACACCAGTTGCATTTGAACGGACAACCTCTTGTTGTTGCCATATTGAGAGAAAAATATCCGTTGTGCTCCATCCAAACTGAACGATACTTATCCATCTCAATCAAATCCCACGCAGGCATTGGCAGCTTGTCCAGCTCTTCCAATACTTTTCTTTTAGGATTTGTAATAGTAGTTTCATTCTTACGGAAAACAACACCTGCGATCATATCAACAGGTTGTTTTGTTTCAATTGCAATGATCAACTCTTTCAGTGCAGCTTCTGCTTCGCCTTTAATTACATAATCAGCACCTTCCGAAAGATATTTTTCAAAATGATCTGTAGAATCGCTGCTGCTTACAATAACTGTACAGCCATTAGCTTTTGCAAGCTGCTGCATTTGAAATGCTGCCTCACGCATATTGGTGAGACACATTTTTGTGAGGTAATTAAATCCATCATCACAGATTACAAATACATCAGGCTTACTTTGCAAATAAGGAATCACCTCATCAGCGGAATGCGAAAACTGAGAATCGAAGAGCGAAACTTCATGTCCGGCTTCACGCAATACAGCGGCAGCAAGAATTGTTCCCAGTGGTGGAAATGGCTGACCCAACTCCCACTGCTTGGAATCGAATCGCATGAAATACGAATGAGTAAAAAGAATTTTCATTACGCCTTCTTAACTGAATCTGTATCACTAGCCCATTCCCAGCGTATGGCAGGAATATGGATTCCTGATCGTTCGTATATGCTTTCTTTGCGCTTTTCCATTTCAACAACTACTTTCCGCTGAAATCCCTGTGGGTGATGCTTTGAAACATTTTTTCTCGAACGGAAATCAATATCAAAATCCAATTCGGACAGGTGAGGGAATTTTCTTTTCCAGCGATTCAAAGTGATTCGCAGGCATTTTTCATCTAACCATTCGCCCGTTTTTTTACTGAGCGCTTTTTCAATTTGTTTTTTGAAAAAACCTGTTGGCACTTTGTTTATTGCTGGTTTGGTGTTCAATTCGCGGTTCGGGTAAAATAGGCTGACCCAATGATTGGCACGAATAAATTCTTCATGCAATTCGTTATTGACCATCGGCTGCAGAAAAGCAATTTCCGTAGCAACGAATAAATTTCTGTCAGGAATTGAAAGCCGTTCTGTATCGATGAAATAATTAACGCAGAAATATTTCTTTGAATTGAGAAGGAAAAACTTTTTAAAAAGCACAAGCATTGTTCTGGCAATCCACAATCTTCCCGGCTCCGTAACGATAAAATAATCGATGTCGCCATTTTTATCCATAGTTCCTTTTGACAAAGAACCACTTATAGAAACGGCGCGGATAAACGGAAACGAACCAATAAGCTTAGCATATTTTTTTGCTTTGCGTTGAAAATACAATGCCCGCTCTTGTCGTTCGAGCCGCAAACTTATATTCGCATCGTTTCCGCTTAAAAACCAAAAATCATTCGTCTTACCAACAATTCCGAGCTGCAATAAATTTTCTAATGAAGCGGCGGTTTCGGTAAGTGTACAAGATTGCCATTGGCAATTCCTGTGAATTTCATCAATGGTTAGCGGATGACGAAAAATATCGAAATACATCAGCGTGTGTATTACCGCGATGTCAAATGCATCAAGTCCTGTTTTATACGAAGTTTGTGAATCGGGAGAATTCATTACCCGAAGTTACACAATTCAGGATTTGATAAACTGGAAATTAAAAATGAATTGTGTTTCCCATGCGGCGCGTTTTTCATACACAAGATTGAAAACCAACTGATTTAACGATGCTATTTTTTGTATTCCAGCGATGTCGCATTCATCAGAAAGCACCATATAAATGTTTGAAGAAGAGTTCATAAAGCTTTTTACCTGGTGAAAAAACTGCTGGAAATATTCAAGATTTTCGCCGCAATACCATGCATTTTCCTCAATGGAAACCGGGTGCTTTTTGAAATAAGGTGGATTGACTATAATTAAATCAAACTGCTGCGGAGGAATGTCCGAAAAAAGATCAGACTGAAAAACGGAAATTTTTACTCCATTCTTTTGCGCATTTTCAGCAGTGCATTTTACTGCAACCGGAGAAATATCACAAGCAGTTACAAGCGCATTTTGTTTTGCTGCAAAAATGCTGATGAGCCCTGAACCGCTTCCCATTTCGAGAAACGTTTTTCCATCCAGCTTTTGTTTCTGTAAAAATGCAATTACTATTTTGGTGCTGAAGAAAAAACCCGGATGAAAAACTCCCGGTGAAATAGTGAGTGATATATTCCGAAAGTTATAAACGCGCGATTTTCGCAGGTATCTTTCTACAAAAGGTTTCCATGTTCTGTTTACAGCACCTTTGATAATTTTTCGCATCATCTTAAAAACAAAATTCCAGGCTTCGAATATTCGGAACCCGGAATTTTTAAATTGATCGGTTATTATTTTACTTCTTTCATATCCATTTGGCACATCGGGCATTTTCCCGCTGCAGCATATGTTTTTTCACCCTCACATTTCATCGGGCATTGATAATTTACAGCAGTTACATTCGTACCGCCATTCGCATCAGCATTTGTTAAACTGTCAGATTTTGCTTTATCAGCATCGTTGCCACATGAAGCGAGAAAAGCCAAAGCAATTACTGAAGAAAGAATAAGTTTTTTCATGGTGTGTTTTGTGTTAGATAAGATAAATAAGTAATTAAAAAATCAACGTTGCAAAGGTCACTCAAAAAGATGAATAAATCAATTTATAAATAACGAAATTCACTGCGGCCGAAGATCGCTTATTATCGGTTTACCTCTTTCCAGCCCAATGCTGCTGCGCCCAAAACTGCGGCATTTTCAGGTAGCCCGGAAAGCTTTACTTCCACTTTGCCTTTGTAATTGCGCAAAATAAATTCATCAAGGTATTTTCTTACCGGTAGCAATAACAAATCACCGGCTTTTGCTAATCCCCCATAAAGAAAAATATGTGTCGGACTTGTGATTGCAACAGTATTCGCCAATGCAAAACCCAACTTTTCGGCTGTTGCATCCATCAGCTTTAATGCAACATTATCTCCTCTTTCAGCAGCATCGCTGATCAGCTTGCCTGTAAGTTCTTCAGCAGAAACATTTCGTAATTCCGATTTTGCATCATTCGCATTCAACCATTCCTTCGCTGTCAACACAATTCCCGTTGCAGAAACATAGGTTTCCAAACAACCTTTTCGCGTACATCCGCAAAGCCTTCCTTCGCGCTCTACAATCACATGACCTAATTCACCGGCAAAGCCATCGTGACCATAAACAACTTCTCCATTGACCACAAATCCGCTTCCGAGCCCGGTTCCTAATGTCACGACAATAAAATCCCGGAGCGCTTTCGCATCACCGAAAAGCATTTCACCCAACGCTGCAGCATTTGCATCATTCGTGAGCTTGCAATCCACATTCATTTCCTTCTGAAATAATTCAGCAAGCGGAATTTTTCCTTCCCACGGCATATTCGGAGCGAACTCAATACATCCCGAATAATAATTCGCACTCGGCGCACCGATTCCTATTCCTGCTAAAGTTGCTTTTACCTTTTCAATTCCTTCACGGATCTTCGCCGAAGCATCTTTTACAAACTCCACCGGGTCAGCATAAGCACGCGTAGAAAGCCGCGCAGAAAAAAGGATTGTTCCTGATTTATCAACCAAACCGATTTCCGTATTTGTTCCACCAATGTCAATTCCGGCAACTACTTTCATTTTTTAGTATTGAGTATTTAGTATTGAGTATTGAGTATTGAGTATTGAGTAAAAAGTTTGGATTGTGAGTATGTATCTTGAACACAGTCTCAATACCCAATACTAAATACTCAATACAACTACGCCTTAAGAAAATAATCCGCGTCAAGCAATTTATTTGTTCCGTGCTGGTGCAATGCGTAATTGAATCCTTTTTGCAAACCATACGCACCATGTTCACCGAGCTTATTGATTGCTAAAATGCCGACCTGGAAATCTTTGTGGTTCGCATGCTTTTTTACAATACGATTGATTGCTTCTTCGCACGCTTCCTGCGGTGTTCCTCCGTTGCGCATCACTTCCACTGCTACATGCGATGCGAGCGTGCGTAAAACTGTTTCTCCCAATCCTGTGCAAGTTGCAGCACCTACTTCATTGTCTACAAATAATCCGGCGCCGATGACAGGAGAATCGCCAACACGTCCGTGCATTTTCCATGCTAATCCGCTTGTGGTGCAAACACCTGCAACAAATCCTTTCGCATCCATTGCAAGCAAACCAATTGTATCGTGATTTTCAATATTGATAATTGGTTTGTAATTTTTTTCTTTCAACCATTCGCCCCATGCTTTTTTCGTAACGTCTGTCAATGCATTCGGCAGCTGTTTCATGCCCAGCGATTTTGCAAAGATCTCAGCACCTTTTCCAACGATCATCACGTGCGGTGTTTTTTCCATTACAGCACGTGCAAGAGAAACCGGGTGTTCAATTCCCTGCACAAATGCAACAGAACCTGCTTCATCTTTTTCATTCATGATAGAAGCATCAAGTGTAACGATTCCTTCGCGATCGGGAAATCCACCGAGACCAACACTTGTATTTGTTTTGTCGGATTCAATTACCATCACACCTTTTTCAACCACATCGGTAAGCGAACCTCCCGCAAGCAACACTTTCATCGCTTCTTCGTTTGCAGGCATTCCATGACTCCATGTTGAAATAACAAGTGGTCCGCCTTTGGAGCTGTTTGGATTTACTTTCGGCTTTTTCTTGTTACTTGTTGTTCCCGCAAAAGCAGTTGCACCAATTGTTGTAGCAGCAGTAAAAAGTGCTGTACGTCGGAGGAAAGATTTTCTATCCATGTTGGACCATTGTTTTAGTGAGGGACATTTTTAGGGGGAACGAATTACGGGGGAACGAATTACGAATCAAATCGAATGTACGAATGTTCATAGAGTGAAATTTCATTACAAGTTTTCGAGGTATTCGTTTTGATTCTCCCGATAGCTATCGGGATCGTTCCCATTTTTTCTTACTCAACAATTATTTCATCTGCAAAGATCCATGATGGTTTTCCTTTTCCGGGGTGCCATACAGGACATACACCTGAATTCTTCGCAACGACTTGTATGTAGCGTGCTTTTGTTTCTTTTGAAGTTGTAAAATTATGAAGCGTAGCGACGGAAGTATTTTGTGGGATTGCATTTTTATCGCGACCGATTTCCGTAAACGTTTTTCCATCCGTGGAAGAATAAAAAATAACTTCGGAAGGAAGAAAAACCCATGAGCCCTGATCCTGCAGGCAACCGATGGTGATGGTTGAAATCTCTTTTACTGCGCCGAGATCAATAACAGCATCAAGGTCTTTTCCTTCGTAGCCTTGCCAGCTTCCGGTGCGGAAATTATCGGAGCCTCGGATGCCGTCTATCAATGCGTTATCTCCACCGGCTGCGTATTGGTTTGCGTAGGTTGTGTTTAGTTTTATTGATCTGCCGGATGGAATTTTAAAATAGCTGAATTCAACTGTATCGCTGCAAATGGCTTTTTCATTTTTAGTAAATGCACGAATTGTACTTGTTTCAAAAATGCGGAATTGTACTGCAGTTTCTTTGAAAGGTGAATTATTTATGCTGATAAAATAGCTCAAACCATACGTCTGATAAAAAATAATATCCATTCCGGTGTTAAACGTTCTTGTCGGAACTTTTCCATCGCCGCGATCAACTGCATATTTTACTAATGGAGGGAGTGGAAAGTTTTCCTCCTTAGAAATTCTGTTAGTAAAAAACATTAAAGGACTTTCATAATCAAATGGTGTACGAAACCTATTGTCATCTGCATATGCATGCGCAACACCACTGAAATGTGTTTCAGCTAAATCAAGCGGATTATAATTCATTGTAAACTCAACAGTATTCCCGCCAACAATATCTGCGTAATTCAGCCAACCTTTGTTCCAGTTTTTACCGTTCAGCTTAGTATCAACTACAAAATTGTAAGAAGGTTCTTTCCTTGGTGATTTTAAAATGGTTGATTTTCCATTTTCCAGATGAATATTTACTTCATCAAATAATGGAGTGCCAAATATAAATTTGTCTGTACCCGGTGTAACCTGGTAAAATCCCATTGCAGACAAAACATACCAAGCGCTCATTTGTCCGCAATCTTCGTTTCCACAAAGTCCATCGGGTTTATCAGTAAACATGTTTTGCGCAATTTCTACTACTTTTTGCTGTGTAAGCAATGGAACACCGGCATAACCATACAAATAGGCCATATGATGACTGGGCTCATTTCCCTGTGCGTATTGCCCGATTAAACCTGTTATATCTGCCTGTTCTCTTCCTGAAGTTTTGGATGAAGCTGAGAATAATTTATCAAGATGAAAAAGAAATTCCTGCTTGCCACCATGCGCATTTATCAAACCCGGAATATCCTGCTGTACAGCTAAGCTATATTGCCATGCATTTGCTTCAGTATAATGGAAATTTACTTCGCTCGGATCAAAGGGTTCAATGAATGCATTATTCAATCGCGGACGAAAAAATCCGGTCTTTTCATCGTACAAATTCTTCCATGATTGAGAACGCTTCAAGAAATAATTATAATCATCCTCTTTCTTCATCCGTTTTGCTGCTAATGCAATACACCAATCATCATAAGCATATTCCAGTGTTTTCGAAACAGATTCAGATTCACCTTCTGCAGGAATAAATCCAAACTTTTTATACGTAGCCAATCCGTTCTTATCCTGCATCGCGGACTTTTTCATGGCTTCATAAGCGGTCACTGTATCAAAATCTGTCAGCCCTTTCATCCACGCATCTACAATTACAGGAACAGCATGATAGCCGATCATACAATTTGTTTCATTGGCAGAAAGTTCCCAAACGGGCAGTAATCCACCTTCTTTATATTGCTTGACAAACGTATTGATAAAATCCTGGTCGCGCTTAGGTTGGATGATCGTAAACAAAGGATGCAACGCACGATGCGTATCCCACAAAGAGAAAACTGAATATTGCGGATGAATTGTATCGCGGTGAATTTGATTGTCCATTCCACGGTAATCACCATTTACATCGCAATATAAATTCGGTGCAATGAAACAATGATAAAGTGCTGTGTAAAAAATTTTCTTTTTAGTTTCATCAGAAGATTTCACTTCGATCTTTCCCAGTTCATTATTCCATTGATCAGCCACTTTATTCCTCACAGCATCAAAATCCCAATGCGGAATTTCCGTTTCCATATTCAGCTTTGCGTTTTCCCAACTCACCGGTGAGAGCGCAACTTTTATCATGACCTCAGGATGATTTGTTTTATTTTCAACATCAGCGGTGTCGAATGTAAATACCACTTTCAAATCTTTTGCTGAAGATGAATCAGCAAGGAAAGTTTTGTCTTTGCTCCAACAAATACGTTTCAGGAATGGTCTTGAAAAGGTCATGTAAAAATATAACCGCTGATCTGATGCCCATGCTTTACTGAATCGATAACCGCGAACCGTGCTGTCATTTACAATTTCCAAATGTGTTTGAACAGTTTCATCGCGATGTTGTAAATCGAGCAACACGGTATTATTAAATTGCCTTGCATAAGTATAACGATGCATTCCCACGCGCGGAGAAGCAGTAAGCTCAACGTTCACTCCATTATCAAGAACCACACTATAATAGCCGGCTTCGGCATTTTCATTTCTATGTAAAAATGTTGAGCTGTAACCTTCATTTCCATCAGCGCCGTTTGTAAACCGCATCGATCGACCTTCATCGGGCATCAATAAAATATCACCGTAATCGCTGCAACCTGTACCGCTTAAATGCGTGTGCGAAAATCCATAGATCACGGAATCATCATAATGGTAACCTGAACAACCATCCCAGCTTCCATCCACACGCGTATCCGGACTCAATTGCACCATCCCGAAAGGAGCAGTCGCACCGGGAAAAGTATGTCCGTGACCAGCAGTTCCGATCATAGGATCTACATACTTTGCAAAATCGTATTTGGAAGAATCCACATTCCAGCTGAAAGGAACATGTTGAGCAAGTTTTTCATTTCCACAACCGGAAATAAAAAATGCAACTAAAATTATAACCGGGAGAAAGTAAAACTTCATAGCAGAAAGTCGTATCCGAAGGTACTAAAAAATCTATCTTTGAACATGCGTTTACTCCTGCCACTGTTTGCTTTATTGTTTACTTTTTCATGTGCATCGACAGCTGATGATAAAACAAAAAGCGATTCTGTTGTTCCTGTTAAAGCAATCGTTCCTGAATTTAAGAAAGGTGATCTTACTACACTTTCTGTATCAGCTGATCCTTCCAATTCATTTACAGTTTACCTGCCTTCAAATTTTGATTCAACAAAAAAACATCCGCTTGTAGTTTTTTTTGATCCGCATGCAGATGGAAGCTTGCCTTTGAATAAATACAAATCGCTTGCAGAAAAATGGGGTTACATTTTTGCGGGATCGAATGTTTCAAAGAACGGAATGACTGGCGAACAAACAATGAAAATCGGTAATGCGCTGATCGAAGAAGTGAAAAGGAATATTAGCATTGATGAAACTGAAATTATTCTGTGTGGTTTTTCAGGCGGCGCGAGAGTGGCTTCTACCATTGCATTTTCACGAAATGATGTTAAAGGAGTGATTTGTAATTCCGCAGCGCCATCCCAACCAATGAATGGAAAGATTTTTATCGGTCTCGCCGGACTTGGCGATATGAATTACCTTGAAATGAAAAATTTCATGAATAACCAGGATGCGAATACTTCTCCGCACGAACTTTTAGCATTTGACGGAAAACATGAATGGGCACCGGTTGGAATGATGGAAGAAGCATTATTAATTGCAAGCATTATTCCTATTAATGGAAATAACAATCAGAATACATGGGAAATGTATCGAGCGTTGGGCGGTTTGATTTACGATCAGTCTGACTCAATCAAAAAGATAAGCTGCATGATCGCGAACAATCTTTTATTGTCGGGTAAACGCGCACAGGAAGCAGCATTTTCAACTGGCAAAGTACGTGTCACGGATGAGTCTACAATTGAGCTGCCTAAAAAAACAGATCCATGCATTAAATCGGATGAAGCTGCATGGAAAGCTGCGCAAGCAGAAGAATCTGTTTTACAGCAAGAACTCGCAAGCGCTTTAATGTCGCAGGATACAACCTGGTGGAAATTTAATTCGCCGAACTATTTTGAATCTAAAAAACAAGGCGCGGATAAATTTATGCGTCAGCGGTTGCGTGGTTATGCAAGCCTGATGTGTTACTCCTACGCGAACCAGGCTTTCAAAGCAAACAATTTGCATGCAGCGGAAAAGCTCGTTGCAGTGTATGCAATTGTTGATCCAACAAACAGTGAGTGGGCTTATATGGGCGCTAATCTTTATATGCAGCTCGGTTTAAAAGAGTACGCGCTGAATTCATTGGAGACAGCAGTTAAGCTCGGCTTCAATGATAAGAGTCGCTTGCAGAATGATCCTGCATTTTCCGCGGTTAGAAATGATATGCGGTTCGGAGCTTTATTCGGAAATATGAATTAACCAACTAGCAGAAAAATTTAACCACTTATCAATTTATTCTATTGAATTTTATCGCTTAACTCATTGAGGCATATTAATTGCTCCACAGAAACATGATAAAAATGCTACGCTTAAAAATTATCCTGCTTTTTGTTTTTGCCCTGAAGCTTTTACCGGCACAGGTAAATCTTGTTCCCAATCCTTCCTTCGAAGCTGATAACCGCGCCCCTGTGATCACCACTTTTTTCTGGAATCATTATGGCGACTGGAGAAAAGATTCATTGTACAGCAAACCTAATAACAAGCTCATCCTTGCCGCTGAATGGTTTCCCGCTACTTCAGGAACACCCGACGCGCTTAATTCCGATAAGTCGAACCTGCTCGGGTTTAAAACAAAAACTGCAAGAACAGGAAGCGGACGCATAGGAATCATTTCGGGCATTTGTAAGAATGGATTAGTCAGCTGGCTATTTTACAAAGAAACATATAGTGAATATGTAGAATGTAAATTGAATCAGCCACTCGTTGCAGGAAAATTATATTGCGTGCGTTATTATGTAGCGCTGGACAGGAAAAGCAATTTCGCAAATAATCGTTTTGGTTTTGCGATAACGAAAGACAGCGTTCGTTATCCGAATACACACATCCAGCTTTCGGGCAATGATCCTGATGCGCATATCGATGAAGCCAACGATCATTATATTACCAGTGACGAAGGATGGGTCATGATCTGCGATACATTTATTGCAAAAGGCGGCGAACAATTTCTTACGCTCGGAAGTTTCGCAACTGATTACCCGAAACGAATTCATAAAGTAAAAAAGTCGGAACACACTTCGCTGCGTGTAAATCCATTCAACAAATTCGCGTATTACTATATCGATGATGTAAGCCTGATGGAAGTGCAGCCCGGTGAAGCGCTTTGTTCCGCACCAAGAGATTCTGTTGCAAGAAATAATATTGTTTTTATGCTCGACATTTCCGGGTCGATGGATAAGAAAGGTTTGCTTGATGCTGCTAAGAATTCTATTATTCCATTGGTAAATACAATTCCCCCGGGCGATCATATTACGATTGTAGCGTATAATGACAATGCAACTCTTCTTGCAGAAAACATAACTGCGGGTGACACAGCAGCAATACGCATTGCGCTTGAAAAAATTAAACCTGCAGGCGGAACAAATGCGGTTGCGGGATTTAATCTTGCTTACGGAGCAATCAGGAAACGAATGATGGAAAAAGGCACAAATAAGATCATCGTGCTGACGGATGGAAAAGTTTACCTTCCGAAAAAAGAAAAACAAAAGATCATCACCGCTGCTGAAGAAGAAAATATTGTGGTCTCCATCGTTTTTTTCGGCGATGAAATTCCTGACCAGATGGAAAAATTTGCTGAAGCTACCGGCGGACATGCAAACATTGCCAAAGACGGAAACCCGGAAGAAGCATTACGTAAAGAAGTTCCTGCAACAATTACAGATACGCCGTATGGTGAACGCGATGCGGGCAAAATCGTGCTGTGGGAAACGCTTACCAAAGTAATATTCCCTGCACTGATTGCTTTTGTCGTATGGCGGGCGTTCAACCCAAGCGTTTAGACTCCTCCTGGTGCAGGCATTGTTGTCTGCCAGTAGAATTTCGCTCCTATGATAAAGATCATGTATGTTATGACGTATATCATTTCAGCTCAAGCTTACTCTGCTGACTTTTGAATAAATCCTCGCTCCTATGAACCTTGCACATCTTCATCTTTTAATAAACCACCTTCCGGTTTTCGGATCGCTTTTGGGTATGATTGTTTTGATCCATGGTATGTGGACAAAAAATGGTCAAACGAAAATTGCTGCTTACAATCTTTTTATTCTTTCTGCAATCGGAGCCGCTATTGCATACTTTACCGGGGAGCCCGCGGAAGAAGTGGTGGAGAATATTGCAGGTATTGCAGAAAGTACAATAGAACAGCATGAAGAATTCGCTCTGTTCTCTTTCATTTCGTTCATCCTGCTCGGACTTGTTTCACTATTCGGAATGCTTATTACACTTAATCAATCCATTTTTATGCGACAGGTGGCAATTGTGATTTTACTTCTTTCGCTGGCAAGTTTTGTACTGGTTGCGCGCACAGGTTACTTGGGCGGACAAATCAGGCATACGGAAATGAATAGTTCCGCGACAGAATCCTTGCAGAATGCAGAAAGTGGAAAAGATGATGATTAATCTTCGGAATACATTTTCTCAATGGCTTCCTGGTTGTTCTGAAGAATTACTTTTCTCTTCAAACTCAGCTTCGGAGTAAGCTCACCACTTTCGATGGTCCAAACTTTCGAAAGCAATGTGATCTTTTTGATCTTTTCGTATTGCGCAAGATTCTTATTCAGCTTTTCAATTGCGTGTTCGATACGTTTGATGACTGCAGGATGATTTATCACATCTTCATTTGTCGGACCAATCTCGATTCCTTTACGCTTCGCCCAGTCGCGCACAAACAGGAATGACGGAACAATTAACGCTGTCGGATATTTACGATTATCGCCAACAGTTATTGATTGTTCAACAAAGCGGGAATTCTTCAATAAATTTTCCAACGCTTGCGGAGCAATATATTTCCCACCTGTTGTTTTGAAAATTTCCTTTTTACGATCTGTGATTTTCAAAAAGCGATTTTCAACCATCATCCCGATATCGCCGGTATGAAACCATCCTTCCGCATCAATCACTTCTGCCGTTGCATCAGGACGTTTGTAATAACCTTTCATGATGTTCGGTCCTTTTACAAGAATTTCTCCATCGGCTGCAATTTTTACTTCGACATCTTTTATCACCGGTCCAACCGTTCCGAAACGTAAGCTGTTCGGCTCAAAATTATTTACAGCGATAACAGGAGAAGTTTCTGTCAATCCATAACCTTCGAGCACCGGAATTCCAGCCGCCCAGAAAATTCGCGCAAGACGCTGATCAAGCGCAGCACCACCGGAGATCATACATTTTACATTTCCACCAAGCGCTTCACGCCATTTGCTGAAGACAAGCTTTGATGCAATGGCAAGCTGCATTCTATAAAAGGCTCCGGGCGCATTCGGACCAACATCATACTTTTCTGCAATGCGTATTGACCAGAAAAATAATTTTCGTTTGATACCGGAAAGCTCAGCACCTTTTGCTGTGATGCGATTGTAAACTTTTTGCAATAAGGAAGGAACGCATGAAAAAATATGCGGATTCAATTCACGAATATTATCGCCGATCGTTTCAAGACTTTCTGCGTAATAAATTGCAGGTCCGCGAAACATGTAGAGGAACGAGATCATTCGTTCGTATACGTGATTGAGCGGAAGAAAGCTGAGCGCACGATGTGTGTGATCAACAGGAGGCAGATCGCAAAGCGTGGTGAAGTTGCTGACAAGATTATTGTGTGTCAGCATTACACCTTTCGGAGTTCCTGTTGTTCCGGAAGTATACAGAACTGTGAAAACATCATCCGGCATCACTTCGCGTTTTACTGCTGCAATGGCCTCTGATTGTTTATCCGCTTTCCCTTTTTCAAGAATTTTATTCCATGAATCAGCGCCTGCAAAATCTACGAAGGAAAAAATCGCAGGTGGATTCGGCAAATCTTTTATTGCTGATTTTGTTTTGTCAAAAATATCCTTGCCTGAAACAAAAACAATTTTCGCTTCAGAATCAGCAAGAATAAATGCGAGATCACCTTCAGAAATTGTAGGGTAAACAGGAACGAGAATTGATCCGCAAAGCTGCGCACCAAAATCGATTACATTCCACTCGGGACGATTATTAGAAAGTATGGCAACACGATCACCGCGTTTAATTCCGGAGGCGATCAATCCCGCTGCAACAGCATACACATGCTCGCTGAACGATGTAAAGCTCCAGGTTTTCCATACGCCGTTTTCTTTACCGGCAAATGCATCCGGCTTTTCACCGTGCTTAGCGATGTAATATTCCAACAGATCAAATACGCGGGTAACTTTCATAAAAGGCGGGTTTATGCCTTAAATATAATGAATGATTGGGGAATTTTCCGAATTCAATTGCCTTGAACTCGCATTGTATCCTTGTAAAACAGCAATAAGAGGCAACGAACGAATTAAAGAAATGCCTCCGCGTCCCCCCGCGCCACATGCCTGCCTGCCTCCGCGCGGGCCTGTGCTGCTGCAGGCAGGGATAGCAGCAAGCTACCCTGCCTGCAGCCGCGCGTGCTTGTGTTTTTGGCAGGCAGGCATGTAGCGCGAATAGCCCGACCTGTGAAGGAACATCCTTCATGTTTCTTTCACAGGATACGCACACCTAAAAATTTATCCTGCAATAGCGAAACCAAATCCAACAATCACTTTCGGAAGATCCCGGTTGTTGGGTGAATCATAATTGAACAGATCATTCATCCTGTATTGCATAAACAAGGAATAAAATTCACTGCCAATCCTTAATGTCAAGCCGTAATTTACTTTCTCAATATAGGGTAAGCGGACAATTTTTGTTTTCACTTTATAATGAAAGCCTGATGCGCCATTGGAATCATAATGCTGATCGACAAAAACATTTGTTGAACGAAAAATATTATCTGCATACACGCCGATATCGATCCAATCTCCCAATACATCACCTCTTCTGCGGAAGTTGATGCGATCACAAAGTGTTACTGAAAAATTATGCAAAGAAATACGTTCACGCACATGATTTGCCGTGATAAGCGGTGCAAGCTTTGGTGTATTCTGCCTGATGCTGTAACGATCGTAACGATAGCTAACATCCATCACAAGCGCATTCCAATAAAACAAACGAAGCTTTCCGCGAAATCCATATGCAAACGATGATGACCACCAATTTGTTTGTGCACCAAAAACCTGAGGTCCGGGCATTAATCCGAGTTGGTTGTAAAGTGTCAGATAAAACAAACGGTTTGGTCCGAACGTTGGAATTTTTCCTGTGGTATCTACATCGCGGGAAATAAGCACCCTGTTTGTATTGGTACGACGATCGCCCGGGGGATTCTCAACCTGCGCTGCCAACCGCATTCCCGGAAACAGGAGCAGCAGAATTGCAAATATGATTTTATGCTTAAAACCGGTACGATGCATAATATCCCTGGTAAAACACATTTATTTTTACACCAACACGCAAATCTGATTCGTTGATTGTTATCGGATTTCCATCTTTCATTTCTACAACGTAATATTTATAAATACGACCATGCGCATCCTCCAGCGAATAAAACAATTTCGGAAAGGTGGCGCTGCCACAATCAGGTTTAAACTTTTCTTCAAGCATTATCGTTGCCGAATTTCTTGAGCTTGAAATAACAAACGTTTGTTCCTGCACACGAGTCGTATCGAAAAAATGAGAAGCTTGTGGTGTTCCGTAACCGTGTGAATAATCGTAATACGGATACAGCGACGAACTCTGATGAAGCGAATCCATTAATTGCATCGGTGTGAGATCAGGAAATTTCTGAATTAAACATGCTGCGAATCCAACAAGCAATGGTGCAGAAAAAGATGTTCCTTCTGCTTCTTCATAATCTTCGTAACCATTGGCAACAAGCACGGTTCCGGGAGCACACACATCGGGCTTGTGACGAAAATCAGGCGTTGGTCCGATAGATGAATAGCTCGCAATAAAACCACGATCATTCAACGCAGTAACGCTAAGCACACTATCCGCATCACCGGGAGGAAGAATTACCGGAGAAGAACTTTCACCTTCATTTCCTGCTGCAGCAATAACAAGAATTCCTTTTCCTGCCGCCATATTCGAAGCGCGTGACATGAGCGAAACTTTTCCATTCATCTGCTCGGGGTAATATGAATTATAATCAGGACCGTCAGAACAATTGATGAGCATCGCACCTTGTTTGTCGGACCATTCTAATGCCGCAACAAAATTCTCTTCGCCTTTGGGCTGGCTGGTCCATTGTGTTGCGATTTTAGCAAGCAAAAAAGTTGCATCAGGCGCAAGTCCCATTGGCTGACCATTCACAACGCCTGCAATACAAGAAAGCACGCGTGTGCCGTGATCAGAATTCTGTTTATAAACATCAGCGTTGTCTTTCACAAAATCGAATGTAGCGCGGATGGAATTATTAAATCGCAAATGCTGAAATGCAGGAGAAACATCTGTGCCGTGAAAACCAACATCAATAATTGAAATGATAATTCCTTTTCCTGTCAGATTATTTTCTTTGAATAATTTCCCTTTCATCGGATCGATCTGCAGGTTCGCATCACGGGGAATTTCGTCGGTTTTATCAAAAAGTGTATCAGGAGAAATCGTGGCAGGTTTCCATATTAAGGAATGTTGTTCAACCACTTCACGGACAAAAGATAATTTCTTCACTTCCGCAATTTGCTCGTCGGTTGCATCCACTCCTACTCCGTTAAACCAGCGTGTTGAATGTCCGACAAGGGTAACATGTTTTGAAACCTCTGCAATATATTTTTCGCTTACCGGAAAATCTGTTGAATCATAAAGTGAAATGCCAAGATTCAACCGGCGTGTAATTGCTTCAGGAGCGAAATAAGAATAAGGATCGAAAGTAGAGCCGTTTTTATCGGTAAAAAATACCCAGAAGGATTTTTGTGCAGAAAGTCCGCCGGATATTAAAACAGAAAACAGAAACAGTACAGAAAACTTCTTTAACATGGGTTGAATTCGTTGTGCAAAGATGGGGAAAATAATTTGCTAATATGCTAATTTGCGAATGGGTCAATAATGTGCGAATGTGCAAGTGGGTTAATGTGCTAATAATTAAATTTTATAGGATTAGAAAAGGTATTCAGGCTTGATGATTTGCTATTTTTGCTGAGGTTTATAATCTGGCAAACAGATCACTACCAACCTTTTTTCAACTACCAACCACCAACATTTACCCATGATTGATCTCAGAAGCGATACCGTTACAAAACCAACTCCGGGAATGCTGGAGGCGATGTTCCATGCAAAAGTGGGCGATGATGTTTTTAACGAAGATCCGACTGTGATTGCGCTGGAAGAAAAAGTAGCGACGCTTTTCGGACATGAAGCAGGATTATTTTGTCCGTCGGGAACGATGACGAACCAGATTGCGATCAAGGTGAATACACAGCCGGGCGATGAAGTGCTTTGTGATGTGAGCGCGCATATTTACAATTTTGAAGGCGGTGGTATTAGTTTTAATTCGGGTGTGCAGGCGAAATTAATACCGGGCGAACGTGGACGAATGAGCGCAAAACAAATTGAAGAAAGCATCAATCCGACTTATGACTGGCTGACACGTACACGATTGGTGAGCGTAGAAAATACTGCTAACCGTGCGGGCGGAAGCTATTATTCGTTGCCTCAAATCCGCGAGATTGCAGCGGTGTGTAAGCAGCATGGTTTGCGTTATCATTTGGATGGTGCCCGGATCTTTAATGCGATTGTTGAAGCAGGATATTCTGCTGCGGAAATCGGAAGCCAGTTTGATTCTGTTTCGGTTTGTTTATCAAAAGGGCTTGGTGCTCCTGCCGGTTCTGTTTTGCTTGGTTCGAAAGAATTTATCAGGCAGTCGAGAAGGATTCGTAAAATTTTCGGAGGCGGAATGCGTCAGGCAGGATTTATTGCGGCAGCAGGAATTTATGCGCTGGATAATCATGTAGATCGTTTAAAAGAAGATCACGCACGTGCGAAAATAATTGCGGACACATTGAGCAAAGCCGGCTACGTAGAAAATGTGCTTCCTGTTGATACGAATATTATCATTTTCAATTTGAATGATAAGCTGGCGCCGGAGAAATTTGTAAAGTTGCTTGCTGATAATGGAATCAAAGCTGTTGGATTCGGAAAACAAGCCATTCGTTTTGTAACGCATTTGGATTTTACGGATGAAATGCTGGAGCAAACGGTGAAGACGCTGCGCGCGATTCAGCCTGCGTAGTCAGTTGTCGGTCATCCGGTGTGATATTTTTTTTGTTTGTAGAGGACGCGATGCCTGCCTGCCGCCGCGCTTGCATGTGCTCCTCCAGGAAGCATCTCTACAATCAATCAC
>JANOCU010000022.1:0-434835 GCA_031412295.1 Bacteroidota bacterium
GTGGGGCCGGCGGCGATGTATTTTTTATTGAACGCGGGTTTTATGGTGAGTTAAACAAACACACCAAAAAACCCGCTTACAATAAAAAATCACCTTAAAGTATTCTTGGCTCTCTCTTTTTCCCATGCCTTTGCAGGATTATTCCTTATGTACTTTTCATAAGCGCTTAATTGCTTTTCATTTTTAAATCCCCTTACCCAAAAGCTCTGTTGCCAAATAATTTTAGGTGTACCTGGATCCATCAAATGAATTTCTTTTGTCACTTCTCTTTTGAAAGATTTCACCATCGTACTAATCGATTTCACTTTCACGAGCGTTGGTAAAATTCTTATAATTCCATGAATATGATCAGGCATAATCACAAATTCAAATAGCTTCGCGTAAGGATAAACGAGTTCGGTTCGTTCCCAGAAATGATATGCAATTTGTCCGAACTGATTTAATTTGACTTCGCCATTTTCTAACTTTCCAAAACGAAGCGTATGATCTTTGGTAAGTATTGTTATAAAGTAATCGCACTTCCAGTTAAAAACAGCACCTTTTCGTAAAGGTTTTCTTTGGTAATATGGCGGCATATCCCAAACGTACAAACCAAAGTTTGTCTGAGTCGGTTACAAACGGATAATCTACTAAAGACATTTTTTTAAGGTGCGTTTCCCAAACGCACCTTAAAAAAACTACCCCTTCTTCTTCCTAACCTTAGGAACCTTCCCAACCCTGACATCACCCTTCAAAATCAAATCGCAAATCCTGTCGGCTGAACTTTCGAAATCAATTTCATCAGCAGGAATCATTTGCCAGCCGGTTTCATTTTTTCCATCTGAAAGCATGAAAATGGATTGCATCGAAGGAAATTCTTTTCTCAACGAAGCATGATGTTCTTTCGATGTTGCGATCCAGATGCCGTTTGCTTCAGGGTGATCTTCACGCTCACGCAAAACGCATACAATTTTTTCGCGCACGTAAATGGCGTGACTACCGAACATCAGTTTTGTTACCGGCTGAAGCGAAAAAAGGCGGTCAAGAATAAATGGGAAAGGAATTTTTTTTGCGGAGGCCATACGGCAAAAGTAAAGCGTTTTTTAAGGAGTGTTTCGTAAACGCTCCTTAAAAAAACTATTCTGCAATAAGTGCATCCAGCGATGGCAAATGCCCGAAACGCTTTAACGTAATAATATGCGAGCGTAGCGCTTCCATAAATGTACCGTTCTCTAAATATGGAACATTATACTCTAAAGCAGTTTCTTTAACAATGTGCGCGATCTCCGGGTAATGTACATGACAGATCTTCGGAAACAAATGATGCTCTACCTGGAAATTTAATCCGCCAACGTACCACGAAATCCATTTGCTGTCGCGGGCGAAATTTACTGTCGTATTCATCTGGTGGATTGCCCATGTATTATCGATCGAGCCATGTTCGTCGGGCATCGGATGTGTGGTGTGCTCAACGGTGTGCGCCATTTGAAATACAACAGAAAGAATTACACCCGCAATAAAATGCATGCTGATAAACCCAACAACGATTTCCCATGCAGGAATTTCAAGCAGGTAGATCGGGAGAAATAAAGTCACGAAAAAATAGCTGAGCTTATTGATCGTGATCTTCGCAAGCAATCCCATATTTTGTGCTTTGGTATTCGGGTTCACACCGTTACGTGTGTAGCGAATATATTGCACGTAATCTTTTAGTGAAACCCAATACAAAGTAATGATGCCGTAAAAAAGAAAGGCATAAAGAAATTGCAGCTTCTGAAATCCGCGGAGCTTTGTGTGGGGAGAAAAACGCATGCCCAGCTTATCGTCGATATCATCATCGAGTCCGCTGATGTTGGTGTAGGTGTGATGAAGAATATTATGCTGCAATTTCCAGTTGTGCGATGAACCGCCAAGCAGGTTGAGTGAATAGCCGATAAACGTGTTGACTTTTTTGTTGCGGGAATAAGCGCCGTGATTTGCATCGTGCATTACGCTCATTCCGATGCCCGCCATTGCAAGTCCGCATAAACACCATAATGCAAAACTTGGCCAGAAACCGGGTTGTAAAACAAGAATAGCAACGAAAGGCAAAATGTAAGCACTCATCAGGATCACTGATTTTACCACCATCGCTGAATTATGATTCCTGGAAATGTTGTTCTCTTCAAAATGGGCTTCTACCCGATTCTTGAGGACAGTCCAAAACTCTTTGTTTTCTGAACTTGAGAACTTCGCCGAACTTTTCTGTTTCATTAATTAGCTTTATAAAAAGGAGATTTGGGGAATAAAGCAGGGTTAACTAATGCGAATATAAGCATAATTACTGTGGTTATTCTCCCTAATTGATAAGGATCATAAATGAAATGTCTACAGCTTTTACAAAGATAAAACGCCTTCTAAAAATTTTAAGCATTTCAGATCAAAATTTTTATAAAAAATCCCCGGTAACTTTCGCTATCGGGGATTTTTTACACAGTTAAATTTTTAAACGTTCGCTGTTTCCAGCTTCGGTGCTGCTTCAAGAATTTCTTTCGAAACTCCATCTGCATATTGCTCAAAGTTTTTTACGAAACCTGCTGCAAGCTTTGACGCCTGTGCATCGAATGCATTTTTATCTGCCCATGTATTGCGTGGCTCCATAATTTCGGAAGGAACGCCGGGACAAGCTTTAGGATAACGCAATTTGAAGAAAGGAGTTTCTCCATATTCTGCAGTCGCAAGTTTTCCTTCGAGCGCAGCAGTAATGAGCGCACGTGTATAAGCAAGCTTAATGCGTGAACCAACTCCGTATGCGCCGCCTGTCCAGCCGGTATTCACAAGCCAGACATTGATATCCGGGTTTGATTTCAATTTGTTACCAAGCAGCTCAGCATATTTTCCCGGGTGAAGCGGAAGAAATGCTTTTCCGAAACAGGCAGAGAATGTTGTTTGTGGTTCTGTAATTCCCATTTCTGTTCCTGCAACTTTTGCTGTGTAGCCTGATATGAAATGATACATCGCCTGTGAAGTTGTCAGCTTGGAAATTGGCGGAATTACTCCGAATGCATCAGCGGTAAGGAAGAAAATATTTTTCGGAGCATCGCCTACTGAAGGCTCCAGCGCATTTGCAATATGATTGATTGGATATGCAACGCGTGTGTTTTCTGTTTTTGCTGTGTCTTTGAAATCAACTTCACGGGTGAATTCATCCATGCCGATGTTTTCAAGCATCGCGCCGAATTTAATTGCATCCCAGATCTCCGGCTCTTTCTCTTTGGTAAGATCAATACATTTCGCATAACAACCGCCTTCGAAATTAAAAACGCTTGTATCCGACCAGCCATGCTCATCATCACCGATCAGCATACGATTCGGATCTGCTGACAAAGTTGTTTTTCCGGTTCCCGAAAGTCCGAAGAAAATAGCGGTGTCGCCATTCTTTCCTTTATTCGCGGAGCAATGCATGGATAAAACACCTTTCTCCTGCGGAAGAATATAATTCAGCAAAGTGAAAATTCCTTTTTTGATTTCGCCGGTGTAACCTGTTCCGCCGATAAGAATGATTTTTCTTGAAAGGTTTAGCACAGCAAAATTATGCTGGCGTGTTCCGTCAATTTTCGGATCAGCTTTAAAATCAGGAGCACAAACGATGGTCCATTCCGGATTAAAATCTTCGAGCTCTTTTTGTGTCGGACGAAGAAATAAATTATTCGCAAAAAGATTTGCCCATGGTGTTTCAGTAACCACGCGAATATTCAAACGGTATTTCGGATCAGCACAAGCATATGAATCGCGTACAAAAACTTCTTTTCCTTCGAGGTAAGAAGTAACACGATTATAAAGTGCATCGAATTTTGCAGGTTCAAATTTGATATTGATATCGCCCCACCAAATAGTGTCTTTGGTAACATCATCACAAACCATGAATTTGTCTTTAGGAGAACGACCGGTAAATTCGCCGGTGTCAACAGCAAGCGCGCCACTAGCTGCAAGAACGCCTTCCCCTCTGACAATAGTTTCTTCTACCAGTTCGGCAGGTGACAGATTCCAATAAGCCGCGTCCACTTTACTTAAACCAATTGATGCCAGTGAAGCATGCTTTCCTTTGAACCCAAATTCCTTCATTTTTTTTGCTTTTTAATCGCCCGCCCGGATAACCGTTTGGACGGGGGAAAAGAACTTTTCAGCCCGCTTCCCCAGGTTAAGAAATAATGAATAATCAGGAGGCAAATTTACGGAATCCAACGTAATGAATAACTGTAGATTTATTTAGTTCCTTTACATACTGCATTTTCTGCGATAAACACTAACTCTTTGTCAGTCAATTGAGTGCGAACATCCCTGACGAAAATTTCCTGTTCTCTTGTTGATAACTCATTAAGTTTTAAACAGTAATTCGTTTCACCCTCGCGGCCCCAGTGGGTCACTTCATAGGCCGGATGTTTGGGCTGCGCTTTGAGCCAATTCTCAAAACTTTCCTGGGTTTTGTAATCTATACCTTCTCCCTTGCTTATAAATGAGATGGTTAACCTGTAAATCGTATTAGCGCTGTCTGCAACCGGGGCCACAACAGTTGTAACCACAGAATCAGGTGGATTGTAAACGATGATGGTGGCAGTTGTCGACTCATCCGTTTGAATGGTCACATCACCCTGCGTAGAAGTCATGGTATAGCTTGGTGTAGTCTCAGGAGTAGTTGCGTCCGGTGCGGGAGGTTTGCTGTAAGCAGTTGCATCGGTAGTAGCTGCAGATTTTTGGTGACGACAAGCAGCAAATAAAGTAAGCAGCAGTGCAGTGTAGAGAAACAGTTTCATATAAGGATGTGTTGGTTGGTAAATATACACTTTCTCCCAGGGAGTCCTTCTGACCAATTGCGTGCCACATTCAATGATAAGCAGGAAATTGAAAGCACATGGCTGAAAGCAACTTGCAACTGGTTTGAAATTGAGAACGAATATTATTTAATTAAATCAAGAGCTGAAATTGTAGTTGAAACAGTTTAGTTAACCGAACGAAAAATTATCGGCAATTCAGAATGGTAAAATAAACCCTGATTAAATACATGGCGTGGCTGGTTGTTACTAAATATTTTCAGTATTTGTAGCCGGTATAAATCAAAAAAGTCGCAACTTTGTGCCATATTTTCAGCACGTAGTTTTCCCGGTATATTTATTTCAGAAGCACCCAGTCATGCCCTTCAAAAAGCAGGTATTCATAAGCTATAATTACGATATTGACAGGCATTATAAAAATCTACTGGTAGCCTGGAATAACAATTCTCATTTTAAATTTGAGATGAGGGATCATTCAGCAGATACTTCAGTTCATAGTATGGATGAAACTGTGATTAAGCGGACAATTTCTGCAAAGATCAACCGTGGGAAATATTTTATCGTGCTGATAGGGAAAACAACCTGTAAATGTCCCTGGGTAAAGTGGGAGATTGAAAAAGCAAAAGAACTAAAGAAAAAAATTATAGCAGTGAAGTTGGATCGCACAAATAAAACACCTGATGAATTATACGGTGTTGGTGCTGCGTGGGCATATAGTTTTAAGCTCGAGTCCATTACTAACGCAATTAAAAAGGTGTAAAAAGATGGCCGGACAAATTACTTTTTCAGAAAATCCTGATTCATTATCCTCATTGATCGCTCATGCGGAAGTTTTGAAAAACAGGAAGGAATATGTGAGGGCAAGAGAGGTTTTTGAAAAAGCAATTTTGCTCAGTCCTGGTGATACGTTTCTCCGCCAACGGCTTGTGCTGGTCACTTACAAATCTGGTTTGCCTGATTCGGTAAATGCGCTTCTAAAAGCCGATATGCTGCTTGCTGTTTTAAAACCGGAAGAATCGACAGACCCTGAAACACTCGGGCTTGCCGGCTCTATCCATAAAAAGCTGTTTGAAGAAACAGGCGGCGGTTCATTCCTGGAGGAAGCAGTCTGGTTTTATGAAAGAGGATTTTCCGTTTGCAAAAATTATTATAACGGAATTAATCTTGCTTACCTGTTTTTACTAAAAGCAATAGCCGCACAAAGTAAGTCTGAAGCGCAGGCTTATTTTGAAAAAGTTGTTAATGCCAATGAAAGTGTCATTTCAATTTGTATCAAGCATATAATCAGTGCTGATTTCGATATGCGCAATGACAGGGAATACGTTTATCAAACGCTGGCACAAGCTTATCTCGGCCTCGATCAGAATCATGAAGTAATAAAATTGATCCCAACGATCAATGAAGTTTCAAAAGGTAGCTTCGACCTCGATACTTTTCACGAACAAAACAGCAAGCTCATCGATGCGCTGGTAAAATTGAAAAAGAAATATCCTGAATTTGTCCGGTAAAAATCATTTTGCGATAGGCGGAAATTAGCCTACTTTCAATAAATGCCTTTTACTTTTTCCCATCCCGCAGCAATTTTACCATTCACATTTTTGCCTGCGCGGTGGATTTCTGTAACCGGTTTAGTGATCGGCAGCACAGCTCCTGATTTCGAATATTTTTTCAGGATGAAAATTTATAGCGTGTACAGTCATACGCTTGCAGGAATGTTCTGGTTTGATTTACCGCTGACGATTTTACACGCTTTCATTTTTCACTTGCTTGTCCGTGATAGCTTAATTAGCAATCTGCCGCATTTTTTAGCTAAACGACTTGCCGTTTTCAAAAACTTCAGCTGGGTAAAATACTTCAAAGGAAATTTTCTCGTAGTAATTTTCTCAATGCTTGTTGGAATTGCATCACATTTGCTTTGGGATAGCTTTACGCATGACGATGGCTTTTTTGTTCAGCGAATTGAAGGATTAAAAAATAGTTGCATCATTTCCGGTTTTACAATTCCGGTTTATAAAATCGTGCAGCACGTAAGCACATTGATTGGCGGCTTGCTGATTTTAATTGCTGTGTTAAGATTTCCTGCTGATGGAAATTATAAAAATGTGCGATCTGTTTTTCCGTATTGGATTGTTTTCGCAGTAATTACGTCATTAGTTTTAGCAATAAGAGTATTAACAGGTTTACATTTATCAGGTTACGGAAATGTATTTATCACGTTAATCTCCGGCGGACTTTTAGGATTGATAATTACGCCGAAGATTTTAGTGCTAAAAAAGTAGTATGCAGGATTTCTCTATAAATAATAAGCAAATAGCTGACGAAGGATTCACCATCATCGATAGCATTTTTTCCAATGAAGAAATTGCTGCAATTATAAATCGAATTGAAACCGCAGATTCTTCCAATGAAAAATTCAGGAAAACAGCAGACCTTTTTGCAATCCGCCAATTCCTGCAAGAAGTTCCTGTTGCCGATTTATTGTTTAATGAAAGTCTAAAAATAATTGTGCGGAAAATTTTCGGCAACAATTACTTCCTCGTCAAATCTATTTACTTCGATAAGCCGGAACAGTCGAATTGGTTTGTTTCTTATCACCAGGACCTGACAATTTCAGTGGATAGAAAAGCGGAGCTTGAAAATTTTGGTCCGTGGACATCAAAACAAAATCAATTTGCAGTGCAGCCACCGGTGGAATTTCTTGAAAATAGTTTCACCATTCGCATTCACCTCGATGATACGAATGATGAAAATGGCGCGCTTAAAATTCTTCCCGGCTCTCACAAAGAAGGAATTTGCAGAATTGAAAACAGGAATAAAACAATCGATGAGAAAATTTGTAATGTGAATGCGGGTGGAATAATGATTATGAAACCTTTATTATTCCATTCTTCGTCGCGGTCAACAAACAATAAAAAAAGAAGAGTGATTCACCTGGAATTTTGCGCACTCGATCTTCCGCGTGAAGTGAACTGGGCTGAGAAAATGGAGCTTATTTAAATTCCTTTTCTTTTTCTGCCGCCCGTCACTTATTTTTCTGCTCGCGTCTTTTTTTTCATATCTTCCTTAGATCAATTAAAAATCTCCATGAAAAATCTCTCCGCTTATTTCATTTTCAGCGCAATTATTTTACAAATTTCTTTGCACGCACAAACAATCACAAACGTGCTTGTAGATGCAAATTCATCTGACGGCGAATGTACGATTGTAATCAATCCTGCAAATCCGAATCATATTCTTGCAGCTGCGAATCCGGATGTATTGTATCGTTCGTCTGATGCGGGAATGACGTGGACACGATTTTATTTGTCTCCGTTTGCTTCGGCGGGTTTGATTGGTGATGTTGCGTTGGCTGCTGATCTCAATGGAAATTATTATTGCCAGGATCTTGACGGAAGCTTTTTATTCCGAACATTAAAATCATCTGACTTCGGAGTAACATGGAACACAGAAACCGTTTTCGGTGATGCAGGTTGGGTGGAAGATAAAAACTGGCTGACAGTTGATCGTGTTCCTTCCTCGCCTTACGTTGGAAATTTATATTGCGCATGGACACGCCGCAGCAGTGGCCCTGGTGATCCCGGATATATTTTTGTGAATCATTCTGCCAATGCAGGTGTAAGCTGGGTACCGCGTGATACACTTTTCGCAGATCCTTCTTCACCTGCAATTCCGCCGATCGGAACAGGGCTTGCTGTTGGTCCTTCAGGAGAGATCGGCGTTTCGTGGGGTGGGGGATTGCCCAATACAATTCGTTTTAAAAAATCGCTTGATGGCGGAAATACCTGGCCTGCGAGCTCAGTTGTCATTGATAATAATGTGCAGCCTGCCAATGATTATTATGATAATATTTCTCACCCGATAAATTTTTCCGCGCAATTCACTTCGCTTGCTGCAGATATCAGCGGAGGTTCTTACAATGGAAATTTATACTGCGTTTGGGATGATGTCAGAAATGGTGTTGACAATGCCGATGTTTTTCTTGCACGTTCTGCTGATGGCGGCGTTACATGGTCGACACAACGCATCAATGATGATTTAACAACACGCAACCAGGTTGTGCCGACAGTGGCAGTTGATCCGACTACAGGATGGGTTTATGTTGCGTATCTCGACGGAAGATTGAACACGGATGCATTTGATGACACACTGAATTATTATCTCGCTTTTTCACAGGATGGCGGAATGACTTTTCAAAATGTGCGAATCAGTCAGCAATCTTCCACTGTAAATTATATTCACTCTGATTACATGGGAATGGATGCTTACGGTGGAAAATGCCAGCTGCTTTGGGTTGGTGGAATAGGAGTGCAGCAAACATGGACTGCTAGCGTTACGCAAAATCAGTTGCTTACTTCCGGAAGAGAATTGAATGTGACAAACTCGCTTTTGCTTTTTCCTGCTGTCCCGAATCCGTCGATTGACTTTACCACTTTTGATTTTGAAATTTCAGATGCCTCCGCCATTTCAATGACGGTTACTGACATCAACGGAAGAGTAGTAGCGCAACCGATGAACAATGTCGATTATTATGCGGGTCGCCACCAATACAAATTGGAACACCAGCAATTAAATCTTGCAGCAGGAACGTATATTGCAACGATTACAAGTCCGCTGGGACAAAGCAGCAGGAAGTTTATGATTGGCAATTAAAGGAGTACGAAAAACGAAACGAGGCGAAAAGAATCGCATAAGCTTTTCGTTTTTCGCACTGTTTTGTTTTTATTTCGTTTTTCGTACCCTTAAGTTTATCACGAAAAGCTGCGGAAAAAATAGCATAAGCTTTTCGTTTTCGCACTTTTTTGTTTTTATTTCGTTTTTCGTACCCGCTAACTCCCGTAAAGCAAACCATACTTCTCTTTCGCATAATCCATAAAATACCTGAAGCTTAATTTTTCACCGGTAACACGTTCGCATAATTCTTTTGCTTCATAACGTTTGCCATGCTGGTGAATATTTTCACGCAACCATTTCAGCAGCGAAGAAAAATTTCCTTCCTCAATCTCTTTTTCCAGCGATGGAATATCTTTCTTCGCTTTGTCAAAAAACTGCGCCGCATAAAAGCTGCCGAGCGAATAGGTAGGAAAATACCCAAAGCTTCCGTGCGACCAGTGAACGTCTTGCAAACATCCTTCAGCATCAGAAGGAACATCGATTCCCAAATAATCTTTGTAGCGCTTATTCCAGAAGGCAGGAATATCTTCGGCCTGCAATTTATTTTCAAATAATGCTTTCTCTACTTCAAAGCGAATCATAATATGAAAATGATACGTCAGCTCATCCGCATTTATACGAACGAAAGAAGGCTGCACCACGTTAATGGCAGAAAAAATATCCTGCGCAGATGAATCTTTTAATTGTTCCGGGAAATATTTTTGCAATCCAGGAAATTGACCTTTCCAGAACGCGATGCTTCTTCCTACATTATTCTCCCACAAGCGCGATTGCGATTCGTGAATGCCGAGCGAAATTGCTTCACCCGAAGGCAAACCATATTCAGAAGCAGGAAGTCCCTGCTCATACAAAGCATGGCCGCATTCGTGAATTGTTCCTGTAATGCAATCAGAAAGATTATGCTCATCCACGCGCGTTGTCACACGCACATCCTGCGCACCAAAATTCACTGTAAACGGATGAACAGAAAGATCCTGGCGGCCATAATTAAAATCGAAATGCATCGCTTTCAGAATCTGCACACTGAAATCAAACTGCTTTGTTTTATCATAACTTTTATGAAGCAGTTCCGCAGAATGCAAAGGTTTTGCTGCAATGCTTTTTACAAACGGAACAAGGCTCGCACGGACTTCATCAAAAAGCGTTTCCACATCTTTCGTTGTAAGTCCGGGCTCATGCAGCTCCAGCAACGCATCGTAAGGATGTTCTTTGTAACCGAGCATTTCACATTCTTTACGTTTGAGCTCAATTAATTTTTTCAGCTTCGGAGCGAAAATGGAAAAATCACTTTTCGCTTTTGCTTCCTGCCATGCGTTAAATGCTTCCGAAATGCTCTGGCTCATTTCCTCAACAAACGCACGCGTATATTTTTTTGCCTTGCGATAATCTTTGCCCGTCTGCTGCACATTTGCTCTCTGGCGTTCATCAAGTGAATTATCTTTTTCCAGTTCCTCCAGCAAATTCCCCAATGATTCCGCAGTAAAAAGATCATGCGAAATTCCCGCCAGCGTAGATTGCTGACGCGCGCGCAATCCCGCACCACCTTCCGGCATATACGTTTCCTGGTCCCAGCTCAATAAAGCAGATGAGTAATTCACATCCGCAATCCGCTGCATTTGGTTTTTATATTCTTCGTATTTCATAGTCAGTAGTCAGTGTTCAGTAAGTAGTCATTAGCCAATAATAAGTCAAGGATTAGCACATTAACCCATTAGCACATTAGCAAATTATTTTTTCCGCAGCACTCCAATTGCAAGAACCAACCATCCCGCAATAAAACACAATCCACCCAGCGGAGTGATCGGTCCAAGAAAACTCCAGGATATGCCTGTAATATTTCTGGTGCTCAGTAAATACAGCGATCCGGAAAAGAAAATAATTCCAACGACAAAAAGTATTCCGGCAACTTGAATAAAACGACTTTCACCAAACAGTTTTGCTAAAACTCCGCAAACGATCAGCGCAAAGGCATGATACATTTGATAACGTGCAGCTGTATCAAAGCTCATTAATCCCTGCGCGTCAATTTTCCCAATTTCAAGAAAACTTTTTAATCCATGCGCACCGAATGCGCCGAGAATAATTGCAACTACTGCAAAGAGAAACCCGGTTACAAGCCATTTTTTTGACATGTCGTAAAGTTAATAAGATGTTCAGCTAAGAAACAGGAGTGCGGATCATTTGTCAAAAAAAAAGCCCGCATCGCTGCGGGACTTTTCAATCGGGGAGATGTTTTTCGATTAACGCTTATAGCTTTCGATATAAGAATTCAATGTATCAACTGAACCTGAATAAGTAAATCCATCATTCAGCTGGTAATAATTATTCGGGTCAGTAGTTTTTCCGTAAGCGAATTTTGCCCAGTCCACTTTTGTGTCTTCGAAGCTGAACAGCGCCATGATCTCTTTTACCTGTGAAGAGCTCATGCAATTCGTATTCAGGATCTGTTTTGCAACTTTTAATTTTTGCTCTTCGAAAGATTGACCTTCAACTGATTTTTTGGCAGAAGCGAAATCAGAAGAATTCATTGGGTAAACACACTGACTTGCTGCAGGAGCTGTTGTTGTCGTTGTGGTTTGTGTCGGCGCTGTTCCTGTAGTTGTAGTGCTGGATGATGTTGTAGTGGTTGTTGTAGATGTAGAAGTTCCACCCATTCCATCATTGATATTGATATTAATCCCAACACCAACTCCGCCAACATTCACACCGACATTTGCATTATCAACAGTTCCTGTAGATGTTGTAGTTGTTGTAGTAGATGAAGTTGTTCCACCCATTCCGTCTGTTACAGTTGTTGTTGTTTGCCCGGTTGTGGCAGGAACTGTAGTCATTACAACACCTGTCGATACGCCTGTAGTAGTTGTACCTGTGGATGTAGTTGTTGTTGTAGTTGAATACGGATTTGCATTTCCTGAAGGATTAAAAACGTAGATCACTTGTCCCGGAGCAGCAGCGCCTTGTGGTGTGATATCAGCCACGCTCTGACCTTTCAGCTTCATTCCTTTTTTCCCTTTTGCTATTGCATAGGTAATTTCTTTGTTGGTTACAGCTTCACCTGCATCCATCATATAAACGGTTTGATCAATTGGAGCAAGTCCTGCGTTTTCAAAGATCACGCGCACTTTATAATTCTGTGCGTTGAGGCCGGTTACTTTTACATTGGTTTCCGGTTTTTCGTTCTGGCGCAAACCATTTACGATAAGGGAGAATTTGTCGCCGTCTTGTGAATAAACAACAAGATTGTTATTGCTTACTTGTGCCATGGCGAATGTTGCTGAAAGTATAAAGGCAGACAGCAGGGAAATTTTGCGGAGATTGGTTTTCATTTTGAGTTTTTTAGTGGTTGTTTCCGGCTTAGCGGAATTGATATGCTTCTTTCAACAGCTATGCCAAAGCACCGTGTGAGTTCACAGCTTTCTGAGAATGCGTTTTTTTTGAAGTGAAAATAAAAATGGAAATGAAAGAACGTAATCGCATTTTTCTATTTGTATTTTGATGTGTTTGAAATGCTGCTCAAATATACTTCGAAGCACGGGAATTAACTTTTTTAGATGTACGAAATATGGTACTTTTAAGCACTAATTCAGATCAATAATCCTTTTTTACCAATAAGAGATTCCGAAATGGCATATCGATTGTGAGTTCACAGATCAGTTTAGGTGTTTCGGGTTTCGGGTTTCGAGTTAAAAAGTTAAGCGTAGTTACAACCTTAACCCGAAACTAAAAACCCGAAACCCGAAACTCAGAACCCGAAACTCTTTTAACTTTTTCTTCCCAATGAATCAATTGCTTCAAAGCCGCTATAATAATTTAGGTACTGACGAAATATTTCAGCTTCGTCACAAGCTGACCGATTCACCACGTGCGCTTCTTTTATTGGACCTGCTCGAAAAAAGGCGCGATAAAAAAATAAACATTTCCGACGCCGTAGATTTTATTTATAAAGGCGAAAAGGAAAGTTTTGAAACGCTGCGCAATCGTTTTTTTAAATTGCGGAAGCAGACACTTGAATATTTTGAAGATAGTGAAGCAACGAAAACTGCCGGCGGATTTTCCTTATTGCCTTTGGAAGAATCATTATATAAAAGTCGCCAGCTTATTTCGGAGAACCATTTTCAGCTTGCAAAAACAGAGTTAAAACAATTGGTGAGCGAATGCCGGCGTTTAAATATTCTTGAGCTTTTACCTGAAGCGCTGAGCCAGCTTGTTTATTGTAATATGGCAATGAATGTGCTGAAGGAAAATGAAAAGCTTTTTGATGAGCTTACACATGCAAGTCTTTTGCTGAATGATCTTCGCCACGCACAAACCAGCGCACGAAAAATTTATCACTGTGTGCTGACGAAACAATACACACGCATTCCTGCCTTATTACGTCAGCTGCGCAGGCTTGCGATCATGCGTTCAGTTTTTCCGCGATTTAAAATACTTTATCATTTTACTGTTGCAGTTCATACTGTCGGAATTCCCGGCTTCAGCACGCGCGCGCATGCAAGACATCTTGGTGCATTGAAAAAACTAATGATAAAATATCCCGGGATGCCTGCCGGTTATTACGAACCAAACGGCGCTGCGCTGATGCAATTTTATTTGCTGAATGCAGAAGGAACGCATTTATTTATGAAAGGAGATGTCGCAACTTCTTATAAATATTTCCGCGAGTCGTGGGATATTATGGAACGCACTCCCAACTTACGCGTTCGCAGGTCAGATAGCTATTTTGGAAATCGCATCGCTATTGAAATTGCCATCGGGCGTTACCGTGAAGCATTAAAAACTGCTGAAGATCTTATTGAATTTCATAAGGAACAACGCCAGGAAGAAAAGCGTCTGAAAGGTTTTGCAGAAATGGCTGTGATCTACAGCTATGCGTATCCATTGATGAAATGCCCGAATCCTGAATTTCTTATTTCGCAATTGAAATCGTTTGTAAGCGTGCTCAGGAAAAATGAATCCACGATGCTTGGCGAAGGATTATCAACGCTCGCCATTTTTTATTTCATGAACGGCGAATGGAAAGCGGCGAAAAAAATAATGGAGCAGTCAATCACGCAGGAAGTTTTCAATAAAATGAATCTCAGCATTTACAATAAGCTGCTCATTATGTCGCCTTCCTCAGGTGCAGATAAAATGAGCGGGATAAAAGCGGAGATCGAAAAGTTGCTTCACAAATCCGTTTCTTCCGACCTGGTTTTTTCCTACCGCAGGGCTTTAAATATGCTTGCAATTCTCAACGAAAATCGCACTTCCATTGCCAGGAAGATTCCAATGAAAATTTCTAAAGTCGCGTAGAGGAGTTTGAAAAAGTTCCGGGTTCCGGGTTTCGAGTTAAAAAGTTTTGGACTTACTCAATAATTAAACTCTAAACTCGTAATCCTTAACTCGAAACCCGAAACTCAGAACCCGAAACTCCTTAACTTTGCCCCCTTATGAAAATAATTCTTGTCATCGGTGCCGGGCGGTCTTCGTCATCACTTATTCAATATTTATTGGATCATTCCACATCCGAAAACTGGCAGGTGCGGGTAGGGGATGTGGATGAAAAAAATGCAGCGTTGCGAGTGGGTCCGCATACACACGGAACCGCATTCAAATTTGATATTCTAAATGATGCGCAACGTGAAAAGGAAATATCCGGTGCTTCACTGGTGGTGTCGATGCTGCCTGCTTTTATGCACGGTGCTGTCGCGAAAGATTGTGTTCGTTTTGGAAAACACCTCGTAACCTGCTCGTATGTCAATGACGATATGCGCGCTCTGGATGAAGAAGCAAAACAGAAAAATATAATTCTTCTCAATGAAATAGGTCTTGATCCCGGCATCGATCATATGTCGGCGATGCAGCTCATTGACAATATAAAAAGTGCAGGTGGAGAAATTACGGCATTCTATTCCTATTGCGGCGGATTAGTTGCTCCTGAATCAAATGATAATCCGTGGGGTTATAAATTTTCGTGGAATCCTAGAAATGTAATTCTTGCCGGACAAGGAACAGCGCAATTTATTGAGAAGGGCAAATACAAATACATTCCTTACTCACGCTTATTCAGTGAAGCAAAAACGATCAGCGTAGAAGGCCACGGAAATTTCGATGCGTATGCTAACCGTGATTCACTTTCGTATCGTCCCATTTACGGACTCGAGCATATTCCAACCATGCTGCGCGGAACCTTGCGTATGCCGGGATTCTGTAAAGCGTGGAATGCATTCGTTCAGCTCGGTTTGACAGACGATACATGGAAGATTCACAATTCAGCAGAATTAACGTATTCAGAATTAATAGAATCTTTCCTTTGCGCAAAACCAGGAAATATAAAAGAGCGCTTAGCAGAATTTTTGCATGAAGAAATAAATGGAGAAGTAATGACGAAGCTCGATTGGCTCGGCATTTTCTCCAATGAAAAAATAATAGTACACGATGCAACGCCCGCACAAATTCTCCAGGAATTGCTCGAAAGAAAATGGAAGCTAAAGCACGGCGACAAAGACATGATTGTAATGCAGCACAAGTTTGAATACACGCTGCAGCAAAAAAGTCATACCGTAATATCTTCTTTCGTGATCAATGGCGAAGACGAAATTCATACTGCAATGGCTAAGACAGTTGGTCTGCCTGCAGCGATTGCAGTGCGGATGATTCTTACAGGTCAGCTAACTCGCACAGGCGTTTGTGTTCCGGTAACGAAAGATATTTATGAGCCTGTGTTGAAGGAACTGGAGGGATTTGGGATAAGGTTTGAGGAAAGGGAAGTGGGGGATGAATAAACTTTGGATACAAATAGCTAGTCCTTCTTATAGGGATAAACTCGTAGCAGAAATTTGGTTTGGAGACATTCATGTTGCAGAAATTAACCAGGATAGCGAAGATCTTGAGATTGAAATATTTGATCTTGAAAGAATCAAAGTACCGTTAAAGGATTTTCAAGCCGCTATTGAAACTGCTATAAAAGAATTGGCTCAGTAATTTCTTAACAAGAGATAGATTTAAAAGCATCTCCTTATAAACCATTCTGCTTCTAAAAGCTACAGAAATTTTCCTCAAAATATTAAACCAGGTGTGATATGAGATGATAACTGCATGACATAAATCATATCAATATCAAAAGTAAAACCAGCATTCCTCGTTAAATTTGATTTCAATTCAAAAAACAAAATGAAATATTTACTTTTCCTCCCCGCATTCCTCCTCAGCATCATCTGCAACAGTCAATCCTTTTTTAATCCCTTATCTATACCTCCGACATTAACGGGTACGAATTTTAATTTAACTGTCGCACCATCCACGCACACCTTTTACGGTTCAACAGCCACTCCTACATATGGAATAAACGGTTCGTATCTCGGGCCAACGCTGATCATGAATAAGGGTGATTCTGTTTCAATTGCTGTTACCAATAATCTCACACAGACAACCTCCATCCATTGGCATGGTTTGCATATTCCTGCATCGACAGATGGCGGACCGCACTCGCCAATTCCTGCTGCAACAACATGGAATATCGGGTATAAAGTTTTGAATAACGCTTCTACCTTTTGGTATCATCCGCATCCGCACCAAAATACCGCGACGCAGGTTTATATGGGACTTGCAGGAATGATCATTGTAAAGGATACGGTAGAAGCACAGCTGAATCTTCCGCGGACTTATGGAGTGGATGATTTTCCGGTTGTGTTGCAGGACAGGAGCTTTAATGCGAACGGAACTTTTAACGTGGAAGCATTAGCCGATTCAATGATCGTAAACGGAACTGCTAATGCATATCTCGATTGTCCGGCACAGGTTGTTCGTATGCGTTTGCTGAATGGATCGAATGTGCGAAGCTACAATTTGGGCTTTAGTGATAACCGAAGCTTTTATGTAATTGCCTCCGATGGCGGACTTCTTTCTCAACCTTTCCAGGTAACACGGTTAAAAATTTCCGGTGGAGAACGTTATGAAATCCTTGTTGATCTTACCGCGAGTATCGGTAATAGTTTTTACCTCACGAGCTTTGCCTCTGCGTTTGGAAATATTGAGCCGGGCGGTGGTGGAATGGCAAATGGAAACAGTCCCCTTAATGCAGTGGATTTTCCCATCATGCAGCTCAACGTGGTTGCGGCTACTGCTAATCCTGTAACGCAAATTCCATCGTCACTGATAAGTGTTACACCCTTGCAGACTGTCAATGCAAATCGCACACGCAATAAAACGCTTGAGGGAAACGGGATGTTCACGAACATGGGAAATTTTACCATCAATAATCTTCCGTTTGATATGATGTATATCAATGACACGGTTTTATTGAACGATACAGAAGTCTGGCAGTTTACAAATAATTCCAACCTGGCGCATCCGATGCATATTCATGATATCTCTTTTTATATCGTGGACAGGAATGGAAATGCTCCGCCCGCACACGAGGCTGCGCTGAAAGATGTGTTTTATATTATGCCGAATGAAATCGTGCGTGTCATTATGAAATTCGAAGATTTTGCCAATGACACTATTCCGTATATGTATCATTGCCACAATTTGATGCACGAGGATAATGGAATGATGGCGCAGTTTATTGTGATTTCAGATCCTCTCGGAAGTAATGATGAAACTAGTAGCAATGAAGAAATTACAGTTTATCCCAATCCTGCTTCAGGGGAAGTGATCCTAAAATGGAAGGATGCTTTGCCCGGCAACGCACAGGTTGTCGTTTATAATGCTGTCGGACAAATTGTATGCACGGAAACGATGAGCTCAGGAACAATGAATTTAAATTCGCTGCAATGGAATAACGGAATTTATTTCATTTCATTTGTACAGGATAAAAAAGTGGTTTGGAAAAAGTTAATCGTAAACCATTAAACCTTCCCACCCCCCAATTCCTCCGCAAACAAAACCTTCAAATAGATCGCCATCACATCCCACATAATATGGCAGAAGATCAGCACCTTAATATTCCTGAATTTATAATAATACAAAGCGAAAATAAATCCGATAAAAAACGGACCGATAATTTGAATCACAGTTCCATAACCAAAATGTAAAAGTCCGAACAGCACAGATGAAAGTAAAATCGCAACCGCCGGACTTTTTACCAATACAATCAATCGCGGAATTAAATATCCCCTGAACGTTAATTCCTCAACAACTCCTGCAGTAATTGCGGTAACAAAGATCAGCCACTGATTCGCCCTGAAAATTTCAAGCAGCTGCAGGAACTTGTCGCTTTCATTATGAAAATTTAAAAGCTTCAGAATTGTGCCGATGATACCAAGCCCGATTAAAAGCGCAATGAAAATGGCAAGCACCGAAACCAGGTATTCCCAGACTTCAGTTTTTCGCTCTTCCCAAATAAGCAGCTTTTGCTTTTCAACTTTCCGAGCGTAAATAAAAACTACGAGCAGCGGAAGCCAAAACAAAATGCGGGAAGCAAAGAGCAAGGTCGCATTTGTTTTTGTTACGCCGAATAAAAAAAACAAAAATGATCCGCCGAAAAATGCAATTACAAAAAGTGTAACCAGTAAAAGTGTTATGCCGAGAAGAAGTATTGATTTTTTGGGAGCGCCATTTTCCATGCGGGAAAGATAATAAAGAAGGTAGTTAAGATGTGAGAAGCGAAATAAACGTTTTAATTCTACTTTGAATTCCCTCTTCCGAAAATTTTCTCAAAAGAAAAAGCCTTTCATTTTTCAACGAAAGGCTTTTTCAAAATTTCAATTTCTTTATTCAGGACGGCCCACCTGGGCTGCGGGTGCGACAATCGTGCTGTCACCATTATTAGTTGTAGTAGCTCCCGGGTTTCCTTTTGATTTTGGTTTCGGTTTGGAAGTGCCGGCTTCATCAATTGCAATTTCATTCGAAGGTGAAGGTGATGGTGTAGCACCTTGTTCCGGTTTTCTCGAATTAGTATTCGACGATTCTGCTTGTTTCGGAGCTGCCTTCTTAGCACTATTCCCTTTTTTTCTTGGCTTCGAAGTTCCGCTTTCATCAATAGTGATATCAGCGCTTTTTGCTTTTTCCTCGTCCACTTTTTTGTTAGACTGAGTTGTATCAGCGCCTTTCGGAGCAGTTTTAACCTGTGCGCTTGCAGTACCGGCGAATGTAAGTCCGGCAGCAATGAGGAGGAGAGTTATAAAACGTTTCATAGTGGTGGTTTGTAATAAGTGAAGACAAAGATAGTGCCATTTAGTTAGCAGCAGGATTTACATGTTTCAACTAAATCAATTCCGGTTAAGAAAGATTGAAATCCGGTGCATTTTGATTTATAATTGGCGGATTTTTATGCAAAAGGAAGAGAAACCAGCTTATTTCAATAATTCCAGCGCTTCCGGAACTGAGATCTGCTGACCTTTAAAGAAAGCAATAACAAATGCATCAGGGAAACCCTGCGCTTTCATTTGATCCCGGATAGCGAGAATGGCTTTGTAATCATTTGTGCTGCCATTGGTGTAACGTGTTAAGCCTGCAGCTGTCTGCTCATGTTTTACACCCGAAATCCTATTCAGCTTTTCCATCACATCAGTCGGAACTGCATTACGGAAAACACCAAGCTGCACCCTGAATTCAATAAGCGATTTTACATTCGCGCTTTGTTGTGTGCTGTCGGATAAATTTTCTTTTTCCTGCTTCACATAAACAGCACCTGCTTTTTCAAGCGGAATACGTTTTCCATTTTTATAAGCAGTAATAAATGCGCCGCCATATCCTTTCACAAGCAGCTGAGCTTTAGCAGCCGCAGCCTGGTCAAAAGTGGAATACGATCCGCTCATGTATTTGTAAAGTCCGTCTTCAGTTTTTACAACAGATAAATCAGGTACATCGGAAAAAGTTCCTTTTGAAAGCGGACGGGAGAATGCGCCGAGCTGAACTCTGAAAACGATTTGATCCGGGTTAGTAACATCACTTGTAAATCCTGTCGAACCTGTTACCCCAACTGTTCCTGTTGATCCCACAACACCCGTTGATCCTGTTACACCGACAGTTCCAGTTGACCCTGTAGTTCCTGTCGATCCTGTTGCTCCAACTGTTCCAGAAGAGCCTGTAGCGCCCGTCACACCGATTGGTCCGTTCACAAATACATCAGTCACTTCCACATATCTTCCATCAGCTGTTTTGTAAACCAGTTTCGGATTTGTAAAGCCCTGCGCTTCTAATTGTTTTCTTCTTTTTTCTGCATCACGCAAATCATAAAAATTTCCTGCTGTATAAATTGTTGTGGAATCAGCAAGCATTGTTCCTTTCAAATCGGGCACGCTCAATAAACGTGTTAATGCATCATTGGAAACACCTTTCGAATAATTTCCAAGTGAAACCATGTACACTTTACGCTCAGTACCTGTTGGAACAAAATCTTTATTGGTTCTTACAATTTCTTTCTTCGCAAAAAGCGCGCCTGTCGAATCGTTGTACATATCCCAACGCATCTGGATGATTGAATCATTGAGACCAAGTCCGACTTCATCTGTAAACATTCCTGCTGTTGTTCCTAATTCAATGTCGCGATAATTCGGTGTAAGATCTTTGTCTTCATCCAGCGGACAACCTTTTAAATTTACTTCAACACCGAATGGAGTTCCTGCGCAGGAATCTTTCAGATCGATAACACCATCTTTATCGTAATCCCATTGTTCAAGCGCATAATAATCCACATCGCTGAACGGATCTTTTCCGGTTGAATCAACAGTTTCTGCCGGACCGGTTAAATTGTAACGCAGGGAAAACGAAGTAAAAACAAAATTATCATTCGCGCTTGTTCCGATACGATTTCCAGTGCTTCCGGATGTTACACCATCGAGATAATCAGTAAATCCGAAGTGGAATGTTGTTCCGATTTTCACATCCACTTTATCCGTAAGCTGCATGAGAAATCCGGCGCCTACAGGAACTGCAAACGATCGTTCAGGATATTTTCCGAATCCATCCAGATTTTGTTCGCGCACATCTGTTTCATACGTGTAATCGCGTACAAGGAATGAAGCCTGGTTAGCAAACGGATCATTTTCAGCAAGACTTCTTATTGAACCATCTGACCAATAATTGTAAGCAATACCATTTTTATCAAACAGATCGGTCTTGGTAAGAAACTCAAAGGATTCAAATCCGACAGAGATCCATGGATGAATACTGCGGGTAGGAGGAATCCAGTTTGCGAAATTATATTCGAGATGAACTCCGCCGATACGGATCATCGATTCAAAATTGAGGTTGCGGTAGATCAGGCGTTCATTGGCACCAAGCTTTCCGAACATGGCATAAAATCCAACGCGCATAAACGGATTTACAGGCTGTGAAAGTGAAAGCTCATATCCGACACGACTTACTTGAGGTGAAACAGCATGACGCTGGTAAAGATCTCCGAAGACAGAAAACATTCCTGTTCCGAGTCCGAGTGTGGGTTTGAAAACAAAAGGTTTAGGTGCCGGTCGTGGCAGTTCTTCTGTGGTATGGGGTAAAGTAAGGGTTGTCGTATCTGTTTGCGCATGAAGCTGCACAGCAGAAAATAAAAAAAGAAAGACCGCTGATAGGGACAGCGAACGAAAGGGTGAGCACATTAAAACAAATTTAGCAAGAAGATCGAGACTCTATAGGATTATTGAATCCATTTTTGGCTTGTTATCATTAATGCTTCCTGGACGGTGATGCGTTTTCCGTTATTGTAAGCAATAACGAAAGCGTCAGAAATGCCGTTTGTACGAACCTGGTTACGGTTGTCACGGGCAGCCTGGTAGGAGTTAAAAAGGCCTGTTGTGTATTTGTTGAGGCCTTCATGCTGCTCTGCATTTACAATTGCTTTAAAGCTGAATGTTTCGCGGAAATAAGAAACTGCAAGCATTCTCCTGTAAGCCCCGATCTGCACACTGTAAGTTACTCCTGCCGCACCTGCTTTCGCAACCGGTTCTTCTTTTGTTACAACAGGCTCTTCCTTAGTAACGATTGGTTCTTCTTTCGTTGCGATTGGCTCTTCTTTTGTAACGATTGGTTCCTCTTTGGTAACAATAGGTTCTTCTTTTGTTACAATTGGCTCTTCCTTCGTCACGATTGGTTCTTCCTTTGTCACAATAGGTTCTTCTTTGGTTACGATTGGCTCTTCCTTCGTAGCAACAGGCTCACCTTTTACTTTAACAAGCGAAGCAGGAATAGCGATAAGCTTACCGGTTTCATTTTCTACATAAGAGAAATGTCCGCTGATCGATTGATCTCCTGTTACTGATGGATTAACAGTTACACGGTATTGTACATTCAGCACATGTTTCGCAGGCATTACGAACCAGGAAAACTTCACCACGCCATTTTCGAATTTAAAATCAGCACCATCAGTTTTTATTGCTGTTGCTGTAAATCCGGAAGGCAACGTATCTTCAATTTTTCCAAAGCTGGTGAGATCATCTTTATTGATTACTAAGCTCACTACAAATTCTTCTCCTACTTCAGTTGTCGGGACAAAACGATCGATCCCGATAGCTACGACCGGCTTTGCGGTGGAATCCACAACTACTTTTTGTGTGCCGCCTGAATTTCCTGTAACGTTTATGATCATCGGTGGCAATGCAATATTCGCCGGTAAATTATCTACTGTATGCGAAAGTTTGCAATTCATTACGAACTCTCCTGATACAGTTACAGGTGGAGTAACGCGATAAGAAATGTTAAGCTCTTTTACTTCACCCACACGCGACCATAAAAATTTCACAGTGTGCTTTTCGTATTTGAATGAGCTTCCGTCTGTCGAGACTTTTTCTACGAGCCAACCATCAGGAAATTCCATCGAATAGCGCATGAAATCCGTTTCACCATTGGTAGCGATTTTAACTTCAACGAGAAACGATTCACCCGCTTTTACAATTGACGGTGCTTTCACTTCCGCATAAGGCGAAGCAACAAAAAGTTTGATCACCATTACGATGACCAGGTTGACAACAATAATAAGTGCTCGGATCATAATTTTCCGTTTGGCTTGTGTTTATTGATCGAAGAAATAATCTACCAGTTTATTGATGCCATCTGCTGTCCAGTCACCAACGCCATCGAAGAAATTATCGATTACACTGTTGATCTCATCTGCTGTGATGACACAATCTTTATTAAAATCTGCTGCGCGAAATTCTTCAGGAATACAATTCGGTCCCGACTTCACTGTGATATCTTCATTTCCCTGCTTCAATGTTTCAAGCGAAGGATTTTGTTCGAACTGTGCTTTCTGAGCGTCGTTAATTGAATCGCGCTCTGCTTCTGTTCTGATCTTTTCAAAATTCAATGCAACTCCATTCACATCCACTGTTGCACCACGTTTTGTATCCGGCTCTTTATCGAGATAATCAGGAACGCCATCCTTATCATCATCAAGCGGACAGCCATCATTATCCACTTTCACACCTGCTACAGTTCCCTGGCACTTATCATTAATATCGCTGACGCCGTCATTATCAAAATCCTCATTCAGCATCGCCTGCACATCAATTCCGGTATGCTGCTCTTTATCAGTTTTTCCGAATTTGTAATACACAGAAGCGCCGTACCACATCCAGCTGTCATTGCCACCGTCTTTTACATTGTCGAGATAATCGGTGAACGTCATGAAATAGCTGGCCTGCACATTCACACCTGCATGCGGACCGAATTTCCAGCGAAAGCCAACGCTCAACGGAATTCCGAAAGTGCTGCGGCTGTAATTTGTGCTGCTGTCTTTTAATTGCGTCTCGTAAGTATAATCGCGGTTGAGCAATGCGGATCCGTTCGCCTGCGGATCAGATTCAGGTCGTGTGTGAATTGATCCGTCACTCCAATAATTATAGGTGCTGTCGTTCTTGTCTTTTAAATCGCCATGCGGATCAAAGCTCATCCAGCCGAAACCGGCAGACAAATAAGGGGCGAACGGTGAATCGCGTTTTATAATTACATCGTTGTCGAAATAAAGTATTCCGTTTATTCCGACAAACATAAATTGCGATTCGAAATTCCTGTTCAATGAAACGCTTCGTTCATTCTTGGAAAGTTTTCCATAATGTCCGAATGCTTCTGCGCCAATCCAGTTTCCGAAACGTTGCTCCACACCGAAACGCATCGCAGAACGAAAAGCGCCGCCGGTATGATTAATTCTTCCGACATCACCAGAAAATTGCGTTACACCAAATCCCAAACTGATTAACGGAAGTTCCTTCGACGCCGATTGAGCAGCAACGAAAGTTCCCGCTAAGCAAGCAGGAAGCATCCAGGTGAGTTTAAGTTTCGTCATGTTCGGTATTCGCGTTATGTAGGGAATAGTGCGAATCAGAACAAAACTATTCGAACAGCGTTCCTCCTTAATAAGAAGCACGCGGACTTACAAACATGGATTTGTTAAGAGAGGTGAGGAGGTGGGCTTGTTTTCCCTGTGAATAAAGGGAATGGAATGAATTTCAAGCGCATAAATTTATAGCTGCACTTGTTAACATTGGGTTGTTGAAAGAGAGGTGGGGATCGGATTACGATTCAAAACGAAAATACGAAAGGGCGAACCCGTAAATGCGATTCACCCTTTCTGTATTCGTACATTCGGAAGATTCGTAATTCGTTCCCTTTTTTAAAAGTTCGGTTTCAACATGTACTGCGAATAGAAATCGTTAATGATCTTCACAGCATCATCGGCAGTATCAACAAGATGAAATAAGTTCAGATCATTCTCATTGATGTTGTGTTCTCCTTCAAGCATCGTTTTCCTGATCCAGTCTAGCAAACCGCTCCAATATTCTGTGCCGACTAAGATCACTGGGAAGTTTGCGATTTTGGAAGTTTGCACGAGCGTTAATGATTCGAACAGTTCATCCAGCGTACCGAATCCACCCGGCATCGCGATAAATCCCTGTGAATATTTAAGGAAGATGGTTTTACGAACGAAAAAATAATCGAAGTTGATATTCTTGTCGTAATCCACATAAATATTTGAAAACTGCTCGAAAGGAAGACGGATATTTAATCCAACCGATTTTCCTTTTCCTGTTTTTGCTCCTTTGTTTGCGGCTTCCATAATTCCGGGACCGCCACCGCTGATCACACCGTAACCTTCTTTGCAAAGCTTTTCGGAGATCTCTTCAGCGAGCTTGTAATATTTATTGTCGGGCTTCGTACGTGCAGATCCGAAAACAGAAACGCACGGACCGATCTTCGCCATTTTTTCAAATCCTTCTACAAATTCGGACATGATCTTAAAGATCTGCCAGGAATCTCCCGCCTTAATTTCATTCCAGTCTTTTTCTGCAAACGCACGGCGGATTTTATCTTCGTTGGTCATAAAATTTTATAATGAATATGGGGTTCAGAGAGAAGTCATGCAAACAGCGGGCCGCTTTTGGTTGGTAGGATCACATTGTTTTAGGTATAGCCTGTTGTATTACGATTGGTTGAATGGGATTGTTTCAGAATGGAATGTGCAAATTTTATTATGAAACAATCCGACAATCTTTTAGAGACCTTTAAAGAAATCCTTTTGACGATCAAGATAAGCTCTAACGGAATCGCCTATGATTTTAGCTACTTCAGATGTGGCATTTATAACTTTTACGTGACTCCGAAAGTAGTCGGCGCCGTAATTATCTATTAGGTAAAGAAAAGCTCCGTTCACAAAAGATGGTGAAACATTTGTAATGCCATCAAATGATACTTCTATATTTTCATCCGGATTTATTTGCAAGAGTTCCTCGATATTTTTGCCAATATCAAGACCACCCTTGCTGGTAAGGAAATCTGTTGTAATAGTATTTGCAATTAATTGTTTCATTAAAATTCTACATCTTCAGTAAAATTGAAATCTGCTCTTACCTCAAAGTTACGAAAATCGATTCGGATATGGATTTGTGTACCATTATTATGCTGTTTATAGCTTTTAAGCACTATGCCTTCTTTCTCAATAAGCAGACCACCGTATCCTGAATAAATTTCTGCTGAACCATTTAATGCAATAACAGAGGTTTTCAAAGTGCTCAAACCTCTACCATAATTTTGTTCAATAGATTTGGTTGTTATGAGGTCTTCAGTTGCATAAAGAATCGCTTCAGCATCAGTTCGTTCTTCATACTCAATAAATGATTCTCTAATGTTAGCAGGAATTCCAACTCCTATATCTGATATTATTAACTCAATAATATTGTTTTCCGGCTCAATTGCTACAAATACAATCCCATTGTTTTTCCATGAATGCTGGCAAATATTCATATACAGCTCAGAGAAAATTGTTTCGAGAGGATTTATATTGAATAAATCCAATTCACGAATTGATCTGAGATAATCTTTCATTGCCATTACGCGTGAGAGAATAGCATCGTTCTCTACTCCTGCTAAAAAGGCCCCTAAATTGGATTCTTGAACTTCAAGACTTTGGGTAGGGAATGAAATAAAAGGATAAATAATAGTCTTAAAATAGTGATTCCTCTCGTGTGAAGTATGTCTTGTTCTTATTCCGCTTTGTTCGAATTCAAGCATTAAGTTTAACACAAGACATAATGCGATTTTGGACGATTCTTCACATTTTGTCCAATCAAACAGAATTGAGGTCGGTTTTTTAAATCGTGCGGATTCGATTAATTTATGAACTTCAATTTGGTCAAGCTTTTCAGGGAGGTCAAATACCAAATTGCTACTCATAATTTTTTCTAACTAATTATTACTACTTGAATTATTAATAAATGAATCACGATTTATTTCGAACTCCATCGCTTCAGCTCTTCTAAAACTTGTTCATGAGGTATCGTTTCCCCGCGTTCGTACTGATCATTTGCCTTATGCAATTCAGCAAGCTGAGCCGGTGAAAGTTCATCCAGGAAATCTTTAGGCTTATTATCACCCCGACCATATTTCGCAATTGATTCATTCAGCTCGGATAATTGTGGACCGGATAAATCATCAAGAATGTCTCTCTTATTCAGGCCTACCTGGTGTTGCATAGCACGATAAATATTTTCCAGGAAAATAGTATCATTCGAGCTGTCAATAAGCTCGTGTAATTTATTTTTAAGATCGCTCATTACCGTAAGATTTATAATTAAAGATAATATCTAATAACCAAATGTAATAAGCTACGCCGTACGGATAACAAAATCAAACCAGCCTTTCAACGGGAAATAAGCATCTTTAAATTGCGGAAATCCATCTTCGAAATTTAAAAATAATTCAAGGTCAAGAAAAATCTTATTCTCTTTTACTTCCCCGATATCACAACGATGAAGCAATACAGGATAAGTATAACCTGTAGTGATAAACGGAACAGTATCTACCAGCTCCGGCGTACGGCCAAGCAATTTCCAGTTGTTCTCAATAAGAGAAACAGGATTTGCTACATGCTCCTCAGCTTTAAAACCGGGATCGAATTCATAACAAAGATTGAACTCAGCAAAATCTTCTACACCCGATAAATTTTCAAAAGGAACATCATCAAAAAGAATGTCAATCTGGTAATGATTCTCTTCAAAACCAACTTCGCATAAATTTAATTTGATGTTTTGTACCGGGAAATCTTTTAGCTCTGCATTCATTTGGTTAACTGTTGTTCCAGCTCTTCCCTCAAAAATTTAGAAGTAAAGCTCCGGGTGTTTTTAGCAACTTGCTCGGGCGTTCCGATTGCAAGAATTTCGCCTCCTCCAACACCACCTTCCGGACCTAAATCAATTATATGATCCGCAACTTTAATAATATCCATGTTGTGCTCAATTACAAGCACTGTATTTCCCAGGTCGGCCAATTTATCCAGCACTTCCAAAAGTATCCTGATATCTTCAAAATGCAAACCTGTTGTTGGCTCATCTAAAATATACAGCGTATTCCCGGTTTGTTTTTTCGCAAGTTCCGTAGCAAGCTTCACCCGTTGCGCTTCTCCGCCCGATAATGTTGTGCTTTGTTGTCCGAGCGTAATATATCCCAATCCAACATCCTGCATCGCTTTCACACGGGCGAGAATCGTTGGATGGTATTCAAAAAATCCTACTGCCGAATCAATCGTCATCTGCAACACATCCGAAATGCTTTTTCCTTTGTAACGTACTTCCAGTGTTTCACGATTGTAACGTTTGCCATTGCAGGTTTCACAAAGCACATACACGTCCGGAAGGAAATTCATTTCGATCGTACGTAATCCTGCACCCTGGCATGTTTCGCAACGTCCGCCTTTTACATTTAAAGAAAAACGTCCGGGTTTATATCCGCGGATTTTTGCTTCCTGCAATTCTGAAAACAGCGTGCGGATATCAGAAAAAACATTGGTGTATGTCGCAGGATTTGAACGTGGTGTGCGACCAATTGGGGACTGATCAATTTCAATCACTTTATCAATATGCTCCAGCCCGTGAATTTTGCGATATGGAAGCGGCTTTTGCTGACTGCGATAAAAATATTTTGAAAGGATCGGGTAAAGCGTTTCGTTGATCAGTGAAGATTTTCCGCTGCCGCTTACTCCTGTAATGCAAATGAATTTCCCGAGCGGCAATTCAACTGTTACATTTTTCAGGTTATGCCCAGTGCAGCCATCAAGCACAATTGATTTTCCATTTCCTTTTCTTCTTTCGGTCGGAATATGAATTTGTTTTTTGCCCGTAATATAATCGGTTGTCAGCGTGCCGAATTTTAAAAGCTGGTCAGGCGTTCCTTCTGCAACAACATAACCGCCATGAACTCCTGCTTTGGGACCAATGTCAATCACGTGATCTGCAGCAAGGATCATGTCTTTGTCATGCTCAACAACGATCACAGAATTACCGATGTCGCGCAGATCTTTTAACGCTTGTATCAGGCGCACATTATCGCGCTGGTGCAACCCAATGCTCGGCTCATCAAGAATATAAAGTACACCCACCAGCTGCGAGCCGATCTGTGTTGCAAGACGAATACGTTGCGCTTCTCCGCCCGACAACGAACGTGAGCTGCGATCAATTGATAAATAATCCAATCCGACATCAAGCAAAAATTGCAAACGATTGCGGATCTCTTTCAACACTTCAATTCCGATTGTACGCTGGCGTTCGCTGATACGCTCTTCAATTCCGGTGAGCCAGATCTTCAAATCGCTCAATGACATTCCTGCAAGCTCGGCGATATTTTTTTCTCCAACGCGGAAGTACAATGATTCTTTTTTCAAGCGCGAGCCTTTGCATTTCGGGCATAACGCTTCATTCATAAATTCCTGCGCCCAACGCTGCACTCCGCTCGAGCCTTCCTGTTCCTGGCGCGCAAGAAAATTGACAACACCTTCAAACGACAATGCATAGCTTGTGCCTGTGCTGTTGGTGTCATTTTTCACTTTCAGCATTTCATCTGTTCCGTACAAAATCGCGTTCAACGCATCTTCGGTAAGGTCGCGAACCGGGTCAGAAAGCTTGAACTTATATTTATCTGCAAGCGCATCGAGCTGTTTAAATATCCACGAGCTGCGGTATTCGCCAATAGGAACAATCGCACCTGCTTTGATGCTTTTTGTTTTTACAGGGATGATTTTATCAATGTCAATTTCTAAAATATGACCAAGCCCATTGCATTTCGGACAAGCGCCATAAGGAGAATTAAAAGAAAAAATATTCGGCGCCGGATCATCATAAGAAATTCCGGAACTCGGGCACATGAGATGACGGCTGAAATGACGCGCTTCACCGGTTGGACCTTTTGCATTTGAAGCTTCGGAAATCATCATTGTTCCTTTGCCGTGCTTCAATGCAAGCTTCACCGAATCAAAAATACGCTGACGATCGGAAGCATTTACCTGGATGCGGTCAATGACAATTTCAATGTCATGTACTTTGTAACGGTCAAGCTGGATGCGCGTGGTCAATTCCATTAATTCACCATCAACACGTGCACGCAAAAATCCCTGCTTACGAATTTGCTCGAATAATTCGCGGTAATGTCCTTTTCTACCTTTCACGACAGGCGAAAGCAGCAATACTTTTTTGCCTTCGTAGGTGGTAAGGATAAGATCAAGAATTTGCTCGTCGGTGTAACGAACCATTTTTTCACCGCTCACATAGGAGTACGCATCCGATGCACGCGCATAAAGCAAACGTAGAAAATCGTAGATCTCAGTGATCGTTCCGACTGTAGAACGGGGATTTTTATTTACAGTTTTCTGTTCGATAGAGATCACGGGAGAAAGCCCGGTGATTTTATCTACATCGGGACGTTCGAGATCACCAAGGAACTGGCGGGCGTACGCAGAAAATGTTTCAATATAGCGACGCTGACCTTCGGCGTAGATGGTATCAAATGCAAGTGAAGATTTTCCGCTGCCACTCAAACCTGTAATAACAACCAGTTTGTTGCGCGGTATAGAAACGGTAATATCTTTCAGGTTATGAACGCGTGCGCCAAGAACCTCCAGCGTTTCATTTTCACTTTCTGCAATAGGAGGAAGGGTGTGAATATCTGACATGTAATTATCTCCGGAAAAGGAAGTGCAAAGGTAAGGTGTTTTGAGCCTTTCGGGTCAGGATTTTACTAATAATTCATAATTGGATTCCACAAGTTGAGGAAATTCTAGTGGCTTAATTTTTGTTGTACTTCTGCTATGGCACAAGATCTTTTGTTGCAGATTTTAAAATTGTTTGTTTTTGCCGTTCCTATTGCGTGCATTGCCTGGACAGTTACGCACGAGGAAGTTTTTCGCGAGCCACGGGACTATTGTGTGGATAAAAGCAAGAATGCCAGAAAATTATTCACTCGCAAATTTTTTTACCTGTTTACCTGCGAATATTGCTTCAGCCATTACGTTACAATTTTAATGCTCATCATTACAGATTTCACATTGATCTATGAAGATTGGCGTGGCTATTTCATCAGCGGTTTTTCCCTTGTTTGGGTGGCAAATATCTACATGACATTGTATTCGCGCATCCGGATTGTCATCAAAAAAGATAAAACTGATATTGCGCTCGAAGAAAAAGTGATTGAAAAAACAGTTGCAAGCTTAAATGGAGAATCATTGGTCACGGATAAAAAACAGGCAGCAATTTCAAAATGAAGCCTGTAATTTATACTGTCGGCCATTCCGTACACACAGCTGAATATTTTCTTGAACTATTAAACGCTGCAGGTGTAAGCAGTGTTATTGATGTTCGAAGTATTGCAGCCAGCAGGTTTAATTCACAGTTTATAAAATCACGACTTGCTGCTTTTTTCGAAGCAAACGGAAGCCGGTATTTTCATCTACCTGAAGAATTCGGTGCGCGAAAAAAGGAGCTGGAATTGCTTGATCAAATTGGCCGTGTTGATTTTGAAAAAGTGCGTGCATCAGAAAATTTTCAATCCGGGATAAACTTTCTGAAGCACGAAGTTGATCTTGGATTTATTCCCGCGCTCATTTGTGCCGAAGCAGATCCGCTCGTGTGTCACCGCTTTTCTATGATCAGCGTTGCTTTAAGAAATGATTTTAATGTTTTGCATATTCTGAAAGATAAAAGAATAATGGAAAATGCAGAGATGGAAAAAATGCTGATAAAAAAATTCCAAAAAAAACTTCCATCGCCAACTTTATTTGAAGAAGAAGCTCCACTGAAAATTGCTTACAGGCTAATGAATGATCGGATAGGGTATAAGTTGGGATAAGAATGGTGGGGCAAAGGAAAAAAATTATCTTGCGGAGCATTCCCCAATCTCCCCCGCATGATCCGGATACTTTTTTCTATTGCATTAGTCTTTTTTTGCATTGCAGAAGTCAGCGCAGCACCCATTGAACGTGATTCAACCAAACGCAGGTTCAAAGCAGATTCTTTATTCCGGAAAGGTGTGTTTGAATTGAGCTTCGGACAATCGTTGCTGTTTATTTCGAACAGCAAACAGGTAAATATCCGTAACCAATCTGCCATTGTAATTCCAACCAGCGCGATGCTTTTTTTTGTTGAGTTTCGTCCGCTGAAACGAATGCGTGTTCCGGTGTTTTTTAATTTACCTACCGAATCAAAGCAATTTCTTGTTGCAGGTCAACTTGTAAATGAGCGTGCCTCCCCGACATTCGGAACAGGAGTTCAATTCAAATGTTTCAGGGTAAAAGTTGCAGCAGCCTCAATCGTAGAATTGGAAGCCGGACCGCTTGGAAGTTTTTTAATGGATACCAAAAGCACCATTCGTTTCGCACCGATCGGAGCCGCAAGAATTCGACTGATCCGAAATAATTTCGTGATGTACGTTGGCACCAGCTATTCCTACGGCATAAACAGCTGGGGAATTCTCTATGGAACAGGAACAGTTTTTTAAGATTTTTTTATTCTTAGGCGTTTGAGATACTTTTTTTTATCATTAGGTAGGTTTCGCAAACGTACCTAATGATAAAAAAAAGAACAATCACCTCCGCCGCGGGGGACACCAATCACTAAAGGAAATACTTACTTATACAATGCAAAATAAGCAGCACATCTCTCTTTAACATTACCCCGAATATTCATATAAAACATCCCGACATCAGCTACATGATAATTCTTCCCTTTCGGATACCCTTTTTTGTTTGGCTTATCTACCCACAAGATTTGCTGATGCGAAATTTTTGCACCGAGTAAGCCTACATCAATACGATTAAAAGAAGAAGGAACACTGCCTTTATTTAGATAGGCCGGCGCATATGCGGTGTCTCTTTTCCAGGTAATCGGGTTGACACAAACGTATTTTTTGTGATTCTGGTAAGCAGGTGCTGTAATTGTTTTTTTTGTCGGCTCTTTATAATCACTTCCATCGCGACGTGTATGCCAGGAGACATAACAATTGGTTTGTGAAGCAGAATCACACGGAAAGATGGATGTAAAACTTTCTTTACCGGCATTGCCGCCAATGAGGTAAGCAGCAACCAATAATTTTTTCATCTTAAGATCATTATCAAAAAACTCCTTTATCAATTTCTCTGCAAGAAAAGTTCCCTGTGAATGTCCTGCGATAATAATCGGGCGACCCTGGTTATAATTTTTAAGATAATATTCGAAAGCAAGTTTTATATCAGCATAAGCAACTTCTAATGCTGCAAAACCATCGCCATTTCCTTCGATAAATGAATATAATGTGGCCTGCCTGTAACGCGGCGCATATACTTTGCAGCTTTCATTAAATACACTCGCCTGCTGACGAATCGGGTAAATATCAACAAGACGATTGGTGCGTTTATCATCTACGTTTGCATTCCAGCTTTTAGCTTTATAATACATGGTGGGATGAATAAAAAACACATCCACTTTAGCGTCAGCCTGTCCATCTTTCAGATTTGATCCGTAAGGAACTGTATCTGCGCTATCCTTCATTAAAGGTAAAGCAGCCCAGTTTTTTTGAAGCGAATAATCGGGCGATGGCGGTGGTGTGTAACGCACGAATCTTTTTGCAGGTTTAATGCAAGCGTAGAAAAAGCATAGTGAAAATACTGTTACCGGCAGTAAAAATTTCACATTAAAAAATCCTTGTTTTAATTTCATACGATGGCAAATATACTAAGCATCGTACTGAATATGTTGCTATTTTTTTCCTGTAAATAATGAATCAGGTAGCTTTTCTACAGCAGGAAATATTTTCGTTGTATCGATCACAGCAGAAACTTCATGCGTTGAATCTTTCATATCCATTCCGTAAAGCTTCACACCCTTTTTAGGGAATAAAATATAATACGTTTTGTGATCCGGATTTTGAAGCGATGTTTTAAGCAGCCATGGATTTAAAGTTTGCAATTCAAGATACGTTGAGCCTTGTGAAACTGCGAATCGCGGCAGATCGGTAATGGTTGAATCTACTTTTACCGAATTGGTTGGGATAGGTGCGAATAATTCACGTTTGCTCAGCTTATAACCATATGCTTCCGGGCGAGAAATGATTTCTTTGAATGCAAGCAATCGATAGAGATACTGCGCAGTTTCTTCATTCAGATCAAGCTCATAATAATTACGGATCCCTTGTCTTTCCATTTGCCTGTCTAACGCACCCGGACCATAATCGTAAGCAGCAGCGGCAAGCGTATAATTTTTATATTTTTTATAACCGTCTTTAAAAATTTCACAAGCCGCTTCTGTTGCTTTTTCAATATTAAAACGTTCATCCACCTGTTCATCCACTTGCAGCCCATAATCTCTCCCGACAGGAGGCATAATTCCCCAAAATCCGCCTGAGCCCGATTGTGCTGTAGAATTCGTCAAACCACTTTCAAGAATAGCGACATATTTAAAATCATCAGGTACGCCATTCCTCTTTAAGATTGGCTCGATGAGCGGGAACCACCGCGCTGCTTTTTTATGAAGAATTAAAGTTGCAGGCTGAAAAAAAGCTTTGTTATAAAATTCTTTTTCCAGCGCGCGTTTCACCCTGTAATTTTCGATCGGAACTTTTTCTCCACAGAAATTCAGGTCGCGCGGAATAGTAACACCTTCGAGCTTATAATCGGAAAAGAGGAGGCTTTTATAATCCGAATCGGAAATAGCGCTGTTGAAAGAGGAATAGATCAGCTGCGTGATAAGGAAGAGCAGGAAAAATACGGGTAGCGCAAGCAGGTGCCTGTACCAACGGCTAACAAATTTATTCAGGCTTTGAATGGCCTTCTTCATCTTGTTCTTTCAACGCTGGTTTGGAAACTTTAGTTACCGTGTATAAAGTCGCGAAAACCGCCAGGATATAACCGCCGAAGATAAGAATGTGCTTTAGCTCCCAATTTACAATGGTTCCCTGGATCACAAAGATCATCATTAAAGAGACAAATGAAATTCCGACAAAAGCAATCGCCACCTGGCTATCGCTGAAACCGAGGTAGGAGAGGTGGTGCGTGGTATGATCTTTCCCTCCGAGCCATGGCGCCTGTTTGCGTAAAAGCCTGTTGATGACTACAATGGTAGTATCACAGATTGGAATTATAAAGGCGAGAATGGTGACGAGCAATTGTTTGGAATGAAAATAATTTCCGCCAAAATCAGGGTTATTCCAGAAGTAATGAATCCCGATAACGGCCAGCAAAATACCGAGAAACTGGCTGCCGGTATCGCCCATGAATAGCCTGGAAGGATGCCAGTTGAAGAATAAAAATCCGCTCAGCGCCCCGATCACGCCAAGGATCATGATAATATGAACATTGTAAAAATCATGATTAATATAAAGTGTAAGCAGGGCTTCTATAAAAATTACAACCGAAACGCTTGCAGTAATCGCGTCCATATTGTCCAGCATATTAATCGAATTCATAATGCCGACAACCCATACGATTGTCAATAAATTATTCAGCAGCGAACTTTCAAACAGGTGAATAGATTGATTCGTGCCGATAAGGATAAGTCCGCAGGTGATTTGGACGAATAATTTTAAAAATGGCTTTGTATTATAAGCATCATCTGCAAGTCCCATTAAAAAAGCCAGCGTCACCGCCCCGAGCATTCCGAGCAGCTGTTTATCGAGAGGCACGAATCGATAAGGGAAAAAGACGCTGAAACAGGCGATAGAAAGGAGGAAAAGCACGAAAAATGAAATTCCTCCGACAGCAGGTTTTTGCAGGCTGCTCCACCGCACGAGCTCAGGTGCCCCCCTCATACCCAGCGTTCTGGAAAACCTCAGGAATAAGGCATTCAGCAGAAAAGCCAGGATAATGGAGCAAATAAAATATCCTGAATAGATCAGGACGAGATCGTTGTTCATAAATTGTTGGTCGGGAATATGGGAGAACCGCTGCTAATTTACGTAATTGAGCCCAATTTGGTTGCTATGATATTTGATTCTTTCGAAGAACCTCATATCTTTGTTAATCAAGTGAACATTGACCTCAATACAGTGTAATTTGACTGCGAGTACAAAGCATCCCTTTGTAAAAATTATTAACACAGCTTTACCTGCAATTACCGGCAGGCGGCAACATTAAAAATCAAAATGAGAACTACTACAATTCGTAACACCATCATTGCGCTTTTAGCATCAGGTGGATTGTTGAACGCACAACTGCCATGCGGTTCGGACGATTACAACAGACGTATGAAAGCACTTCACCCGGTTGAAGTGCAGCAGGCTCAGGACCAATTGGATATTGAGAAAGCAGCGCTGTTTCAAAATGCAGATCAACGCGTGGCTGTACAGTACATTATTCCTGTTGTTTTTCACATTGTACATGATTATGGTATTGAGAACATTTCTGATGCACAGATCCTAGATCAGATGGATATTCTCAATGAAGATTTCCAAAAACGTAACGCAGACACTTCATTCGTAATTCCACAGTTCCAGGGAATCGTTGCTGATGTTGGAATTGAATTCCGTTTGGCTACGCTTGATCCGGAAGGAAATTGCACCGATGGAATCGATCGTATTCCATCTAAAAGAACAAATAATGGTGATGACGGTTCAAAGTTGAATGGCTGGCCACGCAGAAATTATCTTAATGTCTGGGTAGTTAAATCTATCGGAGCATCAGGTGTTGCTGGTTATGCTTATCAGCCTGCTTCTGTAACCGGAATGGGTGCTACTGTGGACGGAATTATCATTCTGCATGATTATATCGGCAGCATCGGAACCGGTTCACCGGGAACTTCACGTGCTTTGACACACGAAATTGGTCACTGGCTCGATCTTTCTCACCCATGGGGAAATACAAATTCACCTGGTGTTGCATGTGGCGATGATGGAATTCCTGATACACCAAGAACAAAAGGATGGCAAACTTGTCCTTCAGCTGCTAACGCAATTGTTTGTGATACAGTAGGACCGGGAACTGTTGAGAATTACCAGAATTTCATGGAGTATTCTTATTGCTCACGTATGTTTACAGATGACCAGGCACTTGCAATGCATGCTGCTTTGAATTCAAACGTATCTGATAGAAATCACCTTTGGGCTACTTCTAATCTTATTGCTACAGGTACATACACAACAACACCTGTATCATGCGCTCCAAAAGCAGATTTCCATCCTAACCGTTACATGGTTTGCGAAGGCGGAACAATCACTTTCACAGATGATTCATGGAATGGAAACGTAGTTTCAAGAGTTTGGCAATTCCCTGGCGGATCTGCTAACAGCTACACTTCTGCTAATCCTATTGTTACTTATAATGCAGCAGGACAGTACAATGTAACGCTTACGGTTACCAATGCAAACGGATCTGATTCAATCACTAAGATCGGTTACGTTATTGTAGGAAATGCTTACGGAGAAGTTGTAGGCCCGATCCAGGAAGGTTTTGAAAGCACAACCGTATTGAACGGTGGATGGTATGTGGTCAATCATAATAACGATAACATCTACTGGCACCAGACAACAGCAGGTTCATTAACAGGAACAGGTTCTATCGTTCTTGATAATTATACTAATACAACAGGTGAAGTAGATGATCTTATTTCTCCACAGTATGACCTTCGTTTTATGACCGGAATCACCATGACTTTCAAAGTTGCTTTTGCTTCCACGATCCAGGATACAGGTTATATCACTGAGAAGCTTCGCATCCTTGGTTCTACAAATTGCGGACAGTCATGGGTACAGATCACAAGCAGGGCAGGTGCTACATTGCTCAGCGCAGGTTTGGTACCGGGATACTTCATCCCAACCAACGATCCACAGATATGGAAATTGATCACTGTTACCATTCCTAATACTTACGCTGCTTCAAGAACACGTTTCAAATTCGAGTGGACAGGTGGTGAATTCGGTAACGAGTTTTACATCGATGATCTCAACATCTCAAGTAATAATGTTGGCATCAATGAAGTAAGCACAGTAACTTATTTCGATCTTTTCCCGAATCCTGCACAGGATAACAGCACAATCAAATTCGCTGTAAAAGAATCGCAGCAGGTGAAAATTTCAATTACAGATTTGAATGGTCGTATTGTTCAACAGATCTCTGATGAAACGTTCAGCCAGGGTGAGCACGTTGTTGCTTTCTCTACTGCAGAGCTTGCATCAGGAATGTATCTTGTAACTGTTGATGATGGTACAACCAGACAAGTGAAAAAACTTGCGGTTAATCACTAACAGCTGAAAAATATAAAGAGTCCCGTCCTGTAAGTTTATTTATGGGACGGGACTCTTTTTAAATCATCTCCTCAATATAAACCCTGCGCTGAAGACTTTCCCTGTCGCACCGCATTTCAAAAAACGATAATGAAAACAACTACACTGATAAGGAATTCTTTCCTTACTGTTTTGGCTACAGCCGGAATCCTGAATGCGCAGTTGCCGTGTGGATCTTCACATTATAACGAGCGTTTAAAACAAACAAATCCTATTGAGATCCAGCAAGCCGAAGATCAGCTGCTCGAAGAACGTAATGCAATGTTTGCAAATTCCGGAAACAGGGTTGCGACAACTTACATTATCCCTGTAGTTTTTCACATCATTCATGATTACGGCTGGGAAAACATTTCAGATGCGCAAGTGCTCGATCAGATGCTTATCCTTAATCGTGATTTTGCAAAGCTGAATGCCGATACAGCAGCAATTGTTTCGCCATTTCAGTCGATTGCTACGGATGCTGAAATTGAATTCCGCCTTGCTACAATTGACCCGGACGGAAATTGTACAAACGGTATTGACCGTGTTCCTTCCAAAAGAACTTATAATGCTGACGATGGTTCCAAACTTAACGGCTGGCCACGAAGAAGCTACCTGAACGTTTGGGTTGTAAATACCATTGGTGCGGCCGGCGTTGCAGGATATGCCTATTATCCTTCTTCAGTAACCGGAATGGGCTTTACTGTTGACGGAATTATTATCCTGCACGATTATATCGGAAGCATCGGAAGCAGCAATGTGGGCCGCTCACGCGCGCTTACACATGAGATCGGTCACTGGCTTGATCTTGCGCACACCTGGGGAAATACAAATGATCCCGGTGTTTATTGCGGTGATGACGGAATTCCTGATACACCACAAACCAAAGGATTCACCAATTGCCCTAGTGCTGCCGGATCAATGGTGTGTAACGCTGCAATCGTAGAGAATTACCAGAACTATATGGACTATTCTTATTGTTCCGTAATGTTCACGTATTACCAGAAGCTTGCCATGCACGCAGCATTGACTTCAAATGTTTCAGAGCGCAACCACCTTTGGAGCACTTCTAATCTTATTGCAACAGGAACATACACAGCTAATCCTTCGCTATGTGTTCCGCATGCGGATTTCAGCTCTAACCGTCAAATGGTTTGCCAGGGCGGTACAGTTACATTTACAGATAATTCCTGGAATGGAACAGTTGCTTCAAGACAGTGGACGTTTGATGGTGGAGTTGCTAATAATTATACTTCTGCATCACCAATTGTTACATACAGCACTGCCGGAGTTTATAAAGCTTCATTAACTGTAACCAACGCAACAGGATCTGATTCAATTACCAAAGTCGGTTACATCCATGTAGGCGTTCCTTATGCTGAAGTCGTTGCTCCTGTATTCGAAGGTTTTGAAGATGTGAATGCACTGAATCGTGGCTGGATTGTAAGCAACAACAATGGCGATAATATTTACTGGCACCAAACCAATGCAACTGCTGCAACAGGCACAGGTGCTGCGGTATTGGATAATTATCATAATACTGCAGGAGATGTGGATGCTTTAATTTCTCCTTTGTACGACCTTCGTTACTTAACTGGAATACAATTGACATTTAAAACTGCTTTCGCATCACAGGTTTTGTCAACAGAAGAAATTACAGAGAAGCTTCGCGTAATGGTTTCAGTTAATTGCGGACAAACGTGGACTCAGCTTGTTTCTAAAACAGGCGTATCGTTGCTCAGCGCAGGTTTAGTTCCTTACTATTTTATTCCTGAAACAAACAACCCGCTTCTCTGGGAAACCACAACCATCAACCTCAACTCTTCCTTGTATGCACAAGCACAGGTTCGTTTCAAATTCGAATGGACCGGCGGACAATACGGAAACCAATTTTATCTTGATGATGTGAACATCACAGGAAATGGTGTTGGAATAAATGAAACAAGCACAGTTTCTTATTTCGATCTTTTCCCGAATCCTGCACAGGATAATAGCACAATTAAATTCGCTGTAAAAGAATCAGAGCAGGTGAAAATTACATTGACGGATTTAAATGGACGTGTTGTAAAAGAGATCTCTGATGAAACATACGGACAAGGTGATCATGTTGTAAATTTCTCTACAGCTGAACTTGCTTCCGGAATGTATCTTGTTACGGTTGATAATGGTACTGCAAAGCATGTGAAAAAGCTTGCGGTAAATCATTAAAAGAAAATTCGCCATAAAAAAAGTCCCGTCAATCAACGGGACTTTTTTTATGGCGATTTTTTTTGTCAAAATTTACTTTCGAAACTCTTGAATGCTTTTCCTGCAATGTCTTTTTCAGATAGCAGGGGAGAAGTAATTCCCCAGTCAATATTCAGATCAGGATCATTCCATAACAAAGTATCTTCCGATGCTTTGTTGTAATATCCTGCGCATTTGTAAGCGAAGATGGTATCTTCTTTCAACGTAACAAATCCATGTGCAAATCCTTCGGGAATGTAAAACATCGTTTTGTTTTCAGCAGTTAATTCAATGCTGAAATGTTTTCCATACGTAGGAGAATTTTTGCGAATGTCAACTGCCACATCTAAAACTGCACCATTGATCACACGCACCAGCTTCGCCTGCGCGAATGGTGGATTTTGAAAATGTAATCCTCTTAAAACTCCGGGTTGTGAAAGTGATTGATTGTCCTGCACAAATTCAGAAAGAATTCCTGCCTGTTCAAACGATTGCTTATTCCACGATTCGTAAAAATAACCTCTGCCATCATTAAAAACTCTCGGATTTATAATGAGCAGTCCGTCAATAAATGTGCGTTGTATTTCCATTTTATTTTTTTGCTCCGAATAAATTGGAGAGCCAGCCTCTTTTCCTTGATGTTTCGTCGTAATAGCCGTAGCCATAACCGTAGCCATAACCATAACCATAACCATAATTGTAGCCGTATCCTTTGCGATCAACATCTACACCATTCAAAACTACTGCGAGCTTCTTAATTCCATTCTCATTATAAAGACGATCAACGATCTGGATGAAATTACGTTTTGAATAATCCGCACGGAAAATATATACAGGGTAATCCGCCATCTGGATCATTTGAATGCCATCTGTTACAAGTCCGACAGGAGGATTATCCACGATGATCAGCTCGTATGTTTTTTTCAGCTCATTGAGGATGTCATCCATTTTTGAACTGAGGATCAGCTCAGATGGATTCGGCGGAATTGGTCCGGCAGTAATAAAATCAAGATTTTCCAGCGAGCTTTTCTGAATGCAATCCGCAGTTTTATCTTTCCCGATCAGCATCGTGCTCATGCCTTTTACATTCGGAACATTGAAGCCAAGATGAATTTTCGGCTTACGCATATCGAGATCGACGATAATCACTTTTTTACCGGAGTAAGCGATAATGCCGGCAAGATTAATTGCGACAAATGTTTTTCCTTCGCCGGAGATAGTAGAAGTCACCGCCATAATTTTCGGACCATCAGCAGTTGAAATAAACTGGAGATTCGTACGAAGCGAACGGAATGATTCTGCAATAAGTGATTTCGGATTCTTGTCAACCAGCAATTGCGATACCGGAACATTTTGTTTGTATTTCGGAATGATACCAAGCACGCTGATAGAAGCCTGTGTGTGCTTTGAGATCTGGTTGAGCGAAGTGATCGTGTCGTGCATGAGATAACGCACCACAACTACGATAAGGCTGAACACAACGGCTAAAAGAACGCTGGTAATAATTGCAGAACGTTTGCTCGGGCTGAATGGTGTAGCAGGAATGCGCGGCTTTTCAAGAACGACATGCTGCGAGGTAAAACCTTTTTCTGAGATCTGGTATTCAATTTCTTTTTCAATGAAAGTGCTGCGGAATTTTTCATTGATGTCATACAAATGCTGCAGTGCTGTGTATTCCACATTCAGGTTATCCTCTTCCGGAAGCTTTGAGCCGTAATCTTTCATCTTTTCATTCAAAGCAGTTTCGCGGATATTTCCCTGGTCAAGGATCGACTGAACACTTTGAAGCAGCAATGTTTTCTGTATCCCGATCTGGTAATCGAATGCTTTTATTTCCGGAGCTGCAGGTGTAACAGACATCAACGCATCTTCACGATCGCTTACAAGCCTGTAAAGATTGCTCATCGGCATAGCAAGTGATGCGCTGTTTTCTGTTCCTGATACAAGCGCAAGCAACGATTTCACGTCAACATCTTTCTCAACAAGCTTCTTCTGAATTTCGGTGAGCACTTTATTTTCAAGTTGCACTTTCACCAGCTGATCTTCTATCGATCCGAAGCGGGTCATGTTGAAGGTGTTGATCTCTTCGTTATCGCGGATGTGATTTTTTTCACGAAAGTAACGAATGCTGTCTTCAGCCAGCTGCATTTGTTTCTCGCGGTATTTCAGCTCGCCCATAATAAATGCAAGCACTTTATTTCCGCTTTCACTCCTGCGTTCCAAATCAAAATTGATGTACTCTTCCGTAATGGAATTTACAACGTCGTATGCTTTGACGCCATTGTTATCTGTAAATGAAATATGAATGGTCTTCGCAGGCTCATTGATAATAGCAACATTCAAACGCTGGAAATAGCTGTCAGCCAAATCATCAATTAAATTCAGCACAAAATAATAGGTATTGTCACCTGTTGTGTTGAGCATTGCCTTGAGCTGTTCTGAATTCAACGTGATCAATAAAGTAATCTGCGGAAATTCAATCCATTGATTTGCAACAAACTTTTTCGAGTATAATTGTCCGCCGTAGTTATAAGAAACCTCACCGGATTTCAAATCAGGATTAAATCGAATATCAAAACGTGTTCCGAAAATATCCTGCGATTTGACATTGATCGCAACTTTATATGGTGATGATTTATAATGTTCGTTGGTCTTAATTTTTCCCTGTGCGTAATAGCTTACTTCGAGCGGCAATTTAGAAAGCACACGTTTCAAAAACACTTTCGAGCGGATAACTTCAATTGCACCTGCGAGCTCATTCGGCTCTTCCATGTCGTTAATGCCTGCAACATTCAGAACTCTTGCATTGTTCTGGTTATTGATCTGCATAACAGCATTGGATTCGAATTCCGGCTGCGAATAGCGCAGGTAAAGCCACGATCCACCAATTGCGATTGCGAAAAAGAAAGCGATCCAGAAAATAGATCTTTTAGCAATAAAAAGGAAAAGCCCCAGCTCGAATTCCCCGCTGAAATTCGTTAAACGCTCTTTATAACGTTCGAGCGTTTCATTTTTATCATTTAGCTGGGACTGCAACATAGTTTCTAATTGGGAATCACAGTCGTGAAAGAAGCAGGTAGAAAGTAAGCAAGCTCGTTGTGAGCGAAAGAATCGGCGTTACTTCACGCAATGATTTTGATGCAAGCTGTCGTCGTGGTTCCACATAAATAATATCACCCGACTGAACGATTGTTGATCCGTCTATAAGTCCGCGTTCAATTTTTGAAAGATCGATCTTGTAAACTTTATAAGGATCTTTTGGATTATATGTTTCGCGGATCAGCTTGATGTTATATGCTTTTCCATCCTGTCGGATACCACCGGCAGTAGCAAGCGCTTCGAGAATGGTGGTGTTATTATTCGAAAGCGAAATGATTCTCGCCTGCCCCGGTTCACCCGGGTATACAATGATCCGTTTGTTGGTGATCTTGATAATTACAAACGGCTTGACATAAAATTCAGAATATCTTTTTTCAAGATAAAGCTCTGCTTCACGGATGGTAAAGCCTGACAGGTTTTCAAGTCCGAGGATTGGCAATCTTACTGTGCCGGTATAATCAAGAGTATATTCAAATCCCTGGCGGATGAGTGAAGAAGCATTTCCTGCACCTGTGCCCGACGAAATTACATCGACGAGGCGGAAACCATCATTTGCAAAAAGACGAAATTCAATAATGTCATTTGGTCCTAGCACAAACTCTTTGGCAACCGTTGAATCATTCTCCAGCGTATCATACGGATAATTTTTGCCCGCATAAAGCATGTTGTTGGGGTTCAGGATCCGGCAGCTGTTGAGCGAAAAAAGAATTGCCAGCAAACCAATAAATAGTAGCCGGGGCAGCAACATTTTTTTCATAATGATTGGGCGTGTTTTCTTAAGAATGGCAAAGGTATCAAAAAAGCCCTGAAATGGAGCTATTTCCGGTTTAACAACGTGTTGTAAAATGCGGCCATATCAGCCACAAGCCGTGTATAATGAAATCGCTCCGAAACCACAGGCCATCCTGCATCACCGAATGCCTGTCTTTTCTCCGCATTCTGAACGAGCTCGAGCAGGTTTTCAGCGAATTTTTCAGTGTCGCCGGGAGCGCTCAATAATGCGGTTATACCCGGATTGACAATGTTTTCCACGCCGCCCACCTGTGTGGTTACAATGGCGCGACTTGCTGCCTGTGCTTCAATCAGGCTCACGGGCGTTCCTTCATTCCACGAGGTGAGGCAAACAATATCGCTGCCTGCAAGAACGCGGTCAACATCTTTGATCCACGAAGTGAAGGTCAGCACTTTTTTCTCTTTTTTCTTTTCGGTGCTGAAATCAAAACCAAGCTCATGCGCAAGCGTTTCTAGTTTTTGACGGTCTTCACCATCACCAACAATAAACGCGCGGACAGGCACAACTGTTTTTTCAAGGACCGATTTTAATGCGCGGAGAAACAGCTCATGATTTTTCACCGGCACAAGCCGACCGACAATGACGATTGCAACTTCATTTTCGTCAATGAAATATTCTTTACGGAATGCGGCTCTTTTTTCGATCGTGTTTTCCCTGAATCGTGAGAGATCGAAGCCGAGTGGAATGATCTTTATCTTTTCCGCCGGACAAATTTTATGTTCGAGCGCTAGCTCCTGTTTTTGCTTTTCACTTATTGCAATGATGGCGCTGCTTTTTTTTGCGAGGTATCTTTCTACTGATTTAAAAACAGCCGTTTTGGTTTTTCCGAAATAGGAATGAAAAATATGTCCGTGAAATGTGTGGAGGATCACAGGAACGTCACACGCACTTGCTGCTAACCTTCCGATTGCGCCGGCCTTCGCTGCATGTGTGTGAACGATGTCGGGTTTGAATTCCTGTATAAGCGCTTTGATCTTTTTATAAGCAATACGATCATTTTTAAAATCGATTTCCCTTTTCATTTCAGGAATAATGATCGGTTTTAATCCCAGCTTATCAAGAATAAATTCAGAGCTGTCTTCCGTTTCATCTTTCGCACCACCCACAAGCAAGGTCTCAAATTCCGGCGCAAGATATTTCGAGAGGTAAGCCACATTGTAAGTAGGCCCTCCGATGTTAAAACGATTTATTATCCTGAGTACTTTTGGCAACGGGGGAACGAATTACGAATGAAAACGAATGTACGAATAGATTTTTCAACTGACTACTGTCTACTGACTACTGACTACTTGCAATACTTCAACCACCACTTTTGAAAAACTATAAGTCCCCAAATTCTTGCAACGGAATCGCCGGGATTATTGGATTCCATTTGTTTGCGGAGTTTTGTTATTTCCTGTGGATGAAAAATATTTTGTTCGCGGAGGAATTTTTCGTTGAGCAATTCATCGATCATTCCGCTGAGCTCTTTTTTGAACCATTTCAGAAGCGGAACTTCGAAGCCTTGTTTTTTTCTCGAGTAAATTTCAGCCGGTAAAAGATCTGCGAAGGTTTCTTTGAGAATTTTTTTCCTGTTGCCGGGTTCGATCTTGTAGGAAGCAGGAAGCTGCATAACAAAATCCACCACGTGGTGATCGAGAAAGGGAGGACGAACTTCTAATGCGTGCATCATGCTCATGCGATCTACTTTTACAAGCATATCACCTTCAAGCACCAGCTGCATATCGGCTTGCAGCACATCGTTGAAGCTTCCGTTTGCTGAAAGTCCGCCGGTGTATATTTTTTTGCTTTTATCGCTCGAATAAAAAGAGCCATTGATCAATAATTTTTCGATTTCTTTTTCGCCGGCAAATCCTGCCCATTTCCAATAACGTTCTGCCGCATTCAGCTTTCCACCGTGCGCAAATTTTCTCAGCTGCCGCACTTTATTTCCAAGCGAAGAATTTCTTGAAGCAGGTAATATTTCCCAAAGCGGCTTTCCTGATTTGATGAGCGAATTTGCAAATGATTGTTTACGGATTCTTAATTCAGCTTCGTGCTTATTGTAACCGCCGAACAATTCATCTGCGCCATCCCCGGAAAGTGCAACGGTCACATGCTTTCGTGTTTCTCTTGCAAGAATATTTACGGCGAGTGCGGAAGAATCAGCAAATGGCTCATCCAGGTTTTCAAAAAACGATTCGAGCGATTCCAGCAGATCGTTATTTGTCAATGAAAAAACATGGTGTTTTGTGCCAAGATGTTTTGCTACTTGTTTTGCATAAGCAGTTTCATCGAAGAAAGGTTCATCTGCGAAACCGATTGAAAATGTTTGCAGATCAGGTTTTTGTTTTGCTGCAAGCGCGGTGATGATGGAAGAATCCAAACCGCCGCTTAAAAAAGATCCGAGCGAAACATCTGCAATCATTCGATATTCAACTGCTTTTTCAAGCAATGACCGTAGCTTTATTTTTGCTTCTTCATAGGAAGGAATAAGATATTTTTCAGGTGCTTCCGGAAATCCATACCAGCGTTTTGAATCGGCGTAAGAAGTTTCTTTGTTGCTGATCTTTGTGTAAACGCCTTTTTTCTGGAAATACGTTTGCTCGAGAATTGCATCTGAATATTGCGGGATATAATTCAGGTGCAAATAATCGGCCAGCACGCTGATGGAGGCAGTGCGCGGAATTCCGAATGCGGTAAGCGCTTTTAATTCAGATCCGAAAACCAAAACGTCCGTATCGAAATAATAGACAAGTGGTTTTTCGCCATACCGATCGCGCGCCATAAAAAGGGAGCCGTCTTTTTTATCGTAAATGACGAATGAAAAAAAACCGTTCAGCTTCGGCAGACAATTTTCTTTTTCTTTCGCATAAAGCTCAAGCAAAACTTCTGTATCACTTTGCGAACGGAATTTCACACCATCTTTTTCTAATTCATCGCGCAGCTCTTTGAAGTTGAAAATCTCGCCGTTAAAAACAATCGTGAAATTTCCATCACCTGAAGTAAACGGTTGCGCCGCTACCGATGAGGTATCAATGATCGCAAGTCGCGTATGACCTAAAACAACATCGCCATCTTTAAAAATTCCATTCCCATCCGGTCCGCGATGGTGCAGCGCTTTCACCGCATCTCCGATCTTGTCGAGATACTTTTTTCCTTTTTCAGTGAAAGCAATGCCGCCGGTTATTCCACACATAAAAAAAGGTGATTGGTGATCGGTGATTGGGAAAAGGGTGACGGATGAGAGGTGAGAGGTGAGAGGTGACAGGTGAAAAAAACTTGTCACTTGCCACTCGCCACTTTCACTATTTTATAGCGATGACTGAAATTTCTACCAGCACATCTAAAGGTAAGCGTGACACCTCTACCGTTTCTCTTGCGGGGTAATCGCCGGTGAAACAAACTCCGTAGATGGCATTTACTGTTGCGAAATCTTTGAAGTCGGCGAGGAAGATGGTTGTCTTTACGACATTTGAAAAATCCATATCGGCTTCATGCAGGATTGCGCGGAGGTTATCCATTACGCGTGCGGTTTGCCCTTCAATGTCTTCCGGAATTTCTCCTGTTTGCGGATGTTTTCCAACCTGCCCGGAAACAAAAAGCATATTGCCGTGAAGAACTCCGTGTGAGTAAGGTCCGATTGGATTGGGAGCGTTTTTTGAGGTGATTATTTTTTTCATAAAAGGGAATAAAGTGGGAACGAATTACGAATCAAGGCGAATTTACGAAAGAGGAGGGAACGAATTACCTGCCTGCCGAAGCACAGGCTGAGCGGCTGCAGGCAGGCGGATGAAAACGAATGTACGAATTCAAAAAAGCATTGAATTCTGAATGTGAAGGTACGAATGAAACGCAGATCATGATCACAGGTAATTGCAATCGGGGATGCCGGAAAAAAGAATGGCTGAACGATAATAATAACCTTTTTTATAATTTATTGGTTCGAGGTATTCCGGAATTTCTGATTCGTTTTTATATTTTTTCGAATTGATCAAATCGCCGGTTTCATTATAGAAAAGCCATTCACCCGTTTTTGCAGGAACATTGGTTAATGTCATCGTTGTATGAATCCTTGAAAAGTCGCCGGGATGTTTTGGGTCTTCAACCGGAATTTTAAATTTCCTGGTGACGTGCGCGTATTGTCCCTTTGATTTTATTTTTCCATTCGGATAATACGTTGTAAACGAACCTTTCTTTTCTCCATTTTCATAATGGTATTCGCCGGAAAGATTACCACTTTCATCATAAAATTTCCATTCTCCATTTCTCAGGCAATTTTCAATCGTACCCGAAGACTTTATCTTATTTGAAGATGGATAATATAAAGTGCAATTTCCGCGCACTGTATCATTGACATAATTCGTTGTTATTAATTTATAACCACTTGTATCTGTGAAATTCCATAAGCCATTTTTAAAACCATTTGCATAATTTCCTGTTGCGTATAATTTCCAGGAGTGTGTACCGGATTTATAGTTTGTGCAATATTTATACTTTTCTGCCGGGCCGTTGAACTTACCGTTTGAAACTGCATAAACGCAGCTATCACGATTTACTTCAATAAAAGTTGTAGCGTTATTAACTATTACCTGGCTATGCAAATCCATTGACAGGAAAATGGAAAATAAAAGTAAAAATGAAATGGAAAGTATATTTTTCATTGACATTATTTTCCTTTTAATCGTTACAACATTCCCTTCCGCAACAACGCACAAACATCCATCGTAATCGCCACGCTGTAATGAATAAGCACGCCCATAAAAATGGAACGGCTTTTCATTGCCAACGTTCCTAAAACCAATCCTGCTAAAATCGCTCCGAACGTTTCAGGCATTGGTTTGCCGAAATGGATCATGCAATACGGAATCGTCATGATGAAAATGCTGTAGAATCCGAAACGGTTTTTTAATCCGAGTGTCATGAAGCCGCGGAAGAAAAATTCAAGGCCGATGAACTGTGCGAAATACATAATTTCCCAAATGATAAAAGGAAATAAAGATTTATCATTCGCCGGATTATAAAAAGGATAACGCGATTGAAAGGAAGAGGTGGAAGAAAAATAAATGACCAGTGGCAGCATGATGACAAGCATTACTGCATAAAGCCACCAATCTTTAAATGCACCTTTCATCTGCCAGCCGTAATTGCTCAGCTGCTCGCGAAAAAGTAATTTGATGAGCAGCATCGGCACAAGCAAATACACGAACAACATCGTGCCGACCCACCAACCCAAATGGCGCAACGGAACATTTCCGCTTTCCACCCAGCTGCGCAATTTTTCACCAGGAGTTTTTAATCCGATAGTTTTTAAAACACCGGAGAAAAAAATCGGCTCACCATAATATTTAATGATCGTCAAACCAAGCGCAGTCCAAACCAGGATGACAAGAATTTTCCAGTCGAATTCGCGCTTCGGCACTTGAAGCTGCAATTGATCTTCTGCTTGCTGAAAGGTGGTTTGGAAAAGTTTTCGGATCACAATCAGAGTGTATAGCGCGGTAAAGGTGCTGTTTCCTGTCCGACAAAATCTTGTTTCAGGAATTTAAAATAGCCGGCCATTGCGATCATTGCTGCATTATCCGTGCAATATTCAAACGACGGAATAAATACATTCCAATTATTTTTTTTGCCAAGCGTTTGAAGCGCTTCACGTAATCCGCTGTTGGCAGAAACCCCACCGGCAAGCGCTATTTCTGTCAGATTATTCGCTTTTGCAGCTTGTTCAAGACGATTTAACAAAGTTTTTATAATTGTATGCTGCACCGAAGCGCACACATCTGCAATGTTTTTTTCAAGGAACTTTTCATCCTTCTTCATTTCATCGCGCACGAAATATAAAACCGATGTTTTAAGACCGCTGAAGCTGAAATCCAAACCCGGAATTTGTGCGATCGGAAATTTATACGCAAGCGGATTTCCATTCTTAGCAAGCTGGTCTACCATTGGTCCGCCGGGGTAGGGAAGGCCCAGGATTTTGGCAGTTTTATCAAACGTTTCGCCTGCTGCATCATCGATCGTTTCGCCTAAAACGGAGAATGTGCGTTCGTCATCCACGCGCACAAGCTGCGTATGCCCGCCGGAAACTGTGAGACATAAAAAAGGAAATTCTGGCTGATGCGATTTCGTTCCGTCGTCAATGAAATGCGCAAGAATATGAGCCTGCATATGGTTCACTTCAATAAGGGGTTTGTTCAACGCAAGCGCAAAACCTTTGGCAAATGAAGCGCCCACAAGCAGCGAACCCAGCAATCCCGGACCGCGCGTAAAAGCGATTCCGTCAATGTCAGAAGGCAAGATTCCTGCATCTTTCAGCGTTTTATCAATGACAGGGACGATATTTTGCTGATGAGCGCGTGAGGCAAGCTCGGGGATCACGCCACCCCAGCGTTTATGCACGTCCTGGCCTGCAACGATATTGGCAAGCAATTTGCCATCTTTAATCACCGCTGCAGCAGTTTCATCGCAGGACGACTCAATTCCAAGTATAACCGGCATTATCGCTATTTTTGTCTGATGGTAGTAAAGAAAGCTAAAGGCAACAAAATTATCAAAAAGACCGCGAAGGTATTCGCGTGGATTTTTGGTGTCTTGTTGTTACTATGCGTTGCTGCTTTTATTGCTATAAGAAGTCCGGCTGCACAAACCTGGATGGCACAACGCGCTGCTGCTTATTTGTCGGATGAGCTGAACACAAAAATTACTATCCGCGCTGTAAAAATAGAGTTTTTTAAAACAGTAAATCTGGAAGGAATTTATGCAGAAGATCAGCATGGCGATACGCTTTTGTTTGCTGATGAGCTTGCTGTAGTAATTGATCGTTTTAATTATGACAATAAATATTTGTCAATTAAATCCATCACACTTTCTGATTCGAAGATCAAGCTGAAAAAATATGCCGGTGAAAAAGGTTTAAGCTATCGTTTCATCACGCAATATTTTAAAAACGGCGATACAACAAAAACAAAAGAGCCGAGCGCACCATGGAAAGTAGAGCTGGGCGGCATCGATCTTGATAATGTAGTTTTCGCTTACATCGATACACGCGATACGATCAATGATCCGGGAATGGATTATGAAAACATTCGTGTAAGCGGAATCAAGGCTTCTTTCTATGCTATTGATCCGATGGGCGATTCTATTTCGCTGCGGATAAAAAATCTGCAGGGTGTTGATCGCTGCGGTTTTGCGCTTAAGGATTTTTCCACACGTTTGATGGTTTCAGATAGCCTTGCCCGAATGGATAATTTACATTTCGATACGCAGGGTTCGGCAGTTGATGGATTTCTTTCTTTTGCTTTCAATAGTACAGATGATATTGCTGATGATTTTATTCATCTCGTAAAGATGGACGGTCATTTTTCCAATTCAGTTATTGAGCTTGGCGATGTTGCTTATTTCGCGCCGGAATTATTGGGAATAAAAAAGAAACTTTTGCTCACTTGCGATATAAAAGGAACTGTTGAGCATTTGAAGCTTAAAAATGTAGATGTCCGTTTTGGCGAAATCTCGCATATCACGGGCAATTTCTCATTTAATGGTTTGCCTGATATGAATACAACTGATATGAATTTCAAGATCCGCCAGGCTGTTACCAATAAAAAAGACCTTGAAGGAATTCCTGTAGCGCCATTTGAATTAGGTAAAACGCTTGTCGTGGATAATTCGATTGGCAAACTTGGCAATATGGTTTTCAGCGGATCATTCGAAGGGTTCTTAAATGAATTTGCTGCACACGGAAAGCTGAATACTTCATTAGGTTCATTGAAGCTGGAGAATCTTATCATGACGCGTGAAAATGACAGCGCTGAATATGCGTATGTCGGAACGCTGAATGCAAATCATTTTAACCTCGGAGAATTTTATGATATCCCTGATCTATCTTATGTAACCGGCGATGTCGCGATTGATGGAATCGGGCTTGGTCAGAATACGATCAATGCGAAGATCGATGGTGATTTTTCTGAATTGATTTACAGGGGATATTCGTACAGCGGAATTTCTATTTCAAAAGGACAATTCCGCCGACAGGTTTTTGATGGTGATTTTAATCTTGATGATCCGAATGTCACGATGTTCTTTACAGGTTCCGTTGACAATAGCGGAAGTTTGCCGAGAATGAATTTCGTTGCAACAATTGATTCAGCAGATCTTGGTAAGCTGGGCTTTACTGACAAAGCACATGAAAATATTTTATCTGCTGATCTGAATATGAATTTCAGCGGTGATAATATTGATAACCTGGAAGGATCGCTTCGTGTGAATAATTTAAATTACAGCAACGACGGAGAGAAATTCCGCTTCAATGAATTTTTAGTAAGCGCCGGAACGAATGCAGATAAAACAAGAACTGTATTTCTCGATTCAGATATTCTGCGCGCAACATTAACAGGTAAATTCCAGCTGATGCAATTGCCGGATGCTGTTACGGACATGCTTTCGAATTATCTTCCTTCTTATTTCCCGCCAGATAATGCGATAGAATCGAAAAATGATCCGGTGCAGGAATTTACGTGGTTTGTAAATTTCCAGCAGAATACAAAACCGATCCAGGCGCTTGTACCGAAGCTTGAAATTGCCCCAAACACTTCCTTCAGTGGAAAGTTCGATGGCAAACGAAAAGAATTTAATGCAAGCTTTTCTTCACCGTCTATTGTTTACGATCACATTCGATACAATGGAATTGTCATCAATGCAGAAAACAGGCGGATGAAAAATGCGGCCACACTTAACGGCTCGCTTTATGAATTGAGATTATCCGATACGCTGAGCACAAAAAATATTGAGCTGGATCTTGTTGCTCAAAACGATTCACTTCAAACACGACTGCAATGGGATAACATGGGCGAAAAGAAAAACAATGCAGATATTAATGCAGTTGTACTTTTTGAAAACCAGAAATCCTTCCAGGTAAATTTCCATAAAACAGAATTTAATATCAATGATTCTTTATGGACTGTTTCTCCGGGAAATTATGTGCGGTTGGATACAGGACGTTTTTCCGTTCATGAATTGGTTTTTGCGTCAGGTGGAGCGTCAATTGGTTTGAATGGATTTGTTTCAAAAAATCCGAACGATGAATTGAAAATAAACATGAAGTCGTTCAACATCGCTTACCTGAATTATTTTACTATTCCGAATGGCGTTACGCTTAAAGGTTATATTTCATCGGAAAGCGGCGTTTCGAATTTGTATGACACGCCTATCTTCACCAGTAATTCAACCTTTAATAATTTTTGGATCAATGGCCAGGAATTAGGAGATGGTACGCTTGATGCAGATTGGATAAATGCGAAACAGGCAGTTTATATCAAAGGGAAATTTACTCGCGGACTGATTGATCTTGACACCAAAGAGCCGATTAATAATATTGCTTTTGATGGATTTTATTACCCGAAGCTGAAAGAAAATTCGCTTGATATTTCTGCAACATTTATAAACATTCCTCTTGCAGCATTACAACCGTTCCTGAGTGATTTTTGTTCTGTTATGGTTGGACAAATCGATGGTAATATGCATGTTACCGGAACACCTGCCAAACCGTCGATGGATGGAACGCTGAATGTGATCATGAAAATGGTGCGCGTGGATTACCTCGGGCTTGCATTGCGTTCTACTTCTCAGCCGATCAAGATCGAATCAAATTCTTTTGCGTTCGATGATTATAAACTGATGGATGAAAATGGAAATATTGCAACGATCTATGGTCACTTGTATCACGATAATTTCACGAAGTTCCAGTTTGACATGGATATCGGCTTCGATCATTTTCTTGTGCTGAATACAACAGAAAAAATAAATGAAGATTATTACGGCCGTGTATTCGCAACAGGCTTCATGAATATTTTCGGTTATGTCGATGATGTCATTCACCTCGATATGACAGCGAAAATGGAAAAGATCTATAAAGGCGGGCAACCTGTTTTATCTGAATTCAGCATTCCGATGTCTTCCGGAAGCAGCGAGGTCAGCTCATCAAATGACTTCATCGTTTTTGAATCGCCTGATACAACAACATCACCTGATGCAGGTCTGAAAAAATCGCGCACCAGCGGTCTTGATATTGTGATGCATATTGAAGCAACAGAAGATGCGATCGTAAAAGTTATTTTCGATAAAACTGTCGGTGATGAATTGATTGCATACGGCAAAGGAAATTTGACGCTTAAAGTTCCGCCATCAGGAGATTTTACAATTTTCGGTCAATATGAAGTAACAGACGGAAGCTATCTTTTCACGATGAAGAATGTGCTGCTTGTTCCTTTTGAGCTTGCAAACGGAGGAACGATCAGCTGGAATGGTGATCCGTATGATGCGCAAATTCATATGGATGCTGTTTATGCAACTACAACTTCTGTTGAACCTTTTTTTCCGACTGATTCAACCAACCAGGCTTATCACCGTTCTTATCCGGTTCAGGTAATAATGCATTTGGATAATCAGCTGATGAACCCGGAAGTTTCATTCGATATTGAATTGCCGACTGCCGATCAGAATATCCAGGAAACGGTGAGGAGCTATACACAAACCGATCTCGAACGAAACAGGCAAGTGCTTTCGCTCATGGTGTTGAACAGCTTTATGACGCCATACGAATTGCGCGGCGATGCTTCAGGAAATCCGGATTACGGAGATGCGGGATCTACGTTGCTGAGTAATTTCGTTTCCGGCACATTGAATAACTGGTTGTCGCAGATCAGCACTGATTTTAATATGGGTGTGAAGTATCGCCAGAATGATGATCTCTCAACACCGGATTTGAAAGTGTACCTGAGCACACAGTTGTTCAATAACAGAATTACGTTTGATGGTAATGTCGGAAAAGTAAATTCAACTGCTGCGACAAATACCACAAATGCACAGTGGGTAGGTGATGCAAACGTTGAGTATAAAGTGACGGATGATGGTAAAGTACGTTTGCGCGCATTCAACCGTTCAAATGATAATGCGTTGCTGACAAACAGCTCTCCATACACGCAGGGTGTTGGTGTATTTTATAAAGAAGAGTTTGATACGTGGGAGCAGTTTTTCAGAAGCAAAAAGAAGAAGCGTGAAGAAGCGAAAAATGCAGCGCCTGCGCCGGCAGAGAAGGCACCGGTAACGGATTCTACTAAGGTGAAATCGTGATTGGTGATTTTTTTAATCATTAGGTAGGTTTGCGAAACCTACCTAATGATTAAAAAAATATTTTTCGAAAACCATCTTTCCTAACCAATCAACTCCGCCGCGGCGGACACCAATCACCAATCACCAATCACTTTTTCCTTACCAATTACCTTTTTATTTTCACTTCTCCACCTTCAACGAATGCCCCAGCTTATCACGCTTCGTTTCTAAATACAAACGATTGTGCTGGTTCGATTGAATTTCCAACGCGATATTTTCTACGATCTCTAAACCGTAGCCCATTAAGCCAACTCGTTTTTTCGGATTGTTGGTGAGCAGGCGGATTTTTGTAACACCGAGATCGCGAAGGATTTGTGCGCCGATTCCGTAATCACGTTCGTCCATTTTAAAGCCGAGCTCTAAGTTTGCTTCGACAGTATCGCGGCCTTGCTCTTGCAATTTGTATGCTTTCAATTTATTCAGCAAACCAATTCCACGCCCTTCCTGGTTCATATACACCACAACACCTTTTCCTTCTTTTTCAATCTGTGTCATTGCAGTATGTAGTTGCGGACCACAATCGCAGCGGCAAGAACCGAAAATATCGCCGGTCATACACGAGGAATGTACGCGCACTAAAACGGACTCATCTTTTTTCCATTCACCTTTATAGATGGCGAGATGCTGCTCTTGTGTAGAAAGATGCGTGTAAGCAACCATTTTAAAATCGCCCCATTCAGTTGGCAATGCAATTTCAACTTCGCGTGTAATATCTGATTCGGTGCGAAGGCGGAATTCGATCAGGTCTTTGATGGAAACAATTTTCAGATCGAAACGTTTTGCGATCTCCAGCAATTGTGGAAGTCGCGCCATCGTACCATCTTCATTCATGATTTCCACGAGCGCACCTGCGGGTTCAAATCCTGCAAGACGTGCAAGGTCGATTGTTGCTTCTGTGTGTCCTGTGCGACGCAACACGCCTTCTTTTTTCGCGCGTAATGGAAAAATATGTCCGGGGCGACCGAAATCTCCGGGCTTGATATTCGGATCAATTAAAGCCTGGATGGTTTTCGCTCTATCATGCGCAGAAATTCCTGTTGTGCACCCGTGACCTTTTAAATCGATTGAAACGGTAAAAGGAGTTTCGTATGTAGCAGAATTTTCCTGCACCATCAAAGGCAAACCAAGTTCATCCGCACGACTTTCGAGAATGGAAGCGCAGATCAATCCACGTCCGTGCGTAGCCATAAAGTTGATTACTTCCGGAGTTACATTTCGCGCAGCAGTAAGAAAATCACCTTCGTTTTCACGGTCTTCATCATCCACCACAATTACAACTTTACCCGCCTTTATATCTTCGATCGCTTCTTCGATCTTGTTCAGCACTTTTTCCATTTTATTTCTTGTAGGATTAGGTCCATAGGACTCCTCCGGAGGAGAGTATAAAGGTACGGAAAAGGTGAAGCGGGAATAGAAAATAAGAAAAAAGGCAATGGGTTTCACCGCTATTTTCCTGCAGTTTGTATATCGATTAAAAATGGTTTTAATGGAACTCCTGAAGTTGTTCTGAAATTGTTTGTGACTAAACTTTGATACCTGTGGCCGGGTGTTAGTTCAACTTCATATGTAAAAGATTTGCCGTCTTCTGAAAAGCCAATCACACTTTTAGCACGTAACACATTATTTTCTCCTAATGGTCCATAGTCAAAACCGCGTTGCTCTTTATCCATTGGTGCCGAAAAATTAAGCGTGATCCGGGTGAGGGTAGGATCGACATTTTTGTCACCGTTTGCAAACTGTGTTATACTTACAACTGTTGGTCTGCTTTTTTCAAAGGTTTCTTGTAATTGATTAATCGGACTTGAAAAATAGTTTGTGCCATCGACGAAATTTTCAATTTGTTTTTCATTAGTATAATCCAGTTCAATAAGAAATTTAATAGCTTTTTTTTTGTCTTCCGCCTTATTGTAATAGATCTCGCACAATGCATAACCGATATAATAACCTAAATCCCTAACAAGGAATTCATTCTCTGTATCGCTCCATAACCAATAAGGCTGTTTATGCATGTTAAACATTTCCTCTTCAAACTTTGCCTTAACCTTCAGCTCATTCGTTTTACCATAATTTACCGCAGGGACTACGGATGGTTTTCCTGTTGAAATTACAGTTACAAATTCAGCTACACCTTCATAAATGCATTCAGATAATAAATTATACACCATTGGCTTTTGTTGTGTATGAACATATTCGTGAACATTTAAAGACACTACATTGTTAATAGGATTTGAATCAAAATAAATTCTCCTGTTTGTTGCAAATCCTGGCGGGAATTCTGTTGCTACTGTATTTTTATCTGTCAGCGCTAATTCAGAACCAATCAAAACCAAATCATTTAAAGTTGTTCCATTCGTCCGTAAAGCGCCGATTGTAAAGTATATTTTAGCCGGTTTGAGTGGTGGATATAATTCTTTTAGCTTAACAAGTTCAGCTGCAATTTCTTTCTTGAATTCGTTTGATCTCAGGGTATTCGCCCGGACGGAATTCCAGAATAACGGGTAATTGTTAATGGCATCAATATAAGATTGCATTGTGTATTCCCTGGCCTCCATTAATGCCACTAAGCCCGGAGTAGCCTTTTCGATAAATATTTTTTTAAGGTAATCGTATTGTTGTACACTGTCTTTCGTTGCAATGATCTTATCATACGCTTCCCAAAAATTAGCTATATCGGAATTTATAATACACTCCGTTTTACTTTCTTTATATGAATTAGTAAAAGCGAGAATGATTATAAGGGCTACAAGTATTCTTTTCATATGCTTCTTTATTTATTGAACCTAAAGATAATCCAAGAGAAAAGAATACAAAATTCAATATTGCGTGATTCAGAGCGGCCCTTACCTTCAATTTGAAGCTTACGATTTACCGATGCATATAAAATTTTCGTAACGCAATCGCATTATGAACCGCCTCGCCCATGGTATTGTTGAAATAGGCGTAAACCGGTTTTCCATCTTCCGTCATTTCCTTGATGAACGCGGCATTCTCCTGTAAAAATTCATCTGTATATGTTCCGCGATAATCACCTTTTTCGCCGTGGAAGCGCAGGTAGACAAATCCGCATTCGGTATCGATTAAAGGTGATTTGGATTTCGGCATATCGTGACGAACTACGCCCATGCAATTTTGTTCAAGCAGCTCGAATGTTTTGTCTTCATACCACGAACGATCACGGAATTCAACAGCAATGTGCCAGCCTTTTGCCTTATCACCACTGCGAATATCGCGAAGTAATAACGCAAGCTTTGGAAAATAAAAGGAAGTAATCTTGCCCGGAAATTGAATGAGAATACAACCTTTCTTCGTGTCCGCACAATTTACGGATTGAAAGAAACGCTCAATATCTTCGGGATTATATTTCATTTCTTTCTCATGCGTAATTCCTTTCCAGAGCTTGAATGTGAAACGAAAATCAGGCGGAACATCATTTGCCCATTTTTCCACAGTTCGGGGAAGCGGAATTTTATAAAAAGAACTATTCACTTCCATGCTGTTCATCATGGTTGCATAATAATTCAGCCGGCTTTTATCTTTGTATTCGGGAGGGAAATGTGTTTTATTCGGAACAGGCAAAACAACATTGCTTGTACCGCAGAAGAGGGAATTTGCTGGTGTAATCATAAATTGACTTCGGTCAAAAAACATACCAAGCAAATTCATTCAAGATTCAATATTCAAAATTATTTTAGTTATTGAATTTTACTTTTTAAATTTTATTCAAAATCTTGAATCTTGAATCTTGATCCCGATAGCTATCGGGAGAATCTTGATCCCGATAGCTATCGGGAGAATCTTGAATCTTGAATTATTTTTCATACTTATCAAATATCGCCTGATCATAAGGTGTCCACAAACATGCTTTTAAATCTGCTGCTTTTAGTCCGCTGTTTGCCCATGTATTGCAAGTGAAGAACAAGCTGTATTTTCCATTTGCATCGTAGAACGAATCGTTTCTTCCGTATGCACCTTTTATCAGCTTGTAATTTCCTGCAGCATCAGCAGTAAAACTTTTATTGATGTAGCTGATCAATTGTAAATAGCTTTCTTTCGTAATCAATATTTTTTTACACGATTTGCTTTCGCCGATGTTTTCATAAAACGTAACATGCATAGCGCTTGTGCCTAAGTAACACATCGCTTTAAAAGCTGTAGTAAATTTCAGGTCGGCCCAAGTTGGTGTGTCCAAATAAAAACCTTTATCGCCCCAGCCGAAAGCAACAAACTTCGCGCGTGTCGAACCTGATTTTGTATTTGCAGGATTAACAGATTCACTCCAGTCTCTGTGTTCATTCTTGATTGGCAAAACCAAATCGGTATGAACGCCATTCGTCATGATATAAATTTCGACAGCATCTTTTTTACATTCAACAAAATCGGAATTGACGGGAATGTAAGAAAGTGTGTAAGCGGAAATTATGTAGACGATTATTAATAGCAGGAAAATTCCGATGGAGCTGAGGAGGATTTTTAGTGATTTGAGAAAATAGAATTTCATTAATGGGATGACATATGATTTCTTGTAAGGTGTATATTTTTAGAAAAACTCTCCAAAATGCAATAGAATTCCAGATGGGTCGTGCAGAAAACATTCTTTACCCCACTCATGTTTTCGGATCGGAGTGAGTTTTACATTTTCGTATTTATCGGTGAGGCCTAACGCCAAAAGTTCGTTCCAGTAACGATCAACATTATCAACTTCTAAAAATATCATTGTATTATCTATCCAATCTTTGACGTAAGCATCTTGCAGATAAAATCCAATTCCTTCAATTTGGAAATAGGACATATTATAACTCAAAATGCTTTCCCGGAAACCTAAGTCACGATAAAAGTTCCTGGAAACTTCAAACTCTTTTGCTCCTATGAAGGGACGGATGGATGAGACTTTGTGTTGCATTGTTCTTTTTTAAAGCTTTTCGGAGGTGGGTTTCGTTGGGTAGGGGATAGAACTGACTTTAATATTCGTAATACTTTATTCTTTATTATTAATGATCATAGCTAACAATTCTTGTCACTTTCCATTGACCGTCTTTTTTCTGCCAGGTGTGTACAAATTTGCATTGACCGCAATCATCTTTTCCATTTTCAAGATGGCAAAAATCATGCTCACCTATTTCTATTGCACCATAATCCTTTATGGGGTAAACTTCCAGGCTTTCTTTTACAAGCTTTCTTCTCAATCCGATATTTTTATTTTTCTCAAATAATGATCTGAAATTTTCTATTGTTTGCTCATAATTCGCCAGTCCTCCTTTATCATGATAAAATTCAAGATCTTTCGAAAATGTTGCTTTCAACTTTTCAAGATCGTGAGCATTGAATGCAGCAAACATTATGCTATCCATGTGAGATATTTCATCGTATAACTCTTTGGAAATGGGAGAGTATTTAGTTGATTGAAGAGAAGGATTGTCTGTAGTATCGTTTTTACCACTTAAAACAGTGTCGCTATTTGGTTTAGCGGAATGATTGCAGCCGATAGCCAAAATAAAAATAAGGATGGAGAGAATACTAAAGATTACCGGTTTCATTTTGGTTAGGTTTTTTGATTAGCTCCCAATTTAATTCTGTTATTTGGCCCAACATTTTTCATACAATTTCGGACAAATAGCTTTCATGCTTTCCGGATTTGATTCTTGCCAGGTGAACTCAAACTGAGGATAACCACCTTCTTTGGTTTTGAAATTATCTTCGTCAATATATTCATACAAATCTTTTCCTGTTTTATGCTCGAATGCTACAAGAGCAACATACCAAAAACTTTCAAAATCATAGAATTCTTCACCTTCAATAACCTCGCTGATTAAGCTATCTGAATTTTCCTTTGCATTATAATACGTCGTTTTACCTCTTGAAATTATCCAATTTCTGAAATATTCAAACCCATCATCGGAACAACCGCCATTCATTATATAGCCCGCACACCACATTTCAGAATTATAGGTATCGTATAATAATTTGTCAGTACGTAAACGAAACCCTATCATTTCTTTCGGCGAAAGCTTTTCAATTTCCTTTATTAAATACTGTTCCTGATCATCCTGATTGCTCGTGTTTTTTAGCGATTTATCAATGATATTCCAATAGACATTTTCGTCAAGCATTTCCGCTGTCTTTGACAATTGAGGTTCTTTCTTTCCGAAAAGACTGTCTAATATTCCCATATTTTTATTTTCTGGAGTTGTACAACTTAAAAAGGACAAAGTAAAAAGTGTGATTATTATTCCCTTGATTTTCATTTTATATATAATAGAAAAAACCAAAAATAAAATCCCAAATTCCAAAGAAGAGATTGGAACCTGGGATTTGGAATTTGTCCTTTTTGAAATTTAAAGATGAATCACTTCCCCATAAGCCGCAGCAGCTGCTTCCATGATCGCCTCACTCATTGTCGGATGCGGATGAACTGTTTTGATCAATTCATGTCCTGTTGCTTCGAGCTTACGGATTGCAACGATCTCAGCAATCATCTCCGTAACGTTTGCACCGATCATGTGCGCGCCTAATACTTCTCCGTATTTCGCATCGAAGATCAATTTTACGAAACCATCTGAATTGCCACCCGCTTTTGCTTTTCCGGATGCTGAGAATGGAAACTTGCCGACTTTAACTTCAAATCCTGCTTCTTTTGCCTGCTTTTCTGTATAGCCAACAGAAGCAATTTCAGGTTGGCAATAAGTACAACCGGGAATGTTTTTGTAATCAATTGCTTCCGGCTCTAATCCTGCGATCTTTTCTATACATGTTATTCCTTCTGCCGATGCAACGTGTGCTAATGCTTGTGTTGAAAGCACATCACCGATTGCATAATAACCGGGGATGTTTGTCTCGTACCATTTATTGACAAGAATTTTTCCTTTGTCAGTAGCAATACCAACATCTTCCAATCCGAGATTTTCAATATTCGAAGCGATGCCAACTGCAGAAAGAACGATATCACATTCCACAATTTTCTCAGCATCTTTTGCTTTGATCTTCACTTTACAACCGTTGCCGGAAGTATCAACACTTTCAACGCTCGAATTGGTCATGATTTCAATTCCTGCTTTTTTGAAAGAGCGTTCCAATTGTTTAGAAACTTCTTCGTCTTCAACAGGAACAATTACCGGTAAATATTCCACCACGGTAACTTTTGTTCCCATCGTCGCATAGAAATAAGCGAACTCAACTCCGATTGCACCTGAACCAACGATGACCATTGATTTCGGTTGTGAAGGCAACGTCATTGCTTCACGGTAGCCAATTACTTTTTTTCCATCCTGCTTCAAATTCGGCAGCTCGCGTGAACGTGCGCCAGTAGCAATGATGATGCTTTTTGCTTCGAGAACAGTTACTTTTTTATCTGCATCCGTTACTTCCACTTTTTTTCCGGCCTTCACTTTTCCGTAACCGGCAATAACGTCAATCTTATTTTTTTTCATGAGGAACTGAACGCCTTTGCTCATTCCGTCTGCAACAGTACGGCTGCGTTTTACTACAGATTCAAAATCGGCAGCACCGTCTTTTACAGTAATTCCATAATCAGCAGCGTGTTTCAGGTAATCAAAAACCTGCGCACTTTTTAAAAGGGCCTTGGTTGGAATACATCCCCAGTTGAGGCAGATTCCACCTAATTCCGCTTTTTCAATGATTGCAGTTTTCATTCCCAATTGAGAAGCGCGGATCGCAGTTACGTATCCACCGGGACCACTGCCAATGACAATTACATCGTAGTTCATATAAGTTGTATTCGATTAAGCGTTTTTGAAACTTCCTGGTTTTGGAAAGCGGGACAAATTTAGGAAAAAGAGGGAGATTCTATTGTTTAATAATTGGGGGAGGTCTTAAACCGTCGAGGTCTAAGACCTCCCCCAGCTTTGTTGTAAGAGGTTGGTCTTATGGGTGTTGAAAATTGCACTTACGGCGACAAACGTTTACAAGCACTTATAATCGGATAAAACAGCTCTTCCGATAAACAAGGAGATTTTTTTATTTCTAGTAATTGGTCGGGGTCTTAAACCGTCGAGGTCTAAGACCTCCCCCAGCTTTGTTGTAACAGGTTAGTTTTAAGGGTGTTGAAAATTGCACTTACGGCGACAAACGTTTACAAACACTTATAATCGGATAAAAAAGCTCCTCCGGTAAAAGTTTACAAACCCATCACGGTATTTTTCTTCCAATCCCGATGGTGGGTTAGCTGAATCAATGTCAATATTCAGCAGTTAAAACAGTTATTTCATCAGGCGTAACTAAGTTCATCAACCGTAACTACGCATTAAGTGAAAATAATCCATAAAACAACAGAGGTCAGCAACATCAATATCAGTCCGATCATAATTGCTGCAACATTTCTTTTATGTTTCCGGATATGTTTTTGTCGTTGTTCCTCACGCATCGCCATTGCCACATTATAATCATTCGACCATTCGTTCACTGTTACTTTTGCTTTTTGGCTTTGGTAATCGGAAAAAGATTGTTTGACGTTTGAATATTTATTTTTCACAACGCCAGTGTAGCCGAATTTATGATCGTGTTTTATGCGTTTGCCATCGTCGAGCAAAATTTCCATCGCGTCAGAAAGCTCACGGAATTGTTTTTCCGCGTCGGGAGAATGATTTACATCGGGATGAACTGCTTTTGTTTTAATACGCCAGGCCTTGCGGATCGTTTTTGCATCGGCATTGGGGGAGACATTCAGAAGTTTATAGCAATCTAATTCCAAAATAGTTTTTGAGTTTCGGGTTCCGTGTTTCGCGTTAAAATTAGTGATACCTCTTGTGAAAATTATGAATTCGGAAATTATTTCTGATATATGAGCTAACTACCAATGCATTTCGAAACTAAATTTAGTTAGGAGCTATTCCCGCTTTTCGCGCTACACGGTAGCTTGCTACAATCGGGGCTAAACTCAAACCCAAAACCCGAAACTTTTTTAACTGATTTTTATGCAATTTCTTCGGACCTTGCGTCATTAACAAAAGAAGACTTATGCTGAGCAGAACCCTCCTGTTCGCACTATTTGCGATATTTTTCTCCACCACAGTTTTAGCCCAGGACGAGCGATTGCTTGTATTGGGAAAAATCACTTCCTCCAAAGACAGCGCGGCACTGGAAGGCGTAATTGTTTTTTGTAAATCGCCTGCACGACAAACGCGGTCGGATAAGAAAGGACATTATGGAATCCTGGTTGATTATAAAGCAGGTGCAGTTTTAGAGTTCAGGCTTCTCGGACATAAAACTGCTTACCGAACCATCACGTCAAAAATGCTCAGCAATGCAAATGGAGATACGCTTCATCTGGATATTGTGATGCAGGCGAATTTGGTTGATCTTATCCCAATAGATATTTATGCGAAAGAAGGTCCTGATACAGTAATTGGCAACTGGCATTTTTTTATTGAAGATTATATGTTTGCCGATTCAGGTCGGTATTTGCTTTTGACATTTGAAAAAAATCTGAAAGCAGCGAAAGTAATGCTGGCGGATAACGAACAGAAAATAATCAGCCAGGTTGCTGTTCCGGTGGAAGCGATAGAATTGTATGAAGATTACCAGGGACATATCAATGTGATGTGTAAAGATTCTGCTTTTCGCATTCACATTTTTCCCGATAATCATATCTCCTTAATGGCATTGCCGTACCGCGATTTCTGCGACCGGATGTTGCCGTGTGTAGATACGCTCGGAGGAAGAATTCTTTTCTCAAATTACAATCGCGATTATCCTGCTTTCACTTATTTCGCATACAATCCTGCTGATACTTCTGTTTCTTCCATAAGAGGAATTGTAGATGCAGAATTGCTCGCGCAGTATAATTGGGAATTTGATTATTTGCTTCCGAAAGATCGTTTGTATGCAAGAAAGATGGAAGCGTACACCGGGATTGATAAACGGATTATTGCTGCAACGATGACCGGTTTTCCGAAGTCAATGTTTTACACGCCTTTGTACGCACCGATGTTTACTGTGCATGATACCGTTTGTATTTTCGATCATTATTCCGATTCACTTTTTCTCTATGATAAATGTGGAAAACAAATTCACGGTTCAAAAATTAATTACCATCATCCTGCAAACTGGAAAGAGTGGGACAGGAGCATTCACCAGGATGAAGTGACAGGTGAATTGTATGCGCGTTTTGAAAAAGGCGGGTTTTATTATTTAAAACGTATTGATGTAAGAACAGGTCAGCTGACGGGAAGCTTTAAAATTACTTCACAGTATGTAAAGCATATCCGAATCAAAAATGGTGACGTATTTTATATTTATCGCCCGACGGAATCAATTCAGAAAAAGTATTTGTACCGTGAGCGTATTCAGTTGAGGTAAACGATCAGCGTTTATTAAAATACTTCCCTGTATAAACGGTTCCATCTTTTCCTGTTAAACGGAAGATCATAATTCCTTCTGCAGGAAGAAAGGGAATTAAAATGTTATCACCGCTTATTTGTTCCTTGTGATAGCATAATTTACTGTCTGCACTGTACACATCCAACGTAAATAAAGCATTACCTGCGTTGTTAAAGTAAATGGTGGTAAGGCCATTTTCATTTGTTGCAATAGTAAAGCCATCACTCCCGAATAAGATCATGTAAAGTGGTATGACCCCAGAGCTCCCGAAATTACCAAGATCCATTCTGTAATAATTCTTCCCGTTTGATGGTGATTCATCCGTAAACGAATACTGTTCATCAGTAGAATTAGAACCACAAATGCCGGGATATTCATAAATCGGCGCGAAATTTATTGAATCGGTTGAATGCATCACATACACTGTTGCACAATTATTTCCTGCCCTGATTGTCCAATTCAGAATTACTGCGTTGCCTGCCCGTTGCGCTGTAAAATTTACAAGCGTTGGATTTCCACCGGTATTTTGAGCAGAAACCAGTAAGGCAGAAAAAATAACCATTGATATAAATAGCAATCTTAATTTACCTATAGAGAAGGATCCGCTAAAATTTCTGTATTTCATTTGTATTTTGAATTGAATATAAATATAGCTCTAAATCAGGTTTTTTCGTCAATAATTACCGCCCGGACACTATGAAACAAATTGATTCACACCCACAAACGGTTTTCAATCCGAAATAGTATCTTTATAGAAACAAAATTTACTATGAAAAAGATATTGATCCTTCCTGTTGCGTTGATCGCTTTAGTTGCATTCAGCTTTCAAAGCGCTGACATTAAACCAATCGAAATCGGCACAAGCATTCCGAAATCGGATGTGAAAATGTACGATGTTGTTTCTGCTCAGCAGATTTCTATCAATGATAAAAAAGGTGCTAACGGAACGCTTGTGATTTTTTCCTGCAATACTTGTCCGTATGTAATTGCACAGGAAGATCGCATTCGTGAGCTCCAGGCAAATGCTGCGCGCATGAATGTTGGTGTTGTGATCATCAATTCGAATGAAGCAAAACGTGATGCTGATGATTCCAAAGATGCAATGAAAAAATATTCAGAGAAGCAGAAATTCACTGTCCCTTACCTGATCGATGAGAATTCGGCAATGGCAAATGCTTTCGGAGCAACACGCACACCGGAACACTTCCTTTTCGACAAAGACGGCAAGCTCGTTTACCGCGGATCAATCGATGATAGTCCGAGAGACATCAAAGCAGTAAAAGCGCATTACCTGCTCGACGCAATGACCGCACTCAGCAAAGGAAATGAGATCGTGACAAAGACAACTGTTTCGACGGGTTGTTCCATTAAGAGAAAATAAGGCTTAGGAAAGTTGGTGGTTGGTGGTCGGTTTTGTTGGTGGTATACCTTCATACGAACATTACCACCAACTTTTTTTTACCACCAACCACCAACCTTTTTCCCCCACCAACCACCAACCCTTTTTCATGCAATTCACCAATGCTATTTCAACCACCCGTGTTCCGTTTTTGAAGAACAGGGTTATGCAAATTTGTCTTGTTATTTTCCTTGCTGCATGGGGCGTAACACTGGCGCACACAACTGATATTAAGAATTGGTTGCTTGAAAATACGCTGGTCTTTTTATTCGGCGGCTTTCTCTTTTTCTTTTATCGTAAATATCAGTTTAGCGATCTCAGCTATTTGCTGATGACAATTTATCTTTTGCTGCATATTTACGGAGCGATGTATACGTACGCTGAAAATCCATTTGGCTATTGGTTGAAAGATGCGCTTGGTTTAGAAAGAAATCCTTACGATCGAATTGTGCATTTCAGCTTTGGATTTTTCCTGGCTTACCCGGTGAGAGAAATTCTGCTTAACGTTTATAAATTTCCGAAAGGTTTTGCGTGGGGATTGCCGATTGAATTTACACTTTCGATCAGCGGTTTGTATGAATTGGTTGAATGGGCAGTTGCCGATCTCTTTTTTCCTGAGCAGGGAATGGCTTACCTCGGAACGCAGGGTGATATCTGGGATGCGCAGAAAGATATGGGTATTGCAGTGCTGGGTGCGTTGATTGCGACTTCGATTGTTTCTACGATTAAGAAGTTTGGGAAGATTGATGCGAAGTGATTACGGATTACAGATTACGAATTACAGATTAAGAAGTCCAGAGATAATATGTAGAATTTGATGAGAATAATTTTGATGGAATTATAATACAAAAAAAAACAGCCCCATCATTTTGTCATTATTTATTTATACAATGACAATGTATTGCGAACTGTTGTACATTTATTCCACCACAACGGAATCTCCCTGATAACCCTTGTATTCACACCCATCCGGAATTGATAAATGATTTAAGCCATTCCTGCAATGAATACCCACGAAGGGAAATCCAGCGATAATAAAAGCAAAGCAGCTGCAAATAATTTAACCCCAAAGCCGGAAGGTATTTTAAGTGCGGTTGATTTTGCTGATAATCGCCCTGTAACTCTTGTTCAGAAAAAATTGCAGGAAAATGTAAATGATGGCGCTGCGCTGAAGCAGCTGAAGGCAAAAAAAGAAACTGTTCAGAAAAAGAAAAACAATACAGGTCTTCCCGGTGAGCTCAAATCCGGAATTGAAAATCTTTCCGGCATTTCAATGGACGATGTAAAAGTTCATTACAATTCATCGCAACCTTCACAGTTGAATGCGCTGGCTTATGCACAGGGAACTGCTATTCATATTGCGCCGGGACAGGAAAAACATTTACCGCATGAAGCATGGCATGTTGTGCAGCAGGCGCAGGGAAGGGTTGAGCCAACTACGCAATTAAAAGACGGAGTTGCGATCAACGATAATCTTGCGCTGGAGCACGAAGCAGATGTAATGGGTAATAAAGCTTTGCAATTAAAAAGCGAATTAGTTTCCGGCAATGAGCATGGTGTTTCAATGAGGAAGATGCCGGTGCAGCGAAAGGTGGTTCAACGTGTCGGTGAAGTTCCCGGCTTATACCACGATCACCTGAAAACGCTGATGATGGATGGGAAGCGGATTGAAGCAAGGGTTCCAAGCCTGCGTGATGCAAGGGCAGATGCTGTGATGATGACATACATCCCTGCTGCGACGTGGGGGATCCTGGATGCCCAGTTGCTGATTAAATCTAATGTTGTTGAACACTGGAAGATTCCTGAATCAATGACCGCACCGGGATGGGGCGCGCGATTGCACCAGGATGAAGTCGCAATGGATTATGCATTCAGGACTATAAATGATATCCATCTGCGCTATGGTGACACGAATAAGATTAATGTTTCCTTAGAAGCAGTGCGCGCTGATGGACGTATTGTGCCGGGGCAGGGATTATGGCATCATTTGAAAGCACTTCCTGCATTTGCCAATGTAACACAACCGCTGCTGAATGCCTTTATTACCGCACAGATTGCAGACTGGGCAACGCCGTCGTTAAGATTATGGTACACGGCGTTGGGGCTTCCTCCAGCCGGAGGCGGTCATATCAGGATTGTTCAATTACCGGCGTGTAGTGGCCGCCCGGTTCACCTCTCTCTTTATATGGCCAATGTGGATAATACTGTGGCTATAACTGCTGCCATCGGGACGATCATGGATACGCTCATACCCGATTCTGTTGTCTGGCTTGGCACGCATGTTACTTTAGAATTATTCGGAGCGATCGATGGTAGAAATCCACATTATTACAAGGGACAGGGATTCCGGATTCCGCCGGTAACTGACGCACAAACCAGGGCTGAGATGGGTGTAAGAGGAATTGATGAAGCTACATTAAGCGGTGAGCTTCAGACCCGGTTGAATGACAGAAGGACGATTTTCCAGCAGAATGCTGTGGCTTTTGCTGCTGAAAGAAGAGCAGGTTATGTTTAACCACAGTAGTTGGTTGAATAATACCTTGATCGGTAATCCCGTAATCCGGTAATTGGTAATCAGTAATCATTTCCCCAGCTCACGAATCGCTCTTCTCATCACATTCAAATCATTCTCCACGCGATAATCTTTTGCATACAATAAATTCAACCGTTCGCGAATCACATCAGTGCGCTGCGCTTGTGGCAAAACATCTGAAGGATTTAAAACACCGGCACGAATTTTCGGCAATTGAATATTTCCATCTTTCGCAGGCGCATATCCAACCCATGATTTTATTCCGAACAGCACAGAAAAAATATTTGCAATGAAACCGATCGGCTTTTTCATCACCCAAATTAAAACTGGTGAAAATAAAAGCAAACCAAGCGAAATAAAAACATCCACCACACGCTTATTCCTGCGGTTAACGGGTTTGCTCACCGAATTAATATCGATCACATAAAGATCACCGGCTGTATCAATCGAATTACTTCCGATGATCGACATACTTTCCGGCGGCGCGATCTTGTAAGAAACTTTTCTGCTGTCGCCGAGCTGTGCCATGCGATCGATGATTTGTTGCGCTGGCAGATCTTTTGCGCAGAAAATTACTTCGTCAATGCTGTAGATGGTGACAATATCTTCCAGCTGACCGAATCGACCGAGGAAACCGGAATCATTGATCTCATCATTTGTCGCGCTTACAAATCCGACAAAACCGGTATTCGCTGCAGTCTGGTTGAGCAAACCTTTCACACGTTTACATTCATCCGGACTTCCGACAATTGCAATACGCTGTGCATTTCCGCTGTCGATGCGCATGCTTTTTACTCTGGCAAGCGAGAATGCTAAACGTGTAAGCAACAAGCTCGCCATCGCCCATGCAGCGCCGAATAAAATCAGCGCGCGCGAGAAACGCCATTCTTCAGGTAAAAGCGCATAGCCGATAAGAATGATTCCTGTGCCGACAAAAATTCCGCGGATGATCTTTAAAACGCGAATCGGTTTATCATAACCGCCGCTGAAATAAATCGCGAGCAACCAGAGTGCATTGTAAATCGGCAGAAGAATATTTACTTGCTCCGGTTTATATGCACCACCGCCGGGACCGAATTTAAAATTGGCTGCATAATAAGAGGTAATGAAATAATGTCCGGCAATTAAAATGGCTGCATCGAAAGTTGGTAGCGCAATTGCTTTCAGAAAACGAATGAAAATAGCAAAACCCGCGCGCAGGTAAATGGCAATATTGATAAGAAAAGAAAAGAGCTGCGCATTCTTCGTTGAAAAATGTTTGCGTGCGAAAATGACCATCGCGCGATAAAAAACAAAGACATAATTGACACTGCTTTTTTTCGTGCTCTCGCCTTTATAATGAATGATGCGCGTATCGTGGAAATAATAATTTTTGTAGCCGCCGAGAATGATCCGGTAAGAAAGATCAATGTCTTCACCGTACATAAAATATTCTTCATCAAGCAAACCCACTTTATCCAATGCTTCTTTACGCATCAACATAAATGCTCCCGAAAGAATTTCAACTTCATGCGTTTCTTCTTTATCCAAATATCCTAAATGGTAGCGACCAAATTTCCTCGATTTCGGAAACAGCTTTGAAAATCCGAACATCTTATAAAACGCAACTGATGGAATAGGCAGTCCGCGTTTTGATTCGGGAAGAAAATTTCCTTTGCCATCAATCATCTGTACACCCAATCCTCCCGCATCAGGATGTGCATCCATAAACGCAACAACTTTATCAAACGTAGTTTCCTCAACAACAGTATCCGGGTTCAGCAAGAGCATATATTCACCCTTTGCCATTCGCATCGCCTGGTTATTCGCTTTCGAAAAACCAAGATTTTCTTTATTCGCGATCAGCCATACTTCCGGAAATTTATCTTTCACCAACGCAACAGAACCATCCACCGAATTATTATCCACCACAAATACCTCGACAACCAAATTCTTCGAAGCCTTCCGCACACTATGCAGACACTGCTCAAGAAAATGTTCAACGTTGTAGTTGACGATGATGACGGAGAGTTTCAAATAGGAATGTGCTAATTTGCTAATGGGTTAATGTGCTAATGTTGAAGTGTGGGTATGGCGAAGTTACAAACGGTTTTTGCTTTTGGATATTATTGCCGTTAGTATTTTGCTTATTTCCTGCACTTTCTCAATTAGTTTCCCCGGATCAGGCAATTCTTCTGAGTACTTGCACAGCATTAGCCAATATTCAGTTTCTTGAGCCTCTTTAGCTGAAATTTTCATTTTATGAATGAAATCAGCTTTACTTTCCGGTGATTGAGCTTCGTTTGCGTTAGCACCAATGGAAGTACCACTTTTTAATAATTGATTAGCGACTGCGAACTTCTTTGTTTTTTCAATTTCCGAAACAAAAGAAATAATCTCAATTGCAAATTCAAATGTCCGATCTAAAATAACGTTTCCTGTAGCTTTCATATAGTTTGTTTAAAAATTTAAGGCCGCAAATGAATAGCAATAAAATTTAAAAAACAAATCAAATGTGAAAAGACGCACCCATCTACCTACGGTAGATAATTTTTTATTTTCCTGATTAATGTCTGGTATTAGCACATTAACCCATTAGCAAATTAGCACATTCATGGGATTTTGCGGGCGGAATCACCTCGCAGAAAAAGTTTTCTCATAAGGAACCCGATTCACAATCGATCTTCCCAATGTAATCTCATCCGCATATTCCAATTCATCGCCGATAGAAATTCCTCTTGCAATCGTGGAAACAGGAATATTAAAATCCTTCAGCTTTTTATAAATAAAGAAATTCGTGGTATCACCTTCCATCGTGGTGCTTAAGGCCATAATAATCTCACGAACCTCGCCGGTGGAAACGCGTGAAACAAGCGAATCGATTTGCAAATCGTTGGGACCGATGCCATCCATTGGGGAAATAATTCCCCCAAGCACATGGTAAACACCGGAATACTGATGCGTATTTTCAATTGCCATTACATCGCGCACATCCTCCACAACACACACAACTCCATGGTCGCGTTTTGTGGTGGTACAGATGGTGCAGCTCTCGTGATCACTGATGTTGAAGCAGACCTTACAGTACTTCAGCTCAGCACGTAAGCGGGTGAAAACAGTGCCGAATTTTTTGACAGCAGCTTCGTCTTGGCGCAATAAATGCAGCACATAACGCAGGGCAGTTTTGCGGCCGACTCCCGGCAATTGGGAAAAGGCATCAACAGCTTCCTCGACAAGTTTTGAAGGGTATTGCAACATTCCTGCAAAATTAAGCATTGGGAAGGGTTTTTCTTTACCCGATGTTGTCGATTTAGAAATTTATTATCAACCCTTATGGAACGAAAAGCGTTACTTTTTCTTTTCAGCATTCTTTCCCTGACCCTTTTTTCCCGGCAAGCGGGCGATTCTTTGTTTTGTAGCAATGTCGTCCATGAAATTCGTATTATGTTCGATCAAAACAGCTGGTGGAACACGCTCAACAGTAATTACCTGTCCGGAACTTTATTGCATCGAGATATTTACATTCCTGCAACTGTTACCATCGACGGAAATCCACTTGATAGTGTTGGCATACGATTGAAAGGAAATGCCAGCTTTAAGCACCCGGGAATGAAAAAACCGTTGAAACTGTCGTTTGATGAATATATCGGCAGTCAGCGGTACGACGGATTAAAATCAATTCATTTAAATAACAGCGCTTTTGATCCGACAAATCTGCGTGAAAAACTTATGCTGGATGTGTTGAATAAGCAGGGATTGCCGGCACCGCGCTGTACGTTCGCGGCGGTTTATATGAATGGTGGTTATGTTGGATTATATAAGATCATTGAGTCGATTGATAAAAAATTTCTCGACGCCCGTTTCGGTGATAATGAAGGAAATCTTTATAAAGGAGATCCAAACGGAACATTGGCATGGAAAGGACCGGAGCAGTCAGCTTATCAAATGGATTACGAATTAAAAACGAATGAAACTGAAAATGACTGGAGCGGATTAATTGATCTTATCGATAGAATTAATAACAGCGGAACTTATTTTCCTTCACAGATTGAATCGCGCCTGGACGTTGATGGTTATTTACAGATGCTTGCTGTGAATAATCTTTTCGTTAATCTTGATTCCTATTTGTATAATCCGCATAATTATTATCTCTATGATAATTTGGTGGATGGTAAGTTTCACTGGATCAGCTGGGATGTCGGATTATGCTTCGGAGTTTTTCCTGTTTGGTTTCGTGATAATGCAGAAGCGCTTGACATTTTTTATTTACCCGATCCGCCCGATCGTGTTCCGCTCACTGTACATCTTTTCGCTTACGAACGTTACAAGGAAAAATACCTTACTACCATTTGCACGTTGGTAAACGGTGATTTTGGCACTTGGAAAATGTATCCGAAAATAGATAGTCTTGCTGCTGTTATTCGTCCATACATTTATGCAGAGCTTGATTCCAATCGAATGTATACCACCGCAGAATTTGAAGCAAACATCGGTTTCGGCAGTGTGCATGAGTGGTTTGCAAAAATTCCGGGAATAAAAAGTTTCATCGCGGCAAGAAATGCAGATGTTAAAGATCAGCTTTGTACTAAAGGCTGGTATTGCTCCAGCGCACTTACAGCCACACGAACTTCAGAAGAGCTGATCCGTATTTTTCCGAATCCTTCCAGCGCGCAGGTTTCAATTGTTTTCGAATCGCCGTTCGATCAAATGGTTGTTCGTTACAGCATTTACGATCTTATGGGAAATATCGTGTTTGATGAAAACGCTGTGATAGAGCAGGGGAGATACGAACGTTTGCTGGATTTTTCCGATAAGCCGAATGGTGTTTATATTATCAAAGCGGAATCGAAGTGCAAGGAATTGCAGCAGAAAATTGTGATTGTGCGGTAAGGTTGGTGGTTGGTGGTTAAAGGGTTGGTAGGGAGTTGAATAAATAACAAATTGCTCTCTACTACGACTACCAACATTTCCTAATCACCAATTACCACCAACCACCAACTTTTTTTCGACCACCAACTTTTACATTATCTTCGTCGCCATGCAAGCGGGAACCATTCTCTTATGCGTCGCGATCTATACGCTGGTTTTATTCGGCGTCACCTGGCTCACTTCACGTGGAGCAAGCAATGAAACTTATTTTGTAGGCAATCGCTCTTCACGCTGGTACCTGGTAGCGTACGGAATGGTCGGCGCTTCACTCTCAGGCGTTACGTTTATGTCGGTGCCGGGCGATGTGGAGACAAAACAATTCGCGTATTTCCAAATGGTGCTTGGCTATTTTGTTGGCTACCTGGTAATTGCTTATGTATTGTTGCCGCTTTATTACAAGCTCAATCTCACTTCCATTTATACGTATTTGCAAAAGCGTTTCGGAAATTATTCATACAAAACAGGCGCGTTCTTTTTTATTCTTTCCCGGGTTGTAGGCGCTTCTTTTCGGATGTTTATTGTCATCAATGTGTTGCAGCAATTTGTGTTTTCTTATTGGGGAATACCGTTTTGGGTCACCACATCCATCTTTGTTGCGCTTATTCTTATTTACACATTTGAAGGCGGAGTAAAAACGATTGTGTGGACAGATACGTTGCAAACTACGTTCATGCTCATTTCACTTGTGCTCACAGTTTATCTTATAGCAAAACATTTCGATTTCAGCTTCGGCGAATTATTTCAAACGATCGCCGACAGCCCGATGTCGAAAATATTTAACTGGGATTGGCATTCAAAAGACTTTTTTCCGAAAGCATTTTTTGGTGGAATGTTCATCACCATCGCCATGACCGGTCTCGACCAGGAAATGATGCAGAAGAATATTTCCTGCAAAACATTAAAAGACGCGCAGAAAAATATGATGAGCTTCAGCGCCATTATTATCGTGGTCAATTTGCTTTTTCTTTCGTTGGGCGTTTTGCTTTTTAACTACGCTGCACAAAATGGAATCAGCGTCGAACGTTCAGATGATTTATTCCCGACCATCGCATTGAATTATTTTGGTCCGGCTTGCGCGATCTTCTTTATCATCGGTTTGATCTCTGCCGCATATCCGAGTGCAGACGGAGCATTGACAGCATTAACCGCATCTTTTTGCATCGACTTTCTCGGATTCAATAAGCCGGGAAAATTCCAGGATGCGCGAAAGAAAAAAAATACACGTTACATTGTTCACATCAGCTTTGCCATTTTACTCTTGCTCGTCATTGTCATTTTTAAAGAGATAAATGATGAATCTGTTTTGCGAAAATTATTTACGGTCGCGAGCTATACCTATGGACCATTGCTTGGCTTATTTGCTTTCGGAATATTGACGAACAGGAAAACAAATGAAAAGCTTGTTCCGTTTATCGCGTTAATTTCTCCTGCAATCTGTTACGTGCTTGCTACATTTTCTGCAGACTGGTTCGGCGGATATAAATTCGGAAATGAGCTTTTGATTGTAAATGGATTAATCACTTTCATCGGGCTGATCTTCATTTCGAAAAAAGCAGAAGCTGTAGAACTTTTACCATCTTAAATGGAAAAGAAACATTCCCGTTCCAATTCGCTTGTTTATTTGCTGGAGCGTACGCATCGCCAGGCAAAACAATTATTACAAAATGAGTTCGACGCAAGCGGATTAAACATTTCCGTGGATCAGTGGATCGTACTTTCTCGCGTTGGGGAACACCAGGGACAAAATCACAAACAGATCGCCGATTCCACAGCAAAAGATCCTGCATCCATTACACGCATCATTTCTTTGCTGCTCAAACAAAAGCTGGTAAAAAAAACGACCGATAAAAAAGATCAGCGCAGTTCGCTCTTATCAATTACACCAGCCGGAAGAGCTGTTCTCAATGGCTGTGCAAAAAAAGCAGAAGCATTCAGAAAAACAGCCGGAAGAGGAATGTCACAGGAAGATTTAAATCAGCTGAAAAAATTGCTTGACACGCTGTACGAAAATAGCGGAGGGAAATTGTTTTAGGGGGGAAAAAAAGTTTGTTGTTTGTTGTTTGTTGTTTGTTGTTAGTCGTTTGTTGTTTGATATTGATTTTAGTTTGTTGTAAGGTAAAATGATGCTCCAAAACTTTTTTTAACGACAAACAACAAACAACAAACGCCTTTTACAACTAACCTTTTAATTTTTTTTTAGATATTTTTGCACCGCTATGATTGCTTACGACCCGAAGAACTGGATCCGCCTTATTGTTTCGTTTCCCCGCAGCGACACGTTCCGCCGCCTTCTGCCAGGAATGATTGGTATGGCGATCTATTGCACACTACTCGTGTACCTCGAGATTGACGTTTGGCACCATACAGGTGTGAGCACCATTGCGGTACATTCCATTCTCGGTTTCGTAATCTCGCTGCTTCTCGTGTTCCGCACCAACACCGCTTACGATCGCTGGTGGGAAGGACGGCGACTTTGGGGAACGTATGTCAATCACTCGCGCAGCATTTCCATGAAACTCGCTGCTTATATCGACAAAGAGCACAAAGCGGAACGTGAACGCCTGCGCACGCTGATCGGCAACTACATCGCTGCAAGCCGTAACAACCTTCGCGGGATGGCGCATCCGAATAGCATGGAATCGAACGAATGGTGCAGCGCGTCGGAATTCAGCAGCGCCGATCACATTCCTAACGCCATACTTCTTGCGCTCGTGGAAGAAATTGATAATTTGCGAAAAAAAGGATTGCTCACCGACATTCAATTCCTCACGCTGAACGACGAGCTGCGTTCATTCGCTGAAGTACACGGTGCCTGCGAGCGTATCAAAAGCACACCGATCCCATACTCGTACAGCATTTTCATCAAGAAGATCATCTTCATCTATTGCACAACGCTTCCGTTCGCCTTGCTGAAGGACTTCGGCTACTGGACGATCCTTTGCACGTTATTCGTATTCTACAGCTTCGTCAGCCTCGAAGTAATCGCCGAAGAAATCGAAAATCCGTTCGGTACCGACGCTAATGATTTACCCATCGACGAGATCACGGATAAGACGAGGCATAATATCAATTCGATTTTCCGGCATGAGGGAAGTTAGTTTGTTGGGAAAGGTTGGTGGTTGGTCGTCGTTTTTGGTGGTGGTGTTATCATGCGAGGATTAACCGCCTGCTTTTTTATTACAAACCACCAACCTTTTTCACAACCACCTACCACCAACCTTTTTTAGGTAATTTTACCCCCATGCGATTTAAAGACAAAATAAAATACAATTCCATTCTCTATTTCTTCCTTTCAATCGCCATTCGCTGGCTTTACAATTTGCTCGTTATTACTTACCACGGATTTACCGGCGATCAAAAAGTAATTCTGCATTTAGTGCTTGCTGTTGTTTCGTTGATACTTGGTTGGCTCGCTTTACAATTATTCCGCCGCTCATCGCCATCCGGATCCAACCTGGGTTGCATTTATCTTATCCTTTTAATTTTAAATCTTGTTGGTGGAGTAGGTGCATTGTTTTATACGATGGTGCAATTCTTCGGCGCGCAGGGAGGTTCTGAAACATTATGGCTCCTTTAAAAAAAGTACTCAGCTGGATCTGGCCTTTTGCTGTAAAGCGGGTAGAAGGGAAGCTCACTGCTGTACTTGAAGTAACCTATGAGCAGGGAAAAAAAGTGTTGAATGCAGGGGAAGTAAATTATTCGTTCGGCGCGCTTCATGCTGTTTTCCGTATTGCATTACAAAAAGCCCGCATCATTGAATCACCGCCTGCAGATGTTTTGATTCTTGGTTTCGGCGCAGGAAGCATTGCAAGTATTATCGTGGAAGAATTTGGTCAGCATCCGCGCATGACGGGAATTGAAGCTGATCCTGTGGTTATGCAGCTAGCACGTGAAGAATTTAATATCGGTCGTTTTGCTGATCTCGAAATGGAAAATACGACAGCAGAAAAATTCATGACTTCCTGTCCGTCTCAATTCGATTTAATTGCTGTGGATGTTTTTATTGAATCGCGTGTTCCCGAATCGTGCAAGACGCATGCGTTCCTGGAAAATTTATATCGCTGTCTTTCAAAAAACGGGCGTGTTATTTTTAATGTAATGCCGGAAGCAAATGCCGGTGAAAATGAATTCGAAGCACGATTCAGGAATAATTTTGATGAAACTGAATTGCACGAATTACATGTAGGCGGATCGCCCAATCGCATTCTAATCGGTTACAGGAGAAAGTGATTCGCTAAGCAGAAACAAGCTCAGCAGAAGAGGTACGCTTGAATTTACCGACTACATGAGGTAAAAACCAACCTGCTGCAAATGTCAATGCAGTAAGAGCGAATGTCAGTACAGGAACTTTCCAATCGCTTAACGGGCCGAATCGTTCTGATTGACATAAGGTCAAAGCAAGAATGAATAATAATGCTGCAAGAATCTGCAAAAGCCCGGAAGACGATTTTGATTTTGCAAGAATGACAATCGTTGCTGCACAAAAAAGTACAAGCCCGAATTCACCGGCGCCTGCAAGTCCGCCAACAAAAAGTGGAACACCGAAAAGCGGCAAGCTCACCATCAATAAAAAAGTTGCAGGTCCGGGAAAAACAGAATTGATCTGCATGCGTAATCCCAACCCGATGAGAATAATAAGCAGCAGACTTACGAATGGTTTCATGCACCAGTCAATAACCTGCGCAAAAAAACCGGGCGAATAATGAACCACCGTATAGTTATTCAAACCCGCCTGGGTAAGCACATCGTCAAGATCACCGTTTTGATTGGTGGAAAGTTGTTCTGTAATGGGTAAGCTGAACATTCCTGTCGCACAGTCAAGTTCATCCCTTGGAATTCTTTTGGATGTTTTTTTAGTTTGAGAAGATGAGTTCAAGTGGTTCTTTGCAGAAAATGAGCGTTTGTTTTGTTTCGCGTCGGAAGCTTTCTTTTTATTGTCAGCCGCCATAGAAATTAATGTCGACGCAGGAATGGCTTTATCATTCACGTAAACCATAACCGGGCGATCGTAATCTGAAATTTCATTGCTGATATTTTCCGCAGCATCCAAAGCGCCCGACATGCTGTTCATGCGGATCAATACGCATGACGCATTCATAGAACGCGCTTGCTCAAATGCAGAATGGGTTTCATGGTAGGATTCGGGACCCTGGCCATCGATTAAATCAAACGTATAAACAATTTTGGAATCAGCATTTTCATCGGAAGTTCCGGATGATCCAGCGCCATCCTGGATAGAAAAAGGCAAACCGATCGGAAGCTTTACATCACCACCTTCTTCCACATGGTCTGTTTTATCACCAATGCCATCGATAGTCCCGTTTTTCTTTTTGGGATTATAGGCGAATGCAGACAATGAAATGCCTGTGAAAAGAAGGAAAAAAAATATCGCGCCGAGCTGTTTTGTCATTAGGAGATTTTTTCCGGTCTATCTAAGGTATGAAAATTCGTGAAGCTTCGGAAATTACTTGAGCAGCGGCTGGGGGAAATGATGAGCGGTATTTTTGGTAATGTCCTTAGGGGGAACGAATTACGAATCAAAACGAATGTACGAACCTTTATGGGGGAACGAATTACGAATCAAAACGAATGTACGAACCTTTATGGGGGAACGAATTACGAATGAAAACGAATATACGAACCTTTATGGGGGAACGAATTACGAATGAAAACGAATATACGAACCCATGAAAGGCGCTTTTTTATTCATTGTTCATTTCACTTGATTAGTCATTCTGGTTTTAATTTCTTCCCATGATATTACATCTTCAGGATTCTTTCTATAACCTTCAAGCTCCTCTTCAAGAAATTGCATTTGTTCTTCCGTTAGATCTGGAGAGTTTTGATTGTATTCTAAAGGATTCATCTGATTATTATTTTTCCTTGGTGCGTTGTTCCTTAGTGGCCAAAAAAATGTTTTGCGCGACACAAAAGATCAGGTTAATTACTTCTTCTCTACGGCATTACCATTTCTCACTTGCGTTTAAGAAATAATATGTGGGTTATAATATTTATAACTTCCGCAGGAGTTTAGGATTCCGCTTGAAATGGATAATTGACAATACCACTATTCGGCTGGCTTCTTGGCTATAATAAATGCCATATGGAAACCTGGATAGAGTAGCGCACCGGATTTTTTTAAATTTCAATTGAAAAATTAACGGGTTTCTTTTCAGCGCGTTTAAAGTGGCATCAACTGAAAGAAAGAATTCATCCCCAAGACCTTGCTTTTGATTTTCATAGTATTCATGTATTTCTACAAGGTGAGCACTCGCTTTTTGACGGAAAACAAGTTGATATTTCATTTCTTTTTGATCACCCTGCTTTTAATTTCATCCCATGTGGTAACATCTTCAGGATTCTTTCGATAATCTTCAAGTTCCTCTTCAAGGAATTGCATTTGTTCTTCTGTAAGCTGATAAGGCTTTATATTTTGAGTTTCGTTTGCAATACTATCCCAAATTGCTTCAACAAACAATATGCGTTCAGAAACGCTGAGTTTTAATATTTCAGAAAGTTGCGGCGACATGATTTTAATTTTAACCTAATTTAAAAAAAAATAAGAATGCAAACGCATGCATTAAAACCTAATTAACAACAAAATCTATTTTTTTTTTTCATTCGTATATTCGTTTTGATTCGTAATTCGTTCCCCCGTAATTCGTTCCCCCGTAATTCGTTCCCCCGTAATTCGTTCCCTTACCTCTTCTCCAACAAAACAACATTCTCCACATGATGCGTTTGCGGAAACATATCTACCGGCTGCACTTTCACGATCCTGTAATTTTCATCCAGTATCATCAAATCTCTCGCCTGTGAAGCCGGGTTGCAGCTCACGTAAACAATTTTTGTAGCACCCGATTTTGCCATGCTGCGCACCACATCCTCGTGCATTCCAACGCGCGGCGGATCAGTTATAATTACATCCGGTTTACCATGTTGCGCGATGAATTGCTCATTAAACATATCTTTCATATCCGCAGCAAAAAATTCGGTGTTGGAAAGATTGTTCAATTTTGCATTTGCTTTCGCATCTTCAATAGCAGAAGCGATCATTTCTACACCAACAACTTTCTTAGCATTCCTTGCAACGAACAACGCAATCGTTCCCGTTCCTGTATAAAGATCATAGACGATTTCATTTCCCGTCAATCCTGCAAAATCACGCGTTACTTTATACAATTCATACGCCTGCGCAGAATTGGTCTGGTAAAACGACTTCGGACCGATCTTGAATCTCAGGTCTTCCATTGCTTCGAAAATATGATCGCGGCCATTCCATACATTCACTTTTAAATCGTGGAACGTATCGTTGCCTTTCGGATTGATAAAATAAATAAGCGAAGTGATCTCTGGAAATGCATTCATCATCGCATTGAGCAATTCAACACGCGCAGGTTCATTGTCTTCGTAAAATTGAACAATCACCATGGTTTCGCCTGTCGAAGCTGTTCTTACTGTCATCGTGCGCAGAAAACCTTCCTGCACTTTAATATCAAAAAAGCTGTAATTCTTTACGCGGGAAAGTTCACGCACAAACTGCCTGATTCCTTCCGAAAGATTTCCCTGCAAATGACATTCAGAAATATCCAGCACTTTATCAAACGTTCCCGGAATGTGAAATCCAAGCGCATTACGATCAGCAAATTCATTTCCGCTGCCAATCTCTTCAACGGTAAGCCATTTTTTATTCGAAAAGCTAAAGTCAAGACGATTCCGGTAATAAAAAATTTCTTTCGAGCCGATGATCGGGAACATCTCCGGAAATTCCACTTTACCAATCCGTGTCAGCGCATCAAAAACCTGCTGCTGCTTATAATGCAATTGCCAGTGATAATCCATGTGTTGCCATTTACATCCGCCACAAACACCAAAATGAATGCAGCGCGGCTGAACACGTTTATCAGAAAATTTATGAAATTTAATGGCCTTGCCTTCTAAAAAACGACGCGCCTTTTTTGTGATCTGGATATCCGCCACATCACCCGGAACCGCATTCCCGATAAAAATCACACGCGAATCCACACGTGCAACCGCTTTTCCTTCCGCCGCCGCCGCGGTAATTTCTACTTGCTCAAAAATGGGGTGATTTTTCTTTTTCATTTCGGAGGCAAAGGTAGGCAATTCAAAATTCAAGATTCAAAATTCAAAATTCCAAAAACTCATTAAGAAAATTATAGTCTCCATGCATTAGGGATTTTAATTTTGAATCTTGAATTTTGAATCCTGAATTTTTCAATCAATTAATCTTGAATTTTGAATATCGAATCATTTTGAATTCAGTATCTTTGTACGTCCCCTTTACAAATAGGAAATACCTCAAATTTCATGTCAACTGTGATTGAAAAACTCACCCGCTCAGAAGAATTGATGTTATTGGAAGCGCGTTACGGTGCGCATAACTATCACCCGTTACCGGTAGTGCTTTCCCGCGGCGAAGGCGTATTCGTTTGGGATGTGGACGGAAAAAAATATTACGATTTTCTTGCTGCTTATTCTGCCGTTAACCAGGGACATTGTCATCCGAAAATTATCAGCGCATTAGTAGAGCAGGCTTCAAAGCTTACATTAACATCACGCGCTTTTTATAATGATTCGCTCGGTGAATATGAAAAGTTCATCACCGGCTTTTTTGGCTACGATAAAGTTTTGCCAATGAATACCGGTGTTGAAGCCGTTGAAACTGCAGTGAAGCTTGCCCGCAAATGGGGTTATAAAATGAAAGGCATTCCCGATAACCAGGCAAAAATTATCTGGGTAGAAAATAATTTTCATGGCAGAACACTTTCTTCTATTTCTGCTTCTACAGATCCGTCTAGCTATGGTGGATTTGGTCCGCTCTTGCCGGGGTATGTTATCATTCCTTACAACGATTTAAAAGCGCTCGACAACGCATTAATAGATCCGAATGTATGTGCGTTTATTTTTGAGCCTGTGCAGGGAGAAGCAGGTGTCATCGTTCCCGATAAAGGTTATCTCACAGGCGTGCGTGATCTGTGCACAAAAAATAATGTGCTCATGATTGCAGATGAAGTACAGAGTGGGTTAGGGCGCACCGGGAAAATGCTTGCATGCGATCATGAAAATGTAAAGGCCGATGTATTGATTCTCGGAAAAGCATTAGCAGGTGGTGTGCTTCCGGTTTCTGCAGTTTTAGCTGATGATGAAGTAATGCTGACAATAAATCCCGGTGAGCATGGTTCTACTTACGGTGGAAATCCGCTCGGCTGCAAAGTCGCTATCGCAGCGCTCAAAGTTTTGAAAGAAGAAAAGCTGTGCGAAAATTCAGAGCGTCTCGGAAAGATCCTGCGCGACGAATTGAATAAAATAAATTCCAAACGTATTTCATTAGTGCGCGGACAAGGCCTGTTCAACGCTATCGTTATCGAACCGCAACAAGGCATTACCGCTTGGGATGTTTGTCTTAAAATGATGGAAAGTGGTTTATTAGCCAAACCAACGCACGACGATATTATTCGTTTCGCACCACCGTTAACTATTACCGAAGAGCAATTGCTGGATTGCGCAAGAATTATCAGGGAATCGATTTTGTCTTTCGATTAGAATATTTAAGGTCGATTAGAGTGAGAATTGAATTTTGAATCTTGAATTTTTGAATCTTGAATTTTGATCCGCCGCGGCGGATTGAATCTTGAATTAAAAAGATTCTCCAACAAGATCCGCCGCCTCTTCCCCAACCAAACTTCCCAGCGCAATTCCCATTCCACCCATTCGCACAGCGCAAAAAACATTTTCTGCAATCTTTTTTACGATCGGCGATTTTTGCGCGCCGACTCCCATCGTTCCCGACCAGCGTTGTTCAATGGTATACTTTTCACCCGGTATGATCATATCGCGCAGCAACATTTCCAGCTTCTCCTGTATCATTGGAGTCGTAGCATGTTCCATCGTATTTTCATTGGTAAAATCCATATTTCTCGCACCGCCGAATAAAACTCTGTCGCCGACATTGCGGAAATAATAATAGCCTTTATCATAATGAAAAGTTCCTTTTACTTTCAACGAAGGAATAGGGGAAGTGATCAACACCTGCGCACGAGCGGGCTCCACATCTTCTTTGGGCAAAAGCTGCTTTGCAAAACCATTCGTGCAGATCAGCAAACGTTTGGTTGAAATAGTATAACCGTTTTCAGTTTGCAGGATCAATCCATCATCTTCATTGGTGAATTTTGTAACATGCAAACCATTCAGAATTTTTATTCCCGCAGCTTTTACTTTCTCTATCAACGCTTCAATCATCAAACCCGTATCAATCTGTCCTTCTGCCTGACAAACGATCATGTGTTTTACATTGCGGAAACCGAAGCGTGAAATTTCTGCGTCTGCACTTTTATAAACTTCATTTCTTCCGATAACGTCTTTCAGCTTCAGGTTAAATTCCGTGATCCTGTCGGCATACGAAGAGTAGCTGATCTCATTATCAAACACTTCATATCCGCCATATTCTTCAAATTTCATCGCCGCATCACCAAGTCGCGCGCGCAAACGTCGTAATCCTTCAAACCGTTTTGCCACCAATGAAAAAACTTCATTCTCAGGCATTTTACTCAAATCATCCGCCAATTCCGAAACACTCCCGAAGCAGGCAAACCCCGCATTTTTAGTACTCGCCCCCGATGGAAGCGCCCCTCTTTCAGCAACCATTATATTCAGCTTCGGCGATTTTTCTTTCAGCGATAACGCAGCGTTTAGTCCAACAATACCGCTGCCGACAACCACCACGTCAATATTGGTAAAATACCTGTCCCGCTCCCAGAAACTTAATTGAACCGCCATAAAAAATGTTTGGGTTAAGCCGCAAAGGTATTTTCTATTTACCAAATCACAGGATTAAATCGCACTTCCGGTCATTAACTTATTATTATTATAATTCTTTAATTATCAATAAATTAACCCTTGGAAATAACATTTTAAATCGTACATCGTACCTCGTATCTACCACGGCGGACGTCCATCCTTTCTCATTTGGCACAGAAAATGTTTATCTTGGAGATACATCGCTAAAAATGCCGTAAAATGGGATTTTTGAGCGATATTTGCCCTCCTAAAAAAACCTCACTTTTCCAATGAAGGGACCCATCCTTTCGAATTATTCGAAACACGCTATTTTATTTCTCCTGCTGGTGATCGCGCCTGCTTTTTCAGCATTCGCACAGGCACCTGGACGAGTGGAATTTGAATTTATTTTCGCCGGAAAAGTAACGGAGTTTGATGAGAAAAAAGCAAAAGATGTTCCCGTCGATGCATGCAGTGTAAATCTTTACAAAGGCACCACCCTCGTCAGCACAAATTCTACAAGCTCAAACGGGAAATTCAAAATCGTAGTTCCTCACGATGGAGATTTTGTGGTGCAGATTACCAAGGCCGGGTATATTACAAAACGAATTGCGATCAATACGTTCAATGTTCCTGATGAAAGAACGGGCGGACCATTCGCACAGTTTGATGTAGAGATTGATCTTTTTAAATTATTCCCCGGGCTTGATTATTCTGTTTTGAATAATCCCGTAGGAAGGATCATTTATAATCCTGCTCCTGCAGTTGATGATTTTGATTATGATAAAGTTTACACGGCACAGATCCAGTCGCAGCTCGATAAATTAAAAGAGCTTGCGCGACAGGCAAGAGAAAAGCAACGCCTTTACCAGGCAGCAATTGATGCGGCAGATAAATTATTCAACGCATCGAACTGGCAGGGAGCAAAAGACCAGTACAATGTTGCGTTGGGAATTCTTCCGAATGAAGTATATCCGAAAGACCAGATTGCAAAATGTGATGCGAAGATGGGCGCGGCCGGTGCAGAAAAGCAAAAGTATGACGATGCGATGGCTGCTGGAAATGCATTTTTCGATCAGAAAAAATACGCCGAAGCAAAAGCAAAATTCCAGGAAGCACAGCTAATGCGTCCGGCTGAATTATTACCACCGCAAAAGATCAAAGCATGTGATGATGCATTGGCAGGTGCAGCAAAAGAAAAGCAATACACCGATGCAATTGCAGATGCAGATGCAAAATTCAATGCTAAAGATTATGCAGGTGCGAAATTAAAATACACCGAAGCATCAGGAATGAAACCGGCGGAACAATATCCGAAGGACAGGATGAAAGCCTGCGATGATGCATTGGCAGGAGCAGCAAAAGAAAAACAATACACAGATGCAATTGCTGCAGCAGATGCAAAGTTCACTGCGAAAGATTATACCGGCGCAAAAACAAAATACGTTGAAGCTTCCGGCATAAAACCTGCAGAGCAATATCCGAAAGATCGCATCAAAGCATGTGACGATGCAATGGGCGCGGCTGCAAAAGACAAACAGTACACAGATGCAATTGCAGATGCGGATAAAAAATTCGATGCGAAAGATTTTACCGGCGCGAAAGCAAAATACACAGAGGCTGCCGGATTAAAACCTGCTGAAACCTATCCGCCGATACGCATCAAAGCGTGTGATGATGCATTGGCAGGTGCCGCGAAAGACAAACAATACACAGATGCAATTGCAGATGCGGATGCAAAATTCACTGCAAAAGAGTATACAGCAGCAAGAGCAAAATACGTTGAGGCAGGCGGAATCAAACCAGCTGAGCAATATCCGAAAGACAAGATCAAAGCGTGCGACGATGCACTGGCAGGTGCTGCGAAAGATAAATTGTACAATGATGCAATTGCTGCAGCTGATACAAAATTCGCAGCAAAAGATTATGCAGGTGCGCGAACAAAATATGTGGAAGCATCCGGGATAAAAGCTGCAGAACAATATCCGAAAGACAAGATCAAAGCATGTGACGATGCAATGGGCGCAGCTGCAAAAGAAAAATCGTACACCGATGCGATCGCTGCTGCTGATACAAAATTCGCTGCAAATGATTTCAACGGTGCAAAAGCAAAATATGTAGAAGCATCAGGAATCAAACCTGCTGAGCAATATCCGAAAGACAAGATCAAAGCGTGTGAGGACGCGCTTGCCGCTGCCGGAAAAGAAAAACAATATGCTGATTTGATCAAATCTGCCGATACAAAATTCGCTGCGAAGGATTTTGCAGGCGCAAAAACAATTTACCAGCAGGCTTCTGATATAAAAACCGCTGAGCAATATCCGAAAGACAAGATCAAAGCGTGTGATGATGCAATTACAGCAGCAGGGTTAGATAAACAATACACTGACTTAATTAAATCGGCTGATGTGAAATTTGCGGCCAAAGATTATTCCGGCGCAAAAACAATTTACCAGCAGGCTTCTGCTTTGAAAGCGACAGAGCAATACCCGAAAGACAAGATCAAAGCATGCGACGATGCAATGGGTGCTGCCGCAATTGATGCACAATACAAAGATCTCGTGAAGCAGGCCGATGCGAAATTCACCGCGAAAGACTGGACAGGCGCGAAAGGAATTTACCAGCAGGCTTCGGATGTTAAACCAACAGAGCAATATCCGAAAGACAAGATCAAAGCTTGCGATGATGAATTAGCAAAAGATGTAAAGAACAAAGCTTACAATGACCTGATTGCTTCTGCTGATGGGAAATTTACTGCAGGCGATTGGACCGGAGCAAAAGATATTTATTTGCAGGCATCCACAATGAAACCAACGGAAGTTTATCCGAAGGACCGGATCAAAGCGTGTGATGATAAAATTGCGGGAGCAGCAAAAGACAAACTGTATGCAGACGCAATTGCTGATGCAGATAAAAAGTTTGATGCAAAGGATTGGGTGAATGCAAAAGCACAATATGGCGTTGCATCAGGAATCAAACCAACAGAAGCTTATCCGAAAGACAAGATCAAAGCATGCGACGCTGCAATTGCTGCGGAAGCAAAAGACAAATCGTACACCGATGCAATTGCTGCTGCTGATGCAAAATTTGAAGCGAAAGATTTTTCTGCTGCGCGTTCTAAATATGCAGAAGCTTCCGGATTAAAACCAACTGAACAATATCCGAAAGATCGCATGAAATTGTGCGACGACCAGATGGGTGCGGCTGCAAAAGAAAAAGCTTACACCGATGCAATTGCTGCTGCTGATGTAAAATTCACCGCAAAAGATTACACAGGAGCAAAAACAAAATATACAGAAGCATCCGGATTGAAGCCGGGTGAACAATATCCGAAAGACAAAATAAAAGAATGTGATGATGCGCTTGCTGCTGCAGGATTAGAAAAGCAGTACGCTGATCTGATTAAATCTGCTGATTTGAAATTCGCAGCTAACGCATATGCAGATGCAAAAACAATTTACCAGCAGGCTTCCGCAATAAAAACGTCAGAGCAATATCCGAAAGACAAAATCAAAGCGTGTGATGATGCATTGGGCGCAGCAGTAGTAGATGCGCAGTACAAAGATCTGATCAAACAAGCAGATGTAAAATTCACAGCGAAAGATTACAACGGCGCGAAAGATTTGTATTCGCAGGCATCAGGCGTTAAACCATCAGAGCAATATCCGAAAGATAAGATCAAAGCGTGTGAAGATGCGCTTGGAAATGCAGTGGTGGATGCGCAATACAAAGATCTTATTAAACAAGCAGATGAAAAGTTTGCAGCTAAAGATTACGCTGGAGCAAAAGTTATTTACACGCAGGCAGGTGCTTTAAAAACAGCAGAGGTTTATCCACCGCAACGTATTAAAGCGAGTGACGATGCAATGGCAAAAGACAAAGCATACACCGATGCGATTGCTGCTGCTGATACAAAGTTTGATGCAAAAGATTTCACCGGTGCGCGTACTAAATATGCAGAAGCTTCAGGCTTAAAGCCAACGGAGCAATACCCGAAAGACCGCATGAAATTATGTGACGATCAAATGGGTGCTGCTGCAAAACAAAAAGCCTACTCCGATGCCATTGCTGCTGCTGATGTGAAATATGCTAATGCTGATTGGGCGGGCGCGAAAGCAAAGTACACAGAAGCATCCGGATTAGATGCCACAGCGCAATACCCGAAAGACCGGATCAAACTTTGCGATGATAATCTTGCTAAAGCAGGCGTTGATAAAAAATACAATGATCTTGTTAAGCAGGCTGATGCTGCTTATGATTTGAAAAACTGGTCGGCCGCAAAAGGATTTTATACACAAGCTTCCGCAGTTAAAGCAGAAGAGCAATATCCGAAAGATCGAATTAAACTTTGTGATGATAATCTTACAACAGCAGGTGTCGATAAGCAATACAATGATCTCGTTAAACAAGCGGATACAAAGTTTGCAGTGAAAGATTGGAATGGTGCGAAAGCAGTTTATGTCCAGGCATCTGCTGTAAAACCTGCTGAGCAATATCCGAAAGACAAGATCAAAGCTTGTGATGATGCATTGGCGAACGCGAAAGACAAAGCGTACAACGATGTTATTGCTGCTGCTGATGCGAAATTTAAATTAAACGATTGGTCGGGAGCGAAATTGAAATACAATGAAGCGCTTGCAATGCGTTCAGCCGAACAATATCCGAAAGACCAGATCAAAGCATGCGATGATAATTTAGCTGCTGTTGGAATTGATAAGCAATACACAACGATCATTACTGCTGCTGATGCTTTGTTCACAGGAAAAAACTGGGAAGGCGCAAAAGCAAAATACCAGGAAGCATCGAATGTGAAGCCTGCTGAATCGTATCCGAAAGATCGTATGAAAGCATGCGATGAAATGATCAATGCTTCACTCAGCCTCGAAGGAAAATATAAAAAGGCTGTCGCACGCGGAGATTCTGCAATGTCATCCAATGATCTTGAAACGGCTCAGTCTGCATTCACCACCGCGCGCGATTTGAAACCTGCTGAAGCTTACCCGAAACAAAAGCTGGATGAAATTTCAAAGCTGCTTGCTGCAAGTTCGAAAGACAGGGCTTACCGTTCATTGATCGCACAAGGTGATAGTTTATTCACTGCGCAGAATTATCCTGAAGCGAAAAAAGTGTTCACCACAGCATCAACTCAAAAACCTGCTGATCAATATCCGAAAGATAAATTAGCAGAGATCAAACGTATTCTCGACGATCAGAAGTTCGCAGCAGACAAGCAGAAAAAATACGATGCGTTAATGGCGCAGGCGGATAAAAAATTCGCAGCAAAAGATTACAAAGGTGCAAAGGCAACTTACACACTGGCGTTGACTGAAAAGCCATTTGAGCTTTTACCGAAAACGCAGATTCAGAAGTGTGATGATGCGCTAAATCCGAAAGCCGTTACTACGGTAAAAGATCCGACCAACCCGGCAAATAAGGATGAATACATCGGCGAGCTGGTGAAGAAATATCCGTTGGGCGTAACATTGTCAACTTCTACAGAAGAAGGTACAACGATCGAAACCAAAGTTGTAATTGTCGGAGACAAAGGATGGAAATACCAGAAGAAATCGTACAATTTCGGAACGTACTATTTCAAAGACGGTGTGCAGATCTCTGAGCAGACTTACAATTACGAAACCTCGTTACCGTATGTCCAGCAGCAGCAGGCGGAGTATGATAAAAATAAGAAGTAGTTGGTGGTTGGTGGTAGGTAAAAGGTTGGTGGTCGTGGAAAAGTTGGTGGTAAAAAAGAGAAGCTTTGAATTTAATATTCACCTTCTCTGAAAATTTTAAATCGTAATTCCAACTGCGCAAAAAACGCTTCGTTGGATAAATCGTAATTCGTACATCCCTCTCCTATGATCAGGATTCTTTTTCTTCCCGTTTTCGCTTTTATATGTTTTGCTTGTAATGATGCGCGTTCGGTGATGCCGGGAGAGGAAGATGATGATGAAATTGTTTTGGTCAGCGATTCTTCCTGTGGTAATTGTCGCTTTCAATACCGCTGGATGGATTCAACGAAATATAATCCACAAGCTACCATTTGTTCTCGTTTTGAAATTCCCGAAGGTTATACGCGGTATGAAAATGGAAGCGGATCATTCGGTGAATGGTTGCGTGGTTTGCCTTTGTTTCCCGAAGGAACGCAGGTGCAATTGTATAATGGTGAATTAAAAAGCAACCAGGGCGCGCAGGCTGCTGTGATCAATATTGATGTTGGTACGAAAGATTTGCAGCAGTGTGCGGATGCGGTGATGCGTTTGCGTGCAGAATATTTATTCGCGGCAAAACAATATTCAACCATCGCATTCAATTACACAAGCGGAGATCGCCTGGATTATGCAGGTTGGGTGAAAGGAAAACGTGTGGCGGTAAATGGAAATAAAACTTCTATTGTGTATTCAGGAAAAAAGTATGGAGACATTTCCGATCACAGAACATTCCGCATTTACATGAATGATATTTTTAATTATGCCGGAACGTTATCGTTGAGTCGGGAGATGAAAACAATTACCCTTGATTCCATGAAGCCCGGAGATGTATTTATCCGTGGAGGTTCTCCCGGTCATGCGGTGCTGATCGTTGATGTGCTGGTGAATGAAAAGACAGGTGGGAAGCTGTTTATGATCGCGCAGAGCTACATGCCCGCGCAGCAGATTCATGTATTGCGTAATGATAATGATAAGCAGCTTTCACCGTGGTATAAAGCGGGAGTGGGAGAGCGGCTGGAATCGCCGGAGTATGATTTTGAGTGGGGGGAATTGAAGCGGTTTTAGGGGGGAGATTTCCTTGCGGGTGGATTTAGTGACTGGATGATTGATAAGGTAAAATGTGTGAGGAAAGATTTTTATTGTAGGGACGCGATGCCTCGCGTCCGGATTCATGAAAAGGTGAATGGCATTAGATGATTTTTCCGTTTGATTATGATGGGAGTTTTTTTGTAAATACCTTTTAACGAGGAGGCGCTTGTGACGCGGAGGAAGGCGCGGAGTATTTATTATTGTATCGACGCATTGTTGCGCCTCCCTTTCATTTAAATGCGAATGGTAGAAGGCACAGAGAAATTTATCATTGTAGAGACGCGATGCCTCGCGTCCCTTTCATGAAAATGCGAATGGCATTAGATGATTTTTCCGTTTGATTATGATGGGAGTTTTTTGGTGAATACCTTTTTAACGCGAAGGCGCAGGGGCGCGGAGGAAGGCGCGGAGATTCATGGTATTGATTCTCTTTTTTGCGTGAAGGATAGTAGTGGAAAGCCCGGATCTCGTCAAAAGTATTTGTAATTCTTTATAGTCATTTTTCTATTGACGAGAGAGGACTTGTAACGAATAGCCTGACCTGACGCAGGAAGGGCACGCCCTGAGATTTATGGATTTGAAAACTGACAATTATGTAAGATTCGTCCCTTATAACTCTTTGAATTTATTTTCAAGGTTCTTCCAAATCTTCAGTAACAAGTTTGTTTCTTCAGATACATGCTCATAAACTAATTTACCTTTATCGGAAAGAAGATATTTTTTCCCGGGCATCTTCTGTACCAGATCTCTCTTTATCAGAATTGTAATTGAATTCCTTATTTTTTTTTGTGTGGGTATAGCATGATTAATACCATCAGCCATTTGTTCGATTCCTTCGAAGTTTGTCGGATCAACCTGCGAAGCCATTGCAGTTGCTAAAAAGATCCAGGATATTGTTTCATCTTCAGCCATTTGATCTTCCTACACCCCATGATCCTTCATAATCCTATTCAACCATTTTATCATCATAAAAATAATGATCGCGGTGATTGTCGCTAAAACACAATTCACCAGGAAGAAATTCGCTTTGTTTTCATAGCCATCCCACAAGCCCGCGAGCACGCCGCTCATTTTATTTCCGATGGAGGTGGAAAGGAACCAACCGCCCATCATTAATCCGGTTAATCGCGGCGGGGAAAGTTTGGAGACAAGCGATAACGCCATCGGACTTAAACATAGTTCCCCGATAGTGATCACGCCGTAACAACCGATGAGCCACATCAGCGAACTTTTTTCCATTCCGTTGTGACAGGCATACGTGGCGCCAACCATTACCAGTGTGGATAAAGCAGTGATCGCCAAGCCGTAGAAAATTTTGTATGGCGTGGTCGGTTCTTTGCCGCGACGTTTTAGATAGCCCCAGAATAAAACAAGGAGTGGTGTGAGCACAATTACCCAAAACGGGTTGATGGATTGCATCAGCTCGGTGGAGACGAGTGTAACTTTTTGTCCTTCCGCAGGTAATTTATACGGCTCAATATTCTTAAAGTACAAAGGATAATCCCATGTCTTGAGCGCCTTATCTTTTGAATCGCGCGCAATACGGAATTGTTCATCGGCGAGCGGCACAGAATCTTTTACATACGTAACTTCCTGCACCATGCCCAGCGCTTTTGCAGGCTTAACTAATGCAGCAGGAACTTCCCTGTCGGAATAACTTTCTGCCCATGTGGTTAAGGCGGTTCCGTTTTGTTTGAAGATCGCCCAGAAAATAATTGCGACGGCAAACACGGCGAGCAATGCTTGTATCGGACGCTTATCTTCTTTGTTGGAGCGAACCATTATTGTTACGTAATAACCGGCAACAGGTAACGCGCCGAAAATAAATGCATCTGTGCTGTCACTTCCGAAAATATTTCCCGGCAGCGACCAGCCAATCCATCCCGCGATCAAAGCAGGGAGAAGTGTCATTCCCAAAATTTTTGACACCGGCATATCTTCTGCTTTTGTTTCCTTGCGCACATCAGCATGCTTGTAATGTTTCTGGCCAATCCAGAAAATAATTACGCCGATGAACATTCCGATTCCTGCAGCAGTAAATGCGGCGCCCCAGCTGAATGTGTTGCGGAGGTAAGAGCCAAAGAAATTACAAATGAACGCGCCGATATTAATTCCCATGTAAAAAATATTGTAGCCCGCATCTTTCAGCGGTTTGTATTTTTCATCGTTGTAAACATTCCCGAGCAGCGTTGAAATATTAGGTTTGAAAAAACCATTACCGATACAAATTATAAGGAGTGAAGTATAAAATGCTGTAGAGCCCGGCAGTGCTAATCCGCAATAACCGATTCCCATTAAAATTCCACCGATGGTAATTGACAACCTGTAACCAAGGATTCGATCTGCAAGCAAACCTCCGATGAACGGTGTGAGATAAACAAGCGCGATGTATGTTCCGAAAATATCAGACGCTTCTTTTTTATCCATCGCCAAACCACCTTTTTGGGTGTCGGTCATGTAAAGGAAAAATATCCCGAGCATGAGATAGAATCCAAACCGTTCCCACATTTCAGAGAGGAATAAAAACGGTAAAGCTTTCGGATGTTTTCTTGCCATAATAGTTACGGATAAAAAGTTTCGAATTTGAAAGATAAAGAATGTATTGCCACAGTGATACCTGCGAACAATAAAAAGTAAAAAATTAAAATCCACAAAAAAAAGCGTCCCGGTTAGAGACGCTTTCTGTTTTATTATGTGCTGACTATTATTTTTTCACTTTTAACAAAGCAGGCTTCCATACTTTCACGGTGTAGAATAATCCGAAGAGAATTCCGCCGTAAACGAATTGGCTGATGAGGAAGTTGTAAGAATAGAAAGGAATTCCCATAGCAATTGCATCCACTAAGCCACCGAAATTTTTCGGATAAAATGCTTCGCTGCTGAAGAAACCAACCACCCACATGGCAGCATTTGTAATGAAGAAAAAGAGTAAAGATGCAAGTGTTGATGTTCCGATAAAACGTGTTGTTGTTTTGCGTTCCTGCATCAACCAGCCGAGCATGGTGATGAGAACGATTGAAAGATAAACAGCCCAAACGGTATTGTGGAAACCAATGATCGCATCGGTGATTACCATAACTGAAATAGGAACGATAAGGCTTAAAATGCGATTAGGAATAAATGCTCCGGCGAATAATGCCATTCCGCCGATTGCTGTAAAGTTTGGTGGATGCGGGAGAAAACGCGTAATAGCAGCCGCAAAAACCGCAAGAGTAATAAATATAAGGCGAGGAGTAAGGTTTTTCATAGCATTTAATTAGACCTCAAAAATAAGTAATAATGTGCTAATGTGCTAATGGGTTAATTTGCTAATGTAGTTTGTGTACAATCCGGGGAATAGAACTCTTTAAAACCCAACCACCAACCTTTTACGACCACCAACTACCAACAATCCTCATGTATAACGCCTCTTTTTCTTCGTCCAGCGATTTCCTTTTTTGATTGTATTCTGTTTGTTTTTCTTCTGGGTACGAAGGAAATCCTTCTGTGCTTTTTTTGCCTTTGCTTTATTTTCTTTGGCGATCTGTTCGCTTGGATGGTTCTTCGCGTTTTTATATTCATTGGTTGCGCCCTGTGAACGACAGGAAGCAAGTATCGAAATGGAAAATATAAAAAGGATGATTATTCTGATCATGATCCGGCTTTATTTAATAACGCTTTACGCAGGCAAATGGTACATCATTCAGGTTTTTTGGCACCCGATTTTTTGTCCTGCTCAATCTTTCTTGCCATTACACTGCGGAGTCCGTCCATATCCAGTCGCTTACCGAAGATCGTTTTCTTTTCGTCAACAAGGTAAAGCGTTGGCGTGCTGTACACATCATAATAATATTTTGCCGTAGCCAATTCCTGCGGATCCCGTGCGGCTACATTTTTCCACGAAAGATTATGCTGCTTGATAAATGCTTTCCAGTTAACCGAATCCATATCTGATCGGATGGCGTAAACTTCGAATGAAACTCCGGCCGCACGTAAGGAATCGTAATATGTTTTGAGCATTGGAATTTCTTTTTTGCAATGCGAGCACGTCGGTTCCCAGAAAATGATGACGGTGTATTTCGCCTGCACACTTTGTAAGATCTGCATACGGCCTGCTGTGTCTTTCATCATCAGGTTCACCGCAGTTTTACCAAGGAGCGTGTAAGAAACCTGGTTTGAACGGTTGACGATTTTTGTTTTTTGCTCTTCGCTGATCCAATACGCCTGGTTCGTTTTGTAATATTTATCCACAAGGTGAACGAAGATCGCATCGTAGCCCATCACCTTCGACATTTCATATTGAACAGTGAGATTTGAAAGAGTGTATTTGAATAATTCAGGAGAAGCTTTTGTTTTTTCAATCAGCCAGTCTGCCGATTTAATAATGGAATCAGGATGTGGCGCAGTCAATTTCTCCATGTAAAATTTCATCTTGTTCGCATACACAGGCGTGCGCAAAAGACGATCGTCAGAAAAATTCATTCCATCCCAATAATGATTTTTGAAATTCCAGTAATTGTAAGTGGAATCAATATTGCCGTTTGATTTTCGCGGTGCTTTGCTGTAGGGAATTTGGTCGGGCTCATCCATTGCTGCAAGAACACTCGCCATAAATGTTTCCGGATGTTTTGTTTTGTAATAAGCACGCTTGTATGCTTTCACAGTGCTGTCGATAGCCACCGATTTTTTCTGAAGCATTGCAATGGTGTCCTTATTCTTTGTTTTTTTCAGCTGTGCCTGGATCGGTTCCATTTCTTTTTGCAGGCCGGAAAGATAATTCAGGTATTCGTAGAAATATTGATTCTCCTTATTGCCGGAAACTTTCATCAGCCGGATTAAATCAGCCGTGTCCGTTTCAACAGTGAACTTTTGATTGTCAGAGAGAATTACTTCGAAGTATTTTTTATTCGGAAGAACAACAAAATAAATTCCACCGGGAAGTGCTGCTGTATCTTTGAAATGCATCCAGCCATTTTCATCGACTTTCGCGGTGTCGACAATGGAATTTTTTTCGCCGTAATGATGTCCTAAAAGACATTCACCACTTTTGAGACCGTTAATACGCACTTTGAGATCAAGCGGCTGCGGCTTCTTTACTGCGGACTTTGCGGATGACTGAGCGTATAAAGAAGCTGCAATTGAAAAAACACAAATAATTGTGAGGCAAAATCTTTTAATCGGCATAGGGGAGTGGCTAATTCGGTTTTGGCGCTGCTTTTTTCTTGTCTTCTTCGATGCGATGATTTAAGAAACCTTTTAATCCTTCACCGTCAAGACGCTTTCCGATTATTACTTTCTTTTCATCAAGCAAATAAACGGTTGGCGTGCTATACACATCGTAGTAATATTTCGAATTGCCTAATTCCTGCGCATTTTTTGCCGCCACATTTATCCATGGTAATTTATGCTCTTTCACAAATGCTTTCCAGCCTTTCATATCTGTTTTTCCGCCTTCCGAATACGCATCAGCAACGATTGCATAAACTTCAAATGAAATTCCTGCAGCATGCAACGAATCATAATATGCCTGGATGATCGGAATTTCTTTTTTGCAATGTCCGCAGGTTGGTTCCCAGAAAATAACAACCGTGTATTTTGCATTAACAGATTGAAGTGTACGGAGTTTTCCTGCAGTATCATTGAAAGCAAGGTTCACAGCTGTTTTACCAAGCAGCGTATAAGAAACCTGGTTGGCGCGATCAATGATTTTTTTCTTCTGCGTTTCACTCACCCACCATGCCTGGTTGGTCTTGAAATAGGTGTCCACCATGTGAACAAAAATTGCATCATAGCCCATGATCTTTGATGTCTCATAGGTAGAAGTAGCGTAATAAACGGTGTATTTAAAAAGCTCTTTCGACGGTCGGGTTTTTTCGACTAACCAGTCAATTGCTGCCATTATAGAATCAGGATGCGCAGACGTGAGCCTTTCGAAATAGAATTTCATCTTGCCATGATAAACAGGCGTGCGAATCAAACGGTCGTCGCTGAAATTCATTCCGTCCCAATAATGATTTCTGAAATTCCAGTAATTGTAAGTGGAATCAATTGTTCCGTCTGCTTTACGCGGACATTGCGAATAAGGAATATTATCCGGCTCATCCATTGCAGCTAAAACAGAAGCCATGAAAGTTTCAGGATGTTTTGTTTTATAGTAAGCGCGCTTATAAGCTTTTACTGTACTGTCAATAGCAGCAGTTTGTTTGTAAAGTGTCGCCAGGGAATCTTTGCTGTGCGTGATCTTGATGAGATTTTGAATCGGCTCTGCTTTTTTCTGCTGTGTGGAGAGGTAATTCAGGTATTCATAAAAATATTCATTCTCTTTATTTCCTGTGATCTTCATGTTTTTCACCATATCAACCGTGTCGGTTTCAACAGTAAATTTTTGCTGATCGGTTAGAATAAGCTCGAAGTATTTTTTGCTTGGAAGAACGACGAGATAAATTCCACCCGGCACTGCAGCGGTATCACGAAATTCCATCCATCCATTCGCATCGATTTTCGCGGTGTCCTGGATAGGATGTTTATCTCCATAATGATAAGCCAGCAAACATTCGCCGCCGGTCATGCCTTTGATATGGACTTTTAGCTGCAAAATGTCAGGTTTATTTGCCTTGCTTTTTACCGGAGCCTGGGCATATAAAGTTGACTGTAAAGCAATGAAAACGAGAGAGATGCGTAGTAAGTGCTTCATAGGAATATCAAAAATACGAAAAAGGGTTTGCCTGAGGGAATTAACATCAAAAATCGCACCAACAAAAAGAATTCAAGATTCTCCCGATAGCTATCGGGATCAATATTCAAAAATTACTTACGGGAAATCAGCGCCATCTCTGCGGAATCAGCGGAAATCCGCGTGCACCCATTGAAGTGGTTACCTTGCCAATCTTTTCAATCCGGAAAAAACAGACCAGCTATTCACAGCCAAAAATAAAATGGTGAAACCTAAGCCTGTTAAAATAACGGTTGAAGATAAACCCGACGGCAGATCAAATCCTTTTCCTTCCATGTACGATTTGAACCAGGATTTGAAGAGGAAGATGGCAGGAATGCAGACCACAAAAATTCCGGCGTAAATCATTGCGTAATACTTCACGTAAATTTTTCCGAGCGTTTTGTAATTGTAGCCGATTCGGATCAGCGTTTCTAATTCGTAATTGGATTTGCTGACGAGCAGCTGCGAATAAAGTAAGAACACAAACATCGCAAGCACAATGATCACGAGTCCCACTGCAACAACCACGTACATGATCACGCGTAAAAAAGAATTCAGCTTGCTGTTGCGTAATGATTCAGCGCTTGTTTCGTATCCTTTTTCTGCGAAATAATCGGCGAGCTCCGCAGTTGCAGGACCTTCACATTCGATGATGACGCGATTCGCTTCTACGCTTCCCGGTTTTACTCCAGCGAATTTTTCATTGGCGTGATCAATAAAAGATTGTGGTGCAAGAATGGTGTTAATCCGTTCACTGAATGCTGCAAGCTTGCCTTCGTAAACAATTCGTCTGCCGTTTTTATCGGTGATGTTAATATTAAAACGCGCCAGCTTCACAACGCCTTCTGTCATCTGCGGCAATCCCTGCGAAGGAGCAAAACCGAAATTATACAGCTTGATATAATCGCGCGGTAAAATAATCGGGACAACAGAATCGCCTTCCTGCCATTCCCAGTCTTCAGCCGGAACGTCAACAAAATTTCCGGGAACTGCTTCGAAGAAAAAATCAGTTGACATGCCCGGCATTCCTTCCATGCTTCCGCTGCCCATTGAAACGCTCACACGAAACTGGCTGGATGTTAATGGAGCAACATCACGCACACCTTTCACTGCTTTCAAATTCGCAAATTCCTCTTCCGAAAAACCTTTTTGTCCGCCGAATAAAGTGTTGAGCAAATTCACTTCTTTATTGATCACTAGATATTGCGGCTTACTTAAATCTCCGCTGCCACTCAACACCGCTCGGAAATCAAAATACAATTGCAACGCGCCGAGCAATAACAGCAAACCAATCAACGCACCGAAGATTGCCACTAGTAGTTGTGTTGGCTTTTGGTGAGAGAAAAGGAGTTTATTGAGCATTGTGGTGGCGGTTGGGAATGTACGATGTACGATTTACGATGTACGATTTATTTTGGATGGTTGATTTCTGAGTCTTTCTTTAATTTTTTTATATCGTACATCGTAAATCGTAATTCGTACATCCTTCATATGGTAATCTTTCCTGTAAAGCTAAAAAAGCTGCTTGGGCCTAATGATGTTAGTAATAATCCGGCTTCGTTTTTTATACACGATGCTTCGATCATTTTGCAGGCTTTTCTTGAATTGGCTTCGTCGAGATGTGAGAAAGGTTCATCAAGCAATATTAATTTGAACGGTTGCGCTAATGAACGAATGATCGCGATGCGTTGTTGTTGTCCGAGTGAAAGTGTGCCGCATTTTTGATTCATGCGATGCGCTACACCAAGCTCTTCGGCCATGGAAAGAATTTCTTCTTCCTTCAAAACCGTTTTCAGATTATTCTTCACACGAATATTTTCAAGCGCTGTAAGCTGTGGAAATAAACGCAGGTCCTGGAAAACTGCAGAGAGAAATTCCTGCCGCAACATCGTCCAGTGATCGAGCGAAAAACTTTTGATGTCTTTTCCATCCATCAATACATTTCCCTGGTAATCGTGACGCGTTCCGTAAATGATATTGATGAGTGTAGTTTTTCCTGTGCCCGATGGTGCTTCAACCAAATAGCGCTGACCTGAATCGATGAGCGATTCTTTTTTCCAGCAGCTTTCCGCTGATAAAGGCGTATCGGCTAATGGTATCGGCAGCACATTTTTAAATTCGATGCGCATAATTAATTGGCGAGGCTTCCGTAATACGTGAGCAAGCGGTAAAGACTGTTTCCTTCGCCGGGCGCAATGGAAATGTCGAGCTGTGAACCTTCGCCTTTGCTTTCCATTTTTACATTTTGAAAAGGCTTGATCATCTTAAGGAAAAATTCCACTTTCGGTTCGTCGTACATTTCTTTCATCGACTCGGTAAACGCAACCGGAAAATGTTTCTGATCGAGATCGGCCCAGATGGAAAATGGATTTGTTTTTGAAATGGCTGCAGGAAGCTGCGCAGCGAATTTCCCGTCTTTCGCAATGGTTTCTGCTGCGTAATAGTCATTCGTGATAAGCAGGTGACCATCTTTCGCTATGGCATAAACGATAAAATCTATTCCGGGCATGGCGTAAAAATCGCCTGACTTTTGTAGTCCGAGATCAGTAAGCAATGCATTTGTTTTTTCATCGTCTGTGATTCCAAGACTGATGTAGGCCATTGGCGCATGCAAAACAAAACCTGCGCGATCATCTGCAGTGCCGTCCATTTGTTTCAGCATCATGTCAATGTTCGCACCTACGCGCGGATCGTAAGAAGAAATGTCTTTGTAATCGGTAAACGAAACGGAAATATCGCCGGTGAATAATTTTCGCAGATCTGTATTTTTCATGCCGAGATACAATTCCATCGCAGCAAGATTTTTATTCATTGACGGATCAGTAGCAGCAGCATCAAAAAGCGCATTCACATCTGCAGATAAACCAAGATAAAGCAACGGAACCTGCGGCGCAATCGCATTGAAATGTTGTGCAGCGGGTCCTGATTTTCTCAAAATGGTAGCAGTTGATTTTGTGTCAGGATAATTTGTGTAGACAGTTGAAATTTTATCGTTCTCAAAATTCAAAAGCATTTCGCCATGACCATCTGTAAAACCGAAAGAAGAAAGTGTAGCAGCTGTTCCGCTCATTTGCGAAAGCATTTTATTATCAAGGAACAATCCTAAATCAAATGTTTTTCCAGTGAATGATTTGTAATTATCATTGGCAAGAATGGATTCGTTCTTATCCTGCTCTAAATATTTTTTCGCAAGCAATTTTTTATCGCCCTGGTGAACGGCCATGATAATTCCTGCATCATCATTCCATGCAATACAACGCGTCTCGTCGATCTCCGAATAATAGAATCCATCGGCGACTTCAAGATTCAAACCGATTCCTAAACCGCGTTCGAATTTTTCGAGATCAGTTTCATCGGAAACTTTAAAAACAATTGCGCTGATCGTTGCTTCATCGTCTTTCGCTAAAAAGACGTAAATATTTTCCAGCGGATCAATTCCTGTAGAAAAAGGATCTGCAATCAATTTACGAAGAGAAGCTGAACCTGTTTCAGGGATATTTTTAAAAACAGGATGCTGCATGAGCTTCACGGGATCTGCTTTTACTGCGAGATTTTTAATGTCAATCTTTAAAACTGCAGCTGCATTTTTCGGAATGAGCTTTAGATGCGCATCAGAAGAATGAGAAAGTAAATTGTAAAGAAACCAGCCAAGTCCGCCCGCAAGCAGAACGATTGCTGTAATAAGAAATGCTTTGCTTTTAAAGAACATCAATAAAAAGATTTAGCGGTGGTTAGGTTTTTTTGATGAGCCGGATGATCTGCCTGATACCGGTTTTCCACCTTTGGATCTGCCACCGCCACCGCCGAATTTTCTTTTTTCGAATTTCGCATTCTTGTTATACGGCGGACCTTCACCAAGCGCTTCGGGTAAAACACCTTTTTCAACTTCGTAGCCGATGAGTCGCTCAATATCGTTGAAACGTTTCATATCATCTGTTGTGATGAATGTAATCGCTTCACCTTTTGTTTCTGCACGCGCAGTTCTTCCAACGCGGTGAATATAATCTTCCGCATCACCGGGAACATCGTAATTGATAACAAGCGAAATATTTTCAATATCGATACCACGTGAAAGCACATCAGTGGCAACGAGAATTTTTAAATTTCTATTCCTGAAATTCCGCAACACATCTTCGCGCTCATTTTGTTCGAGATCAGAATGAATTGCGGCAACGGAAAGTCCGAGGCGTTTTAATTCTTTCTCCATATTCTTCACATTCACTTTCGTAGAAGAGAAAATGATCACGCTGATAAATTCCTTGTTCTTGAAAATCTCGAGCAGCAACGGAACTTTCTGCATATCGTGCACGCAATACGCAAGCTGCTTAATTCCCGCAGCTGGTTTTGAGATCGCTATGTTCACCGATTCCGGGTTGATCAAAATCGATTGTGACATTTGACGAATCCGCGGCGGCATGGTTGCAGAAAACATCAGCGTCTGTCTTTCTTTGGGAAGATGTTTTACAATTTTCATGATGTCATCGAAGAAGCCCATGTCGAGCATGCGATCTGCTTCATCGAGAATTAATGTTTTGATCTTGCCGAGCTTTACGTAACCGAGGTTCATGTGCGCAAGCAAACGTCCTGGTGTGGCGACGATAATATCTGTGCTGGTAGAAAGCGCTTTTTTCTCGCGGTCAAAACTTTCGCCTGATCCGCCGCCGTAAACTGCGATGTTGCTGATGCGTGTGAAATAAGCGAATCCTGTTACCGCATTATCAATTTGCAAAGCAAGCTCGCGGGTAGGAGCGATGATGAGTGTGTGAATGCTGCTGCGGTCTTTCTCTTCAAGTATGCGGTGCATAGTAGGAAGCAAATAAGCAGCAGTTTTTCCTGTGCCAGTTTGTGCGCATGCGATCAAATCTCTACCGGTGATTGAGATCGGGATCGTCATTTCCTGGATGGGCGTTGCAGCGTTGTATCCCATCGCTTCAATTCCATCAAGCACCGCGTCGTGAAATCCAAAATCGTAAAATGTTGCCATAGGTTACAAAATTACCGAATTACCGATTACCAATTACGGGATGGGTGAAAGGGTAATTGGGTAACTGGGTAATTAGGGTAATTAGGGAAAAGGGAAAGTGGGGAATGGGAAAGTAGGATGGGTAATGGAATTGCGTGGAATCCTCAAAGATTCTGGGAGGGCGGGAGCGTGGCGTCCTTTGAGGATTTGCGCGGATAAATTCATCCTCCAATCTTTGAGAAGATTGCTATGAAATAGATAAAAATACCAAGGCCTATTATGCCGAGACCAAGCATTATTCCGCTGACAATTTTGACCGGACGATTGTTTTTTGCAATGAATAGGTTGACGATTGAAAGTATAAAAATCGAAATCGAAAGTGTGATAAAAGTTGATTCGAGAAAATGCAGAAATCCGTATCCTGCCGGAGGAGAAGGATATTGCTGCGGTGCCATATCTGAATAGTCTAAGGTTTCATTGGAACTTTCTATTAGTTCCCCGGTGATGCAGGATAAAATAACAGTTACTACTAATAGCAAACAAAGCGAATAGAAGAAAATAAACCGACCTGCTTTGGCCTGGTGAATGCCTGCCAGAACAATCAGTATTATACACGCAATAGAAATGATAAGCGACATAGTGTTTTGAGTTAAGTTGATTTTATCCCGCGAAATTCGACAATGCATAAACTACCATTCCCAAAAATAAACAAACAGCGATCATTATTCCACTGACGATTTTTACGGAAACTTTATTTGAACGAATGAAAAGATTGACCACTGATAAGATCGACAGCATGAAATAGATGCCGGTTGTGATGATGTAAGAAAAGGTTAAGAAGCTAAACCCGGATTCTTCCGCAGTATCATTTGTGAGTGTATCTGCTTCCATACTAACACCAATTCCGCCCAGCATAACCATTGCGCTTAGAAGGAAAAGTCCGCATAGCGCAAAGTAAAAAATGGGATAACGGCCGCTCCTGTAAAGACCGATGCCGATTGAAATAACAAGAAGTAGAAAAATAATACCGGCTACCGGGGAATAGGTTAATTGCATAATGGGAATTTGGATAAAGATAGTTTCAATTACGGATGAAATGATTTAAAATTTTATCCGCCGATCTTTCCCATGTGTGTTATTGCATAAATAAAAATTAGTACGCCGGTTATCGCAAGACCAACAACTATACCGCTGATGATTTTAACTGAACGTTTATTCCCGGAAATAAACAGGTTGATGATGGAAAAGAGAACCGTGATGATCGATAAAATAATGAAAGCCCCTTCAAGCCACTCCAGGGATTCTATTTGCTGATGCGTTGAGGGTTCTATTGAATGTTTTCTTTTATTGGAAGCAACACCGAATGTAATACTACAAATTACCAGCAGCAGGCACAATGAAAAATAAAATATGTGGTTATAGCCCTTTTTGCTTAAAAAATAGCTGATGAATAAAGCGGCAATAAGAGCAAAAAAAATAAATGTAATTGACATGCTGATGAAATTAGTTGGAAGAAACTTTTATCCGCCGATTTTCCCCATGTTCGCTATTGCATAAATAAAAGCAATTACGCCTGCAATGTTAAGCAGGAGAATTAATACGCTGACGATTTTTACGGAGCGTTTCATTTCCGGTATGCAAAGATTTACAATTGAAATAAAGAAAAACAGGATAATTAAGCCGACAGTTGTTTTCAACACGTACTCCTTTAATCCATCCGCGAAAAGGTAGGGCTGATTGATTATTTGCCCATAATCGTTATAGTCAATAGTGCCCATATCATGTTTTAATATTTTATCGGCAACGAGATATAAAATATAATTTGCAACTCCGCACAGGCAAAGTGAAAAGAAAAAAACAGGATAACGACCTAATTTGCTTAACCAAAATCCTGCACCCGCTACAAGTATAAAAAAGCAGGCGGTAAAGAAGTTTGCACTTGGTGGATACATTTATTTTGGGGGTTAATAAGTGCGGCTGGTCATAATGAAATAAAGGTAGATTCATTTTTTTGCAATGAGATTTTCCTTAACATGTTTTGCATTATGATGTAGGGAGATTTCCTCGGCAGCTTTATTAATGCCACTGAGACACAGAGGCACAGTAAAAAAAATCTAGATGGGAAATCCCATTGAAAGCTTTGTTTTGCCATACTTCGGCAGGCTCAGTACAGGCTCCGGCACTAAGGCACTAAGAAAAAAGACACAAAAAAGGGCACTAAGAAATGAAGGCACAAAAAAACGGCAACCATTGCGGCCACCGTTTCTATTTAATATGCGTTTGTCAGGCTGAGCGACAGCCGAAGCCTAAAACGCTGCTATCTTATCACTCATATATTGTCCCGACAACAATTTGTCTTTGATCTTCGAGAAACAATCGATCGTGAAGTTTACGTCTTCTATGGTGTGAACTGCTGTTGGAATTAATCGAAGAATAATTTGTCCTTTTGGAATTACAGGATAAACTACCATCGAGCAGAACAAATTATAATTCTCACGCAGATCAAGAATCAAATTAGTTGCTTCAGGAATTGAACCGCTCAAATAAACCGGTGTTACTGGCGAACAAGTTGTGCCGATGTTGAAACCGTTGTTCTTCAAACCTTCCTGCAATGCGTGTGTGATCTTCCAGAGTTGTGCACGGTATTCCGGATGTTTGTTCATCAGCTCCAAACGTTTCAACGCGCCAACTACCAATGGAAGCGGCAACGATTTCGCGAAGATCTGTGAGCGCATATTGTAACGCAGGTATTCAACAACATTTTCTGTCGAAGAAATAAATCCGCCGATCAGCGCGAAGGATTTTGCGAATGTTCCGAAGTAAATATCAATTCCGTCCTGGCAACCTTGCTCTTCGCCGCTACCGCCACCTGTTGGTCCCATCGTGCCGCATCCGTGTGCATCATCAACGAACAAACGGAAGGTGAATTTTTTCTTCAGCTCAATGATCTCTTTCAGCTTGCCCATGTTGCCGCTCATTCCAAAAACGCCTTCAGTGATCACGAGGATTGCTCCGCCGGTTTCGCTTGTCATTTTTGTTGCGCGCTCCAATTGTTTTTCAAGACTCGTCATATCGTTATGCGGGTACACAAAACGTTTTCCCATGTGCAAACGAACGCCGTCCAGGATACAAGCGTGAGATTCTGCATCGTAAACAATCACATCGTGACGGTCAACAAGGCAATCAATCGCAGAAACCATTGCCTGGTATCCGAAATTGCAAAGGATGGTATCTTCTTTTTTCACCAGCTCAGAAAGTCCGGCTTCTAATTGTTCGTGGTAGTTCGAATTGCCCGACATCATACGCGCGCCCATCGGAGCAGCGAATCCGAATTTTGCCGCCGCTTCAGTGTCAGCTTGTCGCACTTCAGGGTGATTGGCAAGTCCGAGGTAATTATTAAGGCTCCACACCAACCGTTCTTTGCCGCGGAACACCATTTTATTGCTGATATCTCCTTCAAGCTTCGGAAAAGTGAAGTAACCATGAGATTCTTTCGCATGCATTCCCAACGGGCCACGGTTATCGCGGATTTTATCGAATAAGTCTTTCATAAGTAGTTTTAGTTCGGGTGTGGCTGCAAATTTAAAGAAAAAAGAGTGACAGGAGGCGGGTGACAAGGGACAGGGGAAAAAAAAGGGGACGAGGGACGAAGGGACGGAAAAAAAAGGGACGGGTGAAGGGTGACAAGTGAATGTGACAAGCGCCAGTACGAGGGAAGGAAAAGATGAAGGCTGGTGAAGCAGGCAAATAAAAATAGAATATGGAATTGGAACATTTCAATTATCTGCGAAATCATTAAAATCTGCGTGCGAATTATTAGGGCGTGACAGTGAAGGAACACCCTTCGTGTTTCCTTCTGCAAGTCCTCGCTTTTCCCGCGCAAACCTCAAAGGATACAGCGCACATGTCCGCGGAATCCTTTGAGGTTATCAACGCACGTTGCGGGCTTTCCACTACTATCCCTGCCTGCAGGAGCACAGGCCATCACGGCGGCAGGCAGGACTCACGCAAAAACAAACTTTATTTCTTATCCCTCGTCACCTGTCACTTGTCACCCGTTACTTTTTTCCAGTTCTGACAAAAATCAGTTTTATTGTTGATGCAGATCATAAAAATTAAAACATCGCTAGAATAATTTTGCTTCACAAATCTCCGCCGCGGCGGATAAAAACCTAATCCACATGAACAAAAATAAAATTATCGCCGGACTCATTTTTTTGTTTCTTTTTCTCGTACCGTTTCGCATGTTGTATTATACCGATGAAATTGTGCAAGGTGCAAAATTCATAGCTTTATTAATGACTAACGTAGTCGGATTTTTCGTTGCATTCGCAATCGGCACAAACGAACCGTTTGGCAGAAAAGCAGAAATGAAAGTGGAAAGAAAATCAGGAGCTGAACATGCAAATGTGAACAGGAGAGAAGCGGCTTAAAAAAAAGGGACGGGAAAAAAAAGGGACGAGGGGACGGAAAAAAACAGGGACGAGGGGACGGAAAAAAAGCTGTTTGTTCGAGCGAAGTCGAGAACGCCTTGCATGAAAATCTTCATTTTCGGAGAATGCTTATAGCAAGGCCGGCGAAGTTAAATATGCTCTTGGAAGAATATTTCAGTCGCTTGGGGTACACGACTTCGCTCGAACAAACTGTTATTGCCCCCGCCCCACAATTACCCTAATTTCCCAATTACCCAATTTCCCTTTTTTTTACAGCTCAATAATCTGCTTAAACTCCGGGATAACTACATCTTTAAAACCGGCTTCCTGCAATTTCTGTTTCCAGCTTTCCTGGATTTCTATTTCACCGTGAACTAGGAAAATGGATTTTACTTTTTCCCTGTCCTGGCAATCTAAATAACGAAGCATCTCTTTGTAATCGGCGTGGGCGCTGTAGGCTTGAAGGGAAACTACTTCAGCTTCTACGCGATGCATTTCACCGAAGATCTTCACTTCTTTGTTGCCGTCCATTAATTGTCTTCCTAACGAATTCGGCGAGCAATAACCTACCATTAGCACCGTATTGTTTTTATTGCCCACGCCATGACTGAGGTGATGTTTTATCCGGCCGGCATCTGCCATTCCGGAAGCGGAAATAACAATGCAGGGTTCATTGGAACGATTCAACGCTTTCGACTCTTCTGCATCCTGGATAAATTTCAATTCCTTAAATCCAAACGGATCAGGATCGGTTTCCATGTAGTTGAGAATATCATTGTTGAACGCATTGGAATAGCGACGCATAATCTCCGTTGCGCTTACCGAAAGAGGACTATCCACATACACCGGAATCTTTGGAAGCTGTCCGTTCGTGCGCATGCGATCGAGCGTGTAAACTATTTCTTGTGTGCGGCCCAGACTGAAAGCGGGAATGAGCAGCTTTCCTTTTTTCTCGAGGCAAGTGTGCTTTACAATTTGCAATAACGTTTTCGCCGCATCACCTGATTCTTCATGCAAACGATCGCCGTAAGTAGATTCGCACAAAATATAATCGGCTTGTGGAAATGTCTGTGGCTCTTTCAAAAGCAGATCGTGGTAACGTCCGATATCGCCGGTGAAAGAAACATATTTCGTTGTGTTGTTTTTGTCTTCCGATAATTCCAAATGCACTGCAGCACTGCCGATAATATGTCCCGCATCTGAAAACTGGAAACGAATTCCTTCTGCGATCTCGTGAATTTCATTGTACCTAACAGGCACGAATAATTTCATCGCCCGTTCCGCATCGGCTTCGGTGTAGATGGGTTTGATCTGCGGTTTTCCCTGCGCCTGGAGCTTGCGGTTTTTATATTTCACATCGCTTTCCTGTATGCGCGCGCTGTCGGCAAGCATAATTGCACACAGATCAATAGTTGCAGGTGTAGCGAAAATAGGTCCCCTGTATCCAAGCTTCACCAACCGCGGAATGCAACCGGCATGATCAATATGCGCATGTGAAAGGATCATGTAATCCACAATCGTCACATCGAATTGAAAGTCTTCGTTGAGTCCTTCCTGCTTAGAAATTTTATCCTGGAACATTCCGCAATCGAGCAAAATGTTTTTCCCGTTACAATGAATAAGGTGTCGTGATCCCGTAACATTTCGGGCCGCGCCCATGAATTTAATATGCATAGAAATAATTCAAAATTCAAGATTCAAAATTGTGATTGGTAATTGGTGATCTACCTGCGCGGGCTTCGGTAGACAAGTTGGTGATTAGTGATTGGGTGGTTAGTTCTTGTTCGCCTAAGATCGGGAATGTTATTTATTGTTGTGGAGTATTCGATGTAATGCAAGTAATTGGCGATATTTAGGGAAAAGGGGACGGAAAAAAGGGGACGGAAAAAGGGGCGTGGGACGAAAGGGAGGAGGGAAATTATAAGAATTTATTTTTTTGTTAATGTATTTATTGAATTTGTAAGGGCTGATATTATTTCATCGAGTCGCCCTGTTTGTTGAGTTATAATTTCAGGTGGTAGCAGCATGCCTGAACGGAAATACCAACCTTTGGATTCTCTTGCAGAACCTCGTGCAATTCTTAAATATTGAGGATATTCTTTTCCAAAACCTCGCCCATAACCTTCTTCAATATTTGCAGAAATTGAGCCCACAGAACGGATTATTTGCTTTGTAATTTCAACACCGCGAAAATCTCTTTTTAATGTTTCTGTGTCGATCCAACAGTTTTTCCAAACTTCTTTTGACTTTAAATAAAATCGTATTTCATCAATGCGGTCTTTCATAATTAAGTTTTTAAGTTTTTATTTTTTTGCCCCTTTTTTTCCGTCCCTCCTTCCCCGGCCCCGTTTTTTTTTTCGTCCCTTTTTTTCCGTCCCTCTGTCCCCCGTCCCATTTTTTTCCGTCCCCCGTCCCCTCGTCCCCTTTTTTTCCGTCCCTCTATAAAAAGTAAAAGGCCTCCCATTTACGGAAAGCCTTCTTACCTAAAAACAAGACAAAACCATGGCGTGATCGTAGTCTTTGTTTTAAACAAGCTTTTTTACGACTTGTCTTTTCCCCCGAGCAGGAGGATATCTGCACAGACAATTTCAGTTGAATAGCGCGTTATTCCTTCTTTGTCTGTCCAGTTTTTGTTTACAAGCTTGCCGGAGATGGCGACTTGTTTTCCTTTTACCATGTATTTTTCTGCAATCGTTGCGAGGCCTTCCCAGGCAACGGCATTAAACCATTGGGTTGTTTCGGTCTTGCGGCCTTCTTTATCAGTGCGGGACTCTGTGCATGCTATTGAGAAGTTGGCGACTTTCTTTCCGCCGGGCAATGTTTTTACTTCAGGGTTTTGTCCGAGGTTGCCTACTAACTGTACGTTGTTGCGAATCATGTTCATTGTTTTATAAATTAGAAATTATTGTGTAAGGAATTTAGTAATCTGGTAATCTGGTAATCTGGTGATTGAAAAAGTGATTGGTGATTGGTGATTTGTGATTGGTAGAAGGGGGAGTGAATTAAAAAGGATTGTAATATTCATATAGTACTAACCTTCTCTTACGAACTACCACCAACCCTTTTTTACCACCAACCACCAACCTTGCTCACTACTTTGAAATGGTCATCGAAATGAGCAGGATAATAAGAAACCACAAGACTGTGTAGACAAGTGATACCCCGGGATTGTCTTTCTTTTTATGCTGCATGGGCTAATGGGAGTGAGGTTTGAACATCTTTATTTCCCGAGTGAAGCAGCACTAAATTCGTGGCGAGAATTTCTTTGCGGGTTCGTTCTACTCCTTTTTTGTCAAGCCATTTCTTTTCTACGAGGTGACCGCAAACGATAACACGTTTTCCTTTTTCAAGACAGCGCTCTGCCATATCAGCCACATTGCCCCAGGAGATGACGTTGTACCATTTTACTTTTTTCTTGCCCGATTCACTTTCTGTTTCGAGTGCGGCTACTGAGAAGCGAGCCATTTTACGTCCGCCGCTCACTGTTTTGATCGTTGGTTTCGTGCCGAGGTTAACGACCATTTTCACGCTGTTGTTACTGTTGTTTTGCATTTTCATAAATAAAGAGAGATTAATTAATAAAGGATTTGGTAATCTGGTAAATTAGTAATTGATAAATAGTAATGGTGATATTGAACTTGCGTTGCTTACATATTAGTTTGTTGTGTTATGTGAATCGTATGAGAAAGAACGTGTATGCTTAACTTTTTAACTCGAAACTCAGAACCCGAAACTCAGAACCCGAAACCCGAAACTGAAAACCGATTAACTGATTTGATGGTGCAAAGATGTGGTGGTGGTTTTCGATTATTCGGTTGTTAAACGTTTGTAGTCGATAGTAAATGTTTGTAAGCGTTTGTTGTCGGCTTTGGGGTTGATTTTGTTGGGTTGTTGGAATTTGAGGATTTGAAAAAAAATTAGCCGGGAGGAGATTTTTTTTCGGGATGGGATGAAATCCGGGAAAAGGAGGCGGGGAAAAGGGAGGATGTAACGGTTTTTGGTGCCGGAATTAGGTAAGTTTGATGCGACGATTAAATCAACGTATTATTTTGAAACTTGCAGCATCAATCCAAAACGACCTTTTCATTATTAACGAATTGGTATATGAAAAATGCGATTTTGTGCTGACTGATCTGAAAGCTGAAGCGGAAAGCGTTGAATATGCTGCGTGCAGATTTCTGCTGGATGGAAAGTCTGTCGTTCACCGGGCTTCTAAAATTACCCCAACAAAAACAGGACAGTTTGTGACCACCTGGAAACGAAACGCGAATGGTCTGACTGCGCCTTTTGATAATTCGGATGATATTGATCTTCTTATCATCACGGCACGAAACGGTGAAAAATTTGGTCAGTTTATTTTTCCAAAATCTATTCTTCTTACTAAAGGAATATTTTCGGAAAACAATAAAGGTGGCAAACGCGGAACCAGAGTTTATCCGTCCTGGGACATTGCAACAAATAAACAAGCTGAGAAAACACAAAAATGGCAAGCGGAGTATTTCCTTGAAATTTTTAATCGCCCCGCGGACATTGATCGCGCAAAGAAATTATTAAGCGGCGAATAACAATCTTTGTTACCAATTCTTAAAACGACAAACTAAATCAATATCATGAAATCAATTCTGAACCTATTAGTTGTTGCAGTTATTCTGATCATCGCCTCCTGCAGTAGTGATAAAAAACAACCTCAATCATTGGCAGGAAAAGTGTATATCTCCAGTGAGGGAATGGATTCTGCCTGCCAATCAATCCCGCCTGCGACAGATTTTTTCCAGGCATTTTTGTTCCGCAATGACAGCGAATTTGTGCAGGTCATATTTACCTGCTGTCCCGAATCGGATGAAGATTTTGCTTATCAATACGTCAGCAAAGGTTCATATACATTGGATGAAAATTCACTCGCGCTGCGGTTTGATCCGAAGATGGCGGTCCTTTATATGCGCAATGTGGTACTCGCCTCAGCTGCCGATGCGTCAAGCGAAATTGAACACGTAGAGCTGGAAGAATCCGGTAAGTCAAACACAACATTTAAGCGGAAAAATTGCAAAGAATTCCCGTATTTCGAAATAACAGAGGGCGATTTTAAAGGCGAATTTATCGCACCGGTCAACGACTCGCTCGACACTTACCGTGAAGACCTGGTGAAAAACGGTACCTGGAAAAAGCTGTTTCCGAATTAAGCAAAGCCGTTTGTTGTCGGCTTCGGTGCTGATTTTGTTGAGGAGTAGGAAATAGCCTCCTGGAAGTTGTATCCTGATGTTACTACTTGTGATTTCAGCCCGGAATAAAAACGGGTGTTTTTACGGGTAAGTTATACTATATCGGGAATACAAAATGGCGTAAGTTAGTCGCAGCATTAACCCTGCTCCCTTTAATGAACTTTATTGCGATTGACTTTGAAACTGCTAACAGCACACGCAGCAGCATTTGTTCTATTGGCATTGCCGTTGTTGAGAACGGAAAGCTTATAGGATCTGAACATATTTACGTCAGGCCGACGCCCGATTATTACGACGGCATCAATACTTCTCTGCACGGCATCAGCGATCGTCACACGCGCAATAAGGAAACGTTCCTGCAGCAATGGAACCAGCTCAAAAAATATTTTCACAATCAAACCATCATCGCGCATAATGCCGCGTTCGATTGCAGCGTGCTGCGTTACACGTTAGACCGCAGCAAGCTCACGTACCCCGATTTAGATTATCACTGCACGTATCGCCTCGCACAAGCTGCGCTTCCTTTGTCCGGCCACAAGCTGAACGAGGTTTCCAGGCACTTCGGCATCACGCTCGAACACCATAACGCGGAGAGTGATGCGAAAGCGTCTGCATTGATTGCGCTGCGATTGATTGAACGCAATAAGGTGAATTCGCTGAAGGAACTTTCGTTGGGATTGGGATTTAAGGTGGGGAGGATTTCGGGGGTGGGAGGGAATGGGTATCGGGCGTTTTCGAAGAAGTGATGGATTGTTTGGTAAATGATAACCGGCAAAAAGAAAGTGTGGGTTGGGAAAGAAAATGTGGGGGTTGGGAAAGTTAATTTGAAGGTGGAAAGGAAAAGTGGCATTTTGTTTTAATTGAATGAAAGAAAAATTTATAACAATAAAAAAGCAACAAGCATAAATATGAAATCAGCCTCAATTTCACTCATTTCAACAGTGATGATATTTTTTATCTCTTGTGGACCAAGTGCGGAAGAAAAAATGGTTGCTGAAAAGCGTAAAATAGATTCTATTACAGTGGCAACTGAAAATGCAACAAAGCTTAAAATTGAAACACAGCATGCATATGAAGATTCAATACAGCTGGCGATAGGTCAAAAAGATAAATACGAACAGTTTCTTTCGGAGTATAAAGGTGATTTGGCAGCGGCGGAAGACAGGCTGAGTACGATAAAAGGTTTCCAGTTTTTAAGATCAGCATCAACACGTGAAGATCAGATACGGAATCAAACTATCGTGATTGATAATTTGGAAAGACAAATTCGTGAACTGCAAAAATCAGTTAGGATCGTAGAGCAGAATATTGAATATTATCAGAATGAAAAAAGGAAATACCAGTAACATATAACCAACCCCTACAAAATGGACTTCAAAGATCAAATTAAAATGCTTGGCGACCGTGTGATGAAACTCAAAGACCAGGTCAACACTGAAGAAGCAACTAAGAATGCATTTATCATGCCTTTCATTCGCGAACTAGGCTACGATGTTTTTAATCCGAATGAAGTAACGCCTGAATTGGTTGCAGACGTTGGCATGAAACAAGGAGAGAAAATTGATTATGCAATTATGCGCAATGGCGAGCCAATCATTTTGATCGAATGTAAATGGCATGGCGCTCCTTTAAATGTCAATAACGCATCGCAGCTCTTCCGTTATTTTCATACGACAACAGCGAAATTTTCTATTCTTACCAACGGAATTGAATATCGTTTCTATACTGATTTGGTAGAGACGAACAAGATGGATGAAAAACCATTTTTCGTTTTTAATATCAACGACATCAAGGATAATCAAATCGAAGAGCTGAAAAAGTTCCACAAAGATTATTATGACTTTGATAATATTTTAAATACAGCAAGCGAATTAAAATATACAAGCGAGCTGAAAGTGTTGTTGAATTCTGAATTTGCGAACCCGAGCCCGGATTTTGTGAAGCACTTTGCAAAGCAGGTTTACCCGAGCATTGTTACTGCAAAAGTTCTTGAGCAGTTTACAGCGTTGACGAAGAAATCAATTCAACAAAACATAAGTGATTTGATTACCGAGCGACTGAAAACTGCTTTGACAAAAGAAGATGAAACAACAAAAATTCAAGAGTCTGCACTGGCTGCTGCTGACCAATTGAAAGCAGAAGAAAGCAAAGTAGTAACGACAGAAGAAGAGCTTGAAGCATTTTTAATTGTGAAAACCATTTTGCGCCAGAAGATCCCGGCAACAAGAATTACGCATCGTGATGCACAATCTTATTTTGCGATTTTGCTGGATGATAATAATCGCAAAACAATTTGCCGGCTTTATTTGAATGGTAAAAAGGCGATTGGGATTTTGGATGAGCAGAAGAAGGAAATTAAAAATGAGCTGGCTACGCTGGATGATATTTTTAAGTATGCGGATGAGTTGGTGCGGACTGTGGATAGTTATGATCGGGCTAGGGAGGTGGTGTAGGGGAATAATTATAATCACTTAAAAAGGAAAAGCTTATCACAGAGTGCCAACACCAACGGTTAAACCCTAATATTACCCCGAAATTGGAACTATATTTTGTAAAGCATTATTAGCGTTACTCCAATCTTAGTGGTAATAAAATGATTATTGAATGACTTATATTTTTAAAAACACTGAGATTAATAATGAAAAAGCCTCGAATTTTGAGACGAAATCGCTTTTATATCTCATTGGGAAAAGAGCAGACAAGAAAGAAATTGAGTTTGTAGCCTTTGACTGTTTTAATGATGTAAGTGGAGTGAATAAAAAATTTAATAAAATTTGGGATATTCAATCCAAAAATGAAAAAACTCTAAGCCCCAAAAAAATTGGCACATATTTATTCACTTTGTTTGATAACTATATTTCTAAACTTGCATTTAAGGAGTTCATTTTCTTCTCGCCAATTCTGAATTCCGATTACAAGATTGATAACGCCTTAAACATCTATAGTCTTAATAATATCGAGGCCAAAACTCTTGCTAGAATACGCAATGGTCTATTGGAGGAAGTTGTTAGGGTTAAAGGTGATTCTATAAGTTATGAAGCATCAATAGATTCGTTTTTATTAATAGTAACTATCGTAGAAGATAATTGCACTGAAAACGAATATATAAAAGCCATAACAAAATTTAAAAAATTAGATTTAAAGACAGATGATTTTTATAAAAGCGTGTTTAATGATTTAAGGAATATCCAATCTGCAAAAAAGAATAGCTACATTGAAAATTCGACCATTTCTGAAATACGAGAAGTTTTAGTTTTTAAAAGACATCTATCAGTAAAGGACATAGAAGTATTGGTGATAAGTCGAATTCTTGGATGTGAGATTTTCGATTATGTATCTATCCCACTTTATTTTTCACCCTTAATCGATGGGTTAAGTGTGGAAGATAAAAAGGATATTTTATTAGATTGTAATTCTAATTTGTCAAGAGCTTTCTTTAACAAGAATAGCAATAAGGTATTTTGGAATATCTGCGAAGAAATCATTTCCTTTTTCTCTACTAGTAAAAGCAGAGACGTTCAATATGTTTATGATTCTATTTTCAAAACCTACGTCGTTAAAAACTCATTTTTGACAGACATCACAATAAAGTATTTAATCTCAATTATTATAGAAGGATTAGCATGATAATAAAGAAAGTTGCATTTGGGAATAAAAGCGAAGCCTTTATTGAAGAACGCTTCTTGAATAAAACTAATATTATTTTCAGCAATGATAATAATAGAGGAAAAACCCTATTGATACAGGGGATAGTTTATTCAATAGGATACGAATCAATTTTTCCGAGTGGGTTTAATTCAAAAGAATATTTTTTTTATTCTAAAATTGAGTTTGAAGAAACCGAATTTGAATTCTTAAGAAAGGGAAATTCCATTCTTGTGCTTAGTAAAGAACAATTAAACGTTTTCAATAGCATTAGTGAATTCAAATATTATTTTGACAAAGAAGTTATTCAACTTCCCAAGGTTGACAAAGATGGGGAACTGAAATCAGTGGATTTAAGTTTGTTATATGAGTTGTTTTTTTTAGGACAAGACAAAAGAAATACCTCAAACATTATTGTCAAGGGATTAAACAATAAGATTGATTTTATTAATATGATTTATGCATTGAGGGGAGTTTCAATAACAAGTGAGAATAAATATGATATTGAGAACTTAAAGAGTCAAAAATCTATTCTTGAAGGGAGAATTAAAGCGGAAACAAGAAAAATTAGTATAATAAAAAGTAATCCTGAAATCGCAACATTCATCAGTTCTGCTTCGAACAATATAGAATTTAAGAACACTTCAAACCAATTATCTGAATTGCACCAAAATATTTCAGAATTAAAAAAAAGTAGAAACAGAGAAGAAAATAGAAAAATAAAATTAGAAAACTTAATTGGCGAATTGAACTCGTTAAACAGAAGTTTGAGTGAGGGAAAAGTAAAGTGTGCTGAATGTGGTAGTAGTAAAATAATTTTTTCTAATGACGATTTTGAATTTGAGGTTAGCAATAGTTTCGTGAGACAAAATATTCTTGATTCAATAAGAAAGAGCATAAATATCAAGAGGGAAATTATTGGAGAGTTTAATAATGAAATAATAAAAGAGCAGGAACAAATAAGCAAGCTATTAGAACGCACCACTCCAGAGGCAAAAAATTATATTCTATTCCAAGACGAAATCATCGACTCAAAGGATATTGACAAGATTGTACTTAATCTCCAAAATGAGCTTACAGAACTAGAGAACAAATTGAAAAACAATGAAGTCAAGATCGTTTCTAATAAAGAATTGCAAAAAAGCATCCTTACAGACATTCTAGATGAAATGAAACTTTTATATGCTAAAATAGATCCACAGGGACTACTTGCATTTGATGAACTGTTTACAAAGAACGGAGTAACTTATTCAGGTAGTGAAGGACAGGAATATTATTTCTGCAAGCTTATCGCCTTGAATAATATATTAAAACATAATTTCCCAATTATTATAGATTCATTTCGTGAGGGTGAATTGTCCTCAACAAAGGAATCCTTAATGATAGATGAGTTTATAAAATTGAAAAAGCAAGTAATACTAACTTCTACTTTGAAAGATGAGGAGTACGATTCAGATAAATACTTTAAAATCGAAGGAATAAATGTTATTGACTACTCACAAGTTGAAGACAGTAAGTTATTGCAATCATCGTTGGCAAATGATTTTAGCAAAATCATCGAAAAATTCGGTATAATATAAGGGGTGATTTAAGTATTATCTCCCTGTTGCTAAATTTGTAAATTAAAAGAGGGCCTTACGGCCCTCTCTATTTCCTATAAATATTCAAATCAGAAACCTATTTCCCCGCCACAAACCCACCATTCAACCTTACAGTCCCAATCTGATCATTCTCCGGCTTCTCGCTCGACAACGCAAAAACACCACAAACCTTATCATCACCTACATAATTCAACTTCACACTTCCAACCTCCGGCATTCCTGCCAACCAGTTGAACCAAACTTTTCCTTTTGCTGTCAGCATAGTCGCTTGTACCCAACGATCAGGATCTGAACCTGTGGTGAATGTGCCGGGCTCGATCTTCTTTCCGTTTTTGGCGCGGAACTCTACGTTGATGTCAACCTGGTTATCCTGGCGGTCGCCGACTAATTCTGCGGTTGTGTAATTTTTCAACGTCAGCTCGGCAACTGAATCGTTGATGAGGTTCCATGAAGATTGTTTCACTTCGAAATTCGCCATTTCAGCTGCGAAATCGCTTTTCATTCCGAATTTGTATCCTTTGATCGTTACAGCAACTGCGTTCGGCGCTGTGCAGATGTCTTCGAATTTTGGTTTGTTGTTTGCACGTTCTGTGCTGTCTTTTCTTAAGCTGTCAGCTGTGTCAGTTGTTTTGTCGCCACCGCAGGATGCTAATGAAAGAAGTGCCACTGCAATTACTGCAGGGAAAAATGGGATGTGTTTTTTCATAAAAGGGTTTAATGAGGGTTGTTAAGATTCCGGCGAAGATAGGCTATCAAATTAGATTCTGGATTCGATAATTCGATAATTCGAAAATTTGAAATTGGAAAATTATAGATTCTTAGTGTGTAGACATATAAGTTGGAAGAAAAAAATCGGAAGAGTTTTAAAAGTTGGATGCAAAATTGAAAGGGGAATGGAGAAGGTTGATAACGACATTCGAAATCAAGCTGCTGATTAAGTATTGCATCACTAATAAAAATAATTTAAAATGGGTAACTGTAAATTCAACGTCAACTTTAACGAATCAATCGGAACACTTATCGCGAAAGCAAAATCTGCTGTGATGAAAGCAGGCGGTACATTCTCCGGCGATAATGAATCAGGCATGTATGCATTGCCTACGCCGCTCGGAATGATAACAGGAAATTATACAGTCGAGGGAAATACAATTCAATTTCTAATCACGGATAAACCTTTTCTTGTATCGTGCAATAAAATAGAAGACGAGCTGAGGAAATATCTTGGTGCTACTGTTTAAAAAGTACGAAATACGAATGAAAACGAAAGTACGAAAGGCTTTGATCAGACTTTTTTATTGTTGAATTCACTTATTCTTTTTATTCTTTTCCCTGTCTTGCACGATCGGTTATTCATTTTCATTTCGTAATTCGCTCGCTTTCGCGTTTCGTAATTTTCGTTTTCATTCTCCCGATAGATATCGGGATCGCTCCCGTTGTTGTAGAAGATTGGCCCCAGGTTTGCCGATTATTCCAGCATTATATTTCTTAATTCATACTTCTTCATAATAGAAAATCCTTTAATTATTCGCTTTAGGGCGGATTATCGTGCGTTTTATATATCTAAATCACCAAAAACATGGCAAAAAAATCCACAAAACCAGCGAAGTCTGAAATCGAAAACGGGAAAAAAATTCCACAACAGGAAACTGCAAAAACGTCTCAGCTGAAACAGCACACGGAAGACAGTGATGGGGAATTTCTCACCACAAACCACGGACTTCGCATCAACGATAACCAGAATACGCTTAAGGCTGGTGAACGTGGTCCTTCGCTGCTTGAGGATTTTATCATGCGCGAGAAAATCACTCACTTCGATCATGAACGTATTCCAGAGCGCATTGTTCATGCACGCGGTTCTGCTGCACACGGATTTTTTGAATTGTATGAGAATATGTCGAAATACACCAGGGCGGGGATTTTCACGGATACATCGGTGAAGACCCCGGTCTTTGTGCGTTTCTCTACTGTTGCCGGCTCGCGTGGCTCATCAGATCTTGCGCGTGATGTGCGTGGATTTTCTGTGAAGTTTTATACGAAGCAGGGAAATTATGATCTCGTTGGAAATAACATGCCTGTGTTTTTTATCCAGGATGCAATGAAATTTCCTGATCTCGTTCACGCAGTAAAACCGGAACAGAACAATGAAATTCCGCAAGCATCTTCTGCGCACGATACGTTCTGGGATTTTATTTCGCTCATGCCCGAGTCTGCGCACATGATCATGTGGCTGATGAGTGACCGCGCGTTACCGAGAAGCTATCGCATGATGGAAGGTTTCGGCGTACACAGCTTTCGGTTTATCAATGAAAAAGGAAAAGCACATTTCGTAAAATTTCACTGGAAGCCTGTGCTCGGCGTTCATGCTGTTGCATTTGATGAAGCACAAAATATTTCCGGTAAAGATCCTGATTTTCATCGCCGCGATCTGTGGGATGCTATTGAAACAGGAAATTTTCCTGAATACGAATTAGGTGTGCAGCTCATTGATGAAAAAGATGAATTCAAATACGGTTTCGATCTGCTTGATCCCACAAAACTAATTCCGGAAGAAATTGTTCCTGTAAAAATTATCGGCAAGCTCACATTAAATCGTAATCCGGATAATTTTTTCGCAGAGACAGAACAAGTTGCTTTTCATCCCGGTCATTTAGTTCCGGGCATCGATTTCTCCAATGATCCGCTCTTGCAGGGAAGATTATTTTCTTACACCGATACACAGCTTTCGCGTTTGGGAAGTCCGAACTTTCATGAAATTCCGATCAACCGCCCGATCGTTGACGTGCATAATAATCAGCGCGACGGACATATGCGTCAGCAGATCAACAAAGGCGAAACGAACTATGAGCCTAATTCCATTGGTGGCGGATGTCCGTTCCAGGCGATGATGAAAAATTTCGGATTCACTTCTTTCTTAGAACGCATCGACGCAAAGAAGATCCGCGGACGCAGCAAAAGTTTCTTCGATCATTTCAGCCAGGCGACAATGTTTTACAACAGCCAGAGCGAACCTGAAAAAACACATATCGTCAATGCATTCCGTTTTGAATTAGGAAAAGTGCAGCGCGTAGAAATCCGCGAACGTATGCTCGGCATCTTAACACAAATCGATAAAGACCTCGCAAATAAAGTTGCCGCCGGACTCGGATTAGTTGCAAAGCCACCGGTTGCGCCAATGAATCACAGTTTTGGTGCAGATGAAAATCCGAAAAATCACCAGCCGATTAAAGGTGTAAAGCCACCGGTAGAACGTTCCGAAGCCTTGAGCATGGAGAACACTGCGAAGAATACGATTGTATCTAGAAAGATTGCGATCCTTGCTGCAGATGGAGTAGATGATGCTTCACTAAACAATATGCTGAAGCTGCTCGACGCAAAAGGAGCGATGGTAAAAATCGTTGCGCCGCGTTTAGGATTTTTAAAAACCGCAGGAGGAGCAGCAGTAAAAATCGACGAAAGCTTCATGACAGCAGCAAGTGTAATGTTCGACGCAGTATTTGTTCCCGGAGGAAAAAAGAGTGTGGATGCATTAGTCACAGAAGCGGCCGCCCATCATTTTGTAAATGAAGCGTACAAACATTGCAAAGCTATCGGAGCAGGTGGAGAAGGAATTGAGCTTTTACAAGTATCGTACATCGATCTTGAAAAAGAGGATGAAGGAGTTGTATTAGAAAGTAACGGCTCTTTCGGAAAGCAATTTGTAAATGCAATCGCGCAGCACCGTTTCTGGGAAAGAGAGGAAGCGAGGAAAGTGCCGGCTTAGGGAGCATTTTCTTGTATGGATTTAATGACTGGGTGACCCTTCGACAAGCTCAGGACAAGTCTGGTGACTGGGTGATTGATCTTATTAAAGCCCTGTAGAGAGGAGAGATTTTCTTTACGCGAGCAGCATTGTATGTATAGCGCGTAGAGAAATGTCGCCCCTACAGGGCTTGATTGTTTTGCTGTTAGATTTTTTTTTACAAAAATGTCGCCCCTACAGGGCTTGATTGTTTTTGCTGTTACATTTTTTACAAAAATGTCGCCCCTACAGGGCTTGATTGTTTTTGCTGTTACATTTTTTACAAATTGTCGTCCCTACAAGGCTTGATTGTTTTACGTTACATTTTTTACAAAAATGCGTCACTACGGGGCTTGATTGTTTTTGCTGTTACATTTTTTACAAAACTGTCGCCTTACAAGGCTTGATTGTTTTACGTTACATTTTTTGCAAAAATCTCGCACCTAGTAGGACTTGAATTGCATACACAAGAGCGAATAGGCATTATTTAATTACTCACATATTTAGTTTCAGCAAAACCATTTTTCTTCTTTTTTTAGTCCTGTAGGGACGACACTTTTGTAAATAACCCGAACGTATACCACTCAAGCCCTGTAGGGGCGACATTTTCTCCACGCGCATCGCATACACAATGTTGCTCGCGTGGAGAAAATGTTGCTCATAAAGTGCTTTAATTTGAGTGTGTGTTTAGTTAATTACAAAAGTGTCGTCCCTTCGGACTTTTTTTAGTTAGCAGCAATTTGCGCCTGTAATTAAGTTAAGATCTCACCACAATTTTTTATTACCGCGTCCTTCAGGTCGCGGTAATAAGCCACAACACAATTGGCTTTAGCCAAACATACACGTAACGCCTTCCCAAAACAATCTCCCGGATTTACTGACATTGCCTCTTGAAACTGTTTTCAGTAATTTCATGAAATCAATTCCCGGTAAATTATTCCAATGAAGCTTTCCGAAATAGCAGCGCATCGCCTCGTCAACCAACAACTTGCAGGAACTACAATTAAATCTGCAGGTGAAATGCTGCAAGGATTTGGCGCAATGCAGGCACAGGAATACGCGCATAGCAAATGGAGCTTTGGTTTGCGCATGCCGGAATTGACAAGTGCTGCTATTGAAAAAGATTTTACTTCAGGAAAAATTCTGCGCACACATGTATTGCGACCGACCTGGCATTTTGTTTCTGCAAAAGATATTCGCTGGATGCTTATGCTCACTGCACCGCGCGTGCATGCGGTGAATGCGTATATGTACCGCAAGCTGAAGCTGGATGAGAAATTATTTCAACGCTGCAATAAAATTCTGGATAAAGTGCTGCATGGAAATAAATCGCTGACACGCGAGGCAATAAATCTTGAGTTCAAGAAAAGCAAGATCGAAGCTGAAGGACATAGGTTGAGTTATATCATGATGCAGGCTGAGCTGGAAGGAATAATATGCAGTGGTCCGCGGGAGGGAAATCAATTTACGTATGCATTGCTCGAAGAACGTGTGCCGGAAGTAAAACCGAAGAGCAGGGAAGAGGCGCTGGCAGAATTAACCAAGCGTTTTTTCACCGGCAGGGGACCGGCAACACTGAAAGATTTTTCTACGTGGTCAGGTTTGACATTGACAGATTGCAAGAAGGGAATGGAAATGGTGAAAGATTCTTTCAGCAAAGAAAAAATTGAGGGCAACGAATATTTTTTTTCGATAGCAGAATTGCCTTCGAAGAAACATTTAAATAAAATGCATTTGCTTCCAATTTATGATGAATATATTATGGGATACAAAGATCGTAGCGCGATTATGCCGCTGGATCAAAAACCTGTTTTCAATTATGATAATATGATTTTATTGGAAGGAAGAATTGTTGGAACTTGGAAACGGACGATCAAAACCAAAAGCATCGAGCTGGAACACGCATTTTTTGAGAAGCCGGTGAAATCAGAAAATAAATTGTTTGAAGAAGAGGTTGCTGCGCTTGAGAAATTTTATGCGTTGAAGGTTGAATGGATGAGTTAGGAATATATTTTCGGTAAATTCACCAAATGAAAATCACTTTCCTCGGCACAGGCACATCACAAGGCGTTCCGCTTATCGGTTGCCAGTGTGTGGTTTGTAAATCCGCGGATGCTAAAGACAAACGCACACGAACTTCGGTCCTTGTAGAAACGCAGGGGAAAACAATCGTCGTTGATAGTGGTCCCGATTTTCGCCAGCAGTTTTTACGTGAAAACATTTTGAAGCTCGATGCAGTTTTATTAACGCACGAGCACAAAGATCATCTTGCAGGACTGGACGAAGTGCGCGCATTTAATTATTTGCAGAAAAAACCAATGCCTGTTTACGCCACTGAGCGTGTGCAGCAAGCGATCAAAAGAGAATTCGCTTATGTTTTCGAAGAGCCATCGTATCCCGGCATTCCGAAAATAGATTTGCATACCATTGGCTTAAGTAATTTTTCTGCAGAAGGAATAGAAGTTGTCCCGATAGAAGTGATGCATCATCAAATGCCTGTGCATGGATTTCGTTTCGGTAATTTCACTTACATCACCGATGCGAATTTTATTTCTGAGAAAGAAAAGCAAAAGATCAAAGGAAGTGAAGTGCTTGTGTTAAATGCATTGCGCAGGGAAGAGCATATTTCTCATTATACATTAGCACAGGCATTGGAATTGATTGAAGAATTAAAACCGAAGCAAGCCTACCTCACGCATATTTCGCACCAGTTGGGAAAGCATGAAGAAGTGGAAAAGGAATTGCCGTCGAATGTGAAGATTGCTTTTGATGGGCTTGTGGTGGAGCTTTAGGAAGAGAAATTTCCTTGTAAATTTTTCTCGCGATTAGAGATGCTGGCCGATTGGGTTCTTCCCGATTCTATCAGGACCCGAACAAACTAAAAAAAAATAGCGACTCTAAATCCCCGAACTCATTTTAATAATAAAGCTTACGATAACTATAACTGTTGTAGTAATGAACGAATACATCAAAATCATTGCGCCGTTTTTGTAGCGGAATTTCAGATGCAGCAGCAGGAAAATAAAAACAAATAGGAGTGGAAGCAGCGCGGGATATAATTTGAAGCTTGTTGCAAAATCTCCGCGAAGCAATGCGATAAACGAACGTTGCATGCCACAACCGGGACAATCGATTCCCGTCATGACCTTGTATGGACATGCGAGCAAGTGATTTTCAATCCAGTTGAGTACGCTCATAGAATAAAAAAAGCCGGCCGGAATACTTCCGACCGGCTTCGAATCAAGTGTGGCTTAGTAGCTATTCATGTTCTGCCAAGGCAAAGTTGAGATCATTGTTCCAACGAAGATGATGTAACAAATGATGAACACAACGTATGCGATAGAAAGGCAGGTTCCGATGATTGCACAGATGCGGCCTGCTTTAGCATTTTTGTAAGATTTTTCGCTGTATGCGCCCGGGTGGTCGGTATAAAGCTTCATCGCTTTATTGCCTAATACAAGTGCGATAATTCCGCATGTAAGACCGATGATTCCGTAGCACATGCAAAATACGATAGAGCAAATTCCCAACACAAGGATACCGATGTGATTAGGAAGATCCGGCTGCATTCCCATCGGGTTTCCACCCATAGGATTTTGCATGTAAGGATTTTGCTGATAAGGATTTCCTTGCGGTGGCGGTGGCGGGAAGGGAGGATTCTGATTTTCCATGTTTTAGTTTAGTTTTTTTCTAGAGTTGGCTAAGGTAATGCAATTCCTAAAACCAGTTAATCCTTTAGTGAAACGATTTACTCACATTTTTCAAAAAAGCTAATTGTCTGTTTTACAATAATATATCCGACAACAAACGTTTACTATCGACTACAAGCGTTTAACAACCGAATAATGGGAAGGGCTTGCCACACCTTTGCAGCGTCGAATCAGTTCAACGGTTTCGGGTTTCGGGTTTCGAGTTAAAAGTTTAGCACACAAGTTCTTTCACATACGATTCACTAACACAGCTATAATATGTAAGCAACACAAGTTCAATATCTCAATTACGATTTTCAATTATCAATTTACCATCCCGATCGCTATCGGGACAGATTACCAAATCCTTTATTAATTAATTAAACTCTCTTACTTATGAAAATGGACATGAAACGCAACAACGTGCAATTGATCGGAAACCTCGGAATGAATCCGGAAGTGAAATCAACCCCGACAGGAAAAAAAGTAGCCCGCTTTACCCTGGCGAATGTGGCTTACAAAACGAAAGGCACTGAAAAAGTAACTACAGTCAACTGGTTCAACCTGGTTGCATGGGAAACACAAGCGGATATCGCTGAGCAATATCTTTTCAAAGGAAGACGCATCGGTATCAACGGACGACTTGTGGTACGAACCTGGAATGACAAAGAAGGCAAGAAACATTCGATGACCGAAATTGTTGTGAATGATATTGTGATGATGGATCAGCCGAAGATTGCAGCGATTGCAGCTTAGGTGAATCTGTTAAATGAGAAATGAGCCTCCAGCGATGGGGGCTTTTTTCGTTTAGGTATTTTGACCAATATTTTTTTGACAATTCAATAAACAGCAACATTTCCTCATTTTTAAATTTTTTCACCGTTGCTGAATTTTCAGGTGAGTGTAAAACAGTAAAACTATGGGAATGGGAATTTCCATTTGCCATACGACAAACACCTTTTTCTATGATGTCGCACATATTTTGACCTTCCAGTTCAAAATAGATTTGGTGAAGAATAGTGCTATATGCTTTCCACACCTTATCACCCCATACTAAAAGCAACGTTCCCAGTTGCCGGACAATCCCACCGCGGAAAGCCATTCCATCTTAAAGCCATTTTATCTCCTTTTCAATCTCCCGGAGCTTTCACTTCGCCTGTTGATTGTACCTGTATTTTAAGCTGCGATGCAAATCCTTGTCCGCCATCATAAAATGCATCCGTACCAGGATCTGAAAAGACCACGTCATTGCCCGGATTCAATTTCAATATTTTAAAAACCAATCCATATGTTATCAAAAAGCCAAGCAAGAGCATTTTTCCTGGGAGGAACGATTATTACGTTTCTCGTTTTCCTGGTACTATCATGGGAATCGCTCACCAACCAGGTTCCTGAAAAAACGCACGAAGAAAATCTTACTGCTGAAGTTATTGCAGGGAAACATTTGTGGGAAGACAATAATTGCATGGGATGTCATTCCATTATGGGTGAAGGAGCCTATTACGCGCCTGAGCTTACAAAGGTGGTAGAGCGAAGAGGTGAAGGGTACATGAAAGCAGTTTTAACATCCAAAGTTCCATGGGCACCAAGAGGAAGGAAAATGGTCGCATACGGTTTTTCAGATAAGGATGCGAATGACCTTGTTGCTTTTTTTACATGGGTTGGCAATGTGGACCTGAATGGATTTCCGCCCAAACCCGATTATAAATCCAAAGCAAACCCTAAATAATTACCGCCATGAAATATAAATCGCAAAAAGTAGCGTATTGGTTCTTTGCCTTTTCCATGCTGCTGCTATCGTTACAAATCATTTATGGTTTTATCATGGCCTTTGCACACATGGGGTATGATGGACTTCATGCAGCAATTCCTTTTAATACCGCGCGGGCCGTGCATACAAATCTTCTTGTAGTTTGGCTGCTTTCAGGTTTTATGGGTGCAGCTTATTATATCATACCTGAAGAAGCAGAGCATGAATTGGTGAGTGTGAAGCTTGCTTATGTACAGCTGATCTCGCTTGCGCTGGTTGGTGTTGCCGCAGTTGTCGGCTATCATTTCAATTATTGGGAAGGCCGAAAATTCCTGGAAATACCTGCTCCATTGGATTATCTAGTTGTAGCAAACGTTCTGACTTTTCTTGGAATCATCATCGCTACGCTTTATAAAGGAAAGAAACGCACAACTACAGCAATGGTGCTGACGATGGGTTTAGTGTTTGCAGCCCTGCTTTATCTGCCGGGCATGATATGGTTCGATAATCAGACAATGGATTCCTTTTTCCGCTGGTGGGTTGTTCATCTTTGGGTGGAAGGAGTTTGGGAATTGATCATGGGCGGCATTCTCGCATTTTTATTGATCAAGATCACAGGCGTAGACAGGGAAGTGATCGAAAAATGGCTCTATGTAATTGTCGGGCTGACGTTCATCTCAGGAATATTGGGAACCGGCCACCATTATTATTACATCGGAACAGGAAAAGTTTGGCTGATCATCGGAGGAATTTTTTCCGCGCTCGAGCCGCTTGCTTTCCTCGCCATGGCCTTGTTCACTGTAAGCATGTACCGGAAAGGTGAAAAGAAGCATCCCAATAAAATTGCATTGAGCTGGACATTGGGAACCGCAATCATTTCTTTCATCGGTGCCGGGTTGCTGGGACTTGCGCATACGTTGCCACAGGTGAATATGTATACGCATGGAACATTGGTTACTGCAACACACGGCCATCTCGCTTTTTGGGGTGCTTACGGAATGATCGTGTTTGCAATCATAAGCTATACACTTCCGAACATGACAGGACGGAAATTATTTGACAGCAAAGTTGGCCATTATGCATTCTGGCTTTCCAATATCGGCATGTTAGGAATGACAGTGGCATTCGGAGTAGCAGGTGTTGCGCAAGTGTACCTCGAACGGAAAATGGGACTCGAATTCGGTGATGTGCAAAAAGAGATCCAGGTACACTTCGTAATGCTGGCCATTTTCGCAACCTTTTTCACTACGGGAATCGGGCTGTACATCTATCAGTTCATAAAGTATGGACAACCAACCGATGAAGCATTGGAAATCAAAAACGAAATCAATTAGAAAAAAATAGTATGAAAAACCAGCATAATTTTTTCAATTGGAAATCACTGATCACAGCTTCGGTTGTTGCATCCCTGTTTTTCCTCCCGGCCTGTAATAAGAGCGATGGAAAAACAGGCGATTCAGATGCGTCTGCGGCCGATACTGTAGTGACCGGGCAAATGGTGGCCGAGCTTACATCACCTCCGTTCGTACCAAAACCGGTAGGAAACCGGGCGCCGACAAAGCTTATTGTTAACCTCGAGGTCATTGAGAAAGAAGGGGTGATGGCCGACAGCGTTCGTTATGTTTACTGGACATTCGGTGGTACAGTGCCGGGCAGCTTTATCCGCGCGCGTGTCGGTGATGAAGTGGAATTTCATTTGAAGAATAACCCAAACAGCACGGTAGCCCATAACATCGATTTACATGCGGTAACAGGTCCGGGCGGTGGCGCTGCATCTTCCATGGTTTCCCCTGGTTACGAAGTTCAGTTTTCCTTCAAGCTCTTGAACCAGGGACTCTATGTTTACCATTGCGCAACTGCACCGGTTGGGATGCATATTGCAAATGGAATGTATGGATTGATACTGGTAGAACCTGCAGGCGGATTGCCAAAAGTTGATAAAGAATACTACGTGATGCAGGGCGATTTTTATACTGCGGGAACAAGCGGAGAAAAAGGGTTGCAGGCATTTGATATGGCTAAAGCAATTGCGGAAACGCCGGATTATGTTGTCTTCAATGGAAAGGTTAACGCACTTACCGGCAAAAATGCACTTACTGCGAATGTGGGTGAAACGGTGAGATTATTTGTTGGTAATGGTGGCCCGAACCTGGTATCTTCTTTCCATGTCATTGGTGAAATATTCGACCATGTTTACATCGAAGGCGGTGCCAACATCAATACAAATGTGCAGACCACTTTAGTTCCTTCTGGTGGCGCCGCAATTGTCGATTTCAAAGTAGACGTTCCCGGCACTTACGTTCTTGTTGATCATTCAATTTTCCGAACATTCCACAAAGGAACATTGGGCTTGCTGAATGTTGGCGGTGCCGAAAATAAAACGATCTATTCCGGCAAACAGGGTGAATCACCTTACGCACCGAAGTAATGGGTCCGGGTGGAATTTGAAAACCGGGTTGCTTCAGCTTCCATTTAATACAGCTGAAGCAATCCGGTAGATCAAAAAATCTCATTTTGAAAACAAATGATAATGAAAACGCTCATAAAATTGGTTGCCTGTTTTTTGATGCTGTCTTTTTCCTGCACCCCTGCACTTAAATTCCCTGACATTAAAAATAGCGTGGAGGAAAAAAATGCAATAAGCGCACAGAATAAAAATGTGCTCGTAAAATCCGAAGCAGCACAACCAATGGCATTGATCAAAGGACAAAAATACATTCCCTTGTATGGAAGTGACAGCACAGAAATAGTAGTAAGCGATTTTTTGATGGATATCTACCCGGTTACCAACGAACACTATTTGCTGTTTGTAAAAATGAATCCGCAATGGCGCAGATCGGAAGTAAAAAAAATATTCGCTGACGGAAATTATTTGCGTGGCTGGCAAAATGACACTGTGTTGGGAAAAGAGCAATTGGCTAAAGCCCCTGTAACAACTATTTCCTGGTATGCAGCTAATGCCTATTGTGAATGCCAGGGAAAACGGCTTCCGACTATTGACGAATGGGAATACGCAGCAATGGCAGATGAATCAAATCCGGATGCAAGGCAAAGTGAATCGTACACGAAATTTATTCTCACATGGTACGAAAAACGAAACACCTTCAATAATGAAGTAGGACACACCTATGAAAATTATTGGGGTGTAGCTGATATGCACGGATTGGTTTGGGAGTGGACATCGGATTTCAATTCTGTGATGGTTGCTGATGATTCAAGGAAAGGTACGGGCGATGATAATCTTTTTTGCGGTGGCGCTACTGTCGGAGCATCGGACCTTAGAAATTATGCGGCCTTTATGCGTTATGCGTTTCGCGGAAGCCTGGAAGCAAATTACAGTGTGCAAAATTTGGGATTTCGTTGTGTAAAAGACATTCAGTAAAAAAAGAATAATCATGAAAACCGCAGTAGTGTTATTCAGCTTTTTATTCGCAATGGTTTCGTGTGATCAAAAACAGGAAATACCAGGTTTGACAATTACCCCCGGCCAACAGAAAGAGATTTCAGATAAATCCATTTTTAATTTGACTTCCACGTGGCATACAGAAGAAGGAAAACAAATTCAGCTCGGCCAATTGAAAGGAAAAGTATTGGTGATGGTTATGATTTATACTTCATGTAAAGTAGCCTGCCCAAGACTCATCGCAGATATGAAAAACATCGAAAGCCAAATTCCTGCTGCCAGCAAAAACGATGTGCAGTTTATTTTGGTCAGCATCGATCCGACTGTGGATGCATCGGAACGCTTGAAAACCTTTGCCATTAAGAATGAAATGGATGGAGAACAATGGACTTTTTTGCAGGGCAATGAAAGTTCGGTGAGAGAATTTGCAAATGTGCTGGCTGTAAAATACCAGGAAATTGCCCCGATGGATTTCTCTCATTCAAATATAATCAGTGTGTTCGATCGTACCGGGGAGTTGGTGCATCAGCAGGAAGGATTAGGAGTGGACAGCAAAGAAACAATAGATAAAATTATTGAAACGGTAACTGCTCACTAAACAGGTCCTTCATGAAAACTAAATTATTCCTCAATGCTTTTCACCTGCTGCTTTTGGTTTCATTGGGATTTACAAATCCGGTAAAAGCGCAATTTACTATAGGTGGTCAATTAATACAACGCGGTGAGATCAGGAGCGGCTATGGACAGCTTATTTCAGGAAGCGCCGACCCGGCAGCTTTTATCAGCCAGCGGTTTCGACTACAGGCAACTTACAGGTTTGATAAAGTAACTTTATATTCAAGCATCCAGGATGTCAGGACCTGGGGCAATACACCACAAGTCAACAGTACCGATGGATTTTTATCTGTACATGAAGCCTGGTCTGAAATTCATTTTGATACTGCGTGGTCGGTTAAGCTCGGCAGGCAGGAATTGAATTACGACAATGCACGTTTCCTGGGAAATGTCGATTGGACTATGCAGGGAAGATCACATGATTTTGCATTGGCGAAATACGAGAAAAATAAACTTAAGCTGCATTTCGGTGCCGGGTACAACCAGGATGGTGAAGCATTATCCGGAAATATTTTCAACATCACCAATCAATATAAAACAGCACAGATGGTGAGATGCGAAAATAAATTCGAAAATGTTGATATCGCCATATTATTCTGGAACAATGGAAAACAATTTATCATAAGAGATTCCTTAAACACCATTACAGGTAAAGGAATACGATTTTCTCAAACCATCGGTCTCTCCGCACTCAAATACGAAATAAAAAATACAGCCATTTCCGGTTTCTATTATCATCAGCTTGGTAAGGATGTGAAAAATAAAACCATCAATGCCTTCGATGCCGGCCTGCAAATTTCACAGCTGCTCCACAACAACGAAAACAAAAAGCATGTAATCCGCATTACCCTCGGAGCAGAAATTCTGAGTGGAACAGCAAGCAATAATACAGCCAATAAGAATTTCTCTTTAACCCCTATGTATGGAACAAATCATATGCATAACGGCTATATGGATATGTTTTACGTGGGTGGCCGGTATGAAAATTCAACAGGACTCAATGATTTGTTTCTTTTGGTGAAATACCAGCTAAATCCTTCACTCTTCATTTCTGTCAATGGACATTCTTTCAGCACATACGCCGGCTATTATATTGAAAGTGCAAAACAAAACAAGCAGCTTGGTACTGAAGCAGATGTTACGATCGGTTACGTCATGAATAAATCTGTTTCTTTCCAGGCAGGGTACAGTCAATTATTTGCAACGAATACATTGGAAAAAATTCAAAACGTTTCAAATCCGGATGCAACGCAGAACTGGGCTTACCTCATGCTCGTTATCAGACCGGGTTCAGATAAAAAATTTATTGGCCTGGTGTTTTAACCTGGAGAAGTCTAAAAGTAATTATGCATTAATAACAAAATGAAAATGGAAATTATCGCACCTTATTATCAGGCTACCGGGAAAGAGATTGAAGTGTTCAGGCAAGCGTATAAAAATAAATTGCCTGTTCTGTTGAAAGGTCCTACCGGTACCGGGAAATCGAGATTCGTGGAATACATGGCCCATGAGCTGAACAAACAACTGATCACGGTAAGCTGCCACGAAGAAACTTCTTCAACCGATTTGATCGGAAGGTTTATCATCAAAGGTTCAGAAACGGTTTGGCTCGACGGTCCACTTACTGTTGCAGTGAAACAAGGCGCAATTATTTACCTCGATGAAATTGCAGAAGCGCGGCCGGATGTGATTGTGGCTATTCACTCGCTGACAGATCACCGGCGCGAATTGTATATCGACAAGCTCGGTCAAAAAGAGAAAGCGCATGATGATTTTATGCTGGTTGCTTCTTTTAATCCGGGCTACCAGAAAGGATATAAAGAATTGAAACCTTCCACGCGGCAACGTTTCATCGCGCTTTCTTTCGATTATCCTGATCCGAAAATAGAATCGGAAATTTTGATGAAAGAAACTTCTGTCGATGAAGGTACTGCCGGCAAGCTGGTCAATATTGGCAACAAGATCAGGAACCTGAAAGAGCTCGGACTCGCAGAAACAGTTTCCACGCGATTATTGGTGGATGCCGCAAAACTTATTCATACCGGGTTACCAAACCGGCTCTCGGTAAAAGTCGCAGTTGTCGAGCCACTTTCCGATGACAAGGAAGTGGTGATGGCAATGACCGATCTGTGCAACCTGATGATCTAACGGAAAAAAAGATGGGACTGGATGAATATTTATTTGGAAAGGCGGCGAAGTATTTCAAGCATAAAAAACAAGCCGCACTGGAGAGCAGGAACAGGAATGTAAAGCTGGAAGATATTAAACAACGTCTTACGCTTTTAGCCTGTGCGTTGACAGCGTGTTCCATCGAACTTTTTCCTGCAGAAAAGGAAGGCGGATATAAGAATAGTATTTTTTTTCTTCCTGCTTCCTGCTCCAAATTTGCGGATCGTGAACAAAACACATCCTTTTATTTGTTCAGGGTATTGTATCTCTCCATTCAGAAAAAGCTGGATTTAAACTGGAATGGAAAAGAAGAACAAAGCACAGAAGCCTCGTTAAAAGCAGGATTAGAAAGTTCGCCGAAAGTGCTGGCCGCTTTATTTGAAGAATTCCCGGTGGCAGAAGAAATTCATAAGCAGCTGCTGGAAGCACTCCTTGCACAGGCAGGTGATAAGGAAAAGACAGAATATTTTTGGCTGTATGGAAAATGGATGCGGAATGAAAAAGAATATCCGAAAGAAAGCAAATTAAAAAACTTCAACGAAAAAGTCAAAACTGCTATTGATATTCCGCAAACTGTTTTAAAAGCGAAAGCGGTGGAGGAGGTGATCAACATAGAAGTGGATAAAAAGCAGCAGGAAGATTATGTGCTTACCCACAATTTTGAAAAGGTAGAAACCGCCGATGAGTTTAATGGCGTGTGGCGTGATTTTGATGGCGATGATGAGCTGGAAAAACATGCCGATGCGCTGGATGAGCTAAGCATGAAATACACCATTCGCCTCGATGATACGGCACACAGCGTTTATCAATCGGATTTTCTTGAGAATACCACCGCGTCGGAAAGCATAGAAAAAGTTGACAGCGGATTTTTCATTCCGTATGATGAATGGGATTTCAGCAAACGGAGATACAAAACCGGTTTTTGTAAACTCTATCCGAAGCGCCAGTCGGAAACCGATGCATTGTATTATAAAACAATATTGGAAAAGAATGCGTCAACATTAAACGGATTAAGAAAATTATTGAGCAATATTAACAACAGGTTTTTACAGCAACGCCGGCAAACACAAGGCAATGAATTTGATATTGATGCGGTAACAGATTTGTTTGTTGAAGCAAAATCAGGACAAACACCATCTGAGAACGTTTACCTCTCAAACCGGAAAAAAGAAAAAGACATTTCCATTTTATTATTGCTTGATGTAAGTCTTTCGAGCGATAGTTACGTGGATGGCAACCGTGTAATAGACGTAGAGAAACAAGTCGCCATTCTTTTCGGTGAGATACTGAACGAATTCCATATTGACTTTTCAATCAATTGTTTCTTTTCCAAAACACGGAATTACGCCACCTATTTAAGCCTCAAAGAATTTGATGAAACATGGAATAAGGCAAAGCATAAGATCGGTGCCGTTACACCTTCCGGTTATACTCGCATTGGCACAGCATTGAGACATTCTGGTGAATTGCTTGCTGCAAGAAGCACGAAGAATAAATGGCTGATCCTGCTTTCAGACGGCAAACCAAATGATTTTGATACCTATGAAGGCAAGTATGGTATTAACGATGTAAAGCAGGCATTGCGCGAGCTGAACGAAAAACAAATCAATTCCTATGCGTTAGCTATCGAATCCAGTGCCAGGTATTATTTACCGCAAATGTTCGGACAGAACCATTACCAGATTCTTAATTCGCCTGTTCAGCTGCTTACGTCATTGGTAAAATTGTATGAAAAAATAAAATATCAATCCTGAAGTATGACTCATTGATGCGCATGAATCTGTAAACCGGGTTCAGCGTTCCACATTAATTATAATCAACCAAGTGCGTTACTTATTATTTCCATTTCGAATTATCTATAAAATATATTTCCTTGTTTTCTTTTCGCTTTTGCTTGTGATTTTTTTTCCGTTTTATTATTACCTGCTGGCTCACCCGGGGCGGTACCGGTTAGCTTTTCGTGTGATGCGGTTTCATGTTTTTGTATTGCTTGCGTTTACCGGAATTTTTCTTCGCGTTAACGGAGCAGAAAATATTCCAAAGAGCGGCGCATATATCATTTGTGCAAATCACAGCTCTTTCCTGGATGCTTTTTGCATTTACCAGGTATTTCATCAGTATTTTGTTTTTACCGGGAAAAAAGAAATTGAAAAATGGCCGATGTTTCATATTTTCTATACGTCAGGAATGAATATTATTGTTGACCGTCATAATGCAGCCCGGTCTTTCGGTGCGCTCAGGAAAATGACAAAAGAGCTGGACAAAGGAAACCCGTTGGTAATATTTCCCGAAGGAACACGATCCAAAGAAGCGCCAAAGCTTGCGCCGTTTAAACCAGGTGCTTTTGCAGTCGCCATTCAAATGCAGGTACCCATCCTCCCGGTTTCCTTTGTAACAAACTGGAAGCTCCTCGGCCGTGGTGGAGTTTTTAACGGAAAAGCCGGACCAGGAATATCCGGGATTGTTATTCATAAACCAATACTTACTAGCGGAATGAATAAAGAGGATATAGATTATCTCCGGTGCAAAACACATGAAATAATCGGCGCTTCATTAATGCACCAATAGCATTAAGAATTAATACCCTAAATTTATCTTCCTTTCTCAATTATCAACAAGCAATGCAATCCTGAATGAAAATATTATCCACTGCGCAGGCTAGAGAAGCTGATGAATTTACCATTGCCCACGAACCGGTTTCGTCGATTGATTTAATGGAACGTGCGGCGGAAACCTGTTCGCAATGGCTTTATAAAAAATATGAAAATGCATTTCCGTATTTTATTATTTGCGGGAATGGAAATAATGGCGGCGACGGACTTGCAATTGCGCGACAGCTGAAAGAAAAAGGTTGTGAAGTAGAAATTTTTATTTTTTCCGCGGCTGAGAATGCGAAGGAAGATTTTAAAACTAATCTGCAACGCCTGGAAGAAAACAAAATTCCGCATCATGCTATTTCAGATGCAAATGAAATTGTTTTCCCGAATGAACGTTTTGTAATCATTGACGCGATTTTCGGTTCAGGACTTTCACGTGAGCCTGACGGATTAGCTGCGGATGTAATAGCGAAAATAAATTCTATCAGCGCGGAAACGATTGCTATTGATATTCCATCCGGACTTTACGGCGATGATAACAGCAAAAATTCCTACAAGCATATTGTTCGTGCTGATTATACGCTGAGCTTTCAGCATCCGAAATTGGCTTTCCTGTTTGCAGAGAATAGTGCGTACGTCGGAAAGCTGATCGTGCTTGATATTCAATTGCATGCCGACTATCTTTTTCATGCGCAGACTTCGTATCACTACATCACGCATGATTTTGCGAAAAGTCTTTTTGTTCCGCGTTCACGTTTTTCGCATAAAGGAACATTCGGTCATGCATTGCTGGTTGCGGGCAGCGAAGGGAAAATGGGCGCTGCTGTTTTATGCGCGCAGGCTTGTTTACGTTCCGGTGTTGGATTGCTCAGCATGAATATTCCTGCATGCGGCAATAATATTGTACAGGTTGCAGTGCCTGAAGCGATGCTGCAGGTGAATGAATCTGAAAAAATAATTTCAGGACGAATTAAATCCGGTCCAAAATTAAATACAGAATATTCCGCAATCGGAATTGGTCCGGGAATAGGAACGGAAAAGGAAACCATACAAGCGATGAAATTATTGCTGAATGAATATGCCGGTCCGCTCGTGCTTGATGCGGACGCGATAAATATTCTTGCTGACAATAAAACCTGGCTTGCATTTTTGCCGAAAGGAACGATCCTTACGCCACATCCGGGTGAGTTTGATCGCCTTGCTGGCAGACACACTTCGGGTTACGTGCGCATGCAATCGCAAAAAGAACTTGCGATCAAACACGGAATTTACATTGTGCTGAAAGGCGCGCACACTTCCATTGCATGTCCGGATGGAAATGTATTTTTCAATTCATCAGGAAACCCCGGAATGGCAACCGGCGGAAGCGGGGATGTGCTTACAGGAATCATCACCGGCTTACGCGCGCAAGGTTATCATCCGCAAGCCGCGTGTATTTTAAGTGTTTACATTCACGGGTTAGCAGGCGACATTGCAGCATCTGTGCAAACTGAAAATGGAATGATTGCAGGTGATATTGTAGAGCAGCTGGGTGGGGCATGGAGGATGGTAGGGCAGTAGGCAGTTGACAGTTGTCAGTAGTCAGCAGTCAGTAGTTAGTAGTCAGTAGTCAGCAGTTTGTCAATGCGAAGAAAATTTCCCTTCCCTTGCGTGAGTGATAGCAGTGAAAAGCCCACACCGTGAAGGAACATCCTTCATGTTTCCTTCACGGGAGGACTTGCAACGGATAGCACGGCCGGTGAAGGAAACGCGGAAAAGCGTTCCTACACTGGACACGCCCAAATTCTTTTTTACCATTTACCAATTACCTTCAACCTCCGCCGCGGCGGACACCAATCACCTCCGCCGCGGCGGACACCAATCACTTTTTTCCTTAACTTAGAGTCAATGAACAAGCTGCTTGCACTCTTAATTATTTCAGCTTTTACTTTCGCCGGTTGCAGGAAGGATAATCCGATTACTGTTCCTGCGAATGGCGTTCGTGCGTTGATTTCGGTGAATCATCATGGTGTGCCGATTCCTTACACTGCAATTTTTGTTAAGAATAATACGGTCAATTTTCCCGGGCAGGATACAACGCAGTATGATGCGCGTTATGTGACGGATGCAAATGGCAGGTTGGTACTTTCCGGAATTCCGAATGGACAAACTGCTTATGTATATTATGCAAAAGGAATTGATCCGTCGTGGGATACGACGCAGGTAACTCCGGTGTGGGGTTATCAATATGTGATTATGGATTCAAATACGGGTGAGAGCAAGGATTATAATGTTGTAATTAATGTTAGTGAATAGATATTTACTGCGTATTTTTTTTGAAAATTCTTCCCGGGATTTTTTATTTCCCCAACCCTGATTTCCCTTAATTTTAGTGTATAAAATAAATTCCGATTGAATGGAGGTGGCTATAATGGTGTCCTTCCTCGCGGTAAATGATTTGCATTAGGCAAAAAAAATACATTTTAATATGAGAAAACTAATTGCTGCAATCAATATGACAATTGATGGGTTTTGCGACCACACAGCAGTGGATGCAGATGATGAAATACATCAACATTACAATGAGTTGCTGAGCAATGCCGGCACGTTTTATACGGAAGGATAACTTATCAACTAATGGAAAGCCATTGGCCAACCGTAGTTAAAGAACCTACCGGAAATAAACAAACAGATGATTTTGCCGTGCTCATAGACAATATTCCGAAGATTGTTTTTTCGCGCACGCTTCAACGTGTTGATTGGAAAAATACACTACTGAAAAAGGAAATCAGCAAGGATGAAATTTTGGAACTTAAAAAACAAACGGGTAACAATATTTTAGCCGGTAGTCCGAGCTTAATAGTTGCCTTAACCGAGCTTAAATTAATTGATGAATATCAACTTTGCATTCACCCTGTTGTTTTGGGAAACGGATTAACCTTGTTTAAAAACATCAGCGAAAAAATTAATCTTAAGCTCTTAAAAACAAAAACATTTGGTAATGGTGCAACAGTGCTTTACTATGAGCCAATAAAAAAATAGGAGACGTAATAAACTAATGTGCAGCCATTCATTTATGGATAACCTTCAAATCTTAATAAAATTAGAGCAACAAAGAGATGTTCTGTTTCAGAAATTAAACAGCACCACTATTTCCGAACAATACAAAGAGCTGTATACCGAAATGAAAGCGGGCAGAGTTTTTGTTTTTGACAATAGCGAAAAACAAACGCTAAGTAATTTGAAGCGATTATCAAAAGACACTTCCTTAGACATTGCCTACAACACTAAACTGGCAGAATATTTAAATTTTAATACCGAAGAGGTGATTGGATATTTTGTGAATGAATTTGCAAAAACATTTACTGAAATTACCAATAGCGGGAAACAAGATGATATTCAAGCCTGCTTTATTGAGTATGATGATTACGCGCATGCGATGAGCTGTGTTACATGTTACGGGCATCAAGACTATCCATTGATTGATGAACCTCGTTACATAACAAATGAATTCGATTATACTAAGCAGGTTTTGTTTATTGAAAATGGAATAAACTTCAAACCAGCATGGAATGACTGTTCAACGCTTGATAGCCAGTTTTACCTGGAAATAAATTCCGAGCTGGAGCAACTATTTAAGTTACATTCAAGGACACTGTTGAACAAAGCGCTTGATCGGTTAAATACGAATGCGCAGCTCACATTTTTGAAGGCAAAACCATTTACATTTTATATCAATGAACATGATTGTGAGGAGATGATGCTTTATAGATTGAAGTAATTTCCTAAATATGACTTAAGAATCATTAGTATTCCACGTTAATTTTTAACTTTAGCAAAGGCTAATTTCCCCAACAAATTCAATACGACCTCAAATGGAAACAAGAGACAGCAACGGAACAATTCTCACAGACGACGATACCGTTTCAGTAATAAAAAGTTTAAAAGTGCGCGGCTCATCTGACGTAGTAAAGCAGGGGACGATTGTGAAAAACATAAAGCTCACCGATGATCCTGCAGAAATTGAAGGTCGTGTAGAAAAACAAACCATTGTTTTAAAAACAGAATTTCTAAAGAAGAAAAATTAAATTTCTCAAGTCTCAAGTCTCAAGTCTCAAGTCTCAAGTCTCACGTCATAAAAATAAGCTGATGAAAAAAATCTTTACGCTGGTTGCATTTGCTTTTGCAGGAACCGTATTTGCACAATCTTCCTCGCAAACTTTTACTTCTTCCGGAACATTTACCGTACCTGCCGGTGTAACTTCGATCACTATTGAAGTTGTTGGCGCAGGTGGTGATGGCGGCGGAAATGGCGGCGGTGGCGGTGGTGGCGGCGGTTATTCAATGGGAACATACAGCGTAACTCCATTAACAACACTTCCTGTTGTAGTTGGAATTCCGGGAAACGGTCCGACAACAGGAACTTCCAGTGTAAGCACATTTCTTTCTGCAACAGGCGGCGATAACGGCACTTCTGTTTCCAATCCGAACATCGGTGGTGGTGGTGCAGGTGGAACAGGTTCAGGCGGTACGACAAATAGAAATGGTGGAAATGGCGGCGGCGGATACTGGACGTATTTCGGTGGCGGTGGTGGTGGTGCTGCCGGTTCTGTGAGCAATGGTTCGAATGGCGGAAACACAATTGCATGGACAGGAGTTTGCCAGACACCAGGAGGACCAGGTGGTGCTGATGGTGGTTTTCCGGGTGGTGCTGGCGGAAAAGGAGCAGGTTTTACAGATGCGAATTGTAATGTTTCTGATCCTGCTGCGCCAGGTGCAAGTTATGGCGGCGGTGGCGGTGGTGGAAACGGTAACGGCGGACCAGCAATGAGCGGTGATAGTGGTTATGTTGTGATTTCCTGGTTGACGACAGCAATAAATGATCCTTCAGCTAATTTGAATCTTGTTGTTGCACCGAATCCATTTACGTGCACGATCGATATTCAAAACGCAAAAGGCAATGAAGTATTTGAGCTTGCAAATGCGGTAGGACAAGTAATCTGGTCAGGCACGAATATTCAGCAAACTAATTTTTCTGATTTAACTGCCGGCTTTTATTTCCTGAAAATAATTTCGCCGCATTGCGTAACAACAACCAAACTGGTAAAAGAATAAAAAATGCATAGCTAATTGTCAGACTTCCCTGCCTGCGGCCGCGCTGGCTTGAGCTTCGGCAGGCAGGGATACGTTTCACTACTCAGTCTGACAATTAGCTCTGTTCACATTTCACATTTCGATTTATAGTTTTAAATATTGATCCCGATAGCTATCGGGAGAATCTTGAATCTTGAATTAATGATCAGAGCCACAATCTTCCTCTTATTAACTTTCATTCTTACCATGACTAATTGTTTCGCGCAATGGTCTGTTGCTAATCTCACGCAAGCCCGTTGTTTTCCAGGCGCCACCTCTTACCAGGGAAAAGTGTACATCGCAGGCGGTTATCTTGAAGCGAATGCCGGAGTGATGACAAACCGCATTGATATTTATGATAATGCTAATGGAAATTGGACGATTGATTCTATGTCATCTGTGCGTGGCGATGTTTCTTGTATTGCATTTAATAACCGCGTTTATTTTGCAGGCGGAAGCACGAATGGTTTTGGTAACGCGAAGGAAATTGACATTTACAATACAAGCACACAAACCTGGAGCGTTGATTCGCTCATGACCACACAAGCGGGCGCTGTTCCTTTGGTGATCGGAACGAAAATTTATTTTGCAGGAGGAACTTCGACTGATTTGAATGGTGTGACAAAAGTGGTGAGCGTTTATGATGATGCCACCGGTGTATGGTCGGCTGATTCATTGTCGCAGGCACGTTTTGCATTGGCAGGTGCGGCAGTCGGAAACATTGCAGTGTTCGGCGGCGGTTACAGGAATACTTCATCGTACCCGACTTCTAACCGCGTGGATATTTTTAATGCAGCAACAGGTGTGTGGACACAAGCAACACTGTCGCAGGCGCGTGGAAATATTGCAGCGATTGCGGCTGGTGGAAAGATCTTTTTCGCAGGTGGACTCACGAGCGTGAGCAGCGGTGTATTATCGAATCGCGTGGATATTTATGATGTCGCGACGAATACATGGACGCAGGCGAATCTTTCTCAGGCGAGAAGAAGCATTGCTGTGGCTACGATCGGCAACCGTGTTTATTTTGCTGGTGGTGAACGCAGCTTCAATCAAAATCTTCCGAGCAACGTGGTTGATATTTATGATTTTGTTACGGGGCAATGGATGACGGATACCTTGTCTGTTCCGCATGATGCATTGGTTGGCGTTTCGGTTGCCAATAAAGTAATGTTTGCGGGCGGTGGTTCGTATCTCACGAATAATTATTGCGATGTAGTGGATATTTACACGGAGAATGCAATCGGAATTCCGGAAACAAATTCAAAAGAAGAAATTGGTATTTATCCGAATCCTGCAAATGAATTTATTACGCTGCCGCATGCATTCCCATATGTTGAAATAGTAAATATGTTCGGCGAAATAGTAATTTGTACAAGCGATCCTGTTACGGTTATTTCAGTCAAAGAACTTGCAAATGGAATTTACTTTATCCGCACAGGCATTACTGTTGAGAAGTTCATTGTTCAGCATTAGGGGAACATATCCGCCGTTTTATTACATTTAAGACAGGCAATCCGCAGTATCATTTTCATCTTAATTGACCCTTAATGAAAACGAAATCATTCCAGATTTTCCCTGTGCAATTTTCATATCGTAAATTCATTGTTTGGCTTGCTGCAGTATTCGTAAGCAGTGTTGCATTCTCCCAGGCACTTTTTCAGAAAAGCTATAGTCATCTTGGTTATGAAACCGGAACTTGTGTCATTCAAACAAGTGATGGAGGATATCTCGAAGCCGGAACCACAGGCACAGGAACTTTTGGTCCGGATAAATTTTATGTAGTAAAAACAGATTATGCAGGTGGTGTAGTATGGACTAAAACATATGCCGGTGATGTCTCCGAGTATTTAGCTTGTGCTATTCAAACTGTTGATGGTGGTTATATGCTTGTCGGAACAACGTTTAGTTTTAATTCAAGTCCATACGGCGATATTTTAGTCATTAAAATAAATGCAACCGGCACGATTTCATGGCAGAAACATTATGGCTATACCGGTTATGATTATGCAGAATCGGTGCAGCAAACTACCGATGGCGGTTACATTATCGGCGGACTTACAAGCAGCTTCGGCGCGGGATATTATGATTATTTCATAATGAAAATTGATTCGTTAGGTATTGGCGCCTGGGGAACAACAATCGGCGGCACCGGTAATGATTATGCTTATGCGGTTTTACAAACTTCTGATGGCGGATTTGTGATTGCGGGCCAGGAGAATAGTTATTCGGTGACGCAATTTAATCCGTACAATATTATGTTGTCCAAATTAAATGCAGCAGGAAATGTGTTGTGGTCAAAAGCATATGGTGGCGGACAAGCGGCAGGAAATTACATTTGCAATTCCATGCAGCATGCAACGGATGGCGGATTTATTTTATGCGGATGGACGGATGGTGCCGGCGCAGGATTGCAGGATGTGTTTCTTATGAAAACGGATAGTGCGGGCGTTCTTCAATGGTCGAAAACATATGGCGGAACAAATGGTGATTTTGGTTATGATGTTGTGCCGACTGCGAATGGTGGTTATGCAATTGCCGGTCTCACAAAAAGCTTCGGCGCCGGAAATTACGATGCTTACCTGGTTACAACAGATGGTACAGGGAATTTAATTTGGTCCGTTTGTTATGGTGATACGGCAATTGACCGTGCGAATTCACTTGAGCAAACTCCTGATGGTGGTTTTATAATTGCAGGCGAAACATCGGCAACAGGCTCTTCCAATTCGGATTTCTATTTAATAAAGTGCGATGCTGCAGGAACTACAGGCTGTTATGAAAATGATGTGCTTACCATTGTAACAAGCCCTGTTACGGATGAAGAAACCATTTTACCAATAGTGACGAGCAATGTGGTATGGTTGTCTGCAAATGCAACTGTTGGTTCCGGTTGTACTGCTACAACACTTTGCAGCACTGTAGGCATTTCAGAAAGTAGTGGAAATGATAAAACAATTTCTCTTTATCCGAATCCTGCAACCGATCAGCTTTTCTTTTCTGAAGCGATTAACGGTGTAGAAGTGTTTAATGTTTTTGGAGAAGTGGTAATTTCGCATACTGGCAATACGCAGCATATTTCCGTAAGTGTTCTTGCTGATGGAATTTATTTTATCCGTTCAGGGAATCTCATTCAGCGTTTTGTTGTGCAGCATTAATTGACTTGTTACATGAAAAAATTAATTTCATCGATTGTCTTTCTTTTCGCCTTTGTGTTAGCTGCAAACGCCTGCCTGAATTATTATTACACCACATTTGATAAGGAAGGTCATACGCATAGGGTTGAAGAATTGCTTGTTCCATTTAATATAAATTTTAACAAGGAATACCTGGCTAATACTGCAAGGACATTGGAAAAGAAGCTGCAGAAAGAGCATTCGTTTATGTTGCTTTCTGATTATGCAGTTGGATTGATGAAATTGGGAAAGACGAAAGAAGCGCTTGATATTTTGGTTGAGCTTTCTGCAAAATATCCGGGTGAATATAAGATCGCATCAAATCTCGGAACTGCTTATGAATTGAATGACGAAATTGACAGCGCGTTAAAATATATTCGTCGAGGCATTAAGCTGAATCCGAAAGATCATGAAGGAAGCGAATGGATTCATGTACAGATTTTGTTGACAAAGAAAAAAATGGCAGCAGATGCAATGTGGTTGTCAACGCATTCAGTTCTGGAATTAGATGAGAAGCAAAAAAAAGATACCAAAGTAAGAGATCAGCTGCTAATTCAGTTGCAGGAACGTTTTCCTTTTTCTCCCGGACCTGATGCTATGATGGCGAGTATGTTTATTGATCTTGGAGATTTGTATTCGAATACAAGCTCGGTTGAATATGCGTTAGCCTGTTACGAGATTTCTAAAAATTATTATGGGAATAAATCTGAACCGGTAGAATCGAAAATTAAAAGCACGAAAATGCTCGTCAATAAATACCGTGACACAACACTTCCTGAAAAAGAAATTCAGGATGGAGATCGTGTGGAGCACAACCTATTAAGACGTGTGAACTATAAAACCTTGCTTTTTGATAATGATAAATCGAAGTACGAAGTGGATTGGGACAATGTAGTTTACGATCCGAAAACATTACTTGCAATGGTGAACCTTGATATGTCAGTAAAAGAAGCAAGAGAAGAAGCGTTGAAAAATCCTTCCGGAGATTTAAAATTAATTGCTGATTCAACCGTTACATTAGTTGATGTACCGGCGACCGGAGGAAAATTACCTTACAAAAGCAATGCGGTTGTGATCATCCTGTTTTCTATTCTTGGTGTTGCAATTGTAGGACTCATTGCCTATAAAGTGGTGAAGAGCCGCAGGAGCAATTGATTTTAAAAAAAAGTATCATCAGGTACGTTTGAGAAACGTACCTAATGATAAAAAAAATACCAGCCATATCCGACCACCAACCACTAACCTTTAAATGAGAAAATTAATCGCCACTACAATTCTCATTTTCGCATTCTCATTTAGTGGCAGCGCTTGCCTTAATCGGTATTTCACAGTTGATAAAGAAGGCCATGCACACGATAATGGTCACATTGGACTTATTTACTTCTACACGAATTTTAATAAAGAACAGCTTGATTGGGAACTTTACGAATTAGAACCAAAGATCAGGAAAGAGCATTCGTATATGTTGCTTTCTGATTACGCTGTTATTTTATTGAAGCTCGGCAAGACAAATGAGGCGTTGCAGATTTTCAAAGGACTTTATGCGCATTACCCCGAGGAATATCAGATCGCTTCCAATTTGGGAACTGCATACGAGTTGCATGGCGATAATGACAGCGCGCTGAAATATATCAGGAGAGGAATTGAGTTGAATCCTTATGATCATGAAGGCAGTGAATGGATTCATGTCAAAATTCTTGAGACGAAAATAAAATTGAAAGAAGATCCGGCGTGGCTGAAGCATAATTCAGTGCTACAGCTTACTGAGGAGCAGAAAAATGATCCGCAGGTTTGTAATCAGCTGAACATTCAGATGCAGGAACGTTTTCCGTTTACATCGCCTGTCGCTGATCCGATCATGGCAAGCTTGTTCACTGATCTTGGTGATTTATATTACAATACAAAATCGGTGGCGATTGCAATCATTTGTTACCGGGCAGCACGCGAATATTATAAAGCTTCATCCACAGAACTTGACCGGAAAATAAGTGAAGCTGAAATATTGAATAAAGAATTAGCAACAACAAAACCGGGAGAGGATCAAACGAAAGGAAGAAAAGCAATCATCCTGACGCAGGTTGATTATGAAAGCTGTTTTATTGACCAGGACAAAAAAAAGTTCAGGATCAAATGGAATGAAGTCTTAACTGATCCGAAAACATTGCTTGCGCTGGTTAATTTTTCATTACCCGGCTACGGACCGATCCTGGAAAAAAACAGGATCACCGAAGACAGCACCGGCAAACCAAAAGTCTACAAAGATTTTAAACCCGCCGCAAAAAAAATGGAGAAGACGTTAACTCCATGGGAAAAGCGAAGAGAAGAAATTAAGAATTCTCCAGGTTGGATTTCAGCTATATTCCTGATCGTAATATTTGGAATTGTATTCCTGATCCAAAGAAAACAGGAATAATCCACCCTGCTTAACATATAAATTTCACGCCCAGAATCCTTGAATTTTGAATATTGAATATTGAATCTTTAATTTATTTCAAGGCAATATCAATATCGAAGCACCAACCGGAACTTTGGAATAAAGATCATTCAATTCCTCATTCTGTATACTGATGCAGCCCCACGTCAAATTTTGGTTGTCATCACCCGGCCAATTTCCATACCAGCCGTGAATACCAATTCCGCCTCCGAGCTTTGTATTTTTCGGTGGTTCCATCCCCGCATTATTCGCTTTGATGATTGCATTCTTCTGCGCTTCGGTGATCAATCCTTTTTTTAATCCGTTTAACGCATCTGCATTATTCGGATAATTTAATCGCATCCACGCCACACCGAAATAAGCAGCAGCATCACCATAAAAAGGTCCGCGCGATTTCTGGATGATCTTGTACATACCTTCCGGCGTATGATTATCGCCCTGCTGCACTTTATGTCCGAGAGGCGATTGTCCAAGCGCAATAATGTAGGTCTTCAGAAATTTTCCTTTCGCATACAAGTGCATCCTGTAATTGCTTTTATGCGCAATCAGCAACGTATCAATTTTCGCAAGCGAGTCGGGGAGTGGAAGTGAATCGGTGGCGCCTGCATCTTCATTTTCTTCAACCTCATTTTCAATTGCAGCAGGAAGTAATGTTTGCTTCAAAAGTTTCGCTTCTTTCGATGCTGAAAAATTATAATCGCGAAAAAAATAAGAAGCGCCTGCATACACACCAACGAACATCAGGCAGAAAATGAGAAGGAGCTTTACGCGGTAGGACATGCATAAATGTAAAAAGCAGGAAGACACGAAGGGGAGAATGAAGCGTTAAAAAATGTTTTGCTTTTCAACTGTAGGTTTTTGCCAGACAACTGATAAGGAAGAACGGACAAATGAAAATCTTCCCTCATCACCCATCACCCATCACCCATCACCCGTCACCCGTCACATTTTTTTTTTTCGTCCCCCGTCCCCCTTTTTCCGTCCCTCGTCCCCTTTTTTTTCGTCACACTTTAATCCAACAATATATTTTTTATCACCCTGAGATTATGTGTATACCCACCGCGCTCCGCCGAAAAAATTCCATAATGATCAAACGGATCTATTCGCACACATCCCGAAGCATGAATGATTTTATTGTCGCCGATTAAAATCCCGACATGAATAATTTTTCCTTCCGCATTATCAAAAAAAGCTAAATCGCCCCGCTGCGCTTCTTCTACAAACGAATACGGATCGCCCATCTCAGCTTGCTGGTACGCATCACGTTTCATTCGAAAACCATTTGCTTTAAAAACCAATTGTGTGAATCCGGAACAATCAATTCCCAATGGCGTTCTTCCGCCCCAGAGATAAGGCGTGTTCTGAAACATCATCGCAGTTTCCACAATAGCATCTCTGCCTGTTTCTGTTTCAAACGATTTAGCGCTTCCGTCAAAGCTGAAAATGCGGTCTTCAATCCGGCATTCTCCACCCGAAAAAAACGGAAGCGAGCTGCCCATCACGATCGGGAAACAATCACCCGTTTTTGCATCGGTGATCAGCTGGAATAATTCAGTAGAAACCGGAGCCGGATTTTTATCCAGGTTTTCAAAGGTGCTTTTCGAAACAGGAAGATATTGTTTGCGGTCGATCCAACCTTCATAATGATCCCACGCCGTAACAATGTGATGCCAGTTTTCTTTTTGTTCAATTACCCGCACCGCATCACCAAATAAAAGCTGCGTCACCATTTCCGATCGGTCGGAGGGTTCTCGTCGAACTGGTATCGCGCTTAAGTGAATTACACCGTGCATTGAAAAGGGGTGATTAGGGTAACCAGGGAAATTGGGTAATTGGGGTAATTAGGGTAATAGAGAAATTATAAAATCCCGAACTCCTTAATTACCTCAATTACCCCAGTCCCTTTTTTCTATTACTGAAGATTCTCTATTACAATCGCGCTTGCGCCGCCGCCACCGTTGCAGACACCTGCTACACCGTATTTGGCTTTGTTTTGTTTTAATACGTTTAGCAAAGTCACAATGATTCGTGAGCCGGAATTTCCGAGCGGGTGGCCTAATGAAACAGCGCCGCCGTGGATATTTACTTTCGAGGCGTCAAGTTTCATCAGTTGCATATTTGCGAGGGCAACAACTGCGAAAGCTTCGTTGAGCTCGATGTAGCTGATGTCGCTCATTTGTAAACCTGCTTTTTCCACTGCGCGCGGAATTGCAATTGCCGGAGTTGTTGTAAACCATTCTGGCGCTTGTTCAGCATCTGCGTACGATACAATTTTTGCGAGCGGTTTTAATCCTAATGCTTCTGCTTTTTCTTTGCTCATCAATACCAATGCAGAAGCACCGTCATTAATTGTTGAAGCATTTCCTGCAGTTACAGTTCCATCTTTCTGGAAAACAGTTTTCAGCGTTGGAAGTTTTTCGAAGCTGACATTTTTAAATTCTTCATCTTCAGAAATTACAACATCACCTTTTCTTGTTTTAACTGTAACAGGAACTACTTCATCTTTGAATTTTCCTGCCGCCCACGCTGCTGCCGAACGTTTGTACGATTCAATCGCATATTCATCCTGCTGCTCACGGGTAATGCCATATTTCGCTGCGCATAATTCAGCCGAATTGCCCATCAAATTATTGTGATACACATCGGTCAATCCGTCTTTAACAATCGCATCCAGCAATTGTCCGTGACCGTAGCGATGGCCGTAACGACCTTTCTCCACGTAATACGGAGTTGCCGACATATTTTCCATTCCGCCCGCAACAACTACATCATTATCGCCAAGCATAATTCCCTGCGCGCCGAAGATGACAGCTTTCATTCCGGAAGCACAAACTTTATTGATTGTGGTGCATTGAACATTATCCGGCAATCCCGCAAATTTTGAAGCTTGTCTTGCAGGAGCTTGTCCGAGATTAGCCTGCAGCACGCAGCCCATCAGCACTTCATTCACATCTTCCGGTTTTATTCCCGCACGTTCAACTGCAGCCTTAATTGCAACTGCTCCAAGCTGTGTAGCCGAAACTTCTGTGAGTCCGCCTCCGAAAGCGCCGATAGGGGTTCGCACGGCAGAAACGATATATACTTCTTTCATAAAATAGGTTGGTTTTTCTTTGGTTTTAAAACGGGGCAAAGGTAAGGAAAAGGGACGGGGGACGGAAAAGGGGACGGGGGACGAAAAAGGGGGCGGGGGACGAAAAAGGGACGGGGGACGAAAAGGGGAAATAAAAAAGGCCGGAGAGGTCAGCATAAGCTTTCCATCTCCGACCTGAAAAATTAATCAACCTTTCACACGTCACCTGTCACTTGTCACCTTTTTTACTGCACCAATATCGTATGCGTACTAACTTCACCACCGCGATAAATAACAACAATATATTCACCCGCAGTGATCATTCCGCTTGAACCTAAATTCAGCTGCAGTTGTGTTGCGCCATCGCCAAGTGTTTCTTTGGTTTTGATCAGCACCTGTCCGAGTGTATTCATTACCTCAAACTCCACATCCTCACCTTTTCCTGCATTATCAAACCGGATGTTCAACACAGCATTATCCAGCATAACCGGGTTCGGGAATACAGTGCTTCCTTTAACGGCAACATCTTCCGTAGCCTCTTCACCGAGTCGTGTATTAGCACCGCCGGGAACAGTGTTCGCTGTGCAGATTAACGCATCCTGCATCGAAGTCACACTGTACGCAAGACTGCGTGATCGCATGGTATTGGTTGCTTCTTGTTTTACTTCACCGTAGAAACCTGGTCCGAACTGGAACTGTGCGTTATCAAGAATAAAATTGCATGCAGTTACTCCATTAAAATACGAACGTACATGATGGAAATCTGCTACACCGAGATTTGAAAACGACCCGCTCGTATAATTAAACATCGACAAACCAACATTGCTCGTAGGAACGCCGAAATTTAAATAATCCAGGTCGAGCACTCTATCATTACCCGGTCCGCCATAAGTAAATTCACTTCCGCTTGCTACCGGATAGCCATAATACGTAAGCTTAAAAACAACTTCATCTTCATTGCCGAAATAGCCATAATCAACATATCCGCCAACATAATATTCATACTCACCGAAAACATTTACACGTTCAATAATGTCATTTGCAAAATTGTTTTGGAATGAGCTGGAATAATCGAGCGTCGTAGAAAAATACAAGTTTCCTGTCGGGTCTACCTTAAGTGCCCATGCATCATAGGTCGGGAAAAAGAAGGAAGGCGCTTGCGTAAACCCTGCAATAGCAAAACCCGCATTGCCATACTGGTTATTATTGGCAACCGTAATTGCAGTGAAACCTGCATCGTAAAACGGATCACCATATTGATAGACGGTGCTGGAAGTAAGACCTGTTGCCGCGTCGATCATGCTGAAAGATCCCTGGCCGATATCACCTGCATTAAGCACATATCGACCCACAAGCACAATATCAGTTCCTGCAGTATTCTGGCTCGGGTAAGGCGACTCAACAAGATCTTCAGCAGTCCATTCATACGCACCGCTTGAAACATCCGTGTACGTGTACCCCCAAACGATGGAGCCACTCGCAGCATCCACACGCATCGCAAAAGGTTCTTTGTTTCCCGATTGGCTGATTGTATAACCGCAAGCATACAATGCATTCGGATCGGTCGGCGATTGTATGATGGATGTTGCTTCCACCTGGTAAGGAGCAGTGCTGATCGAGTAGCTGCGCACATATTGCACGGTACCGAAAGCATCTGTCAGCATCAGGAACATCTGGTTCGAAACGGGAATACTAGGAGAGAGCGAACCGTTGTTAAAGTCGCCGAATACAGCAATTTGTCCGTTAGCAAGCGATATTACTTTTTTCGCCTTCGAGCTCAGTTGCTGTTGCGTAAAAGCACCAAGCAGCGCAACACGGTTATTAAATACCGGCACACCCGATAAGTTAGTACGGGTAACCATCACCGAATTAATGCTCGATGTCGATCCCGCCGGAGTATAACCCGCCATTACAAATCCTTTCTGAGAAATCGATATTCCTCCATTGTAGTTCGAACCCGATTCCAGCACCTCGGACGTATTCGAAGCACCATAAAGCCGCTGAAAGAATTGCGCATTAGCCGCCCCTGCCAGCAGGAGCACACAAAATGTAAAGTAAAAATTTTTCATAGGAATGTGTTTTAGTGAGATATAAAGTAATAACAATTAAGTAATTATTACAAGTTAAAAATGTAATTTATAATATAAGATAATTATTTAATAAGTGTACGAACAGATAGTGTAGAGAAATGTTTTTCAGGTAGGGAGATAGATTGATTTAGAGATAATTCTGCTTCAGGAAGTTGCAGCTTGATAATGAAAATATTCAGTGCGTGTCCGTGAAGGAAATGCGGAAATGCGTTCCTTCATGGTCAGGCTTTCCGCGCTACACGGTAGCTTGCTGCAATCCTTCACGCTTTAAAAATCATTCTAGTTATAAACCATTTCATTTGGTGGAATATCTTTCATTTTCGTTCTTTTTCAATCTGCGTAAATCTGCGAAATCTGTGGCAAAAAAATCCCCCAACTCTCGCCGGGGGATTAATCCTGATTATTTATTTGTCTCATCCCGATAGCTATCGGGACAAGTCTAAAATCTCACATCTCATTTTTACTCCACAACAATTTTCCCCGAACCAATCACAACGCCATTATCAGTAAACGTGTAAAAGTAAATTCCATTCTCAAGGGTATTCCGGTTAATCGAAATCGTAGTAGAAGTTACATTCTTCATCTCCAGCACAATTTTTCCCGTAATATCATAAAGCGTAAAAATGCCATTATGCAAAACCGTATTCGCATCAATCGAAACTGTCGCAGATTCATGGAACGGATTCGGATAAACACTCACACCTGTTGCAGCACTATTCGAACTGATTCCTGTACACGCATCAATGATCACGTTCCCGGAATCAGACGACGCGCAACCATTTGCATCAATGTATGTGTATGCAACCGTATGTGTTCCATTGCCTGCAGTAGATGGAGAAAAGCTCCCGGCGCTTACTGCTGTTCCTGAATAAAATCCGCCCGCCGGACTTCCGCCTGTTAACGAGAAAGCTGCATCATCCACACAATGTGTCCCGAAAGATGAAACGGAAACAACAGGCAGGGAATTCACTACAATCGTTGCCATTGCGATGCTCGAACAGTTGTTTGTATCCGTGCTGGTAACGGTGTAAGTGCTGGTAGAAACAGGATTGTCATACACCAGGTTTCCTAACCATGTACCCGAATTCCAGGAGTAAAATGTGCCTGAGCCGGATGCATAAACGGTGCCGGTTGCACCATTACAAATGGTGTCGCCTAAAGTAAAAAGAGTTGGAAGTGAATTGACAAGTACGATTGCTGAATCTGTTGTGGTACACCCGAATACATCTGTTGCAGTTAAAGTATAAGTTGAAGTTGCGGAAGGACTCACCCAAACAGAATCATTAGACTGATTAACGGGCGTCCACACATAATTTGCTGAACTTCCTGAAGCAGTAATCAGCGCTGTGTTATTCAAACAAATCACATCGCTTGTCAGTGCAACGGTTGGCAATGAAAGTACCGTAATAGTTGCCGAATCCATGTTCGAACAGCCGTTGACATCGAGCGCAGTTACGGTATAAGTTGTTGTGTTTGCCGGACTGTCTGAAACAGAAGAACCGCTGAACGAACCCGGATTCCAGCTATAGGTTGCCGAGCTTCCGCTTGCCGTAATCGTTCCTGTGGATCCGAAACAAATACTGTCACTTGTCGTAACGATTGTCGGTAATGAATTGATGAAAAGGTTAATGGTATCCGCGCCCATACAGCCATTCGCATCGGAAACCATTACACAATAAGAACCTGCAGAACCAGTGGTAATTTGCTGGCTAGTTTCACCGCCGCACCACATATACGTTCCTGCATTTCCCGCATCAAATTGAATGGTATTGCCCTGGCAAATCGAAGTATCGTTGCCAAGCGCAACAACAGGATTGCTGTTCACCAAAACGGTGATTGTGTCTTCTACATAACAAACACCGTTTCCGGCAACTGTCCCCACGCAGGAATACGAAGTGGTGGCAGAAGGCTGCACGCTGATCGTTGGAGTCGTTTCACCGGTATTCCATAAATACGTTGCAGGCGGATAATCGTAATGTATAATTCCTTCCCATGGACGGGCATTGAAAAATGTACCAAACGGATAAGCGCCACCTGTACCTTCATAAACCGTAAGATCGCTGTTTGTTGCCGCTACGTTCCCTGTTGCAGTTCCATTATGATAACGGTTGTTATTCGAAGCAGCAGAAGTATTGGTCAGATAAAATGCATACGTCTGTCCTGCCGGAATTACCATGTTCACTGTAACCGGAATCACAGTCATCATCGGCGGCGCATTCAACGTAACGGTTATCGGACCTGCAAGAAGTGTCCACGCAGCGGCATTGTTTTCAAATCCTACGTGCGTTCCGACTTTATAGTAGATGTAATATTGGGTTGTCGGATTCGGTGTATTGGCAATTAATCCTTCAAAATAACGAACGCGGATGGTGTTGGTAGCAGTGATATTAAACATATTACCATCCTGCCCGTTATTGTTTATAACAGGAGTAGGAAGCACCGTGTCAGCCGGCGTTCCGCTGATTGCGCTAAAAGAAAGCAACGTAGAATCGCCTGCGCATAAAACAGAATCGCTGGTCGTGATCTGGCTGTCGAACGCGCAGCTTTGTGCTTTGACTGCAGTAAGGTTTAAAAGGAACAGACCGCTAAAGAGTAAAATTTTTTTCATTGGATCGGTTGTAGGGAAATTTGATTGAACAAACGCAAATTTAGAAAAGTTCCCGTGTGAAGGCAATTTAACTCTCAGGAGATTACAGATTACAGATTACAAATTACCGATTACCGAATAAAAGGAATTTCGGCCGTACGTTGACCTATCCCCAAATCTTTTTTCCCAATCACTAATCACCAACCTGTCTACCGAAGCTCGCGCAGGTAGATCACCAACCTGTCTACCGAAGCTCGCGAAGGTAGATCACCTTATTTCAGTAATTTCACGCCACATGAACCGCCTGTTTACATTCATTCGCGACCGACATGCTTTGCTTTATAAGGGATTTCTCTTTTTAGCAAGTCTTGCGGTGATCGTTTATCTCTACCCCAGCGATTATAAATTCCGGTATGAGCTTTCCAATATGAAAACTCATCCGTGGCCGCATGATAATTTAATTGCGCCGTTCGATTTTGCAATTAAGAAATCGGCTGAAGAGCTGGCGGAGGAGAAGAAGGTGATCCAGGATAACCAGATGGCTTATTTTGTTTTTGATACGTCAATCGTCAATCAGAATGAGCAGCTATTATCAAAACAATTTTCGGGATCAACTCCTGAAAAGCGAAGAGAGATTTTAACTGTTGTCGACAGGGTGTATGCATTGGGCATTCGCGCTGTAAATAATGCTGCCGGAAAAGAACCCGGTGATGTGATCCTTTTGGTGCAAGGAACAATTGCTGAAGAGCACGAGCTCGCTGAATTTATTGATCCGCTGGAAGCTGATTCCATAATTATTTCGCTGCTCAGGGATGCAAAATACGATTGGATCTCTCGCGATTATACGCCTTTACCTGCGAATATTGTTTACGACAGCTCTTACACAAATAAATCGTTGCGGCAGGCGTTGGAAAATATTTCTCCTTTTCGCGGTGCCATTACAAAAGGAGAAATTATCGTAAGTCGTGGTGAGATCGTGGATGAAGAGATCTTCCAGAAATTACTTTCACTGCAGGAAGAATATAAATCGCAACAAAAAGTTGGAAGTAACTGGGTCGTATTTTTTGCGCAAGTGGCGCTGGTTGCATTTTGCCTTTTTATTCTTTTCCAGTTTCTGCGACTTTTCAGGAGAGAAAATCTGGGTAACGACGCGCGACTGCTGTTCATTTTGCTGATGGTGGTGCTCATTGTTTGTATGTCATACATTCCATCACTCATCGATACGGTTCCGCTGCTTGCATTACCATTCTGCATTCTTCCCATCATCATGCGCGCTTTTTTCGATACGCGGATTGCGCTTTTTTCGCATTTGCTCACCATCATCATTATCACAGTGAGCATGCCCGGCGATCGCTATTCGTTTTTAGTGATACAGTTGCTCGCAGGGATTACTGCTATTTTCAGTCTTGCAAACATGCGTAACCGTTCGCAGCTTTTTATTGCGGTAGTTGCCATTCTCGGCGCTTATGTATCACTTCATATTTCGTTGATCATTGTAATGGAAGGCGATTTTAATTCCATCCGCAGCGTCGATTTTATCAATTACGGCATCAGCGCGGTGTTGTTGCTGCTTGCGTATCCGCTGATCTTTCTCTTCGAAAAAATGTTCGGCTTTGTATCGGATGTAACCTTACTTGAGTTAGCCGATACCAACAATCCATTGCTGCGGGAGCTCGCCGAAAAAGCACCGGGAACATTTCAGCATTCGATGCAGGTTGCAAATCTTGCCGAAGAAGCCATTCGCCGCATTGGCGGAAACACCTTGCTGATACGTGCCGGCGCGTTGTACCACGATATCGGCAAAGGAGAATTGCCTGTTTATTTTATCGAGAACCAGGCCGGAGGAATTAATCCGCATGATGAATTATCATTCGAAGAAAGCGCTGCAATTATCATCAGCCACGTGATTCGCGGAATAGAAAAAGCAAAAGCCGCAAAGCTTCCCGACCAGGTAGTGGATTTTATAAGAACGCATCACGGCACAACCAACACAACTTACTTCCTCACGTTGTACAAGAACAATAACCCGGATGAAATAGTTGATGATGAATTATTCCGCTATCCCGGACCAATTCCCTATTCAAAAGAAACAGCAGTGCTGATGATGGCCGACGCCGTAGAAGCATCGTCAAGAAGTCTGAAACGCTACGACGCCGAAAGCATCGACGCCTTAGTAGAAGAGATCATTGATCATCAAGCCGACCAGCACCAGTTTGATAACGCCGATATTACGTTAAAGGATATTACCGCGATCAAGAAAATATTTAAGAAGAAATTGAGGAGCATTTATCATGTGAGAGTGGAATATCCGAAGTAGTATTGAGTATTGAGTATTGTGTATTGTGTATTGGGTATTGAGAAAATGTCGGTAGTTTGGTGTAGAGACGTGCGAAGTAATTTCCCTTATAATTTCAAAGCTAATCGCGTCTCAATACCATGGAATTGTCCTCTTTTTTTTGCGTGAAGGATAGTAGCGGTTACCCCACAGTCTCGTCAAAAGAAACAATAATTTATTTTTAGCAATGAATAATTGACGAGACGAGGAGTAAGAGCGGATAGCCTGACCTGAGGCACGAAGGCACGCCCAAATAGTGTTGCTCGCAGATTCAACTGATTTCGCAGATAAGGCCTCTGATTACAGACAGGGTCAGTTGTCAGTAGCCAGTATCAGTAATCTGTAATCCATTTTATTTTCTGCCCCACTTTTCTTTCACCAGTCACCTGTCACCCGTCACCTGTCACCCGTCACCTGTCCCTGCTAATAGAAACGGCAAATTTTGCTATTTTTGCGTCACTCTCTTAACACTACAAATCTTACTCTTAATAGCTATGGGCCGCGTATTTGAAAAACGGAAGCATAAAATGTTTAAGCGCTATGGACAAATGGCGCGCCAGTTTACCCGTGTGGGAAAGGAAATTGCGATTGCGGTAAAAGCCGGTGGTGGAAACCCGGAGACGAATGCACGACTGCGTATTTGTATACAGAATGCGAAAGCGGTGAGTATGCCGAAAGAGCGGGTGGATGCGGCGATTGAAAAAGCATCGGGCAAGGCAGATACTTCTAATTACCACGAAGTAATTTATGAAGGAAAAGGTCCGTATGGAATAGGTGTGATTGTAGAAACTGCTACTGATAATCCGACACGTACTGTTTCTAATTTGCGTGTACATTTTAATCGTAATGGCGGCGAATTAGGAACTACAGGATCGCAGAGCTTTAATTTTGAGCGTAAAGGTGTGTTTCGCATTTCGACAGTGGGACAGGATATGGATGAAGTAGAATTGACACTGATAGATGCCGGGCTTGATAATATAGAAGGTGCGGATAATGATGATGAAGTGTATTTACAATGCCAGTTTTCTGAATTCGGAAATATGCAGAAAGGAATGGAAGCTGCAAAAATTCCGGTGATAGAGGCGAAGATTCTTTTTATTCCGAACGTGCTGATTGAGCTTAGCGCGGAGCAAAAAGAAGAAGTAAATAAAATGATTGAAAAGATACAGGACGATGAAGATGTGCAGGAAGTGTATCACAATATGCTGGAGGACTAGCCGCTGAAAAAGATTTAATAATCTGGTGATCTGGTGACTGGGTGATTGAAAATTCATAATTATTGAAGAATAATGGTTGGTTGCCACAGTTACGCAGATTACGCAGATTACGCAGATTACGCAGAAGAGATTTCGCGAATTAAAATAAAACAGAGAAGGTTGGTAGAGATGCCAACCTTTTTTATTTGGTGCGTCATACAGGCAACAAACTAATGTTGTAACTAATCGTTGATGCAGCGTTATATTTACAACCATAATCCCTGTAATCCCTCTGCGTAATCCGCGTAATCTGTGGCAAACCTGCGTTTTGTCTTTTTGATTTTCCTTTTCCCGCTTTTATTAAATGCTCAAAAGCGTTTAGGCCATGCGCCGTTTTTTCAATCGTTCAACGCAAAGAAGCTTGCACATGCGCTGACGGATGGATTGGATAATGATTCGCTGAAAGTGCGCAGCATTTATTTGTGGACCACACGGCACATAAAATACGATGTGCGGAAATTTCAAAAAGGAAAAGCAAGCCACATCAAACCGCGTAAAATATTATCGCACCGCAAAGCTGTTTGTCTCGGTTACAGCATTCTTTTCGATTCGCTTTGCAGGTATGCAGGAATCAATTCTGAAATGGTTTTGGGTTATGCCTATCCGCAATGGTACGAAGCGCGTGATACATTGTTTCTCGATAATCACGCGTGGAATGTTGCGCAGGTAAATGGCGAGTGGAAATTGATAGACGCCACATGGGCAAGCGGTTATGTAAAACCACGAATGCAGATCGGCAGAAAAAATCTGTGGATGGCATTCGGTATTTCTTACACACAGAAATATCGTTTCAAAAGAAAGCGGAATGATTTTTATTATGAAACGCCGCCTGAACTTTTTGTTTACACGCATTTGCCATCAACACCCGCATGGCAATTGCTTCCGTGTTCCGTGCCGATCGATTCTTTTCAGCGCTCGCCGACTGCTACGATGAATTTTTTGCGCAGCACCGTTGTGATTTGTGCAGATGGAAATGATTCTATTCCTGCCATTCAAGCTGAACCGAAATGCAGGCACCAGGTGATCATGGGCAAACAGGCGATTGATTATAACGAAGGAAATCACCAGGACATTTCACTTGGCTATTGGTTTTACTCCGATGAAATTTTTAAGCAGGCGCAAAACAAAAACCTGGATCGTCCTTCACGCATTATTTTGTACGATTCAACGATGCATCAATTGGACAGCGCGGCAAAGTATTTTATTGCCACTGCTGCGAATGCAAAAGAAGAGCAGGCTTTTTTTCTTGCGCGTAATAAACGAATGCGTCAGCAGGTATTGGATGAAAATAAGCCGCTGATAGAACGACAAAATAAATACCGCGATGAATTGCGTCGCGAACGGATTTATGCGCAGATGAAAATCGGAAGGCTGCGGAAAGAAAACCGTCACCTGAAAAAAGCCGCGCGCAATTTCGGTAGACACCGGTTACGCATCAAGCGCCCGGAAAATCCGAAACCGGGAGAAGAGCGCATTACGAGAATGCTGCTGCAACAAATTGACAGTGTAAATAAACGGATCAGCATTCTTTCTGACAGCACGCGCATGCTTGTTTTTTCTGCAAATGAATACGCGCAATATGATACTTGTCTCGCATAAAAAAATCGGTGATCGATTACCAGGTGCGGGTGCAGGCCGGCATTCGTCGCATGCGAAAACAGGGACTGATCAATAGCTATGATACGGTGATGATCGTAAGCAAAGAATATGTTTTCAGCTGTGAGCGGAAGATGGATAGTTTGGATAAATTAATTCTGCATGGCAAAGAATGGCAAACAAATAAAAACAACCGCGCTTATGCAGGAAAGGTAAAAGCGATGGATGAATTGTTTGCGTACAACAGCAAACTATGCCAACAGCTCGCACGAATGACAGAAACATCTTTTTCGGAAGACTCCATTTTTGATGCGCAGAAAGAGCAATACACGGCATGGAATGATTCGCTGATTGAAGAGAATAAAAAGCTGATTCAAACGTATCGTTCTTATTACAGCGACACAAGAACCCTGAAACGATTTCACCGCCGTGCATGGAAAAGATATCACAAAGAAATCGGAGCCGAGTTTTCGCGCGTGGAATTCACGAATGCAATGTTCCGCGGATATTTCGGAAGTGTATCTGATTTGATGAAGCACAATGCAGGGAAATGCCGGAAGAAAAAAGGGTATTGCCGTGTAATGCGAAATAGGTTGATAGCGGAGGAGAAGAAAATGTTGAAGGAGGAGGCTAAGAATAATTAATTACAAAATGATTACGGATTACGGATAACTGGCTACTGATCTCTGCGATAGAATGCGCAGCAGGTATGGCCTCTCATTTAAATATGACCTTGCTTCCACAAACGCGATCCCGCATTCCACAAACCCGGTACTGCATTCCACAAACCCGATCCCGCATTCCACAAATTATATATTTTTTGTATTCTTTGATGTTGTAGTTTTCAATACAAACAACCTATAACATATGAAAACCAGACCTACTTTTTTAGGAATTATTGCTGCATACTCATTTGCGCTTCTGCTGAATATCACAAGTGGAAATGCACAGTGCAATTACAATACAAATTATACAACTGCAGCAGGTTGGGTGTTGAACGGTGGTGGTTACAGCTTTGGTCCCACCTTCAATTTCAATGCAACGCCCGGAGCTGCGTGGAATTATGCTTCAACTCCGCTTGGTTGTACGCTCGACAATACCAGCTGGTGCGCAGATGTCGATTTCTTTTATGCCGGACGTTCTGCTACCGGAGTTGCGCATTCGCTCATGAGCTTTACCCGCAACGCGCTGAATTCCTGGAATGTTCCTCCGGGCTTCGGGATTTCAAATAACAATGTTATCGAAACTTACATCAACTGTCCGCCAAATGCGGCGATAGGCACCGAAACCATCCATGCGAATTCCAAGGCAAACACGACATGGGGAGTAGCAACTCCGGGCATCGTGGTAGCCCCCGGAAACAATTATTTTCTGCGGCTACAACGTCTGTCTGCAACACAAGGATTGATGAGCGTTTTTTTAAACGCGGCGCGCACCATACATGCACCGGGATCGCCACAATGCTTTAATATCATTGCCGGTGCAATTGGTCTGGGCAACCTCCAGCAGGGTTGCATACCGCAGGGTTCTTCCTTGAGAACACTCACAGGTACATTGAGCAATATGCGTGTTACATCAGTAACTCCAGGCATTACCGGCGTACCGGTCACAACAGTTTGTGCCAACACCGTTTTTGTGGCTTGTATCCAGCCGATGTGTGGCGCAAGTTATAATTGGACAGTTCCTGCAGGTTCTATAATCACCGCCGGGCAGGGATCAACATGCATTACAGTGAGCGCCGGCACTACCTCCGGTCCGATTTCCTGCACTACAGTTATACCCGGTGCGCCATGTTCCGTAACACAAAGCGCCACCCTTAATGTGTCTACGCTTGCAGCAAATGCAGGACCTCCGGCAAATCTTTGTTGCGGAACAATATGGTACCTGGGTGGTATGAGTGGTTCTGCTTCGGGTGGTGTGCCATCTTATACATACAGCTGGAGTCCGACAACCTATATAGTGGGCTCCTCAACAATAGCTAATCCTGTAATTACAGATTGCAGCGGGGTATTCAGTGTCACGTATACGCTCACTGTTACTGATGCGAGCGGATGCGTTGCTACCAGTACGGTCCTTGCAAATTTCAATAATACAGCTCCGTGCAGGCAAGCTAATCCCTCAATTGGTAATGCAACATCAGCTCCTTCCGCACCGGTCATTGCACCTAATCCTGCGACAGGAAACTTCATGATCACGTTTTCCTCAGCAGATGCTGTGCGCGAAATCGAAGTGACCAACACACTTGGCCAGGTTGTCTATCGCGAGAGTGGTATTACAGCTGCAAATGTGTTTGTCAATCTTACCGGTCAACCACAGGGACTTTATATTGTAAAAATGCGCGATGGTGACGAGCTATTCGTGCAAAATGTGGTGCTGGAATAATCTTTTTAATCACGTTCAATACTGCATGACCCCTACAAAAAGAGAGAGGCTGTTCCCCAGGGACAGCCTCTTCTTTTTGTATTAGTGCGAAATATTTCTGTACTGACTACTGACTACTGAAAACCGACTACTCCCTCAAACCCACTGCCCCTTATTATAAATCCCAATCACAACCCCATTCAATTCCTTCCCAACCAGTGGCGTATTTTTCGACTTACTGAAAATATCTTTTGCATTAAAAGTGCGGCGCGCGGAAATATCAAACACTGTCAGATTCGCTTTTTCACCAACTTTTATCTTCGGAATTTCAACGCCCGCAATTGTGCGCGGACCGATACACAATGCATTCACTAATTGTTCTGCAGAAAATTTATCGGCAGAGCAGGCGAGCGAGAAAGCAGATTCAAGACCTGTCATTCCGAATGCGGCGAGATCAAATTCTACCACTTTGTTTTCAATATCTTCCGGTGAATGGCCTGATGTGATGCAATCAACTGTTCCGTCAGCAACTGCATCGAGCAATGCACGACGATCTTCTTCTCCACGCAATGGCGGATTTAATTTGAAGTTCGTATCGAAATCTCCCAGCACCGAATCATTCCAGTACAAATTGTATGCGTGCACGGAAGCTGTAATGTTTAATCCTTTTGCTTTTGCATCGCGGATAAGCTGCACACCTTTTTCTGTGCTCACACCCATAAGATGCAATGGCGCGCCTGCATATTCCGCGAGGTAAATATTGCGTGCGATCATCAGCTCTTCTGCCAATGCGGGAATTCCTTTTAGTCCCAGCGTCGTGCTCATTGGACCTTCATGCATTTGTCCGCCGAGCGAAATTGTTTCATCATCGCAACGCACATGCACACGCCCGCCGAAATTATTTGCATACATCAGCGCGCGCACTAAAAGTCCTGCATGAGCTACAGGATGTTCTGCATCTGTAAAAGCTTTCGCGCCTGCCAAATGCATATCGTAAAGCTCAGCCATGTCTTTGCCTTTCAGATCTTGTGTCAATGCGCCCGCAGGAATAATATCAACAGGCAATTGCTGAGAACGTTTGATAATATATTCAACTGCCGATTTTGTCTGCACCGGCGGATGTGTATCCGGCATCACAAGCACAGCAGTAAATCCGCCTTTAGCTGCGGCAACTGCACCTGTTTCGATCGTCTCTTTGTATTCAAATCCGGGATCGCGCATGTGTGCATGCAGATCCATCCAGCCCGGTGAAACGGAAAATTTCTCTCCGCTTACAACCAACGCATCATCAGCAGGAATATATTTTCCGATCTGAGCGATAACTCCTTTATCAATCAGCACATCCGTATGCTGGTTGTTGTGCGGCGAATTCGGATCGCAGATAAGAATGTTCTGGAGCAGGACTTTCATATCAAAGAGTAGGGGATGGAGTTTTTAATTTCGGTTCATTGCGCCAAAAACGGATCAGCAGAATTTCAATCAGCAGGAATAACAAAACGAGCCAGATACAGGTTTTCCATAAGCGAATTCCATAATCCAATTCAGTTAATGCTGCTGTTAATCCTTTCGAATCCGATTCAAGCAAAGAAAAATTCGTTAGTCCGGCAGTTTTATAACCTTCTTCAATCTCTGCTGGATTCATTGTCGCGAGATCTGATTCTTTTCTGTCGTAGTTGAAAGAAATTCCGGTGAGCTGACGATTGCCGAGCTTCACAAAATAATTTGCAGGCTCAACAACCTGGCGTTTTACATCAAGCAAGGTATGTCCGCCTAAGCTGGTGTGTGCAGGAATGATGTCGAAATTTTTTGAAGGCTCGGAAAGATGAAAAACATTTTCACCGATTGTTCCAACATCACCGAGATCAATGTTTTCATTTCCGCCGATGGTGTAAAACAATGCAGCTTGCGGCTGAGAAAAAAGTGCTGCCTGGTAAAGTGTCGGAACAAACATGGCGTGACGCGGAAAATTGCTCCATGAATCGAGAAGAGGCACAGCGCACGTGTAAACAGTTCCTTTTCCTGAACGATAGCTTCCGGCAAAAAGATCACCGTTACGCAAACGCATCAATTCCTCCTGCGTCGTCCGTGTAGAAACGCTGATCTTGTAATGATCGTAAACCGAAGGCAGATCAATATTGCCCGTTGTTTTTTCGAACACACCATTGTAAAGCGGGTGTGAATAATTCAATCGGTCAACAACAGTTCTTGCAGTATCTGATTTCTCATAGCTGTTAACGCCAAGCGGCAAAAAGAATTCGCGGTACGATTGCAGATCCGCATTTTCGCCGGGGAAAACAAAAAGACTTCCGCCATTATCAACAAACTTTTTCAGCTCATTGGATAACCCGGATGAAACCGATTTTAATCCATTGAGCAAAATGAAGCTGTAATTTCCGAATGAAGAGTAATCCAGCTTGCTTTCTTCTGATTGTGTAAATACAAAAGCAGAATCAGCGCCGAAAAGTGACTGGAGATAATTGTTTTCTGTCGGAGTAACTAAAGATGTTCCGCCCGAAGCATTGATTGCCAGCATCGGGATCGCTTTGAGCATATTGAATGTAAAATAAAAGCGATCGTCGAACGTAACAGGATAATCATTGATCTCGATCAAACATTGCTGCAGTCCCGGCTCGCGGATGGTGAAATAAACTACCGTATCCGTTACACCATTCGCAGCAATGCTGAAGCTCGAAGGCGTGCGTGCTTGTCCGTTGATGTACAAACGCATCGGAACATTTTCTGCCGCCACTTCCGAATGACTTTTCAAACGGATGTGCAATGCTTCCTGCTGATTCAATTGTCGAACCGGTGAAGCAAACCAAACCGAATCGATGTAAATATTATTCCTGTTCTGCGCAGTTACAGGAACAGGTTTGTAGCGAATAGAAGTATCCGTTTTGATCGCACCGAAATCGGAAATTGTTTTTTGAAAATCGCTGATGAGGAAAGCTTGTTTGTTGCCCGACTGAATTCCTTTTTCAGTATTCAGCGCGTCTTGCTGACGTTTTGTAACTTCAGAAAGTGTGCGCACTGCAGGACTTGTTGTCACTTCATCCACCAGCTCAATAAATTCTTCGCGGTTAACAAGTCGTTGGTGGCGACCTTCAAAATCATTTGTAATTAATTGAAAGCGGTCGCTCGGTTTGAAGGCGGCAACAATTTCTTTCGCATCTTTTTTCGCTTCATCCAGCAACGTTCCCGATTTTCCGACAGCGTCCATGCTGAAAGAATTATCAATGTAAATGCTGATGACTTTATCGCCGGTACGAACAGCTCCGTTTTCACGCGGAATATACGGTTGGGCAAAAGCAAGCACGAGGAAAAGCACGGCAAGCAAGCGGGAGCAAAGGATGAGAATATTTTTGATTTTATTGCGGGCCTTTGTATCCTGTTTTACTTCTTTAAGAAAACGAACGTTCGTAAAAAATACGCGTTTGAATTTCCTGAAATTAAAAAGGTGGATAATGATAGGAATCGCCAGCGCAAGAAGAGCAAAAAGGAAGTAGGAATTGGCGAATTTCATCAAAGGTTAAAGGTAAGGAAAAAAGTTGTCATCCGCCGCGGCGGAGTCAGTTGTCAGTATAAGCAAATATACAGACAGTCAATGTGCCTGAAAAGCCAAAATAACTAAAGGCTGGCTACTGATTCTGACAATTAATTACTTCAGTTCATTCAACGATCTCGTGTATTTGACATTACCCGGATCCAGCTTCAGCGCTTCCCTGAAATCATCCCCGGCCTTTTTATAATTGCCCAGACTATACCAACAGATGCCGCGGTAGTAATATGATTCAGCATCATTCGGTCCGAGTTCAATGGTGCGTGTATAATCGCTTATAGCAGCATTGTATTTTGAAAGCTTTCTGTAGGCGTATGCTCTTACAAAAAAAGCTTCGAAATACAAGCTATCAATCGAAAGTGCTTTATCGCAATCAAGAATCGCTTCTTTCATATTGCCCGCATCTGTTTTTAACAATGCACGCTCCAGCAAGCTTTCAACATTATCTGGTTGCAAAGCAATTGCCTTATCCATCATCACGTAAGCTTCTTCATCCATGCCAAGTTCAAAGAGCATATCAGTGACTTCAAGGTAGCCGGCAGGATTAAGCGAATCAATAGCAGCCGCTTTTTTAAAATCTGCCATACCACCTGCTTCATCATCAAGTCCGAACTTTATTAATCCGCGATTCAGCCAGGAATCAAAAAAAGTATCATTGCGGATGATGGATTGGTTAAAATCCAGCAATGCCGATTCATAATTATCCAGATTCATTTGTGCAACACCTTTGTTGAAATGATAGATGTAATCCGTTTCATCAAGAAAAGCGGCTTTTGTAAAATCTACCAGCGCCTCTTCATAACGCTCCCATTGCAGGAAAAGATAACCTCTGCCATTATAATATCGTGCTGAATCGGGCGCCAGGGAAATGGCTTTGGTGTAATCAGTGAATGATTCATCATACTTGTGAACATTTAAATTCAGGTATCCACGGGCTTGATAAAATTCGGGCTGTGCAGGTTTAGTACGAATGCAAAAATCGAGATCAGGCCTGGCTGCTTCATATTTTTTTTGATGCAGGTAAACCAATGCACGACTTACCCGCGCGTCAACAAACGAAGGATTAAGCGCAATTGCTTTTTCCAGATCTGCCAACCCGGAAACGGTATCGCCCAGCACTAATTCAATAGAACCTTTAAAAGCGACAAACTCTGGTTCTTTCTGATTCAGCCGAACCGCTTTTGTAACGTGGTTTAACGCTTGCTGATTCATATGTAAATAATATTCTGCGCGGCTAAGATTATAAAGTGCAGTGTCACTATACGGATCAAGTGTTGTTGCTTTTTCAAAATCTGTAAACGCTTCCTGAAATTGTTTACGGCCTAAATAAATTACACCGCGATTATTGTAAGAAGGCCAATAAGTAGTATTGAGCTGAACAGCTTTATCAAAATCCACGAATGCAGAAGCAGAATCATGAAGATCCATCTTAGCAACTCCACGATTATAATACAACATATGATTACCCGGCTTCAGATTAATAGCAAGAGTGAAATTATCAATGGCTTTTTGGTATTCCTTCTTCACCATAAAAGCAAGTCCCATGAAGCCATATGCATCAGCATATTTAGGATACATTTTTACTGCAGTTGAAAATTGCGTAATACTTTCATCAATATTCCCGGAGGAATAAAACAGGTATCCTTGAGCAAATGCTTTTTTAGCTTTCTTATTTTGCGCCGATACAGAAAACGACAAAACAAGCAATAAAAAGAAAAGGAAACTTTTTTTCATAGGGTAATAATAGGCTGCAATATTACCGTTAATAAAAATAAATCCCCACCTCATTGAGAAAAATGTACGAAGTACGAATTACGATGTATGATTTAACAAACAACAAACAACAAACAAACAACAACAAACAACAAACAACTCCCACCAACCCTTTTCTCTACCACCAACTACCAACTTTTTTTACCACCAACCTTTTCCTTATTGATTCTCAGCCATAATTATCGCTTTCCCATCCAACGCTTCGGCCATCGAACCATCCATCTCAATCGCTTTATTAAAATCCAACAATGCTTCCTCGTACATTCCCATTTCAGCATAACAATTTCCCCGGTCGCAATACGATTGTGCGGACGGAGCAAGCTCAATGGAAGAAGAAAGATCGGCAACTGCATTTTCAAAATCGCCGAGCTGGTAAAAAATGCTTCCGCGGAATTTGTATGCTTCACTGAATTCGGTATCTAACAAAATGGCTTTATTCAAATCGCTGATGGCAAGATCAAATTGGTTGAGGCGATATTCTGCAATGGATTTACAGAAATAAGCACCTGGACTATTCGGCGAAAGTGAAATTGCTTTTTGATAATCTTTCCAGGCATGATGAAATTGTTCCGTTGCCAGAAATGCATTGCCGCGATTGATATATGTTCTTGCGCTGTCGGGAGCCAGCTGAATGGCAATGGTGAAATCAGCAATTGCATTTTTATAATCGCCGAGACGACAATAAAGTGAGCCGCGATTGATATATGCTGTGCAGGAATTTTTTTCGATGCAGGAATTAAAATCGTTGAAGGCCTGCGTGTACTTTCCGAGCTGCGTATATAAGTTAGCGCGGGAAAGTGTAGCGGCAGAATTAGAAGGATTAATTCTGATTGCGTTCGAAAGATCTACCAATGCGGAGCTGGTATCGCCGAGAAATAAAAAGTTTAATGCGCGATGATAAAAAGCCTGGTCGTTTTTCGGATTCAAAGAAAGTGCTTGCGTAAAATTCGGTTGCGCATTTGAATAATTTTTCAGCTTGAATTCTGCAAGTCCAAGATGATAATAAGCAGAATCTTTATAATGATCTAAATTAATTGCCTGGCTGAAATCAGGAATCGCTTCTGAATATCTTCCCATATTCAGCAAGGAGATGCCGCGGAAATTAAACAAGCTGTACGTCGGCAGAATTTGCAATGCGCGTGTGAAATCCAAACACGCAAGACTATCTTTCCCGAGCCGCAGCTGTGCCAATCCGCGATTCATATAACCGCCCGATTGATGTGGTGTAAGCGAAATAGTTTGATCAAAATCCGAAATCGCAGCAGGCAGATCATTCAACGCAGAAAAAGCCATTCCGCGAAATAAAAACGCTTCATCGTAAGCTGGAAAAAAAGAGATCGCTGTGCTTAGTTTCGCAATACATTCTGAATAGCGATGCTCTGCAAATAACGCCTTGCCCGAAGCTAAATGTTCTTTCGCAATTTTACCCTGTGCAAAAAGGCCGGAAGAGGAGAATAACAAAAGAGCAGGAAAAATAATCCGCTTAATTTTCATAGTAGGAGTTAAGTCCGCAAAAGTAAACGCAGGATTTCCCTGCAGAACAATTGCTTTCCATACTTATGAAGAGTAAAATGTGAATAGGGGGAAGGAATGTGCTAATTTGCTAATGGGTTAATGTGCTAATGCTATTATTGACACATTGGCAAATTAGCACATTAGCAAATTAATATCGCACAAGGGAATCTAACTCGTGATAAGTAGTTTCTCTCGGCAAAAACCTCCGGTAATTTTTCTTCGTATTCTTAATGAGCGTTGCCGGAATATTTCCCTGCCATTCCTTATCTACTTTCGGGATCCATTCATTGTCGTTGGTTTCGTCGAGGAAAATAACTTCTGATTTTATTTTTCGTTTTGCGATGAATGGAATAAGCTTGGTAGAAATATCTTTTTTAAAATCGAGCGAGACTAAAATGACTTTCACATTTTTAGCTGCGTACGCCGAATCGAGTTCGGTAAAATAATGCAATTCGGCTACGCAAGGTGCGCACCAGGTGGCCCAGAAATTGACCACGAAAGTAGTATCGCCGCCTTTTTCTATGCGCTCAAGAATAGAGTCAATCTTTCCAACCGGAACTTTTTTGTCGGATACAAACGAAAGCAGGAGGACAGCACAAATAAAAAACAACGCACGTTTCATTCTATAAAGTTAAGACAATAGATTGTGATGATGCCTCAAAATCCGCAAGTCCCTGGTTTGCCCCGGGTGAGACACGATCAGCGATTCTCACTTTTCAACTATAAATCCATTGCCAAAAGCCAATGGCTGCAAAATTACAGGCTCTTTATTGGGACTACTCATTACAATTGCTAATCCTTCCAGTTGGTCGAACATCGCATGACATAAGACTGTAAATTGTGAAGCGCCGGCAATATAATTTGAAGAAAAAGGGATTTCAACTGATCTATCACCTATTTGCCCATGAAGTCGCAGATCATGAGACACTTTTCTCTCTCCGATTTTATCATAAGATGCTTTCCATAGTTCCTCTTTACTCAAACCATATGAATCAAAATCCAAATTTCCCCTGAAAGCAATGAGGCTGCCTTGCTTAATAGCAGTCCAGTCTGCTGTATCTACCACGCGCTTAGTAAACTGATCATCGTGAGCTTCAATTAATCTTGACACCATGTTCTCCGGCATGTCAATAGTCTCCGTGATTATTTTATTCCCTTTCGCGCCTCTTAATGAAGATGACAGAAATGTCAGAAAACTTCCTGAAGCACTTCCCTCAACTGAATTAGATTTTTCCACACTTTTTTTTATTGGCATTCCATGCGAAAGCTGCGTAAAAATGCCTTTGATTCTTTCAGCATGCAAGTACAGATAGCTTTGCATATTTTTTGAATTATCAATTAAACTCAGTGTAAGTTGGAATTCTATCAATGCCCATTCCGGGTAGTAAATTTATTAAAAACTTGACAAGGCTAACCCACATAATGTTTTGTAAACTGTGCCTACAGTAGAATTCCATTTCCTGCCTGCCGCCGCGTTTACTTGTGCTGCTGCAGGGCCGCGCTCTAAATCATTCCCTGAAACATTCCTGAAAAATCGAAAAGGCGAATCCCTTCACGATTGCTCATGAATGATCCGCCTTCTCAGTAGTTGCCGGGCTCGCTCGAAGTACTTCCCACCAGAACCAGAAGCTTCGAAATCCACCCGATTGCTAGTATAACGCACACAAAAGAAAAAGTTACAAAAGAAAATTCCCGCAGGGGAAGATCTGGTAATCTGGTAATCTGGTAACTGGGTAATTTCAAAAAAATTAAGGGTTCGACGATCACTTGACCATTTGGTTCTAATTACTAATTTTTCCAATCGTAAATCAATTACCAATTTACCAGATTACCAGATTACCAGATTACCAGATTATTAAATCCCCACCGCTGATATGCTTCATCCGGGGCACCCAAAATCATTTTTCGCATAAACTCGATGAAAACCGTATTTTTGGATTTCTAGCCTAGCCCTTATGTCGGGAACTCTTCCCAATTACAAGATCATTCCACCACCGATTGCTTCGGCAGGCGTATATTTTTTTACTACCGATAGCGGCATGCAATATGAAGTTCGTTTCGGTCGGCGCCAGGATAATATTCTGCACGCAACAATTGTTTTTGGCGTGATCAACGAAGAATTTGATGGCGAAGAATACGTGGTGACCAACAAAGGCGAAGTGTTCCGTGTAATGGGAACAATCGTAGAAATTGTAAAGATGTTCATGGCCGAACATACCAAGATTATGTGCTACGAATTTACCGGCATTCCGAAAGACGGTGAAGACGAAAGCAAAACTTCAAAACGAAACGTGCTATACAAACGTTTCTTACCACGGATTTTCGAAGCGGGATGGGAATTTAATTTCAACGGGAATTCGGCTGTTGTGACTAGGAAGAATTCCAGGTATTAGAATTCAATATTCAAAATTCAATATTCAAAATTCAAGATTCTCCCAATAGCTATCGGGATTCACTAATAAGCATTGCATGCTGTGGTGGAAATTTTGATTTTGAATAAATCTTCAGGCAATTTAACGTATCAATCATCTGATAGTTGTTTTTTGGATGATACTATTCCCCATAACAAAAATCCCAGTGGTGATAGTAATGGTAAAAAGACAACTATATAATAAAATAAAGAATCAAACCATCCGTGATAACGTATCGCATACTGATAAAAGCAAAGTAAAAAGAAAATCAAGAAGCTACTGATTTCAGTTGTCAACAGGCAGCTAACAAAGTCAAATTCTATTCCGACCCATTTGCAAATAAGTTTGAAAAGAATAGAATATACTAAAGCTAAAATGATAATTACAGGTCCAAACCATATCAATACTGTTTCCATAGTTCAATTAGATGGATTAACTGTAATCTTGATTCTTAATCTTGAGTTTAATCTTCGAATTTTCAAATCCTTGAATCTTGAATCTTGATCCGCCGCGGCGGATTGAATCTTGAATTTTCCTATTTCGGAACAGCTTTCTTCATTTGAAAAACCGGTGGAGGAGGAGTAAGTGAAAATTCAACTTCGCAGGGAACTACAATCTGCTTTTCTTTCACCGACAAATCGCAATCGGAAGTGCGCATGTATAATTTGCGGATCGATCCGTCGGGCATTTCCATTTCCATGTCGGTGCTCGTTGCTGTCGGACCTTCGAATGTAAACGGATCGGTGAATTCGCTTGCGAGATCGACATCTTTCAAATGATATTTTGTGCCGAGGATTTTTGTGTAGATCTCCACGATACAACGCGTGATCTTTACGTTGATCAGGTTTTTCGGACGATCGTACCAGATACCGACATCGCCCACGCACGTGGTTGTGTACATGAACGGACCGGCGATCACATTTACATCGGTCACAAAATCAGCTTTGCCTTCGTGCAGGTGAATTTGCGGATTGACGAGCGTCCAGGTAAAGGTATCTTTCACAAATAAAACCGAGTAAGGTTCTTTCCCCGAAACCGGACCGAGCGCTTTGAAACATTTATTCATCATTTCCTCTGTGATGATAATTTGAATATCATTCGGCACAGTGGATCTGACGGTAGGAGCAGGCGGAGTATAAACCGGCGGACCTTCATGCTTCAGATTTTTCGGTCCGCGGCAAGCAGAAAAAATAAGCATCAACGAAAAAAGAAGAGGAGATAAACGGATCAGCATCGTAGTACAAAAATAAGCGGCAGGGAATTTGATAACTACAAAAATAGTTTAAATGTTTCGGGTTTCGGGTTTCGAGTTTCGGGTTAAAAAGTGAATATTGCGAAGGCATAACAACAATCGAAATTCGAAAACGTTATCTTTTATTCTATTAAACTTTTAGATTCGAACCCAAAAACAAATACTCCGAACTAAATACTCCGAACTAAACACTCCGAACTAAACACTCCGAACTCAAAACCAGGCCCAATGAAACTTTTAATTTTTGCAGCAATTACTTCAATCGTTTTGATCGATTCCCCGGTCGGAACAAAATTTCCTGACCTGAAAGCAGAAACGCTCGATAACAAAGTAATAAACGTTCCTGCTGACACGAAAGGGAAATCTACCATCATCAGCCTCGCTTATTCAGATGAAGCGGAGAAAGACTTGCAAACATGGTATGAGCCCATGTATGACAAGTTTATTGCGAAGACTGAATTAATGTCGGATGTGTATGATCTGAATCTTTATTTTGTTCCGATGTTTACGGGAACGAAAGAAGCAGCAGCGGCCGGTGCAAAAAAACAAATGAAAGAAACTGTACAAGCCGATATTCAGCCGCACATCATCGTTTACAAAGGCGCTATTGATGTTTATAAAGAGAAGTTGAAAATGGACGATAAGAAGAAGCCTTATATTTTCGTCCTGGATTCAGAAGGGAAAATTATTTACTCGACGTCGGGGGCTTATACTGAGGATAAGATGGACGAGATTGAAGATAAAATTGAATAAAAAAATCAGCAGTCAAAAGTGAAATAGAGAAACCGCTTCTGTATTCAACTTTTGACTTGATTTATGCTACCACCTTTGCGTTCGGATATTTCTTCATCCACATTTCAAGAGCGCTCTGGCTTTTAACCGAAATTACTGTACGATAATCTACCTGGAGTTTAATAACAACTCCTTCAGTAGGTTTTTTCGTTAGAATTGGTTTGCGATACCTGTTTTTCATAACGTTACTTTCCTTTGTTAACACTAACGGTCTCATTTTGGTTGTTTTAATTTACTACACAAATAAAACTCCATTTCGGGAGATATGTTGTTGTTATTCTTCGGTTGGAACCTACATCCCGATGACCGGCAGAATAACCCCGTTAAGTGGCTGTTGACCTTATTTAGAAAACTTCAGCTGATTTGGAACCGAAAGCCGGGGTCAGGCCTGTTTATAATCGGTTAAGATCCAGTTGATAAGGATATAATAAGGTGTAAATATCCTGTTCAAAGATAGTATAAATTCTTGATTTTCAGTAAGTTTTAGTAAGGGTTGAGATATTAACAAACTTCGCTGATCCTCAACTTGCTACTCCCCATTTTTTGTGGTTGGAACTGATCCGGGCGGGTAAAAAAAAACAAAAAAATCCAGCCTTTTCAGACTGGATTTTGACACAAAAGTCATCAGAAATGTCCTTTTGGTTCTTGGTTGCCGCCCGCTTTACTTGCCATTTTCCGGAAAGATGTTTAGAACATTACTTTCCTGTTCTGATCGGGATCAGAACTTTCTGCTGCCTGCTGCAGGGGGGGATCCCGTCTGCCGGCGGAGATATATGGGGTAAAACCAGCTAGCTAATCAATAACCACAGCCCCGGGATATTTTCCCATCCACATTTGCAAAGCACTTTTGCTTTTCACTGTAATGATGGTTTTATGATCGAGGCGCAACTTGATCCGGTTTTCGGACATAACAGGGGGCGCAAATGTTTTTTTAGCTCTCATGATAATTATTTTAATTGGAGGTATACTACCACTATGTCGTCTAATACCGTGCCCTTATTGTAAATGTTAACATGTTTTTGCTAATTGGATTACAAGAGTTTATTTTTCCGACCCGCAATGTTCAAGCGTGAGAATAATGTTCCCCGATGGAATGGGTTCTTTTAGGGATAGAGCAGTATATATTTCCGCACTTCTTCTGCTTGGCACCATTCCTTTTACCTGTCCTTCGTCCCCTTTTTTCCGTCCCCTCAGCCTGCCTTGAGCCAAGGTCCCCTTTTTTTATCATCCCCTTTTTCCGTCCCTCGTCCCTTTTTTTTTGTCCCCTTTTTTTCCGTCCCACGTCCCATTTTTTTTTTCGTCCCCTTTTTTTCGTCCCCTTTTCCCTTCCATTTCCACTCGTCACTCGTCACCTGTCACCTGTCCCTTTTTTTTAGAAGATGAATAACGCACAACATGAATTTAGTTACAGCAAAAACAACTTTATTTTTTGTTTTATAAGAAAGTGACAATTCACCCGTTCCTGTCTTATACCTGTAACCAACGAAGCTTTCCACCTGAGCTGAAGTTCAACATCCCAAAATCAAAACGCATGAAAAATTTTCTGTTCGTTCTGTTTATTTGTTTTCCGTTTTTAACCGGTGCACAAAATGTAACAGTGAAGATCACCTTAAATGCAATCGAAGGCGGTGTACATTCTTTTATGAATGTAACATTAGTTGATATGAATAGCGGTGCAAAATATTCGGGGAAAACCGGTGCTGATGGAAAAGTAGCGATTCAGGTTCCGCCTAATGCTGCTTATGAAATGAAGATTCCGAATTACACAGAGAAAAAAATCCTGAATGTTCCGAATGCGCCCAATGCAACAATGAGCTCTTCATTAACTTACAGCAGGAACATGATTGCGCAGGATGCTGCTTTCGTAATGACCGCAGCAGAGAAAAAAGAAGTAGATGATTTTGCAAATGCATTGCCCGACACAACCTGGTTTAAATCCGCTGATCCTTTTAATGGGGCTTCTGATACTTATTACGCCAACATTGAATTAGATCTGAAAGATTTGAGCAATGGTCCGCTCGCAGGTGAAACAGTTACGCTCATTGGAAGAAAACGGCGTAAAGCTTTTAAAGCGGTAACAAATTCTACCGGGATGGTTATGCTCAAATTACCGAAAGGAGATGAATATGATCTCAGCTTCCAGTATCACAAAAATTTCGAATACACTGAATGCAAATATTCCAAAGGCACCTCTGAAATTGTTTGGGAATTTGAATACATCGGAACAAAAGAATACCTGCGTAAGAAAAAAGAGGAAGAAGACAGGCAGAAAGCAGAAATAGCTGCACAATTAAAAGCGCAGAAAGATGCAAAGGATGCGTTGGAACAGGCAAGAATTGAAAACGCAAAGCTGGCATACAGCGAAAACAGGATTGCAGGAGTAATGGACAGAAATAATTTTTCAAATCCCTTGATCATCTGCGACGGCAGCTCAAACATGGCTTATATCATGGACGAGCTCGGCGCGTGGTTCGGAAAGAATGAAAAAACGAATCCGACATCGCAGTTTGTGTTTTTTAATGACGGCGATATGAAAACGGAAAAAGATAAAAAGATCGGTGCGACAGGCGGATTGTATTATACACCAGCGCTGCCTTTAGACAAGCTGCTTGTATTCATCAATACCGTGCTCGATAAAAGTCTCGACCAGGATTCGCCGGATAATTGTGTCGAAGGATTAATTGAAGGAGTAAAAATGGCGAAGAAATCGTTCGGCGATATTGTTCTTGTTGTCGACAATCATTCCAGCGCACGTGATATCGATTTGCTTTCAGAATTCAAAGGTCACCCCGTGCACGTCGTTGTTTTTTGTTCCATCAAAGGCGGATGTGATCACAGCATGTGCCAGGAACATTACCTGAAGATCGCCTGGAAAACAAAAGGCACACTTCACATCGATGGATTGGATTACAACAATATCGCTAACATGAAAAACGGCGATGTGATCGAAGTAACAGGAGCAAAAACAAAATACAAATTAACGAACGGAGAATTTTTCCGGATGTAGAGCCTGTTTTTTATCATTAGGCACGTTTGAGAAACCTGCCTAATGATAAGATTTTAAGAAATGGAGTCGTGAGTACCCGGCAGCATATTAAATCCCTTGTATGTTGTTGGCGAAAGCGGCTCCTTAAATTTAATGATTTGGTGATTTAGTGAGTTGATGATTAAAAAAATCATAATCACCCAATTTCTATTTTCCCAATCACCTTTACGGTATTGTAAAATCAATCGTTGTATTCACCGTCGAATTTCCAACTGCGGATAAAGAAAACATATTCGTAAAATTCGAGCTCATCCAATCGCCCGAAGAAAAAGTGCCGTCACCATTTGCATCGTACAACGAATACAGATAATAATTTCCCGGGTGCATATAATTAAACGTAAACGAATTATCTGTCGACGCTAAAAACACGTAACGCGAGCGGTAAATTAAATTCGCAGGCAAATAAGTAAATCCGCTGAACAAAGGTTGCGTGGTGATCATCAGGAAAACTTTCTTGTTCGGATCGGGCGTGTACGTTGCACCGAAATTAATATTCACCGTTGTTTGACCGAGATAAGGCTGCATGCTTTCGTTATACGGATCAGATACAAGCGAATAATAAATAGCTTCCGGCTGTGCGTCGAACGTAGTTGAAAAATCGCGCACCATTGTTTTTTGCGGGAAGGAAAAATTCGTGATCGCCGCTTGCGCAGAAGTAGCATCGCACAACTTTGCACGCCATTGCATGTGAACAACAGGCGCGGAAAGTGTGTTGTATTGATTCGTATAAACAGTCAATATCAAACTATCATCTTTAAACAACACATTCGTATAAACACGATTCGCACCCGCACGGAAATCCGAAAAACGGTAGAAATAATTATTCGTCGTTTCCGAAACACTATCGATCACCGCATAAGCAATCCGCTGCTGGCCTGCGAATCCGCCGCCGTTGCGAAATGCCATTTTATAAGCGTTCGCATGCTTCACAATAAAAAATCCCATCAGGATATTATTCACAGAATCCAATTCCGATTTGGAAGAAACCTGTGAAGCAGAAACCGGTCGCAAATCCACAATCCATTCCGCGTAACCACCCAATGGAGTAGAGGAGGAAACCGGACCATTCCAGATTCCCGGCAAGCGATTCAAAATACCATAACCTAAAACAGGAGAAGAAGAAGTGATCGGTCCCACATCCGGATTTGTAGTCGGCGGATTCTCTTCTGTGTTATTATCCTTACAAGAGACGGAAAAAAATAAAATAATTCCCGCAAGCAGAAAGCGCATCGATAGTTTCATGTAAAACGAAGATAACGTTTAGAAATCATCACCGATAAAAGTGGAGATTAGATAATCTGAACATTAATTATCTCCTTGCACGAATTTTATTGCCACAGGGGCACAGTGGCACAGTAAAAAAATCTTTACACTTTTCTTTTTACCGTGCCCCTGTGCCTCTGTGGCGAAACGAGGCAAAGCAATTTCAAATTCTTGAATCTTGAATTATTTTTTATCAGTATCCACAGGCTCCCTGAAAACAATCTCCTTATCAAAAACATCCAATACAACTTCTGAATGCGCCTGCACTTTTCCTGAAAGTATTTGTTTCGATAATTCATTCAGCACTTTTTTCTGCAGCATACGTTTGATCGGGCGCGCACCGAATTGCGGATCGTAACCCAGCTCAGCCATCCATTCAATTGCTTCAGGCGTTGCGGTAAGCTTGATATCATTATCCGCCAGCATCTTTTCCACCTGCTTGAATTGAATCTTCACAATCTCTTCCACATGCTCGCGGGTAAGCGGTGAGAACATGATGATCTCGTCAATACGATTCAAAAATTCAGGGCGAATGGTTTTCTTCAGCAGATCAAAAACTTCACGCTTCGATTTTGCAAGCACTTCATCTTTGTTCTTCTCTGTCATCGCTTCAAAATTTTCCTGGATGAGATGCGATCCCATATTGGAAGTCATGATGATGATCGTGTTTTTGAAATTCACAACACGACCTTTATTGTCTGTCAATCTTCCGTCATCTAAAACCTGGAGAAGAATATTGAACACATCCGGGTGCGCTTTTTCAATTTCATCAAGAAGAATTACGCTGTACGGTCTGCGACGCACGGCTTCCGTTAATTGGCCTCCTTCATCATAGCCGACATATCCGGGAGGCGCACCAACAAGTCGCGAAACAGAATGACGTTCCTGGTATTCGCTCATGTCGATACGCGTCATTGAATTTTCATTGTTGAATAAAAATTCTGCAAGCGCTTTCGCCAATTCCGTTTTTCCGACACCGGTAGTTCCGAGAAAAATGAAAGATCCGATTGGCTTACGCGCATCCTGCATCCCCGCGCGACTCCTGCGCACCGCATCTGAAATTGCTTCAATCGCTTCATCTTGTCCTACAACACGATTGTGCAATTCAGCTTCAAGATGCAATAATTTTTCTCTTTCACTTTGCAGCATTCTTGAAACAGGAATGCCTGTCCAGTTTGCTACAACGCGCGCAATATCTTCGCTGTCCACTTCTTCTTTGATCAACGGAGTTCCGCTGCGCTGTGTTTCTTCCAGCTTTTTCTTTGCAACATCAAGACGGTCTTCAGCTTCTTTCATTCGACCATAACGGATCTCAGCTACTTTTCCATAATCGCCCGAACGTTCCGCTTGCTCCGCGCTGAATTTTAATTGTTCAATTTCTTCTTTCGCTTTCTGAATGCTTTCCACCACATCTTTCTCCGATTGCCATTGCGCACGAAGATCAGCTCGTTTATCATTCAGCTCTGCAATTTCTCTTCCGAGATCTTCCAGCTTACGATTATCATTTTCACGTTTGATCGCTTCACGTTCAATTTCCAGCTGGCGGATCTTTCGTTCAATATTCTCCAGCTCGATCGGCATCGAATTAATTTCCATTCGCAGTTTCGATGCAGCTTCATCTATTAAGTCAATCGCTTTATCAGGAAGAAAACGATCATTGATATAACGCTGCGATAATTCAACTGCAGCAATGATCGCTTCATCTTTGATCCGCACTTTATGATGCGCTTCATATTTTTCTTTGATACCGCGCAGAATAGAAATGGCATCTTCAGAGGAAGGTTCATCCACCATTACTTTCTGGAAACGGCGTTCGAGCGCTTTATCTTTTTCAAAATATTTCTGGAATTCATTCAGCGTTGTTGCACCGATAGCACGTAATTCTCCTCGTGCAAGCGCAGGTTTGAGAATATTCGCAGCATCCATCGCACCTTCGCCACCACCTGCACCTACTAGTGTATGAATCTCATCGATGAAAAGAATGATTTCCCCTTCAGCAGTGGTCACTTCTTTCACCACAGCTTTTAAACGTTCTTCAAATTCACCTTTGTATTTCGCACCTGCGATCAACGCGCCCATATCGAGCGAAAAGATCTGCTTCGATTTTAAATTATCCGGCACATCACCATTCATAATACGATGAGCGATTCCTTCTGCGATGGCCGTTTTACCAACGCCGGGCTCACCCACTAAAATCGGGTTGTTTTTCGTTCTGCGTGAAAGGATCTGCAGCACACGACGTATTTCCTCATCGCGGCCGATTACAGGATCCAGCTTGCCGTTACGCGCCTGGACGTTGAGATTGATGGCGTATTTGTTCAGTGCGTTGTACGTGTCCTCCGCAGAGGCGCTGGTAACCGTTGCACCTTTGCGCAATTCGCGAATCGCAGTCTTCAGATCTTTGGAAGAGATTCCATTGTCTTTCATCAGCTGTGCTACCTGGTCGCCGGTGTCGAGCAAACCAAGAAGAAGATGTTCAATAGAAACAAATTCATCATTGAATTCTTTCAGATGATTAACAGCTTTAAGCAACGCCTGGTTCGCAGTGTTGGATAAATATTGTGACGCACCTCCTGAGATTTTCGGATACGAATCATTGATACGATTCACTACCTGCGAGAAGAGCGAAGTGTTGACATTTAATTTTTTGAGAAGGAATGGGGTAACGTTTTCGTCTACCGCTAAAATTCCTTTCAGCAGGTGGCCCGTTTCAACTGCCTGGTTATTTTGCGCTGTGGCAAATTGCTGGGCTTGCTGAATTGCCTCTTGTGATTTTAATGTGAAATTGTTCAGGTTCATTTTGCGTGTATATAATTAAAATCTACAAAAAGTAAGATCAATAACGAAGGCTCAAAATTCAGGCCCAATGAAAATTACTGCAAAAACGGCAGAAGAAGCTAAATAACAATGACGAAAAGTCGGGGATGTGCTATAGATGAGTCATGCGCTGTGAAAAGCCGGGAACAAAAAAAGGGTCCCGCATAATGCAGGACCCTTCGAAAAAAATATAATCGTTGCTTACTGAATTACAATTTTAGAAGTTGCTTTTCCTTCCGCAGAAGTAACAACAAGCATGTAAATTCCGGAAGGCAATTCAGATGTATTAAGACGAACAAGATTTGAACCGGTTGTAAGTGCACGATTTTCAACAAGCACCTGCTGACCGATTGAATTGAATAATGCAAGTGAAACGTTACCGCCATTTACAAGATTCAGATTAACGTTAACGAGTTCATTCGCCGGATTCGGATACGTATTGACTGAACCAATTTCAGATTCAATAGTATTCACGCCGATGATCACGTTAAATTCATTCAGGTTAAATGTCACATCATTCACAAAGTAGTGATCGAATGTCGTTGCAATATCGTGTGCTCCGCTTCTGTCAATAGAATTCGTTGCAGGAACACTGTAGGTAGTGCCATTTACCAAAGCCACATTTGAAATGTAATGGAAATAGAAATCCTGGCTGGTAGTAAATTGTTTGCGCGCTGTTGCTAAACCGGTAGTAAGATCAACTCCTTTTCCGAACAGATCAGGAATAACGTTTTCACCACCTGCTGCGCTCGGATCGGTATCTACCCACATGTAGAACAGCTTTGTTCTGTCGGTAGAATGAGACACCTGTAAACGTGCATCAGTTTCAACGAGCGCATTGCTGTTTGCACCATCAACGAAAATAGAACCTGTTGATGAAGATGTGGTCATCAATGAATCGATCATCCATGCGTCCCATCCGGTAGCCGTAGTGTGCACATCGTACATGTAATGTCTTCCTGTAGCTCCGTTCTGACCGGTCAGTGTCCATGTAAATCCGAGAGAATCATCATGATTCGATGCACCGCTTGAAATTGCACAAACAATATGCAGCTGGTCGTTAGCATCAACAACAACATCTGCCCCCTGGCTCTGATCGAACCATGGCTTTATTTGTCCGTCTGAAGCAGGAATAAGCATATTAGCAATGATCGGAATCGTGCTGAAATCATTTATCGGCTGCAATGTCCATGAAGTGCCGCTGTTGATTGTTTTGTAAACGATAGGAAGGAAAGAACGTGTTGCAGAAGTTGTTTGTGAACCATCCACTCCGAAGAATACGCAGTAACCAACTGTGCCGTTTGCATTGAATCCGAGAAGCGCTTGTGTAAATGCATCAACAACACCTGAACCATCTGTATGAAGGTTCGGGTGAATAGAATCAAAAGACCAGTTGATGACTCCGAGGTTATCCATTTTAGCTTTCATAAGCGTAGCACCTCTGTAACCTTGTGCAACTGCTGTTGAAGCACCTGCATCTCTGTACAAACCGCCAGTTACCCATGCGCTGCTGTCATCATACGATGTAATGCTGATACGCGGAAAATCATTCGGGTAAACGCCGGGCTGATTGGTGGTATAAACGTTTGTGTTTGTAGTTGCACCGGTTACCATCATCTGGTAATTGTTATAATAACCTTTCCATGGCGAAGTAGTAGCTCCATCGGTATAAGGCCCGCTGGAAACGTTTACTGCATTGTCAATTGTTGTGTTACCAACAGGATTGATGATTGCTCCTGAAGGATAACGGAAACGTTTATTTCCAAGGTTTGTAAAATCAGCGTAATAAGACGAATCCCACGAAGTACCATAATTCGCTGTCCAGCTATGCTGAATATATCCGGAAGATACGTTCGGATCAGGAGCCCAGTCCTGGCTGATACGGTGCGTAAACATCACGGCATTCAACGACTGGTTAGCAGTTAAACAATGTGATGATGACACAAGGAGTGTCAGCGCGTTGTAAGAGCTGGAAAAATGCTGTCCAACTGTTGCAATGGTCGGATTTGTGTTTCGTTGACTTGCTGCCGAAGAAGCGAGGAAGTTTACTGAAGCTGCGTCCGCCCGGGAAGCATTAGAATTAGTTAAATCAACTTTTCTAACGCCACTTACTTTAGGTGCCTGTGCGAATAATGCGAAGTTCGCTACAACACCAATTGTTAAGAGTAATCCTTTTTTCATTTTTATATGATTTACAGGTTTAATAAATGCGGGGGACGATTGCCAAATATAAGAATTGGAAAGCAGGAATGATCTACCACTTATATAGAAAACACAACCAGGCTATAAAACAAAAGAGTCCCGCACGTTAATGCGGGACTCTTTCAAAAATGCAAAGAAAGATTATTCAACAATCAATTTTTTGCTGATAGTTGTTGTTCCTTCAATTACGTTGATGAAATAAATTCCTGAAGGAAGCGCTGTAACATCAAAAGTGATGGTAGAAGCACCTGAAGCAAGATTTTTCACCTGTGAAGAAACCAGCTGGCCTGTTACATTGTAAAGAGCCACTGTTACTTCAAGCGATTGAGTAAGGTTGATCACAACGTTTGCAGAAGTGTTTGCCGGGTTAGGGTAAACTTCAACAGCGCTGAGTGATACGCTATGCTCAGGAACCGCGATGATATCATCAACCGGAACTTCAGCACAAACGATTTCGTGTGGCACATCCGCGTTGTCAGGATCAGGATTTGTTGCTGTGAATACACCGTGTCCTGCAATTTGATCGCGTGTGTAGCAAATGTGCATGTTGCTTGTTACTGTACGCGCCATTGTCGGATAAACTTTTTCAAAATCTGTAGCAGGAGAGATGTTGTATGGAGTTGACCATGTAACTCCATCATCCTGGCTGCGGATTATGTAAATGTTACGGAAAGATTTTCCTGTACCATCATCTGTACCTTCCATTATAGAAGAGAAAGCAACGTAAAGATTTCCTGAGGCATCAATTCCTGATGAAGGATGTGAAACAAGACTTACCTGGTAAGTACCGAAATCTGTTACATCAAGTACACCGTTTGCGTTGAGATCTTCTGCACCTGCAACAATTACAGGAGGTGTAGTTCCCATTGTTTCGTTCCAGTACATCAAAGCAGCTGTACCAGGGAAGTAAGAAGTAACTCCGTCTGTAGAATCATCATTAAGGATGAACATCTGACCGTACCAAACGTGAACAAGACCTGCTCCGTCAATAAGAACTGACATAGAACCATCATTTGATTCAAGTGTATCAGCAGCACCATCGCTGTTTGTATCTGTAAGCTGATCGATGAAAGGAGCAGGAACAAGGAAATCCTGAACAATTGTTTTTGTCCAGGTTACGCCACCATCAATAGATTTAGCAAGAACAACATCTTCGCCGAATCCGCCCATTACAATTGCAACAGTGTTATTCTGTGCATCGATTGCATAAGCATCTCCGCTAACTGTGTAGATCTGTGTGCTGTCGAATGGAGCAAGCAATTGGTTCTGAACTGCGAATGTTTGTCCGCCGTCGTTAGAACGTGAATAAACCAAAGAACCATCTTGTCCCCGGTAAACTGCTCCGTTGTTTCCGGTTGGCTCAGTTACAGCAATGTGGTGGATCACATCATTATTTCCGCCAACAGCCACACGTGGCCAAAGTGCGAAGAATGCGAAGTTTGGTGGGTTTGAAATCAAAGTTCCAGGATTATTTGTCCATGGACCAGCACCTTTTGATGGGCGTGAGCAGAAATGCATCACTGAAGAAGCTGTATTGTGTGCGGTTACCATTTCAAGACCGTTATCAAGAACGATAAGATCAGGAAATCCTGTACGATCGTTTTCAATACGTACTAATGACTGCGCACCCCATGAAGTACCATCGAAATAATTGTACCCTGTTCCGCGGTCAGGCCATGAAAGCCATGCACCCTGAGCAAAAGTATAAATCACCGACATGGTGTTATCATCATTATACCACAAACGGTGTGGCATAGATGAGTTGGTCTGAAGCGTATACAATGTTGTTCCGACTACAGTCTCAGTTGTAATCTGTGTCGACGGGGCAGGATTGCCCTGGCGCACATTACTTCCTTGAGCAGAAGGATAAACATGGCTGAATTGCATGTCCGTAGGCGCCTGGTACTTCTGTGCTTGTAGTGGCGTCGCTGTTTTAATTTTCGCAGACTGCTGAGCTACTACACTAAGACCGGCTGCCAAAGCCCCTATCATTAGTAGTGATTTTTTCATTGATGAAGTTTTTTAGTTTTTTTGTTAGATCAGGCGAAACGCCGTAAAATTATTGTGAAAGGCAAATATAACAGATAAAGCGAGTGATAAGTAGTGATGAAAGTTTTTTTTATGTCCTGTTTATCAGCGTTTCATCAAGAATCAGCCTATTTTAACAGGGGGAAAAATAAGGGGAAATTCCGGGATTTTTACCCAACTCTTTTTAACCTTACCGTTAAACCGACGAAATATGTAATTCACAGTCGATTACATGCCGGAATTAATGTTTGTGTTTCATAAGTATCTGATTCATTGAATTTTAGGTGATTTTTAATAAAGCAATGCTCGTTCAGTTTAATTTAACCTTGAAAATATTGCGGCCTGAAAATCAATCAATTTAAATAAAGACGGGTTTGGATGATGGAAGGGGGCGGAAACTGTTCTATCTTTGTATCCCTTAATGAAAAACGGGATTAACCGGCAAATCCCATGTTTAATCGCCTTTATCTGCCGGAATAAAGGCCAGTGCGAAAGCGCAATAACTCAATTAATAAATGGCTGAAAATTTAACAGCACCAGTAGCGGCTCCGGAATTTGACTGGAACACCGTTGGGAAAAAACAGGATTTCTATTCGAAAGAAGAAATCGAACGCCTTGAAAAACTCTATGGCGGTACACTTAAATCAATCGTAGATCACGAATTGGTTGAAGGTTCTGTAGTTTCCAAAAACACAAAAGAAGTAGTCGTTAACATCGGCTATAAATCAGATGGCGTAGTTCCGTTATCTGAATTCCGCTACAATCCTGATTTAAAGATCGGCGATAAAGTGGAAGTTTATGTAGAAAGCCAGGAAGACAAAAACGGTCAGCTGATCCTTTCTCATAAAAAAGCACGCGCCATGAAGTCATGGGAGCGTATCAACAATGCACTTAATGGCGACGAGATCATCAAAGGTTTCGTAAAATGCCGTACAAAAGGCGGTCTTATCGTTGATGTATTCGGAATCGAGGCTTTCTTGCCGGGTTCACAGATCGATGTTAAGCCTATCCGCGATTACGATATTTACGTTGGTAAAACAATGGAATTTAAAGTTGTGAAAATCAACAATGAATTCAAAAACGTTGTTGTATCACACAAAGCGCTTATCGAAGAAGAGCTCGAAGCACAGAAGAAAGAGATCATCGGCAAGCTTGAAAAAGGACAGGTTCTTGAAGGAACAGTTAAAAACATCACCAGCTACGGAGTATTCGTGGATCTTGGCGGTGTTGACGGACTTATTCACATCACCGATCTTTCATGGGGACGTATTTCACATCCTGAAGAGATCGTTAAATTGGATCAGAAGATCAATGTCGTTATTCTTGATTTCGATGATCAGAAAAAACGTATTGCTCTTGGTCTTAAACAACTTTCTTCACATCCATGGGAAGGCCTTTCAGCTGACCTTAAAGTTGGAGACAAAGTTAAAGGCCGCGTAGTTGTCATTGCTGATTACGGCGCGTTTGTTGAAGTTCAGCCTGGCGTTGAAGGACTCATTCACGTTTCTGAAATGTCATGGTCACAGCACCTTCGTTCAGCTCAGGACTTCCTGAAAGTTGGCGACGAAGTTGAAGCTACAGTTCTCACACTTGATCGTGATGAGCGTAAAATGTCACTCGGCATTAAGCAGCTCTCTCCTGATCCGTGGAAAGATATCCTGGATAAATATCCAAAGAATTCAAAACACACAGCGAAAGTTCGCAATTTCACCAACTTCGGAATCTTTGTTGAGCTCGAAGAAGGTATTGACGGATTGATCCACATTTCGGATCTGAGCTGGTCTAAAAAGATCAAACATCCATCAGAATTCACTAAGATCGGTGAGACCATCGACGTAGTAGTTCTTGATGTAGATGTTGAAAATCGCCGCCTCAGCCTTGGCCACAAACAATTGGAAGAAAACCCGTGGGATATCTTCGAAACCGTATTCACAGTCGGTTCCGATCACCAGGGTACAATTGTGAGCGCTAATGATAAAGGTGCCGTTGTTCAGCTTCCTTACGGTGTTGAAGCATTCGCTCCGAATAAGCATTTGATGAAAGCAGAAGGCGGAAACGCTAAAGTGGAAGAGACACTTGATTTCAAAGTTTTAGAATTCAATAAAGATTCTAAAAAGATCATCGTATCTCACCGCAACACTGTTGAAGCGATCGCTATCGAAGAGAAAGAATCGCGCACCGGTGGTAAGAAAGAAGGTGGAAGCAAAGGTGCAGGTGAAGAAACCAAGAAAGCTGTTAAGAAGGTTAAAGACAACCAGGAAAAAACAACTTTCGGTGACGTAGCCGGTCTTGCTGATCTGAAATCTGCTTTGGAAGATAAAGAGCAAGGCAAAGAATAAGTAGACAATAACCCGGACGGGTGCCTCCATCCGGGTCGCTAAAAATCACGCCATGGTTTTTAGTTACTCCCTCCCTGATTTATCAGGGAGGGATTTTTTTTGCTGTTATCCTAAATTACTTTAAACAGGGAAGGTAATTTTTGATCAAATAACTAGCCATTTATAAACGTTTGTTTTCGTTAAGAGCCCCTGTTTATAAGATAAAAGTTAATTACAAACGGATAAGTTAAAATTTTAAGTGATAAAAAGTTTTGAAAATTTAATTATTAATTTAAATTTACGCCATTAAGTAGCAAACCCCTAAATCTCCTACTATGGATCGTTATTGCATGGATTGCGGTGAGTCTTTAAATGGACGCGCTGATAAGAAGTTTTGTTCCGACCAATGCCGGAACAGCCATAATAATCGCCTCAACAGCGACGACAATAATTTTATGAGGAACGTCAATAACATCCTCAGGAAAAACCGGAGAATCCTTGCTGATGTAACGCCGGATGGAAAAAGCACAATGCATAAAGAAAAAATTACTGAAATGGGATTTCATTTCGGATATTATACTCATACCTATACCACGCGCAAAGGAACAACCTACTATTTCTGTTATGAATACGGTTATCTCCAGATAGGAAATGATTTTTTAACCATTGTGCACAGGAAACGAACCCAGTCACTCGAACGTGACGCAGTAGCCTGATTTTTCGTAAACGGTTTTTGTTAAAAAAAGTAATAAACTTTTTTTAGTTGAAAAAAGGCGAATTTTTTGTAACATATTTAGGGGTCAGTTTCGTTTCTTTGGAATATATGCTCCCTTTTATGAAGAAATCCTGTGTTGTCTCCTTTTTTTGTGCTGCTATTTCATTGTCCGGAAATTTTCTTTCTGCCCAGGTAGCTGCTAATGTTCATCCCGATGTAATCCGTGTAACGGCTTTCAACGATACTGCTTTGCATAATATGGTTAATACCAACCAGATCTATGAAGCAGGATTGGATAAGCTTCCGCAGATCAATTTCTGGAGAAGAATTATGACCATGACGCCCGACTCCGGTTTGGTAAGCCTGGCCAGCGATCGAACCATTTGTGCGTGTTTTGCTGCTACATCGTGGGATAAGCTCGGGGAAGAAGGGCAAACCCGTTTCCGCGATAGTATTCGTCATCATTATTCTTTGCCCGACAGCGCGTCCGTATTATTCACCCGTGGCAAAAACGATTTTTACGATGCTCAAGCTGTGATTCCGCAGATTGATCGCGCCATACCGATTTTTATTCAGAACGGAGTAGATCCGTTTTATGCACAAGCTATCCTCCTGATTGAATCGCCGGGCAAAATGCTGAAGTCAAACGTCGGAGCAAATGGTCCGTTCCAGCTGATGAAAAGTGTTGCCATTCAAATGGGATTGAAGGTGAATAAATCTGTTGATGAGCGAAAAGACTTTAATAAATCGTCATGGGCGGCTTCGCAGCTTTTGAAAACCGTTTGTATTCCATATACAAGATCGATGCTTACGAAAAGGGGCATTGCATTCAATGAAAATGAGCTTTGGTTCCGTTTGCTTGTGCTGCACGTTTATCATGCGGGCGCAGGAAACGTAGAGAAAGCGCTTCTGGTTATCAATCCATGCGAAGGCGGAATAGCATTGATTCAAACCTTGTGGCACACCAAAGCAGGAGCATTCGGCAAATCATCACAGAGTTATTCACAATTAGCAGTCTCTGCTTTGATCGAGCTCGACATTGTTTTGGGAAGAAATGTTGCCCCTGTCATTGATCCGCAACGGGAACCTGAAGAGTTTAAAACAACACATTAATCGATATTTAATGACTTGGAATGCCGGTGGATAATTCTCCCGGCATTTTTGTTTTAATATACTGAATACAATATCTTTACAATACAAAATTAAGAAACCGGAAAATGAGCAAAACATTTACGCGGATTCTGATTGCTTTAATTGCCCCACTGCTTTCAGCACTTCCTGTCAAATCACAATTACTAATCAACGAATACTCTTGTGCCAACATCAGCAGTGTTCCCGATAATTTTGGTGAATTTAATGATTGGGTAGAATTATATAATCCGGGCGCTACTGCTGTTAGCATGACGGGTTTTTACATGAGCGATAAAGCTGGCAATCTTCAGCAATGGCCTTTTCCTTCCGGATCAATTGCTCCCGGTGGATTTTTAAAAGTGGTTTGTTCGAAACGCAACATGATCGCAAGCGGATTTTTTCACACCAACTTTTCATTAACACAATGCAAACCTGAAAAAATTATTCTTTCTGACGCCACCGGTGTTATTGACTCCGTTGTAATCCGACGCAACCAGGAAGGCCATTCATGGGGAAGAACAACAGACGGAGGAAATACCTGGAGCATTTTTACTACATCAACTTTCGGCGCATCAAATGCTACAAGCACAGCTTATCTGCCCTATGCAACAACACCTGTTTTCAGTCTTGCGGCAGGATATTACACCGGAACACAAACACTCACCATTTCTTCTCCTGATCCGTCTGTAACCATTCATTACACTACCACCGGGTTCGAGCCTACATCTTCATCACCAGTTTATTCAGCACCGGTAAGCATCCCTGCAACACAGGTTGTTCGCGCCCGTGCTATAAGCAGCAATCCATCCGTTCCTGCGAGCTTCATCATGAACAGCACATTTTTTATTAACGTAGCTGTACATACGCTTCCTACAACATCTATTTATGGTGATGGACTAATGTCGCTGATGAATGGCGGATGGGGCGATACGCCTGAAACCAGCTTTGAATATTTTGATAAAGCAGGTGTAGTGCAGTCGAAAGTTACCGGGAGCGCAAATAAACACGGTAACGATTCATGGGCCTATGACCAACGTGGTATAGATTTTAAATCTGCTGATGAAGAAGGTTATGATTATGCAATTAATTATAAAATCTTTTCACGCGCAAACCGCGATGAATTCAAAGATGTAATTCTCAAAGCTGCTGCAAACGATAATTATCCGTTTGAACAGGGTGCGCACGTGCGTGATGCATATTGTCACACACTTTCACAGGATGCACGTCTTCATTTGGATGAACGTACAAGCGAATTTTGTGAAGTGTATGTGAACGGACAATATTGGGGCGTGTATGACATCCGCGAAAAAGTGGATGACAATGATTTCACTGATCATTATTTCAACCAGGATGAGCCCAATATACAGATGCTGAAAACCTGGGGCGGAACATGGTCTGAATATGGCGGAACACAAGCGCAAACTGACTGGACGACACTGCAAAACTTTATCGTTACAAATAACATGGCGCTTCCTGCTAACTGGGCGCATGTGGATACAATGTATAACTGGAAAAGTCTGGCAGATTATATCATTCTCAATTCTGTTTGTGTTACTTCCGACTGGCTGAACTGGAATACCATCTGGTGGCGCGGACTCGATCAGAGCGGTGGTGCTGAGCGCTGGAGATATGCGCTTTGGGATAATGATGCAACATTCGGTCATTACATTAACTACACCAATATTCCGAATACAGGCCCATCCGCTGATCCCTGCGATCCTGAAGGTCTTCCTGATCCGGGCGGACAAGGACATATTCCTGTTGTGAATGCATTGATGGATAATCCGACATTCAGACAGTATTACGTCAACCGTTTTGCCGATTTGATGAACACTTCTTTGAGCTGCGATACGATGCTTACGTTGCTCGATACCATGGTCGCGGAAATTGCGCCGGTTATGCCAAAACAAATTGCAAGATGGGGCGGAACCGTCGGTGGATGGACAGGAAATGTAACCACGCTCAGGAATTATATTACCGCGCGCTGTGCTGCAATTGAAACAGGAATGCTCGATTGTTATAATCTTACAGGTCCTTATGACATTACCATTTCCGTTTCTCCCGTTGGCGCCGGAACCGTAGAATGCAATTCACTTTTCCTCGACCAGTTTCCATGGACAGGAACGTATTACGGCGGAATTCCAATCATTCTCATGACCGCACCGACATCAGGACTTTACACATTCGATCATTGGGAAATGACAAGTGTTCCTACGCCATCATTGAATGACGACAGCGTGAATATTGATCTTACCGGACCTGATAATATTGTAGCGGTGTATAGAACTGCAGAAGTATTAACGGATGTTTTTATTCCAACCGCTTTCTCTCCGAACAACGATGGACAGAATGATATGCTTTTCATTCATGGAATAAATCCTGCATTGACCGCAGAAGTTGTCATCTTCAATCGCTGGGGACAACAAGTGTTCATGACAAAAGACATGACTGTTGGCTGGGACGGAAACAAAGGAACAGAAGCTTGTCCTTCCGGTGTGTATGCTTATTACCTGAAAGCAGTTAATCCGGATGGTTCTACCGAGATCAGGTCGGGCAATATTACTTTGATGCGCTAATTGCGGGGAAGATGCTGATGAAACGTTTCTGTTTATCTTTTGGAATATTGGTTTTCGCTGCGCATTCCGCGTTTGCCCAGGATATTCATTTTTCACAGATCAATGAAACACCAATGCATTTAAATCCTGCCAACACGGGTTTATTTGACGGATTGTTTCGTGTTACCATGAATTATCGCAGCCAGTGGGCCTCTATGGGCAATCCGTATACAACCGCAGCTGCAGCATTCGATATGCCATTGATGTACGCTAAGAACAGGGCGTATATGGGAATCGGCGCTTTCATTTACCGCGACCAGGCCGGCGACTCAAAATTCGGAACCTTCCAGGCTTCTTTGTCTGCAACCGGCATTGTTCCGCTGAATGATTACAACAAGCTTTCTGTCGGATTACAAGCTGGTTTTGCGCAACGTTCTGCAACCATCTCCGGTTTGCAATGGGAAAATCAATATGTGAACGGAACATTTGATCCACTCGCAAATCCGAATGAAGGAAACCTGCTTACCTCATTTCCTTTCGCTGATTTTTCGGGTGGAGCAGTTTATCAATTCCGAAGCGTTGCAGGAAGTGTGGTTGGTAAAGATGTTGCTGAATTTACTTTTGGTGTTGCCGCATTCCATTTGAATAAGCCCGCACAAAAATTTCACCAGGGCGGAGAAGTACGCCAGAGCATGCGTTTTGTTTTTCATTCGAATGGCCGGTTTGATTTTTCAGGAAGTCCGTGGTCATTGCGGCCTTCCGCTTATTACATGCAGCAGAATGAAGCCTCCGAATTTGTTTTAGGAACATTGGTTCGTTACCGCATTAAAAACGGAACCAAGATCACCAACTTCTTCAGCGAATCGGGAATAGGGATGGGCGTGCATTATCGCTGGAAGGATGCAATCATTCCTCAGCTTTATTACGATCTGGGTGATATTTTTATCGGCGTTTCGTACGATATCAATATTTCAAAATATACTGCGTCATCAAAGAGTGCGGGCGGATTTGAAGTAACCTTGCGTTATGCCAATATGAATGCTGCTTTGTATAAAAACAAAAAGTAATTTTGCCCGATGAACCAAAAGCTCAGGGCATTTTACAAAAAATACCTTATTCACTTTCCTGACCTCTGGCAATACATATTGCTGATCGTGCTTTCAATTCTCGCAGCAATTTTTTACCTCTGATGTACCCGGATTAATTTTTTAAAATCGTAATTCGTACATCGTAATTCGTACATCATCTTATGTCCACGTCGCTCAGGAAGGCCGGCTCAGCCGATATTTTACAAATTGCAACGCTTGCCGAAAAAATCTGGCGCGCACATTATACACCTATCATCGGCAAAGACCAGGTGGATTATATGCTGGAGAAAATGTATTCGGCAGAAAGTCTTTTGCAACAGCTGCAAAGCGGACAACAATTTTTTCTTGCGCAGATAAATGGACGGCCCATCGGTTATATTTCTGTAAGTGAAAAAGAAAATGATCTGTTCCTTCACAAATTTTACGTCGATACAAAAGAGCAGGGTAAAGGCTACGGCAAACTTTTTTTCGCCGGACTGCTTTCCCTTTATCCCGCCATGCAAACTATGCGCCTGCAGGTAAACCGTATGAATTTCAAAACAATCAATTTTTATTTCCGCCTCGGATTTATCATCGAAGAAGCCAAAGATTTCGATATCGGCAACGGTTTTTTTATGAACGATTATGTGATGCTGAAGAAATAGTTTAAAGGGTTTCGGGTTCCGGGTTCCGGGTTCTGACTTTCTGACTTTTGCAATGAAATTCCGCTCATCAGAAATAGAAGCTTAAGATCCGCGCCCTTTCCGCGAACTCTGCGAAAATCTGCGTGAAAATTTTCCAGTTGCACACGAATAGTGTTTCCAGAGATTTTAATAAGAAGCAATTATAGAATCAGGGCGTGTTATCGGGCTATTCGTTACAAGTCCTCCCGTGAAGTACAGGCAAGCTGACTTCACGGTCCGGGCTTTCCACTACTATCCCGCACGCAAAAAAAATATCACCACCATCACCTGAGGCTTCTCCGCTGATCAATCTTCTGCTTCACATAAATATAATCAAGGAAGTAAAGCAGGCGAATAGAAACCTGGTTCAGCTGCGGACTATGCAACGTATGATTTAAGTTATTCGTGTAGCTGTAATCAATAATATTTTCTTCGCTCAGAATATTTTCTTTCCATGCAACACTCAACCAGCTGCCCGGCGCAAAATTCCAGTTGTAAACCAAATCAACATTCACCGAATTAAAGCTGAAATCTTTTGATCCCGCACCCGCCCAGTTGATGTAATCGGTCAGCGTTCCATCTTCATTAAGCACGTAATAGCTGTGATAGCTTCCTGTTTGCCAGAAATGTCTTGCATCTAATGAAATCGACATCAGCGTGGTGAAAACGAAGCTTGCAGTAACTCCATTTTCCAGTGTGCGTAAGGTGCGCCTCCCGAATACAATGGTTCCATCCGTTTCCGTGCCAACCCATCCGCGATCGCCGTAATCACCTTGAAAGCCACTTCCCGCCCTGAATGAAAAACGATTTCCAACGCGCCAGTTAACGCTCGCACCGCCACCTAACCACGGATTAACAGGAATAGTTGCACTAACCTTTGAAGTAGCACCTGCATTATAATCTATACTGATCCAGATAGGTTTATTGGTATTAGTACTTATTCCGCCAAAAAAAGCTTTGTAACGTGTGCGCAGGTAAAAGCGGGTTTCATCACGTGCCTCATAAAAATCACGCTGATCATAAGGCGTCCAGTCAAATCCCAAATAGGAGGACCAGAAATTCCGGAACGTTGCAGCAGTGAATGCACCAATCCAAAGATTATTTCTTTCACGCGTTTCCAGGTTGGTAGTGTAATTTGATGAAACGCTGAATTCCGCATTATTAAAAATTTTCCACGGATTAAAAATATAATAGGCTAGGTATGCACGACTGGCTGCGTAATTTATCTCGAGATTTATTCCCATATCGTTGCAATCCCAATTGCGGTTTACAACTTGCCGGCTCGCACCATATTGCAGCTTTCCACTATTCTTATTGATGCCGAGCGAATAATAATAACCAACATTTGAATTGTAATTTCCCGTTGTATACGTCGGTTCAAAAACATTACTCACACCGCCATTGCCGTTAATATTCCACGTGCTTTTTTTATTGTTCAGTGAAAATCCTGTAGCCGTTACATTGGCGCTGCGGTAACCCTGCGATCGGATTACATTCGTATTCGTAACATACACGCGCGAGCTGTTTGCCAGCTGTTTGTCAAATACAAAAATGTTGTAATTCGAAGCAGGTTCCGTCAGGATCCTTCTTGATTCTCCCGTTACCGTATCAACAGCTGTAGCATACGTATTGGCAACATACGCGTTCAGAATTCCGATTCCCAACCCGCTATTTGTGCGGCCGGTAATTTTTGTTGCATTCATCATCCTCGACTGCGTCGGATTTTTTGTCACCTTTTCCGTGCTGTCGGCTAAATAAGGCACGGCGTAAAATTCTGACGGAGTTCTTCCGAGACGTCGCGAATAAAAAATGCCACCGAGATTAAAAAGATCAACTCCTTCGGTAAAAAACGGACGTTGTTCCTGGAATTGAATCTCGAACGGACTCAGATTTTTTACGATGTTATCACTTTTCACCTGGCTGAAATCCGGGAGCAGCGTCATGTCGAGCGTGAAGCTTTCATTGATCCCGTATTTCAATCCTAATCCGCCGCCGACACTTGCAGACGGAGTTGCAGGTCCGAAGCGCGAATCTTTCTGCAGGATGGTTGCCACATACGGTGTTAATGAAAGTCGCACCGGCGATTCAATATTGTTGAGCCCCGTAAGTATTCCCCAATATTTCATCGGGTTCGGCGAACCTTTCGGCGTAAGTGCCCATTGATCAAATTCGAATTTCCGCTGAATGGATCGTGTGATCTGCAATCCCCAATTCTGTTGTGCTGTAGATGGAAATCGCAACGCCGACCATGGAATTTCCATTTCCACGCTCCATCCGTTTTCCAGGATCTTCACCGCGCTGATCCAAACAGCATTAAAATTATAATCAGAATAACGCGAATCATTCTGCACGTTTGATGCTGTTACTGTAAAATCAAAAGCATCCTGTTGCGTATTGTACGTATCAAAAACAACACGAAAATTATCTGCGTTCGGAAATTGATCGCGAAGGCTTAATTGCTTTTGTATGCTGTCGGGCGAGGCATCATAACACATCGCGCCGATATAAATTGCGGTGTTATCATAAGTGATGCGAACTTCTGTGTCAAAACTTACAGGCGCTTTTTCGGTAGGACTGTTTTGAATAAACTTTGTGGCGATCTCGGCGGTTTTCCATGCTTCGTCATCCAGCACACCATCAATTTTCGGCTTGACAGAAACCCGCTGCGCTTCCATTGTCCTGCGTACGATAACCGTATCTTTTTCCGTTCCCGCGAAAAGATATGTTGTACAATAAAGAAAAACAAAAAGTAGCGTTTTGAATTTCATGCAGGGGAAATGAAGGATGTACAAATTACGAATTACGATGTACGATTTATAATAGAGAATCTTATCAGTAAGAACCCTGAGATCGTTATAAGTTACATTGTAATGGTGTTTGCGTGTGCCAAAGATGATGTAACTAAAACACATCGGAAAGCGAAAGTTGATGAAAGGGGGTTAAAAGATGTGAAAGGGAAAGAATCTGATAATCTGGTAATCTGGTAACTTGGTAATTACGCACTTGCTTCCCCCTGAATATCTTAATCGAATAAATTTTCAATTTCCCAGTTACCAGATTACCAGATTACCAGATCCCCTTTTTGTTAGCTCTCTGTTAAAAGAAATCGGCAAATGGCAATTTGTAAGTGGGAAATCCAGATATATTTGTCTTCCATAAATAGAATCCTCAAGTCATTAAATAACTCTTACTATGAATCTCCACGAATACCAGGGAAAATCGATCTTAAAAAAATTCGGCGTTCCGATCCAGGAAGGAATTGTTGCTGAAACTCCTGAACAGGCCGTTGCAGCAGCTGAGCAATTGACAAAAGACACCGGAACAGGTTGGTGGGTGGTAAAATCGCAGATCCACGCTGGTGGCCGCGGAAAAGGAAAGATTGCCGGAACTGAACAACGTGGTGTTGTATTGGCGAAAAGTCTTGAGGATGTAAAAACCTTTTCTAAAAATATTCTTGGCAATTTTCTTGTTACGGCTCAGACCAGCGAGAAAGGCAAAAAAGTAAGTAAAGTGCTTATCGCGCAGGATGTTTATTACCCCGGCGCCGAAAAGCCTGCTGAATTTTATATGAGCGTATTGCTCAACCGCGCAAAAGGCCGCACCGTGATCATGTATTCGCCACAGGGTGGAATGGATATCGAAGGTGTTGCGCATGATACGCCGGAATTGATTTTCAACGAAGAGATCGATCCGAAACTGGGTCTGCGCGATTTCCAGTGCCGCCGTATTGCTTTTAATCTTGGCTTAAGCGGTGATGCGTTCAAAAACATGATCAAATTCATCCGTGCCATCTACAATACTTACGATGCAATTGATGCAAGCATGTTTGAGATCAACCCGGTCTTAAAAACATCTGACGGAAAAATTATTGCTGTCGATTCAAAAGTTACTGTTGACGGAAACGGTTTATTCCGCCACCCGGAAATTTTAGAAATGCGCGATACTTCAGAAGAAGATCCGACAGAAGTAGAAGCTGGCAGCTACGGATTGAATTACGTGAAGCTCGACGGAAACGTGGGTTGCATGGTAAACGGTGCAGGTCTTGCGATGGCAACGATGGACATCATCAAGCTTGCAGGTTTTGATCCGGCGAATTTCCTTGACGTAGGCGGTACAGCAAACGCAGCACGTGTTGAGCAGGCATTCCGAATCATTCTGCGCGATACAAATGTGAAAGCAATCTTAGTAAACATTTTCGGCGGAATCGTACGTTGCGATCGCGTGGCGCAGGGAATTGTGGATGCATATAAAAACATCGGCAATATCCAGGTTCCGATCATTGTTCGATTACAGGGAACAAATGCTGTAGAAGCACAAAAGATCATTGCTGATTCAGGATTGAAAGTTTTCTCTGCGATTCAATTGCAGGAAGCGGCTGACCTGGTGAAGCAGGTGGTGAAATAAAAAAAATTAAAATTCGAAGTGATTCGAAAATTTGAAATTCAATACTTGGAAACGCTGCCTGTTATGGGTGGCGTTTTTTTTTTTTTCTATGCACGTTGGTTTTACTAGCTTTGAATAAGCATGGAAAACAATTCTAGGGCAATCGCACAGCTGAAACATCTCCTGCTTTTTCTTGTAGCATCCAGCTCGCTTTTGATCAGCGGGTATATTATCAATAGCGACCGCAATGGGCTGGAGCTGATCGTTTTGCTGTGGTGCAATTTCTGCGGTGTGACGTTGATTTACACGATCAACGGATATATCGATCCTGCTGATTTCAAATTTAACCTGCGCGGATTTTTGAATGAGCGTTGGCACATTATTTTTATAATCCAGCTTTTCTTTTTCACTTTCCCGATTGCATTTTTTACCATTTCCACTTTTCGTTTTATCGCCTTTGCATTGGTGGCAGCGCTTGGAATAATTTATTCGGTCGGATTTAAGAAGAATGGATTCCGTTTCAGCCTCAAAAACATTTTCCTTTTTAAAAATCTTTCCATTGGTGTTGCCTGGGGCGCGTTGGTGTTGATCGGCGCCGGCGATTTTAAAAATCCGGATATCATTTCACTTTTTGTTTTTGCAAGTCTTCAAGTGCTTATCGGCAGCATGATTCGTGATGTTCCTGATTTGGAAAAAGATCGTTCGCATGGTGTAAAAACATTTCCTGTCTTATTCGGTTTAAAAACCACATTCGTATTCATGCACCTGCTGAATATTTGCGCTGTACTTTCCGCTTATTTCAGCAATTGGTCGCAAGGCATTTTAATTGTTGTTATTGCCGGAATTGCCTGGCGGTTTTTAAATTTATGGAAGCTGAAAGGAAATGCCTCGTCTAAGATCTGGGGACAAACCGTTAATCTTTCTACCTGCGCTGTCATTTTATTTTTAGTTGTCATCCAATTCCTGAATAATTATTTTGAAAAACATTGATTCGATTTTTTGGGCCGTTGCAATTTTGTCTTCCGCAACATTATTCACGTTATGCTGGCTGCTCGATGCAAAAACGCACAAAGTGTTAGTGAAAATCGACATCACCGACAAAGAGCTTCAAACACACAGGAATATTTTGGTTACTTCCTTACTCATGGAAGCGTCCCTCGTTTTAATGTTCTGGTACCAATGGGAAATACTTCCTTTTTTCCTCGCATTTTTCATCACCCGGACAGCACAGGAATTTATCGACGAATTACATTTTCATACGAATAGATGTTCGGTGTATGAATCGCGTTTGCATTTGGGAATGTGGATTTCTGTGCTGTCAAAAACCATCCTGATGTTTATGTGGGGATTTTTCACCGGTTACAAAGGCATCCTCGATTTGCACCTCGGGCTTTACATCTGGGCAGCAATAGTTTTTGGTGCGATGTCAGTGATCAGTTATTTTGAATGGAAAAGATAACAATCGTGTTTTAGTACCCCTGATGCAATGTTATCAAGTTAAGAGAGATTTCTGTGGCAAGGTATTGCCTGTATGTTTGGCTAAAGCCGGTTTTGTTGTGGTCATTTACCGCGCCATGAATGACGCGGTAATGAAAAAAAATAGCACTTTTTAATTTAATAATATTGGGCTTTGTCGCTCAAATTAATGCCCCCGAATCTTCTTCAAACTCTGCAAATATTTCGAATCAATTCCATTCGCAGCGCCAAACTTTTCCTTCAAACCTTTTTCAAAAACATCCATCACTTCAGTCCCTGTTTTAGGAATGAAATATTTATTCTCCACTTCAAATTCGCAGATCTCCACTTTCGCTGTTTTAGAATCGATCAGCGGATAAAACGTGGCGAAGTCAAGCGATGTTTCTAAGATCCAATTGTATTGCGGATTGATAAATAAATACTGCGGCAACACAGAAGCCGGACGATTTTGCGCGATGTTTTTAAATGCAGAAGTTGAAGTTTTCGGATCAATATAAAGATGACTTCGAACTCTTTTCACACCGCCAAATAACACTGGCCGCAATGTCTTTAAGCTTTGTTGATCCAAACCTTTTAAATTCAAATGCGATAATTTTTGAAACGGAATAATTGGTCCTGCCACATTCTCCCGGATCCAGTTTTGAAGCTGTTCTGTTGCTAATAAAAGTTCTGGCGCTTGCGGATTGATCGTTTTTCGTTCCAGCTGCGAGAAAAAAACATCCAGCACAAGGGGTAGGGGACTCCAGCGGTTAACTGTTTTCACCGTATAAAAATCCAATTCTGTTTCTTCCACTTCCATGCGTAATCCGCTGCTGTTTTCCATTTCACTTTTCAGCTGAAAGGAATACGTAACAAGCTTCCCGAGATTTCGCTTTCGGAAACGCAGTGATAAATGGTTTGACGCAATAGCAAAATCAGGCGTATCAAGATAAATATCATAATACACATCTTCCGAATGATTGTGCGTGGATAAACCATTTAATGTTCCGGAAGAAGTAACAAATGCATGAAGCGAATCCGGGTTGCTGACAGTATATTTCCGCTGCTCTTCAACTCCCTGCGCGCAAAGAAAATTCGCAGAGATAACAAAAATCAAAATGAGACGAAAGAATTTATCAGATGCCATAATTTCTGAATCTGCCTTTAGTTGATAAATAGCTCACCGGGTGTTTTGCTTTTTCATAATCAACAAGCAGCTTGCCTTCTTTGATCACATCAACACCATCAATATTTATATCAAGATGTGTGTTGAATGCAATCGGATGTTCATCCTGCAAACCGAATGCTTTTAAAATAGATGCGCGTCGCGATGCTAATTTGTGAAAGTATAATTCTTCAATTGGTTTCGGCCAATGTCCAGATTCAACCATTTGATGCAGCATAAATTCATCCAGCAACGCAATCTTTTTTGCCATCCACAACAGATCAGAGTAAGTCGCTTTTTCATAACAAGGCAAAATTGAATTGATTGGATTATTCAATGTTACAATTCCATTTTTAGTTGTCGCAACTTCCCATGGAAATTCATTGACCAATCCAACTTTAAAATCTGCCGGCAACACGCCATACGAAACGCCGAAGCTTGTACCGAGATCAGAAAATACTGCTGATATCCTGTATTCATAATTCCCTAAATGCACAGTTGTCAGCAACGTATTTGCCTCGCGCGTATCCCAGTTCCCGATAAAAGCATTTGCCAAAAGAGATCCACGCAATTCTCTTCGGTTTTCATTCGAAAGTAAATACGGAACAAAGGAACCGATTCGTTTTACGCGATCAGGTCGTGCTTCAAGTAAACATTCTTTGAAACGCATAAATGATTTGCCAATGAATTTTTGCAGCTCATTATTTTCAGTTGCCTGCTCAGCTGTAATTATTCCGGAAGCGGAAATGAAAGGAGCGAGATCAATTTTGTAAATATTTTTGATTGCAGATTTTAATTGTTCCGCATTCCGGATTTCATTTAAATCATCAAACACCAAAGTCAATTCATCTGAGCCGTAATAATAAGGATGATCAACATCGTAACCGAGCGCAGCAAAAATATGTGAGCCAACAGGATCAGTGTGCACTTCATCACCCCATTTCAGCGACCAGTTATTGTCAAGATCTAAATCAATGACATCCACTTTCGGTGCGGAGCCCGAATAGCAGGGCGCATCAAAAATGACCACCATGTTTTGTTTTGGCTTCACTTTTTTCAAACGCGCCAACTGTTCAAAGCGTTCATGCGGTGCAACAGCTTCAACTTGCCTGTGCCAGTAAGGAGAATCTTTTGGATCAGCAGCGGGATTGGAAGGATTTACATTCGCAGCTTCGTGATCTGTGATCTCATTCTTATAATGGAAAATTCTGCCGCTGCGTTTCGAATCTGTAAACATGCTGGCTTTTTCGCGAAACAAAACATTCGGATTTGCAGACGCAATTGTTTTTTGTTTCAATGATTCACTGAACAAAGCAAGCTCATAAAAAATTTCCATGAGCTCATCATCAACTGATTTGTTGTCATAATAAGCTTCCGACAATTTTACGTACAGGTGTTTTATATGACGTGCAAATGCTTTTTTTCGTTCGGGAATTATATGCTTTCTGTAATGAACAGAATCGTTGTCAGTTAAAAATTTGCAAATTGCATTCACATACTCCATGTTGATCTTGCCGTTTGTAGTAAAAACAGCTAAGCCTTGCGGATGTGAATTAAGCAATAAGGTGCCGCGGGAAATTGAAGAAAGATCAGTTTTAGATGGATTGCGAAATCCAACCAAAAGAAAAACAAATAAAATTCCCGGTAAGACCCTGTTGATTTTCATGAATAGCAATGCAGAAAAAGCTGCATACTTATGGAGGAGCAATTAAATTATATTCGAATATAAAGAGATTAGGCTGACTTTTCGTTTCGATTTTTCTATGTTTACTTTAATTATCAAAGCAGAAAAAATGCTACGCATGAAAAGACGTCTTCTTACTTCCGGCTTTATAGTTTTATTTCTTATTGGTTTTTCGGAAACTGTATTTTCCCAAAAAATAAAAAACGACAGTATCAAAGACCGCGACTGGCGAATTGAAGTTGAACCAACGAGTTTTATTTTTCGCGGTGCGAGTTTGCATATCAGCCGAAACATTACAAAGAATAACAGGTTGAACATCGGACTTTATTTTCTCGCACTTGATATTCCAAAACGTGCGATCCCGGGAATGTTTAATGAATATGTTTCCGAAACCGCAGATGTACGGCTTGCCTATGAATTTGCTGTGGTGGCGCGGTACAGTTTTCCGGTTGCTGGAATTAATCCTTACGTTGGATTAATTGTGGGATGGGAACGTTTTGATGTTGTTCAGTCACCGCTTCCGGGCGTGTTCATTAATACAGGTGTGATTACGCCTTTCATCGGCCATGAAATTTATGTTTTCAGGAAAATGATTTTTATCAATCCGCAGCTGAGAGGAGTTTTTTATGTGCTGCCAACTAAAAATCCATCTTACCGCCCGGAGACGATGGAACCGTTTTTTGTTTTGCCGGCTTTGTCGGTTGGGATTAAGATTTAATTTATTTTACTTGTTAATTGTACATTGTTAGTTTGGCATTGAACATTTTTTTGTCCAGGAAGTTTGGTGGCTTTAGGGCAATGTCTTTAAGTTAACTAATCAGTAAGCAGAGAGAGGATTCTGCCTGAATCAGATTTTTCTTTGGAAGGAACAGGCCGCACCTACGGCGCTTTACTTTTAAGATCGGTGCTTTTTATAGACAGGTCGCACCTACGGCGCTGGTAAATTTCAGTAATAAAAGTATCGCCGTAGGTGCGTCCTGTCTATATGTTAAAAGCTCCCAAAACCAATCTCTTTTAGCAACGAAATCATCTAATTCACGTCTATTTAGCAGATTTCACCATGGAGTCAGCCTCTTAAAGCACGTGATTTCACAGAAAAAACCTATTTTTGCACCCTCAATGAAGGCTCAGCGCGTTATTTTAATTTTAATTCTCCTCGGCACATTCATGCTCGGCTGCAATGATTTTAATCGTTTGCAGAAAAATCCGGATCTGAATGTGAAATATGCTGCCGCTGTAGAATATTACAACAAGGAAGATTACGTCAAAGCACAATTGCTTTTTGATGAATTATATTCCGTTCTCCGCAGCACTGATAAAGCTGAGAATGTTGCTTATTACCTCGCGTATACCAACTACAAGCTCGGCGATTACATTATGGCGAGCTACCTTTTCCGCAACTATTTCAGATCGTATCCAACCAGCGCACGTGCTTCCGAATGTTTGTACATGAGCGCTTATTGTCACTACATGGTTTCACCGCCATGGAGCCTTGACCAGGAAGATACCTACGCCGCGATTGAAGAATTTCAATACTTCATCCAGATGTTCCCGATGGATACCGGCCGCATCCAGGAATGCAACAAGCTCGTTGATATCCTGCATAGGAAGCTCGAGAAAAAAGCATACATGAATGCTAAAATGTATTACGATATCGAGGATTATAAAGCAGCAATCAGCGCTTTTGACCAGCTGCTGCATGATTACCCGGATACCAAATACCGTGAAGAATGTGTGTTTTTAACCGTTGAAGCAAAGTACTATCTGGCTGAAAACAGCATCGCGGCAAAACAGGAAGAACGTGTAGCAGCTGCGATCGTTGCTGCTGATAATTTTCTCAATATCTACAAAATCTCAGAGCATACCAACCAGGTGAATTTTACCCGGATCAAAGCTTTAAAGTTGCAGGATAAAATATTGAAAGACAGACAGATAAACAGGAATAACTAAACAATCACTATACCCAAGCAAATGGCCGACTTCAAAAAATCAACAGCAGATTCTACAACAGTTACACGCGATCTTCGTAACCTCGATACTCCAACCGGAAATATCTACGAAAGTGTTGCAATCGTTTCAAAACGTGCCAACCAGATCAGCGCTGAGATCAAAGAAGAGCTCACAGGAAAGCTGAACGAATTTGCTACGCATACAGATAACCTTGAAGAGGTTTTCGAAAACCGTGAGCAAATCGAGATCTCTAAATATTATGAGCGTCTTCCGAAGCCGGTTAACGTTGCTCTCCAGGAATTCCTTGATGGCAAAGTGTATCACCGCAATCCATCAAAAGAAGCAAAAGACCAGGCGTAACACCTCAAAAAAGTCAGCTCTCTGCGTTGGCCTGCAAAATTTAAATCCTCATTTACGAAGGGTAAACTCCGGTTTAAATTTTTTGTCCGCCTTGATAGCCGAATTTTTAGAGATGTTACTTAACTTAAATAAAATTGCAGGACATGGTGATCGCTACAGCGGATTTCCATGTCCTTGCTGTTTAGGGCAACTACAATAATGTTGAAAGGAAAACGGATCTTACTTGGAGTAACCGGAGGAATTGCAGCCTACAAATCTGCCTTTCTTGTTCGTTTGCTTGTAAAAGCCGGCGCCGAAGTGAAAGTGATCATGACACCCGCTGCGCACCAATTCATCACGCCGTTGACGCTTGCAACTTTATCTAAAAATCCTGCGCTTACCAATTTTACTAAAGGTGAAAACGGCGAATGGAATAATCATGTGGAGCTTGGACTTTGGGCCGATCTCATGATCATTGCACCTGCAAGCGCGAATACTCTTTCTAAACTAGCGGAAGGGAAAAGTGATAATTTGCTCACCGCTGTTTTCCTTTCTGCAAGATGTCCTGTTGCCGTTGCCCCGGCGATGGATCTCGATATGTTTGCGCACAAAGCCACGCAGGCAAATCTGGACAAGCTGCGTCACAATGGCATTCGTATTATTCCACCGGGAACAGGTGAGCTGGCAAGCGGATTATCGGGTGAAGGACGCCTGGCAGAACCGGAAGAGATCCTTGCATTCATAGAGGCAACTTTTAAGCATGCGAACCGTCTTTCAGGTAAGAAAATTCTTGTAACCGCGGGCCCCACTTACGAAGCAATCGATCCCGTTCGTTTCATTGGAAATCATTCATCCGGAAAAATGGGATTCGCATTGGCAGAAGCATTGGCAGAAAGAGGAGCAGAAGTAATTCTTGTTGCAGGACCCGTTTCTTTAAAAGCACATCATCCTAAAATTGATCGGAGAGATGTGGTTTCAGCGAAAGAAATGTTTGACGTTTGCACTGCAGCATTTCCAACTTGTGATGCAGCTATTCTTGCAGCCGCTGTTGCTGATTATCGTCCGAAAAACGTTGCCGGTTCAAAGATCAAAAAAGAAACCAGCGGCGTTCCGGAGATCATTCTCGAAGAAACTGCTGATATTCTTGCAACGCTTGGCAAATCAAAAACAAAAAAACAAGTGCTTGCGGGTTTTGCTTTGGAAACGGATAATGAGCTGGCCAATGCAAAAAGCAAGCTTGAAAAAAAGAATCTCGATTTTATTGTTTTGAATTCATTGCGTGAAACCGGCGCGGGATTTGGAACAGACACGAACCGCATTTCCATATTGACCCGCGAGGGCAAAACTATTAACTTTGAACTAAAGAATAAATCTGCAGTCGCTAATGATATTGCGGATCATCTTGTAACAGTTTCTGAACTATGAAACGATTTTTTTTAATACCGGCCTTCTTACTTTTTCTCATTGGTAATTCATCCGCGCAGGAATTAAATTGCCAGGTGCAGGTTTTAGCTCCGCAAATCCAGGGAACCAATGAAAAACGAATATTGGAAAATCTGCAGAAAGCAATATTCGAATTCATGAACAATACCAAGTGGACCAATGATATTATCTCCACCGAAGAGCGTATTGTTTGTACCATGGTGCTAACCGTCAGCGAAAAAAACGGCGATAATTGCAAAGGAAATCTTTCTATTATTTCGCAGCGTCCTATTTATAAATCCAGCTATCCGTCGTGCAACCTTATCAATCACAACGATCCAGATATTCAATTCAACTACATCGAATTTCAGCCGCTCGATTTTTCAATGGCAAATCATATCAGCAATCTCACTTCCATTCTTGCTTATTATTCCTACGTTATCCTCGCGCTCGATTACGATTCATATGCTCTTAATGGCGGAACTCCTTATTGGCAGCGCGCGCAAACCATTGTCTCCAACGCACAAAACGCACCTGAAAAAGGCTGGAGATCGGCAGAGTCTACCAAAAACCGTTATTGGATGGTGGATAATATGCTTCATCCTATTTTCGCCCCGTTGCGTGAATGCATGTACAAATATCACCGACTCGGTTTTGATGTGATGTACAGTGATGTCGGTGGAGGACGTGCGCAGGTAATGGAAGCATTGCTCAGCCTCGAAAAAATTCATGATCAGCGTTCTCTTTCATGGCCGCTCCAGCTTTTCTTTAATGCGAAGAAAGATGAGATCGTAAAACTTTTCTCCGGCGGATTAACAGAAGAAAAAACGAAGCTGGTCCCCGTGCTTCAACGGATCGATCCCGGGAATGGAATCAATTATCAGCGGATCACGCAGGCGCAGTAAAAAGGTTGGTGGTTGGTGGTTTAAAGGGTTGGTGGTCTTTCTGCAACTCAGGAATGGTATAAAAAGTTGGTGTGTTTTACACGACAACTTTTTATACCATTTGCTTTTTACAAAAACCTTCATCACTATTTTTCCTTTCAGCTTTTCCTGACCACCAACCCTTTTTTTTCCACCAACTACCAACCTTTCCCTACCACCAACCACCAACTTTCTAAAAATGGTATAATTTTGGCTTTTAGCAGATCAATCAAACTCTCCTCCCATGAAAAATTCAGTACTTAAAAGAAGCATTCTTGCATTTTTAATTGTCGCTGCACCCTTGGCGATATCAATTTCATCCTGTAAAACCGGTCATATACAGTTACAGGTTTTGCAGCCTGCTGATATAATGCTGCCGCAACATTTCCAGAAATTCGTGCTTGCCGACAGAACACGTCCGGCTAAAGGAAATGGTAACCAGGCCATCAATGTGCTTGAAGGAATTTTCACCGGTGAAGGTGCATTCCAGGATAAATGGGGCGCTGAAGATTGTCTGGAAGGACTTCGCCAGGTGCTGATCCAAACTCCGCGTTACACCGTTTCTATTGCAGCGCTCGATACCGCTATCAAAGGAACCGGCCGCCGTCAAACCATGCCACCGCTAGATTGGGCAACTGTAAGTAAATTGATCGGGAACGATACTGCTACAGCGCTTGTTGTGCTTGAATCGTTTGACTCCAACAATAATTTCTTTAATGAAGTTGTTCAAACCACGCAGCGCGGACCTAATGGCGAAAACATCCAGGTGCCGGAATATCGCTCGCATAACCGCGTGGATGTGTATTGTGTCTGGCGTATTTATGATTTGAAAAATAAAACTGTAGTTGATCAATACACACAGGAAAGCCGCCAGCAATTTGATGGTTCTGGTCCTTCACAGGCAGCTGCTGATGGAAGATTGCCAAGCCGCAGAGATATGACTTCACGTGCGGGTGTGTCTGCCGGTGTGCAATATGGTCACCGCATTTCACCGCAGTGGATTTGGGTGGCACGGGAGTATTACAAAAAAGGAAGCCCGGTTTTAAAATCAACCGCGAAGCTTGTGAAATACAATAACTGGGAAACTGCAACCAACAATTGGGATAAGGAAGCCGTTTCTGCAGATCCGAAAGTGGCGATGCGCGCGAGCTACAATATGGCGCTTGCATCCGAAAAAGCAGGTCAGCTCGACTTAGCATTACAGTGGGCCAACCGCGCCGCACAAATGGGCGACAAACGTGCGATGCGTTACGTGCAGGTCCTTCAGCAGCGCCAGTATGATCAGAAGAAGCTGGAAGAGCAGATGAAGGGGAAACAGCAGTAGTTCGGAGTTGGGAGTTTTTAGTTCGGAGATTTTAGTTTCGGGTTTCGGGTTCTGGGTTTCGGGTTTTTAGTTTTGGGTTTCGGGTTATGAGTTTCGGATTTTAGTTTAGAGTTATTTATATTCTCCGAACTAAGCACTCCGAACTAAACACTCCGAACTAAACACTCCGAACTAAACACTCCGAACTAAACACTCCGAACTAAACACTCCGAACTAAACACTCCGAACTAAACACTCCGAACTAAACACTCCGAACTAAATATTATCTCCGAACTAATCACTCCGAACTAAAAACTAAAAACTACTTTTGTCGCAATGTATAAACTTCTTCTTAAGCCCATTTTCTTCTTAGTTGATCCGGAGAAAATTCACCATTTCGTTTTTGCTACGCTTAAGTTTTTGTTTCGCGTTCCGGGTGTTCCCGCTATTTTTCGCGGACTTTATTTAGTGAAAGATAAACGGCTTGAGACAAAAGTTTTCGGTCTGACCTTTCCGAATCCTGTTGGTTTGGCTGCGGGGTTTGATAAGGATGCGAAATTATTTGATGAGCTTGGTGCGATCGGTTTTGGTTTTATCGAGATCGGAACGGTGACGCCGGTTGCGCAGGATGGAAATGAAAAGCCGCGTATGTTTCGTTTGCCTTCAGATGCAGGATTGATCAACCGCATGGGTTTTAATAATCACGGAGCTTTTGCTGCGGCTGAGCGATTGAAGAACAGGAAAACAAATGTGATCATCGGCGGAAATATCGGGAAGAATAAAATCACACCAAATGAAAATGCGGGTGATGATTATGAAAAATGTTTTGAAGCGCTTCATCCGGTTGTCGATTATTTCGTTGTGAATGTCAGCTCACCCAACACACCGAACTTGCGCGATCTGCAGGAGAAAGGTCCGCTTACAGAATTATTGCTTCGTTTAAAAAAGCTCAACAGCGCAAAACAAATTCAGCGACCGATTTTATTAAAGATCGCTCCCGATTTAACCGACGGACAATTAGACGACATCATCGACATTGTAAAAACAACAGCGATCGATGGAGTAGTAGCAACCAACACAACGATCTCAAGAGAAAATCTCCGAACTAACAACTCCGAACTAACATCTTTCGGGGCTGGTGGATTAAGCGGAAAACCATTGACAAAACGCTCAACAGAAGTGATCCGTTATTTGTCGGAGAAATCGGGAAAAGCATTTCCGATCATCGGAGTAGGAGGGATTCACACTGCGGAGGATGCGATAGAAAAATTAAATGCCGGAGCGAGTTTGGTGCAGGTGTACACCGGGTTTATTTATGAAGGTCCGGGGATTGCGAAGAAGATTTGTAAGGAGATTTTAAAAAGAAAATAACGTTTCTTTCTTCAGTCGAAAGGTTTCATTGTACAATAATTCACATCCACCTATTACGATTGATCGTTTATTTTTTATTCCAGATTTAAATAAAGGTCCCCTGATGGAAAGCGTATCGCAATGATGTTCAAAAACCATGATCTCATTCAGCTTATATGTTCCTGAAATGTTGTTGTATTAATGCTGAGCTCCTGGTATTTTTTGTAAGGGAAAGTAATGTTATAGGATGCATTCGCATTCAAATTTGTATCGGAAAGAATTGTTTTATCGCCGCAAATTATTTCCAGGTGAGACATTTTTTCTTGCGAGGCATTTCCGATAAATAATGTTGTAGTGGAAGGAGCCGGTGAATAGTTTTTATATTTCTGCAATTGCAGGAACCGTTTGAAGGTGGTATCGATGTTTTTGTTGAAGGAAAAGAAAATAATGGAGTCACCTTTCTTCTTAAATTTCCCGAAGTCACGAATACCAATATTACCTTTTGAAAACGATAAACTAAACGTGTCATTATACAAAAGAATGCTGCCATGACGCACATTTGCTTTCCGTGAATAAAACGAGTAGCTCTTTATTCTGAAACAACCGACGATTAAGACAAGAAAAAGAACTGGGAGAATAATTTTTCTTGAAACTATAATGGGGTGGTTCATGGTATTTCTAAGGTGGACTAATTAAGACTTTGCGTACCGAAGATTTATAAAACACCGTTATCTAAACGTGAAATAACAAGCTGAATTTTTTCTTTCAATTTGGGCATGTCATTGTTTATAATTTGCCAAATCAGCTTATTATCAACTCCAAAGTATTCATGAACTAAAATATGGCGCATTCCGATAATCTGCCGCCACTCAATTTCTGAAAGTTCTGTTTTTATTTCAGGTGTCAGGTAATTAGCAGCTTCACCAATAATCTCAAGTTGTTTGATGGAAGCAAAATGCATCATCGAATTTTTCAAAAAGGAATCTAAATCTGCTTCCTTAATATAATTTTCAATGTCCGCAATAGCGTCAAGAATATGTAACAATCGCTGTTTGTCGCCAATCTTACCTTTCATAAATGAGGCGTTTGTCCTTATTTATGAAAGGTAAAAGATGTTTTGAAATAGCATTACTAGATACCAAATCTATTTTTTTATGAAGCTGTTGTTCCAGATCATACTTCATATTAATAAAGCTTAATCCTATATGCTGAGAATAATCGAGCTCAACTAAAATGTCCACATCACTATTTTCAGAAGCTTCATTCCTGGAATACGAACCAAACAAAAAAGCCCTTTGTACAGGTTTTAATGAAAAGTATGATTTTATCAGATTGATATCTTCTTGTGAAAGCGTCATAAACAAATATACTGCTTATTGAAGATTTTTTCAAATCCGGGAACTTGATATGCCTTTCAGCACTCCTTCTTAGTCTTTACACGTTGCCATCACTATTGAATTTTCGCCCGCACAATCAATGTTTTGACCGTTAGTTTCACTCCATTAATTTCCTGGTCAGGTTCTTCTTTTTCGATTATTTCTGCTGACTTAAAGTTGTTTGCTGACATAAGCTGTAACAAATCAGCTTTATCAAACATATTGAATCCATATTTTGTAAATGGATATTGTTGCATCAGCGATTTTGGACGGACTGCGATAGTTAATTCTCCGTTTGGTTTTAATACTCTGCGAATTTCTGCAAGTACAGTTTGTGGATCTTCCCAGAAATAAAGTGTGTTAATGGTGAACACCTTGTCGAATGTTTTATCCTCTAACGGAAGCTTATCAGCGTTTGCAAGAAAGAATTTTGCTTGTCCGGATTTAATAAATTCATCATTGCGCTTGTTGGCTTGCTCCACCATTAGTTCAGAAAAATCGCAGCCGGAATATTTTATGGATTGATCAACGGATAAAATATGCTTTACAAAAAATCCATTTCCCATTCCTATTTCAAGGATATTTTCATTCGCTTTCGGATCAAGCGTTTCGATGGTGTTAAGGTTAATATGCAAATTACCTTCATTCATTTTCTCACCGACTTCAAGGCCATATTCGCCATGCGGCATTCGCAATTGTGCAGCGATTGATTTAAATGCTTCTTCGTTCATAGTGAAAATTGACTAGTTCTTGCAAAGTTATTTAATTCCCTTCCCTTCAAAATCAACTTCCATCCACTTGCCTTCAAGTGAAACCGCAAACCCATTCGGTGAAAAAAGGAATTTCATAATTGATTTTATGGTAAGGGTTGAAATTGGATTTGAATTAAATTGTGCAGGATGGGTGATAATTACTGTTGACTCAGCTTAAGCATAAAAGAAGCCTTGCCATAATAACCCGCTTGTTCAGGCTTTAAAAAAAATGTTCCCTGGCCCGGATCAAAGTCCATGTTTCCGTAATAATCGCCTTCCAGGTAAATGTTATTGCTTGCATCAACAGAAATGTGTTTCCCAATATCAGAATGATCACCACCGATTGTAATGCCCAGAGAAGTGTTCCGTTAGCATCAAATTTTGTAATGAAAATGTCCTTTTTTTCGTTTTCACCATACGATCCGGGAGCTGTAAAATCAACTTTTCCTTTTCCGGGGTCAAAATCTACAGCCTCACTAAAGAAGCCGGTGAGATAAAGATTGCCAGCCGCATCTACTGCTATGGAATTTACCTTCATCCTCCAGTTTTCCTCCCAGACCTTTGGCCCACACAAAATTTCCTGAAGCATCGAGCTTCGAAATAAAGATGTCTGTTTTGCCATTTGAGGTTAAATAGAATTTTTCTTTTCCCGGGTTAAAATCCGTTTTACCGTAAAAGTGACCGGTAGTATAAACATTACCGGAAGCATCAGCGACGATTGAATGATCCTCGTCAGATACTCCGCCGTACCAGTTTTTTGCCCAAAGAAAATTTCCTGAAGCATCCATCTTTAATACGAACATATCTGTTTTAGAGCGACCATCAACTTCGGTTGACTTAAGAATATTGACCCCTTCTCCCGAATCAAAATCTACCGTACCGTAGAATGTACCAAGGGTGTATATATTACCTGAGCCATCAAGTGTTATGGAATATCCATACGTCAGCTCTTTCTCGCCAATTTTTTTTGCCCAGAGAAAATTTCCTGTGGCATCCAGCTTCAAAATAAATCCAGCGGAGCTCGTTTCATCACCGGTTAATTCAAATACTTCATCACCAGGATTAAAGTCTTTTGTGCCGGAGTAATAGCCAGTAATATAAATATTGCCGGATTTATCGAGTGCGAGTGATGTGGACCGGTCATACCCCTGGCCTCCGATTTTTTTTGCCCAGACAAATTCTCCTTTGGCATTTAATTTTGAAATAAAGATATCCGGGAATCTTTCCGATCCTCCTGATAGATTATAAACACCAGTGCCGGGATCAAAATCAGTTTGTCCTGTCAATGTTCCTGTTTCATAGCGATTGCCTGAAGCATCCGTAGCACGTGAATCGATGCTGTAATGTCTGTCGGAAAGCTTTACGGATTCGAATTTTGCTGTTTGGGCGCTGGCAAATAAAGTAATACCGCAACATATTGCGAATGCTGTTGTTTTCATTAAGATGGGTAAAAAGTGAGTTTGTCGGGAAGATTTGGGGCGGAGTAAATGTAACTGAAAAAGGTCTAAAACAAATAGTGCTGTATGGTCTAACTATATGCAGTGTCAAGGACTTTTGATCTCACCCTCAATTTCCGTAAATTTGATCACACACATTCCATCTACCATGCGCAGACTTTTACTTTTAGCCGGCATCTTGTTTTCCGTTAGCATTTTCGCGCAGACAACTATCATTTGCACCAATCCTGCAGCCGAACAGGTGATGCTCGGAAATTACAATCCTGCACTTTACCAGGCGTCAACCATTCTCAATCATCCCGATTCTATTTCACGCGGAATTATGGCACGTGTGAATGCTGATTCTTTAAAATCATACATCACAACACTCGCGTCATTCGGAAATCGCAATTCAGGTTCTGATACGGTTTCTTCCACATTCGGAATCGGTGCTTCACGCCGGTGGATCTATCAGAAGTTTACAGAGTTCTCTGCTGCGAATGAAAATCGTTTGCTTCCATCGTATTTGCAATTCGACAGACCGATTTGCACTTCATCGCAGCATAGAAATATTTTCGCGGTATTGCCCGGACTTGATACTTCGGATAAGCGTATCATCATTATTGAAGCGCATATGGATAGTCGCTGCGAAGGTTTGTGCGATTCATTATGTTCTGCGCAGGGTGTGGAGGATAATGCAACCGGAACTGCGCTCATAATGGAATTAGCGCGTGTGATGAGCAAATACAGCTACAATCAAACAATTGTTTTTGTGGCGATGATGGCTGAAGAACAAGGTTTGTATGGAGCAGAAGCCTTTGCTGATTACGTACAGCAAAAAAATATTTCAGTAAAAGCGGTTCAGAATAATGATGTGATCGGTGGCGTGATATGCGGACAAACTTCTTCTGCGCCTTCATGTCCTGGTGATGGAAATATTGACAGCGTTGGCGTTCGTTTGTTTTCTCACGGTGGATTTAATTCCTTTCACAAAGGTTATTCGCGTTTCATAAAATTGGAATACAAAGAAATGATCAATCCTTTTGTGACAGTTCATACTGATATTCGCATCATGTCGGCAGAAGATCGCACAGGACGTGGCGGAGATCATATTCCGTTTCGTCAGCATGGGTATACGGCAATGCGTTTTACTTCTGCGAATGAACATGGAAACGCAGATGTCTCCAATGTAAATTACAACGACCGGCAACATTCCTGGCGTGATACATTAGGCATTGACACGGATAACGATCAACTTATCGATAGTTTTTTTGTTGATTTCCGTTACCTCGCGCGCAATGCCGTCATCAATGGAAATGCTGCTGGAATGGCTGCAATCGGTCCGCAATCTCCCGATTTTCAGTTAACCGTTCACGACAGCGATCTGGTCATTCATGTGACACAACAAACACAATACAATGTTTACCGTGTAGGTGTGCGCACAGCTTCAAACGACTGGGATTCTGTTTACACATTTACCGGAACGCTGGATGATACGATTGATGTTCCGCCTTCTGCATGGTATTACGTCAGCATTTGTTCCGTTGATACCAATGGAATTGAAAGTGTTTTTTCGCGCGAATACAATACAACGCCTGTTGGAATTTCAGAATATATAAAGCAAAATCCGGGAGTTACATTATTGCAAAATCGCCCGAACCCGTTTGATGAAACTACGTACATGGTTTTCCGTGTAGATAAAATGCCGGAATATAAAAACGCTTTGATGCGTATCACCGATTTGTCAGGCAAGCTTATTAAAGAAATGCCTGTTGATCTTCAGTTGGGAATGAATGAAGTTTTATACGAACACGGTTACGGCGCAACAGGAGTTTTGTTGTATTCGCTTGTAATTGATGGTACTATTATTTCTACGAAAGAGATGATATTTGCAAATTGACCTGACCTCGACCTCGATACAATTCGTCTGAATGCAATTTCGTCTCTGCGATTTGTATCTCTTCAGACGAATTACTCGGTCTGACAATTCGATAGTTGAACTACTTAATTGTCTGCACAAGTAAAATGGAATTTTAAATAACAATAACACGATATTAAACAGATTTATGCCTGAATTACAATTAATAGAATGTCCGCGTGATGCGATGCAGGGGATTCACACCTTCATTGAGACGGAAAAAAAAGTAGCTTACATTAATTCGCTTATGAAATGCGGATTTGATACGCTTGATTTCGGAAGTTTTGTGTCGCCTAAAGCAATTCCGCAATTAAAAGATACCGCTGATGTTCTTGAAAATCTTGATTTGAGCTCTTCCAATACACAGCTACTTGCCATAGTTGCCAATGCGCGTGGAGCAGAAGATGCTTTGAATTTTGAGGAGATCGATTATCTCGGTTATCCTTTTTCCATTTCGGAAACATTCCAGCTGCGTAATACGAATGCAACCATTGCAGAATCGCTTGTGCGTGTGGAGGAAATTCAAAAGCTGTGCCTGAAGAAAAATAAAAAGCTCGTGGTTTATATTTCCATGGCGTTTGGAAATCCGTATGGCGATGCGTGGAATGCGGAAGTTGCTGTTCAATGGACAAAAAAACTTTCTGAAATGGGAATAAAGATCATCGCACTTTCGGATACGATCGGCGTTTCAAATAAAGAGAACATCACTTCACTTTTTTCTGCCATCATCCCCGAGTTTCCGCAATTGACAATCGGCGCTCACCTTCACACCACACCCGAAACCTGGCGCGAGAAAGTAGAAGCTGCATGGAATTCAGGATGCAGAAGATTCGATCATGCAGTAAAAGGATTCGGTGGTTGTCCCATGGCCGCAGATAAATTAACCGGCAACATGCCAACGGAAAAGGTGCTCGAATTTTTGGTAGAGAAAAAAGTGGAAACCGGCATTAACATGGAAGCATTTTCCCAGGCCATGATTTTGTCAGGATCAGTTTTTCCGGTGGAGTAGGTGGGAGAAAGTTAAAATCCCGGTGAAAAATTATTTGATGTTGTTTGCTGACAGGGGAGCTTTTCCTGTTTACTCTTTTTAACGCGGAGCCGCAGAGGCGCTATGTGCGCGGAGACATTGTTAATTGATTAATCTCCAATCTTGACTCTAGAATTTTGAATTTTGAATCTTTCAATTTCCAAGTTACCAGATTATCAGATCCCCTGCAGAGATTTCCCTAAAGCAAAAATCCCGGTAATTAGCCGGGATCTTCATCGAAGGATTTTATTATTTACCTGTTACCAAGATCTTCGAAGCTCACATCATTCGTAGAGGGTACGTGCGTGTGATCAACGTTGTGATTGGTTTCAATATTATTATTGGTATGCTCACCATTTACGTGGTGATGATGCTGCACAGGAGGACCACCCGGATTATTTTCGTTAATGAAATTGATAACTTCCATTAATCCATCTGCGAATTTTTCAAAATCTTCTTTGTAGAGGAACAATTTGTGCTTCTCGTAATGAAATTTTCCATCGTCACCGAAACGCTTTTTGCTTTCTGTGATCGTCAGATAATAATCATTTCCTTTAGTCGCTTTCACGTCAAAAAAGTACGTGCGCTTCCCTGCTTTAACCGGTCTTGAAAAAATTTCCGGTTGGTCATTGTACCTGTTGTCCTGGTTTCCGTTTCCGTCGTAGTTCATGCTATGATTTGGTGGTTGTTAAACAAAATTATAAAAAAAAGGATACCCCCAACATCAACATTATAGCATTTAAAAGGGTTTTGGCTATTTTCGCAGGGCAAATACATCCGTAACAAAAACAAACACATGAAAAAGTTCTACTTTATTTCCTTCTTTTTGCTTCTTTTTAGCGCCAAAATGTTTGCTCAACCTGCAGGATGGGCTTATTCAGCACCTTACCAGGTTGTTGAAAATTCCGGTACGCTGGTTACAAACTACCAGGCAAAACTTACAATCAACACCCAAATCCTTATCAGCGCAGGGTTCATGAACTCCAATGGCAATGATATCCGTTTCGGTAAGAATTGTAACGGATCAGTGCTTTACAATTATTGGATCGAATCGGGTATAAATACCGCTGCCACAGTGATCTGGGTGAAGATTGACACACTTTTTCCATCTGCATCCCGCACATTTTATATGTTTTACGGTAACGCTTCGGCGACCACGGTGTCAGCCATACAGGGAACTTTTAACGGACCAATGTCATCTACTGACAGCACTTCGAATACATCCTTAAGCGGTTCTGCAAATGCGCAGCGCGGTTTTCGTTTTGCACCAACAGAGGATATTCTCGTGACAGCTTTCGGAAAATCAGAGCCAAGCTCAAATCCACGCTACGTAACACTGTTCGATTTTTCCACCCAGGCTATTTTAGCACAGACACAAGTTGCAGGACCATCAGCACAATGGTCATATCAAAACATTGCATCACCACTCTGGATGACACAGGGAACCCAATATTTGCTTGAAATTTTCTTTCCGGCAGGAGATGACGCATATTATTTCGGCGCATCACCAACAATGGGCCAGCACATTCAATATTTTGATATGCGTTATTGCAACGGTTGTACCCAAAATACGTTTCCTACCAGTCCACTGGGCGGAATGCTTTATGGTTATGTAGATATGTGGTACTGGACAAAAAATAACGTTTCTCCGGCCCCTACAATTTCTGCGGGAACTGTATTAACGTACAACGCGCCGGATGCTTCTGTTTGTTCCGGTGATTCAGTTTTAATAGGAACAACTGCTACAGGTGGTAACGGTCCATATTCCTATTCATGGTCGCCGACAACAGGAATTTCTTCACCAACATCCGGTACAACTTATGCAAGTCCGGCAGCAACAACTTCTTATACTGTAACAATTACAGATAATACAGGTTGTGTAACAACAGACAATGTAACAGTAACAGTAAATCAGTTACCGCTTGTTGCTGCTACAGCTATCAATGATTCTATTTGTCCGGGTGATACAGCACAGATGTATGTAACAGGAAATGCTTTCATGTACATGTGGCAACCGGGAAATAGTATGGCAACGACCTGGCAGGCGAGTCCGTCGGTTACTACGAATTATACTGTTACAGGTACAGATGGAAATGGTTGTTCAAGCACTACAACACAACTGGTCACCGTTACAACGCCACCTTCTGTTTCTATTACAGGAAATTATTCGTTCGCCTGCAGTAATGCAATAAACCAATTGACATTGACAGGAAACGGCGCATCAACGTATGATTGGAATTCAGGCGCAGGAACAGGAACCACATTTATGGATACTCCTTCTGCAACTGAAACATACACTTTAGTTGGAACAGATTCTTTTGGTTGTTCAGATACTGCGAATTATACTGCTACAATTCTCCAGGCTCCGGTAGCAAGCGCGTCTGCTTCGAACGACAGCATTTGTCCGGGAACATGCGTTACAGTTACAGGAACAGCGACAGGCGGTAATCCACCTTACGTTTTTATGTGGAGTCCGAACACCACTACACAATCATTTACTGTTTGTCCAACCACCACAACATGTTATACATTAACTGTTATGGATGGAAACGGCTGTATGGATAACATTGTGTATTGTGTGAATGTGGACAATTCATTAAACGTTGTTTCAACCGGACCATCCGCAATCTGCCTTGGAGATTCTGCAACTTTATTTGCTTCAGGACCTGGAATTTCATCGATCAACTGGACACCAGCTTCCAGCCTGACGCCTTCAACCGGTTTCGTTGTAGCTGCAAATCCGACAGTAACTACAACTTACACAGTAGTTGCAACTTCATTAGCTGGATGTACAGATACAACAACACAAACATTGATTGTAAATCCATTACCAACTGTAGCTTTTACATCATCATTGAATACAATTTGTTTGGATGATGCTGCTGCAATTTTATCAGGTGGTTCTCCTGCTGGTGGAGCATACAGTGGTCCGGGAGTTTCAGGAACAACATTCACTCCTATGACAGCCGGAAACGGAACACATGCGATTACCTACACCTATACAGACGGAAACAATTGTTCAGCTACTGCAACAGACAATGTGGTTGTTGATCCTTGCACCGGAGTTAACGAAACAAATACAACAGCCGGTGTTTCTGTTTTCCCGAATCCGTTCTCTGCGTTGATAACAATCACACGAATTGCAACTGATGAAGTAACAGTAAATATTTTCGATGCAGAAGGTCGCCTGGTAATGAGCAAACAAACCAGCGGAACAAAAATCGAAATCGAAACAGCAGCCCTTGCCAATGGAATTTATTCGCTTCAGCTTATCGACGCAACCGGAACAAAAACATTCCGCGTAGCAAAGAATGATTAAGCGGTTGTAAGAATGATTAAGCGGTAAAATAAAATCACCATAATTTAAAAGAGAGGTTGTCTTCATTGATAACCTCTTTTTTTTGAATCAGGAATGATCTATTTTTACTCAGGAGTGCTTATTCATTATCAATCCCAATCCCACCCCTATGAAACACTATTTACTTTTTATCACCGCGGTTTTATTCGCGACAAGTAGTTATGCCCAGTCGCTTGGAGTAACTTCTTATAATGCAACAACTCCTTATTCGCAGGAATACAGGAAAGTTATTCATACTTCTGATGGGAATTTTATCGCAGTATCTTCTTCGGGACTAAAGGGTAGAGTTTGTAAAATGAATGCCGGCTTTATCCCGCTTTGGTCAATGGAGGTCGACAGCATACCCTTCAACGATGTGGCAGAAACAAATGATGGAAATTATGTGATCCAGGCATACAGCTATAGAACAGATTTTCCTGCCGGTGGAGTATATGTGCTTAAACTGACACCCACGGGGACAGTAGTATTTCAAAAGAACTATCATGATCCGAATGGAAGCGCAGCAATAACCGCGTCGGGCATTGTGAAAGCTGCCGGTACCGATAATGGTTTTGTTTTGTTCGGCGGTAATTGCCTTATGATGCAATACATGCTGAAGTGTGATGCAAGCGGTACGATACAATGGCAAAAAACCTATATCGCAGCTTTCGGATCAGGTGCAATCTTCAGCGCTATTACTGAAACAAACGGGTATACAGTTGCGCTCAGCACTTCACAAAATGGTATACCATCCGTTGGAATATTAAAAGTGGATGCGCTTGGAACTCCCGTTGCTGCCCGCACCATGCAAAGCACAAACGGACAAATACTTTACTACAATTGCCTCGTAAAGCTCAACAGCGGCGATTATTTTTTATGGGCCGCACCCTATGATATTTACGGAGCGCAGAATTACACGATAAGCAATTCACTGTCTGCAATCACCTGCAATCGTATCAGCAATACTTCCTTTGAAGCTACAGGCGTTTTTGCAACCGGTAATGCAAATGATGACGTGATGCTTACATTCATTGGTTACAATACGTATTACAGCGGATTTGTAAAGCTTGCACCATCCGGAACAATCGTGCTGCAAAAACATTCTACAGATCTTACAAACCGTTTGCAATGCATGCACGGACTTTCATTGAATAACGGAACCTATTTAATGAATGGAAATATCAACGCGAACCGCGGAATGCTGGCGGTGGTAGATGAAAGCGGCGCAGGTTATTGTTCTTCTGGAAACCCTGGATGCATTGCACAGCAAAATTATGCTTTCACGCCGGGCTCACCAACGGTTACTCCGAACACAACCAACGTAGTAGCGTCAGCCCTGAATTATATTCCCACCACCATTACTTACACTACAAGCAATATCTGTGGCAACCTTATCGGCGTAGAAGAAAATAATGCTGAAGCAGGATTATCCGTTTACCCAAATCCATTTTCCAATTCAGTAACAATCGAACGCACAACAGCGGGCGAAGTAACCGTAAATGTATTCGACGCGATGGGTCGCCTGGTAATGAGCAAACAAACCAGCGGAACAAAAATCGAAATCGAAACAGCAGCCCTTGCCAATGGAATTTATTCGCTTCAGCTGATCGACGCAACCGGAACAAAAACATTCCGCGTAGCGAAGAATAACTAAGGGGAAGAAAAATGAAATTAGGAAATTAGAAAATTCCTAATTCGTAAATTAGAAATTAGAAAATAAGTAGAAATAGGAAAGAGGTTGTCCGCAGGGATGACCTCTTTTTTTGTGATTAAAAATTCCCGAGCAATAATTAATTTTCGAATCTCGAATCTCGAATCTCGAATTTTGGGATTTGGAATTTTGGAATTTGAAATTTCACTTTCATTTTAAATCTTCCACCTGCTTCTTATAAAGTTCCCTGTAAACACCATTCTTTTCCAGCAAGTCAGCATGTGTTCCTGACTCAACCACTTTTCCTTCATCCAGCACAATGATCTGGTCGGCGTAACGGACGGAAGAAACACGATGAGAAATGATCACCGTTGTTTTGCCCGACATAATTCGGCGGAGGTTTCCTAAAATTTCATCTTCGGTTTCAGTATCGACAGCTGAAAGACAATCGTCGAAAATTAAAATTTGTGGCTGCTTGAGAATTGCTCTTGCAATAGAAATACGTTGTTGTTGTCCGCCTGATAAAGTAACGCCGCGTTCACCAACAAGCGTATCGAATTTTTCAGGGAATTCCATAATGTTGGCATACACTGCTGCATCTTTCGCTGCTTGTTCGATAGCGCTTCGGTTGCTTTCAATTTCATTCAGATCATTAGCGCTGAAACCGATATTACCTGCGATCGATTCTGAAAAAAGAAAAACTTCCTGCGGTACATAACCTGTGCCGTCGCGCAATTCATCCAGGTTTATTTTTGCAATCGGTTTATCATCAATTTTAATTTCTCCTTTGCTTACATCAAATAAACGAACCACTAAATGAGCAATGGTTGATTTTCCTGAACCTGTTCTTCCAATGAAAGCAACAGAACTGCCTGGTTCGGCAGTGAACGTTAATCCATTCAGCGCCGTAACTCCTGATTCAGGATATGTGAAAGAGACATTTTTAAATTCAATTTTTCCGCGGAGGTTTAACGGCTCTTCAGTCGGGTTTTTAATTCCGGGTTCCGTATGCAAAAATTCATTGATACGTTCCTGTGATGCCGACGCGCGTTGCACCAGAGATGTGATCCAACCCAATGATGCAATCGGCCAGGTCAAACGAATTACAAAAAGTACAAATGAAGTAACACGCCCGTCAGTAATTTCTCCGCTGATCACTTTTGATCCGCCCACATAGATCGTCAGCAAGATGCTCATGCCGATCAGCAACATCATAAATGGCTGAAACAAAGATTCTGTTTTTGCCAGCGACATGGTGCGCTTCATGTATTCGTTCGATTCCGTTTTATATCGCTCCTGGATCTGCTCTTCACGGGAAAATGCTTTTACAACGCGTATTCCGGAAAAAGTTTCCTGTGCAGCAGTGGAAAGCATCGAAAGCTGTTCCTGCACCTTCAGACTTTTTTTATTAATTCGATTGCTCACAACGTATATCGACCACGCCAACACAGGAAGAGGAGCAAGCACATATAATGTAAAAACAACATCCGTGCGAATCATAAAAAAGATCGTCATCACCAGCGTGATAATCGTAGTGGTCGCATACATCACCGCCGGGCCCACATACATCCGCACGCGGCCAACATCTTCTGAAATGCGATTCATCAGATCGCCCGTATTATTTGTCTTATAAAATTTCTGATCCAGCTTTTGATATTGATCAAACACTTCATTTTTCATGTCATATTCAATTAACCTTGACATGACGATGATGGTTTGCCGGTTCAGGAAAAGAAAAAATCCGTAAGCAAGTGTGTAAAGAATAATTTCCAGCCCATAACCGAGCAGGATATTTACAACTACCGACCGTTGAATTTGATGTTTGGACGCGAATGTTGCAAAATCAAGTCCGTTCCCGACAAGGTCGACCGAGCTGGTAATGAAATAAGTGGAAAGACAAATGAATAAAAGACCGGAGAAAAACCGCACCCTGTATTTCCAGAAAAATTTGTTTAAATAACCTAACGCTTTCACCTGTAATTTTTAAGATAATAAAAGGGGCTTTTTGATGGTGAAAAACCACTACTTTTGTGCCCGCCTGCTCCCGATGCCTATCGGGAAGGGCGCAATTTACGGATTATAACAGGAAACTTTCAACCCTGCACTCAATGCTTACAGCAAACGAAACCCAAGCAGCAACGCTTTCCACCGGTCCCCTCGGACAAATGTCGATTTTCGATCATGAAGAAGTGGTTTTTTGTAATGATAACGCAACCGGCCTCAAAGCGATCATCGCCGTGCATAATACTGTTCTCGGGCCTGCGCTCGGAGGTACTCGCATGTGGGCGTATGCGAATGAAGCAGAAGCGTTGACCGATGCATTGCGTCTTTCACGCGGTATGACTTATAAAGCTGCGGTTGCCGGATTAAATCTTGGTGGCGGAAAAGCAGTGATCATCGCTGATTCAAGAAAAGATAAAACAGAAGCGATGATGCGTCGTTTCGGAAAGTTTGTGGATAGCCTTGGCGGAAAATATATTACCGCTGAAGATGTCGGGATCGGCACAAAAGATATGGAGCATGTTTACATGGAAACAAAACATGTAACCGGAATTCCACCTGCACTTGGCGGAAGCGGCGATCCTTCACCTGTAACTGCTTATGGCGTTTATATGGGAATGAAAGCTTCGGCAAAAGAAAAGTGGGGCAACGATAGTCTTGAAGGAAAAAATGTGCTTGTACAGGGAATCGGTAATGTCGGTTCTGTGTTGGTGGATCATCTTGTAAAAGAAGGTGCAAAGATTTACGTCACCGATATTTTTGAAGATCGTATTGCGGCTGTAAAGAAAAAGCATGAAAATGTAGAATTTGTCTCCGGCGATAAAATCTTTGATCTTGATATTGACATTTATGCGCCATGTGCGTTGGGTGCTACGATCAATGAAGATTCACTTTCACGTTTGAAATGTGTGATCATCTGCGGAGCTGCAAATAACCAGCTTGCTGATGAGAATGTGCACGGAAGGATCGTAATGGAAAAAGGTATTTTGTACGCACCGGATTTTGTAGTGAATGCAGGCGGACTGATCAATGTCTATTCTGAAGTTGCAAAATACGGTCGTGAATATGCATTGGCGCAGGCTGAAAATATTTACAACACGACAGCAAACATTTTTGCGATGTCAAAACAAGAAAATATTCCAACGTTCATGGCTGCGAATCGTACCGCTGAGGCGCGTATCGAAGCAATGGCACGTTTGCGTACAAAAAGATAATTCAAGGAAATTTCAAAAAAATAAAAAAACAAATTCCAAAGCTATAGTCATCATTTCCTTTTGGAATTTGGTGCTTGTCCTTTTTGGAATTTCATAATGAGTTCTTTATCATAAATAAATGCTAAACAGAAGATACCTTCGAATTCAGGCGATGCAGGCGCTTTACAGCTTTTTTTCTTCAAGTGAAGAAGGTAATGGTGATGCGCCACGGGGAGAAAGAGAATTGATGCGCAGCATTGATAAAACGTATGAGCTTTACATTTATCTCATGCTCATTTTTGAAGAGCTGTTGCGTGTGGCTTCTAACCGTATTGATATTGGAAAAGAAAAACATCTTCCTTCTGCCGAAGAGCTTAATCCTAATTTACGTTTTGTAAATAATCGTGTGATCGCGCAATTGACACAGCACAGCAAGCTGCGTCGTGAAGCAGAGATACGCAAGCTTACCTGGCAGCTCGATGATGAAATGTCGCTGGTGAGAAATCTCTGGGAGCAAATCAAAGTGTGGGATGAATACAAAGCCTACATGACTTCCGAAACAGATTCGTACGCGAAAGACCAGGAATTCATTATCGACCTTTTCAAAAAATTCATTGCCGACGACGAAGGAACGGAAACCTTCCTCGAAGAACGCAATATGCACTGGCCCGGCGATTTAAATATGGCCGTTGCACCGGCGATCATCCGTACGCTCGAATCAGGAGGTGAAACCCGTGAGCCGGCATTAGCACCTTTATTCAAAGATCCGGAAGACGATAAAAAATTCATCATTGATCTTTTCCGCAAAACCATTGTAGAAAATGAACGTTGCGAAAAATTGATCGCCGACAAAACCAAAAACTGGGAAGTAGATCGTATTGCCGTGATGGATGTGATCCTGATGAAAATGGCGCTCTCTGAACTTTTACATTTTAACAGCATTCCCGTAAAAGTGACGCTGAATGAATACATCGAGATCTCCAAAACATACAGCACACCAAAATCCAAACAATTTATCAACGGAATCCTCGATAAGATCGTCATCGATTTCAAAAAAGACGGCACCATGCAAAAAACCGGTCGCGGGTTAATGGAGTAGGGTGGAGTTCGGAGTTTTGAGTTCGGAGAAAGTTCGCCACTAACCACCAACCAATCACCACCAACCAATCACCAATTACCACCAACCACCAACCTTTTTTTTCGGTATTTTAGCAGTCTTAAAAGAACAACCATTCATATGAAAACCATTTTTATTTCCATTTTGACTTTGGGTTTCGCTTTTGGAATTTCTTCCTGCGCGCCTAAGAATAAAGAAGTCACCACCGATTTGGTCGATATCCAGACGAATGCGCGTGGAAGCAATCCGAAGGAAGACGGTCCGGTAATGAAATTTGATACAGAAGTTCATGACTTCGGAAAAATTTCACAGGGCGAGATCGTTAGCTATTCGTTCAAGTTTAAAAATGTTGGTAGCTCCAACCTGCTTATTAAAGAAGCTCACGGATCATGCGGCTGTACGGTTCCTAAATTTCCGAAAGAGCCGCTCGCACCGGGTGAAGAAGGAGTTATTGATGTAGAGTTTTCCAGCGAAGGCAAACATGATTTGCAGGAAAAAACAGTTACGCTTACAACCAATTGCTCACCCAATACCAAAGTAATCACAATCAAAGCTAACGTCATGGCTCCTGCCAAAAGCGAAAGCAAATAATTAAACTAAAACCAAACTAATGTCTTTTCAACATCTCTTATTACAGGCAGCAACCACAGCAGAAAAAGGCGGTGGCGGTATGCTCGGTGGCTCAGGAATGAGCAGCTTCATCATGATCGGTCTTGTGATCGTAGTATTTTATTTTTTCATGATGCGCCCGCAAATGAAAAAGCAAAAAGAACAGGCAAATTTCCTCGGCGAAATCGGCAAAGGAACAAAGATCGTTACCATCGGTGGCATTTGCGGAAAAGTGCTTGAAGTCCGCGCAAAATCATTTTTGATCGAAGTAGAAGGTGGAAACCGTCTCCAGATCCTGAAAAGCGCTATCTCTTTGGAAAATTCAAAAGCATTCAATGCAGATACAGAAGATGCTGTTGTAATTGATAAAAAAGATTAGAAAAAAAATGTACGATTTACGAATTACGATGTACGATTTTAAAACACTGTAAATCGAAGTTCAATCGTACATCATACCTTCTATATCGTAATTCGTACATCGTAATTCGTACATTTTCGCTTGGCTGATAAAGATTCTACTACGGAACGCGGTGGCAAAGAAAAGAGAACACCTTTTCTGAGTCGCCGCGTTTCTTCTTATGTTATTTGCCTGCTGGTTGCCGCACTTTTCTGGCTGCTGCATTCGCTCTCCAAAGAATACATCATTACCATTCGCGTTCCTGTTTCTTATTCGCATTTGCCGGAACAGAAAATGATCGCTGTCGATCTTCCCGATTCAGTGGATGCGGAAGTAATCGGAAGCGGTTTTACCATTCTTGCTTTTCAAATGACGCATTTGTCAACACCGCTTGACCTCGATGCGCGCCAGACACGTTCGCTTGGTAACGGCGACTTTGCAATGGCAACTTATTCTCATTCGGAACGGATCGAAGGCGCAATCGGGCAGGGATTGAAAATTCTGCGCGTTATGCCCGATACGATCGTGCTAAGCTTTGAAGGACGCGCGGAGAAAAAAGTTCCGGTTCGTGCGCGTGTAACTGTAAAATGTGCGCCGATGTTTCGTTTAGGCGACAGCATCACAACCAATCCTGCATTCGTAACCGTGAGTGGAGCAGAAGCGCTTGTGAAAAGAATAAGCTATATCGAAACAGAACCTAAAACGTATTTAGGATTGAACAAAGCTGTGAATGAAACTGTGAATCTTGTTTTACCACCGGCGTTGCAACAACTGTCACTTTCTGTCGAAAAAGTAAATCTTGTTATTCCGGTTGGTCAATACACCGAAAAGAAATTCAGTATTCCTGTCGAGCCGATAAATGTTCCGCCGAATATCATTCTCAAAACATTCCCCGATAAAGTCGATGTAGTTTTCCTCGTCCCGATAAATGAATTTGAATCAATCACGATGGATATGTTCCGCGTCGTTGCAGATTATTCCAAAATCGATCCGAACGGAAATACAATCGCGATAGAATTTGTACGTAAGCCCTTAAACGTTTTAAATCTCCACGCACAACCACAACGCGTAGAGTTTTTAATCAGAAAGTAGTGGGGACGAAATACGAATCAAAAACGAAAGTACGAATGTCATACAGGAGAAATTTTTTATAAAAGTTCAAACTGTTCTTACTCTTTACCTTTCGGATATTAATTTGATTCATACTACCAACCCTTTCGTACTTTCGTTTTTGATTCGTAATTCGTTCCCTTTTATGACATTTCCAGAAAGATTTGCTGAAGTAGTTGTTGATTTTCCGAGGAAGAAAATTCTGGCGGATAAAAATGGTGCGTATTCTTCCGATGAGATTTTTATTACAGCGCAATTTGTTGCTGCGGAAATACTGGAGCATAAAAATTATAAAGGCGAACGGATTTGTTTGCTTGCGCCTGCCGGATTGCCTTACGTAGCAGGAATGCTTGGTGGCATGATGAGTGGTGCGATGATGGTTCCTTTGTGCACCGATCATCCGAAAGCAGAATTGGAACATGTGATCATCGATAGCGGCGCGAAAATTATTCTCTGCCATCCTGATCTTATGCATTTGGTTGCAGAAATTAAAATTCCGAAGAAAAAGCTGCTTGCAAACGCTCCGCCGAAAGAACCCGCAGCTTACAATTGGGATTATCCCGCGCCTTCGTCCAATGCGTTGATGCTTTATACAAGCGGCACTACCGGTAAACCAAAAGGTGTTGTGCATACACATGCCTCGCTGGCCGCACAGATAGCTTGTCTCGTTGAAGCGTGGGAGTGGACGGATGAAGATTCTATTTTACATTTTCTTCCGTTGCATCACACGCATGGAATTATCAATAAGCTTTTCTGCGCCTTGTGGTCGGGAGCGTATTGTGAGATGATGGAAAAGTTTGATGTGAAAACAGTGTGGGAAAAAATTGTATTGGAGAAATTTAATTTGCTGATGGGAGTTCCTACTGTCTATTCAAAATTAATTCAGCAGTGGGAAGAAGCAGATGAAACAACGAAGAAGATCTATTCGGATGCTTGTTCAAAATTTCGCCTGATGGTTTCCGGTTCTGCAGCGTTGCCTGTTTCGGTTTTGGAAAAATGGAAATCGATTTCAGGACATGTTTTGCTGGAGCGTTATGGCATGACAGAGATCGGGATGGCGTTATCGAATCCTTTGCATGGAGAAAGGAAACCGGGATTTGTAGGGAAGCCATTGCCTGGTGTGGAAGTGCGTATTGCATTGGCAGAGGATGAAGAGGAAGAAGAGGAAATTGAAATGGGTGAATTAGAAATCAGCGGTAAGAATTTGTTTAAAGAATATTGGAATAAAGCGGGGGAGACGAAGCGGAGTTTTACGGAAGATGGTTGGTTTAAGACGGGCGATATGGTGAGCGTGGAGGATGGGAATTATAAGATCGTTGGAAGATTGTCGACAGATATAATCAAGAGTGGAGGTTATAAAATTTCTTCATTAGAGATTGAAGCTGTTTTGTTGCAGCATCCTGCAGTGAAGGATTGTTGTGTGTTGGGAATTGCAGATGAAATGTATGGGGAGAAGATTTGTGCGGCGGTTGTGCTGAAAGAAAATCAAACGTTTTCATTGGAAGAATTGCGCGAAAATTGTAAAGATAAATTAGCCGCATACAAATTACCGTCACAGCTGAAAGTGATGGAACAGCTGCCGCGTAATGTGATGGGAAAAGTGGTGAAAGGGGAAATTATGAAGTTGATTTAAGTGAGCTGTTCGTTAATCAAATGTTCATTCTCTTCATCAAAACAAACGAAAATCACTTTCTCAATTTCATCATGTTCTGATAAAAATTCTGCCACTGCATTTACTGCAATTTTCGCTGCTTCTTTCTTAGGAAATTTATAAATACCAGTGCTGATATTCGGAAAGGCAATTGTATTACACTTATTTTCCATCGCAAGCTGCAACGAATTTTTATAACAATCCGAAAGTTTTTTCGCTTCATTATTTAGTCCGCCATTCCAAACGGGACCAACCGTATGAATGACAAATTTCGCCGGTAAATTTCCTGCTGTGGTAATTACAGCTTCACCGGTTTTACAGCCGCCTTGTTTTGCAATGATCTTCCTGCAGTCATCTAAAATCGCTTTTCCGCCCGCCCGGTGAATTGCACCATCCACACCACCACCACCTAAAAGAGAAGAGTTGGCTGCGTTTACAATTGCATCAGCCTGCACCTTTGTAATGTCGCCTTTCAGCACTTCGATTTTATCTTTCAGCTTCATTTTGCAGTATAATTAAATCGTAGCAATGTAGGTTTTTTATCCTGCCCCTCATTCGTGATCAGCATATCACCATTATCAAAAAAAGTAATTCCTTCTGCCTTGTTAAACAATTCTTCATCGAGCAATTCGATATGCTCAATCGTTCCTTCCATATCAAAAACAAAAAGCATATGATCAGAAGCAGAAAGCAGGTAAAGTTTTTTTGTCAGCGGATGAATGGCGATGGCGGAGGTCTTAAATTTAATTGTTGCTTCCCGGTTTTGCTTTTTCTTCTTTTCGTTTGCAGGTAAATCAAGATTGTGCTGCTCAGCGAATTCGTGAATCGCCTGCAGATCAAAATCAAAAGCCGGTTCTTCGGAAAGTGTTTTTGTTTTCAGATCAAAGCCGTAGATCACACGTTTGTCTTTGTTTTCACGACCTTTCCCGACTTTCCCTTTTACAGCAATCAGCAAACGATTATTGGCTGCATCATAACACAAACCTTCGTTATTGTCTGCCGGAATTTCAGTTTCATAAGACGTAAGCTTAAAATTTTCCGAAGTATAATCTGAAATTTCAAAAAGCGTTCCGTCGCTGCGTAGCACATACATCGTTTTACCAACGCGTGCAATTCCTTCATAGTCGCCATCAATTGTAAACGTATATTGCTGCTGAATTTTATTATTAACTATATCATAAATAAATAAAATTCCCTTTTCATCCTGGATGCATGCGAATGTAGTGGTATCAATATTGGTTATTCCTGAAATTTCCTGCAGAATACCAGGGAGAATAAATGTTCTGACGGGAGAAGAAAGTGTATAACCAATTGTCATTTCCTCTTTTGGTAATTCCTCTTTATTATTTTTAGAATTGCTATTGCTGCAATCCGAAAAGAACAGTGTTAAAAAGAATAGGACAGGGGATAACAACAGCATGATTTTCCTGGGCATGTACATTCTATTTTCTTCCATCACGTTTAAAGATCAATGCTTAAGCGGACGCTTTTTTATCATTCCGCCTTTTGTATCCTTAACGCTGCTCATGATCACAAATGCATTCGGGTCAATCTTAAGAATTTCAGTATTAAGACGATTCAATTCTAAGCGCGTAACAACGGAATAAACAATGTCGATTTCTGTTGATTCACCTTGTTTGCCATAACCACGCTTGCCATTATAAACCGTAACACCACGCCCCATTACGTTGATGATCATGTGACGAATCTCGTCGCTGTGCGATGAAATAATAGTGACGCCGGTGTATTCTTCAATTCCTTCAATGACAAAATCAAGCGTTTTAGAAGCAGCGAGATACGTCACCATCGAATACAATGCAATTTCCACCGAAAGAAAATAAGCAGCGGCAGAAAAAATAATAATATTGATCACGATAATAATATCGCCGATTGTTGTTCCGAATTTCCTGCTTAAAAAAATCGCGAGCACTTCTGTACCATCAATTACAGCGCCGCCTCTTACCGAAAGCCCGATTCCCGCACCAAGGAAAAATCCTCCGAATACCGCGACAAGTAAATTATCATCAGTGACATTCGGAAAAGTTACCGTCGCAACAACCAATGCAAGTCCCGAAATTGCCAGTGCTGTTTTGATCGCAAAGGAGCGGCCGATAATTTTGTATCCGAGTAAAACAAACGGGATATTAATTAAAAGTAAAAGAAGATAAAGCGGCATTGGTGTGAGCGCCGATATTAGCAGCGAAATTCCGGTTGCGCCACCATCAATAAAATGATTGGTCAAAAGAAAACCTTTAAAGCCAAATGCAGCAGAAAAAATTCCGATGATGATCAGGATACAATCTTTGATATGCCGGATAATATTAATGCGTAATTCCCGAACACCTTTTGCAAGCTCAAAGCTGGAATAAGGTTTATCCTTTTCAGATTTCTCCCTCTTGGATTTAAGAACGGTTTGAATAACTAATTGTTTCAAAATCGGGTTCATCTAAACTTTTTTATCACACTATTTATATAAAACCTTTCAAAGATACCAATAACGGAAATCTAAATTTCAAAAATCAAAATTCCAAATCCCTATATCCAAAACCTATTCCAAACTCTCCGAACTAAAAACTCAAAACTAAAAACTCAAAGCTTATGTCGAAATCCCAAATTCAGGTTCAAAAACCCAGATTCCTGGTACAAAATCTCAAAATACAAAACCCAAATCTTCCTATCTTTGGCAAAATTCTTAAACCATGAAATACATCCCTTTCCTTTTCACTGCAGCATTATTAATTTCTTCCTGCGGAAATTCTGATAACAAAGACAGTAATGATTCATTGAAAAATGATTCAGCGAATGTTGCTTATTACGGCGATAAAATTTCTCCTGAAGGCGCAATCAAAGCTGAAAAGATCAAAGAAACATTAGGTAGCAATGATTCTTTGTCGATGAAAGTAGAAGGAAAGATTGTGGATGTATGCCAGAAAAAAGGATGCTGGATGGAGCTTGCGCTTAATGACGGTGAAAACATTCGCGTGACATTTAAAGATTACGGATTTTTTGTTCCGAAAGATGCAGGTGGAAAAACAGTGATCATTGATGGTTATGCTTACAATGACACAACCACAGTTGCAGAACTTCGTCACTATGCAGAAGACGGCGGAAAATCAAAAGAAGAAATCGAAAAGATCAATGAGCCTGAAATGTCAGTTTCCTTTGAGGCGCATGGAGTGATCATTAAGGATTAAATTTTGTGACGGCGAAGGTTGGTGGTTTGTGGTCGTTGAAAAGTTGGTGGTTGTAAAACAAAAATTTCAATCTATAACCAACAACAAACAACCAACAACAAACAACAAACAACCAATCACCCCCAATCAATCATCAATCTTCAATGAGAAAATTATTTCCCTGCATTATTATTGTAATTCTCATTGCCATTGTTGCCTGTAACGACAGCGACAAAAAAGAATCCAAAGATTCAGCTGCTGCCTGCAAAACAAATTCACTCAATCCGAATGGCGATAGTGAGTTGGCGTTGCTGATGCGTGAATTAGCTGCTTTCACCGATTCAGTTAAACAGGATCTGCTAAACAATCGTGCCCCGCGTCCGCAACCTACAAATCTTGCTGCCCTTCTTTCCGCGAAAAAGACGGATGAGAATATCGACAATTCCATTTACGATCCGTTTGCGCGCTCTTACATTGCAGGCGTTGAATATTTCTACACTTCGAAGCCGGAAGAGCAGATCGAAAATTACAATGCAATGGTAAATAATTGCGTCGCCTGCCACCAGAGTTTCTGCGGCGGACCAATCAAACGCATCCAGAAGCTGCTCATCCCCGTAAAATAGATTGTTGTTGGAAGTTGGATTTTCCCACCAACCTTTTCAACCACCAACTACCAACTTTTACTGACCCATGAACAATCCCTTCACCGATATCATGGAAATTCGTTCTTCTGAAGAGCTCATCGACCTCGTCGAGAATAAACGAAGCGATTACCGGCAGGACGCACTCGATGCAGCTGAAGCGGTATTGCGCAGACGAAGAGTGAATTTCAAATCAGCTGAAGCGGATGAAATAATTGTCATGACGGTCGATGAGATCCGTGCAGAAATTATTGCGCGCAACCGTAACGGTGAATCCATGAGCCGGATCAAGCAGGATTTTGAAGAGAAAGGTGTTGATATCGATGCGATGGAGATGGAAGCAAGGCAGGAAGATCAACTGCATGCTGATGCCCATTCCCGGAAGTCCAAAATTATATTCTTCTTCGCTGGATCTTTTTTTGCATTTATTATCAATTATTCCAATCACAGTTACTATTCCATCCCGGTTGTTTTTGAAGTAATTGTAACCTCAGTCGTTTTATTTCTTCTTCTAAAAAAACGCTGATCAATTCCTACGATCAACATTTTTTACCACCAACCTTTTTCCGACCACCTACCACCAACTTTTCCTTAGCATTTCCCTATCTTAGTACCTGCCGAACCGCATTAACACAATGCAACTTTCAACTTCATTTTTCATGCGCCTTTCTCTATTCCTGCTGATCTTAATCGGACTGGAAGCGGTTTCCGTTTTTCTTTCCGGGAAGAATATTGAAAAACATTTCATCCATGCTGCAGCTCAAAATATTTCCGAAGAAAAAGTAAATGATTCGATTGAAATTCGTGTCGGGACGTTTCTTGGAAATGCATCGCGCAATTATTACGGCGACAGCATCGGCGATGATCTGCAGCTGATCTGGAAAACCTATTTAGGAAAAGGAACAACGATCGTCAATGCTTCGAAAGGAGTAGAGGAGTGGTTCGGCGCAGGATGGACGGGCCAGCCTTTGGTGGTGAAAGAAAACGGAAGAACATTTTTGATCCAGGGCGCATTCGATCATCACTTGAAAAAAATTGATGCTGCAACGGGTGAAGTGATTTGGAATTATGAATATGATGATATTTTAAAAGGCACCGGAACAATTTGGGTGAATGATTCTGCAAGTGATCCGCTCAACAGGATCGTGATCTTGCAGGGCAGCAGGAAAGGTGTTCAGAATTCTATCGGCAGCACAAATTGTTCAAGCTATCGCGCGGTTTCTTTTTTTACCGGGAAAGAGCTCTGGCGATATAATGTAAAACAAACCGATAGCTACAGCCGCGATGTCGATGCTTCCGCTTTGATTTTATCGGACACCGCTTATCTCGGTTTGGAGAATGGAAAATTTATTTCATTCGATCCCGGAAAAAATACCATCAAAGACGATACGGTGAATCATCCGGTTATTTTCAGCGAACATCCATTGTATAACGCAACCGATCATGCACGTCATGGTGGAAATTTGGTGACGGAAGGTTCGCCTGCAAAAATCGGGAATCATATTTACATCGCTTCCGGTTCGGGACATGTGTTCGGGTATAATTTACAAACGAAAATTATCGATTGGGATTTTTACATCGGCTCCGACATGGATGGAACACCGGTTGTCACTTCCGATTCGTGTTTGCTTGTTGAAGTTGAAAAGCAATACATCACAGGCAAAGGCGGAATTTTCAAATTGAATCCGCGGAAAGATGCGAACGAATGTGTTGATTGGTATTTTCCTACGGGCGATATTCGTTTTTCTTCGTGGGACGGTGGCGTTATCGGGAGCGTTTCTGTAAATGATGCTTACAATAACGGAGCTGATCTTCATCTTGCAGCATTCACCGGTATTGATGGAAATTTGAATGTTGTTGAATACGATAACATCAGGAGCGATACAATGGTGGAAGGTCCGGATGGCAAAACAAAATATCATGTTCCTGTATTGCAATTCCGTCATCACATTGGTCCTTCCATTTCAACGCCTGTGTTTTCAAAAAATAAATTGATTGCGGCAGGATACAATGGAATCAATTTATTTTCATTCAACGCCACAGGAAATTTTGCTTTGCAGAAAACAGTTGCCGGTAATTTTGAAGCAAGCCCCGTTGCAGATCGCGGACGAGTTTACATCGCTTCCCGTGATGGATTTTTATACTGCTTCGGCGATACTTCAAAACAAGTTCCGGTCATTGAACCGATCGTTAAGAAAGAAAATCCGGTGGTTGTAAAAAAAGACAATCCTGTTGCAATTAAAAAGGAAAAACCAAAGCCTGTAATTAAACCAGTGCCGGTTCACATTGCCGTTGCAGACAAGATCTTTGATTCAAAAATTCTTGCTGCTATCACCAGGAATACTGTTGAGCATCCGAAACAAATTACAGATGTGATCGCTTCGATCGAAAAACCAAAGACTTTTGATCAGCCTGCAGTAATTCGTAACAGCGCGCCGGGAAGCTATCACCTCATAGCAGGTGTTTTCCGTTCAAAACAAAACGCAACCAATTTTGAAAAGCTCTGGAAGAAACGTGGGATGGCCGCCGAGATCATCGTTTTCCCGAATGGAATGTATTACGTTTCAATTGCAGATGGAAATACAGAAAGTGATTTAGAGCCGCTCAGGAATTCAGTGAAAGAAAAGTATAAAGCCGATAGCTGGATTTTTACAAGAGAGGAGTAGTCAGTTGTCGGTAGTCAGTTGTCAGTAGTCGGTTGTTTGTTGTTTGTAGAGACGCGATGCCTGCCTGCAGGAGCACGTGCAAGCGCGGCGGCAGGCAGGCCTCGCGTCCGTGTAAGGCAATATTCATCGTAAGTAGTTAGTATCAGTAATCAGTAATCAATAATAAAAATAAAACCCCCAACATGAAACATTTCTTTGCTATCGCTTTTATTTGTTTTTTCACAATGAATATAAGTGCGCAGAATAAAAGTCAGAAGAGCGATGTCGTTAAAATAGCCTATTATAATATTGATTCAGTGCTGAGTCGCATGCCTGAATTCCTGGCTGCTGGTGATTCCATGTGGCGCTTTTATCAAAAACTCGAACTTAAGATGGCTGAATTAAACATGGATTCTTCCAGGCTTGAAGAGGAGATCAGCAATAACAAATTGTCAAAAGAAGGGCTGGAGCTTAAGAAAATGGAGTTGGAGGAATTAAAGATTCAACGGAAAAATTATATTATTTCAGCACAAGAATCTTTTGTTGCTTACAAGGCAGAATTGCTCAAACCGATTTTTGAAAAGATTGATGCTGCAGCTCAGAAAATAGCGAAGGAGAAAGGTTATATATTTTTGCCTGGTGAAAATAATAGTGATAATTCCGGTATTCCTAATTCCAAGACCTATGATATATTTAAAGACATGTGCAAAGAGCTCGGAATTCCAGTTTCAAAAAAGAAAAAATGACAGCCGCTCTTCAACTCCTCATCATCCGCGGAACACCAGGAAGCGGAAAAAGTTCGCTTGGACGACGCCTTAAAAAAGCTTTTCCACCAGGCGTGCTGATAGAAATCGACAATGTGCGCGGGATGATGAATGATGTGGATTGGAATAGCGAGGAACAACATTTTATTGCGCTGGAAGCTGCCGCCGCGACCGTGAATGCATTTGTAAATTCAAAACGGATTCCGGTGATCGTCGTTGATATGTTTATGCCTGGCAAGCTGGAATTCTTTCTTGAAAAAGTTGAAGCAGGTAATTACAAGATCATTTCTTTGCTCGCAAATGAAAAGGTGCTGGAAAAAAGATTAACAGAACGAAAAGAAGGATTTAAAGATATTCCCAAAGGAATTCTGCTTAATAAAACGATACTGGAAAATCGAACACTGAATGAATTCCGGATTGACACTTCTGAAATCGGTAAGAATGAAGTAGCAGAAAAGTGCCTGGCAGAATTACTAAATAGATGATTGGTGATTAGCCTTTGACAACTAAATATCCATATTTCCCTATTTCTTATTTCCATTTTCGAATTTTCAAATTTTCAAATTTTCGATTTTTCGAATTTTCAAATTTTAACGCACCCGCTCAATAACTGCAGGCGCTTCCTCAACCTGCACGTCACTATCCTGGTAGCGATCGTAACTTTCATACCTGTCGTACTTGTCGCGATCAACATACAGCTTATTCGCAGTAAGAATAAATGTATTCAGGCAGTTCGATTGTTTGTCAACCAAATAAATATCCAGCGTTTGATGTGTACCATCACCGATTAATTCCGCATAGTCAAAGATCTTTATCCCGGTTTCAAAATTGGTGAACGTTCTGCGACCCATTGATTCTTTCATATAAGCAGTAAGCGGTGCAGGATATTTTGAAAGATTCAAATTGAAATACGAATAGACAGGCTTATTCGAAATAAGAGAAGCCATCGGATCGCTCACCTGTGTGCTTGCTTTGCCTTTGCTTAATGATAAGGCAAGAGCGAAATCATTCGTGAGAAAATAATTTGCACCGTTATGCGCAATGTATGTATTGCCACGACGGTAGCTTTGCCAGAAACGAATGCCGTTGGTTGTGTCTTTTCCTTCGAAGTGTCCGAAAATGGATTCCACTTTGCCTGGATTTTTTATTGTGGTGCCGACAATATAGCTTGGCATCAGCATCGTGTCCATTGTTTGCGTATAGGTATAATTATTCAGCTCATAATTATATTCATAATTCATTCTCGGGAAAGCCATATCTTTTACATCCGCAAGACTGAAATAAAAATCGCCGGTTAAAATTTCCGTCAGCTCTTTTTCTCGTTAAAAATAAATTTCCCGAAACTTCATCGAGCACACGCGCCATTTTCGGATCGTCATTCATGAACTTATATATTTCATTTATGTCAAGCGACATTGTTGCTATGCCATACGATTTACCGGGAATTGTTGCTTTCAGCGCGTCATTAATTCCTTTTTTACCAACGAATGTCGTTACCCCGCTCGGATCGCCGGGGCCCGGAAGATATTGGTTCGTATACGAAAGTTTACCTTCATTAAAATCAATGGTAACGATAGAAGCGCTTCCTTCTGCAGATGGTGGAATGGTAATTCCGCGAATACCACGCATTGCATCGTAATTCACATAGAAGCCGATATCAAATGTTGTATTCTTGAATTTTGTAAATGATTCAACAGAAACAATGCTTTCTTTTTCGCTTAATTCAAAAAGTGTTCTGCAATAATTTTCAGACTTGTTTTTTGAGCGGTCTGAAAATAACATGACGCCGGAATTGCCATTCCACGCAACACAAGAACCACCGTTCAGGCGAAGAATAGAAAATTTATCTCCCTGTTTAATTGTTTCTTCATCGGAAGCACGGGCAATAAAATTGCGGAATTTACTTTCGCTTTTGATTGCAAATACAATTCCACCGGTGTAACGCGGGTAATCACTATTATCCACTGTAGCAAATGCATAAGGCTGTGAAAAAATATCAATACCGCTGCTCATCGGATCGCTCATGGCTTTTGAAAGCGCATCGTTATCGCCACGCGTTTGTTTTTTCATATCCTTAAAAAACTCCAGCTGCTGCATTTTCTCCATGTCAATCTTTCCTGCAATGCTTTTTAAATCTACCGACATCACAACAAACGCATCAGAAGGAATTAATTTCAAATGTTTGGTTGATGGCCGGATGTAGAGATAAATAGCTGTAGCAGCAATCAACAGCAAGCCTAAAACGCCACCGCCAACGATGAGTAAAAGCTTCTTTTTATTCATCGGTTTTTCCGGGGCAGGAGGAGTAGCTGTATTTGGAAATGCAGGATGATGCATCGTTCCCGGTGTGGTATATACTCCCGGTTGTGCATAAATTCCCGGTGTAGCAATAGGAGCCTGGTAAAGAAAATAAGTCGTCCACGGCAAAACCAATTCACCCGCTTTCACAATATCGGTTTCACGCAGCTGCACCATTCCCTGGATACGATAACCGTTCACCGTCGTTCCTGCCAATGAATTGAGATCGGTCAGCAGGAAATTTCCTTTATCATCGCGCAAAATTTCAAGATGAAAAGGAGAAACAGAAGGGTGATTAAGCACAACATTATTTCCTGGCGCGCTTCCGATTTTGATTTGTATCATGTAAGGGGTTTTTGAATTATTGCGGAACGAAATTATTGCTTTTTGGCGGATAAAGGACAATGGGTAATGAAGTAACTTTGACACATGCAGAAAGCCCCTCGTCTTGTTTTTATTGTGCTGTGTATTTTTTGTTCGTTGGTTGTACATGGCCAGTCACCGGCCGACACACTTTTTTCTGTAAGGGCCGACTCCTTGTATGGCTATGAAAACAGCAAACACGAAATGGTTCTTCCTCCGCGGTACAAGCAAGCTTTTCCGTTTCGCTATGGCGTTGCGCCGGTTATATTGGATGACGGAAAACAATGGGCCCTGATCAATACAAAAGGTGAATTTGTTGTGCCTCCGAAAACCGGCAGGTACCTCGTTCATCTGCGCGATTCATTCGGCGTTATTTTTGAAAATTCTCTTACGGGAATGGCAGAACGTTACACACTGCAGGGAGAAAAGTATTTTGAATGCGACAAGCGTTTTCAAATGCAAACCATTGACGACAGCGGCCGTTTTGTGGTGTCGCACCGCTTTCATGGCCTTGATACATTCCAGGTTTATAATGCAAAAGGAGAATTCCAGTACAACGTTACGGGTACCAAATTCGCTGTGATTGATAATTACGGAATGGGTGCCCCCGCAAAAATAAGCCGTTCAGGATATTGTTATATTGAGAAGCAAGAGTTAAATGAAAAAATGAAGACACGAGCTTCTGGGCTGGTAATGACAACGGATGGCCGACATCGTTATGAAAATCGCGAATTTTTACATTTTTATAAAGGACTCGGTGTATGTGCGCGCGGAAATGGTTGTGCCCTGGTTGATATGCAATTTCGCGAGCGGATTCCATACAACGAAGGTTATACCAGCATGTTTTATTGGAGCGGTTCCGGTTTTGTAGCGGTAGGTAAGGATTCATTATATGGTATTCTCGATACAAACCGGGCTGTAATTATGCCACGCATTTATCATCATCCGCTTCAACCTGAAGCAGGAGGATTAATTTTTCGTGAGAATATTCCGTATAGCCGGGAACAGAAGGGCGGCGCGTATTATATCTTACGTAGCGGGGATACCCTGGTAACACCGGATTTTTGGATGAATGGACACTTCGAATTGGATAGTGCAGGTAAGCCGATCCCAGTAGTCATCAAGCACACAAAAACGGATAAATACGGAATTGTATCCTGCGATTCATCAGTCAATATTCCTGTCCGTTATGATTGTCTTGGTCCTGTTAATGGTGGGCGCATTGTTTTTTTTAATAAGGATACTGCCGGCTATCTCAATACAAAAGGAGAAGTGGTGATCCGCATCAATTTTCCTTGCGACGGACTTTCCGCTTTTCACAACGGGTATGCACTTTGTGCCGTTCGCGCACAGGGTGGAAGAGCACAGCATCCCAGCGCGCAGGTTGTATCCGATGGACAAACAACATTCGCGCGGAAATTTGTGTGGATAGATACAACAGGTAACCTTGCCGGCGGAATCGGGTTTGACTGGGCTTCACCCACAATCAACGGAATGACGCTCGTTATTTTGCACATGGAAACTTTTGCTTTTGACAGTACCTTAAAGCGGATGAAAGTGCAGGGTAAATTCGATTACGTATCGTATTTCGACAATGGATACGCTGTGATTTCAGATGGAACCAGCTTCGGCCTTGTCGATTCAACAGGAAAGATTGTGATCCCTGTAAAGCATGACGGCATTGCCATGAAACGTGATGAAAGCATACCTTCCAGGGGCTTGGTGATGAGAAACGGTCACATAGAAAACAGCGGGCACATGGGAAAGGTAATTCCGGAAATCATCAACGGAACTATCAAAGTTTTTGACGGGGAAAAAGAAGAAGTGATTGTTCTTCCGAAATAAAATTGTAACAAGGCTTTCAGGTTTGTGGCAATTTTTTCAAGCGGTAAAACTCAATTATTGTAAATGAAAAACGCGGATGAAATTAGTTCCATCCGCGTTCTTATTTTTTTGCTGCTTCTTACAAAAGCTTATACTGTTTCAATTTATTGTAAAGCGTTTTCCTGTCAATATCCAGCATTTTAGCGGCTTTGGATTTGTTGTAATTGACATGCTTCAGCACTTCGACGATCTTTTCATACTCTGCATTTATCGCCACCGACTTCAGATCATTTTTCGATTCTGCGGCGCGTGCTGCTTGTGGAACGGGACCGTTGTCGGAATTGAATGTGAACTTTTCGTAGAAGGAAATTTCATGCGGAAGGGAATTGAGCATCACTTCTTCGCTATCGGTGAGAAGTGTAACGCGTTTGATAATATTATTCAGCTCGCGCAGATTTCCCGGCCAGGAATAATTATTAAACACATTCAAAACTTCTTCTGAGAAACCTTTGATGTTTTTATTCAGCTCCACATTTGCTTTTGCAAGAAAATGGTTGGCGAATAAAATAATATCGCTTCTGCGCTCACGCAATGGTGCGAGGAAAATATCAAACTCATTAAAGCGGTGATAAAGATCTTCGCGGAATTTTCCTTTTGCCGCTGCTTCGCTTAAGCTTTCATTCGAAGCAACAACAATGCGCACATCAATATCCATTTCTTTCGTCGAGCCCAGGCGCCTGCATTTACGCTCTTGCACAACACGCAAAAGAGAAACCTGCAGATCGTAAGGAAGATTGGCAATCTCGTCGAAGAAAATTGTTCCGCCGTTAGCAGCTTCAAACTGCCCGATCTTTTGTGTGAGCGCGCCTGTAAAAGCACCTTTTTCGTGACCGAATAATTCGCTTCCGCCCAATTCGCGGGATAAAGCGCCGCAGTCGATAGCAACGAAAGGTTTATTTTTTCGCGGGCTGTGCAAATGGATGGCCTGTGCGATGGATTCTTTTCCTGTACCGCTTTCACCATAAATGATAACGCTGTAATTCGTAGGTCCCACGAGGCGAATCTGTCTTTCAACTTCTTTCGACTGGGGGCTTTTTCCTACGATAAAATCGTTATCGGTAAGCGTATATCTTTTAGCGAGAGCTGCTGCGCTGCCGTTTGTTTTTTTACCTGTGGAATCATCTCCGTCGTCTTCGCCTAATTCTTCTTTTTTCGCAAGCGCTTTATTGAGCAGGCGAAGAATTTCATCGGGAATGAATGGTTTGGTGATGTAATCGAATGCGCCATGTTTCATTACATCTACCGCGATTTTAACGTCGGAATAGCCGGTAATGATGATGACTTGTGTGGAAGGCGATTTTTCTTTTACTTTTTTCAGGATCGCTTTACCGTCGGTATTTTCAAGACGGAAATCGGAAAGTACGATATCGAACTTTTCCTGTTCAATTAAAGCGAATGCAGAAGAGGAAGTAAAAGCAATTTTTACCTGGTACCCATTTTTCGAAAGAAATTTATCCAACAGATTACAGATGACCATATCGTCATCAATCACTAGTACTTTGCTCATATCAACAATTTTATGAGTGGTATATCCCACTCAGTAAAAACTGGTCGCCACCGGGATATGAAAAGCATACTCAGGTTATTTCAATAGGCAAATGTACATAAAAAAGGTGCTCTAAAGTGGTGTTGAAAGGTCCTGCAGTACAGGGAAGTTTTACCGTGTTTTCAACTTTTTAGCTCGGTTTCCGCTTTTTCCACTTCTGTATTTGATTCTACTTCAATTTCTTTTTTCTCGACCCATACCGAATATTTATTGGGTTGGATATGTCGTCCTTTCAGCTTAATAAATACTTGTGTGAATTCGGCTCCGAGGTAAAGAATGACCGATGAATAATACACCCAAAGCAGGATCATAATTACCGATCCTGCTGAACCGTAAGCAGTGACAGTTGCATTTTTTTGAAGGAAAAAGCCAATAGCTAATTTTCCTACCATGAATAATATCGCTGTTACACCCGAAGAAAATAACACATCCCGCCATGAAATTTTTGCATCCGGCAACACTTTGAAAATCGACCCGAATAAAAGCATCAGCACGGCGAAGGTGATGACCTGGTTAACGCTCCAGAAAATTGCAATAGGAATATCCGGGAAACGTCCCTGTATCGCATCAAATAAACCTGTGATAAGCGCATTGAGCACAAGGGAAACCATTAAAATAAAACCAAGCGAAATCAATACGGAAAAAGACAACATCCGGTTTATGAGCACTTTTATGAAGCCTACTTTTGGTTTGGTTCGAAGTCCCCAAATGGTATTAATCGAATCTTGTACCTCGCCGAATATACCTGTGACGGAAAACAGGACAGTGATAATGGCGAGGATCTTCGCCCACATATTCTGGTAATCAAATTTCGCGTGGATCAATATTCCTTCCAGCTTAATTGTATTACTCAACCCGAGAAGACCTGTCACATTATTCAGAAATTTTCCTGAAACCTCCGATGGATTATAAAAAGCGCCGGAGACCCAAATGATAATGATCAGCAATCCGGGCAAAGCAAAAATAGTAACGTAGGCAAGAGAGGCTGCCATTTTCAACACCTTATCCTTTCCGAAATCTGAAAAGGTGTTTTTCAATAGTTCAAGGATGAACACTGGTTTTTTCTTGGGACGGGACATAAATAAATTTTGTTCAGCTAATGCAAATATAATTCCCCATATGCTTTGGCATGATTTTCCGCCCAATTTACATGAAAATTACCAATGAGCTACTAAGAGAATATAATCAAATCACTTATGTCAACAGATGATGCAACCATAAATACTCCTGCTAAACCACGAAAGAAAAGGCGAAAACTGAGGATTTTCTTCATCACTTTGGGGATTTTGGTAGTCATACGCCTTTGTCTGCCGTATATCATTTTGCACTTTCTGAATGATAAATTGGCTAACATCGACGGGTATTATGGTCATGTGGATGATGTCGATCTTGCAATTTATCGCGGTGCGTATGTCATCAAGGATATTTACCTGGATAAAGTTGACAAAGAAAAAAAGGATACTTCTGATTTTTTCAGCACACCGGCAATTGATATTTCTGTTCAGTGGAAAGCCATTTTTGAAGGAAAGATTGTAGGTGAAATCGAATTTGAAAAGCCGGATGTCAAATATGAAATGTCCAAAACGATAGGAACCGGGAAAGATATTAAGCTGGATACGCTCGGCGCTGATACTACAAATTTAGCGAAGGACACAGCAAACGGGGGAGATACTACCGACCTGGTTCAGCTGATCAAAGATCTTTTGCCGATAAGTATAAACCGTTTGGCAGTGAATAGCGGAACAATACATTATATCGATAAGACAAAAGATCCGTTGGTAGATGTGAAGCTGACTGAGTTTAACGCCGAAGCATTGAATCTTACCAATAAACCTGATCCGGCGGTGCTTTTGCCGGCAACAGTAAAAATAGATTCCAGGTTGTACGATGGTAAATTCACGTTGAATATGAAGATGGATCCGTTGAATAAAATTCCTACGTTTGATATGAATGCAACGCTGACTAAAACGAACCTGGTGAATATGAATCCGCTTTTCCAGGCTTATGCAAATTTCGATCTTAAAGCAGGAAGCCTGAGCATGTATACTGAATTTGCTGCGAAAGAAGGAAAGTTTGCCGGTTATGTAAAGCCGATCATTGCAGATTTAGATATCGTTCAGTTTAAGGATGAAGAAGGAAATTTCCTGCAGATAGCATGGGAAGCGCTTATCGGTTCCGGTGCTGAAATTTTACAAAATCAACGCGAGGAGCAACTGGCAACAAAACTTCCTATTGAAGGATCATTTAATAAACCGGAAATTGGAATTATCCCCGCGGTGTGGGCTGTAATTACAAATGCATTTATTTCAGCATTAGATCCATCACTTGATAATACCATTTCAATATCGAACATTTCCACAAAGCCGCAGGACGAAAAGTCTTTGAAAGACCGCATTTTTAACAATGACAAAGACAACGATAAGGATAACGATAAAAGAAGTGACAGAAGGAAAAAAAGGAAAGACAGGAAAGACAAATGAAATTCTTAAAGACAACAGGAGTAATTCTCATCGTTCTTTCTGCGCTTGCGGTTATTGGTTATTTCTCGCGAAAGCAGCTGATCAAACAAGTGCTTCCTGAAGTTGAGAAGGTAGAGATAGAAAGCATTACTGTCGTAGATGATAGTGCTTTTGTGCGCATTAATATATTGCTGAGAAATAAAAACTGGACGTCTTACGAATTGAATTACGCGGATATAACGCTTTCAAATGATTCGCTTGTTCTGGTGCATTATGTAAATGACAGTTTATACACGCTCAAAGAAGATGAAGTCCGTATTTTCCCGATTGCATTTGCCGTTCCGATCAAAGATGCTATTGCCAGGATCAGGAGTCTGCAGGATCATGATTCAACTACCATCAGTATCAAAGGTTTTGCAAGCTTCACCACCATGTTCGGCACAACAAAGCGTGAGTTTACCAAAGAACTGCACGTACAAGTGCCAACGCCACCAAAAATCACATTGGGTGAGCTGATTTATTTAGGAGAAGAAAAACAGGGCGATCAGAATTATTATGCATTCCGTATGAAGGTGCAGGTAATCAATTTAAACAACAAAGAATTTTGGTTTAAGGATGTGAGCTATGATATGAATGCGGGGAAGCAGATAAAATCAGTCGGAAAAATTCCGCAGGACATACGAATCCTGCCTGAAGATACAGCGCACCTGGATGTTCCGTTCCGCATTTCCATCGATAATGAAGTTGCATTATTTTTCAACATCCTTTTTAATAATGATGTGGTAACGTATAATCTGAATGTTAAAGGAACAGTCGCTTCAGTAGGTGGATTGAAGCAGGATATTCCGGCTACATTCAATACGAGTGGACAGGTGGAGCTGTATGACCCGGATCGGAAGAAAGTTAAGTTTACAATGATGAATAAGGATAAAAACAAAAAAAAGAAAAATAAAGACAATGGAGACCGCGGGAAAAGATAGAAAAGTGGCAGTGGAAGAGGAAGAAAAGCTCCGTACGTTTATTCATGACATCAGGAACCCATTATCTTCTATTTACCTCACGATAGATAGTCTGAGGCACGCCAAAGAGGATAATGAAGATCCTGATTTTTACATCGACCTGATTGAAAAAGCAGCGAAGAAGATCGAGGAGATTTTGAATAATTATCCGAAGAGTTTGTAGCACACCATCAGCGTTTGCTGGTAGGAGAGAGGAAGTCAAAAGTAAAAGGGAGAGGAATCATATTCTTCTCCCTTTTGCAATTAAGGATGTCCGCAGCCGGCGATTTGGTAATCTGGTAATCTCGTAACTGGATAATTGCCCCCCACAAAATCAGCGCACATTTGGTAATCTGGTAATCTCGTAACTGGATAATTGCCCCCCACAAAATCAGCGCACATTTGGTAATCTGGTAATCTGGTAATCTGGTAATCTGGTAACTGGGAAATTGAAAAAATGAGAGTAACAAATTCACTGCAAACTTGTGGCAATTTTGTGCGTACGCCGGTGCGAAATTTCCCAGTTACCAGATTACGAGATTACCAAATCACACACAAGACAATCTCCCTCTTTGCGATTCCCATCAGCGTGCGTACGCCCGTGAGAAATTTCTCAGTTACCAGATTACCAAATCACACACAAGACAATCTCCCTCTTCGCAATTCCCATCAGCGTGCGTAAGCCCGTGCGAAATTTCCCAGTTACCAGATTACCAGATTACCAAATCTCATGCATGAAAGTCTCCCTCTTTGCAGTGCTTGCGTGCAACAAAAAAAAAGCGGCCGGAATAAACCGACCGCTTTAAGGAAAAATTGATCTCTCATAACAATTTTCCCTGGTTAGTGCAGCACTTAAGCACTATCTCTCATAGATTTGATATTATCATGTGCAGCTTGCAATTCAGCGCGCTGGCGACGGATCAGATCCAACGCTTCAGCGGACACTTCTTCGCTGTCTTCAAGAACGCGATCGTATTGTGCTTTCGCAGCATCTTCACCGAATTCGCAAGAAGAAAGAACAGCTTTACGGTTATTAGGCGCAAGATTGTCTTTGATCTCCATCCAGGTGCGGTATAATTTTCCGGAAATTTTTGTTTCGTCTTCATCCGGAACATCATCAGAAAGATCCGGGATCATCATTTCAATTTCTTTCGCGAACTTTTGGCTTTGAAGCACGTATTTCTGGAACAGCGTTTTAAGATCGCCATCCTCAGCATGTTTCGTTGCATCTTCATAACCCTGAACACGATCGTTATTAATTACGATCAGCTTGCGAAGGTGCTTTGTGGTTTTTTCATCAATCGTTTTCATCCAATTTGTTTTTAAATGTTGATATAAAATTTATTAATTGGAGGTAGCGGATGCCTTTTTCTTCGCCGGGGTTTTCTTCTTAGCACCCGAAGATGATTTCTTCGCAGCGGTTTTTTTAGCTGATTTTTTAGCTGTTTTCTTAGAAGATTTTTTCGACGGAGCCTTGTAGCCTTTTTTCCGTGCCTCTGAAAGTCCTATTGCAATTGCCTGTTGACGACTTTTGACTTTACCGCCTTTGCCTCCCTTACCGCTTTTGAGCTTCCCACGCTTCATCTCGTGCATGGTATCTTCAACACTCTCCTGTGCCTTCTCTGAATATTTCGCCATGGCTTTTTATTGAAAGAAAGAGTGCCTGCATAATACAGGCACTCTTTTATAAATTACCCTATTGCAATGTCAATTCCTGTGTCAGGTCAACTCCTGCCTGAACCTGGACAACACCTTCACCGTGGTAAGTTGTTGCATTGATGGTTACATCAACTTCGTAGTAATAGTTACCCGGATTCAATTTTCCGAAATCAGCAGAACCGTTAGAATCTGTGATACGTGATGCCAGGTAATTATTTGTCAGCAATTCACCTTGTGATAATGTAATACCAACTGTAGCTCCCTGAACACGGTTGCCTGATTGATCTTTAACGATAAAATTAAGTCCACCGCGATTTGAAAGGTTTGGATTGGTGTCCTGGCCGGATGGGGTAATATCATCTTTTCTGCAGCCCGATACCATAGCAGTTGCACAGATTACAATTGTAGTAAGTACAACGGTGAAAAATTTCCTGGTTCTCATATTGATTGTTTTTTTTCTTCTTCCTACTCTTTTTCGGGCTTTTCGGAATCCGCCTCTGTGTGCTTCTAATTCAATTCAAATACCACAATTTGGTTTTTACTTTATGCTATTGAAAAACAGATTGTTGTACACTTTTGTGTGGGGATATTTTCACGGGGCCAAAAAAATAGTTGTGGAATTAAAGCAACAAATCGGGTAATTATTGGCAGTTTCGTCGCTGATCATTGTACTTTAATAACGTATACAAAAGAAGAAAGGTGATCACGTATACAAAAGAAAAGAGGTGATCCGTAACGAACCACCTCTCTTATTTAACTGCAGATTGTATTACAACCCGTTTTGATTTTTACGTTCATCAGGAGAATTTTTTCGTTCTCCGCCGAATGCTTCCTTCTGATGTTCCTCAGCATCGAAAGAACCCGGTTCATTTTCATCCTCATCACCTGAAGCATCACTTGTCTCACCTTCTTCACGATCCATCTCATCTATTTCTGCAAATTCTCCCACCTCGTTTGATTCAGTTTTACCCGGAGTATTCATCGTGCGTGCATAATCTTCGCCCTTTCCTGCAACAGGATCATTTCTTTTTTCAGGAATTGTCGGATCCGGATCTTTGATCTTTGTAATATCATTATCCTCGTTCTTAGTTCCGCTTTTTGTTGTTCCTGTTCCCGGCAGATCACCAACCTGGTGTTCTTTACCACCTGGATTTACTTTCTCATCTTTTTTGTTCTGGTCGGCTACGTTTTGTGGCTTTGAATCCTGGTTCTCTTGTCGCTGCTCCGGTACCGGTTTTTTTGGTGCTGTATTCGGTGATTCGTTTCCGTTTTGCGGAGTCTGCTGTTTGGAATTTTCCTGGTTTTTCATGGCTTATATTTGTTTATATGAATAAAGTCAACTAGTTCTGGTAACTAGTAGACGATATTCATGCCATGCTCACAAAGCCTCATTACTATTGGGTTCCGTAGAAAACGAATTCGCAAGTGTGAAAAAAATCTACACATTGGGACTGTTAAAAAAACAGATTCGGGAAAATAAAAGGAATGTGTGCTTAACGAATTAAGCTAACGTGACCGATGAAAGTATGATCTTCATTGATCACATCAACGATCTGAATTTTGTACACATACACATCGATCTGCGCTTTATTTCCATTAGGTAAAACACCATTCCATCCCTGCGCAGGATTATCCGTTTCAAATATTTTATTTCCCCAGCGATCAAACACCAGGAAATTAAATTTTTGAATTCCGATTCCTTCGCCCATGAAATAATCATTTTCACCATCGCCATTCGGGGTAAATGCATTCGGAATAAAGAAAGTAAATTCAGACTGCACACGAACCGGAACTTCTGTTGTATCCCTGCAGCCATATTGATTGATCACGATCTGAGTTACAACGAAAATTCCTGTGTCACTATAAGAATGAGAAGGCTCCTGTAAAACGCTTCCTTCAAAATCACCGAAATCCCATTCCCAGAACATTCCACCCTGCGACTGATCAATGAAATTAAAATCAGGAACAAAAATAGAAGCAGAAGTTGGTGTTGGAAGAAATGCAGCAACCGGTTTCGGATAAACAACAACAGGATAAAGCAGTGAGTCTTCAAATACACATCCGTTATTTCCGGTCACAGTTAAGCTTATATAAAAATTACCGGGATCATCGTACGTATGAACAGGATTTGGTCCGAATGAAAAATTACCATCACCGAAATCCCAGAACCAATTCGTGATCGTACCATTTGCAACAAGTGAGCTGTCAAAAAACTGTGTTGTAAAATCTTCACAACCACTTACTGTACCCGGCATAAAATTCATTACAGGAATCGGGTGCGTGGTGACTAATTGTGTGACCGTATCAATGCAGCCATCTGTTGTTTGTATAATAAGAGAAACATTGAAGCTGTCATTCACCACCAGAAAAGCATGCGACGGATTTGTTTGTGTGCTGTTGTTGCCATCATTAAAATCCCATGTCCAGGAATTTATTATACCGCCATTCGGATTTGAAAGATCAGTGTACTGCGTGCTGTCGCCGAAACAAACGATCGTCGCGCTGAATGCTGCAGTAGGTTGCGCATAAACAACAACAGGTTTTATAAGCGTATCTGTACAGCCGGCTACTGTTGTAACAATAAGCATTGCATTGTAAGTTCCGCTGTTTGCATATTGATGCGTTGGATTTTGAACTGCAGAAGTTGTGGCATCACCAAAATCCCATTGCCATGTTGCGATTGTTCCTACTGAATTATCAGTGAAGATTGTTTGCTGACTCGCACACGCAGAAGTAGAAGCGAACATTGCTGTAGGAAGCGGATTTACAATTACAGTTTGTACAGACATGCTCACACATCCTGAGTTTACGGAAACAGATAATGTAACGGTATACGTTCCTGCAAGCGCGTAGGTGTGTGAAGTATTCTGCAATGTATCAAGCGGACTTCCATCGCCGAAATCCCATGACCAGCTGGTGATCGTTGCGTTATTTACAATGGATGCATCTGTAAATGTCACAACATTATTTTCGCAAACAGGAGTTCCTACAATCATTGCAGCCTGTACAGTATTGCTGACCGTTACAACATGAAACTGCTGATCCGTGCAACCATTTCCGCCGGAGACAATTACAGAAGCCAGATACGTTCCGGGATTCGTGTACGTGTGCTGAATAACCGGGCCGGTATTTCCTGTATTGCTGTCACCGAAATCCCAAAGCCATGTGCTTGGTGAACCTGTTGAAATATCCGTGAATGTGGTCGGACTTCCCACACAAACTGTATCGAAAACAAAATCTGCAATAGGAATTCCTGTTACAGTTACTGTTCCTGTAATTGTGCTGTCGCAACCAAAAGTATTGGTAACGATGAGTGTGACTGTATACGTTCCCGGGTTTTGATAAATGTAATTCGGGTTAGAAGCGAATGAATTATTTCCATCACCGAAATCCCAGAAATAATTAGTGATCGGCGAAGTATCAGTAGAAAAGTCTGTGAATGCTGTTACATTTCCTAAACAAACTGCTGTAGCAGTAAATGCTGGAACAGGAACTGAATTAACGGTAATTGTGGTTTGTAGTGTATCAATACAACCCGCATTATTTCCGGCGATAAGAATAATGTTATATGTTCCACCGATCAAATACGTGTGTGTCGGACTTTGATTCGCATCAACCGGACTTCCATCACCGAAATCCCATGACCAGAGGGTGGGAGCGCCGGTTGTTGTATCACTAAATGTGACAATGTCTTTTGCGCACACAAGTGTATTTGTAAATCCTGCCTGCGGTTGTGGCAATACATTAATAAGCTGCGCAGAAGTATCGGTGCAGCCGAAAACATTCGCTACAACCAAAGAAGTAGAATAGGAACCCGGATTCACAAAAACATACGAAGGCGATTGATTCGTATTGGCCGGACTTAAATCACCGAAGTTCCATTCCCAGGTAACTGCAGCAGTAGAATTATCCGTGTAAAGTGTGGCATACGTATGACAAGCTGTAGTTGCTGTAAATGCCGAAACAGGATTCGGTCGAACAATTACTGTTTGAATAATTGTATCAGTACATCCCTGCGCATTAAATACGATCAGCGTTACGTTATAGGTTCCCTGTGTCAAATAAACATGCGTTGGTGAAGCAATGGTTGCATTCGGACTTGCATCACCGAAATTCCAGTTCCATGCTGCTGCAAAAGTGGAAGCATCAGTAAAAGTGGAAACAGCTCCTTCACAAACCGTATCGGCAACAAAATTCGCAAGCGGCAAAGGATGAACAATAACATTTGTAGTGATAGAATCTGTGCAGCCGAATGAATTTTGTGTAACGATCGTAACAGGAAACGTGCCTGCTGTGGAATACGAATGCGAAGGATTTTGTGTAATATCCAATGGACTTCCGTCTCCGAAATTCCATTGCCAGCTTACAGGTGAGTTTGTTGTAGCATCTGTGAAATTTGTTGCGCCGCCGAGGCAGGGAATGTTGCTTGTGAAGTTTGGAACGGTGCGCGGATGCACTGTAACTGGAATGGAAATGCTGTTTGTGCAACCTGTACCAAAGCCCGCAGTCAATGTAACCGTATACGTTCCCGGGCTTGCATACACGTGCGATGGTGTCGGATTGTTCGTAGTGTTGCTCGTCGCATCACCGAAATTCCAGGTGAACGTGGTTGGATTTCCAAGCGAAGTGCTGTTGAAGAATGTTGTATCATTCAAACAAACTGTAGTAAAACTGAACTGCGAAACAGGAATAGGATTAACTACAACCGTTTGTGAAATTGTATCCGAACAACCACTTCCTGAAGCGGCAATAAGCGTTGTGGTATAAGAGCCTGCCGTCGCATAGCTGTGCGTAGGATTTTGTGTATTACCGTTTGGACTTGCATCACCAAAATTCCAATTCCAGCTTGTTGGAATTCCTGTTGTCTGGTCAGTAAAAGAAGTTCCCTGTCCCACACAAATTGAAGTGCTTGTAAATGCAGCAACAGGAACAATATTCACAAGAACCGGCTGCGTTAAAGCCACGCTGCATCCTGCCGAATTTCCGGCGGTGAGCGTTACATTATATGTTCCCGGGTTTGCATATAAGTGTGCCGGGTTCTGTTGGTTACCGCTTGTAGCATCACCAAAATTCCACGTCCATGTAAATGCGCCTGTGCTCGTATTTGTGAAATAAGTAGAATCACCAACACATTCTACCGAAGAAGAAAAAGTAACAGTAGGAATCGAATCAACCAATACGTTTGCCAGCAAAGTGTCTTTACAACCAAAATTTGTTGTTGCAATCAGCTGAACAGAATAGGAACCTGCATTGGTGTACGCATGCACCGGACTAGTTGTAGTGCTTGTTGAAGCGTCGCCAAAATTCCAGTTGTAAATATTTGTTCCAATGGAAGTATTGGTGAAGAAAACATTATCAAGCGCACAAATCGTATCATCACTCATTGTAAAACCTGCAACAGGGAGCGGATGCACAGTTACTGTATGTGTAACACTATCGCTGCAACCGCTGCTGTTTGTTACCAGTAATTTAATGGTATAAACAGAATCATTCAATAACGCAACATACGTTTGTGAAGCAGGATTTTGTACGGAAGACGTATTTCCATTTCCAAGATTCCATGCGTAAACATTACCGGCTGCATTTACAGTGGTGTTATTTAATACAACATTCAAAGGTGAACAACCTGAAACCGGGAGAGCGGTGAACGATGAAACAGGGCGCGGTAATACATTTATAACCACAGTATCCGTCGTAATGCAACCTGCTAAATTCACAGTAAGAACCACCGTTTGTAAGCCTGCCGTTGAAAAGAGAATTGCAGGAGGCGTGTAAGCAGCAGAAGTTAAAGGCGAAGCTGAAGGGCCAAAATTCCAGGAATAAACTGCGCCTGTTGTAGAGCTGTTCGTAAAATTAACACTGAGATCTTCACAGCCGGTAAGTGGTGAAGCAGCAATATTCGCAACAGGCATATGACGCACTGTGACGGTATGCGAAACGCTGTCGCTGCAACCATCGCTGTTTGTTACCAGCAATTCAATGGTATACGTAGAATCATTTGTAAAAGCAAAATACGTTTGTGAAGATGGATTTTGTGAAGTAGAAGTATTTCCGTTACCCAGGTCCCACGTGTAGTTATTTCCTGCTGTGTTCGCAGTTGTATTGTTCAGCGTAACATTCAAAGGCGTACAACCCGAAAGCGGCGCAACCGTAAATGAAGGAACGGGCCGCGGTAAAACCGTAATAAGCACAGTATCCCTGCTGATACATCCGAGCAGGTTGACCGTAAGCACAACAGTTTGCACTCCGGGATTTGGAAATAAAACAGCAGGCGGCGTAAATGCTGTTGAAGTTAAAGGCACGGAAGAACCGCCAAAATTCCATGCATACGTGCCACCGGCAGTAGAATTGTTTGTGAAATTGACACTAAGATCTTCACAACCTGAAAGCGGCGCTGCAGCAATATCCGCGACAGGCATCGGGTTCACAACGACGGTGGCTGTTAATGTGCTTGTGCCGCAAAAACCGGTGACAGTAAGTGAAACTGTATACGTTCCTGCAACAGGATAAGTCTGTGTGTGCGGACCAGCAGTTGTGGATGTATTACTGTTGCCGAAATTCCATGCATACGTAAGATTATCTCCATACGATGCTTGTGTGAATGTAACGCTTCCGCCTGCGCAAATAGTAGTGTTCAACGGAGTAAACCGTGCAAGCACTGCAGGATGCACTGTAATATTGACGAGTGAATCGCGTGTGCCGCAATGATTGCTCACCACTAAACGAATCGTGTGATTGGTAGGAGTGTTTCCCGCTGGAGTTGTAAAAACAACAGGAGGAATAGTAATTGCTGAAGAAGTAAACACACCATCCACATACCATTGATACGAAAGATTTCCACCTGTAGAGGTATTGGTTGTGGTAACTGTTAATGGCGTGCAACCGTTCGTCGGATTAACAGTGAGATTAACATCCGGAATTGTATCGACAACAATTACACGTGTCATCGTATCTGTTCCGCATGCGCTTCCTGCGATAAGTGTAATGGTATATGAACCCTGTAAATAAGTTTGTGATGGTGGATTACCTGTGCCGGTTACAATATTTCCATTTCCGAAATCCCATGTGTAATTGTTCGCAGGAGAAACACCTGTTGATGCATTTGTAAATGTGACTACTTGCGGTGAACAGCCCAGCATTGGATTAGCGAAAAAATTCACCACCGGCGGACCAACCACTACAATCGGACTTACGGTCGATGTTGCGGTATTGCATGAATTCGCTGCCACAAGTGTGATCGTGTACATGCCCGGCACGAGATACGTATGCGGTGGCGGAATGTAGCTTGTAGTTGTAACCAGCGGAGTTGCATCACCGAAATTCCAGGTATACGTATTTGCATTCTGTGAAGCATTGACAGGATTAACTGTAAGCGGCAAACACCCTGACATTTGAGCAATCGGCACACTGAATGATGCGCCTACGTAACGTTCAAAAATAACAGTTAGCGTTGCAGTAGCCGTGCAGCCATTCGGACCGGTTGCAGTCATTGTTACCGTGTATGTTCCGTAGCTTGTATACGTATGCGGAAAGCTTGCATTGGATGCTGTAGTAAAGAGGGGAGTAGCATCACCGAAATTCCATGTATAGCTAACCGCTCCTGTTGTTGTATTGGAGAATGTCACAATATCAATCGTCGTCGGATCACCCGGAAGCAAACAATATTGCGTGTCGCCATCGCCATCATTACCCGAAATGGAAACCAGCGGAATAGCACTTGCGGTTACAGTTAAATTAAACGTGCTTGTACATCCGGCAAAATTTGTAACAGTGAGCGTAACGTTATAAGTTCCGCCTGCAGCATACGTGTGCGACGGACTTGTTTGTGTTGAAGTTGTTGCATCACCGAAATTCCAGAGATAAGTGGATGCAGCAACTGTTCCTGTAGATGTATTTGTAAAATTGACAGGCAATCCTGCACATTGATTATTCGGAGTGAACGTAAAGGAAGCATTCGGCAAAGGGAAAATGGTAACTGTGGCATAAGCAGTATCCGTACAATTAGGCGCAGTATTGCTGGCAACAAGCATGTAGTTATAAGTGCCAACCGCAGAAATAGCTGATCCCGCCGGAGCAGTCAATCCCGAAGTAGAAGCGAACTGCACATTATTCAGGAACCAGGTATAAGTAGCTGCACCATTTCCTGCACCGGTACTTGTATTGACAAAATTCACAGTAACAGCACCCGGGCCGCAGATAGTTGTAACCGAAGTAGTAAATGCAGCAGTGACAGTCGGACAATTTCCGGATGCAGAAATTGACCAGGTGCTGATTACAAAAAGTAAAATAAGTCGTAGTAAAAGTTTATTCATTCAATGGGGATTCACCGGGGTGATAGTAAGGAATAAATATAGTGTTTTTCCCAGTGGAAGGCCCAAAAAGCAACTCTTGTTTTCGTCACAAAAACTGTCCTGTTCATCATGCTGTAACCTGTGTTTTGTCGCTTTATTATTCCCCTGTTAACGTTCAATTCACTTCGAACGCGACAGTTTTTTACTAATTTAGCGGCTCAACTTTTACTCCCTATGTCAAAACCCCTCAACCAGTTTTTAATCCCGACAGACTTTACTGCGGCGGCGGAATGCGCGCTTAATCATGCTGTTTCTGTTGCTAAAGTTGTAAATGCAGAAGTTACATTGTTGCATATCATTGAAAAGAATTCGGATCGTGCGCGTGCACAGGCTAAGCTTGACGAGGTGATCCGTGATGTAAAGGAAAAGCAAAATGTAACCGTAAATAGTGTTGTAAAAGAAGGAAACATCTTTGATGATATCGGTGGTGTTGCGGAAACGCTTGGTGCGAATTTAATTTTTATGGGAACGCATGGTGTAAAAGGCATGCAGCATATTCTCGGAAGCTATGCAGTAAAAGTGATAACGAATTCTGCAGTTCCGTTTGTTGTAGTGCAAAACCGTCCGATGCGCGATGGTTATACCCGCATTGTTTTACCAATGGATCTGACGAAAGAATCAAAACATAAGCTCGATCTGACCATTCGTATGGCGGGATATTTCAAATCTAAAATTTACATCTTTTCGCAATTTGAAAATGATGAATTCCTGAGCAAGACAATTGCGCGTAATACTGCTTATGCGCAGAATGAAATGAAGAAGCACGGTATTGAGCACGAAGTTCATGCTGCTGCTGAGAAAGGAAATTTTGTAAAACAAATGATCAGCTTCGCAACGGGCATTGATGCAGATCTTGTTGCAGTTGTAAATTCACAGGAGCGTGGTGTGCATGAATTGTTCAGCGGAACAGCCGAGCGCGATATAATTTCCAATGAAGTGCAGATACCGGTGATGGTGGTTAATCCAACCGTTATTTCAAGCTCAAAGATTTCCTCGTTCGTTTCAGGGTAATTTTAGAATCGATTACTCTTCTTCAGCAGCATATTTTTTATTGTGAAGCTGCTCCGCTTCTTCTATCGAATGTGAAGCGGAAAGATCCTTTTCTTTAGCAGCCATTTCACTGAGCTTTTGGTAGAACAACGAGAGCTGCTTCAATTCATGTTCGCTGAGATTTTCCACGTTTATAAGACGGTTACTCGGACCTTGTAATGAAGCCACCAATTCATTTAATTTCAAATGGACAGCCCGGGAATCTTTGTTCTGGCTGCGCTGAATAAGAAACACCATAAGGAACGTTACAACCGTAGTTCCTGTATTGATAACCAATTGCCAGGTATCAGAATATTTGAACATCGGTCCTGTTATTAGCCAGATGAGAATAACAGAAATGGAAACAACAAATGCAAGGGTGCTTCCGGCGAATCTTGTGCAAAGTCTTGCAAGTCGTTCGAAGATGGGATCTTTAGTTTTTTTCATGCAGGAGCATTTTGAAAAGTAAGCCTTCACATGGCCGGATACTTTGGTTGATATGCTTTATTTTACTTTTTCTTACAACATTCATCCAGCTCTTCCACACCTTTCGGATCTGCTTTTACATCATCAGCATCATAACCTGCCTGCGCTATTACTTTACGTATTTTATCAGGTGAAATTCTTTTCGCATTGTATTTCACTGTAACGGTCATGAGCTTGCTGTCGATGCTTACTTTTTTTATTCCCGAAGTAAGCGTCAGCTCTTTTTCCAGGCGCGTTTTTCCCGTTTCACAAACATCAAAGTGATCACAATTCGTAGCAATCTTAATTGTGACCTCCTGCAATGGTTTAGTGAATGCGAATGCTGTTGCAGCGACAATAAGCAGCAGGAAAATAATTTTCGGAGTTTTCATTGTACCGGAGTTTCATAAATTGGTCAGTATGTAAAGATAGCAGATTCGGAATTTGGCTGGTGTTAAATAAAGTTTCATTTGAAGGCGTTTACAAGCAGATAAATTGGAATTTCGGTTTATGTTTGCTTAAACCTTTAATTACACACACCAAATGAAAAAACACATTCTCCTTTTAATTTATTTTCATTCATGTATTTTATTTACGCCGTTATTTTCGCAACAATTAAAATTATCAGGAACGCGTCCATCTTTTCAACAGGGCGCAATTGACACGGAAGTATTAGCAGAAGTCATCCAGGAAAAACAAGAAGAAGTAAAGAAGAAAGTTTTTACAAATACAGTTGTAAAATTTTTCAACGAATCAAGCTACACACAAGAGCTGAATAATTTCACTACGTATAATTACATGTATGGAATTATGGATGCGTTAACCGGCAATAAAGACAAAACAGTTATTACTAAATCATTAATTAAAAAGTCTGTTGATTTTGGCTATGTATTCGGTTTGCAATGGCTGGCAACCCAGGATATGCTTTTTGATGATAATAATTTATTAATAAGTCAGAGTCTTGAAACTGTCAGAAACTTTGTTGATTCCTTAAAGCAGATAGATGATTTAGCATTACATGTTAAAGACGGAACGGAAGCCAGGTTAGAATTAACTATTTCGGATTTTAATACCCGGCTGGATATGTGCTTTGATATTTTATTAAAAGATAATCTGAATCCTGATTTTGAATTTGAACGAAGCTTATCCGATCCTGCTTACCTCGCCTGGTATAACCAGAGCAATACATATATTCTGAAGTTGAAAGAATCTAAAGCTGACAGTATAAAATATTCCAAAGAGCGTGAGGTATATAAAACACGTCTTGTTCTTTTGTTGCAATTAATTAAGGAAAAAAGAATTGATGGTGCTCTTGCTTCGCGAACGGTGAATGACCCAGCACTTCAAATGGCTGTTAAACAAATTGCAAACTTTATTAATTCTTTAAGCAAACATAAATACAAAGAGTTCTCTATTGCTCCCGGACAATTTGTAGGCTTGAAATTTGTTCTCTATAAATTGATTGATTTTGCAAGAAATCAAACGCCGAATAATGTCATATCATCCATTCTTGAATTTACATTGGAAAATACTTTTATTGATTATGTAGATGAAAAAGGGATTTTGCAGGTCGATTCAATTAACAATAGCGGCGGTTATATTACGATACAGATCGAAGCGCTGATAAGTTCTATTTATGATAAATTTTCAGGTGCGTCAAGGAATGGAGTCGGCGTTTACATAAAACCTTATTTTTCTATCGGAACAAACACTATTTATTTTCCCAAAACCAACACATTAGGGCAGGATGCAGACGGGAATGCGAATTCAATTGATAACCTGTATTTCGCAAGTGAAAAAATCGGGATAAAAATCCTGTTGTGGAATTTCAAGTATACCCATTCACATGCAGCCGGAACATGGTATAGCTATTATGGATATACGAAAAGGTTTAAGAAGCAACCACTGGCTCCTGTATTGAATGATATTTATTTCTCAGCTTATGCATCAGGATTATTATACCAAATTGCCGTGTTGAATTCGGATGATTCTTTTCACTACCCGATATTCGGACAAAATATTGGTGTCACCTTTTTTAATGGATTGTCTTTCAGTGCAGGAATTGGATACGTGTGGCAGGATAATTATTATAAGAATCAAAATCATTTCTATTCAGTAAGCATCGATATTCCTATTATAGATTATCTCAGTGCGTTGAAGCAGAAAAATAATTAAGAAAAGCATTTGTATCCCGGGATTTTCCGAACTCAATAAGAGAATAGGAGATCCCGGTTTTTTATTTACTGAGATGCATCACGATTCAATTCGCAATTCCATTTTTAGCAGCGTACATTACGAGTCCTGCAATATTTCTCACCCCTACTTTTTCCATCATTCCGGCGCGGATTCCTTCCACCGTTCTTGCGCTGAGAAATACTTTTTCACCGATTTCAGCAGAAGTTAATTCCCGGCAAATAAGACGAAGGATGGTGATCTCTTTTTCAGTGAGCGCAATCGTATTTTTAAAATCAGGTTTGGCAATGTTTTTTTGCACAATGCTTTTAAGCATCGCTTTACTGACGAGATCGTTGAAATAATGATTCGTTTCATAAACCGCGCGGATCGCCTGCTGAATTTCTTCCGGGTTTGCATTCTTCAGTAAATAACCATTCGCACCGGCCTCGAGCATGTGAAGGATAAAATGTTCTTCATCGTGCATGGTAAGAATGAGAATTTTTATTTCAGGAAATTGTTTCCGGATTTCGCGTGTTGCTTCGAAGCCATCCATCTCCGGCATTTTCAAATCGAGCAGGATCACATCAGGAGAAACGGTTTCTAATAATTTCAGCAATGCAATTCCATTCTCCGCTTCGCCAAGAAAATTCAATCCTTTATCGTCTCCAAGAACAAGCTTCAGTCCCTGGCGGAAAATCTGGTGGTCGTCTGCAATAACGTAGCTGATGGATTTCATAATTTATTTTTTACCGGAACTAAAATGATCGTACTAAATTCACTTTCACTCAACTTCCTGAATTCGATTGTAGCATTCGTAAATTTCAAACGATTTTCAATATTCTTCAGCCCGATCGCGCCTTTTTTCACGAGCAAGCCGGCATACTCTTCTTTCGCAATTCCTTTGCCATCCTGCGTAACAGCAAACTGGAGATTTTCTCCAATGAGATTTACGTTAATGCTGATTTTACTGCTGCCGGAATGTTTGATACTATTATTGATGAGCTCCTGGATGATGCGGTAAATATGCAACTCCGTATTCGGAACGAGCCGTGGCAACGAATGATCCGCACGCACATCAACTTTAATTCCTTCCGAGCGGTTATAAATTTCCGCCAGCGCCTGCAGCGAAGTATATAGTCCGAGCATTTGCAACGTAGCCGGCTGCAGCTTATGCGAAATGTCTCTCACTTTTTTAATCGTCTCATCAATCAGATCTTTCGATTGCTGGATCACAGGAGAATTACCCGACTGTTCATCCGCCTTATGAAGAAAAAGGCGAATCGAAGAAAGAGAAGCGCCCACATCATCATGCAATTCGCTGGCGATGCGACGACGTTCTTCTTCTTCGCTTTGGAGAGATGCTTCGAGGAGAGCGAGTTGTTTTTGTTCGTTTAGGGTTTTTACTTCGAGTTGGTGGCGAATACCTCTGCGCTGGTAAAGAATAACGAAGAGCACAACTGATATTGCCATCATCAGCATTATAGCAATTGCGATTATGACAATATTACTCAGCATTGTATATTGTTTTTTTGTAGAGAGCGATTGCGATGAGGGTGTAGCGGAAGATGTTTAGGCTTGTAAAAACAGTTCCCCATAATATGTAAAATTCTTCGGTTTCATTCTTTAATTGAAGAGGAGAAAATAGGAAAAGCATAAATGAACCTGAAGCAAAAACGAAGATTGCGATTGTAATTCCGATGTCTGCCATGTTATGTTGAGTGTTTGCTGAAGGATCTTTTTTCAAATAAGAATAAAAGAATAAAATACTGTAAAGAATATATACAAGGCAAAAAGCGCTTGCATCCGCCAGATTCATCACGTAGATTGATTTTATAAAAGTATTTAGCACAAACCAGCCTGATACGCAAAGGGTGATAATTATGAATAGCAGGTTGCTGTTATAAATTTTCTTTCTGTAATAAAGTGATAGAATAAGAAATTCAACCAATAGAAAAGCATTTCCTGCCAATTGCTTCTCCTTAATAACTAATGAAAGTATTTCTGTAATAAACCCTGCTGCAGCATAAAACCACAGCAGGGTAAAACGATGTCGCCAGCAACCGATGAGGATGAAAAGAGGGGAGATGGTTGAAACAACTTTAAGCAAAATCATACACTAATGTAGTGAAGGGTTATGGAAACATGTGAGTTAAGTCACCATGGTAGACAGCAACGTTATCGTTTAATACTTGTAACACTAGGGTTTCCACACCTGCGTCATTTTTTGCTTTCGTAAATCTATAGATTTGTTCCTGGGTTGAGGTTGAAGCAGGAATAGGAAAATACTTTTGAAGTCCACGGAAGAAGTGTATAGAATATTTACCAATTGCAAACTTATCCATATCTAATGGAATTGATTCATCATCCAGTATGTCGATTTTACTTAGAATGATTGTTGAATTGGGGTTTGGCCCTGTATTGTATTCGATATAGTCATTGCAACCAAATCCGGTAACATTAAGATTAGAGGATGGAAAATTCTTAAACTGAGTGCCAATTCCTCCTGATGTATCGTCGAAATTTTTAATCATTCTTTCGTAAGTATTTATCGAAATTGCATGAACTCCGACATAAAAAGCATTTACATCATCTTTCATGCAGTCAAAACCGAAATAGATAATTGCATCTTTCGGATCAATAAATTTTTTTACTGTTTCCATAGTGGTTATGTTTTTAGTTAGGCTTCAAATATAGAACGCTATTTCTTTCGTTTTTTATTCAAATAGCACATTCCGTATTCTTCTATTCTTATTGCGTATTTCTACGCAATTTAAAATACGTGATTTTTCACTTGTGATCGGGTATAGTTGCTCTTGCAGAGTTAAAAGACTTGACAGACTTTTGAACTGTTAATTCAAATCCCGTCGAGCCGAAAAGGGCATAGAGTAGGCAACTAAAAAATTTATTATGGCATCTAAACAAATTAAAAGTTTTGAAGAGTTCAAGCAAGAGCTTTCTTCTAACCAGCATTTGCAGGATCAATTCAAAGCCGATCCAATAGCTGCTGTTAACCAGGTTCAAACAACCAATCCGTTATCCACCGATGTTTGGGTTTACCGGATAATTGTATCAGCACTTGGTTTTACAATTTTATCCATTATTATCGGTGTAATTATTTTGATTGGAACTGGAAAAATCAGTGATGATAAAGGTGTACCAACAATACTGACAGCAATTGGTTCTGCTGCTATTGGCGCTTTAGCGGGACTACTTGCACCACCTCCAAAAAGTAATTAAGAACTATTAATTCAAAACCAATAATGAATCAGAATAAATAAATTAATTAAAAAAATCGTTGACATCAGATCGTTTGAATAAATGTCAACGCTATAAAACGGGCTATATGGATAGATAATAATATATTGGCTCTTCCTTTTAGCAGGAATTATAAGCTGAAAATTTAAAACAAAAAAAATAAACATGGTAACAATAAACTATCCAACAACTGCTGAAAAACTAAGCGTCAAAATAATCATGACTGGTATTTTAAATATGACCGGCAGAATTGAATATGATGACACTGATCAGCAAACCATCATCTGGGGGCCTTATACATTTAACGGAGCCCAGGATGTTATTGAAGCTGGACATGAGTACATTCTTCAAAAAAACAATACAGAGAATAGTTCATTACAGAATCTACGTAGTACTTATATTCTTATAAACCTGAGGAATTATTCCAATAGTCCTGTAGAGGCTCAGGCTATTGTGGAATTCTATCAATGGCCAAATGGGAAAAAAACTCTTCTGGAGAAGTATACGCTTTTCGATGGCACAGTGGCTGCTAAATCAGAACATCAACCAGATCCTTCAGAAATTTACTTACTAAAACAGCTATAGATGAAAAACTGCATATTCGTTTCCTTATTATTCTTTGCTTCAGTCAAAATAACTGCGCAATCAGATTCGGCTCTTGATTCGGTTTTTACTTATAAGGTACCTTTTTATGTACCGGATAATCCTGCTTTTAAAGCGCTTGATATTGATCCGAGTAATATTCTTCGCCCGACAGATATTAAAAGTTTTGCTTTTACCATTGCACCTTATGTAACTCAGCAAGGTTTTAGCCTGCCTAGAAATTTTGCGCTTGAATTTTCTCCTGGAAGAACCGCATCTAAATACTGGACTGTTCAGGAATACAGTGAAAGCACTTTTAAAAGATTTGCCTATAATTTTTCATTTAACATGGCAACAAAGTTTGATAACTCAGGAGAAGAAGACCCTTTCAAATTGAGTCTTGGTGCTCATTATCATTGGACAATGAAAGAAGATAATCCTATTTTCAATAAAGAACTGTACATAAAGCAAAGTGAAAGGTTTTCGTCACAGCGGACTTTAGTTGTTGCGTTTTTAGGAAGTATCAATCAGCCACCGACTACTTCTGCCATCAGGCAAATTGAATCGCCACAAAATAATGTTGATTCAGTTTTGCTGAATAATTTCAAGCAGTGGGTTAACGGCAGCACTTTTCCAACGCAGCTTGATTCGGTGAAAAAAGTATATAACCTAAGTCAGTTTAATGTAACATTGGATGCGTACGAGGCTAAACACTGGAATGATTTTTCTCTTGACTTTGCATTTGCTTGGGTTGGTCAAGCCGGTGATTCTACATTAAAAGATGTTGGGTATAATTTTATTAACGCATGGACCACCGTAGCTTTTCGTCCATGGAAAGGAAGCACACATTCGCAGATCTTAATCGGCGGATTTTACAGAAATAGTATTAATGCTGATTCTTTGGGAATAAAAAGTACGGCTACTGGTAATTTTCGTTTTTATTATGGCGATCAAACTGTACGCGGATTTGCAGAAGCGCAATATAAATGGAATAATTATTCTGATGATAATGCAGTAAATCCAATGAGAAGCTCTTTACTTCTGAACCTCGGACTTGAAGCTAAAGTAGGAAAGAAGTTCAGTATTTTTGCTTCAGGTGGAATTGAAAACTTTTTCGAAAAGGATATTGATCCGTGGTCAAAGCTCAGATCAAGTGTAAATCTCCGGTATTTTTTAAATTAGGCATAAATAATTATTCATTAAAAAAGACCAGGCAAATCACCTGGTCTTTTTAATTTCAATTTCAAATCTTGAATCTTGAATCTTGAATGTTTTTGAATTTATTTCATCCCCCGCAAATAATCACTATACTCATCAGTAAAACTATTTCCATCAGCCAATTTCACGCGACTCAATTTTTTACTCTCCACCAATCCCCACAACACCACTTCTTTCAAAAACCAGTTCTCTTCCTTAGGCGTATCCGGGTGATAACGCTTCAGCAATTGGTTCATCGGTATAATTGCATCCAGCTTTTTACGATAAGCATCATCATCCAACTGATCACTTAATTCAAAATCTTCTTCCTGGCTGATGAACCAATCGATGAGATCCTGGTATGGACTGCGCGCGGTTGGTTTTTCCAGTTTAGTGATCTTCGGAAAGTAAGATTCGAAAACCGTTTTTACAGCTGCGCCGATTAAAATTTCTGCCACTGCACGCGCGCCTTCCTGTTCGCCTTCGTAGGCCATTTCCATTTTGCCTGTGAGTGCCGGAACAATTCCGTTAAAATCATTCAGGCGTACACTTGTTTTAGTGAGCTTGTTGCGGATCATACGAAGTTCTGCGGTGCTCACGAGATTTTCATAAGCAGAAATGCTCATACGCGCGCTGATGCCGCTTTTGCTGTCGATATATTCGCTGGTGCGCGATTCAAAACCGATCTGTTCGATAAGATCGAGCGCGAGGGAAGGTACGTGGATGTTTTCTTTTTGTCTGCCATCCAGGCGCGCTTCCTGTTCTGTGATCTTGCGTGCGGTCTCGATGTTGGTTGGATAGTGCGTAAGAATTTGCGAACCGATACGATCTTTCAAAGGCGTAACGATGCTGCCGCGATTGGTATAATCTTCCGGGTTCGCGGTAAACAAGAACTGAATATCGAAAGGAAAACGCAATTGAAATCCGCGAATTTGAATATCGCCTTCCTGCAGAATATTGAATAGCGCAACCTGGATTCGCGCTTGCAGATCGGGCAGCTCGTTGATGATAAAAATGCAACGGTTCGCGCGCGGGATCATTCCAAAATGGATCACACGTTCATCGGAATAAGGAAGCTTAAGATTTGCAGCTTTGATCGGATCAACATCACCAATGAGATCGGCGACGGTTACATCCGGTGTTGCAAGCTTTTCATAAAAACGTTCAGAGCGATGCAACCATGAAATAGGTGTGCTGTCTTTTTTTTCTTCAACAAGATTTCGCGCAAACCAGGAAAGCGGCTGCAACGGATCGTCGTGCACTTCTGATCCTTCCACAACAGGAATCCATTCATCAAGCAAATTCACCATCATTCGCGCTAAACGTGTTTTTGCTTGTCCGCGTAATCCGAGCAGGTTAATATGATGCCGCGAAAGAATTGCTCTTTCCAATTCAGGAATGACTGTGTTTTCATAACCATGAATTCCTTCGAATGGATTTTCACCATTCTGAAGTTTTTTCAGCAGGTTATTTCGCAATTCATCTTTAATGCTTGTGGTAGTGTAACCGGATTTTTTTAATTCACCCAGTGTTTTTATTGTTGGTGCGTTGCTTTTCATACTTCATTTAAATTTTATCCGCGTAAATTTTTCTTGCGGTTCTGCTGGTAATCTTCAAAGATGAGCTGACCTAAACCTTTCAGCCCGGTATAAAATGCTTTGCCTTGATTTGCTTCAGTAAATGCTTCAACAAACCGCTGCAAATACGGATCCTGCGCAATCATGAAAGTGGTGATTGCAATCTGGTGCCTCCGCGCCAATCTTGCTGTCGCGTAACATTTATCGGTGATATACGGATCAAGTCCGCTGCTGTTGAAATAATAATCGCCATTCGCTTCTTTCAGGCAGCTTGGTTTTCCATCGGTGATCATGAAGATCTGCTTGTTCGCATTTTTTTTGCGTCGCAGAATATCCATTGCAAGCTCAAGACCTGCAACTGTATTCGTATGAAATGGTCCGACTTGTAAATACGGAAGATCTTGAATAGAAATCGGCCACGCTTCATTTCCGAAAGCGATAATGTCGAGCGTATCTTTCGGATAACGTGTGCTGATTAATTCAGAAAGTGCCATCGCAACTTTTTTCGCAGGTGTGATACGATCTTCGCCATACAAGATCATACTATGGCTTACGTCGATCATCAGCACGGTGCTCATCTGCGCTTTGAAAAAAGTATCTTCTACAACAAGATCGCGTTCATGCAGCTGGAAAGAATCGATGCCATTATTCACCTGTGCATTGCGCAAAGTTTCCGTCATTGCGATCTGCTCCAGCGAATCACCGAAATTGTAAGGACGAAATTCGCCCGTATGCTCATCACCACGACCGGCAAATTTTGTACGGTGATTTCCTGTCGTTCCGCGTTTTAAATTTCCGAAGATCTGTTCAAGCGCCGATTGCCTGATCATGCGTTCCATCTTCGCCGTGATCACAACTCCGCCCGGACCATTTCCGTCTTTCTCACCTTCATCGCGAATGAGTCTTTTCTTTTTCAGGTCCTCGATAAAATCTTCAATAGAATATTCCGGTGTCGTGAGTTTATATTCCTTATCCAATTCACGCAGCCAGCTTATCGCTTCATCAAAATCGCCTGAAGTATGCACGATGAGCTCCTTGAAAATATCAAAGAGGCGCTCAAACGGACTTAATTCAGGAGGCGTATATTTTTTAAAAATGAAACCTGTTCTCATCACAAATCTTCGTTAGCAGTAAGTTGTTCGCCGGAGGAGTACAAAGATAGGTACGAAGAAGCGGAAAGTTTGGATTTTTAGTATTGGAAATCTAGATAGGGGTGAAGGTAAAATCTATCGGAAAACGTTCCGGTACCAGGTAACCAGGCTGATGAGGATAAAAAGAATAACGAGGAAGAAGATCATTCCTTTCCTGGTTTGCCCGGTATGCGAAAATTCAAATTCACAAATGGGGCAGATCTCGCTGTCGGAAGCAATTTCTGTAGCGCAGGAAGGGCATTCTTTTTTGGACATTGGAATAATGTTCCGATAAAGATAGCGTTACTTCAGCTTTTTCAAATTGTAATTATTCAGCAATGATTTCATCTGGCTGATAGCAGTTTGATTTAATTGTTTCAATCGCTCACTTTGAGTTAATCCTTGTTGAATGAGCACAGAATTAATGCTTTCCATGTTGGACAATACAACAAGCTGTTCGATGCTCGCCTCATCACGGATATTGCCTTCTGATTTGGAGTTCAATTTTCGCCAGTCTTTTGCAATGAGTCCGAATAAAGCAACGTTAAGAAGATCAGCTTCACTCGCATAAATTCCGTTGATCTGGGCTTTCGTCAGCTCTTTCGGAATTAGATTTTCTTTGATAGCGTCAGTATGAATTTTGTAATTTACTTTGGCGAGTGTGCGTTGGATATTCCATTGCAGGTTATGTCGACTGTCTTCTTGTTCTTTGAGCCGTTGAAACTCCTTAATTAAATAGAGTTTAAACATAGGGCTAATGGCAGAACAAAATTCAAATGCGATGTCCTTGTGGGCATAAGTTCCTCCATAACGTCCTGAATTAACATACATGCCAATGGCATTAGTCTGTTGGACCCACTGACCAGGGCTTAAGACAAAGGATGGAAGCCCCGCCTGCATTTTAAAGTGGTCAAATTCGACCACTTTAAAATCAGGATTGTATATTTCTTCCCAGGCACCCAAAAATTCAAGTGTAGTTCTTGTTCTGATCCAATTCTTGATAATGTCTGCTGCACGTGCTTCACCATCCTTAGCTTTCGCAATATCAGTAAGGCAGATAAAATCAGTCTCATTTTCTGTAATAACTGATATGGAAATATTTTGGACTTGTAATGTTTTATTCTTTTTACTCACTTTTTTTATTTTTAAGATTAGACTTTCTAATGTTGAAATAATCCGTTTGCATTAGTTCAATCCATCTTTGAGGTGACAGGACGAAATAATTACTTCTTGCCTCGATTTTAAACCTCTCGATTTCGAGAGGTTTAAAATCGAGGTTATTTAATTTCTCCCACAATCCGATGAATTCAATTGTGCTTCTGTTCCCCATCCAATTATTGATTATTGCAAATGGTTCGGAAGGATTTTTGTACCTGGCAATATCTGTTAATGAAATATACTCTTTGGAACTTTTGGAAATCAAATTTATTTCCAGTCCATTCACATGCAAAAACGAAACTAAAATCACATGTTAAAACTGAAAGACCTAAAGTTCCGATAGAAGCTCAGTAAATATCCTTCAGGCAAATTTTATGAACTGAATAGATACCCAAGACTTTCCCGGATAGAATTTTCCATTGGAGAAACCGGCTCATTATCAAAGTCACCATCGTTATCAAAATCGCCATGGTGAATCGCTTGTCCGCGGTAACCCAATATCGTATCCTCTCCAACAGTTGGTGTAAGAACAATCCGCCGTGTATTTGTTGTTCCTGCATACAGGAATTGGTGGATCTCGTTCAACATAGCATACTTTGAATAAGGCGCTTTGCCCGATGTATGTTGCTCGAGACCAAGAATGCATGTATCGCCCTTAATATCTTCATCAAACCCGGGATCGCCATCTTCACAAAGTCCGGAGACAAAATAGAGCAGTGATTTTGCATATACAAAATGAAATAATTTTGGCGGTATCATATTGTCCGTTTCTTCGACTGCTTGTTTCATCCCGAACATACGGAACTGATCATAACGGTTTGGAAAACGCATGATTGTTTTATGAAACAAATCACATTTGCAGGCAGGCGCAAGAAAAACAATATTACGAAAATGTATATGGCCATATTTGTCCGGTTCAGCTTCAATTGCCTTAAGAAGTTCACAAATGGCGATAGAACCTGCGCTATGACCAATGAGATCTATACGTAGCGCATGTTGTTTAGAATATGCAGCAAGCTTATCAAGTAGATAACGTCCTGCATACTGATCATCACCATTCTTTTTTGCATTTGATTTCCACATGCCTTCTGCCTGGTCCTTCATTTCAGACCAGACACCTTGCGCTGTTTTACCAAGGTTAACAAATGAAACAGAGAGCTGGCGGAGAATTTCTTCTTCTATAGTTGTTCCCACACCATGATGACGTTTGCGTGAGAACCGAAAAATACAGCGCGCCGCAATAATGGCAGCTTTAAACGCAACTTTTCCGGGAATCGGAAAACCACCAATTGCCGATGCTGTCATCATTTCTTCTTCCTGCGCCATGGCCATCGTTTCCTTGAAATTATATATATCGTCAGCAGCAGCGATCGCATCAGTTGATTTTACTTCAACCTCAATTTGCGCCAGGCTTGTAGCTGCATATTGATTTTTTGACGCTACTAGAATCTGATCTTTCACACCAGGTGTATTTAACGTAACCTTGGCTGCGTTGGATTTTGATTTTACTAAGGTTTTCGCATTGAGCCCCGGAAGAATATGAAGACGTTCAAGAATGGATGCAATAACCTGGTTCTGCAATTTTTTAAATATCTCTTTCGACATGTTATGCTGTACATAACTGGCAAGAGAAGTTACTATACCGGTTTCCCAAACGATGGAATAGGGGTGAACGGCATCTTTATAAAAACGTGTAAAGCGTTTTGCAGCTTTCATTCCTGAACCTTCGCCAACAAGTCCACCATGAAAAAAAAGCGCGAGGTGTTGTCGTGGTTGGTTTGAAAGACCGGAGAACATTGCATCCACATCTTCCGGCGAAGATTTTATTTTTCCATAGCCGGGCAGATGTCCGAAATTACCATTGTTAAAAGTTCCTTTGTAATCAATATTGAGGAAATATTTTGGATCCAATATTTCTTCAGGCGTATTAGCAGGCATAAAAGGGGTGGTTAGGTAAAAAGACTTCACGTCTTTTCAGGTTAATTATAGTTTGGGAAAATAGCTGTATTATTTCATCATCTAATTAAGTGATTTTTTTATTATGAATGCACAATAGCAGAATTAACCTGATTAGTAAACCGATTATCTACTGCCTGATCACATACTCACAATACAATGCATCCTTCTTAAAATTCGTCTTCAGCGCTTTTGCATCTGCCTTGGAAAGCGTCTTTCTCAGGGTTGCAGCCTTCGAATGCGTCACTAATCCTTCATCTGTTCGCATCAAACGACCTTTTGTTTTTTCAATCAATGCATTGTAAAGCGCTTTGGCCGGAAAATTATCTTCACCACCCCATTGTACCGGGATCGCATCCTGCACCAATGGCATAAACGCAACGAGCTTATTGTGTTTCATCATGTCTAATCCATGAACAGAAGCGGTGCCGTTATGACTGCCATGATGACCAACCTTATAAAAAACAGTATTGTTTAAAAGCTCTTCCGTGCTTTTTCCGCCTTTTGCTTTTAGTTTTTTCGAAACTTCAGCAGAGTGCCACGACATCCAGTTTCCTGACTGCGCATCGGCTGGTAATAAAATAACATGCCCCGACGCTTCAAATTCAATTGCAAGCACAAGACTGGTATTATTGACCATTGTATTCACCAGCTTTGTCAACGCCATTTCAGTGCCGTCCAGGTCATCTTCTATCTGCCGCCATTTCAAATCGGTGGAATTGTATTCTTTCAGGAAACCGGCATGCGCTGCTCCGGTGAGGAAATATTTTTCATGAAACGGAGACGTTCCGTCCGCGAGACTGATTCCCGATTTGAATATTTTACGCGCAGCAGAAAATTTTAATGTATCGGGAGAAAGAGCAAGATGATACATTTCATCTTTGATCGCATCTTTTTTTAAGAAAACCTGGTCTTCATCTTTTGGCGGACCAAGCACATAAAATTTAATTCCTTCAGCACCTTTTACATCGGTAATTACTTCACCTGGATTTTTATAGTCAGGTTTTTTTCGCGACTTAATATATTTCATTGCATCTGAAATCGTTTTGCCGGCATTCTTTGTCACACCTTTGTGATCAGCCATGCCCATTTCAAAAGCAATCGATTCCAGTGTTTGCTCTAAATTCTTTTTTGAATTTTCAAGACGTTGTTTCGCACCTTTTACATTCCTGTTTCCCGATGCTTTCTGAATACGTCTCAGCGAATTTTCCGCGCTAAGCTTCAGCTCTTTCAGCTTTTTTGTATAATGCTCTTTCAGAATTCCTGCAATCGGATCATTCGTATTTTCTACCCACGACATCCAGATGTGCTCAAATTTAATTTTGTCGAATATCGTTCTTGCCTGGTTAAAACCCGAGACGTGATCTTTATGTTCATGCGTGATCACTAACAAATCAACTTTACCATTGCAGGTTGTTTTAATATCTTCCACGCATTTCGAAATTTCACTTGCCTGTGCTGCCCATCCGCCGCAATCAATAAGCATGCTGAAGGTGGTGACGTTTTTTTTCTGGAAGAGCAGGAGCAGGCAATCACCGACAGAACCGGTGTTATACATTCTGAATTTTATTGCATCAACGTTGCTCATAATGAATTGTTTTTAGATTGATGAATGTGTGCAAACGGCTCGGTCGTTTCCTGGTTCAATGGTGCAAATCCGATCTTGCTTCGTAAGCTGCCGTACATGCATTTGTATTGCATCTGTAAACGTTCTTCATTCAGCTTAAGTACGCGGCCTTTTCCACCTCTTGATTTTTTCAAATCGAAAATCGGTTTCGAAATAACATGCATCAGCTGCAGCGTATTCAGGTTAAAGATCAGGGTGCATCCGCCTCGGAAGGTCATGTTGTGGCGGTCATCGGGCTTAGGCTCTCCTTTTAGTACAGGATGAAAAGTAATTGTGTTGTCGTCCCTGTCTTTTCGCACAGTAACAAAAGCCTTCTGTGTAACAATCATTACGATCTGGTTCTGCACAGTGCCATCGGGACTGATCTTATTATGAATGCGTAGTGAATGTATTTCAATAGATGGGCCTTTGCCGAATGTTTTTGAAGTCTGCACACCAAGCTGATTATATTGTTCGGAAAAAACAAGGCCGGTAAGATTTTCAAGAGCGACTGCATTTGCAGCAACACCGTTCTTAAAAACAAAAGCATGAAATCGTTTTGATCCGCGGATGAATGCTTCCGTCTCTTCAAATATTTTTCTACGATCAGTCAGGTAAGCAAGCTTTTCTTTGAACTCGCGCAAAAAATCAACGATCGCATTGCTGAAAGCGAGCTTCGCATTTTCGTCGTCTACTTTATTATACAACAAGGTTTCAACAGAAAGATTAGAAACGCCTTGTGGAAAAATTCCTCTTTTGCGAAATGCATTAATAAAAGCAACACGATAATTACACGGATCATTTTTTACCAGCTCCGCATCAGCAGTGATCAGCGCGCGAAGGTAATCGCCGTAAGTCAGATCCACCGGCGGACAATAATCGAGGCCGCGGATGCACATGTTTAAAACATGACTTGCGGTTTTCGCAGCCTCATCAGCAAGACGGTTTACAAGATCAGGATGAATTTCGCCCGGGGGAAGAATGCCGGTGCCACCGCTTGCAAGACGGATTAAATCGGCAGTGCGAACTTTATATAATGCTGTGAACGCATCGAAGACAGCAGAAACCAGCAATGCGCCGCGTTCATGACATTCAATAAATCCACTGTAATCATTCGGAGTCGGCACTTGTTTTTGCCATACACCATTTTCATCATGGAAACCAATTGCATCACGCAGCGCGCTGTATTCACCGGTTGATTTTCCGAATTCCACTGCTAATTTAGCAAGAAGATTTTCCGCATCAAGATTGCCATTCACTTTCCTGATTTGATTTTTTATTATTTCCGGGTAAGTGAAATGTTGAAACAGCGCAACGATATCTGAAAACCCTTCGTGAAATCCCGCAATATCCGGGTTGGTAGTTTCCATGTACCTGCTATACATACCATCCAATAATGCATGTGCAGTTTCATGGGCTATGATATCATGCGAAAGACATGAATAGGAAATTCCTCCCGGGAGAAAAACTCCTGCGTGAACGGGCGCAGAATTATAATAGCCGAAAATGAGCAGCTTTCTTTCCGGACTGTAATACGCGTTTTGATCGCGCATGCCATGAGGAAAAACCAGGAGCTTATCGACATACTTGTACCTGATTTTGGTTTTCCCTTTTTCTGTGATAATTTCTTCCATGGGGCTCCATGAAATTTTTCTGCCCAAAGCTTTTTCAAAATTTTTAATCGTGTTCATGATCACTGCATAAACCATTTGCTGGTGAAACTGCGGATCTGCTTCACTCGGAGAAAGGCCATCCGTTGCAAGAATATCCGGATCATTTAAATCAACAGGGATGTAGGTTTCATCACTCGATGGATCACGATCAATCACTTTTATATATTCTCCTTCCGGACCTTTTTTTAAATTTTTCTCCCATGGAATTTTATATACTACTTCATTAATTTCAGCTGTATCCAAATCAAGTGAAGTGATCGGATCAAAAGCATAGCCACGGAGTCGGCGATACGGCGGTTGTGCATTTTCAAGTTTAGCCATCTGTATGAATTAAGGGAGCAGCATAATGAAATCGCTGAGCGTTTGAAATTTTAAATTAATGATTTTTGTGGCAAGGTATATTATTTCTGAATAAACACTATTGATATGTGTATGGATAGTTAAATATTCGTGTATTACATGAGAAAATATGGATTGAAGTTAGTGAGCAAAGGAAAATAAGTGTTTAGTTGAAATTAAACAGGCGATTTAAATTGGCTCCGGTGAAACAAACAAAAAATTAATACACCGGTCGCTGCATTTTTAATTCGGAGTTTTTTTTATTGGTAAAAATCCGTTTAGTAAAGACAAAAAAATAATCTGTGTCACTAATGTTTATCAGGCCCTGATATTTATGAACGCTCCTGCTATAAATAAAAACTTGATTGCCTTAATTTCATAGGGAGACTTCCTGATTTATGCACAAATGGAATTTTATCCGATTACAAACGTTTGTTAGAACATGCATTGAAAAATAATTTGCATTAAATGAAAAGTTGATACTTCATTTGTTTTTCATTGGAGAAAAAATGCGACAATATATTTTCTTGAATCATGTTAATAATTTTTTGTTACAAAAATATTTGGTGATATGGATATATTAAATACCTTGCCTCGCATTCATTATAAATGAATAAAGTGAAGTAGAATAGAGATAATGATAAAGTAAGACTGTGTGTTTGTCCCCCAGGCATCAGTTCTTCCGTAAAAAGATAACATCCCGTTATCCTTTTCGGTTCGTCGGCAGATCTCGGTCAGCCACGAAGCAGGTTACTAACCGGCCAACCCAGGTTCGTGTTTGTAATTGTGGTGCGTGAAATGTAGAAATCAAAATTTATTGTTTGTGCATCGATAGAACCTGCCGGAATTCTGTCCATGGAAATTTATGTCCGGCCTTAAACGCATGCAACGATGATTGATAAAGCGCTGTTTTTTCTTCGCCAGGAAATGAACACTTATCTCAAGCTGAAAACAGGTGATGATAATAAAGTCACGCTCTCAGCTATTGTGTCACAGACCGGAACTGAAGTAGCGCCCGACAAAGCAATAGGAATGATGCTGGTAAATGTTGAAGAAGAAAAAGCGTATCGTCAGCCGAACCCACAAACCGTTGCGAGCAATGGATACTACAGCTTTCAGAATCCGGAGCTTACACTGAATTTATATATGCTGGTTTATGCAAATCACACAGAACATCGTGAAGCGCTGATCCTGCTTTCCTATATCGTGCAATGTTTCCAAACCAAAAATGTGTACGACAACCAGGAATCGCCGCAGTTAGGCAATGATATTGAAAAGCTCATTGTTGATTTGTATTCACTCACATTTGAACAGCAAAACCAGCTCTGGGCTTCGCTCGGTGCAAAATATTTACCGTCGGCCGTATATAAAGTGCGAATGGTAATTATCAATGAAAAACAACCATCAGCAGTAGCACCTGGTGTTGGCGGAATCAATACAGGTTATGCAGGAAGAGAATAAAAAAATATGATTACGAATTTCAGACAAGTGTTGCAGATTGATGTCTTGCATGGTTTCTACAGGGAATCTAAATGCAGTGACTTTGTATTGTATGCATTGAGTGATACACAGAAATTATTGCGCAACCGGCAGGCGATGTTTAATGCAAAGCAGGGATTCGGAAAATTATTGATACTGGAAAATGTAGAAGGAACAACTGCAGCACACCCTTTCGAAGAAGATACAGATGCACTTGTTTTCGGAATGGAGCTGCTTAATCCATCGCTGGCAAATTTTACAGTCGAGTGGCCTTCACCGAAAAAAATATTCCTCTTCACGAATGAAGGAAATGTTACCGATCCTGCCATATCGCCCGTGGAATTGATCCGCAGTGAAATTAAGCTGAGCTCAAAAATCCTGACGCATGTAATCGTTTCAAACAGTGCGCTCATTCTCGAAATAAAAAACGAAAGTGATCTCGTAATAGAAACAGTTGCTATCGATGCAGGATCAGCAGGAGGCGAATATGCTTTCGATTTACAGCGTCACCCCAATGGAATTTTTACGGTAACCGAAACTGTTCTTGGTGTGCCCACCGGGTATACCTACTACGCAGACGATGCGTTGCTATTCAAAAATATTTTCGCACTCATCAGGATTGTTAATCAATCCGCATTCCCTTTCAATTATGATGGAAAACCTATTTACAGGATCAACTTCACAGCTAAAAGCAGCAATTGGAAATATTACGTGGTGGCGCCGAACCTGCCGGGGACCGACGCGGGAACCACATTGAGCATTACAGATATTGGCCGTCCGCCTTTATCTGCTATTGCATTTGATAAAACATATCCCATTCCCCCGGGAGATAAAACAGCTCCGATGCTGTACAAAGATTTGAGCAAGGTCGTTCTGTTTACTTCGGTAGATCCCCTCATCTTTCAACAATCGCCTCGGCAGGAAATCGAGCTGCGAAAAGGAGCCGCAACACTCATCGCGAACTTACCGAATCCCGATGTGAGCAAACCAACAACTGAAATGTTCATTTATGTCTAATTCAACTAACTAAAAAATCTAATACTCCTATGGCAACATATAAAACGCCGGACGTCTACGTCGAGGAAATCTCGGTTTTCCCTCCTTCCGTTGCGGAAGTAGAAACAGCAATCCCTGCATTTATCGGCTACACAGAAAAAGCTGATCGCGCAGGAACAAGCCTGAGCATGACTCCAACACGCATCAGCTCAATGATCGAATTCGAAAGTCTTTTCGGTTATGGTCCTTCAGTTACCGTTAATGAAGTAACGCTCAATGACAATAACACATTTAAGAAAGCCGATATCACCAGCAAATATTTCCTGTACGATAGCATGCGCCTGTTTTATGCAAATGGCGGCGGCGATTGTTACATCGTTTCTGTTGGAGTATATCCTGCTGTAATTGCTACCGGTGTAATTGATGATACAGAGCTTACAAACGGATTAAATGCGCTTCGTAAATACGACGAACCAACCATCATTCTTTTTCCTGATGCTGTAAGTCTTACCGGCGTAAAGCTGTATGATCTTCAAAAAGCAACATTGATGCAATGCAATGATCTGAAAGACCGTGTTGGTGTTTTTGATCTGAAAAAGAAACAGGTTGCTTTAGAAGCAGACGCTTTTGTAACTGCAGATCCGGTGGCAGATTTCCGTAATAACGTTGGTGTAAGCAACCTGAAATATGGAATGGCTTATACACCGTGGCTGAATATCACGCTTAAGAAAAATGTTACTTATGGTGATCTGAAATTAATAATTAAAAAATCAGGAAGTGTTGTTTCGCTGAAAACGTTTACTACAAATACAGAGATACAGGCGCTGATTGATAATTATGATACGCTTGTTACAGATGTTGCAACTGAAGAATCCGGGCTCTCAACTTTATTCGGTGTACAATCTTTCCGCCAGAAATTTGAAGCACTCGTTAGCGCATATGAGCTGTCTAAAACAGCCGTAAATCTTGGAGCTGCTATCGACTTGCTCTTCAACGTGGGAAATAAAATTGACGACTGGGCAAACACCTTTACAAACACAGGTGTAAAAACTGATATTGCCAATGATATTACCACAAAATGGAAGCCTGCTTATGCAACACTTGCAGGACTCGATTTAGAAGCCACTACAGAAGGTGTTACAGGATATTCCACACAATTTGCATCTGCTGATTATACACACGCGAATTGGGGAACTGTTTTTTCTGCTCCCGTGGCAACAACAGTTATTCCGGGCGGAGCTGACCTCCTGAAGTATGATGCAATGATGGTGGTAATCAAATCCAGCTTCGAAGCGATCAATTCTATTTTCATTGAAGTGCTGAATAAAATTTCAGGCCAGGCAGCAACCTATGAATCTTCATTGATGGAATCTTACCCGCTGTACAAAAGTATTGTTACCGGCGTGAACGACAGCAGCACCTTTATTCCTCCTTCAGGAGCAGTAGTGGGTTGTTATGCTGCAACAGATCGTGATCGTGGTGTTTGGAAAGCACCGGCGAATGTGAGCCTGAATTCAGTTGTTAATCCGACTGACATTTATACTGCTACACAGCTCGACGCGCTTAACATCGATGTGAATGGTGGTAAATCCGTTAATGCGATAAGGACATTTACAGGAAAAGGAACATTGATCTGGGGCGCACGCACACTCGCAGGAAATGATAATGAGTGGCGCTACATTCCTGTTCGCCGTTTCTACAACATGGTGGAAGAGTCAATTAAAAAGTCAACCTATTGGGCCGTGTTCGAACCAAACAATGCGAACACCTGGATCAAAGTAAAAGGAATGATCGACAACTATCTCACCAACAAATGGAAAGACGGTGCATTGGTTGGCGCAAAACCGGATGATGCTTTCTTCGTTCGTATCGGGTTAGGCACAACGATGAGCGCGCAGGATATTCTTGAAGGTCGCATGAATGTTGAAATCGGTATGGCTGTTGTTCGTCCTGCTGAATTCATCATCCTCAAGTTCTCTCACCTGCTTCAGAAATCATAAGCTGAGCAATAATCTATTCACCGATTTCTAACATTTAAAAACGATCAATTAAAATGGCAAAATATCCTTCCCTAGTATTTCACTTCCGCGTCGAATGGGGCGGCACAAGTGTCAGCTTCACTGAAGTTTCCGGCCTCACGCAGGAACTCCAGGCTGTCGATTACCGAACAGGCGACAGTCCCGATTATTCAATGGTCAAAATGCCCGGCTTGCGTAAGTACAACAACATTACGCTCAAACGTGGTATTACAAAAAGCGACAACGAATTTTTCCTGTGGCTCAACACAGTAAAATTAAATGACATCGAACGCCGCGACATTACCGTGAGCTTGCTCAATGAAAAACATGAGCCGGTAATGGTGTGGACCGCGCACAATGCCTTCCCTGTAAAAGTAGAAGGTCCTGGTTTGAAAGCCAGCGGTAACGAAGTCGCAATTGAATCAATTGAAATCGCACACGAAGGACTCGTTCTTCAGAATGCATAGTCTAAACGCGTATGCCCTATTATCCTCCCGTAGGTTTTCATTTCAAAGTTGAATTTCAGCTTGGCGGAGTTACAACCAACGACGTTTCTTTCCAGGAAGTCGGTGGACTCAGTGTTGAAATTGCAACAGAAGAATTGGTCGAAGGCGGTGTGAATACTCACTCACACCGCCTTCCGGGCCGGGCTAAATATGGAAATCTTGTGCTCAAACGCGGATTGCTGACCAATAGCGGACTCATCGCATGGTTCAGGCAATCGGTTGAAGAATATCGTTTCAGCCCGATTACGCTGAGTGTGCATTTGCTTAATAATTCACATGAACCATTAGTGGTTTGGAATTTCGATCGTGCATGGCCGGTGAAATGGGTCGTATCCGATCTGAAAGCGCAGGACAGCGGAATTGTAGTAGAGACAATTGAATTCGCATACCGGAGTTTCAAAAAAACAATTAACACGTAAACGATGCCTGTACAATTAAATGAGCTGGTCGTTCGCGCCACAGTTGAAAATCCATCTTCCTCTATTCAGAAACAGGGTGCAGCAAATGCAACAGCCGCTGCAGGTTCCGGTTCTGAATCAATGGTGGCAGAATGTGTCGAAGAAGTGCTTCGCATTTTAAACGAACAACACAAACGATAAGCTATGTCGGATACCGTAACAGATAATGGCGAGCTCGTCAAGATGAAGATTATCGCATACAAGGATAATCTCTGCCAGGAGGAAGTAAGCCACTTCGATGTGATGTTCAATCCCGCAACGTATGCACAGAAATACGAAGTGGAATACGCAGATAACCAGGCGCAGGGAAATACAGCGAGCGCACAAGCGTACAGTCGCACAAAACCCCTTGACTACACATTCGAATTTGTTATTGACGGAACCGGCACTGCGTCTGATAAAGTAAATGTAAAAGATACCATTGATGCATTCCTTACAAATTGTGTGCATGCAAATGGTGAAATACATCGTCCGAATTATTTAAAACTATTATGGGGTTCGCTTGAATCGCGTGTGGTTATTAAAAGTGCCGACATCACGTACAATCTTTTCGACAGCAACGGTTATCCGCTGCGCGCAAAGATCAACGCACAGTTCACAGAAAATATTCCTGATGACAGGCGTGTACGTTCAGACCGGCAAAGCTCTCCCGACCGCACACATTACAGGGTGGTCGACGGTTCATCAAAATTGCCAATCATGGTATATAAAGAATACCGTGATCATAAATATTATCTCTCTGTCGCAAAAGCCAACAAGCTGAATAATTTTCGCAGGTTGTCAATTAATTCAACTGTAATAATGCCGCCGATCAGCAATAAAACAAAATGAGTAACGAAAATCAACGTACGATACCAACACCGAAGCCATCCGATCTGCCCGGCTATAAAATCCTGCTGGGCGGTAGCGAGATGAACAGGGAATACAAAGTATCCACGATCGATGTGGTGAAAGTATTCAATAAGGTTTCGTATGCGCGCGTTGTTTTGGTTGATGGTGATGCAGCAGAAGAAAATTTTAAAGTCAGCGACGCGGAAGATCTCAAGCCCGGAACTGAAATTGAAATTCACGCCGGTTATCACAGCGACTTTGAGCTTATTTTCAAAGGAATAATACTTTGCCATAGTATTCGTATCCGCACCGGCAAATCACCTTCGCAGCTCGTCATCGAAGCACGCGATAAAGCGGTTAAGCTTACAGCAACACGCAAATCGGCGTATTACTATAAGATGAGCGATAGCGAAATTATCGAACAGCTTGCAGGTGATGCAGCGCTTGAAAAAGATGTGGAAAGCACCAGCCAGAAACACGAAGAGATGGTGCAGTTCTATTCCAGCCCTTGGGATTTTATTCTTGCACGCGCGGAAATGAACGGTCAGCTTGTGCTTGCCGACGATAATAAGCTCATTGTAAAAAAGCCGGTAACAACTACCGCAACAGTTTTGCAATTAGAGCACGGCGCAACGATCATGGAATTCGAAGCCGACCTGAATGCCGAAACACAAAAGAAAAGTGTAAAAAGTTCAGCATGGAATTATTCTGATCACGAAATCGTTGAATCGGAAGGAAGCAATCCTGAAGTAAAAGAAAATGGAAATATTACTGCTGCTACATTAGCCGACATTCTCGGTATCGAAGCATATCCGCTGAATCACAGTGGAAAATTTGAAGAAGCTGAATTAAAGAGTTGGACGGATGCGCAAATTGTAAGAAATAAATTGTCGCGCATTTGTGGTCGCGTAAAATTCCAGGGTTCTGCATTGGTAAAACCGGGAGTAATGCTCGAGCTCAAAGGCGTAGGCGATCGTTTTAATGGAAATGTTTTTGTTTCCGGTGTGCGGCAGTCGTTAACGATGAGCAACTGGACAACGGACGCACAATTCGGTTTCACCAACCGGTGGTTTCATGAAACACAACGCATCTCTTCTCCCAAAGCAACCGGGATGGTGCCCGGAATAAACGGACTTCAAATAGCCGTTGTCACCAAGCTCGAAGGAGATCCGCAGGGCGAAGATCGCATACAGGTAAAAATGCCGTTGCTGGATAATGCAGCAGAAGGAACCTGGGTGCGTATTGCAACACTCGACGCAGGTGATAAACGCGGTTCTTTTTTCCGCCCCGAATTAGGCGACGAAGTAATTCTCGGTTTCATCAACGACGATCCGCGCAACCCGGTGATGCTCGGCATGATGAACAGCAAAAAATTAGCAGCGCCGCTTCCTGCTGCAGATGATAACGATCAAAAAGGATTTATCACACGCAGCCAGATCAAGCTGTTGTTCGACGATAAGAAAAAAAGTTTCACAGTAGAAACACCTGCAGGAAAAACAATGATCATCGATGATGATGCAGGTGAAATAACATTGAAAGATGAAAACAATAATAAAATCGTGATGAGCGCAGATGGAATTGTAATCGAAAGTGGAAAAGATATTAAAATGAAAGCCACCGGAGATATTACAATGGAAGGAGTAAATGTATCCTCAAAAGCAAGCGCAAGTCTGAAAGCAGAAGGAGGATCAGGTGCAGAATTTAAATCAGGAGGAAATACAGTGCTAAAAGGATCAATGGTACAAATTAATTAGTAGTCAGTAGCCAGTAGTCAGTAGTCAATTGTCAGTAGTCAATTGTCAGTAGTCAGTATCAGTAGTCAGTATCAATATTGAAATAACGAACAAACAACAAACCTTCAACTTATCACTTATCACTAAATCAATTTCCAAGTTACCAGATTACCAGATTATCAAATCCTTTTAATCACCAAGTCACCAAATCACCCAGTCACTAAATCCTTTTTCTCCGAACTAAAAACTAACAACTAAAAACTACAAAATATGCCAATGGCAGCACGAACCGGCGACATGCACACTTGTCCAATGCTTACAGGAACAGTTCCTCATGTGGGTGGACCTGTTATGCCTCCGGGTTGTCCGACCGTTATGATCGGGGGAATGCCTGCAGCGCGTTCGGGTGATATGTGTGTATGCACAGGTCCGCCTGATACAATTGCAGCGGGTTCAGGAACCGTGATGATCGGTAACATGCCGGCTGCGCGAATGGGCGACAGCTGCGCACACGGTGGAAGTATCGTTGCAGGATGTGCAACAGTTATGATCGGGTGAAAAAAAGTTGGTGGTAGAAAAAGGTTGGTGGTTGGTGGTAATTTGTCAGTAGTCAGTAGTCAGTAGTCAGTAGTAATATAATTCAACCAATTATGCATTTATCAATTACAATGTTACCAGATTACCAAATTACCAGATCTTATCATGGAAACATCTGAATCGTTTCTCGGTACGGGTTGGAGCTTTCCGCCGTCATTCACAAATGTGAGTGGAGATATTGTTATGACTTCCGATCTCGAAGATATTCTGGCGAGCCTGGAGATTTTACTTTCCACTTCCATCGGTGAACGATTGATGCAGCCGACCTATGGATGCAATCTTTCCCGTTTACAATTTGAGCCGATCAATTCATCATTGCTTACCTACATCAAAGGAATTGTTACCGATGCAATTCTTTATGATGAACCACGTATCCTGGCAAAAAAGATCAGCATCGATACCTCGGAATATACAGAAGGACTTCTGAGGATCAATATTGATTTCGTCATCCCTGCAACAAACAGCAGGTACAATTATGTCTATCCGTATTACATCACGGAAGGAAATGGAATAATACCATAAACTGAACAATGAGTCCGGTAGAAAATATACAATGCGGTTGCGATACCAAAAATCCGCTCGAGCGGGATGGCACCAGCCAGGCACAACGCCTGCTTGCGGCGCTTGATCCCTCGTATATTGCCGTGGATGAGCGCAAGCCGGAAGACCTGCTGCTCTTCGCACTGAATTATGCCGGTCAGCTCAAATATTTCAACGAGCAGAATGTGCACGATGGCGACTGGATGGGCTTTCTTAAAAATGATGTCAGCACGCTCGTTGCCATTATTGCAAAAACAGATCTGGATAGTTTCCGAGAAGACTTCAGCAAAATTTATGATGCCATTTTTGCAACCGGCACAACATCCGTGCAGGCTGAAATTTTATTGAAAAAATTAGTTGAGCCGATAAAGGATATTTTAAAAAAGCTCGATGGCTGGTACCTCGCATGCGATGATCGTGTAAAGCTCAAAACCGATCTCAACCTGTATTACGAATCGGTATTTGCACAAGCGTATGCACAGCTGATTTCTATTGACAGGGGAGGAGAAGCATTGGCAGCAGATGTGCCGTTGAATGCTGCAAAAATAAAATTGAATGATGAGTGGATCCTGAAAATTCCACTAGACTATCGCCTGAGCACCATAACGGAGGATGAGGATGTTTTGCCAACACCTCCCGATCTTGCTGCATATGTTCCGAAAGATCCGGATGATGTTACCGAATATGGAAAAATAAAAGCTGCAGCGCTCGAAATTTCGCTGATCTTCGACCGGTTTGTCAATGCGCTGATTTCAATCGTTGACAAAACTCCCGGCTATCTCAAAGAGTCGCTTGAATCATTTCCTTATCACAAAGCGCACACCGGGCTCTTCCTGACTTTCATCGAACTTTTTGGTGAAGCGCAGGATCATCTTAATAAAAGCACAAAAAGACATCTCGACTTTTATTACGAAGAAGTATTGCAGCTTGCCCGCCTCGATGCAGTTGCAGATAAAGTGCACGTGATTTTTGAATTGGCAAAAGTTGTTGCAGGCACAGAGACGTTCCTGGTTGATGAATTGACATTGCTGAAAGCAGGAAAAGATGCTTTGGGTAACCCGGTTTTCTTTTCAACGGATGAAAGTATTATTGTCAGTCACGCAAAAGCAACTGTTTTCAGCAACCTGTTTATTGACAGGGTAGACGACATCACTGGAAAAAGCTCGACACTTTATGCATCACCGAAAGCAAATTCAAGCAACGGAATCGGTGGTGCGCTCGATAAAGATATTCCGCAATGGGAAGCATTCGGAGAATCACAACGCGGAAAAACGGATGAGACAAGAACGATGCCCGATGCAACGATTGGATTTGCCATCGCATCGCCGCAGCTGATTTTAAATGAAGGCATCCGTATTATCACAGTAACTTTTTCATTCGAGACTTCACTAGACCTTGCGGCGAAAACAAAAATTGAAGATGAAAATTATTATACGTTCGAGCTCACCGGTCCGAAAGGCTGGCTGACACTTGATCCTTCCATCACAGTAGAAGATGCAGCCCGCCCGCAGGTTGCGACTACACTCAGCGCTGATGGAAGAACGCTTACATGTATTCTTGCGCTTGATGAAACCATTCCTGCATTAGCAGCATACAGCCCAAAACTTCATGCAGGAACATTAAGCACCACCTGGCCTGTGCTGATGATAAAGCTGAATAATTATAATGATGAAAATTTATTTCCGTATTTAAGCGGAAAGAAAATTACTTCAATAAAAATTGCTGCAGACGTTGATAAAGTAAAAAAGCTCATCGTACAAAGTGACCAGGCTAAATTTGATCCGGCTAAACCCTTCGCGCCATTCGGAGTTCAGCCATCGGAAGGATCAAGCTTTTATATCGGAAGTGAAGAGATCTTTTACAAAAAACTTTCTTCGCTTAATATTAATGTAGAATGGCATGAAGTACCTGCTACAAACATTACAAGCAATACCACCAACTTCGCAACCTATTACGCAACGTATGATACTGTAATAGCTACAGCAGCTAATGCAACTTCTGCATCAACTGCAGCCGCAGGAAGTCAAACCGGAATTACAGATAATTCAAGCTTCAAAGCGCGACTTGCATTTCTTGATAAAAAGAAATGGGTCCAGTTTGCTGATACAAGTAATGCAGTTGCAATCGTCGATGATGAGTTTAGCCTGTTTAATTCAACAAACGCCAAAGCTCCTGCAAGCTTCAGCCTCGCTACCACAGGAGCAAAAACATTTTTCAACGCGCTCGGCCGTTCACCCGACGCAGGAACACTTTTAGAATTTAATAATGATAGCCAACGCGGCTTCATGCGCCTCGTGCTGAAGAATCCTGATTTCCAGCACCGCATTTATCCGTCGCTGCTGATGAAAGCGGCAACGCTGGAAACGCTCAAAGGGATCATTGTTAATTCACCTTATTCGCCGGTCATCAAATCCATTTACGCGCATTATGTGTCCGAGCAGGAAATGGAACAAGACACCGATAGCTTTTTCCACATCCATCCGTTCGGTCATGAAGCAATAACAATTCCTGCTACAGGTGCGGGACAATTGATCGTTCCTTCTTTTGATATTAATACAGACGACAACGATTCAACACAGATTGATGAGCAAGAAGGAATGTTATTCGTCGGACTTGAAAATGCAAACCCGGATGAATCTGTTTCGATGCTTGTACAAGTGGTAGAAGACAGCGGTGACCCGGATGTAACAAAGCCTGATAAAATTTTCTGGAGCTACCTCGTCGAAAATACCTGGGTAAAGCTGAAGCAAAGCCAGGTATTGACCGATACAACAAATGGTTTTATCACCAGCGGAATTATCCAGCTGGCTATTCCGGAAGACGCGACGACCACCGGCACCATCATGACGAAAGGGTATACCTGGTTGCGTGCAAGCACAACTGAAAATACAGCAGCCCTTTGTAATGTGCTTGATATTCAAACGCAGGCCGTGCAAGCGAGCTTTGTCGATACCGCAAATGATCTTAACCGCCTTGCAACACCGCTTCCGGCAGGAACAATTGCAAAGCTGGAGCTGCCGCTTGCCGAAATAAAAAGTGTATCACAACCTTTTGCTTCTTCCGGTGGAAAGCTTCCTGAGCTCGGGAATGAATATTACCGCAGAGTTTCTGAGCGGTTGCATCACAAAGGTCGTGCAATAAATATCTGGGATTACGAACGGCTTGTGCTGGAAAATTTCCCTTCTATCTACAAAGTGAAATGTGTGAATCACAACGATTTCAATTGTACATCCAACTCCGAATTAAAACCCGGAAGTGTTTGTATCGTGGTCATCTCCAACCTGCGCAACCAGACACAAGTGGATACATTAAAACCTTCCACCAGCATAGGCACACGTGATGCGATCAAAACGATGTTAAAGAAACGTTGCTCGCGTTTTGTGCGGATGGAAGTTGTAAATCCAACTTACGAAGAGATACAAGTGGATTTCAAAGTAAAGTTCGGTGCAGCGTTCGATGCAGATAAAGGTTTTTATCGCAATGAGCTGGAAAACGACATCCGGAATTTCCTTGCGCCATGGGCGTATGACCTGGGTGCCGATATTGTTTTCGGTGGAAAAATTCACGCTTCATACATTATCAATTTTATTGAAGAGCGTGAATACGTGGATTACATTACCGACTTTGAAATGTATCGCGTGGAAAGAAATCCGGATAATACAATTGTGTCGCCGCGTCTCGGACCATTCGAAGAGATCTCCGCACAAACTGCACGTTCTGTTTTGGTCTCTGCACCAACGCATAATGTGGATACCAATTTAACGACTGTTTAATTAGCCGATCATAAAATCGATGTCTGATACTTCGCTCACCATACCAAAGATTCCTTCGCTCGAAAACAGCGAGAACTACGAATTCCTTCGGCAGGCCGGTATCCAGTATATCCAGAAATTGTCGGGAAGGATCTGGACAGATTACAACCGTCATGATCCCGGAATTTCCATTCATGAATTAATGTGTTATGCCATTACAGATCTGGGCTATCGCACTTCCTTCGATGTTCCTGATTTGCTTGCCATTGATAAAAATGCTTCACCACCGGTAGAAGCGCTGGTTGATTTTTACACGGCTGCCGAAATTCTTCCTGTAAATCCAACTTCCGAATTAGATATCCGCAAGCTCATTATCGATACACCCGGCGTTCGAAATGCATGGATCATTACTGCGATGGATAGTGAATATCCCGTTTATTACGATCATAAAAATTGCGGGCTGACAATTGATCCGGCAAAAGGCGATAAGCTGATCGCATTGCAGGGACTTTACAATGTGCTGCTCGAATATGAGAAAGATGATAAGGATAAAGAATATTATGATGCAATTAAAACAGCAGTGCGTTCGGCCATCATGTCGCATCGTAACCTCTGTGAAGATTTGCTTTCAATTACTGCTGTCGGTTATGAAGACATCGCCGTGTGTTCCGATATAGAAGTGCGGCAGGATATTGACATTGATGTAGTGCAGGCAAAAATCTATAAAATCCTCATCGATTATTTTACGCCGTCTGCCAATTTCTATACGCTCGAAGAAATGCTCGAAGGCGAAGCAGAAAAAACAGATGAAATAACAGGTGAAGTGCTCGTGTGGAAACGTGCACCAAAAACAATGGACGAGATCTTCGAAGGGCCATTGCTTAAGCACGGTTTTATTGATGATGAAGAGCTTGCAGAAGCAGACCTGCGTTCAGAGCTGCATGTTTCTGATGTGATCAATTCCATTATGGATATTGACGGAGTAATTGCTGTAAAAACTATTTCATTCCTCAAATACATCGGCGATGAAGTGACAGATGCGCAGAATTGGGTAATGACCTTAGGGAAATTACTTGCACCGCGACTTTCACAGGCGAAATCAAAATTCGTTTTTTACAAGGGAATACTTCCTTACATGGCGCACAAGCCGAGCGTGGAGCAGGAGCTGAGAGAGCTGCAACAAAAAAATGAAGCGTTCAGAAAAACCGGGCACAACCGTGATCTGCCTGTACCCGAAGGAGAATTCCGTTCGCTCACCGATTATTACCCGGTACAAAATGATTTTCCGCTGGTATACGGAATCGGTGAGATCGGTCTTTCCGGTTCTGCAACAGACAAACGACAGGCGCAGGCAAAACAGTTGAAGGCATACTTGCTTTTGTTCGAACAAATTCTTGCAAACTATCTCGCGCAGCTTGCCAATGTAAAAAAGCTTTTCTCTATTGATCCTACCGTTACAAAAGAGATCAACAAAAGTTATTCGTACGACGGCGAAAAGAATCGCACCTATTTCACGCAGAAGCTGAAAGAGATTCGCATGTTCCAGGAAAAAGAAGTGATCGTTGCGTTGCTTACTTCTACTGATCGCGATGAACGTGAAGAGTATCGCAATGAGCTGATCGACTTATTTGATTATAAATATTTCATTCTCATTGAATGGATGACCGAAACGTCTGTTTCAAAGATCGCAGCATGGCGCACAAAGCTGGATGTGTTGTTTGCAGATGGTGAATATGATCTCACTGCATTGGATGCACTAAGAGGAACTGCGCTGTTTTTAACGAAACGGACAGAGCTCATCAAAAGCATTTACGACGATGTAACAGATGAGCTTACCGGAACAAATTATGAAAACGCGCTGAATGAAATGGCAGAGACGCAAGAGGTATTCACCGATCGCCGCAACCGTCTTATGGATCATTTGATGGCGCGCTTCTGCGAACACATGACCGATTATAGTTTGATCGTTCACCAGATGATGGGCGATAAAGAACAATCAGGTCTGCGGCTCATTTATGATAAAGAGCGTTTCCTTTCCGATTACAATATTTTCAGTCGTGACCGCGGAAAAGGATTTAATTATAAATATCCGCGTCCGCCTTCAGGTAATCCGCCGTATGGTCAACCCGGTCATGTGAGCAATGGCATCTGGAACACCACAAATGTTTCCGGTATGAAACACCGCATTGTTCGTTTGCTCGGAATGGATGAGCACAAACGACGCACGCTTGCCACTGAATTTTTAACCATCAAGCTTGAAGTGATTGCGGATGAATCGATGTGGCATGTTGCGCTTGCCGATCCGCTGCATCCTTCTGTTACATTGATGACATCGCACAAGTATGATACAGAAGAATGTGCAGAAAGTACGTTGCTGTACATGCTGCATGAGGGAGATAACGAAGACAAATACGAGATCAAAGGAACCGCAGGAAATTTTTATTACGTGTTGAATAATGATTGTGAAGAGGTAGAAGTAATTGCAACAAGCGTAAAAAATAATTTCGCAACAAGAGAATTGTGCAACACGGAAATGCAGCGTGTCATCCAGTTTTTCCGTGATAATTGTGACGTCGAAAGTTTTCACCTGGTAGAACATATTTTACTTCGCCCGCGAACAAATCTTGATATTCCATTGCTGGGTTGTGCCGCATGTGCGGATGAAACCAGGCCTGTTTCAGATGAACATATCCCGGAATATTTATTTCACATCCGCATGATGACGCAGGAAGAACGTGATGCTTCACCAATGCATCCGCGGCAAAAACGAAAAGACCGCTGGAAATTTGAGCTGAAGGATCGTGAAGGAAATCGTATTCTGAACAGTGAAGGATATGTTGAATTAAACAGCTGTACAAATGGAATTGCCTCGCTGCGTGAACATGGAACAAGCCGCAGCAATTATCATATTTCAAAAAGTAAAACCTATCGCGGCTTCAGCCTTTTTGCTGATAATGGTCAGCTGATTGCGAAAAGCAAAAACTATCCGAACACCACAGAGCGCGACGAAGAAATAAACAAGCTCATGGTTTTTCTTGCGTTCAAAAATGATACCTGGGATGTAGATAACAATGGCGGCGAAAATGAATTTTTCTGTGGAGATGACGACGATCCGTATTCCTTCCGCCTCTCTGTTATTCTTCCCGCATGGCCGACACGCTTCAGGAATATTGCGTTCCGCCAGTTCATTGAAAAAACAATACGGCTTGAAACACCTGCGCATATTCATCCGAAAGTGTGTTGGGTGAATCTTGATCAGATGCGAACATTCGAACGTGCATATAAAAAATGGGTAGGAGGAATGGTCACAAATGATTTTCCGAATCCGCACACCTCACGCAGGTTAATAAAAGCATTGTACAGTCTTGATAATGTATATCCTGCCGCATTGCTTCACAGCTGCGATGACACCAGCAGCAATGAACCACAGGTTATCCTGGATTACACTTCACTGGGCAATCTCTAAAAAAAGAACGATCAATTACACGATAACAGGCACCGTCAAATGAATACACAAACCACAGCCAGCTTTCCGAAGTTCGAACAGAACCAGATTCTTTCGAGCTCGCATCTCAACCAGCTCCGTCAATATCTTGATGAAAGCAACAGGCTTACACGTGTCCGGCTTTCGGGCGTTGGAATTGTTTGCGGCCTCAAGCTGACCTTCACCACCGGTGTATCAAAAACGATCGCAGTCTCTTCCGGTTATGGAATTACAACTGAAGGATACCTGCTCGAGCTCGAAGGAACCACTTTCAACTACTATAAACCCTATTACGATCCGTCAGATCCGTTTTATGAATTCGGTCATGCGTTATCCGATGACGGACGCGATGAAAATACCGGTATCGAAACAGAATACCCCGAACCAACAGGAACAGAACCACATCGCAGCGGATCGCCGGTGTTGTATGAATTGCTGGAAGCCCCGGGCAGTGAAACAACAGCACAACCGTTAAACGCGCTCGCCGGAATAAATAATATGGCCGTGGTGCTTTACCTCGAATTTGTGGATGAAGCGCTGAAAAAATGTACAGGAACAAATTGCGATAATAAAGGAACAAATCGCGAAATGACCGTGCGTGCGTTGCTGATTGACAAATCAGAACTTTTTTATTACAACAGGGAAAGTTTATTGTCAACACCGGATGAATTGGCCACGCTTAATATTCCAAGGCTGACTAACAACCAGTTGAAATCGGTCAGCTCAAATGGTGAGCTGCGAAATTTATACCGCACAACGATTTATAATAATGCTGCTTTTAAAACAGAGCTGAAAGGTGCGATTACAAAAGCATACGACACGTATAAGATTCGCTTAGGTTTATCGGGCAAACATGTGAATCCTGCAAAAGCCGCAATCGATGCGATGGGAACAGATGTAACGTACTATCAATATCTCGCTGACGGATTAAAAGATATTGTAGTAACGTACAATGAATTTGCTGAGCTCGCATACACATTTACAGATACATGCGGGGCAACAATCACAACTTTCCCGCGGCATCTTACCATTGGTGCGCTCGTGCCGGATAATACATTCCCGTATGATCAGTACCGCACCGATTTTTTTGATGCATTACCTCCGGACAGGAATAATAAAACATTGCTCAAGGCCCAGATGCTTTTTCAAAAAATGTTGCAGCTGGCGTTGTGCTTTAAAATTCCTGCAAGCAGCAAAGTAGATATTACACCGGGCAAATATGTGCCGTCGAATTTTTCAGAATGGAGCATACCGTTTTATTACGATCCGAATTTCCTTGTTCGCACAGATTTAACCGGAAAAGGCGACTTGCTGCATTGGTGGAATCCTACACAAACATTACGCAATAAAGAAAGAGACCGCACAGCATATTATTCCGGCGTTTTTTCGCAGAGTGATTATTTCCTTAAGCCATTTTCATTTTCCGTGGAGCACCTTCCTTTTTATCGCGTAGAAGGTGTGCAGGGAAAAGAGCGTGATAAAGTGCTGAAAGAAATAAAAGATCTGAAAGACCAATACAACCTGGGTTTTGATGTCGTTGCTGTTCGCGTAGATGCAGCGGGGGATGTAGTTGACTTTGGTGATTGCAGCTTCGGCGATTTGCAGGAAGAATATTACTTCCACAGGAAAAAAATATTCGACTTCGTTGATCTTATTTTCGAATACATAAGAATCGCCCGTTCGTATTTTAAAGAAGGAAAAAAAGAGGACAAAGAGAAGGAAGAAGCAATTGATGAGCTTTTCAAACTGGTTGATGCAAAATATGAAGAGCTCAGAAAAGTGCTTCCCGAATGTTTGAAAGATTTTGATTACGCCGATTTCAAAGCGCTCTATAAAGAGTACCTCAATAGATTCATTGATGTGCTCATTGCTGCCGGACTATTAAAAGGTCTCGGAAAGTTGTTGCCTGCAAAACCATCGGATAATATCACGTCTGTTGAAAGTTTAATAAGCCTGCTCGTAAGCCTGGGATCACGCGCCGTTTATAAAATGATCGATGCGCTGTTTTACAATAAGCTATACAGGATCTATTACAGGTATATCGATCGTCTTTACCGTCATAAGCTGCAAACTAAATTTTCAAAATACGCAGCATTGCACCCGGGAATGGAACACCTGGATGGATTACGCAATCACGAAACCCTGGTGCTCGTGTACGCGCCCGGTTCGCCTACAAATCCTGATCCTGCAGGAAATGGAAAAGGAGTAGAATACATGCCGGAAAGAAGCGTCGAAGCACGAATAGAAAAAGCTGCAGCAGACACTGAAGAGCGAAGAAAAAAAGAAGTGGATGAGGTAACAGCAAAAAAGAAAGACATTCTTGAGGCAATAGCAAAAATTGACCCGGACGATCCGGAAAGTCGCGAAAAGATCGAAGAGCTCTTAAAAAACCTGAATTCTTAAATCACAATTACGCCGGCAAAAATAGAACCGGCTACTGAAAAAAATATTTTGCCACAATATAAAAAGGCAATCACAAAAAAATAAACGGCACAATGGCAAAGAAAGCAGATTCTAATGACAAGAAGCGTAAGGCTTCAGGTGATTCATTAAAACCACAAGCCGTTACCGGTGAGCAGAAAAAGCAACTTGAAAAACGCGCTGCCAATACGGAAGAATTTAAGGAGATCGGGCACAAGGCGAAACCGATCCTGTCGGAATTTATAAAACGCAAAACGAAAGCCGGCGCCGATACAAAATCACCAAAAGAGGATAAAGCATCAACGCGTGAAGAAGAAACAGGAGAATTTATCCTTACTGAAGTTGCTGCGCCATCCGATTCACCATCCGATGCACCAATCGCTTTTGCAGAAGAGCCGTCAAACGATGAGCCTGCAAATGAGGATTCAGCAAATGAAGAATCATCCGATACAAAAAGCATTTTCGGTTTTGATTTTGATTTTGAAAAATTCGACAGCAAACCTTTTTTAGAAGCGCTTGAAAAATTCCTCAGCCCGAGAGAAGCATACGAACCGGTAAATCCACCAGCGCCAACGCCGATGGTGATCGTTGCTGATTTTACATTGCCATATCGTTGTTGCGAAGATTACGTTTGCGAAGACAAGTGCTATACCGATGAAGAATTATCCATGTTGCCCATTCCGCCATTTGCAAAAGATGATTTTGCCGTTACACGAAGAGATACGCAGGTAGATATTTATCCTGATCTGAACGACAGCCATTTGTTCAAAGATGCGATCGTAGTGATAGAGATTGAAGAAGGACAAAGCTTTACAACCAAAGCCGGTGGACTTGTGAAGCCGGATAAAACAGGTGAGCACCCCCGTTTCATTTACACACCGCCCGCAGGTGAAACAGGAATTTCAGATTCATTTATTTATACCCTTTACAATACAAAAAATGAGTTGTCTGATAGTGCAATCGTTTGGATTGAAGTAGCAGAATCTATCCCGACATTCTCAATGGATCCGACAACCGTTTGCCGCAATGCAGGTGAGCAGAAAATCGAAGTCAATGCAATGGGAAACGAATGGGAAACAATTGAAGTGAACGGAAATGGAATAACAAAGATCGTTGATACAAATACCGGAATTCCAACGTGGACATTCAACCCCGCAGGATTACGCGTGGTGGCCGGACCAAATCCGATTACACTTACACTGAACGGGCAGGAAGTAGGAAGGATAGAAGTAACAGTAAATGAAATCGATTCAAATTTCCTTTTAGTAGGTGAATTAATTTCTATTGACGGAGAAACAGGTGTAGCCACAATTGCGCTGCATGATATTTCAGTTAATGCGCAATCTTATCGCTGGGAATGGCGCCTGCTTCCTGAAGGAAGTATGAATGAAAGTTCTGCAGTGCCGGATGCAAGCCGCACAGTACTATTGCCATTGACAGGAATTCCGAAAACTCGTGCAGACTTTTTTATTCATCTTAAGCTTACAACAAAATCAGCTGTTGGATGCACGGATGAAACAGAAGGAGATATTCGTATCATATGGCCAGGTCCTGAACCGGGTACTCCGGAAATCTTAACAACTACTTCGGAAATTTGTACTACCGCTTCACCGATAATTATTTCTGTTAATCCGGAAGGAAATGATTGGTCTGCTATTGAAATGACCGGCAACGGAATACAAAAAACAATTGATGCAAACCAAATTCCGACATGGAGATTTAATCCGCGCGGTACGAATGTGGTTATCGGGGTTAATGAGCTGAAGCTTGAATTAAACGGTACGGAAGTCGATGAGCTTGAAATAAACGTGATGCAATCTCTCGCAGGTTTTGAACCTACTGGTCGTGCCGAATACACCAATCCGGATAAACCGGGTGGATCAGTATACCTGCGGAATAGTTCAACCAATGCAAAACTGTACAACTGGAAATGGACATCCAGGTATGGAAATGGTCAGCAGGATATTATCCCCGATGCAAATGGTGAAGTAAGACTGCCATTTTTATCCTTACCTGTGCGGGCCGAAAACTTTGATCTTGATTTAACATTGACCGTTGTATCGGACAAAGGTTGCCCAGGTACCAAAACAGGAAGAGTCGCAATTATTGTGGATGGAGGCCCTACCAACTTCAACGTTGAAATCGTGAAAAAATATTTATTCAATTCGAATATGATCATTACTGATCCGGATGATTTGGTTGATACCGGCATTTCCAAATCGGCAATGGACAATATGGAATCAGAAATAACAAAGGTGCTTGAAGATTTCAACGATCCGAAGTTTATGGAGTTTGTAACAGCCGAAGAATTTGATGCTACGATCAGCTCCTTAGCGTTGACGATACAAAGCTTTACAAAAGCAGCGCCTCCTGAAGATTTTGGTAAGAATTCAGACTACATGAATTTGCTGAATAACCTTTCGATGGCAACCTTCGCAATGCTGACACTTCGTGAAGCTGATTTGAACAACACTAAAATTGTTGCAGCTGAAAAGATCGCAACAGGAACATTAGATAAAGTAACTGTTAGTGGTTTCCAGGTGAATTCAGAAACAAAAGCAGATTTCAATTTGTTGATGAATGAAGTAAGTGTCAGCAAGCCTGATTTACATTCTTCATTCGGAAGCACAAAGGAATTTTTTAACAGGACATAATACCGCAAGGCTTGAATACGCATATCATCAATAAGCAGGTACTGGAGCTGAAGGTAAATTCGGCAGAGCATGCGTATGGATTTCAGATGCAGGCACGTGATGCGTTTATGAGCGATGTGCTTCCTGTTATTGGTGAAGTGCTGGATGAAATTGCCGGCCCGGATAAAATAATCCGCATTGACCGGCTGGAGCTGGACCTGGGCACAATTAACCCGGGAAGAATGGCAACGCAAATGAAAGAGCGCATTCGCGAAGCGCTTTTAAAACAGCTGCCCGATCTGAAACAAAAAAAACCGCAGGCTGAAAAACTTTCCTTCTCAATAATTGAAACAGTTACAGAAGGAAAAAAGAATAAAGTCCAGCTGATGAGCGAAACTTTTTCGCAGCGTGAATTGCTTTCCATTTATTTTGAAACAGGTTTTCTTCCCTGGTGGGCCGGCGACGAAATAGAGGTCATTGATGTAGATGAAATTATTGTTAGCCTTTTAAAGAAAGAACCGGTTACAACATTAGAATGGTTGCAGCAGCTTGCAGCAAAATCACCTGTGGCAATAAGGAGAATGGTATTGCAGCTGGAAAAGCCAACACACAAATCTATTCTTGATGCATTTCCGGCAACAGTAATATCAACCATTCAACTAGTGTCAAAACAATTGGTGCAGGTAAAAGGCCCTGTCAATCATTTTGTATTGGAGGAAGTGCGAAAAGATTCCATTCTTTTTACAGCATTAATCCTGCCTTCAGAGATGTTGCAAGGCACCGTAAATACAGCCCGGGAAATTTTAGAAGCCTTGATCGTGCGGCTTTCTGCTATTTATCGCACCCCCATTGCTGAAATAAAAAAACAGCTGTATAGCGAAACTGTGGCAGAAGTTATATCTTCCGCTAATCAAAGTAAAGCACCTGATCTTGTTGACTATTTTATTGAATGGGAAAAGAAAAACCCGGAGCTTGCGGCTGACGTCACAGGAAATGATTCGGGAACATTGGAAATTTTCACAAACGAAGAGCAGCTTTCTATAAGTGAGCTGGTTGAAAAAATTGAGCAGGCATTAAAGTTGTTTGAAGAGAAACAGCTAAATTATTTAAGGCGGCGAAAAAAAGCAATTGCAGCAAAAAAGAATAAGGCGCTTCAGCCGAATCTGAATAAAAAAGTTTCGAATAAACATCAGGAAAATACTTCACAGCAGGAATCAATACAGCAGCATACGGATAAATTCGTTACAGGTGAAATGCAGGAAATGGATCATACTGTTTCCGAATCTTCACCGGATGTGCAAACGAATGATCCGGTAAAGGAAGTTGAACAAGCTAATACTCCTGGAGATGATAAGCTGGGCATTGTTAAGATCAATTGGTTTCGGGCCGAGAATGAAAACAGTACGCCGCAACGGATTCCAGGAAAGGAAGAATTTAAAAAACCAATCACTGAAAAGCCGGGTAGAAAAGATCAGGAACAAAAAGAAATTACGCCTGTTTCCGAAGTGTTCAAGCCACGAGAATTACCTGCAGCAGAAGAAACAAAAGATGAGCCTGCTGAGCAAAATAATGCAGCAGCTGCGTTGGAACAGGAGGATGAAGATTTTCTTCTGGAAGAACATCCGCTCCTGCAGAAAAAGCCCTCAGATGGAATGACACGCTTCGGCGGAATTATTCTCATCGCACCTTTTCTTCCCGCCTTCTTTTCAGAATTAAAATTAATTAAAGACGGAAAGTTCACAAGTGAAGCAGAACAGTTCAAAGCATTACACCTGTTAAACTTTATCGCATCCGGGAAAACAGCATCGCCCGAATATGCGCTGTTGCTGCACAAGCTGCTTTGCGGAATTGAAATTACACAGCCCGTTCCGAAAACAGTAAAGCTCACAACCGAAGAAAAAAAAGAAGCAATGCTTTTCCTCGATGATATTGCAGAACAGTGGACCGCACTTCGAAGCACTTCAGGAAAAGCATTGCGCGATACATTTTTTAAACGTAACGGAATTTTAGAGAAAAAAGAGAAAGTATGGTTGCTGCGTGTAGAACGCGGACCGATGGATATCATGCTTGAAACTTTACCCTGGACAATTTCAATAATCAGAGCACCATGGATGCAACACCTGCTACAAGTAGAATGGTAAACGATCCGGTTTCAATTAATGCAGAAACGATCGAGAGGGAATTGGCGTGGTTTGCCGAAGTGGTAGACGTGCGCCTCAAACTTTATTTCGGGCATGAATGTGCGTACGAAGATATTTATGAAGTGAAACCACCGGAACCACTGCACGATACTTCCATGTTTGCGGGATTTATTAAACATTATAATCCCTCATTCGAAGAGCGTGTCGTGCTGATGCTTTCGCTTGTGCCGCATATTCGTCCGCAAATGCTCGATGTGTTTTTTGTAAAGAACGGTGATGTCGATCGCGGCTTTACAGAATTCGGTGGAGTGAAAGGGCAGGCGCACGGCGGATTTTTGCCTACCGGCGAAACAGCACTTTTTATTCTCGCAGGCGAAGATCTCGACAGGCGTTTTGCGCTTGGTTTTATTTTCGACAACGATCATTTTTTTGCGCATCACGGCATTCTTAAATTAGAGCCGGCACAAGGTTATGATCCTTACCTGAGCGGTGTGATCACCGTTTCGCGCGAGATTTTAGATTACGTTACACTCGGCCACGCGCGCCGCCCGAACTTCGATAAAGATTTTCCTGCCAAGCGAATTACAACGCCAATGGAATGGCCAGATCTTGTGCTCGAACCACACATCTTCGATCAGCTCGATGAAATAAAAGCGTGGATGGAATTCGAGCAGACGATCATGACAGAGTGGGGAATGCGCAAAAAATTAAAACCCGGTTACCGCGCAATGTTTCACGGACCTCCCGGAACAGGAAAAACGCTCACCGCATGTTTGCTTGGAAAATATACAAACCGTGAAGTATATCGCATTGATCTTTCCATGATCGTTTCGAAATACATTGGTGAAACTGAAAAAAATCTTTCAAAGATCTTCGAGCAGGCCGAACATAAAAACTGGATCTTATTTTTTGATGAAGCCGATGCGCTCTTCGGAAAAAGAACAAAAGTAGAAGATGCGCATGATCGTTACGCCAACCAGGAAGTAAGCTACCTCTTGCAACGCATTGAAGATTTCGAAGGCGTAATTATTCTCGCATCGAATTTCATTACCAATATTGACGACGCATTTACACGGCGTTTTCAAACCGTCATCAGCTTCCCGATGCCACGTCCCGGTGAACGGTTGGATCTCTGGAAGAAAGCAATTCCGGATGCAGTCACACTTAGTGATGATATCAACTTGCATAGCATTGCAGGGAAGTATGAAATTTCCGGTGGTGCAATGATGAATGTTGTGCGTTATTGTTTGCTGATGACATTACGACGTGGAAGTAAAACAATTACGCTTGCTGATCTGGAAGAAGGAATAAGAAGAGAATACAAAAAAGAAGGTCGTTCGGTTTAAATTAATCCATCAGCATGTCGGCAACAACAACGACATCAGGAAAATCAAAAACAGCAGGCAAGGTGTCACCTTCCCGCTCGACCCCGCATGTAACGCCCGCAAGTCAGCATGCTAACGGCGCAGTGATGAGCAAGCCGAATGCAAACGCACATAATAACAAATCAGCAAATCCATCCACGCAAGCGCTTGTACAGCCCAAGCTCACTGTTGGTAAACCCAATGACAGTTACGAGCAGCAAGCCGATGCCATGGCGCAGAAAGTAGTGAGCATGTCACCCGGTGAAGTACAACGAGTGGCAGGAGCAAAATCGCTCGCGAAGGAGATCAGGCCGATGGCAGATAAAAATCCATCGCGTTCACCGCTTCAGAAAAAAGATCAGCCCGGTTCTTTTATGTTGAAGGCAACAGAAAAAGAAAAGGTGAGTAAGAAAGAGGATGAGAAGATTAAAAAGAAAGCAGACGAAAAATTACAGAAGACAGAAGAGCTGAAGAAAAAAGCTTCTGATGAAAAATTACAGAAAACAGAAGAGCTGAAGAAAAAAGCGTCTGATGAAAAATTACAGAAGACAGAAGAGCTGAAGAAAAAAGCTTCTGATGAAAAATTACAGAAAACAGAAGAGCTGAAGAAAAAAGCTTCGGACGAAAAATTACAGAAGACAGAAGAGCTCAAAAAGAAAGCGGCTGATGAAAAATTACAGAAGACAGAAGAGCTGAAGAAAAAAGCGTCTGATGAAAAATTGCAGAAAACCGAAGAGCTGAAGAAAAAAGGTGCAGATGAAAAACTTCAGAAAACCGAAGAGCTTAAAAAGAAAGCTGAACCTGTTCAGTTGAAAGAAGAAGAGAAGCTGCAGAAAACGGAAGAGCTGAAAAAGAAAGCCGACGAAAAACTTCAGAAGAAAGCCGAGCCCGAAAAAATTCAAAAGGCACCGGAACAAAAAGTGCAGCCAAAAGAAACGGTGCAGCCAAAACCTGTTGCTGTTGTTCAAACAAAACCGGTTCAGCTAAAAGAAGAAGAAAAGCTCCGCAAAACAGAAGAGCTGAAGAAAAGTCCGGACGAAAAAATACAGAAGAAAGCAGACGAAAAAATTCATAAAGCTCCCGGGTCCGACATCGCTGCAAAAGAAACAGTGCAGGCAAAACCGCTTGCAGTTGTCCAGGCAAAACCGGTTCAATTAAAAGAAGAGGAAAAATTACGCAAAGCGGAAGAACAAAAAGAAAAGCCGAAAGAATTCGAAGGTGCAGGAAAAGTGCAGAAAAAATCGGATGCAGAAAAAATACAAAAGTCAGACGCAAATAGTCAGCCTGTTATTCAGAAAACAACTGCTGCACCAATAGCTCCTCTGCAGAAAAAAGAAGAAGAGAAAATTCAGAAAGCGGGTGACGAGAAATTGCAGAAGGCCGCGGATGAAAAAATGCAAAAGGCTTCCGATGAAAAGCTGATGAAGATGTCGGAAGACGCCGGCGAGCACCTCAGTCCTGAGTTTGAAGCGCGCCTGCAGGGAACAATGAGCAGCGGCGTTAAAATGGATCGTACCCTGCGTGCGTTTATGGAAGCACGTTTCGATGCTGACTTCACCGCAGTGCGTTTTCATATGGACACGACTGCAATTCAATTGTGCAATGAGGTTGGTGCGCAAGCATTCGCGTATAAGAATCACGTTTATTTCAATCGCGGAAAATATCAGCCCGATACCGATAGCGGAAAATTTCTCATTGCCCATGAGCTCACGCACGTAATCCAGCAAGGTTACGCAACGCAAAAAGGCGGAACAGGAAATGCTCCGGCTCAACCTGCAGCAAAAGCAGAAGAAAAAGTACAAAAGAGTCCGCAGAATATTTCTTCCGCTTCCCCGCGCATTCAACGCATCGGTTGGGACACTGTAAACGATGCTGTGCGACGCGTAGTTCCGCCATGGACATTGCTCACCGTCATCATGGGTTACAACCCGATCATCGGTGAAAATGTAGCACGCGGTCCGATGCAATGGTTCCAGGCGCTGCTTGATATTATTCCTGTTGTTGGTCCCGCAATTTTCGACAAGCTGCGCTCAAGTGGAATGCTCGCACGCGCAGAAGCCTGGCTGAATTCTGTGATGGCGCAGCTTCCTTCGCTGGGAGAAATTCGCGCAACATGGGATCGTGCATATGCCGAGATGGGAATTCTTGAAGGCGTCGATGGAAACATTGCAATTTTCCGTCGACACTTCGGACCCATATTTACGCGCGTCGGACATTTTGTCGGCCAGGTGTTAGCGAAGGTGGTAGAAATTCTGCGCGAAACATTATTGCGTCCGCTCGATAATGTAATTAAAGATATTCCGGGATGGGATTTAATTACAACACTTATCGGAAGTAATCCGTTAACAGGAGAAGCCAAGCCGCGCACTGCGATGAATGTAATTCGCGGTGTTGTTGCATTCATTCCGGGCGGCCAGGAAAAATTGGATCAGCTTGTTCAATCACGTGCGCTGGAAAAAGCATATCAATGGTTCATGGAAGAAACCACTGCACGTAATCTCACATGGGCGCGCATCAGTGCAACATTTACACGGGCATGGGATAGCTTAAGTGCAAATGATATTCTTCATCCGATTGATACATTCAATCGTTTGCGCGGAATGGTTTCACCGTTGCTCAGTGATCTTGCAAGCTTTGCATTAGCAGCACTGATCAAGTTGCTTGAGTTTATTTATGAAGCAGTGATGGGAGCCGGCGGTGCGCGCGTGCTTGCAATTGTAAAAAGAACACAAACAACATTCCTTACAATCATTCGCAACCCTGTTGGCTTCCTTGGAAATTTGCTGCAGGCTGTTGGAATGGGAATACGAAATTTCGGCACAAATATTCTCAGGCATTTACAAACCGGCGTCATCACATGGCTCACCGGAACACTTGCACGTGGTGGAGTTGAAATTCCAACAGTGTGGGATCTTGGTGGTGTGCTCAAATTGATCATGAGCATTCTCGGACTCACATGGCCGCGCATCCGGGAAATTGCAGTTCGGGTATTTGGCCCGACAGTAGTTACTGTTCTTGAAACAGCAGCGGGTTTAGTGATGGACATCAAAGAAAAAGGATTTGTCCAGGCAATGCGCGATAAAATATCTGAGATTTTCGGTAACGTTAAGGAGATGATCCTGGGAAGAATAAAATCATTTATCCAGACACGAATTGTGATGGCCGGAATTCAATGGCTCGCTTCCATGCTTTCCCCTGTTGGTGCAGTGATACAAGCGATAATCAAAACATATGAGACCGTGATGTTCTTCATCCAGAAGATCAACGAGATCATGGAGTTTGTAAATACTGTTTTGAATGCAGTAGAAAATATTGCGAATGGCGCGCTCGGACCGGCAGCGGCTTATGTTGAAAATGCAATGGCAAGAACAATTCCGCTGATCCTTGATTTCCTTGCGCGTTTGTTAGGACTTGGAGATATAGGAGGAATGATAAGGGGAATAATTCAGCAGGTGCAAACATTTATTGCGCAGAAGATAGAGCAGGCGTTGATTGGCATACGTGGAATGGTGCAGAGGTTGATTGCGGCGGGAGGAAGAGCAGTGCAAAGAATAAGACAAATGTTTCGCGTATCGAAACCCGCAAGGCTTAGAAGTGGCGAAACGCATACACTTGTTATGGATCCGGCACAACCAGGAAACAGGTTAATGATGCACAGTGCTCCGCAACCTTTTGTGAATTGGGTAGATCGAAATTATGGACCACAACCCGGAGGGATCGCTGCTCACCCTCAACATGCACAAATGCAAACCCTTGCCACGAACATTGAAACGCTTCAGACTAACTATGGTGCAGCTACCACAGATGCACAGCGCATTACCATAAGTAATAATATTTCAGTAGCAGTAAACCAATTGGCCCTGGTGCTCGAAACAGTAGCGCCGCCTGCTGTTGCCAGTGTTGCACCTGCTACTATATATACGTATGGAGGAGTCAATGCTAATGGATTTGGAATAAGAGCGAACGCAAACTTTCTTTCTAGGAACCGTGTTGCTGGCCAGGCGGCAAATGTTCTCGGTCCCAATGAATATGTTGCTGGTTGGGATATTGCCAGGTCGCGCACGCGTGTTGGTGTGAATGATCCAACAGGTTATGCGGCAGTAATAAATAATGTTCGACCACGAATACTTCCCGATTATGTAAGAGGTCATCTTATGAATGGACGTTTAGGCGGACCTGCATTTCCTTATAACCTTACACCTATACGTGGTGAAATGAATAATAATGGCCAGGTGAGCAGTCACTTTGCAATGATCGAACAGCCCTTGCAGGATGCTATACTAAATGCCCCTGCAGCTACACCGCGTGTTTTTAATTACGAAGTACAAGCAATATACGGAACGCATAATCCAAGAAGTACTTTGAGATCGCATTATAACGATATGTTCCAGGCAGCCTCACAAGCCCGCACGCGGGAACAGCGAATTTTCAACCGCATACCGGTTTCAAATATTCCTTTAAGGCAACAAAGCCAGGCCAAAATGGATTCAATGCGGGAAGCTGAAATTCAATCACTTTATGCTGGCGATTTCATTGATTGGGAAGAACGTAATACTGTTTTGCGTTTTGATTGTATTGTAATGGAGCTGCGTCCTACAACGACAACCCCATCACGATGGGAACCATCTTCCGCACCGGGTACATTAAATCGCGCAGAGTCGATCGCGCATAATCTACCGGAAAGCCGTACGCTTGTAGTTCCTCGTTCCGGAGAAAACATGACCTTTCTTAATACTATTGTTCAATGAGTAAAAATGAAATATCAACATGGAAGTTCGGTGCAATTCGCACTATTATCGTGGCGGATAAAGAAGATGTTGCTTTGCCTGAATTTTCGGAATTTGAATATATCAAAGAAGACCCGCACGTTAAACAATTACGAAAGGACGGGAGCTGCATTATTATCGGGTTGCTGAATAATGCAGTGCCTGTTCTCTGTTTTGATAAGCCTGCTGAAAATAAAATATTCATTTACGAACATATATTAAGCTACCCTTTAATTCCTGTTGCATCTACATTTTCATCGTTTCGCAAAATCCTTGAACGCATTGTTGAGGTTTGGAAATCTTATCCGGATCAGAACACAATAACTGTTACTCATGAAAGTATTGCTGAGATAAAATTAGTAATCGCTGAGATCGTACGCGAAAATCCTCATTGTGATATTACTTTTTGGATCGAAGAAGGCTTTCCCGGTTTAAGTATTGGTTTTGATCTGAAATAAAAACGCATAAATTTTTAGCATTCCATGTCCACCGCAACCACAAACTCATCCTCCTCATCCTCCGCCTCCAAATCGAAGTCGGTAGGGAAGGTTGCGGAAGCATCTCCCGCCATGCATTCCAGCGCCGCTGCATCCGTAAGTGATTCAAACGGCAAACGAATGTATCGCATGTCGACCGGACAAATGGTGGAATTACCTACCGACATGTCGATGGAAGATGCAGCGAAGCTGGAATCAGAAGCAAATGCCGCGCAGAAAAAATTAAAAGGTCCGTCCCCGAAAGTAATTCCGGACATAAAAGAAAAAGCAAAGCTCAAAGACAAAAAAGAATCGAAAGCGAAACCGAAAGGAAAAAAAGGTGCCGGCGGAAAACAGGGTGGGGGAAAATCAAAAGGAAGTGGCAAAAATGATAGCAAAGCAGCGAAAGCCATAAAAGGAAAAGTAGGAGCGTGGCTCATGGCGAAAGGTGCGCCTGCTATTTCACGCGGACAATCAAAACTGAACCAGCTCAAAACAAATGAGCAAACGCATGATGATGCTGCAAGTAAATTGGCGCAAACAGAAAAAGCTGTAGTGCCGCCGACGATTGAAGGACAATCTACAAGCAATGCCGGCCAGGTTGACAACGTAGAAGGAAAACCCGTTCCGCAGCCCAATGAAGCGCTTCCGAAACAGCAGCTCAATACAGCCATTGCCGATAATATTCCGCAGAGCATTGAAGATGTAGACAATTTCAAAAAGAACAATAAAGCAGGAGCAATGAGCGCTTCGGTTGCGATCGTTGTAAATAAAGACAAGAACGAAGTCTCCGGCACATTCGGCGATTTAAAACAAACACCTGCGCCCACACCATCAGAAGTAAAGCCGGAAGTGCTTCCGCCCGAAGAAGTAGCGCCTGCCACAGCGAAAATGAATCTCGGTGCTGATACAATTGCGCCATTGCAAAAAGAGCATACCGATGTAAGCAATTACACAAAGGAAGCCGACTCAAAGCTGAAAGAAGAAGGCGTAACGCAGGAGCAGCTCGATATGGTTGACACCGGCGATCTTGCTGAAGCGAATAAGGAAAAGAAGGGGATGGATAAAAAAGCGAAAACAGAACCGCTTGCCGTCACCCAATTTGCGCAGCAGGCAAATAAAAAAGTCGATGCCGATTTACAGCAGGAAGAAAATAAAGGTCGCGATGAAATAAAAAATAAGCGCAAGCAAAAGCTTACCGCAACAAAACAAAAGCAGCAGGGAACAAAATCAGAAATTGAAAAAAAGCGCGAAGATGTTGCCAACAAGATCAACGGCATTTATAAACGTGCGCAGGATAAAGTCACAAAGAAGCTCGCCGATCTGGAAACCGTTGCAATAAAACGCTTCGACGATGGAAATGCAAAAGCAACAAAAGAATTTGAAGACACCGTAAAACGCGAGCTTGATGCATTTAAAGACGATCGCTATTCCGGCTTCTGGGGATGGGCGCGCAAAGCGAAAGACTGGGTGCTCGGCATGGAAGATCTGCCAAGAGTAAAAGCCATCTTCGATAATAACAGGACGATCTTTGTCAATACCGTCAACGCATTAGTCGATGCGATCACTGCCGACAATAAAAAGGTTGTGCAGGAATGCAAAGATGAATTAGGAGCTGCACGAACGGAGATAAAAGATTTTGTCGACAAGCTCGGACCGGAATTAAAAGACGCCGGCAAAAAAGCGCAGGACGATATGAACAGCCAGCTGGATGAGCTGGACAAAACCATCAACAAAAAAGAAGAAGAGCTGCAGAACAAGCTCAAGGATAAACAAGCCGCCGCCATCAAAGCGATCGATGAAAAGATCGAGAAGATGAAAGAAGCAATGTCGGGCGCACTTTCCAAGCTCGGCAAATTATTATTGCTCGCCGCGAAAAAGTTTTTCTCCTGGGCACTCGAAAAATTCGGATTCTCCTTAGCCGAAATCGACAGCATCATCAACAAAGGAGCCGCCGTGCTCAAAGCAATTTTCACGCAACCGATTCAGTTCGTGAAAAATTTAATGAACGCAGCCATCACCGGTTTTCAGAATTTCGGAAAAAATTTCCTCAAACATTTAAAGGACGCCTTATTCGAATGGCTCACCGGGTCGCTGGAGGGACTCACACTGCCAAAAGTCTGGGACTTCAAAGGCATCATCAGCATTGGTTTGCAGATGATCGGAATCTCGTACGCGAACATTCGCAGGCACATGGTCACTGTTATGGGTGAGACAGTTGTCGGCGGATTGGAAAAAACATTTACGCTGGTAAAAACGTTGATCACCGAAGGACCGATGGCAGCGTGGGAACAATTGAAAGAAATGGCCGGTGAAATGCGCGATGCATTTATTGATGCCGTAAAAGATTTTATCAAAACAAAGATCATCGAGCAGGCCATTCAGTGGATCGTCGGACTTTTTGTTCCCGGCGCCGGAATTATAAAAGCGATCGTTGGCATTTACGATACGATTGTGTTTTTCATCAACAAAGCAAAACAGATCATGCAAATGATCAGCAACTTCCTCGGATCTATCGGATCAATTGCAGCAGGAAATATCGGTGCAGCAGCAGATGCAATGGAAAATGGTTTAGCGCGCGGATTATCCCTTGTAATTAATTTCCTTGCGCAGCTGTTGCACATGAATGGCGTTACGGATAAGATCAGGAATGCAATTCAGAAGATTAAGGATAAGGTGGATGGAGTGCTGTTGAAGGTGGCGAAGTGGATTGCGGAGAAGGCGAAATCAATTTTTGGTGCTATAAAGAGTGGAGTGCAGGGCGTTCTTAGTTGGGCATTCCGTAAAACATTTCAAACAAAGGATGGACAAACGCATTCACTCTTTTTTGAGACCCACGGAACCACAACAAAGCTGATGGTTGCAAGTGAGCAGCAGCACATAGAAAAGTTTTTTGCAGATAAACGCGCAGACCTTTTAAAAAGCGGAACACCGGAACCGGCAAAGATTAAAGCGATCGATGATGCAAAAGCGCTATATGATAAAGATATTAATCCGCGCAGGGATAAGGTTGATTCATTGCAGCAGCAAAAAGTAACTCCTGAAAGAGATGCAGAAATAAAAAAAGTTCAAAAAGACCTGGAGCCTTTCCTTTCAACCCTTTCCAATCACCTTGTAATTGCAGGTGTGGGAACAAATGATACAGAAGTAGTTCAGACAAAAGTGGAATACAATAAAGTAGGAGGTTCACCTAAATCCGTAACAGCTGATCCGCTTACAAAGCATGGCGATGCAGGATCACGTCCCGGAGCAGATCCTCCTGGTTGGAAGTCTCATATTGAAACTATTCCCGAGTATGAAAACTATTATGTAAGATTACATTTGCTAAGCGATGGATTACATGGCAAAGGTGTGCTGCAAAACCTGGTGCCCGGAAAAAAATCCGAGAACCGCGATATGGAAGGACAAGCTGAAACGCCTGCCATGAGAATTATAGAAGGAGGACATGTTTTATGGTACGAAAGTTCGGTAACAAATTGGAGAAGCATTCCGACAGGCGACTTCCCGGAAAAAATTAAAATTGAATATGGCTTCAAAGAAAAAGTAGATGCATCAAATTGGAAAAGAAGAGCATCGTCATTTTCAAAGGATTTTACTATCTCCGAGCCTGACCCGATAGGCACAAGAGACCCTATTCCAACAGTCGATACAATGAGTAGTGAATGGCTGAACAGGAATGCTAAAAAAGAGAAAGCAAATATTCCGTGGCAGGCTATGTACAATATTTTAAAGGCAAGGAACAAACGTGACGGCAAAAAGTATTTAAGTATGGCCACATTCTGGGCAAGTCCAGAAGTAATTGCAGAAGGACCTGCCTTCAAAGCTAAACTTGAGGCAGCTATTGCAGCAGGACACGTTAAAGAAATCCCATAAATATGAAAGACTACATCGCATTATTTAGTCAATTGAATGAGGAGCTGGAAAAAATGCCCGGCATGCAGGTTGAAGATTTTTACTATTCAGAAGAAGCTGATGTTGAGCTGTTGAATAGCATAGAATCCGATTTTTCAATAAAGTTCAGTAACCCAGTCCGCACATTTTACAGCCAGTGCAATGGCATGAATATTAAATGGAAATACGAAGGCGAATCTGAAAACGGGCAGGTGGCAGGCAGAATTTGGTTGCAGGATATTGAAGAAGTATTTTATGGACCAGGAAAAAACTATTGGAAAGATGATATCTGGAATAATAAAATGAGCGAAGAGGAACAGCATAACCGCAAACTTTTAAAACCATTCGATTATTTTGATCCGGATGATTCCGGCTGTGCCTGTTTTGATGTGTCTGAAAATGTTATCGGCGCACAGCTGATAATTCATAGTGTAGATAATGGTATGAGTAGCTTGAATTTAAATTTTGAGAATTACCTGGAAACCGCGCTTAAAACAAGAGGAATATATGGCTGGCACTACCTGTATGCTAATCTGCCTCCGAAGAAGTTTGAAGCAGATGTGTTGAGGGAAGATTTCAAGAAACTTTTCGGGATATGAATTAATTAAGCATAAGAATAGTCTATTCAAAAATAGCCTATGAAAAACATACTTGAAGTGTACAACAGCACAATCGAAATGCTTAAGGCAAATAAAAAAGTCAAATTGCTAAAAGCAAATATCAATCCTCCTCATTCACCGGAAATAACCAGCAAAGCAGGAACGGTAATGAAAATGCCTTTCAATCAGCAGATGAAAGATTTTATTCGGCGGCTAATGGTTTTACGTTGGAGTGGTCAATAGAAAAAAGCGAAGGTGGTTTGTATCTCTATGGATGGATTGATATCTGGCCTGTAGAAAAGATGATTGGCGGTGAAAATGGGAATTTGGATATTACGGAGACAGAGCGTAACCGTGCTTTTGAAGAAACGATCATACAGGATAACGACGATGAAGCTAAACGTGCAGATCTCCAAATGCACCGGATGCTCGAATCCCATTGGGGAGCATCAATCTATACCACAGTTAAGTTTGATTCGGAAGATTCAGCACTTTATTTTGTGGATGGTTACGGACAATATAAATTGCCATTAAACTTTTCAGATTATATATAGTTTACAATCGAAACGCTCGGAGTAGATCCCTGTCGGTTGAGATTGAATGAAGATGGTTTTTATAAAGATCCCTACAGTTTCGATGAAGAATTGAGAGAGCTTAAAAAAGAATTTCCCGCAACCGATTTATGTAAGGTGGATGGATTTTGTTACGTTTTTAATCAGCCGCGAAAATAATCAGCCATTGGAATCCAAATCGCAGGGGAATTTACTATGACAGCAGCTAATCGATTTAGCGCCGTAGGTGCGACCTTCTCTCGGTAACGGAAGTGATCGGGAAGCAAAAAAGGGCTTAACTTAATGACATTGCTCCGGGGGATGATGGTGCTTGCCAGGAAAAAAGGCGAGGAGAAAATTTTCGCCGTCTCCGAAAATGAAACGTATGAAATCATTCCTGTGGCATCGGAACTAAATCAACTCGTCTCCTTTCTCGACGAAGTTAAAAACTCCCATTATTTCTCCGCAACATCAAAAAACGTTTTCATCATTTCAATAAACCCGCGCTGTTCATAATAAGTGAAAATATCATGATCGCGCTGCACACCCACACGCGCTGCAATAAAATGGCCGGGTAATAATTTTTCATTGCTAACCAATAAACGTGTGCGTTCCACTTCTCCTTTATCAGAGGATTCAAACCTGTAATCGCATCCCAGCGTAGTTGAGCCTTGTTTGTAAATTTTGGAAGGAATGCCGCGTTTCGAAACCATTTCATCTTCCGGGTTGAAGCCAACATAAAACCAATAATTTTTTCCATAAGCCGCCTCAAGATCTGTAAATGTATTTTCTCCCGGTATAGCAGGCACATTCATGAACACTTTTATCTCCCGGCCAGGCGGCGGATACAGTTTCATTATTTTTTCAAGATCATCAGTTATCGGTCCCGACTTACTGCCTCGGCGTGGATGCTGGAATTTTGCTTTTGTATCGATTAAGGTAGTGGTCGCTAAAGTTGCACCCAGGCTATGAGAAAATATCCGCACAGAAACTTCCGGGCTTATTTTTGTGATGATCTGTCGCAGGGTTAATGCACTATAATAAGCGCGGTTACTATAATATCCAAAGCGTCTGCCATTCCTGTAATTGCGATGGTTGAAGGTGTTAAGCTTACCACTATCGAGCTCATGATTTTTCATGTCGTTCGAAGGCCAGTAGACCGGAACAAATAAATATTCCTCAACAGCCACACCATTCTGTTTTGCCAGCTTTATAAATTCCATACATTGAATAGTAGCAAGGCTGTAAGGAACATTATAACCATGAATAAAGAACACCACCTTTTTCTTGTTACGCGCACGAAGCGTTTCATTTAATTTTCTTGTATACTCTTTTATGAAATGTGCATCCCAGGTAATGGTAAAAGAATCAATACTGCCGGCTGCAGAATGACGCAACAGCGTTTCATAAAAAGCATGCCGATTTACATCTTTAATCCGTTCCACATTTTTCCCGATCTTCTCATCTTTATCCCTGAACAGCTTGTAAAAAGTAATATCGCATTGATCAACCATTTTTTGATTCCCGGAAAAATCTCTATTGGTAATTCCACTGAGAATCGTGTCATCGCCAGGGTAGATCGAACCATACCCATCCATACGTAAGCTGAAAAGATTTTTTGTTGCATCAAGTGAAGCCGTGATATCATCTTTATAAAATTGATTCCAGTTGGAGTTAATTACCTCCTTCGGATAATTTTTAAAGAATTTATATTTGAATTGTTCATCCCGGATACTGCTGCAGCAAATAAGGAGCAGGAGCAGGGAGAGAAGACCAAAAAATTTATAGGACGTTTTCATTGGGATTATAGTTTGCTGTTCCGGGTTGAATAGTGAAGAATTCCAGGGCAATGAAGCAGTTATGCAGGACAATAATATGAAAAATTGGATGGCGAGTGGTGTGTGAACGGTTACTATTTTGACGGATTGCAGTAGTTAATAATTGAAAATTATCCATAGAACCAATCATCCCCATACTGTAACTTTTCTCACATCCGCGTACTATCTTATCTGCTGATTTACATTTACTTGTCATCTCAACACCACCAACTTTCTATTGCCCGAACGCCCGAATTTGTCCAAGCATTTTGTTTTGCAATCGCCGATATTTATCCTGCTGATACTATGCATGATTTATTAATTGAAGCAAGATAGGACAAACGGAATTTTTTTTTTTGAAATTAGCTTAACAATGAAATATTGAAAGCAGGATGAAAACATATCGTGGCAAGAATAGCTTTCTTAAAACGCCGCTCGGGCCCTTTGCAGAGACCTACGAAGCGACCTATGCGCAAACCTACCCGGAAACCTTTGCGAATAATTTGGATGATGCAAAATTGAAATTCATTCCTCCCGATATTTTTGATCCGATAAACTTAGACAAAACAATCTGGCATATTCATCTCCAGTCAAGCGCTTCTTTTTACGGACTCTCGGAAGATGATTTAGAAGTAGTAGATCAATTGCTTGATGAGATTAAAGTTCTCGTAGAGCTTAGCCCGGGGCAAAATGAATATACAGCTTCACAGGATAACAATGTTGTTACAATTACAAAAGCAGCAGATGACCAGTCAACAGACCATCATCTTTCCTACAATAAGGCAACACTTAGGGTAAATAACGTAACGGTTGAATGGTATTTTACGCTTACAGTTGATGGCGCAGAAGTGGAAGAAGATTTCGTAAAGAATAACCAGGCAGATGCCGGGAAACCGGAAGTGCTGTACGAAAAAAGTGAAGCAAATAAAGTGGATGGATTTAACCGCAACAACACAGGTTATAAATTTTGGTGGAGTGATGGTCGCGTGATGGATCATGGCGACGTGGAAAATTTTATCAATAGAAAAAGAGCAGCAGGCGATAAACGTTTCCTTGCAGATTTCCCAGTTGTGAAAGAAGGTGAGTTAGCTCCTTCCTATACTATTGTAGGTCGTAAGCAACCTTATTATGCATATGACAAGAGGTTAAAAGATCCGTATGAGGATGGTGATAATTTAAAATCCACTTTATTAAGCGGGGATTATAATTTGGAACAGGCTTATGATGGACATATTATTATTGGTAGTGCTTCGAAGGGGGAGACGGTGAATGGAATAAAACGTGCGCTTAACAAGATATATGAAGCAGATAAAACTTTTGTTCGGTTAGTTGAAAATGGAAATTATGATATAAATACTGTTACTGCTGTGAAGCGGTTTCAAACAGATAATAAGTTGGGGCATAATGGAAATGTAGGAAAAGAAACTTTGCGTGTTCTTGATTCAAAAATAAACAGTATAGAAATTGCTGTTGCAGAGGCGGAAAAGTTAAAGCAGGAAGAAGAAAAAAAGAAGCAGGATGAATATGCAATAGACCATCTCGAAAAGACAAGTTCTGATTATCACAAAGATGTTGAGGATCGAATGCGTAACCCAAAAATTATGGCAATGGTAACTGCTTTAAGTACAGTAGGGAATGATTTATACGGTGAGCGTTTTAGGCCAATGGAGGTGTTGGAACTAACAGAAGCCCAAAAGCAGAAAATTTTTCAAGAAAGTGCTGACAAGACCTTGGCAATTTTAATGAGTGAGTTTGTAGAAGGCCATGGAAGAGAAATCAGAGAATTTGGGCCTGAAACCCCTATTTCAGAAGAGATCAAATATTCTTATACCACAAGCCTCTTTTTGCAATATTTTGTAGGAGCCTACGACCAGGGATTATTTGAGGAAGGGGTAATGAATGGACCTCTCACCATTTTTACAAGTCCTGATAATTCGAGCCAGAATCCACCTGGTTTACCAGGCGCGAAAGAAATTGCTCTTAAAGCATTTGGACAAATTCTTTGGAATGACACTGCATTTTATACAGGGAGCCTGGATTATTTTTTTACTGTAAAAGGTAATACCCTTGAAATAATGGTCCATAATGAATATTCGATAGCCTCAGGTGTAACACGAAATGATGATGACAATCTAATGCGGGAGGAAGGGAAACTAAGCCCGTTAGGAAACACCAAACAACTTTTCTATTTTTCATTCGATATTAGCAAATTAAAAAAATGAAAAAGATTATAATTATTGTCGTAGTAATCATTTTTTTGTCCGCCGTTATTGTAGGTTTCGCTTACTTATTTTTTAAAGGTGGAACTTCGTTGGTTTCGGGTATTGATGGTAATAACCGCAAATCCAATTATGTAAAACTTACAGAAGATTATGCGATATTAAAAGTTGAGAAAACAATTTGCCTGAACACAGAAAATGGCTATGAGAGAGTTACTTTAAATTTAGATAGCCTTAACTGGGATGATAATTTAATAGTAGGACATAGCAGGAATAAATATTTTAAAATAGAGGTGGACACTCAGCAAATAAATTATTTTGGCACGAGGGATAGTTTGATGCTAATGTTATCTGAATTTCCGGGCAATACGTATGAAGGGATTCCTGGATTTAAAAGGTAAATGAATACCGCAGATGACTCGAAGGATAATGCTATCTAACGAAATAAGTTGCATTCGATATACCCTGAGGATCATGACAAGACAAATTCTATTTAAAAGAATAATTTCATTGTATGGTCCGCAAGGTCCTGTCAATATTTCGGATGACGTATGGGAGGCTGACAAAAATAATTGGGTAAAGAATCATTCGGAAGAAATTATCGAAAGTTTTATCAGTCTTGTTATTGACCCACCCAAGATTACTGATTTTAATCATCCTTCGCATGCTGATGGGTTCGAGGTTGGAATGTGGGAAATAGCAAAATTCCTGGGCAAATATGGAAATGCAGATGAAATTTTAGAGCATCTTCTTCCTGCTTTTAAAAACCCATTAACCAGGATCAATACAATAGTTATTATAGGAGAACTAAAATCAGAAAAAGGACTTGAACTATTTTCTGGCATTATTGACGAAGAATTATCAGCAGAAACCTGGTCATATTTAATGCATGCAGTAACAGAAATAGCCGGTGAGAAAGCATTGAAGCTTTTAAATCAAATTGAATCAAGAATACCAAAGGCAAATCATGAACTACAAATGCAGCTTACTGACGCCATTAAAATTGTTGGATCACAAAATTAGCAGGCATTTTGTAGAGGAAAAAATCAACTTTTAACCCTATGGAAAATGGAAACCTTGGATGGAATTTTAAAAACAGCAAATGAAAAATCTGTTCTCGCAGCCGAACAATCCTGGCTCAAAGCATGCATCGCTTTCCGCATTGCAATTTTCAAAAAAGAAATTTCAGCCGACACAGATATTTTTATTTTAAATCCGCCTCCCATTATTGAAAACAATACAGATGAATATGCATCACTGATAAAAAAGCATAATTTCAATAATGAAGAGCGACTGCTGCTCGCATTGGCCATGTGCAATCATTTTGATCCGAGAACACTCAATGGCTTTATGGAAACGCCGCAATTACAAATGGTATCCCGCGTATTAAAATCAGAAAACGCGCTTTCCATTTCACCCACAGCAGAAACATTTTTCTTTCTTGTAGCGGGTGAAAACAGCGGCGCCTATCTTTCTTTTCATAAATACTTCAGCACCGACCATCCTTTTTATCACGACAGCATTCTCGATCTGTCAGATTCCCCTGCCGGCATTTCCAAATTTGACGGTGCATTAAATGTTCCTGTTTCGTATAGAGAATTATTGCTTTACAACAAGTATCAGCCACCACGTTTCAGCAGTGAATTTCCTGCACATTTGCTCTCCACAAAATTAGACTGGACCGATCTCGTCCTGCAGCCAACCACACAAAATGCATTGAATGAAATGAAGAACCGGCTGGTACACGAAGCAGATGTACGTGCATGGAAAACTGCAACAGGTAAATTAGGCGATCACATGCGTCCGGGCATGCGGGTGCTGCTCTACGGAGCATCGGGACAGGGAAAAACATTTACAACTGCTTTGCTTGGCAAGCTGTTGAATCGTGAAGTGTATCGCATCGATCTTTCCGCCATCATCAGCAAATATGTGGGCGAAACATCAAAGAACCTGCGCAACTTATTTGATACGGCAGAACGGAAAGACTGGATTATTTTTATTGATGAAGGCGATGCATTGCTTGGCATGCGTGCAGATCTCTCTTCATCACAAAGCAGCACAGCTCAAAGCAACAACCACGATGTTGCATACATTCTTCAACGTATCGAAACCTTTGACGGAATAATTATTGTTGCTACCAACCTTGCAAATAATATAGATGCAGCTTTCGAACGACGATTTGAAGGACGCATTTTATACCAGGCGCTGAATGCCGAAAATCAATGGAAGGTTTGGAACAATGTGTGGCCCGTAAAATTAAAAATGGAAGAAGGCGCAAAAATAGATGCATTGCTTGCAGAGCATACACTTTCACCCGCATCAATTGTAAACGTTGTTCAGCGTATTGCAATTATGATGGCAGAACAAAATCAAGAGGTCGTTTCGAAAGAATTGATGCGAAAATGTATTATGGATGAAGCATTGAAATACAAAGGCAGACCTGGCGGATACAGCTCACCATAACTTTGCCTATCCCATACTGTAACTTTTCCCTCCTTCTGCACTGCCTTCTTGGCTGATTCCCATTCACTTACCTCCACAACTCCACCAACTTTCTATTGCCCGAACGCCCGAATTTGTCCAAGCATTTTGTTTTGCAATCGCCGATATTTATCCTGCTGATAATCTGTTCGGATTCATTAACAAAAGCAAAACATGGCAAACGGAATTTACCCCGCGAAGGAACGAAGCGCTTTTCCAAAAGGATTGCTCGCCGATTTTGAAAAGCTCAACGATCAATTTGAGCTTGTGCTGCAAAATGGAATAGAAGATTTTTTTCCGCTGTCAAACTTTGCAGATGAAGATGGAGCGTACGCACAATTTGTAACGCAACATTCACTCAACCGTGAAGAGCGTCTCGCTATTTTACTTGCGTTGCTGCAATACATCGATCCTGTTTTTATCAACCGGCTTAAAAGCGAAGAGAATTCATATCGACTCGTGCAGTGCAACAAAACAGGATTGATGCTGCCCACCGGCGAAACATTTCTCAAGCTGCTTTCTGCAAAAGATAAAGATGCACGCATCGATGCACATGCCTATCTCGGCACCGATCATTTATTTTACCGCAAAAGTGTGCTCGAGCTCGGCGAAGTGAATGAAGGAGTCGCGCGCTTTTTTGGTGTATTAAAACTTACGCCTGCGTACCGCGAACTTTTTCTTTACAACAAACATAGTCGTCCGCGTTTCAGCCAGGAATTTCCTGCACATCCGCTCGAGACAAATCTCGAATGGAAAGATCTTATCGTGAATCCTATTACCGCAGAAAAAGTGAACGAGATAAAATCATTTCTCGATCACGGAACAGTGTTGCGTGAAAGCTGGGGATTAAAAAAACACATGAAGCCCGGCTACCGTTGTTTGTTTTACGGTCCGAGCGGAACAGGAAAAACATTAGCCGCTTCCTTGCTCGGAAAACACATCGGCAGGGAAGTATATCGCGTCGACATCAGCAGCGTCATCAGCAAATACATTGGCGAAACAGCAAAAAATCTGAATTCACTTTTTAATACTGCCGAAGACAAAGACTGGATTTTGTTTTTCGATGAAGGTGATGCGTTATTCGGAAAGCGTGTCGATACCGCGCAGAGTGAAGATAAGAATGCCGGTTTCGCCAACCAGGATATAGCATTCCTGCTGCAGCGAATTGAAAATTACAATGGCCTGGTAATCGTAGCCAGCAATTTTCGCAAGAACATGGACTCCGCATTTTCGCGCCGCTTCCAGAACATTGTGCATTTTGATATTCTCAATAACGAGCTCAGCAAAAAATATTGGCAGGATAATTTTCCTGCCAACGTCACACTTTCCTCCATCATCGATTTCGATCTTATCGTAAAGCGTTACCCGCTCGCACCCGCCTTGATCATTAACGTCATCAATCGCGTTTGCTTAAAAACGATCAGCAAAGGCAGCACCGAAATTTCCGCCGCCGATCTCGAGCTGTGCATCAAAGACGAGCAGAGCAAATAGCGCCCTCATGGAAAATCCAAAACACTATTCCGAAAAAACAAAACACAAAGACGACAACAGTTCCGGCTTGCAGATCCCATCAGGCAGCTATAACATGATGGATAGTTTGTCGATGATAAAGCCGTTGTTTGAGCCGCATTTTAAATCGATTTTTGATAATGAGGTGGAGGATAATGTTGAATACCTGAGTGATCAACCAGCCGAACAATTGGAAATCCAGGCAGATGAAATTATTGATGTTGGTCCAAATTCTTCGATTCCATTTCAAACTATCATAGTGCCTTCACATGATATAACCGAAATAGAAATTTATTCGATAACCGCAAAACTTGCTTACAAAGGGAAGCCCACCTCACCCAATTACCATTTACTCACTGGAGTCGATTTTGGTGTTTACATTATACAAATTACTACAAAAGATAAAAAAACAGCTACGGGGCGTATTATTCATATGCAAAATTTTTCGGCCCCAGTGGATCCAGAGGATTTAATTACCAAAATTATTTTCAAAACTGAAAAGGAAATTTTAATTGAGGCTGGTGCACCCCAATCAGTTAATAAGAGAGGTATTGTATCATCAGAAGAAGGAGTTAATGTAAGAGAAACTGCCGATCCCAAAGGAAATATAATTGCACTTATTCCATTCAATACGCATGTACTTGTTCATACGCAGGAAAGTGATTGGTACTTCATAGAAAGTAAAGTAGGGGTGTCGGGTTATGTACCCGTTTCAAGAATCAAAACGAATATGCCTGATCCCGATGCATATTTATATAAAATTCTACCGGGAGAAATGCCGGAACATATCGCAAAAAAATTTCAGTCGAATTACAGCACTGAGGGACTAAATGATTGGGAAACTGTACTATTGACACTTATTAGGTACAATGGAGGACTTGGAGATGCTACGAAAGGTTTATATGCTGATAAGAAAGATGTCAATTCTCTAACTGTGAGTGAAAGTGCTCATTCGAAGGCAAATTATTTTATTTGGATTCCAACTGAGATATCAAGCAAAGGATCATCACATACCTATTTCGGAGGTGACGCTGTTAAGTCAATTGAAATTACAAGTTTGTGGTCGCCAAAAGAAAAAGGCGATGCAGTATTGAAATACTTGGGTTTGAAAAACTACAAGGCCATCATAGAAGTTTTTCGGACTGCTGAAACAACTGACGAATTTGTGCGGATTCAAAAAGTCGTAGAAGAAACTATGACTATGGCTGTGGTATTCCAACAAATCAACGATGAATGGACTTCAATACTAATTGGATCAATCGGACCTGTATTAAGTGGGCATGATTATTTGAATACGGCGCGTGCAGCATTTATTATTGAATATTCCACAAGTGGATATCCCGAATTTGTTTCCGAAACCTTTGCGCTTTTTATCCTGTCAACATGTTATGATGATGATGTGAAGTCTGTTCTGAGTCAAATTGATGGTGATAATAGATTGCCCGGCACGATAATGAAGATGGAAAATGTGAAGGCGATGCTGACAGATCGGGGTATAAGCCTGGACGAATATAAAAAAGACGATGTTGGTATGGCGCAGGGGGCAGGAGAAGGATTGGCTAATTCTTTTGCTCCGGATATTGGAGTTCTGAAATGGAGCATGTCAATGGATTATCTACCACCATTGTTTTATAATGCCATTCGACAATCACAATGGGGTGTTATAAGTGATTCCATTGGTAATCCGGTTAATTGGGTAGATTATTTAATGTTAAATATTCCATCCACAATATATGGAACAGGTTCTGCATTGGTTTCAGGAATTTCTAGTTTAGCTGAAGGCCAGTATGAAGATGCCGGAAGGGAATTAGTCGGACCTGCATTATTAGTATTAAGTTTATTTGGGCTAAGGTCAAGTCCAAAGTCTCAAACTGTATACAGTCCACCGGGTCCTAATGCCTTTATAATTCCCAAATTTGAAGGACCGGTTCCTGCAGAGGTTTCAAGATTAATAACTGTAATGCAGTTGGGCGCCGATGCCTCTTCTGTATTTGCCAATTTGTATAAAACAATAGGGAAGCAGGGAATTATCGACGTCTCTGTTTATGCAAGGAAAAATATTCAGAACACATTGTTCCTTCAGAAGAATGGTCCTGCCGGTGCAGAAGCTTTATGGAAAGCTGGTGGTGACCTTGCCTTGGCAGAAGCTACTTTAGTGACAACATATAAAGGCCTTCCTATTCCGAAATCAAATATAAGCATCAATCTTACTCACATATTTGATGGAGAAGTTATAAATTCAAAAGCAAAAGGATTTCATTATGTGGAAGAATCGCTTTTTAATCCGGATGGTACAGCCACCAATGCATCAGGCACTGCGAGGATTACTAAAGTCACTTTGCAGCCTAATGCATTAGGGATTTTTGAAGCTGAAATAGAAGTTTATAACCCACGCTCATCTCAAGTCCCATGGCGTAATAAAACGTCGAGTTTCTTCCCCAAAACCTGGTCAAGACCTCGTGTCATTAGGGAAATTAACGAGGCTTACAACAACAGAGTTTTTGACGGGGCAAATAATATATGGATTGGCACTTCAAAAAGCGGAATGAAAATACATATGTACATAGACCAGGCAGGATTTGATGTCAATACCGCTTATCCTCCTTATTACCAGAATTAATACCTTTATTTTATGGCTATAAATCATAATTTCTATAAGACGGACGGCTTTACGCATGTTAAAGTGGATGCACCGTACGAATACGTTGGCGGCTTTTTAAAATCAAATATTAGTGAGCATTCTACTAATAAAATTCTGGATGTCATAAATAAGCTGCAAAGTGATGAACATGAAAGTACTGTATGGAGCTGTGGATATAATAGTGATAGCCTGACATTAACTCCGATGTACGCATTGATTGAGCCTATGTACGCTGAAGTTAAACCCTGTGTTTTACCCGTAGAAGACTTTAAGCAGCTTATGCAAGACTGGCTTATTTTTATTACTCAATAAAATAACTGATGAAATTCAATTTGGTATGGCAATACACTATGATTTTTATAAAAACAACAACCTGGGTGAAGTCAAAATTGAACCTCCATATGAATATGCATCTGTATTCTTGATGTCTGATGTCCGAAGTGATACTTCTATTAAAGAAATAGTCCGGATTATTGAACAATTGCAAAACGGCGATTTGGAAATTGATGCATGGCGTTGTGCTTACAATAATAATTGTCTTACATTAACATCGTCTAATGCAATGATTGAACCGCTGAATACCGATATAAAACCTTGCGTTGTTCCGATAGGCGATTTCAATCAACTACTAAAAGACTGGCTTATTCATATCTCTAAATGATCTCCTTCTCAATTCAAAAAGATTTAGAAGGAAGATCAGCGATGGTTTTCGAAAAGCCATTCATTGCATTAGGCAATTTTTTCTCTTCGTCGGTTAGAACTAATTTAATCTTTAAGGAAATCAGGAAGAGTATTCACATTGCCAAAGAAGATGCAGCATCTTCCCCGTTAGAAATTGGTTTTGATTCACATGACCTGGTTATTTCGGTCAACGAAATTTCGATCGAACCTTATTACGGACAATCGGATTCATGCAGCATTTCAATAGTAGAATTTGAAAAATTTTTGGATGAATGGGAAAAGGTTGTATTACGGGATTGATACACAAAAATTAAAATAACACTCCATTTAAATGATCAAGCCAACTAGGGAAAATATATTCTAATGGACATTTGTAATTCCATGAAAAGAAATTGGTAATATGCAGTCAGAGAATTTATTTTTGATGTTAAAGGAATTGGTAAATCCAGATCGTAAAACCTGCTTTGAGAAATTTGATTTCAGACTGGTTGGGATAATGAAGATTTAAGTTCATTGCGAAAATATAAGGATCTCATCATCTACAAGAGAAGTAAATGAATACCATTCCAAAATTCAAATCCTTCATCACAACGGTTGGGTTAGCAATGGCTCCGGAAGATTTGTTTCAAAAAAGAGCGGAATGGATAGCATCTCTTTCTGAAGATGAAATATTGGAGTTGTTAGTTTGGGTAGAAAATTCAGATGACGATGAACTCCTTAAATCCTTAAGTAAGCCGTATCAATTATCAGTTTTACAAGAAGCAATTATTATAGCTGCATCAGTTGGCAAAAGATTAAATAGTGAACAGGTTCGCGAGAGATTTGAGGCTCTATTTCACAACAAGCGCCTGAAAGAATTAGTAATTGAGGGAATAGATATTTATGGCAATAAGAAAAGTCTTCCATTCCTTGCTTCGATCATTTCATCAGAAAGCGATGAGCAAATTCTTATGAGTATTGCCTCAGCGTTAAATAGCATTGGTGGAGAAGAAGCGTTGAAATTATTAGTTGGAATAAAAAATAAAATAAAATTTTCAAAAGAGTTTCATCGGAGTCTGCTTGAAGAGATAATAGAAGAAGTTAAAAACGATAGCTCAGAAAAGATCAACTGAGCTGAATGGATACCATTGAAAAATTTAAATCATTTTTAACTTGCCTTGGACTAGCAATGGTTCCTGACGATTTTTTTGAGAAAAGAGAAGAATGGATATCATCTCTTTCTGAAAATGATGTTATTGCATTGTTGCAATGGGTTGAAAATTCTAAATACGATCAATTCCTTATTGGGTTAGAAAGATTTCAATCAAGAGTTTTACAAGAAGCATTTATTGTATCGGCAACCGTTGGCAAAAGACTGAACAGCGACTTAATTCGGGAAAGAATTGAGTCTTTATTTCCAAATCCGCGTCTGAAAGAATTTGTAATAGAAGGAATAGATATTTATGGTAGTGATAAAAGTTTGCCTTTTCTCTCGTCAGTCATTTCATCTGAAAACGATGAGCAGATACTTGTGGAAGTTGCCACTGCGTTGAATAACATCGGCGGGAGCGAGGCTTTGAAGTTGTTATTGGATATTAAAAAGAAAGCAAAATTTTCTAAGGTATCTTACAGCGAACTTCTAGATGAGCTAATTGAAGAAGTTAAATGTGATAATTCAGGAGAATAGATTGAAACAATTATGAATGAGCACAATATTAAAGTTCAAATCCTTCATCACAACTCTTGGGTTAGCAATGGCTCCGGAAGATTTGTTTCAAAAAAGAGCGGAATGGATAGCATCTCTTTCTGAAGATGAAATGATGGAGTTGCTGGTTTGGGTAGAAAATTCAGATGACGATGAGCTCCTTAAATCCATAAGTAAGCCATATCAATTACCAGTATTACAAGAAGCCATAATTATAGCTGCAACAGTTGGCAAAAGATTAAATAGTGATAAAATTCTTTCTCATTTGGAGTCTTTTTATCAGAATCCAAATTTAAAGGAACTCGTAATTGAAGGAATTGAAATATATGGGAGTCCGAAAAGCTTACCGTTTCTTGAATCGCTGCTTTCGACAGAAAAGGATCAGGAAATTATCATTGAAGTAGCATCAGCTTTATATTATATTGGTAATGAAAAAGCATTACAACTCTTGTTAGAGATAAAGGATAATTTCAAGTTTAACAAGTCTCATTACCAAAGTTCGCTCCAGGAGATGATTAATGAAATTAGTATAAAAGGTCGCGATTATTAATGTGCAGAGATGGAGTAAATGGACACAATTGAAAAATTTAAATCATTTTTGACATGCCTTGGACTAGCAGGTGATACTGGTCCCTGGATTCCAATAAATTAATTTCTATGGATGTACGTATGAAGTTATATATTGATTTAAGAGGAGAACGTACAGAAACGGCTCTTTTTTTGGCTTCTCTACTAAAAGGTACAGTTAACCCTGAAAATAGAAGAATATTATTTAGTCCGCTATTGGAATATGGTGTAATAAACAATCCATGTTTCGACCCTGAAGAAGCTAAAGAATTGGATGGGGGGTTTTTCATTATAAATATTACTGCGAAATAGACCCGATTGAAGAACAAACAGATGAACGTCTCATCGCAATAAAAAAAGAGCTTTCTGAATTGCTTTTAAGAATTTTGGAAAAAAATATTCCGGCAATTGTCTCAGCAGATTTTGAAGATGAATTACCGGAAAAAGGAGGCTACCTGTGTCCGAATGTTCCGCGTCCACAATAAATTAACCCTTATGTTAAACTGGAAAGTAGTAAATTAGTGCAACTTTGAAACAGACTCACATACTTTTCATATCCGAAGAAATCAATCTCGATAATTTAGCATCAGCCACTAAAGATATCGGTGTTATAAAAGAAGCATCCGGTGCCATTTTTCAGTGCAGGCTCACGCGCGGTAATAAACACATTTGGATATTTAAAGACGATAGCCTGCATGAAGTGTATGAGGATATGAATAAGCTCGAAGAAATCACTCAGAAGCTTGGAGACAATCCTGTTAAAACCTTTTTCGTGTTGGAGCTTAGTTCTTCCAATCAAAATCATGATCTTTTATTAGAATTGCTTTGTAAACTTGCCCGCCAGTTTTGCATTGCCTGGGAAGACTTCGAAGAAAATATTCATTCTTATGATGAAATACGTTCTGGTTGCAGGTTGAATTAAATTAATACCTCAATGCTGAAAAGTGCATACATCGTTTTTCCTGCAACTGTTTCTCTTGAGGATTTAAAGAACGTATTGAAAAAAGCGGACGCTGATTTTATAGAAGACGAAAAATTAAAATGGATAGCAACAATTTCTCCTGACCGGCACGTGAGGTTGAATATTGTAAATATAAATGAGGATTTAGATTTGGAACGGGACGAAATGAATCCTCTTGTTCAAAAGTTCGGAGTCATTAGTACAACTGGTATTTTTGTTGAAATGAGTTCTTCCGAAAAAGAAGGTAAGCTTGCTGTGCAAATAGTATCGCAAATAGTTAAGGAAGTGGGAGGGATGTTGATTGATCATAATGGAAAACAGTATTCAGCTAATGAACTTATTGAAATGGCTCGTTCGCGAAAAGGATTGTACGGGTAAATTAAACCGGAAAACAGACGATATTCATTTCGTAAAAAAACATACAGTTCTATTTCCCAATTTTCTCCACAAGCGTACCCGGCATTGTCGGACCGGAATCATCTTTCAATAAGCCCGTATCTGCCCTGCTGAAAAGTGAATTTAGAATAAGATGTTTATCGCTGTCATTTACCGAAGAGTCTTTTATCAATGCGAGATAAACATAAGTAAGCTGTTCCCTTTCCTCAGCATCCCGCGCAAGATGGAAAGAGCTGAAGGCAACTTTATGAATCGCCCTGATAACGTAAGCGAGAAAAGAAATGAATGTGATATAAATGATCGACCATTTAATTGCGCTGGCCTCACCGTTAAAAAAGCTGCGCAGCATTCCTTCCGGTGTCATCCATAGTAGGAAATACAAAGTTGCGCAGGCGACTGCAACCAATCCGATGAGCCAGTACACTGCTCTCCAGCCTTCCTTTTTTAAGATGGTTGCACGCTGATTCCAGTACTCCGCGGGCTTTTTTAATCTTAGTACTTCCGCATAGGATTTTTCAAGGTCCTTGACCCTTTGGTTGGTTTCATTACTGAAAGTTTCGAAGGTTTGTTTAGTGCTTCCGAACCAATTATTGTAGTCAGTTGCTTTCTCATTTTTTAATTTTTCAATTTTATCAACCGATTCATCATACTGTTGCCTGATGTTGTTTTGAAACAGGGTGTAATGTTCGATAGATTCAGTGAGCAGCAGTTGAAACTTCCCTCTGATACTGGCAAGAGAGTTTTCTTCCGCAGCATTTCTATCAGGGAGCGGTAATCTGTCCTTCCTGTTGAATTCATAAGCCATTAACAGTCCGGTGAGGTACGTGCTTTGATCAGTTTCATCCTCCAGCTTCGTTCGTTGAAGGATATAATCGCAAGCCCCGTCAAACGACTCGGGAAATTCGCTGTCCAGTTGAAGAAGAAATAAGGTTTCAGGCAGATCGTAAAAAAATAGATTTTTAGAATGTGTTAAAGAAGAAAGTATACTATGCTCCCAGGCATCATGCAGGCTAATTTCACTATTGGAATAATGATAATGATTAAGCTGCCGGTCAACAAAGTTCTCCAGTCGCTCCCTGAATTTTATAAAAAAGGATTTTGAATTTTCAAAAGCCTTAGGCAGTTCACCTGTTGCTTTCTCCCACGCTTCAATTTGCTGAAGCAGGAAGGTGTGGATTGCAGTTAGTCCCTGCAGATGATAATCATAATTCAATACTTCATTATAAAAGCGGTAAGAAATCTCCTGGCACCATTTCTCGTGCTTCGATTCATTTACCTTTTTGTTAAATTCTTCAGGGGTCATAGCTGCGGTTTTATATTAATTACTGCAGGGCAATGGTATTAAATTTTAGGGTGATAGCCGTTTGTAAACGGATAAATTGCACCATGGCAAATCCGCCACTTTGCAAAACGCTTTCAACCTTCTTTTATTATCCATCAATTTTTTTCGCCCATCTCACTCTGGAGTTTCTCCCGCCTCTCTCCCGTATATGTCTCGTGTATGCACTATTTCTTGCAAATAATGCAAAAGCCAAGTTGTAGCCCTAAAAATGAAAAGCCCAATCCTGAGAAAAAGGTGCGAAATCCAAAGAAATCTGTCGTGTCGTTTCTGCAGCAAAAAATCACGGCAGTCCTGAACTTCTTGAATGCGCGGAAAAAAATCTCTCTCGGCTAAGCAAGTGCGGCCTCAGGAAATTTGACGTCCGGTTTCTGCAGTAAAAAATCCGCGTTGGCCATTTGCGCGAAAGAAAACCAGAGAGTTCGGGCGGGCCCTTCGCGCACGAGCACGGCTTGGTTTTCGCTCGATTTTTTGCTGCAGAAACCAGTCAAATTTCCGTAAGCCGCGATTTTTTGCTTCTTTTTTCTAAAAAAAGAAGAAGGAGTCAGCACCTTTGTAACCGAAGCAAACTAACAGCGCCGGCCGGAGCCTGTGCTGAGCTTGCCGAAGTGCGCGCTCCAAAGAAAATCTCCTTAAGAAAATCAACAGCTAATCTCTCTTCCTTTTCCCCTTACCAACCTTCCTCTCCAACCTCCCAATCACCTCCACAAGCCTTTTAGTATCGCCCGGGTAATCATCCAAAAGCTCCGGCGCAAGCCGCAAAACCTCCGCATAGATAACAGCATCATCCACCGATCGAAAATCCTTTACCCGCAGAAAACAAACACGCCCCTGGTCAGCAGTATTAACGATTTCAATAAAACCATTTGCAGGTTTTAAAACCGCCAGGCGTAATTTTCTCGTTTCGGTTATGCTAAGGGTTTTTTGTTCTTCCGATTTAGCTTGTTTGCTTTTAAACACCATGACCTTTTTTTATCAAAGGTTGAGTGGGAGGAACGGCAAGGCAAAAGACAGGTGCATAATTACAGATAACGATTGAGCAAAAGAAGGATGCAATAGTTGTAAAAATACCTGAACATTTCCCGGTTAGTAAAAAATAATAGCGTTTGTGGTCGTGTAGTTTTTATCGTTGTACTTTTAGTTCAGCATTGAATTAATTTTGATCACGCACAATACTGCCACGCTAATTTTGAATTGCTATGAATATTTCACTCACAAAAACGCAGAAAATATTAATTGAATCGTCCGACGACTTAGCGCGTATCATGCGACAAATACTAATGCGCGAAAATAAGCTCAGCCGCCAGCGCGAACATCTGTGGACCATCGGCCTCGACGAAGAATTCAAATTGCTTTTCGTGGAGCTGATCGCTTTTGGCATCCCGGTGAAAGACCAGGTGCAGCCTACTGAAATTTATAAGCTGCCGCTGCAGAAGGATGCGAAGTATTTGTACCTCTGCCACAACAGCAAAACGGATGATATGAGCGCGAAGGATGATGACAAGGCGTTAACCGACCGGATGATACAGGTGGGACGCATTATTGGGATTGAGGTGTTTGATCATATCGTTATTAATGCGAAGGCGGAGGATCATTTGAGCTATCATGCGGTGGGGTTGATGGATGAGTTGAGGAAGAGTTTGGCTTGGGTGCCGGCTTATGAGCAGGTGGAGATGATTAAGAGGATGGCGGCGGAGGAAGCGTTGAGAAAAGATCGCATCGCAACAGCGAAGAAGATGAAGCAAGAAAATATTGATGCTGCAACTATTGCGAGAGTTACCGGTTTAAGTTTGGAAGAGATTGCGATATTGTAAGTATAATCAATTATCACCTTTGCCACTAAACTGTAAGTACAGTAAGAAAGTATGGATTAGTTAATTGTTTAACCATTCGGTTGTCGTGTACGTGCAACCATACAAATAGTTTGTACAACCAAAGAATTTATATTTGTTTCCATTTATTGCTGTTCCGCTTTTTCTGACTAAAATATCCGCTGTTTTGCAAGCAGGGCATTTTTTGTTAGGAGCTTGGCCGCTTTCTACTTCTAACTCAGCAATGAATTTTGATTTGAACGCACTGTCTGCAACAAAATAGATATTCTCTTTTGCTCGTGTCATAGCAACATAAAATAAACGTCTTTCTTCTCCATTTTCAAATTGATCTGCCTCGCTCAATAAAAGATTTAATACCTGGTCGTCTGACATTTCAGAAGGAAAACCAAACTTACCGGAATTACAATTAAGAACAATTATAATGTCGGCTTCAAGTCCTTTGGCTTTATGAATTGTCATAAACTGGGCTTTTAATCCTTTATAAGAAACAATATTATTCTCTGTATTGATTTGCAAAATACCGCTTTCGTTTTTTATTCTATCAATATCAAAACTGTATCTTCCAAGAATAGTTATTTCTTTATCCTTAATATCTTCAACAGTAGTTAATAATTCATTGAAGATGTTGAGAAGAGCATTCGTATCATCATGGTTATTATTAACTGAATAATGAATTTTGTATCCTGTGTTTTTTTTGTTTGAGGCACTTTTTAATTCCTTTCTAGCTTGATTAGGATTTTTTTGAATAAAATCGCTTGAGAGAGAAATAAGTGGATTGTGAAAACGATACGTCGTTTCGATTTTCGACTTGACTGTAAATCCAAAAAAATTTTCAAATTCTTTGAATAGAGCAATATCACTGCCACTGAAGCGATAGATAGATTGCCAGTCGTCGCCAACACAAAATAGTTTGCAAGACGGATTATGGGTTTTGATTGCCTTGATAAGTTGATATCTTCCTATTGAAATATCCTGAAACTCATCAATTATTACATATTTAAATGTTCTCTTATGTTTTCCACTTGCAATATGCTTTGAAGCTCTGTTAATCATATCACTGAAATCTATTTCATTTCTTTCGGTTAAATGAATTTCGTAGCGTTCAAAAATCGGTTTTATGATTTCAATAAATAGCGAGTTGCGTTTTTTGAAAAAGTTCGACTGTGTTTGTTTGTTTTTATTTATTACCTCAGCTAAGCCGTAATTATTAGATTTCATTAAATTAATGAAGCTACCAAACAACATTATGAATGATTTTACTTCTTCTTTTGCTGCATTATTTATTATGCTCCAAATTTCCGCTGGTGATTTTGGGTTAAGAACTATTCCAGCAGTTGATAAATGTTCAGTGAGATTTGTAAATAATATATCCTCACTCATTTCATAACTATATGTTTCAATTAAAGTAGTCCCATTTTTTTTATGCGTTTCCCTTTTCCAGATCATATCTTCATGATACTTCTCACGTGCGGATTGAGCGCCGGTACTTGTGAACCAACTCGGAACATTTCCGTTTCTTGATATTCCAAAGTGTTCTATATAAACTTTCTTGCCGTTTTGAATTATAGTGAAGTCCGGCTTGTATTGCCTGAATTTTTCGTTTGCAGTATCGTATTCATAGGGAAATTCGTATTCATAGTTTAACCCGTGAAACAAAAGGAAGTTTGCAATTTTACATTCTTCTACGCTTTTTACAACTTCCATATTATAGGTGAGTCCACCTCTGCCTTGGAATTCTATTACTTTGTAAGTTCTAAAATTTTGATCTTTTATGTATTGAATGTAATCGCCTTGGTTCTCAAACTCAAATTGAGTCTTAGGTGGTTTCAAAAAATTGGTAAAATAATCCGTAACTAGATCTAAATAGCGTTCGTTTTTTATTAATTCAGTAAAGAATTTTGTGATTAAAGGTTTGAATTGCGCTTCCTCAAAAATGCTAGGTTGTCTTTCTTCTGCTTCTACAATAATGTCCTTTCCAAACTTATGAAAGGTTTTAGCGTTAATGCCATTTATACTTATTCTGTCAGCAAGTGTGGAAGCAGATTTATTTGTGAATGAAATTAAAAGTATTTCTTTAGAATCAACTTTATATCGGTCAATAATGTAGTTCACTTTTCCTACAATAGTTGTGGTTTTTCCTGCCCCTGCACCGGCAATTACTATATTATTGTCCTCGTCTGTAATTATTGCTGTCCTTTGTTGGATATCAAGTTTTCTCCCTTCAACACTGTCAAAAAAAATGCTGTATTTTTTCAGTTCTTCTTCTATGAAATGTTTGTTAAAGTTGTTTCGAAGATTTACTGCGTTATTGAAGTACTCTTTAATAGTCTTGATTGAACTTATTTCTTCGCTTGAAAGTTGAATATTATCAAAGGATTTTCCTTCGATTTCTTTCAGTAGGCTGGTTTGTTCGCCTTTCCAAATTGACAATTGATAATTTGTAAAGTATCCCGTGTTTAAATCAAGGTACTTTGAAAATTGATTATTTGCTTTCCTTATTCTATCAAGTTTGGTTTTGAAAAAGTCAAAGAGTGTTTGTCTTGTTAATTCTTTTTGTCTTGCATGTTCGGCTTCCAATTCTTTTTTTATACGCTCGTTTTCCTGGTGTCTGCGGTAAAACCAAATACCTGTCAAAACAAGAAGAATCAATAAAAAACCATTTAGCAAACCTCTCATTAATGTTTGTTGTTTGGACTGTTAGTTAATAAGGGTGGCAACAATGAGCGATTATCCCTTTAAGGCCCAGTTTTTCTAAAATTAATTATAAATGCTTCCTTGATAACGGGAAGCGTTTTTTTATGATGTTATAGTTCAGACTTAAGCCATTCCTTACCATAATTAGCAATAAGATCAGCTTTAAGTTTTTCCGGGTCTCTGTAATATACTGTTGCATTTTCTCCGTTTGATACTTCAATACCAAAGGCCACTTCTTGCGCTTGCGGAGTTAAGCTCACGTACAAATCTAAATCTGTTCCGACTACTTTAGCGTAATAATAGGTCACCCCATTAATTCTCGTGTCCCATATGGAAAATTTTGCGGGTTGCCCATCTGGGAGTGTATGATTAAAGGTTTCTACATGCATTGATTTTATGCTTTACGTGTTTAATCAATATTGAAAGAGTATTTTACAACGAACTATAATGAACTGCAATTTGTCTTGGATTCATTTTGTAACCAATCCCAGTAAAAGAATCCACGGTTTGTCCGATTTCCCTCCAAACAAAATTATACGTATTCGTTCTGCCTTGAGCATAACTAATAGTGAGAGTTGCGTTTATTCTCTGGTTATTAAGGTCAAAGTAAAAACATTCGTATACTCCATTTATATCCCAATTATCTCCTTTAACCTTATCCTGCCTTCGGTTGATCTCATTATAAATATTTCCATCTACAGTAGGGTGCTCGTTGGTATAAACACCATTTAGACATCCGTCTAACTCAATATCATAAAGAACGATTCCCTCTTCCATTGAACTATCTTTTTAATTGGTTGTTGATTAAATTTTGCATCTCAGCATTTCTCTCCAATTTCAACGTTTCACGTAATTTATTCCATTCTAGTATTAACTGATGATCCCTCGAATTGGGGCTCATTAATATTCGCATTTCAACAAGTGAAAACAATGCATCTGCCATTTTCTTAACCCCATCTGCCTGAAAGCTTTCAAGTTTTCCATGAACACAATAGTTCGCAAAATGTTCGCAGTTATTGTGACCAGCTTCATAAAGAAGCTCTGATCGTTCAAAAGCTCTCAACAAAATTTCTGAATGCCGACTGGGTTCAAGTTCAAAGTGCACAAACTCAACTTCGAAGCTTTGTGATAAAAAATCTCGCCAAGTAACACATTCTACGCCATAATCATTATTCTCAATCATCCAAAGAGTATTGGCATCATCAAAACCGTATACAACACCATAATGATTGAAAGGACCACCCTTCTTTAAAGGTCTTCGTACAATCGAACCTGTATAACCTACTTTGCCCCCCCAAGAGAAGGAATTACAATCCAATTTAGGTAATCTATCAAGTCGATAAGTTGGGTCTAGTCGGTCTAAACTTTTCTGCATGATTCAAGTAGTTCGATTAAAATAAGGTTAATGTTCCGCAAGTTCAGGAAGAAGAACAGATTCCAAAGGACTTGTAACATTTTGAAATTCCATATTCTCCTTAATGTCTGTTGCTAAAATTTTGTTAGAAACCTTTAGCCTTCTGTTGACTAATTTCTTTCTAATGAGCGCTAACTTACTTAGCTCTTCCTCGCTTAAATTTGGGAGAAGTATCGAATTTGTAAAATCCAAGATATTCTCTATCGTTTCATCTTTAGAGAGCATTTTCTCTAGAACAGTGAATTGGGTTGTTGAAATATTCTCAACATATGGAACAAGAATATTCTTAAATTCATTTGGAGTAAGTTCCAATACCCCCCCTCCATAAAATCTACCTTCTAATTCAGCAAGAATAAATGAAACTGTGTTGTAAAAACTAAATGCAAGATTCTTAATGTGCAACCCCTTTTTCATGTTTATTCTATAGAAAGAATCGGTTACAAGTACCTTGGCTGTATTAATAACGATCCGAGGGAATAAATGACTTCTTTTTATAAACATCCCTTCCGAAACCCATATTGAAGGGACTGCGTACCAATGTTCTCTAGTCCCCATTTTGTATTGTTCATTTAATTTCTTTTTGACTCCTATTGCAAAGTATTTCTTTGCATTAGCACTAAATTTTTTCCTTTCTTTTGATACAAAGTGCAAAAAATTAACTTCCTTATTAGTATCCTGCAATGTCTTTAACCTAGCTCTGTTAACTCTAATGCTATTAGGAATTTGAGTTCCTTTTTTTATGAGTGGTTTTGCATATGGTTTCAGCTTATGTTTTTTCACAGCTTCATTTGTCACAATGAAATAATCATTTGCTGCAGTGACAATACCAACCTCCACTTTTTTACATAGACTTTTAACGGAATTTAAGTTCAGCCTTGAGGAAAGTTCTTCTACTAAATTTAGTTCATCATCCTCAAGAACATAATTTGTCCATTTGTCTAATTTTTTCCTATGAACATTGCTATGCCTTTCAATATAGCCAGGGATTTTTAAATCCTCCAATTTTTCTACGTGAAAAAAAGATACTCCCTTTTCTTTTTCGGTTTCGACATGTTTTATACCAATCAGTACAACGACATCTTGCTCAATATTCTCAAAAATCAATTCATTGAAAGCGAAAATTTCAATTCTCTCAAATTTATTAAGAATATATTTTCTAATTTCTCGCGTGTAATTGACTTGAAGGATTTCGGATGGAAGAACAAAACAAATAACACCATCCTCGTTTAAGCTTTCTATTCCCTTAAGAAGAAAGGAAGGCCAGATGTTTTTAGTTTCTCCAAATTCTGGTATTATTTCAGTGCATATTTGATCGCACTTTTCAATTTGCTCTTTCTTCAACCGCTTTTTATTGATATACGGTGGATTACCAATAATCAGTGAAAATCCTGTTTTTTTATAATCTAAATAATCGCATGCTTTCGCAATAACTCTAACATTTTTGAGTTTTTCTTTTCTTATTAATTCGGCTGCTTTGCCAAGTTCATTTGGGTTAATGTCAAGCAGATTTAATTTCACAGATGTAAAATCTCTCAAAACATTATTAGCTAAAAGCGATGAAACAAATTGCCCATCTCCACAGCTAGGCTCAAGAATAGAAACATGATCTCTTTGTAAATATTTAGAGAAAACATGCTTTACCAAAAAATCGGAAAGTATTTTAGGAGTATAATATGTTCCAGTATTTTTGGCGTCTGTCATTTCTTCTTCACTTTTTTAATCTGGCCTGGAGTATATGGCCTAGTCTTTTCTATTAAGTCACTTATTTGTGCAACCTTTCTGGTGCCTGTATATATTTCACTCATCAAATTCTTCACATTTACTTCGTCTCCTTCAATTTCTTTTAACGTTTCAAATTGCTCATCTAACAATCCGGCAATTGCACTAGTTTTCCTCTTCGCTATAATTAATTTTCGATCAAGAATTAATTGTGTTCTGTTCAAAAACAAGCGTTCTAAAATATATTTTCCAGCTACGTTTTTGCCAATAATTAAACCGGTTTTTTCATCAACAGTAAAAAGAACTGAATAGTTAGTTACGGAAGGGTCTGGATAGACCACATTACTAAAATTTGTTGGCGAGACATCATACCAATCTGGTCCTTTAAAACCATTACAAATCGAACAAGCATAAAATAAGTTTCTAATGTCATTTTCTAGATGTGCAAATTTAGAAATCGATTTCGGCTTATAATGCTCAACAGCAAAGTTACGGATTCCGCCCATTGGCGTTTCATGTATAGAACAATAAACGCATTGGAAAAAACCCTCACGAGCTAAACGGGGCTTCCAAGATGAGTATTTCCCAGATTTTGGTTGCTTGGTTTTGGATTTATCAATTAACTTCCAATTCATTTACCTTTCTTTTTTGATTTGATGTATTTACTTATTTTCTTACTTAATTCAGAAAGACTATCGACCTCTGTTTCCAATTCATTTATTGCAGTTTCCCTATCAACCACCCTTTGCATAGTAAAAGGTAATTCTAATTTAATTTGAAGAGCCTTTGCTTCATTTTCTTCTTCAACGCTTGCATTCCCCAATGCAATTTTTCGAGAAAGAGTAGACAAGCGTTCAAGTTCGTTGTTATTAACACTTAAATAAGTGTGAGTTGCTCTAACAAATCGCTTAACATATTCTGCAGACCTTTTATTAAATGATGATCGTGCAATGATGCTATCAAATTCACCAGCATTATCTACAACGTCTTCACTTGATGCAATTGCTGTTATTACAAAAATCGGCAGGTATTTATACCCTTCTCTAACTACTTTAACCAAATCATGTCCATCATAATCTGCATAAACGCCACGACTGATTGGTTTTTCATGTAAGTTTTCATCAAGCAGTAAAACAGAGATTTCGTTGTTCTCGATCCACTCCGGATAATTTTCCATTTCTTCAAATGGCCCAATAGCAATTACAGGCCAATTAATGTTAAGCCTTCTAAGCTCAGCTTGAACTCTCTTTTTAATAGAGTCTCTTACCTCAACTCTATCATCTATAATTCCAATTGTTGACATACTATTACAGTTTAATTTGAAGGCATCCAAATCGAAAATTTTGCTCCTTTTAGAACACTATCTTTTTCGATACTTTTTTCCCCTTGTAAATCTTCGACAATGGATTTTACTATAGCCAACCCAAGCCCTGTTCCAATTGATTTTCCTTTGTCATCCACTTTAGTCGTATAGAATTCTTGCCAGATCATCTCTTTGATTTTATCATCTACGCCATGACCAGAATCTGCAACGATAATATTAAACCCTTCTTTACCATTCCGTTTTGACTTTAATAATTCGATTCTAATTTTGCGAATTTTAATGGTTTTTCTGCTTACAGCTGAATAGGCATTAGTTAGTAGATTCAAAAGCACGGTTTCAATATCCATTGCAAAAACCTTCCCATATACATCATTTAGATTTTGAATAACTGTTATTTCAACCGCATTGAAATTTGGCAGAATTTCTCCCACAATTTTCTCCACAATCTCTTTAACATTTATGTAGGATTTTTTTCTTTTATCTCTCTTTACTCTAGATAATGCAAAATTTCCCCAAGCTAAAACATGTTCTGAATATTTTAATGCTTTGTCTATTTCCTCCTTAATGCTCTCTATATTTAGTGGATCATCATCCAATTCCATTCTTGCATTTCCAGCGGCAAGTTTAACTTCTGAAATGGCTATTTCTGTTTCATGACCAAATACTGCAGATGAAATTCCTACTGTTGCTAATCCAGCTAGGACTCTAGCCTTGTCCAACAGTTCCTCAATTGTTTTTTCAGTCTCATCAGTCTTTTGTATCACAACTTCCACCTGCACTTTGGCGTTTTCGAAAATCTTATTGCCCTTTGCCTGCTTTTGCAAGACTTCTAATTCTGTCTTAAGTTTAACTATCTCGTCCTTATATTCTTCAAGAATTTGCTTTGTTGGCCTTTTTATCTTTTTCTCTTTCGGATTGAGTTTATACAATTCGTGTCTATGAATTTCTAGTAATCGAATTCCAGCTAAGACAAGTGCTCTCAAATCATAGAATGAATCTTCATGGATAAGTCCCTCTCTCGCAGTACTGTCCTTTAATTGTGCGTTTTTATCTCTTGTAATAAAAACTGCCCCAACTAATTGATTAGGTTTAACCATCCAGCCGGGTCTTCCAATACCAGCCGGGTCTTGACCTTGTCGTAAGCTTAAGTCAAGCCAATCACTACCCTCTACATTAGGAAATCCATATGGCTTTACACTTATATTATCCCGATAAATTTTTATTCCATTATTCTCATCCAGATATTCCTGCAGCTGACCCAATTTAAATCCAGTACCCTCTATCATTGAAGCTTCACGTGGATAAAAAAGTAATTGGAATTCAACTGGTCCACATTTCAATTCTTTTTTTGTAGGAATTTTTTTTATGTCTTTTAGAAAATTATCTTTTTGTTGAATTAAAGATGTCCACGAAATGCTTTTATTTTTTTCAGGAATAAGTTTATATTTATTTGACAACGAATATTTAATCTTGTCACTTTTCCCGTCAAAATTAAGAACTAAGCTCACCTCTGCCGCTTGATTCATCTGTGGCTCAACTTTTCCTTTATATTCTGTTTCAATATCTGTATTTATCCAAATTTCAAAATCTCGTATTTTTTTAAAAGGTGGTGTCAATACAGATAATTCTCTCCAAAGATTTTTTAAATCGACATCAGCCCAACTATTTCTCAAGTCTGAAATAATAAGTTCAGTCCCTGTGGTATTTTTGCTTTTTAGCCCCTTCGGTATTTTTACAGAAGGGTTGTTTATTCTTTTAAGAGGTATTAGATTGAGATCAACACCTTGGGCATCAAAATCATTCCATTTTACATCTAGACCAAACACATTGTTTCTGGCAGACTTTGTTATCAATTTTAAAGATGCGCCTAACCGATCCGCTGATAAGCGTCCTATTCCTTTTTCACCTGTTTTCCGTCTTTTTTTCTTAGTTGTTTTATTTTTTTTCTTTGCTGAATAACCTATTCTTAACCAGTTTCCAATCACTTCGTTCTGTGACATGCCGTTTCCGTTATCTGCCACTCGAATTACTTCTTTTTTCTTCTCAGAAAAAATATCAATCTCTATTCTGGTGGCGTCTTCGTCATAACCATTTTTAACTAGCTCTATTAGTGCGGTTGTGTGGTCTTTAATGCTATCTCTACCTAAATTAACCAGCGCTCCAGCATCAATTGAAAAATGGAAATTATTTTTATCATACTTGGCTAATTTAGCTGATAGCTCTAAAACTTTTTGATAGTCAATTCGAGGTTTTTTAAGATTATCATTTAATAGTTTTCTTATCTGGGCTTCGGTAGGCATGGTGGATCGTATTTACTATGAATTTTGTTGTAAAATAAGGATAAACAATGACTTAAGGTTAAGCTTAAAGCTTGAATGTTAGGTCAATAACTGATTGTATCAGTTGAAATATTGCTTCATGAATGTTATTTTAAAATCGCTATTGAATTTTAACTCAAAGCGTGATCGCTCGTTAGTGACCACTTTGGCCTTTTTTATATTATAGTAATCCGAATACATCACTATACTAATGAAGTACTCGTTTTCTGTTGCTGAAATAATATTTATAGTGGATTCATCATACCTGATCTTAGTATCTCGAAAAACTTTCAATACTTCTTCAACCCAATACTTGTTGATCCTGCTGGGATTTGTTGCAGGCATTTGAAAATAGTATTGCACATCCCTTGCAAAATATTTTTCTGCATCAAACTTGTTTTTATTGATGTCCTGCTCATACATCCTAAGTGTTGATATTACACCTGATTTAATGTCCTTGGTGTTGGGCGCAGAAGCACTGACTTTATTTAGGATAAAACCCACTAGTAGAGCAACAATAACGCCGGTAATTGTACCAACGACAATTTTTGCTCCCAATGATTTTAGAGAGAACTCACTCATACGTAAATTGCAATTCTGGAGATTCGATGGATTAGTAAAGTGTAGGGCTAATACAAACGAAAAGTATTGGTTCGTTTACACATAACCAATAATTATTCCATATTTTATGTAAAAATGGGTGAAAATACCCGTTCAAAATTCGATTATATACCAGCATTACAAGAAGAAACAAATAAACCATGCACAGAAAAAAAGTTTCTGAACACCGTTCTTTTCTTTCCCAACCCCCGCATTTTCTTTCCCGGCTTGAATGAACGCAAAAGAATAGTTGTAATTAAAAGCAATTGAGTATATGGCATAAACTGCAAGACTATCACTGCTCACAATCATTTCCTTCAACATCACCACATCCCCTGCATCCCTTTATCCATGACCGTTACAGCCTATCTATAATATAACCCATTCCATCACCATTCACTAATTATTCCGCATAAATATGTTTTGTTAATTAACATATTGTTTATACAACTTACATAAAATATTCGCGTCTTAATAGTAAGATGTTCAACTAGCAATCCGGATGCAGTTCGGAACATTGAAAGAAAGAAAAATTAACCTCTAACATTTAAAACAATGAGTAGGCAAAAAGGCCTCATCAAGCTGAAGGGCAAGATGGACGGCATAAGTTTTTACAACCGCAATGGCGTGGATCTCGCACGCATGGCAGGAGGCCCTTCAAAAGAGAAGATCAAAAACAGTCCCGCGTACAGGCGCACACGTGAGAACATGAGCGAGTTTGGCGGCGCTGCTACTGTCGGCAAAGCGCTGCGGCTGTCCATAGGCGAAGCAAAGATCAGTAAAGCAGATGCCGGCCTCATCAGCCAGCTGCAAAAGCTGTTTAAGCAGATCTGCAATTACGGCACAGGCGCGCGCGGCGAACGCAGCATTGAGCTCGTAAGTCACCCCGAGCTGCTGCAGAACTATGAATTTAATACCACCGCGCAATTTTCAACGGTATTCAATGCGCCGTATTCAATTCAAACAACTGCCGCACGCGACGAAGCAACGTTTACAGCTTCAGCATTCCTGCCATCATCAAATGTGAACGCGCCCGCAGGAGCCACGCACTTCCGGGTATTCGCGGTGCTATGTACGTTATCGAATTACGTGTACGATCCGGTAACCAAACATTACATCGCCGGCGATCCCACAATCAACATGCTGAGCAGGGAAGAGAACAGCGCCATCATCGATCTCAACGCTGTAGTACCGGTAAACATTTCGCTCAACCCCGTGCTGCCCGCATCACCAACTATCACAGCCACTACTGCAGTAGTGCTTTTAATTGGTTGCGAATTTTTCCAGCGCATTGGTTCAGTTGATTATTTGCTGGCGCAAGGAGATTGTATGCGTGTGATTAAAGTGTTCTGATTAATGGCGTGATTTTTAGAGGACACTTGATTTGACGGCCCCGGGTTATAGCGGGGCCGTTTTTTTTATTGTCTCAGCTCTTGACATATTTTCTAAAAGCAGAAATGGTTTGAAAAATAAAAAAAGCCATAATGATCCGGTGTCCATAGTCGAGCCACCAGGTAGATGGATGAATAGCGGCAGGATTTATGACCATGCGTTCAAGTGAATGCACTGGATTTAATAGCTGCGGATAAATACCGTGCCACCTCCAGAATAGTTCAAAGAGGCTGTGGTTCTCCTCAGCATGAGTTGTGTGAACTAATGAAAGTTGCGGATCAATTCCAATCACGATCGGTATATAGAAAATGAAGGTGATAAGTGCAGCCAGCCATATCGGACGCCACCAGTTTTGACCATATTCATTTGTCCTGCTTAAAAATAAAATAATCCGCTCAAGGTTGAACATTCCCTTCGTGAGACATAACACTTTGTTATATGCTTTCATTTCCATGCGTTGGAATGCCAGTGATTGAACACGGTCGTGCATTTTTTCTGCTGAAGATTTTAGCTGCCGGTACATTTCGCGTTTGTTCGCATAATAGACAACATTTTCATGTTTCTCTGGTTCATTGTACCAATGATACCTTAACCAATGCTGGTAAAAATAAATTTGCCAGTACAGTTTATAATAAATGGAAGGACGGATTGCTGTGACAGGAATTTTATCTGGCCAGGTAACAGAGGAGTAAGAAATTCCACTTATGTCACTCTCGTAAAAATGAAAACCAATCAATTTTGTAAAATCAACCGCAGTAAAATGAGTAGGCCCCAGGATAGTATTTTGAAAAAAGAGTTGAGCACTTTTTCCCCAATCCATGCTATTCATTATTATTTTTCCTTGATTGGTAAATTGATAAAAAAACAATGAATCATTAAGAATGCAATCATCGAAGTGAAAGGTGCCATCCTTATTCATGCCCCTGAATTTAAGATCACCTATTTCAAGATTATTAAAGAATATATCCCCGTTGGAAATACTGGTACAAGAAAGGTTGATTTCTTTAATTGGCAGCCATTGCTTTTCGTCCCAGTCCAGCCCGAAGTTAAAACCTCCTTTAAAAGAACTGGAAAGCACACTGAGATCATCAAAGATCCATCTGGCTTGTGTTCTGTCATCGGTAAGCAATGAAGATACAAGCCATTCGTTTGTAAAATCAAAATAGATCAGTTTATTGAAAGTGCTGTTTTCTATTGAGATGTTTCGGGTATGGGAATCCTTTACGTGGGTATTCCCACCAACGAGTAATCGGTCAAATCCAAGATCACATCTGCATTGCAAAATATTCAAATCATCTTTAAATTCAGTTCGCAAAAAATCCATATCGGGAGTATGTATTTCCTTTAACGCACAATACCCGTTGCATACCAGGTTATCTACACACAAACCCTCTGTAAGGTCAACCTTTGTAAGTCTAAGCTGATCCTTAATAATACAATCGTCAATGGAAAGTGTATTTCCTATTACAGCCGAATTTTCAATAGTGATGTCATCAAATTCGCATCCGATTAAATGAATATGACTGAAATGAGTTTTTTTTATTACTAATCGTTCAACATGTGAAGTCTGGATCTGCAGTTCAGGATAGGGGGCTGTAACAGGTGCTTGATCCGGCCCTCTTAATGCCAGGTATAATTCTATTACTGAATCTATAAATATAATTTTCTGCTTGCCTGAAACTGTTATTTGTAATCCTCTTTCAAAAATGCAATTGACGAAATAACATTGCTTGAAAGCACGATCACTGAGTACTACTGAAAATGTATCTTCAATTATATAATCTATTATTTGTACGGTGTCCTTTTGTGCGGATAGAAGCACGTCAAGTTCTTTAAGTGAAATAGGGGTTCGGTTAGCCATAATTAAAGCTAAAAATAACCAAGTTCATAAAAAGCTATCATTTGGGAATGTCTTTGAAAAAATAAACTCAATTCACATGTACATACGAGTCGAAATAGAATTCCTTCGTGGATTGAATCCATACTGCGAAAATGTAACGGTCATTAACCTGGGATAATTTATACGATATTACTATGCTTTTCAGGAAATCGATATAATTGCGAGCATCGTCTGGTCGAAATACATTAAACACCATCATTCTGCGTTCTGCTCTTGCCACAATCAGTTTTTCAAAATCATATTGAATTGCATGTAGTCGTAGATTCCATTCGCTTTCTACAACCAGTGGAACGTTTGTCAATTTGCAGCGACCGCCCTCATCTGTTTCTTCCCACCACATCAGGTCATACTTCCACTCGCAATGGTCTGAAGCTACACCTGCACAGGCAACCATAAATTGATTGCTCCTTCCGATTGCAACCAAAATTGATTTTATCTGATTAGTCCACCATGTGTCTTTATCCCATTTGTCATCTGGAATTTGGCTCCCATCAAATCCCGCACATATGGCAGAAGCAATTTGTTTCTCAATTGCATCTGATTGAAGATTAAAATAGTCGGTTGAATTCATTGAAATAGGAGAATGAGGTTATTGGGCTTTTGCATACACAACGTATGCGCCTTTCGCGCTGATGATAGTTAATGAATCATCCGTTAATCGAACAATTTCCCAACGCTCAGTTACATCATCACCATACTTGCTTTTTTTAGTGGCAGCCACATACTTTCCATCACCTTCAATCGCGTATGAGCCGTGCTCAGCAACATCACCTCTTTCCATACTCAGGCTCATGTCGTAAGTTTTATCCTTGAAAAACTCCAGGTTCATGCTTTTGATTTTCATCGCCGTTTCAGCGAGATTTTCACGTTCATAATCAGATATATTCTGATTGTTTGCAGTGGCCTTGAAGTCAACATGGTCGTAATTCCATTTTCCGACAATTGATTCGTCAACAGCAGGTTGTGCGCATGAGATGAGCATCGCCGTAAAACAACTTAATAAGAGGTAGCGCATACGATCTAGAGTTAAATCAGTTTATGAAATATAGTAAAGATCGATAAACAACTAGTAGTTATCCGTTTACAAACGTTTGTAAACATGTGAAGGTTGAAATTTTCAATCAATCCAATTTCCCATACTGTCACCTTTCCCTCCCTTATAACACCCTTCCTCATTATCCCCCAGCCACTTACATTTCCCATCCTTCAAAAACGCCTGTCACTTTCTCCGGAATTTGTCCAAGCATTTTGTTTTGGTATAGTTGATATTTATCATGCCGGTATCTATCATGGAAAACCCAAAACGCTACGCCGATAAAATAAAACGCAAGGACGAGACCAATCAGTCGGGCCTCGGCATTCCGTCGGGCAGCTACAACATGATGGAAAGCGTGTCCATCATCAAACCATTGTTCCAGCCGCATTTTAAATCCATTCACAGCAATAGCGCACCTGTTCATCCAAAGCAGGAAGTTTCTCAGCCCGGAGACGCTTCAGAGGTGCAGGCAGATGAGCTGGCGGACTCGGTGATGGAGGGTGGTACTGAGCAAAGCCAGGGAATTCTTTCGGAAAGCACATCTGAAGTTTCAAGAAGCGGTGAAGGTGATACGATACAAACTTCGGATGCATTTGATCAGCAACTACAAAACACAAAAGGACACGGACAGAAGCTGGATGAAGCAACGAGAAGTGAATTAGAAGCGCACACAGGTACGGATTTGAGCGGGGTAAATATTCATACGGATGAGCAAGCACAACAATTGAGCAGAAGCATCGGTGCCCTGGCATTTACACATGGAATGGATATTTATTTTAACAAGGGAAATTATAATCCGCACAGTGAGGAAGGGAAAAGTTTGCTGGCACATGAGGTGGCGCATGTGGTGCAGGGGGAAGGTGGGATTCAAACCAAGATCATGCGCCAGATTGATCCAATTCCTCAACAATCCACCAATACCACTTGGACAATTTCGGTTTCTACATTTTCAGGAATCCCTGAAGGTGATCCTGATAAACACGGGATGAGACTTGGTATTTTAGAAATGTATAATGCAATTGACTTGCCTGATGGAAAGTTAGATGCGCTGGCTAATAGCTGGGGCTGGACCACATTCTTTGAGGCTAAGCCTATGTTGTCGTCATTCAATATGGTTTATACCACCGGGCTATTTATTGGAGGGTTACGCGAAATATATTCGGAGTATAGTCATATTCGGGATTTACTTGATAAGTATAGTTCAACAGTATTTAATCCACAGCAGGATGATTTAAATAAGCTGGCGGAAATTTGTGAATTGATGTCACAGATTAGTAATGAGAATTTTGAAACGTTTAAAAGTATCTGGGATGCGCAGCGCGTATATCAGCCATTTGATGAGTTTATTGATGATACTGTTGGGTTGTTAGATTCACTCAGGGAGCTGAGCAATATAACTTCTATTGATAAGCGTGTTGAATTATTTCACGATGAAATGGTTGGATCAGCACATTATCTCAAGATGCTTATTTTACTTTCAGGATTAACACCTGATGATGCTGATAAATTCAAGAAAAAATACAGTAAAAGATATGGATCGGATTTATTGAGTGATATCACTCAAAACTTTGGAGTGATAGATCTTGAACCGGAGTATGAAATGTACAAGCGGCTCCATAGCTTAACCCAGGTTCAGAAGGAGGGTTTTTCTCCGGCAAAGAGTGAACCTTATATTACAGCAAGTCCTGAAACATATGTTATTGCCGAAGGACAACCTTTGACGTTTAAATTTATCCCTGGGCAATTAGCTTCACATGACCTAACCTATCATTGGTTTGTCAATTTTGATCCGGAGGGAATTTTATTATTTGAGTTGGAAAATCGTGGGAAGGATCCGGGAGGGTTGCATTTATCTTCTACTACTACTGAATACCATGTTTACTTTTTTGTTCCGGGCCGGCATGAGGTTGTTTGCCGGCTTTTAGATAGAACCCAGAATAAAATCTTCCATTACGTATATACAATTGAAGTTAAAAGTACCTTCCAGATCATTGGAGATCGCGCAGAAGGCGACCTGAATGCACAGGGTGATATTACGTTCGACCTTTTTGTTGGACTCGTCAGGTTGAATTCAGCACGAATGAAAGCGCTGGAAAAAAAGGCCATAAGCGATACCACATTAGACTTATTCAACCAGGCAAATCAAATAGTGACCAGGCAGGCGGTGAATGTAGCTAAGGGTACAACAGAGACGCTCGAAACAGCGCCTGTCATCAAGTATTTTGAAAATGTTCAGACATTAATCAAACCCGCTGATAAAACTACACATTCAAGGTTTGGATCTCACACTACAAACAAATACGAGCTGGTATCCACAGAGATTACCTCATATATCTCGTCGGTTAAAAGTGCAACAACTATTGATCAATGGAAAAATGTGATCGACCTTTTTTATACCGTAACAAAGGCGATGGATTTATTCATAGCAGATAAGCTGGAAGAAATAGGCGAGAAGGAGGCAAGTGAAGAATTAAAAGGTTTGTCATCTTTCACACACAAGCTAAGGAAACTTACCAGTGACCATCCTGGTATTAAAAAAGTCAAAGCCGTTTTTTATCCAAAGGAGTACGCTAAAGATGAAGCAAGCAAAGATCTTGGACCAACAGATATTTTAGGAATACCATTCAATCTCTATATCTGGTATGATTCCGATACAAAAGAATGGGTGTTGGAAGATTTAGCTGATCCCTCAAAATTTAAAAGTAACCGGCAAAGTGGCACTGCTGATTCAATACCGCATTTCCAGTTGTTTCAGCAGCTTGATTCTCGTTTGCGTTTCCCCGAAGGTGTATTGTTGTATCAGCTTCCGGATATGACTGTAGGAACAGTTTATACGCACGCGAACAAATCAGTAGCTGACTGGCTCGCCGAAATCGCATTAGCATTGGGGTTGATCACCCTTGCCATTGCAACTGCAGGAGCCAGTGTTCCGTTTACCCTGATCGCATTAGGTGCTGCATTTACAATTGGTGCTGCTGCTTTCCGGATGGCAGAATTGTCGGAGCACGGTATGCTCGGAAGCAAAGAAGTAATGCTTTCCGTACTTGATATTGCAAGCGCTGTTATCCCGGTCGGAGGTGCGATTGCGGGAAAATTACTTTTTTCAAATGCTATTAAATCGGGTAACATCTTAAGATTATCCCAGGCTAAACAATGGTTTATTTTGCCAGCCGCGGTTGGCCTTGGTCTGGATTCTATATCACTTGTTGTGATGGCTTCGGATGCGTGGGAGGATTATAAAAAGTTGAGTGATAAATCGCAGGGTGATTCTGCACAGAATAATTTTGCTATGATGCAGCTATTTTCATCATTTATTTTCAATGGAGCTTTGCTGTTATTTTCAGTTAGAAGTGGATTTAATGATATCAGTGGTTCCCTTAAATCAGGAAAGGATTTTTATATAGATGTTGATTTTTCTAACGAGCCTGTTGCAAGACCTCTGGTTACTGCAGAAGATTTGCTGAACATGGGAATTGCAGCAGGAATGAATTCAGGAGATGGCTCTTACAAACATTTATCCAATATATTAAAGAGTACAAAACTCAGTGGCGATCTTAAAATGCGAACCTATACTGATTTGTTTTCTGTATTAACTGCAAAGAATGTTGACGCGGACAGTCGAGCCAGGATATTGGAGTCCATGGATACCAAGTTGAATACACAAAAATCAACTACAGAAGCATATGAAGGCGCATTAGCTGAATTAAGATATATCAACAGGTTAAATTTTGAAGGTGCAGTTGCACAGGGATCGACTGTGTTCGCAGGTGTTAAAAAGGGACAAAAAATTACGCTTAAAAAGGGCCTTGTTATTGATATTAGCCCTGTGCATGAGGCTGATATTTTGTATTTGAGAACTGATGGTAAAGTTTATTTGGAAGAGGTAAAAAGAGCTCCAAGGACGATGCTGGATAAAATGAGAAAAACACCAGAGCAACTTGCAAATATGAAACAATGGAAAAATGCCGATGTAGCCAATAGGGAAATTGGTATTAAAATGGAAAATAATGAAGGGATGAATTACTTATTCAGCACAATCGATAAGAATGCGACCAAAACGGTTGCCAGTGAAATAGCAAATAATAATGTCGATATATTTGTTAGTGGAAGAAAAATAAGCTGGCAGGATATGACAAAAATCAGGGATAATTATAATTCAAAAGGTTTGACCGGGCAAGCAAAAGCTGATTTCCTGAATGGAATTAATACAGTTGACGATATGTATAAAAATTTATTTTACTGATCATGTTTTCATGGGTACACGTTTATATTGAAAAGTATGTTGACGGTCATTGGGTACTGGCTGAACCAACATGGGTCGATGTTATTCCAGGCACTGTTGAAGAAATAGAAATGCCTGGAGGGTTTAAACACGATTTTACAGATCATGATATTTTTAAAAATATGATCTATGGGAAAATCCAGGATGTAAGAATAGAAGAATCTTTTCTTTTAAATGATGGGCTACGTGACCTACCAATAGAGGTAAGCGAGACGATAAAAAATATAAATCTTCATCCGCATTTTGATTTTTATCATGCGTGGACTTGGTTCAGTGTAAAAGAATTGCTTGATTTTAATTGGGAAAAGGAAGTTCACAGGTACGTTTATATCCACAGGTCGCTGCTAAATACATTGCCCGGAACTATTTCATGCCTTGATTTTAAAAAAGCAGGAATATCGGAAGTCTATTATAATAGCGGCGAGATCGATCCGGAACAGCGTGAAGAGTTTGAAAAAATTACATGCACATTACCTTTAGCAGAATTTATAGGACGTGAAACGCTGGAGTCTTTTTTTAATGCTGTTCTCCATTATGGTGATAAAGAAAAGGTCAGGTTAATTTGTCATTTAGCAGGGTAAATTGCAGGATGAATTTCTCCTCAATTCCCAATACAGAACTTCCCAATAATAATCATCACCACCATTTCCCATACTTTCACTTTTCCCCTCCTTTATAACACCCTTCCTCATTAACCCCCAATCACTTACATTTCCCATCCCCCAAAAAAGCCTGTCATTTTCCTCAGAAATTGTCAAAGCATTTTGTTTTGCTATAGTTGATATTTATCCTGCCGATAACTATTATGGAAACCAAAAACGCTACGCGATAAAATAAAATGCAAGGACGACAGCAATCAGAAAATATGCAGATGATACAGTAATTATTATAGATTTGAAATTGCTCAATGCAACAGAACGTGAGTCTTTCAAAATTCAATTGACTGCAACCGGAGTTCTTAAAAATCCAAATGTGTTTATCATTAATCCATAATCGTATGTCAGAGGAAATTATTAATACACAAGATCAATTCGAGTTTAGTTCTTCTGAATCTGGTTTTTTGAGGCTTGAGATGCTGTCTCTTGAAAATAATAATTTCCTTAAACAGGAATTTATGCAAAGCGAAATAGAAAAATGTGTATTCACAAATTGTAATTTTAATTGCTGCATTTTTGAAAAAGCAAAGATCACCGAATGCAAATTCGTGAATTGTACTTTTGTGAAAGCAGAGTTGAACCGTGCACATCTTACCAATACTACATTCGCCGGCTGCAATTTTTTCAAAGCAGATTTTACAAGCACAGCATTCAGCTATTGTGGTTTTGAAAACTGCAGTATGATTTCGGCTTGGGTGCTCAACACCGACTTCAGGAATAGTAATTTTTCCAAAGTTGATTTTATGAGCGCTCAAATTGCAGGGGCCCGGTTAGCAGAAGTAAGAATGTTTGATCCCATTCGCCTTGAAGGGGCTTTTCTGGAAAATATCGACATCAGCAAACTGGCAGATGGCTCAGAAATAGTTAATGGCGAAGATGCGCTTAAGCGGATTTTGGAGATGAAATAAGGTGGATGCTGACTTGTTGAATGAGGCAGGGAAGGAGTAACTGTTCTTTTCGGGAATAGAAGTGTGAATTTGATTTTGAACTTTTGATTACTTGTTGCTGAATCCCTCACTTCCCAATACAGGTTGTGAAGAATTGAGTGTTGGTGCGGGTTGGAGTGGGGGCGGGGTTCAGGGTTTTGGTGGGGTTTTGGGAATTATTTTGTGGGAATGTAAGTAGATTCTGGGTTGGGAAGTGATGTTGATAAATTTCGCGGGTAGATTCTCCTACAAATTAACTTTCTTGATTTTTTGACGGTATTATACTGTTCAACTATTTACAATCAGGAGCAATTCGCGCATTGATTTATTTTCAAGATGGCTTCGTGTCCACAAATAAATTTCCTGAATACCGGTTCTTTTCTCTTCTATGAGGGTTTTCATTTTCTCATGAAATTGTTCGAATAGTTTATTTTGGTCTTTTTCATCAGTAGTCAGAAGTCGGCTTATGAGCTTTGTAATCGAAGACTCAAATAGTGTCCATGATTTTCGATTGCGCAGGAACCGTTCAGTATTTATTAATTCATACTCCAATAGATCATGCTTACCCGTTTCATACCATAATACGAGCCGGAAAATGTGGGAGAAATTCTGAATGTCCATCCGGTGTTCTGACTTTTCAACATTAATAATTTTCGCTAGCCATTCCAGCGAAGATTTCCAATCATGTTTGAGAAAAAAAGCAATTGCCATGTTATGATAAAACAATAATTCCCTCGCTTTATTTATTTTATTCCGGAAACGATGAAGTCCTTCTTTAATCTCTTCAGCATATTTATCGAGCTTATCATAACCGTCCGTATTCATCAGGAATAAAAGTTCTGAGAATTGTAAATTCTGAAATTGTTCAGCTTCTTCTTCGGCATTACGGCATGGAATAGAACGGATCAGTTCAAGCAGCATTGGAAACCTGTCAAAACGTTCCAGGCGATGACAGATCTGGAGATAATTAGCAATTATCTTTTTATACTCAATACTTTCTTCTTCTAGCCGGTCAGGCCATTTTTCCCATAACGCAATTAATTTTTCATACACTTTAGCGCATTGCACATATTCACCGTGACAATTATAATAAAGCGCCCGGGCGTAAAGTGTGTAGTATTGCGAATCGAATCGCCCCGATGAATGGGCAACAGTCAGAAATTCCTGTAATTGCTTATCATATTTCCCACGCTCTTCTTCCGGAATGTGATAATGTGTGCGTACCATCAATAACATCTGTTGCTGCATGAAGATAAGCGGACTGTCTTGCTGTTCTCTCGCTAAAATTTCTTTTGTCTCGTTGTGAATAGCTGCGAGCCCCTGGTGTGATTTTTTCGAACCATACTCAAGATGTATTGATGCTTCGAGATTTAAAATTTCGAGAAGCGCTCCGTGCTTGTCAAAACGTTTTGCGAGTTCTTTAGCACGACGGAGTAGTTTGCTGCTTTGTTTGTAGAGTCGTTTTTCGAATAAGAAGTTGCTGTTGATGAGAAGTTCTTTGAGTGTGGTGTTAACGTTTCTTCCTTCGTGGAAGCAACGCATGGCTTTTAGGATGAAATTGGAGAGATAGTTTTTGTTAGAAGGCGAAGTACTTAATGCTGGCGCTGCTTTTTTTTTGTTCGTCCGCTTTTTTGCTTTTGTTTCTTCATTTGAAATGAGTTCGTCAAATAAATGAAGGTATTTGTTTTGTTTTCCAATAAAATGTTTTTCTGCAAAGATGCGAACGTATCTTTTTTCGGTAGGTGTTAATGCGTTGATAAGTTCTGACAATTCATCGTTCTCTTTCATTGGGGGCAATTTTAGAGTGGGGGATGGGTTGATAATGTTTAACCGGGGTTCTTTGAATAGATTGGAGCGGTTATTGAAATTAATTGGGAAATAGAATCGTCTTTATTTTAAAGCGCAAATGATTCTTGCAAAGAACACCGGTTTTTTCAATAACACAGAATGAAATACAGCGTTTTTTATCCAGTCAAAGCATTGCTTTAAAACTACAAATTGCTTGTGAATTAGATGATTAACGATGAGTTCTAAGGAAAATAATCAAGCCGTATTATTGTACTCATACAACGATACGCCTTTTCATACATATTACCCGGTAACAAACGTTTAAAAACACATAATAAAATGATAAAATAAATTTATTGCCTTGCCGCTTGCTGTAATGTATCTTCTTTAAGAAGCAGGTTCATTGGTATATCTTGAATAACGCTCCTGCTCCAATAGCTGATCTCTGTGAAGCCTAAAGGAGAGGGTTTTTCTTTTTCTTCAGTAAATAAATTCAACTCTCTATTGAATTTCATAAAGAGTGAATTCCTTTTTGATTTTTCTGCTTCAATGAGCTGCCGCAAATGTTTAGCAACTTTTGATTCAAATGAAAACCAGCTTTTACGTGAACGCAGGAATCGTTCCGCATTTATAAGGTCATATTCTAAAAGATCATGTTTGTTTAGTTCATAGAGTAATATCAATCGGTACAACCGCGCAAAATTTTGAATATCCTGGCGATGATCAGTTTTGTCAATCCTGATAATTTCTTCAACCCATGTTAATGCATTTTTCCATTGGTGAAGGAAAAAGTAAGCAATAGAAATATTGTAACAGAAAGCCAACGTACGAGCCTGGTTGATCTTTGTTTTATATTTTATTAAACCGTTTTTTATAATCGTTGCCAATTCATCCAACTCACCAAATCGATGCGTATTTATAATCAAAAGAAGCTGTGCAAAACGAATGTTCTGAAATTGTTCAGCTTCTTCTTCCATACTATTGCAAGGAATAGCTTCAATTTGTTTTATCAGTTCCGGAAAGCGTTCGAACTGGCCAAGTGCATGCGAAACAGTAAGGTAATTGCTTAGGTTTTTTTTATGTTGAATGCTTGCCTCTTTTTGCTTTGCCGGGTTTTTTTGCCAAAGTTGAAGCAGTCGCTCATATATAGATGCCGCTTCTTTATGTTTGGCAAGACTTTGATAATATAAAGCAAGAGTAAATAAATAATAATAGGCCAGAGTAAATCTTTTCGGTTCAGGTTCGTTGATAAGCACGTTGAAATTGGAAATTTTATCCAGCTCTTCCCGCAACTCATCATTTTGCACGGAATATTTCGAACGATGCAGGAGAAATGTTCTTTGCTGCCGCATGATCAATGGCCAGTCTTCTTTAATATGCGCCAATGCAACATTTACTTCTTGGTATAACTGCTCAAGCAATGCCCGCTGGTTCTTACTCTCTTTTTCAATTAAATTCCGGCTCTCAAGAAAAAGAATTTCCAGTAGAACAGTTGATTTATCATACTGGTAGGCGAGCCTTTTAGCTTTACCAAGAAGTTTGAGTGCCTGGCTATACAATCGCTTTTCATATAAGAAACTGCTGCTGATAAGTAATTCACGAAGTTGATTGTCGATTGTTTTTTCTTCGTGGAAAGAACGCATCGCCTTAAGTACAAACGCATACAGATAGTTTTTATCTGTTGCGAAAGATTTTCGCCGGCCTGTTTTAGCAAGCAATTCATCTATCTGGTCTTCATCATATTCAGTTACCGAAAGCAGCAGGTTAAATAGTTTGAGATAACTATTTTGCTCTTTACGCATATGTTTCAGTGCAAAAATTTTGACATACCGTTTTTCTGATGAGGATAAGTTGTGAAGCAATTCATACAGATCATCCTGTTTTTTCGACATAATAGGGTAGGGTAACTTGCTGAATAAGAGGTTGTAAAATCAAATATACAAAACCCTTTGATCTTTAAAAAAATCAGAAAAGTAGAATTGTTTCATTAACGGGAAGGTTATTGTTTTGCTGCAACAAACTGAAAAAATAAACCTAAACAAAAAAACAAATGCCTCCAATCGATTTTAATACAGTCATTCTTGCATTGACAAGAGAATGTAACCAGCTTATTGTCTATAAACGTTCTGTTGCTCCCGTGACGGAATATTCTAACCATATTCTTTTGAATACTTACACTTTAGTAAAGGTTAGCCAGAAGAAATTATCAATAACCAATTTACCCATCTTAGACGTTATTGCCGGTGGCTGGACAAAGAAGGACGAGTTTACTACTAAGCTTGAGTTACAGGGGAAAAAAATTCATAGCTTTTGGTGTGATGATGATGATACACCTTATATCGTAATCGGTGTTGGGGATAACAGAGATCGGATAATGGAGAATCCCTCTTATAATCTCCTGGATGGGGTAGTGTTTTCCTCTATTGGGCCTAATTTGCTTTCAGTTCATTATAAATAAGTAAGCATGATCCACTCTGCATCCGGAAAAATTGAAAAAGTAGTGCTGGTGTATCATTCCACAAGTTCCCTGGCAGAAATTCCTTCTGTAGGTAATGATTGGCCATTCCTTCACGAAACAATTCAGTCATTTCGAAAAAGAGGAGTGAAAGTATGCATAGCCGCTGATTTCACATCAGAACTATTTAGTGAGTATGAAAGAACTGAGGTGGAGAAACGAAGGCCGCTATTTAAAGGATTTATCCCTATAAAAAATCCCTCTTTGCTTGGAGCTGCATTAATAAAATTGGCTGCCCAGGATTTATTTGAGTTTACGATGGGCGAGCCTTTGAGATCACTTATTTATAAGGAAGATGTTCCCTATTTCTTTAACGAGCTGAGCCGTTCGTTCTTTAGTGAAGAAATTCAAATTAAGTTCGACGCAAAATTTCCGGATGGCGGTAATTTATTATTTGGCGGTTTAAAAGAGGTGAAATACCTGGTAGCAACAGTTCCAGATAAATTGGAATATGAAGCATTTGAAAATTCACTTCTCGAATATTATCCAACCATCAAACATTGTATCCTTTTGTCATTATTTCCAGACGAGCTCCACTCTGCATTTTATCATACAGATTTATATGTAATGATAGGAGGAATCATCCCCAAATTAGATAAAACAAAAGAAACTGTTTTTATTGCTAAGTACTTTTCAAATGACCGGCAAACAGTCGAAAGTGCTGAATTATGGATTGAAGGAACTAGGGATGCAATCACCCGTTTTTCAAATGACAACCAATTTCCGATATTCTTAAGCCATCTTCCCGTATATATTGTTGTACCTGATGAGGGTAAACCATATACGCTTAGCTATGTTAATTGCCACGTTGAAAATTATGTCAGGAAAGGACATAGAAAAGTGCGTATTAGTTTTCCGGGGTTTAAGAAAACTGCAAGCAAATATCTTAAGCTTGATGGGGCCGAAGCATTCAATCAGGAAGATATAACGGAGAAAAGGAAACGGCATGTTGCCTGGGGAAAACTGATGAACCGCATTATCCCAGAATACAGGAACAAAGAATCCCAAGAAATGTTTGCCCGCAGGACTTTTTTTTCTCAGGAAGAAGTAGAAGAGGATATTGCGGAAATTGAAAGGCAACTCTTCTGCAGAATGAAAAAATTAAATATTGAAGCCTTATTTATTAATGATGATTTTTATGAATTAGGTATGAATTATCACGGAACACTGCATTGCGTATCTAAAGTAATCTCACGTAGCAACTAACCAGTTCTTGCCCCTGAATAAAAACGAATTTAAAACTACTCCTATGAAAAATAATTTATTAAAACTTGTAATAGCATTCTGCTTATTTAACCTACATATGTCTGCACAAGACAGTCAACCACACTGTCTTATTAAAATGAATATGTGTGCTCAGGAAAATCCTTTTCAAATAGTACATTCCCAAACTGGTTTATTTAAAAGACCCGGTATGCGTTCTACAATTCGTTACAACGAAACGTCTTCCTTCAAGGTTTATAATATTAATCCTTTTCTATATAAGGTCGAAGTAAATGGAGAAGGGGTTTCATTGAATACCGATATGGCGGCATTTAATGCAGTACTTGAAAAAATTAAAAAAGAAGGGGAGGCTAATGCGCTGTTGGGCAACTCTTCTTCAAATTATACACTTAGCAATCTTTTTATCGATTTCCCGATTGAGGTAAATGCTTTTCCGGCTACTATGGCAAGAATGGAATGTTACGATGAAACAGCAATGGAAAATTTATTGAAAAAATATGTAACACTCAAATCATTGCTCGATGCAAAGCCGGGCACAATACCCGCGAATAGTGCAGGCTTTGTAAAATTAAACAGTGCTGGAACATCTTTTGAACTTACAACTGACGGACAAGCCATTTTAGCTGGTATTGAAAAACAATTAGCCGAATATTACTCCCGTGCAACATCTGTAATTACTCCACCTTTACAAGTAAAAGGTAACAACTATGATCTTGTAAAGTATCATGTTAAATATACTAACATGATCGATAATACAGTCTTCGATCGGAACTATGAGTATTATATAACCGGTGGTTGGAAATTTGATGTGAGTACAGGTGTGATTGCAACTGGCTTGATAGATCATATTTATTATACTAGAGACACTTTATTGATGAACGATAGCGTGGCAAAAAAGATGATTTATGAAAATTTGAAAAACAGGTTTGGTGTATTTGGATTAACAGCACTGGGCCATTTATCATATCGCGCTACTCCATTTTTTAAATTTGGGATTTGTGCTGGGGTAGCAGGAACAACGGATATAGCACTTAAATATCTCTTTGGCGGAAGTCTTGTATTTGGCGCTAAAAACAGGTTTTGTTTTAATGGCGGAGTAGCATTTGGTAAAGTAAAAGAACTTGATCCTGGTTACGCTGTAGGAGGTTATTATGAAGGCAGTGTTTCTACTGTTCCAACGATCGATGTTTATCATTATAATTGGTTTGTGGGAATCACTTATAGTATCACAAAAGGCGATAAAAACCAAGAGGATAAAAAGTGAAAACACTGAGGTAAAATGTATGCAGCCATAAAGTAAAAAAACCAGTATTTGACGTAGGTAACGCTTCTCTCATCAAAAAAAATAAATACGACGAAGTAGTTCTTGATACCAATCAATAAAAAACGAACAGCGAAAGAAAAAAAAGAGATGCAGGGAAAGAAGAAAGGCTTCGAAAATGCGATTATAGATTTTTATAGGAAGCTGGTGGCGTAATCTTTTTTTATGAATCGAAAGGATTAACGTAAGTAACTTCATTACAAATAAAACAGGCAGGCATCTTCTTCGTAAAAGATGCCTGTCTTTATTTAAGCCATTTCGAAATCTTATTTACCACTTGGCTTGGAAGGATTATTTCCCCTTCCTCCGCCAGAAGGCTTGCCGGTTGTGCTTGGCGCATTGGGCGGCGGTGTTTTTGTCTTTGTCATTTGCTTTGAGTTTTTAAATTATTGAATGAATATCCTGTACGATCCTGCGAGTGACATTGCAATTGCAACTTTCATAGAAACAAATGATCAAATTATTTCCCTCTATTTGATAATCGAATTTCTTTTTTATTTACCTCCTTTTTTATTGAATAGCTTTCCGGTTGCCATCTAGCGGTCTTTATCTTTGTTTGAGCACGCATGCCAGCACCTGCTTTCGCAATCGTGCCAGCAATCGGAATACGCATCTCTTACCATTGATTCCCCGAATGTTTCCAGGTACAATAGCTTGGTTTTTTCAAACGACGATTCCAGGTTCTGCTTATCCTCGTCACCACGCATTCCAAAGTAGGGGAAGTGATGAAAGTAACCGCCAAACATTTTTTCACTATCCATGCAATATGCACGGGTGTCTAAAATGTGGTAGTGCCAAACAGTGTCCATGATTTTGTTTGGAACAATAGATGCTTTTGGAAACACCAGGTTCATGTGCAGGAATCTTTTGTATTCAATTTCCGCGCTTTCACATTGCTCTGGTGTCCATCCCGCGCCCTCATCGGTTTCCTGCATTTTCATTTTCACCATTTCCAGATCAACGCGGGCAATTAAGGGGCTAATTCCATGGTTGTTGATCAGGCTTGAAATTCTTTCCAGTGTAATCGGTTCTTTTGTTGTGAACGTTTTTGTGGTTTTCATTTTTTGTTTTTTTAGTGAATTGAATTGTGAATTTATTTTGCTTGTCCGGAAAGCCAGTAGCGGGTAAGCAGCCGGTTTGATTTTTGCTCAAAACCTTTTCTGCCATGAAGAATACGGTGATTGTCAATGATCAGCCAGTCGCCTTCTGATAATTTGATCTCCATCTTCGGTGAAGATTTTATCTTATTCTGGAACCAGCCATAAGCCTCAATTTCTTTTTTGCCCTTGGGCATTTCACAAAGAAAAGGCGCGTAATAGATCACGCTGGCGTCGTCGGAAAGAAGCGGGTAATAGGATTTATCATCAACAAATAAGCGATGACTATTGACAACAATGTTTTGTAAGGAATTTAAAACATCGTTCGGAATGTTTTGTAAAAGCACATAGCCATCGAGCAATAAACTCTCTCCGCCAATTGCAGCCTGGCTATTGCACTCCCAGGCGATGAATTTTGCCTTGATGTGATCGGTGTGCAGGTCCACATCGCTGTTGCTTGTCAGCAATCTTGCACTTTTTGGATTTTCCTTTATCAGCGTAGTGAAAAGGATTTTCCCGAAAGTTTCACTTAATTTTTCCGGGGTAAGCGCTGTTGGGAATTTTATGTGGCAGTATCCCTGTTGGATAAGTTGCTGCTGAATTTGGCTTGTTGTCATCGTGTTTGAATTTGATGACACAAATGTGCTTCAATAGCAATTCTCCTATAAACAGGGGCAACGAAAATGCCTGGAATGCCAACGAAAGGTCTTTTTCAGGCAACGAAAAAAATTGGATGATTAACCACAAAGCTCATCATACCGCTGCTTTCCTTCTTTGCTTAATGTGCGTGAGGTAAAAAGAACTTTAAGATTCCTGGAAGTATATTTTATTCTTATTTCATCGTGTTTTATAAGCTGTGTAATATTATTGACATTAACAATATCGAAACGGCTGAGCTGGATGAATTTATCCTTTGGCAAAAAATTAAAACAATCAGGAAACGTGAGACTATTTATCAATAAGGGTACCTGTCCATTGCGATAAATGATTTTGCTTTCACCTTGTCCTTCATTTTTCTTGTCCAGGTCCTGGCTGCTGATCAATTCAATGCAGGCCACTTCAATGTGTTCTTTACCATTGTTTGAGCTGAGTTTGACGTGTGTTTTGGGTTTAGGCGCTTCAATCGCTATTCTGTCCAGTACCTTTTCAATCGCCTGTTTTAACCTGCTGGTCATAATCGGTTTCGGAACAAAATCTACGGCATCCACTTCATACGCTTTATACGCCTCTTCTTTATGGCCCGACACAAAAATTATTTTCTTTCCTTTCAGTTTTCCGGCCACCTCAATCCCATTAATGTGCATGGCCATATCAAGGAAAATAATTTCAGATTTTAGTTCTGAGATTTTCGCAAGAAATTTGTCAGGATCAGCAAATACTTTCTCAATTTCAAGTAACCCGATTTCTTCTATTTCGTTTTTTAATGCGGAGAGGTTCAGCTCCACATCGTCCACCAGTACACAAAGTGGTTTATTTTTCATGAAGTGTAAGTTTTAAGTTGGCAGAAAAAACTCCATTTGCAGGTTTATAATCCAGGTGATACTGGTGCGGGTATAAAAGATCCAAACGCTCAATCAGTTTGTTATAACCAAGGCCGCCCTTTCCTGCAAATTTTTTTTCAGCAATGCGGTTTCTTACAGAATAAATAATTTGATTAGGTGGAATGATTTCTAATTTGATATGAATGAATGCTTCATCCGAATCCAGGTCTCCATGCTTAAAAGCGTTTTCGATAAAATGAGCAAAGATGAGTGGGGGAATGGTCATTTTCGCATAAAATTCCTCGTTCGTTTTATCGGGTAAATTTGTTTTGATGCTTACCGTTGGCTTTAATCTTAATTTGTAAAGCAATAAATATTCGTTTGCAAATTTTACTTCTTTCTCGAGTAAAACAAATCTTTGCTGCGCATCATACAACATGTAATCAAAAATACCTGCCAGGCTTTCTACTGAATGCAATGTTTCTTTTGCAAGATATTGGATCGTATTCAGGGTATTCCGGAAAGAATGCGGGTTGAGCATAAACCGCAGTCCATCCAGCTTGCTTTCGTACAGCTGTCCTTCCAGTTCCTTCTTTTTTGCATCGAGCAGGTTGTATTGCCGGTGCCCGTGGTTTAACTGCTTCTGCAGGCTGTTTGCACGGCTGCGCGCTGCAATTAGTAAAATGATGCAGAGCAGGAGCGTGATGGTTAGAAATAGTTCTGTTCCATTCATAATTGCCAGGGAGTTATCAAAACACAATGGCAAGGATATAAAATTTAGCGTTACTAGCCGTTTGTAAACGGATAGCTGTGCCCCGGATTTTTAGAAAAAAGAAACAAAAAGTCACGCCTTACGGAAATTTGCCTGGTTTCTGCAGTGTTTTTTTACGGCGTATCTTTCTTGCGTATGAATGGAAAACAGGTGCGTGATTTTTTGGAAAGGGGCTACTTGTTTTTCGCTATTTTTGAATTACCATGAACATCCAGCTAACAAAAACACAAAAAATATTGATTGAATCGTCTGATGACCTCGCACACATCATGCGACAAATACTCATGCGTGAAAATAAGCTCAGCCGCCAGTGCGAAAATTTGTGGACCATCGGCCTCGACGAAGAATTCAAATTGCTCTTCGTAGAGCTCATCGCTTTTGGCATACCGGTGAAAGACCAGGTGCAGCCCACCGAAATTTATAAGCTGCCCCTGCAGAATAAACTATTTTGCCGGTCTATCGTATCAAACTAACATTTCCCTTTTTAGTTTCCGTTTTCCCATCCGCATAAGTAAGCGTGAGATAATAAACAAAAACTGCGTTCTCCAATTCCTCACCATTATATTTTCCGTCCCAACCTTCAATTACATTATGTGTTTCAAAAACCTTTTGCCCCCAACGATCATAAATAGATAAATTAATTTCCTGGATATTTTCACCGCGCACAAATAGAAAATCGTTGTTTCCGTCGTTATTCGGAGAAAATGCGATCGGAATAAAAAAGCTATTCGGGAGTTCAATTATTATTGTATCCGAACAACGGAATACTGAAATATCGTCAATGTAATAACTTGAAATAAGAGTTGTAGTTGGTCCGGATGCAGGAACGTATGTATATGTTACAACAGTTGAATAGCTGAAATTGCCAATCGTAATAAATCTTTCGCCACCTTGTGCTACAAAGTTTCCCGAAATTTTAACCCAATTATCTTTATCGGTAATTATACTGGATGGTGAATTTAAAATTTGTGGGGTAACCGGAATTATACAATAAGCACTTGTATCATAAAGAAGACTGTCATTAGAAAAATATGCTCCTAAATTACTTATTGCTGTCTGTGAGGTGTCGATAAGGCTAGGTAATTCAAAGTTTATTAAAGGAGGTCGTAAAGTTGATTTTTTAAGCCCTGCTTTGTTAAAAGGTTGCTATTACTTAGGCTATCTATTATTGTTTACAGATTCAGGTTAGCTTGTCATATCTATTATTAATGTAACCCAAAAGAATTGTTTCAAAATCAATTAAATCCTTACCTTCTTTAATGTAACCTGAAGGAATATGTGTTCTGTAATCTCCGTCTATACTAAATTCGTCTTCTTGATGTGCATTAGCATATAGGGTAACAAGATGGTCTACCCTTGTACCAACATCTGTATTGAATTTCATATGTTCTATAATGCTATTAATCGACTCCACTTTATATTTATCAATCCCTGTATAATTTGTCATATCTATTGAGCACAATGCAAAGCAATCAGGATTTTGATGTGCCTGAAGTGTTTGATTCCTGGAAATTCTGATTGGCGTGGTTTCAAGCCATTTCGATTTTACTTCTATATAATAAACTGGCTGGTCTTCAATATAAATAACTAGGTCTTGGCCATTCTGTACGCTTAAAGTCTTCGCGCTCATATTTTCTGCTAAATGTTGCCTAAGTACATCTTCTAAATGGTTGCCGATTTGTTTTTTAAACTGCATTTCTGCCTCATACTGCTGCTTTTCTCGCAAAGCATCTTCTCCAAATTTTATCAATTCATCAAGGTTAGGATTGCAGGCAATACCCGCAAGTTTTTTTATTACATCTTCATCTTGACTTAAAATTGTAAAGGACGCCTCACCATCTGCAAGCTGAACCAAAATTGCAGACTTGTTTCGGGATGTAGCCGGAAAAAGTTTTTCGTGTGTTTCCCAAAGAGGCTGATCTTGTTTGAAATTTCGGATTATCTTAATAATGTGGGACTTATATGGGTTACTCTCCATGTGAATCTCACTTCCCGAATCACCAAAAAATCGTTGCTCAATTTGTCTTGTTAAATCCAAACTGCTTGTAAGTTTCATTTCCTCAAGGATGTTTTCAACAGAAGCATGAGCCAACTTTGACCTAATGGGCTCGTTCAGATTTACAACTTCGTCGAATAAATCTTTAACGAATAAAGGGATTTTGTTCTCCTTATGTAGTGAGTTAATGGATTTGAGCTTGAATAGTTGGTTCGGATAAACATCATACCTCAAAAACATTTTTTTAACGTCTGCATAGCCGAATGCTTCAGCTAAAACTTTAGATAAAGAATTAATATTTGGTTCAACCCAATCTTTGTCTTTATCGCTTATATCGTTCAGGTATATTTTGAAGAAATCAAACTGGCCTTTGCGAACATCTAAGTTATCTTCACCTTGAACAGTAGGTAAAACTATTGTGCTGAATGGCATATGGTAATGTTCAGCAATTAACTTAATGACACGCACGGGCCCACTGGCAGAATCTGCCTTGGGAACAATGCTTGCATATTGTATTAAGCTGGCAAGATAGTTTTCAGGAAGATTATGAGACCGTGTACCATCTTTTATATATGTATCTAAAGATGCATTGATTTGCTCCATGTAATTCTTCCTTCCAAAAGATTCAAATTTTAATCCTTCTAACAAAAAGTCTGGATCAATTTGCCTGTTAGATATTTTAGAATTAAGTATATCTGCTATTGCTAGAAGTTTCTCTGTCAAATCAACAGTACGGCTCAGTTCAATGTGGATTCTAAATTGTCCCTTAATATTTGGCAATAGTGCTTTGGTTGTGAATAGTCCTTCTTTTTCTTTTCGAATTATTTCTTTGTATAGTAGAATCAAATCAACTTTATTAAAAGAGCCAATCACTTCCGCTTCACTAATTTTTTCAGCAATATCTTCAAAGCCAATACGTGTTAGTCCTCCTACATTCCATTCATCGGTAAGTTTCGTCCAAATTGGAATTAGGCAGGGTTTAGGAAGATTCGTGTAGAATTTGCCAACTATCGTGTAGATGGCTTCTAAGGTTATCGGATCTGTTCCATAAATAACGGTGGAATTAAGAAAAACTGCATTCTGTACCGGGATATTTCCGGTGAGGGTTTCAACCAAAGGAAGCGTTTTGAACTTTGTTGTCCATTTCTCCTTTAGAATTATAAAATATTTATTTAGCTCCTGATTATCTGAATTTAAGGGAAAGTGTATGTCAGCAAATAAATGTGGCTCTTTAATTTTTTTAATGATGTTTTCAAGAAAGTTAAAGATCACTGTCGATGCCTCTTCTAATAGTTTCTGATTAGCTTCTTCTTCAACTCTGTTTTTTTCATTCTCTGACTTCAGGTGCAATCCATCTCTTGGCTCTGTAGGTTGAAAGTTTTTAGAGTGAATAACAAAATTGAATCCAAAATGCTCAGAACCAATCAATGGATAAAACAAGAATAACCTAGGTAAGGTAGGGGGAAGTGAATCTGAAATCCCGATAAAATCGCCATCCCCCGGAAGGTCTTTAAATGGGAGTGCTATGATTAATCTATCTGACTTTAAATAGTTGATTTGTTTTACTTCATTATTAATACTTATGCTTTGACTGAAGTAGCTTTCTTTGTTCAGCTCAATATCGTTCTTTCTATATTCAGTTGTATTTCCGGTAATATCTGTGACATTTACTTTTTTCAATCGGTCATTGAATATCATCACATATGGCAGTATCGTCCTGAGCGATTGAATCGCATCAATTGCTCTTTTCTTATTGAGTTCATTGTTGAACTTGAATTTAAAAACAGTATAAGGAAGTTCATCATAAGTGAGCGGTAGGCTTAAAAGCTTTGTAACCTTGCTCCGAAGTTCTCTAATTTCATCACATAATTTTTCCCAATCCTCTGTGCTTCGATCAATTTCCAGTCCATCAAAATGTATATGTCCCTCAGTTTGTATTTTATTATCTCCATCCTCGAAATGATCTTGTATGCCACCGCTAACTTTCACAATATCACCAAACGAATGTGAAGTCATAAATCCTGTACCATATTGCCCGATTGGGTCAGCTTCTTCTCTGTCTAGTTTTTTTTCTGTCAGTGTTTTAGAACTTACCTGTGTAAACAAGCAATCTAATGTCTGCATGGTAAATGGTACGCCGTTGTGAGAGAAGATTAGTTCCAGCTCTGTCACTGCTATGGTAATTTCACAGTATGGACTAAGATCGACAGCGTTTTGAAAGAGTTCCCAAATAGCTCGCTTGGCGTGGTTGGGGCCAATTTTCTTAATGCCTTGTATGATTTTATCAGCATGCTGCTTTAAGTCGTTGCGTTGTGTTTGCAATTTGTATAAATCAGCTCTTGTTTCTTGTTTTTCCATTATTTCAATTTCATTTAATCATTTCTTGTAACTGGGAAAATTTGACATCATTAGAAATCCGCGACAATCCTTACTGTTATGATAAGCCACAGCCTGCGGACTATCGCAGATAAACACTTTCGTACCTGCAGAGGAGTAAAGCGTGATAGATAAAAGAAAAATGAGTAGTGTTTTCATACTACCACTATTTTATACAATTGATAACTGAAGGATCATCTTTATCCGGCGCTTTATGGGGAGTTGAATAACATGAGAGGGTAGTGGGGTTTATCCACGAAAAGTATTCTATCGGCTATACTTAAGCAAGGGTTTGATTCTGTATAAACATAAAACAGGTGAAAACACCCGCTATAAGCTGCTTGTATAGTGGCGGATATTTTCATAGCAGTGTTACCAAAACTGCAAGAAGAAACAATTTAAGTAAGCCTGGAAATAAAGTTTCCGAGCACCCTTATTTTCTTTCCCAACACCCGCATTTTCTTTCCCGGTTTGAAATGAAGCAAAAGAATAGTTGTAATTAAACGCAATTAAATATATAGCATAGACTGCGAGACTATCATTGCTCACAATCATTACCTTCAACATCATCATCCCCTGCATCCCTTTATCCATGCCCGTTCCAGCCCATCATTAATATAACCCATTCCTTCATCCTTCACTAATTATTCCGCATAAATATGTTTTGTTAATTAACATATTGTTTATACAACTTACATAAAATATTAGCGTCTTAATAGTAAGATGTTCAACAGCAATCCGGATGCAGTTCGGAACATTGAAAGAAAGAAAAATAAACCTCTAACATTTAAAACAATGAGCAGGTAAAAAGGCCTCATCAAGCTGAAGGGCAAGATGGACGGCATAAGTTTTTACAGTAGCAATGGCGAGCACTTTGCGCGTATGACTGTACCCACAACTACAAAACTTCGCCAAAAAAATAATCCCCGCTCACCATTTCCCATACTGTCACCTTTCCCTCCCTTATAACACCCTTCTTCATTAACCCCCAGTCACTTACATTTCCAATCCCTCAAAAACCCCTGTCACTTTCTCCTGAATTTGTCCAAGCATTTTGTTTTGCTTTAGTTGACATTTATGCTTCCGGATAAATAGCATGGAAAACCCAAAACGCTACGCCGATAAAATAAAACGCAAGGACGACACCAATGAGTCGGGCCACCAGATTCCTGCGGGTAGCTACAACATGATGGCGAACTTGTCCATCATCAAACCATTGTTCCAGCCGCATTTTAAATCCATTCACAGCAATAGCGCAACAGTTCATCCAAAGCTAGAAGTTTCTCAACCCGATGACGCTTCAGAGGTGCAGGCAGAGGAGCTTGCAGACTCGGTGATAGAAGGAGATACAGAGCAAAGCCAGGGAATTCTTTCGGAAAGCACATCTGAAGTTTCAAGAAGCGGTGATGGTGATGCAATGCAAACCACCGATGCATTTGATGAGCAGTTGCAACAAACAAAAGGGCAGGGGCAGAAACTGGATGAAGAGACACAGAGCGAGTTGGAAGAGCATACGGGTACGGATTTGAGTGGAGTGAACATACATACCGATGCACAAGCGCAGGAAATGAGTGAAAGCATCAATGCATTAGCGTTTGCAAGCGGGAAGGATCTTTATTTCGGAGAAGGGAATTTTAATCCGCAGAGTGAAGAAGGGAAAAGGCTGCTGGGGCATGAGGTGGCGCATACGGTGCAGGAAAAAAATGGGCTTGAAAGAAAGATCATGCGCAATCCTGTCGATCCTGCAAAAAAGAAAGGCTATGTCGAGCTTGCAACACCAAAAGAATTAAGTGCAGTAGATTTTACAGCACTACGATCAGATGATAAAGAGAAAAGTGAAGTTGAATATTGGATTCATCCTAAGGAGAATTTCATTGCAAGATGGGAATCTGCTTTGTGGTATTATGCTGAATGCGGATTGTTTTCAGGCTATGTTTTAATTTCAGAAGTTGCGGAAAACAGGTTGATGAATGAAGTGGTTGTCACACCATTCGAGTATGAAGGAGATTTAACGGAAGTGGCCGACAATATTTATAAATGGTACAAAAAAACGCAGGACCACAATTGGGGGGATCTTTCTCCCGGCATCAGCGAAGAAAGAACAAACTTGCTTGATTCTATACCCGAAACACTTAGCTATAGGCAACGGCGGGAATTGGAACAGATCATGCGGGATAAATACGATGTGGAATTGTTTAACATCCTTTATATTGCCTTAAGCAAGGAATGGGGCAAAAACAAAGATGGAAGATTATTTAAAGCCCTTTACCGTACAACCCAGAACGCGCATTATGAAACGGATAATATAAAGCTGCAGATACTGGATCAGACTACTATCGCCGTCGGGGCATCAGTCAAATATGCAGTTAAACCAAAATCGCTTTTTTATTCCGCATATAATCCACCACCACGTGGGAAGCTCATTCTCAAAGATTGGGTGATCTGGTACCCGGATGGTGAAGTGCTAACGATCAGGAGGAATAATGATTTTCATTATGGAGTTAAAAACCCGGAAATGCTGGAAAGGGAATTTGACCTTGACCAGATCGGCTTTTACCGTATTGGTGCCATTGTTTCTGATTATGACAAGGTCGATATGCTGTTACAGTTTCTTGATGTCAGGTCCGGTGAAGAGCTGGTTGAAAAAGAAGCTGCTAAGATCGGAGAAATTCCACCAGGCGCTTTCGATGCATTCAGGATGCAGTATGTGCTGCAAGCGGGTATTGCAGGGACAAAAATGAACCATATTGATGATGCCGAGGCAAACGCCGCTTCAGAAATTAAACAAAATTCAGGTGCAAATCAGTTCATTGTCCATTCTTACGACACAGCAGAAAATTTCGGTTTTGAATATGAGCTCAAAACAACAGGAAATACAAAACAAATCTGGTATGTGATTCCTTATGAGCAGTGGGTGTTTCCAATCAAAGGAAATTATAACCAAACCTGCTATTTTGAAGGAGACCATCCCGGTGCTTATGAGCATGATCTTCCGAACGGAGAGAAGGCATATTCAAACTACAAGGTACTGGAACCGGAGAGCAGGAAAAAGAATACTATTCCGTTTCCCGCATGGTGGAAATCGGATATTTATGATTTGCGTTTCCGGGTAGTTGCTGAAGAATACAACGAGCAAAATGTGCTTGTTAATGCCCATCAGTATGTGCAATACTTCAGGGGAGCGGAAACCGCGGAATACAAAAGCCTGAAAGCAATAAGAGATAAAGCAAATGAGCAGGTAAGCCGGATAGATAAATTCTCTGCAATGATAGCGGGAGAGGTAAAACCACTAAAAGCATTCTATTTAAATGAGGAGACAGGTAATGTATTAGGGATTAACCTGTTTTATGGAACAGACAAAAAAGATCCACAGAAAACACGGCTGGTCGATCTGACAGTGGGAGCTGCAAAAAGCGATTATATAGGAGATGATCTTAATGATGCAATCAACAGTTATAATTACCGGCAAAGCTACCCCGATGGTAAAATTTATATTTACACAGATAAGTCCCGTTTTACAATTACAACAACCGGTGGTTCATTAACGGAACGATTTACAACCTGGGCAGGCTGGGTATCTACGCTTGCTTTCGTTGGTGGATTCCTTGCAATGATCACCGGCCAGGAATATCTCGCTTTTGCTTTATTTAAAGTGGGCTTGGTAGCAGGTGCGGTAACGAGTATGCTAAGCATCTATGATCAGCTGGATAAAGATACCATTGATCCGGCGATGGTTGCAATAGAGGTATTATCTATTGCTTCTACGGTACTTAGCCGGGCTGCCATGGGCTATCGTTTATCTGCTCAGACAACGAATAGCATGAGAGCCGCAAAAACAGCCCAACGTCTTTTTGCAGCCGCAATGCTCCTGGATGGCTCAGGCGTTTTAATACTAACGGGCGAGGGAATGGCTGAAATAAATGCTGTGCTCGCTGATAAAACTATTGATGAAAATGAACGCCGACGGAGAGTAATGGAAATTATTTCGCGTTTGATGATCAACGGTGTATTCTTTGTTTTTTCTAATGAAGAAGTAATCACCACAAGAAACCAGCTACAGACAAAAGGTGTTCCCACCGACCAGCTTACTAAGCTTGAAAAAGACCAGGTGTCAATGCTCAAGGTAAACAGGCTGACCAAACAAGAAATTGAGCAGGCTTTGCGTGATGGGGAAGATCTGGTAGTGAAAGCTACTATGAAAGAAGAAATGTTGTTCCTCGCAAAACAAGAGCGGGCCGTAAGAGATGTTTTTGTAAACCACATGCTCGATAAGTTCAACATTAAAAGAGCAGAGCTTCAAAGTGTTGGTACCGGGGTTTATGATAAGCCCGGCAGAACATTCAAGAGTATAGAGAAGCAACAAGACTATCACAAAGAATTGAAGTTCGCCGAAGAGATTTGCCAGAAAGAAAAAAAGAGAATTGTATTAGCTCCTGAAGACGAAATAGCTATTGATGGTTTTGATTTTGATACAGGTAAAGTTAATCAGTTGAAAGAATTAAACAGCCCGAACAAATTAATGACGCGGATTAATGAAACATACACCAAGGCGAAAGGTGGGTCGTACCTCGATCTTGAGCTATATGTAAAAACTACAGAAACAAAAGCGTTGGCGTCAAGCAGGTACAATAGTGCCATAAAGCAAAAATCCACTCTTTTGGCAAACGATGGTACAATAAATAAAATCGTAGTATATTGTTCTGACGGCGAAATACAATTGACCTTACCAGATAAATAGCATGAACCAGTTAAGATCAAAGCTGCCCATTTCCGAACTCGCACGGTTAAGCCCGTATAAAGTAATTGGTGAATGGGATATAGCTATTCCCACGCAAAAAATATCGAAGCAGCTGCTCGTTTCCATTGCTGAAACATTTCAAGCTTGTTTTCCATGGGTAGTGTATAAAGAGATGGTCGTAGCCGAGCTCAGGGATTCGGTTTCTAATTCATGGAAAAATGATTCCAATATCAGGTGGGCTGAATGGTTGGATGAGTATGATTTTCAACCCGGGGAATTAAAATTTGAAATACTGAACATCTACTTTAATACAGGTAATATCGCCCTGCAAGACGGCAGCGCAACTTTCTCTCACGATTATTATTTTGGCGGACTTACCCTTCATTCAGAAGAAAATGAGCTTGTAATTTCACTCACGCTCTATTTGAATTTTTTCACAAAAGACGCTTCCCCGGTTTTGGAAAATATCGCATCCGGCCATGGAGAGTACATCGATATCGGGGCTGATGCAAGGCAGCACAACAGGAAATTACTTTCAGAATCCATTGCGTGTTTTACGAGAGGAACAAATGGGAAAGTCACGAATAGCTTTTCTGAAAACAGTCCGGCTTACATTAATATAAATGGATTTTCCGAACAATGTGAACAAGAGATTTATAGTGCGGAATGAAATAGTGTGTTGCTCTTGTAAATCACGAATTATTCTACCCACTAATTTTACGTAGGCATATTACACTTTTGAATGCATTGCCGTTTGGATTTTTTCTCACAATCAATCACCAATAACCCACAAACAACAAACCAACTATCTTCTCCGAACTAAAAACTAACAACTAATAACTAATCATCACTTCCCCCCAATACAGGTTGTGAAGAATTGAGTGTTGGTAAGGGTTGGAGTGGGGGTGGGGTTCAGGATTTTGGTGGGTTTTTGGGAATTATTTGGTGGGAAGTACGGTAGGTTCTGGAGTGGGAAGGGGTGTTGATAAATTCTCCTGCAATCTCCTCAAAAATTTTGGCAGACGATAAAACTGAATTGCTATTAGAATCATTAGTTTTATTTTTCTAGGAAAGACTTTTCATTTTTGTTATTTATTTGTTACAATTCAAAATTCCGCAACTCAAATTACAAGATTTCATTTTTTCTCTTGCCTCATTAGATTTATCTGAACTAATAATTTCAGTAATTGTATTCTCGCGAATATTACCTACTGCTTCGGGAAATATAGCATCCATGTTGTAACAGTATTTTAAATTTCCTGAATGGTCTATGACTAAATTTCGTTCATGCGCATTACAAATTATACTAGTTGTAAAATAAGGACTGCGGATGTATTCTTTTATTTTAGACAAATCAAAGTAGCTGTTTAGTATAAAATTATCCTTCACCGTAGTTTCGATTAGAGCATCAATTTTTTCAACAGCATTGTCAATGTCCTCAAAGAAATGTTTGTTAAAAAAGTAATCCTTTTCAATTTCAAGAGTACTGTAAAATGTTGGAGTGAGTGCTTGAAAAACAATTCCATCAACTCTTAAACTTTTTGCAAATGAAATTATTTCATCAATTTCATTTATATTTTCATTGTGAAGAATGGTGCTTATGTATATTTTCCTGTCATTTGATTCAGCTTTACTTCTTAAAGCAGCAAGGTATTCAATTGAAGAAATAACATTTTGAAATGTGCCTTTGATGCCTCTGATATAATCGTGTACTGCTTCCTTGTGGCTATCTATAGAAAACACTAATTTGCTGGGGCCATTGTTTACTAGTTCAGAATATTTGTCAGCAGGAATAAGAGTTCCATTTGTGTTAATTACTGTTTCAATGTTCATCGCATTACATTTAGTGAGAATAGAAAATACTAATTTTGATTTTAAAAATATTTCACCCCCTGTTAGTATTATTGCTCCACCTTGGTTGACTTTCTTAAACTCGTCAATCAAGTGTAAATATTCTTCATCCTTTAATCCCTTTTCATCATCCTTTAATTTCCACATAAAACATTGTTTGCACTTTAAATTACATTCGGAAGTGATTTCAAGAAACAGTAATTTAGGTTTATAATTCATTTTACTCAAAATTAAAATCTACAAGTTTTATAAATTCGTTCAAATCAAAATTAGTATTCGAAGTTTGATTTCTTGCCCATCTTTTGTTTTTATACTCATACATTTTCAAATCTTCAATAATAAAACTTCTAAGGTCTGAATCGTTCCAGTGTTTCTTCAAAAAATATAACCTTGAAAGCAAAAAGTCTCTGTAGTCACAATGCAGACCGTATTTATCCCTTAAAAAAGGGCTTCTAATTTTCGAATCGGTAAAATGGTGAACGAGACAATTCTTACCAATTATTACGTCAAACTGTTTATTAGATAGCCTATATGCAAATTCCTGGTCCTCATTACCCCATTTTTTAAAAGCATTATCAAAATATTCTTTTCCATTCGAAAAATCAATTGATAAATTGCAAGTATAAGCATAGTACCATAACTTATTCTTGTCGGTTAACTCAAGCCCCAATTTAATTCGGTCATCCTCTTCGATTGAACCTATTTTTGAACTAATTTTTTTGTCGTTCAAAATATTATTCCTAAAACCAAATACTATTTTCGGATTACCATTTTTATAATGATAAAGTAAATGCTCCTTTATACAATTGGGTTTTAAAACAACATCGTCATCAAAAAATATAACTACATTTCCATTGCAATTTGATATGCCAATATTTCTTGCTTCTGCGGCTGAAAACCCTTCTGTTTTTTGGAAGATATATTTAATATTAAGTTGTGTAAAAAATAAAGAACAAAGTTCTGAACAAACTTCCTTATTTCCATTCTCTATCACGATTACCTCATACGTGTTTTTATCATATCCATTAATAAGTATACTTTCTAATAGTGATTTCAACGTATTAGCTCGATTGCATGTAGGAATAACAATTGAGAATAAAATCATGATATTTTAGTAAACAATAGAAAGCAATAATTTGGATGGGCAATAGTATTTGTAGATAGAGAAAGATTATTATTAAGAGCAATCGCTTTCATTTCTTCAACAGTAAATCTGCCTTGCTTTAAAATTTTTATGTAACTATTTTGAACATTTCCGGTTATGCTAATTTCATCATATTTAAAATGAACTAATACGATATTGTTTATAGTAATTGTTTTCCATGAACTACAACTAATATTTTTAATACCATCCCTAGGGTTGGCATACGTGAAAATAGGATAGTTATTAATCTTATTGAACTCGTCGTCATGATTAATTCTGATGTCAGTTACAAGCACACCATTTTCATTTAATATTGAGTTTGCTTTTTTAAAAAACTTGTCCAATTCAGTAATAGTAAGGAAATGTTTTATGAATTCGTCAGCTGCTAGTATAAGATCGAATTTTCTACCAGTTTTATAATCGAGAATGTCAATGTCTTTTATAATTATGTTATTATATAAATTGTCGTGAATGCATTTCTTCTGTAAATATAATTTTGCGTCTGATGATTTATCAATTGCTGTAACTTTGAAATTGTTTTCTAAAAGTATTTTTGTTAGGAAGCCAGTCCCGTATCCAAGTTCCAGTATGTCACTTACATTTTTCAGCTTTGCAATTTTGAGATAATAGTCATATAAATAGTTATCAGAAGGAGCTCCTATCTTTTGCTCCATAAAATCATAATTATAAAAATCATATATATCGTCTCTCTTATTCATTCTGGGTTGTTTTTCCATTAAAAACTTAACTGGTTGCTATACTTAAGCCAAAATTTTCTATGTCATCCCCAAACATAAGGTCTCTATTTCCTAATTCTAATTTAATATAATCCCACAACTCATTTACCGTATTTTCATTATTAAAAAATGGTGTATAAATTCCACCTGTTCCATAAATCAATCCTTTACTACACTTTCCATTAATTCTATTTTCATAATCAGCAGAGGTAATTCCATAAGTCTTTGCAAGGCCAGTTCCAGGATAACAGCAAGCTTTAGAAATCCATAGTTCATTTGGGCGAATGACATCTCGTACCCAATTAACAGATTGTTTTGCAGTTTCTAAATCTTCCCCTGGAAGCCCAAAAATTAATGCTGATGACGAATAAATACCAACTTCTTTCATTAGGTCATAAGCAATTTCTGCCTGTCTTATTGTAGATTTTTTGTTTTGAGTCCGAATAATACTTTCATCGCCTGACTCTACCCCAAAATACAAATAACTACATCCAGCAATTTTCATTATAGTTAATAGCTCCTTATCAACCCTATCCACTCTGGTTCCGCAAGCCCAATTAATTTTCATCCCAGAATCAATGATTAAATTGCATACCTCAATGACCCATTTCCTATCAATGGTAAAAATATCATCATTAAAATTAAAACCTGTGAATCCTTGAGAAACCAAGAAGTTTAACTCATTTATAACTTTTTTTGCTGAGTGCCTTCTGTAATTTTTGCCCCAAAACTCTTTGGTACTACAAAATTCACAAGGGTAAGGGCATCCTCTGCTAACAATTAGTTCAGTATTTGAGCTAGATTTAACAACTTTATTACTTATTTGGTGAGGAAATTTTTTAATATCAAAAAGGTGTCGAGCCGGTAGAGGTAAAGAATCTAAGTCAATAATTTTCGGTTGCGGAGATGTAATGACAACTTTATTATTTGATTTAAACGCAATCCCATTTATTTTAGTTAAAGTCCCATTTTTAGTTTCCAAATAGTTGATTAAATTAAAAAATGTATGTTCACCTTCACCTAATACACAATAATCAATATTATCATGTTTTAAAAGAATGGTCTCCGCTGAAAAGGTTGCATGAGGACCTCCCATAACAATCGTTACTTCGGGACCTAAAATTTTTCTAACAATTGAAATTGCATCTATTGCATTAAGATAATTAGCGCAAACGGAAGTTAAACCAACTACTTTGGGTTGAAATATTTCTAATATACTAATAAGTTCACTATTGGAAATGTTCTCAGTTGCAATATCACAAATTTGAATTTCATGTCCACTTGATTCAAGCATAGCTGCAATATAACCAAGTCCCAAGGGAAGGCCTCGTGTGTAGCCACCATATCCGGGAGAAAGAAGTAATATTTTCATTTCATTATTTCGTTTAGATTTTTTTTCACTAAAGAGCTATCAAAAATATCTTCAAAGTCAACATATTTGTTCTGATAACACCAACTACAATGTTCAAAATTATGAGCTGATTTATTTCTTTCGGATAAATGGTTTCTTCGTAAGTCTTGCCATTGAATGCTATTCCATATTTCCCCAAATGAATTCAATTCTAAATCTCCAATTAGCACGTCGTCAAATGCAGGCCCAATTAGGTGGTCGCAAAAGCCAACTTTCCCATTATAGGCGATGTAGCAATAAGCCCACGGATGTATGCATGATGGAATGTTTAATGAATTTGTTGGTAGGCAGCCCATTTTCGAACCAGCAATCACATTGATATTATACTCCTTTGAAAGCGAACTTACTTTTTGCAACATAGCATTTACTTCATCATCTTTATTTTCTAAGGAAAGAATTGATTCAGAATTTATTGCAACTGGAAATAATTTAATTTCCTTAATTGAATAATCAGCAGCAAAAGGGACTAACTGATACAAAGTATTCAAGGCAGGGTACTGGACGGTTGTTAATATATTGATGCTATCAGCGTTGCCATGGTATTGAATATACAGGCATGAAAGCAGTTTCAAGTTTTCTTTAATGATTTTCAAATTTGCACCGCCCCTGATTTGATTTAAAATTTTTTCATCGACTGAATCAAGTGAAATATCAATTTTACAATTATATTTTGCGAGAACCTCAAAAACATCTTTTCTACGATATGAGAGGTTAGTTACGAATCTTATCAAAGCCCCCTTTCTAGCAACTCGTTCAATTATTTCAATGATGTTGTCCAAAATGAGGCTTTCACCCCAACCCCTTAAATCAATCATCTTGGCTTTGTCAAATAGTTCAGAATCTATCTTGTTGAATATTTCCATAGACATTTTGTGTCCCGCAAACTCTTTATTTGAATCTCTGCACATAGGACACTTTAAGTTGCAATTTCTTGTAAGTTCAACAATCAAATACTGAGGGTAACTTTCAAGAATGGTTTTATCTGCTTGATACTCCTGAAAATTCAATTCGCTATTTAGTATAATATTTTTATTCATGGTTATATAAATTTGAGAATCCACCTAAATAATATTTAAGAGTTGCCTTCTTAGAAGGATAAACTGTGAAATTTAGTTTTTTTAGATCCAGTAGTAGTTGATCGTCTTCGGTAACTAAGCAATTTACTTCCTCCTTAGTATAGTCTGTTTTAAATGAAACAACATCAAACAACTCTTTTTTGAATAACCATGCCCCCATATCAATTGTTGCATAATCACGATTATTATAAACTGCCTCAAATTTATCTTTCAGGATATTTGTTTTCAAATCAAGCATTTCTAATTTTTTATAAATGTGAAGTAGCTTCTTTTGAGGAACATCTGAACCTATCCAAGGCCATGTTGTGGGTATCCAAGGCTTGCCATTATTGAGAAATAATTTTCGCCATGAGTAGGTGGCTTTACATTGGTAGGTTTGCAAAGTATTCATCAAAGTAGATAAGTGATTTGTTTCCCACAAATTATCGTCATCTAAAAAACAAATACAGTTTTGTGAAGTTAATTTGATTGCCAAGTTTCTAATTGTAGCAACTCTATGAACAATTAAGTTTTTATCAATGCTTCTATCTAAAATAATGTTGTGTTTTTTTATCGTAATATTTTTCGATAACATTGGTAGTTCAATACTTTCCAAGTAGTCGCAAGCGTCTCCGATTAATAAAATCTCAATAGCATTTTTAAAGTTTTGTTTTGAAACAGAGCTAATTGCTTTAAGTAGTTTTTCCTTTCTATTTTTTGTAAGTATTATAATAGAGATGCCGTCAACTGAATCTGTATATTTACCATTGGACTTGTTGATTGTTTTTCTGCAAATTGCATTGTAAAGAATTTCAATTTGATTTTCACTTGAAAGAAATACTTGGTGTGGAATAATAAAACGGTGCTTAATCCATTCAAATGAATTATTGAATTTCGTTTTTATGTGTTGATCAGATTTGGGATAACTTTTAACTGTGTGAGGTCTGTATAGTTTTGAAAATGGAATCGGTGTGTAGGGGGACCATAATTTCAAATTCATTTTTTTTTCAATTTCCATTTTTAGTTTTGGAAACTCTTTGTCAGTGCATTTTATTTTACACGGAACTCCATAGAAATTGCCACTATCAGTAAGTTCTTTACTGAAAGTAATTTCAACATTTGAATCATTTTTGTTCAAGTCATTAAAATGGCGAAAAGATTTTGCTCGTTGCAAGCAATTGGCATTATGTTTTTCAAGTTGGTCTAAGAGAAGTGCTGCCTGAATATCTGATAAGTTTAAATTAGCACCATGATACTTACCTACGATTAGTTCTATTTTTTTTGGATCATCTTTATTGTAAACTCTTGAATCGTTTCTGAGACTTAAAATTTTTTCAGCTAATTCTTTCTCCTTTACTAATACTACTCCTCCTTCGCCACAAGTCAGTGATTTGGTTGCTTGCAAACTAAAAATAATTATATCCGCTTCCGCTTGATTTGGTCTTAAAGCATTTTCATATAAGCCACTACAATGCGATGAATCTTCAATAATTGGTATTCCTGGAAACTGTTTTTTCAACAAACCAATGCTTATCAGGGTTGAATACAAATGAGGTGCTATTATCGCCTTTGTTTTGGTGGTTAGATTGCGTTCAATATTCTTAAAGTCCATGTGAGGATTCATGGCAGATGAATCAATGAATATTGGTTTTGCTCCTACTCTTAAAACGGCAGTAGCAACGCCAACCCATGTTAGTGCTGGAAGAATTACTTCATCCCCTGTTCCGATATTCAAACTTTGCAGAGCTAGTAATATAGATGCTGAACCATTTGATGTTAAAATGGAATGATTAGCGCCAGTAAAAGTTTCTAATTTTTTTTCTGCAACTCTTATGAAACTTGTTGAGTTAAGTTCATTTCCTGAAATTGAAAATCTGCCATTCATAAGTCCACTTGAAATGAACTTAAAACTGTTGTTGTCAATTACAGGCCACTTTGTCCAAATCAGTTTATCCATTTTTTAAGGAGTTTAAAAAGTGGTTATACTGATTAACTAAATTGTCGTTTTCATTTAGTCCTGATTTAAAATAAAGGTTTAATTCATTCAGGTAACCAAGCCTTTTTATTGACGAAAAATAATCTGTGAAACGAACCAAATCAATTATCAGGGGCAATGCAAGAGTTGTATCGCAGCCTTGCCAAGTGAATTGCATTGTCATTTTTGTATTCAGGATCCCTTCAAAATGGATGAAGTTTATTGCAGTTTTCCAATCGCCTAAGGAAGGAACATAATCGATTTCAATTTTTGTAAACAAGTCTTTACTTGACGTTAATGACTTTGATAAATATTCATTTTTTGAACTAACTTTCGTTTCCTTTTTACAAGGGTCAGAAAGATTTTTTCCATCATTGTTTCCAAGTAGATTGTAACTAAGCCAAGATAACACATTTAGTTTTCTGATTTCAAAGAGAGGTGCCAATGCAGATTTGATTAACGTCTCGCCTGTTTTACCATCCTTACCAGCAAAACAAATTTTGTTTTGCTCTGCTAATTTTTGCAATGGCTTAATTTCAATGTCTGTGTTGGGTGTAAAATTGATGTAGTGACAATTTTCTTGTATTGAAGAAATTGCATAAAGTGTGCTATTGGTTAATTTATGTGTACTTATAATTTTTTTTTCAAAATCTTTCCAACTCAAATTATCGTATTGATTTGCTTTATGAAATGATTCTTCAGTTGAAATTAAGTTGATACAAATAACCTTATCAAGTTTATTTACTTGCTTAAAACTTTTCAAGATTCCACGAGTAGTCTTAATTATTTCAGTTTGAAATTTAATTTCATCAAACGATTTTATGTTTTTAAAGTAGCTCTGATAATTCTCGATGGTATATTTCTTCGTGTCTAGTTTGTTTAGCAAATTTTGATACTTTGAAGGAATAATATCTTCCGATATTAAGTATCGGATTTTGTCCTTGATATTCGATTTGTGCAAGTCAACACCGCCAATGCAAAGTTTGCTAAAGTCAATTAGTCTCAATTTTTCAAATTGTTCGTCATACGAAAGGCAATTATTGAAAGTGTCCTTTTTATGTTGTGATATATGGTTAATTGCAATAAGAGATGAGCCAATATTCCCATTTATACCAAATACCCATAAACCAATTTTTTTATTTTTCATATCCACAAAATAGTAAAAGGATGATATGCTGTTCTTAAAAACGTAGGCAAAAAAAATAAAAAATGTGCGTTGACAAAAAATGAAACTTCATTACGTTGGCCGTTTGTTCAAAGCAGTGTCGGCATTGTCCATGATGTCAAAAAAGTTTGTTCAAAGTTGACCTATCCCCAATTGCGTTGCATATAACTCTAGTTTATAAGTACAGCTTTAGTTCCCCTAATGTATTAATTAGGAAGGATAGGCACAACTTTATCAGATCAGCCAAATTAAGTCTAACTCATCGAATTATCCGACAACAAACGTTTGCTACCGACTGATTCAAAACATATATCGTATTCTAGCATTTCTAATTGAGAGTATAAAACCAGTGGTGTATAATTTTTTGTATTAAGTAAGAACTGAATTATGTTAACAAACAGACTACAAATAATAAAGGAAAATTTGCAATCACATGGAAGCTTATCTCCGAATGACAGGGCTGTACTTGATCTCATAAATAAAATCGATGATACAGAGCGACGAATTTCAACTGCCTTTCAATCTGAAAATAAGGCGAGATTATTAGAAATGATTGTCAGACCTGGAGGTAGTAATTGTACTATATGTGGTAGAACCCTTTGAATTAACAATTAAACTGAAAAAATAATGTTAACAGATAGGCTACAGCAAATAAAAATCGAGATTGAACAAAAAGTGAATATCTCCTCTCCGGAAAAAAGATTGCTTGAGATGTTAACCATAAAAGACAATCTTGAAGAAAAAATAATACTTGCTCTCCAGGACGACAACCTGGAAGGTTTGATTGATAGATATACAATGATCATTAAGCCTGGAGGTATTGAATGCGGATCTTGCGGAAGGAGCTTAGTTATGGGCTTTGCTTGTCCTCAGGATAATTGCCAGCACAAGCCTGAAAAAACAGAAGGTGGAACAATTAAATAACCCCTATGGCAAAAGGATACTATAATATTCTCCATAATCTGGAGAAGACAGATATAATTTTTGAAACAAATGTTGATCCCGGCATTGAGATACCTGAAGATCAGCAAAACCTGGTTATTGATGTAGGTAATTCTTTAGCAACAATTAATCTACTATATGAAACGAAGTCAATAAATTTTAAGAAAGCCTTTGAACAGCTTTTCTATATTGCTAAAACCGGGTTAGAAGGAGGTAAAGCACAACCCACACTTGCGACAAAGGCATTGGTGCAGTTCAAGAAAGAAATTGTAGACAGGGAAAGCGGAAAAGTAAAAAACCAATATTTAAAAAGGTTGGGAATCAGAGCTATCATTTTAGGAGCTCCACTATTAATATTGGGTAGTATTATTAATTTTCTTTTCTGTAAACAAATTTCTTGCGAATGCATACAATCAAATTACGTGGCGAATCTTATGATTTTATGGAGCGGAACAATGGCTGGTGTTTGGCTCTCTTTTGCTATAACAAGAACATTAATTGGGTTCGACGATTTGGTCATTATCGAAAGAGATAGGCTTGAACCAGCTCTTCGGCTAATATTTACAGGACTACTTTCAATAATATTCGGTTTTCTTTTTATCAAAGGAGCAATCGAACTAAAACTGGGCGGTTTATCATCTCAAAATTTAATTACAGACCCAATAACAGCCTTTCTTATGGGTTCAATTCTTGGATTAAACGAAAAAATTATTGGAAGTACTCTAACAAGGAAAACGTCAACTCTGTTTAACTCATAACCTCAATTTAGATATGGTACGAAATAATTTTTATTCAGAATTTTCAAAACAAATGCGTTTTTTTCTATCGTTTCTTTTTTTGTGGTCTGGAAATTACTTGCTTGCATCAGATGACCCGCCTGATGTTATGTACAAAGATGGTTCGTTAACTACAGATGTATTGCCTTATGGCAAGTACTTTAATATCAAAGGTAGTGCTGTAACGCCCCTGGGTGATACCGCTGACCTTATTGTGGTCAAAATCAAAAGTATTCCCAGGGATTGTGATTGCTGCAGAGAAAAAGATTACTCGTATGATGAAGAATATTTGTGGCAACAACGCGGTCATCTTGCTGACTTCAGCATACCTGTAGGAACACCACTTCAACTTGGAGAGCATTATTCAGTGGATATTCGCTTCTATAAGTTTCAAAGTGTTGACTATGATTTCATAAAAGATATAGTATATAAAACGATTGCTACCATTACATCAAGTGGGTATTCCACTAATAGTTTTGTTCATACGCAGATAGAATCGGAACTAAAGGAAAAAAATACAAACGATAAGCCGGCGAAAGGGGAGGAGTATAGTGATGCAAGGATCAATTTATTGCTTCAATACAGATTTGTGGGGAAAAAGGATCAGTTGGAAAATGCTATTAATGATGTTTGCCTTTTTTATCTTGACTCAGCTAGGCATAAAGTTGAATTTGATCGTTGCAGTTTATTAGTTGCCCAAACGTCCTCTTCCGATGAACCCAATTATAATGCTGCAAAAAAGAAATTAGAAAAAGCAGCGGCAGATATTGCATTGGATGCACAATATAGTATTGAAAAGAGAGGTGTTCTTAATCTTACAATTATTAATGCCTTCAACGGCAAACCAGTTGTTCTTTCTTGGGTTAAATTGGAAGATTACTGTGCAACAAACACACGCACAAAATCTGATGAGCTGCGCGTGCACACTGATTACGGTGGTGGCTTTGCAATACTAAATGGAAGAAATAATCTAAATGAAGGCCGGATTTTCGGTTACCTGGCTGTCAGAATTTATTTCTGTCAGTTGGACAAAGGAATGGAAAGACCATACAAAAAACATTTTGCAAGAAGATTTTCAGGTGTATTAGGGTGGGCGTCTCCAAATAGACTATCCTTCAGGGGTGAACAGATGGGAAGTGTTCAGTTTCTTTCTTTCAATGTCAAGCCGGTATTAGGTTTCGGTTTTGATATATGTAAGTATATAACCTTCAACTTTGGAACTATCATTTTTATACAGCAAGATCCTAATCCATTTACGAGAAGAGAATACACTGTGTTCGCTCCTTTTTGCAGTCTTTCTTGGGATCTCAATCTCATCAATAAACTAAAAGATATGACTAATCCTTAAATCCACGCACCATGCCCACACCACCACCTTTTGTTAACATTACGGAAAGTCAAATTGTAATTTCTTGCGGCACCAATGCTTCGCTAAACGTAAAAGTTGAATCGTATATTGCCGGAGATGTAGTAGTGTGCATTAGTCTGCCTTCTTCGATACCTTGTTTTTTTTCTAATAACGGAGCACGTACGAATAGCATATGTATAACACGATCATTTACTGTTGAGCAAGAACAAACAATAACATTTAATTTTTCTGTGCAGTGTAGTGTCAGCGACAGCTATTGGACAAATATAGAAGCTGTCGCTACTGATATAAATGGTCATCATGGAATGGACTCAGTTCGAACTCAAATCACATGTTAAGATGAAACAACTTTTTTTTATAAGTCTTCTTGTTCTATTACTTGTATTAGGAGGAACTTCCTGCAAAGTGAATGATACATTTTTTGATGAATTGACGGATAGTCTTATTCAGATCAATACACAACGAACTTCCATTTATGCGGATGGAAGAGACATAATTGCCATTGATATTACGATCAGTCCGGAATTTGATACTCTAAATGAACTTAGAATTGAAACAAATTTTGGATACCTGGATTCAAATATCAGCACTGTCGGCACTTCTCAGTCCCATTCGTTACAGATAAGACCGAGAAATGGAACAAAACGGATATATCTCCAGGCTGATTCAACCTATCTCTATACTGAATTATTGCTTCAGGCATCGATGCAGCAAATTACGGTTGATAAACATATTACAATAATAAGATCTTGCCCTGATGATTTTGTGCTGCGTACTGCTTCGGATTCCTTTGCAACTACAGACTCACTTCATGCATGGGTGAAGCTATCTAAGGTTAATGGGCTTGTAACAAATAGTACAAAAGTTTTTTTTGAAGTGCAGCCTGACACAATTAGTCCTGGAACGAATGGATATGTTGAACCATATTCTTTATCAATAGGCGATAGCGCATCTATTTTCATTACAAGCTTCAATCAAGGAACCGGTTATTTATTGCTAAAATCGTATGTTATTAGGCAAGCTGGCGATACTGTATTTAGAGAAAAACATGTTAGGATTTATTAAATAAGCCGTGTTTGTAAATAGAATAGAAAGGCTTGTTAAAGGTAATTTTGCATTGCTCACTAAGATTTTCGGTTCTGTGTTATATAAAATCGAAGCTAGAAAGCGAGTTTAAAACTCAATTACTGTAGGTTCTCCAAACTCCAAAATAATTAGTTTTTGCCCTTCATAATTCTCTCCCAGCGCACACCCATTATAATAGGGTTCAATCATCTTATACCGTTTTGAATAAAGTTCTTTTCCTGCTTTGTCAATATGAAACCAACCGATTTCATCTTTCGCAGTAGCAATCCCTTTATGAAATACCCCAAGATCATTGAACTTTTTTCCATTCAGAGGTTTTCCATTTCTATCAATATGCATCCAGCCGTTTGACGATTTAACACAGGAATAACCTTCTCTGAAATCACCGGTGTATTGATAATTTTCAGAATAAATCCGCGCACCATTCAAATCAATATGAAAATAATTCCCTGCCTCATCCCTCACCGTGCAATAGCCTTCTTGGTAATTCCCCGTCCACGCATAACGCTGCGAATAAACCTGATCCCCATTTACATCAACATGAAAAGCGAGATCATTTAAAATAACCGAAGCCCTGTTATTATAAAAACCAAATACCCGCTCATAACGTTGCTGATAAAGCGCCTCACCATTTATTGTAATATGATACCAGCCACTTTCATCACAAACAGGAGCTAACCCCGGTGAATGAAAACTAAGTGCCTGCAGAAATGTTTTTCCAAAAAGAACCTGCCCTTCGCATAGAAAGCAAGTACCATCTTCCGAAAGCTCAATTTCATTCCAGTCCATTACATCCATAAGGCGATCATTTGTATTTTCTTCTTAATGGCTTACGCATGTTACAGGTTTTACATAGCGCATGAGTCTTATAATTCTTCAAAAGCAATTGATAAGAATCACTGTTCATAGTTTCTTGCAGTGTAGTCATTTCAATATTCCCGAAATCCCCCAATGTTTTCCTCAAATCATCAGGAGCACAGCACGGAGAAATTTTTCCGGTGGCAGAAATCCAAAGCTCTTTTCCAAGAAATGGACATTCATAATGTTCCGGTATTGCAGCTTTTTGACTTTCCTCCAGCAAAATGATGTTTTCCAACAATATCTTTTCGCCGTTTGGTTTTCTATACAATTCTGCCGCTTCTTCTACCTTCCTGACAATCTCATTCCATGCGCGAATACTATCCGTCGATTCGCGAAATGAAAGCGACTTGATCTCTTCAAAATGTGCCCATAGGTGGTGACCTTTCACACGATCCAAATCCAATTCAGCAGCCAGGCGAATGATCTCCGGCAACTCATGCATATTGTTCTGCATGAACGTGAGCTGAAAAGTTACCCGGCAATAAATTCCGGTCTCTTTGAAATACGAATTACGATAACCAACAAATTCCTTTACATTTCGAACAGCTTGCTCAAAGTCAATTCCTTTCATAACCGCTGCAGCTGTTTCTTTCGTTGCGCCATTCCAGGATATTTTGATGTCAGTAGTATTAGGAACAATAAGCTCAGCCCACTCTTTCACCGTTTTTTTGGGGAAAGTTCCGTTTGTTGTCAGGTTGATTTTGATGCCATGCTGTTGCGACAAATGGAAAACGTGATCAATTTCCTTATACAAAAGCGGTTCACCCATTGTAGACGGAATGATTTCCTTTATACCTATTGCGGACGACTCATTAAATATCCGTTCTACCCATTCGAAAGGCATCCTGCGTTTTTTGACACCTGTCTCTTTATACAAACGAGGCATAAAATCACTGTACGGACTATGTTCCTCACACATGATACATTTAAGATTGCAATCTTCCGGGTTGGTATCGAGCGTAATTCTCCAAAGATCATTTTGAATTTCAGTTTGCAATGAAGAATAAATCTTTTCCAGCTCACGACAATGTTCTCCGATCTCCGGCACTTTGCCTTCAGCATGATTTATATAACCTCTTTTTCCAAACTCATTCATTTGAACAGGATGTTCGGCAGCCCATTTCATTTTTTCTGCAAGACTATTTATATCTCGATGCTTGAATAAAAGTCCATTAATTCCATCGTGAACATATTCCTTCATGCCACCATGATCAGCAGTTATAACAGGAATATGGCAAGCTTGCGCTTCGTGAATTACAAGCGGAGAATTTTCACTCCAGATAGAAGGAACCACAATCACATCAACTTTCGAAAACACATCGTCGGCTAAATTATAATTCACATAAGCTCCGAAAAATTTAATTCTTACATCATCTTCCGCCATTTTTTTAAGAACCGAAGTGCTTTGATTGTCTTTGTGTCCCCAAATGAGAAGATGGAAATTCCCTTTTAGCTGTTTAAATGCTTCAATTAGCAGATTTACCCCTTTGGAAGGAATATGTGTACCAATATATCCGAAAGTAAAATGCTCCCGCTGATTTTGTTTTACGGTAGGCGTAAGGTAATGCAATGGAAATCCATAATCCAGGTACTTGATTTTATGTTGAGATATTTCAAAGTCATTGATAAAACGTTGCATTAGGAACTGTGAAGGTGCAAGGAACATACTCACTTTTTCTGAAAGGGTCTTTGTCTCCTGCATTTTTGAATTGATCCAGGATGTCCAGTGATTGATTTCTTTTTCCGCTATTTCATCTTTTCCGGAAAGTAAAGAGCTGTAACAATTTACAGCGCATTTAGAATCTTCCTGGCTATCACAAAGCACATGAGATTCACCTCCAAAATTTCGTTGAAGGAATTGCCCGCGCGGACACATCAGCCAAAAATCGTGAAGCGTAAAAACAATTGGAATTTTCAACTCATGCAGCACATCTATAATTCCGGTAGATAAATGATTCAAATGCCCTATGTGAGCTACATCTGGTTTTTTATCGAGAACTACTTTTTTCAATTGTTCATCAACCTCAATATGCCTGTAACCATCTTTTGATCGCGGCATGTTGATGAAAAATAGTTCAAGACATTCATTGCGTTGTTCGCTTCGTATTTCAAAGTCAGGACGAAAAGGATCTTCCTCCCTTGTGAAAACCGTTACGTGATGCTTTCGTGATAATTCCTCACAGATAGATTGACTGTAAACTTCCGAGCCAGCGTTGTAGAGTGGGGGGTAGCCGTGTATTATTTTGAGGATGTTCATAGCGATCAAATGAATTGGATAGCTATCATCCCTGTGTGATTTCAGGAACAATAGCTATCCTGTTAAATTACTCTTTTAGTAGTTTCGGAGTAATCTGTTTGTCGGCTGCGCTTTGCGCACGAGCAGCAAAACTGTTTTTTGCTACTCCACCTCCGTTTTTTTGTGCCTCACTGGATTGAATCCTTGAAGCATCTTCTTTTGTCATTACTTTTTTTGACATGATTGAAAGTATTGGTTCATCCGGATTAACTTAATAATTATGCCATTATTTAATGTATTGATTGTCAATTACGTGCAATAGTTATACATTTGAATATGTATGTAAAAATAATACATATGTAAAAAATAGTACATGATATATTCTGATCAGCTTACTATCCTTCTTAGCGAATTGCGCCCCTTTTCTATTTTGCTTTTGGGTGAACGTGGTACAGGAAAAACCTCATCTGTAAAAAGTATTGCAGATGCTAAGCAGATCAAAATGGAAATTGCGAGTTGTGCTTCCTATCCGGATGATACGATGGCAGAGAGTATTCTTTTTGGACATCAAAAGGGCGCATTTACTGGTGCAATCGAAAAGCAGGAAGGATTATTTAAACGTGCTGATGATGGTATTTTATTTTTCGATGAGGTGCACACACTTTCATATCGCGTCCAGGAAAAACTAATGCAATCTCTGCAAACAGAATCATCAGGTAAAAACCAAGGTAAGTTCAGGATTCAACCATTGGGTGGAAGGAGTGCTGAGTATGTAATGGTTCAACCGGTTTTTGCGAGTAATTTGAATCTTCTTGCGTTGAAAGAAAAGTTACTTCCTGACTTTTATGATCGTATCAGTCAGATTGTAATTGAACTTCCTCCATTACGAAAAACTTCTCCGGGTAAAAAAGTGTTCGATGTTTTTAAAACGACCTGGACTAATATGGCTTTTGAAAAATATCCGGAGTTGCCTGTACTTTCTGAATTTAAAAAATGGATGGGACAACTGCATTTTCCTGGCAATTACAGGGATATAGATACGATTGCAATTCTTTGGAATAAAGCAAGGCAGATGTTTGGTGATGATAAGCTATGTTTTGAGTTTGTAAAAGGGCAATTTGAAAAGTATCATTCTGATGGCATTACTGTTGCTGAAGACGAGATTCCATTCTTCAGAAAGGGGGCGACTAAAAAACAAATTGATAAAGAATACAGGAAGACGCTTTATGATTGGGCATTGAAAAACTATGATTCAATAAAAGATGCAGCGATAGCTCTTGATTTTAGCAGGATGGATAAATTGAAAGGAAAGATCTAGAAGTTTGTTTAAAATACGGTTGTAAAATTTATTTGCGCAGTTTTAATAAGCAACAACAATTTCCAATACAGCTAAAAGTTCCAAATAGTCTTTGACTTGAATTGGGCTTGAGTAATTATCGGGAAGAGTAATTTCGCTCGAATCCAAAAACTCACTCATTATTCTTTCTCGTTCTTTTACTATTAATTCAGGTTGATGGGCTACACTATAATTTCGGATGCTCATTGGCAAATATTCTGCGTGAGGATAATTCGTCCAGATATTATATTGGTCTTTCGCATGGTAGCGTTTAATTAAAAGATTTTTTGCGAGTAGATAACGATAATAAAAAATCCGAATCTGTCTAGGGGTTGCGTTATCCCAGTCCCTGACGATACTTCTTAGTAATTGCCTTTCTTCTGCTGTAAATAATTCAAACGAGAATGAATTACCGCCTTCAATATTATCAGACATTTCATTTTCCAAATCACTATTGTTAAAGTCAGCCGAATTCGAATTGTCGGGTTTAAACGTGAAATCTTGAGACTGTCCAATACTCTCATTTCCATCGGTATTTGATTCATTACTAACAGGAGTATTAGGTAAAGGATTACCATCGGTTGAATTATTGTTTGACCCAATAGGTGGAGTAAATCGATCTGGTTGAATCTCTCCGATAAATGAATCAATCAATTCTAAACGTTGGTTTTGCGACAATTTTCCAAGTCTTATGGCGAGGATGAAAAGCTTATCAAAATATTCGCTTGTTAGACTTTGTAAATCATCCGGTGGAGGCAATTCGGTTGGTTGATTATTTGCAGGTATTGAATATTCTGGTGAAATATAACTTGATAAATTATTATGATAGTTAAATACTTGAACAGGTTGAATTGGTTGATGTGTTGTCATCAATCCTTTATACTTAGAAAATACTGCTCGCGACAACACTCTTTCATCAATCGCACAAAGAATAATAACCCATTTAGAAACATTTTGATTTTCAAGCATTACTCTAAGTCCATCAATGGTGTGCATGATCTTATCTTCAGAGCAGCGATCAATATCCTCTACTGTGAGTAATATTCTTCTTTTAAATTTCTTTGTGTCTTTTGACCCCAACCATGTTCTGAGAAGAAGTTCTAATTCTTTTTGAATTTCGGCTTGCATCCCCATATGATGTGAAAAGGTTGCTCTACTCGCATATTTACCAATTAAGTCTGAGGCCTTATCCCTGTATGGTTTAAATAATCGATCAAATAAGGCGATTAATATTGTTATTATCGCTGTTCCTCCTAGAAGTTGTATTGCAAATTTAAGCTCAGGTTGTAATTGAGATTTGTACAAAACCAATACTCGTATTGCGAACACACCCATGCCTATAAAACCAAGGATTTTTAAAAAAGGGAATAATTTAACCCGATTACTATTTAGTTTAATGATGCGATATAAATATTTGCTCCATCCCCATAATTGCCAAAAATGTTTTGGTTTTTGATAGTAGCTATCAGCGAAGCACTCATAAAGATAGGCCCAGGATGCAGGCGTATCTTGATATTTCCATGCGTGAAATGACACATTTGTATAATGTATTTCTTTGTCCAGCTTATCATTTTTAAATAATTTCAAATGGTAGAAAAACTTTTTCCATCTGGATATAGATTGCCATTCAGAATTCGATTTCTCTAAAAATTTCCATATTTCTTCAAGTAAAATTGATTTACCCCTTCCCCAGGCTCCAAATATTCCTATCATGCGACCGAGTTGATAGGGTAACTGTTGTATTATTGTAGCAATGTCGAATGCTAACGATTCAACGTCTAATACAATCTTCGAAGGACGTTCATGTAAATGAATTTCAGTTGCACTACGAAACATTTCATTTTCAAAATCTTCATCATATTCTTCTTGTGGATAATCTTGCTCTTCTTCCTCAATATTTTGGCGATCACCGAGCTCGATATTAACCATTGCTTCAACGCCATTGTAAAGTCTAAATCTGTCACGCCGACTATTGTCTATGTGCATGTCAAAATCAATTGTATTACTCCCTCCCCAACCATTTAAGAAACCATGAGAATAAATTAATCTTGCGACGCACCATAATTCATTTGAAGTAGCGTTAGGTAAAATTTTCTTTAAATCATTTGAAGTTATTGAGGAAAAGCCTCCTCTTTGAAGGAAAAGTTTTTTTATTCCCCGAATCCCATCGTCAAATAATTGGAAGAGTCTACTTTTTTTATCTACAGTCCATATTCCCAGAAGAGTAAGTTCTCTTCCTGATTGCAAAAAACTACTGAGTTTTGTGGGGTTTTCTTCATTGCCAAATTTCCCCCAATGGAAAGGGCCTTCTTTATCAATATCAATCTCTTCAGCTTTTCTGAATTTGGAGTATAAATACCCCAGCCAATATCGTTGACCGGGAGTTAGTTTAATATGTGGCCATTCGAATTTTTCCGGAACGAGTTTGTTTTTCCCTACATTAGATTCTGCTTCAGTTGCGAATGCTGTATCACTATTTCGTTGATAACGAATTTCTAAGGCTTCATTAATATACAAGAAGAGCTTTTCCCGAACAGTTTTAATTCGAATATCCCAAAGACGATCATCCTTTAAGAATAAGTGAGAGAAGCTTTTGTAAGGACTATCGTCAACCATTAACACATAAAAAAACGGTTCATTCTCTGGGTGTTGTGATTCATAGTCAGCAACGGCTCCCAGAACATCCCTCCAAACCCCAACTTGATCTGAAGATGCACTTTTGATTAAAATAACGAAATCGCATTTTTTTATTGATTCTTTACTGTTATATAAATAAGTTAGATCTTCATCTGTAATTCCATGACCGTGACTGGTAATTCCAGCTCCACGGCTACTCAAAAGATCTTGGACTTCTTTGCCGAACGCTTTGTCTTCTGAGGCAAAACAAACAAAGATGTTTTTACTCATTAATAACCTGTTTTCTTTTCGAAGTTGGGGTATGCCGTATAGTTGAGAAACTTTTTCTCCTTGTGTTATACCAATCTCTGTTAACTTTACACTGTTTTTTATTTTTTTAGAGTTATTACTATCCTCATCTTTTATAAGCCATTTTTTTTCTTTCAAAGCATATTCGATTATGCGATCATACTCTTCGGGGCTATCAGTAAATGCCGATAGGCAATTACGATTTGTAATGGGAAAGGATTTTCGTTCACGACCACCATTCAAGTAAAATTGAAGGATAAAAAAATCCATCCGGTCATAGAAATCTGTTCCAGGATGCTTTACTTGTCTTAAAGCACGTTCTAATAGGGGCTCTGTGATTAGTGTTTCAGAATCTATTGGCCATATATTATTCCAAAGCCAGGCGCTTAAAATGTGCCGGCGTTCATCTGTAAGAAATTTCTGCCAATCATCCTTTTCCGAAAAAACAAGGGGGTATTGATGTCCATTGAATGAGATTGTATATTGGATTTTGTTGTCCTTAACTTTGGGGTTAAGAGCCTTTTCTCTAGTAATAATGCATTGACTAATCATAAACATTTGATTTAGCATAATATACTACTATTATTATTCCTAATTCAATTCTAAATATTTTTCACAAGAATGCCATTATTGAGGTTTTTTTGACCTTTATGAGAGTGATAATCGAATGATTTTGACCTCAAAATCAATATCTTTGGACAGGTTGTGTCAAGTCCATTATAGACAACTAAAATGAGAAATAAAAAGATAGGAGAATTACTCCGCGAGTTGAGGGAATCTAAAGGTCTTTTATTAAGGGAAGTTGCTTCCAAAATGAATATGGATCAGGCTTTACTTAGCAAAATTGAGAGAGATGAACGAAGACCAACCAAGGATCAAATTCCCTTATTTGCTGAAGCTTTTGAAGTTCAAGCGGATGAATTAATGGTTGCTTATTTAAGTGACAAAGTGATATCGGAATTGGAAAATGACGATTTGTCGCTTGATGCTTTAAAGGCAGCTGAACAAAAAATTAAGCATAGTAAGAAGAGATAAATATGGCTATTGAAGTAGGTCAAATAATTAAAAATTTAATTCCCCAGGAACCTGTTACAGTTAACAAGGTTCAAAAGCTTGGGACAAGTGTTTCCATTTCATTTACAGGGGTAAATACCAATAAGGCCAATACAAAAGTTATTGCATCGAATGAGTTTAGCCAATTAGAAGTTCTGACGGAAGAAGGAACTTTCAATTTTCAGGGAGATCCTGTTAAGTTTGCTCTATTTGCAGAGGCTGAACGAATTAATTCCGCGTATCAATTCGATCCCTTATTTGCTGTTAATTGCAGTATTGTCGATCCTTTGCCCCACCAGGTCGAAGCAGTTTATAAATTTCTTTTACCATTACCTAAAATCAGGTTTTTACTGGCAGATGATACGGGTGCCGGTAAAACTATTATGACAGGTTTGCTCATTAAGGAATTGATGATGCGTGGTTTGGTGGAGAGAATTTTAATAGTAACGCCGGGAGGACTTACTAAGCAGTGGCAGGAGGATGAGATGGCAATAAAATTCAACATCCCCTTTACATTGGTAAATCGGAGCTCATTCTCATCCGACCCAAATGTTTTTCACACAGCACAAAGAATTGTTACCTCTATTGATTTTATTTCAAGAGAAGATGTTTTGAATGTTGCAAGTAATTCACATTGGGATTTAATTGTTTTTGATGAGTGCCATAAACTTTCAGCTTATGACTATGGGACTAAGCAATATTTATCTCAGCGTTATAAAGCAGCCCAGGTATTATCCCAGCAATGCGAGCATATCTTATTATTAACAGCTACACCTCACAGGGGAAGAACTGACACATTTAAAAAATTGTTACAGCTATTAGATGAAGATATTTTTGCAACAGATGAAATCGCTTCTGCACGGATAAAAGAGCTAGAGCATAATGGCATCAATAAGTTTTTCATTCGCAGATTGAAGGAAGATATGAAAGACTGGCAAGGAAATCCTTTGTACAAAGAACGTTTTACCAAAACTGTTGCATACGAACTAACTCCAGAAGAAAAGGAATTGTATGACGCAGTAACAAGATATCTCACTAAGAAAAAAGAAGAAGCATCCGAAACAAAAAACATTCATGTTTCATTAGCTCTTACAGTGATGCAGCGACGATTGGTAAGTTCAATATTCGCTATTAAAAACACTTTAGGCAGACGCTGGCAAGCTTTACAAGGAATCGTTGACGAGGTAAATAAAAACCCTAATTTATGGTCGCAAAGACATAAACTCGAAGGGTTTGATGTAGATAATATTGAGGAATATGAGGAATTGGAAGATGATGAAAGGGATGCATTAGAAAATATACTATCTGATCCTCGTAAATTCAAACTCTTTACTACTGCCAAAAGTTTGCAAGAAATACAGCAAGAAGCAGGTGAGGTTAAGAAGTTATTTGCAATGGCTGAAAACCTTTATAACCGGAAGCAGGAAGAAAAAAAATTCCAGCAATTGCAGGAGCTACTTAAATCAAATGGTGTTTTAGAGCATGAAGAAAAACTTGTAATTTTTACTGAGCATAAAGACACCTTATTGTATTTAGAAGAAAGACTCTCAAAAAGTGGAGGTTATAAAGTAGCAACTATCCATGGCAGCAAGACGGTGGATGAACGAAGAGAAGCTCAATGGTCATTTGCAAAACCGGATACACAAATATTGATAGCTACAGATGCTGCCGGGGAAGGAATTAACTTGCAATTCTGCCGTTTACTAATCAATTGGGATATTCCATGGAACCCTAATAGATTAGAACAGAGGATGGGGCGCATTCATCGTTATGGACAGAAGCAGGATGTGTTGGTGTTTAACATGGTGGCGAGTAATACTAAAGAGGGGAAGGTTTTAGAGCGTTTACTTACAAAATTGGATATTATTCGCGAGGGAATGGGAGATGATCGCGTATATGATGTGATCCAGGATGTTTTGGAAAATGTAAACCTTGAGGCCATTATCAATTCCGTATTTAATGGAAAAGAAACTGCTTTAGATGAATTTTTATCCCAGGATAATGAAGCTTTGAAATTAAAATTCACTGAAAAAATAAAAGAGCAAAAGGAAAAATTGGCTCATAGTACGGTTGATTATAAAGATGCAAGAACTTTAAAAGAAAATTCGGATGAGAAACGATTGCAACCCATATACATTCGGTTGTTTTTTGAAAAGGCGTTTAAACATATCGGTGGGGAATTTACTGAATTGAGAGAATCGATTTACCGAATTGATAAGCTGCCAGATACAATTGCGCAAACCTTGCGTACTGACTACAATATTTTTGCTGATGCAATTAGACAAATACAATTTTGTTTTGACAAGCAAGTTTTTCTCGACTATCAAAATTTAGGTGATTTAGGAAAGGTGCATTATATAAATCCGGGTAATCCAGTATTTGATAGCTTGATTAAAGTTGTTCGCAATCAGTTTAGGGAGGATATGCTCAAAGGCACTGTACTTATTTCACCGGATGATAAAGAAGATTATTTTGCCTTTTTTGTAAAATCTCAAATTGTAGATAATAGAGCAAGTAAAAGAGATGACAGTATTGCCGACGAAAGATTAATAATGGTTTGCCAAGGGAAAGATGGAAATTTTCATCTTACATCCCCGGCTAAGTTCCTGGATCTTCATGCGCCAACTGATTTTACAAAGCCCGTTACTCCACCTCCCGTTGTAAATAATGATGAAATAGTGCAATGGAGTTATTTGAATATAACGGAGAAGCAGTTTAACGAAACAAAGGATCATGTAAACAATGATTCTATTGATCGCAAGAAATATTTGGAATCAGCATTCACACAGGTGATAATGGATTTGCAAACACAAATACAAGAATTGCAAGGCAAGGTTTTATTAGGTGACATTAGGGTCCAGGAAAAGATTTTAAAAAAGCAAGACCGGATCACTGAACTGATTCAAAAAAAGCATAACCGGTTAGAGAACCTGGAGCTAATGGCTCAACTTTCTCCGAAAGCGCCTGAGATTCTTGGGTGTGCTTATGTGGTTCCACTTACTCAAATAGAATATCAAGGGCACTATGGTATGAGCAGGGACGATGAAGCAGAAGCAATTGCTATGGAGAATGCCATGGAGTTTGAAAAACGTGAAGGCTGGAACCCTACAGATGTTTCTGCGAATAACGAAGGATATGATATTCGCAGTATTAACTCTGTAGAATTAAAAAGATACATTGAAGTTAAGGGCAGAAGCGGGAATGATGGGAGTGTTATGGTAAGCGAAAACGAAATGAATAGGTTAGCACAATTAGCAGATTCAGCGTGGCTTTATATTGTTATGAATTGTAAAAGCAAGGCAGAACTTTTTAGAATTCAAAATCCTGCTAAACAATTAAAGTTTGTACTAAAATCAAAAGGCGTTCAGTATTTCCTCCCAATGGAAGAATGGAAGTCTAAAATAAAATAGGAATGTCCGGAGTTAAAAAATTAATTGAAGTGGCAATGCCGATAAAAGAAATATCGGCAGAAAGTGTTAGAGATAAGTCTATTAGGCATGGGCATATTTCTACTCTTCATTTATGGTGGGCAAGAAGACCATTGCCTGTTTGTCGTGCAGTTATATTTGCCAGTTTAGTTCCAGACCCATTAGATGAAAATTGCCCACAAGCATTTCGTGATGCAATTGAGATTTTATTAGGTAGTGCAAAAGCTCCTTTGAATGAACATGGAATAGATGCAAATGCTTACAAGCCCTATGATGACATCCCTTACACAGCAGCCATTGACACAATGGAAGACACGTTGCGAAACCGTTTACTTATGTTCATTGGTAAATACTCAAATGAATTTAGCAGTAATGAAAAAGCAGGGAAAATAACTGCATCAGGAAAACAGTTGAGTGATTATAGTTTGATAAAATGGGATAACAAAAATAATGATGCTATTATCAACAAAGCTAGAAAGCTCATTTGGGTTGCACACAATAGCGATAATAACAACAATTTTTCTGCGACAGATTTAATTAATGATTTCGATAAGCACTACAAAATAATCAAAGAAGCAGAACGGGAACTCTATTCAATTACTGACAGGCACATTGAAACAGCAAACATTAAACAGCAAACTCAAAGGTTACATAATTCTATCGAATCATTTTTAGGTAAGATGCCAAAAGTGTTTGACCCTTTTGCGGGTGGTGGGGCAATTCCATTAGAAGCCGCAAGATTAGGTTGCAAAAGTTTTGGTAATGATATAAACCCGGTTGCCCACATAATACAAAAAGGAAGTTTAGAATTCCCACAGAAATATGGTAAGCCTATAACATACAGTAAAAATGAATTTCTAAAAATATATGGACAAATCGAATGGAACAAGATATCTAACGAAAAATTTGTATTCCAAAACGGTGAACCAATTGGAGTAAATATTTCAAACCGTTTAAGTTTTGATGTGGAATTTTATTCAAAAAAAGTATTGACTTTAACGGAAAAGGAAATAGGTTTTTTATACCCTTCTGATGAAAAGGGTAATAAGCCTATTGCATATTATTGGGCTAGAATAGGTACTTGTAGTAACCCGAGTTGCAAAGCAGAAGTGCCATTGTTAAAAGGATTTTATTTAGCAAATACAAAAACCAAACAAGTCTATTTAAATCCAATCGTTAATGATAAAAATATAATATTTGAAATTAAAAAAGGTAAATGTGAATTAGAATCATGGATGTATCGGGGCAACATGAAATGCCCTATTTGTGGAAACTCTACAGATGTAAATACATTAAAACAACAATTTATAGCAGGTAAAACATCTGAGAGGTTAATCGCGGTGATATGGGATAGCAAGGATGGAAAAGAATATAGACTACCTCTACAAAATGAGGTTGATATTATTAGAAACGTACCAACTGATGTAGAGAGACCCTCAGAACTGATGCCTACGAAATATACGCAAGCACTTCCTTCTTGTACTTGGGGTATTTCAAAATGGAGCGATTTGTTTACTGATAGGCAAATCACAATGCTTCAAAAGTTGGTTTTTAGTTTAAATAAACTAAAAATTGAAATAGCTAAAAATCTAAGTGATGATGATTATTCTAAAGCATTATTGAGTTACCTCGGTATTTTTATTGACCGCATAGCTGTAGCTAATACTTCATTTGGTTTTTGGCATACTGGGGGGGAAAAATTAGAAAGGATTATGGGTCGTCAAGCTATTTCAATGGTATTTGAATATCCAGAATCAAATCCATTTTGTAATTCGTCAGGTAGTGCATTAAATCAATTAGACTGGTTAACCAGGTACATCGAATCAGAATGCAATCAGCCATTTTCTACAACATTACAGAATGCTTCAAGTGGGGAAAAAACTCAGTTTCCTGAAAAATACATCACAGCTGTTGTAACCGACCCACCATACTACGATGCCATTGCCTATGCTGATTTATCTGATTTTTTTTATGTGTGGCTTAAAAGAACATTAGCGGATATTTACCCATTAAATTTTGCTACACCCCAAACGCCTAAAACTGAAGAATGCACAGCATTGAAGCATCACCATAGCGGTGATTCTCAAAATGCTAAAAATCATTTTGAAAATAAGTTATTACAAATTTTTGATGCGATCGAACATCAAACTTCAGATTTGGTAAGTATAATGTTTGCTCATCAAAGTACAGAAGCTTGGACTACACTCTGCAATTCCATTTTAGGAGCAAGAATGAATATTACGGGGAGCTGGGCCACCGATACAGAAATGACTGGGGCTTTAAAAACAGACAAGTCTTTTCTTTCCTCATCTGTAACTGTTTCTTGCAGGCCTTCACAAAGAAAAGGGGTTGGTAGCAATAAGGAAGTCAGCAAGGCAATTGAAAGAACGGTAGCAAAAGAAGTGGATGAATTATATAGTTTAGGTTTCAGAGGAGCCGATTTATTAACCGCTTGTTTTGGGCAAGCGGTAAGTGAGTTTGGTAAATATGAAAAAGTAGAAAAAGCGGATGGTAGCGAAGTAACAGTTGCAGAACTTTTAGAGATGGCACGGGAGAGCGCCTTCAATGCATTACTCAGAGGCTTTGATGGAGATGACTTCACTAAATTCTATATCGGTTGGTTGCAACTATACAGCTTTGTCGAAAGTGATTTTGATGATGCTGCAAAGTTTTCAAGAGTAGGTCTAAGTATCGATGTATCAGAGCTTTTTTCCGAGCATATTCTTATTAAAAATGGAAACAAACAAACACTTGGAACATTTGAGCAACGGATTCAATTCAATAAAAACTTAGGCGAAAGGCCAGTAAACTTCTTAATTGATGTGGTGCATCGTGCTATGGCGCTTTACAAAGGAACAAACCGAATGGCGCTTTTGCACTATATTGGTAAAAATGCAGCTTCTTCGGAGGATAGTTTTTGGAGGGTTATTACATCGCTTTGTGAAATTCTACCTAGTGGCAGTGAAGATTATAAACAGGCCATTGGTTTACTTACTAACAAGGAAAGCTTGATTAGAGAAGGAAAAACAGTACAGATCCCTACAACTGAACAAACAAAATTGTTTGAGTTATAAATTTCAATTTGCATAAGGTATGTTAAGCTTAAAGAAAATAGATTATAATCTTCAATATGATCCCAAGGAGGTGGATATCCGCCTACAACACTTTACCGTGGGCAGCATAGTAAAAATGATTGAAGAGGGTAAACTGGAAATTATTGAAGAAAATGATCTACAACGTTTACCTGATCTATGGGATGATAGAAGAAAAAGTTTATTGATTGAATCGTTAATGATCAATCTGCCTTTGCCAATGTTTTATTTGGACGGTAGTAATAAGCCATGGCAAGTGATTGACGGTCTTCAGAGATTAACTACTTTATTCCAATTCATTAGTCCCAAAAGCGAAGTTAGATTTAACCTGAAACAGCTAGAGTACTTGCGTGATGAATATGATCGAAGGTCATTCGATGATTTACCGCTTTTTATGAAAAGCAGAATACTGAACGAACCAATTGAGGCATTTGTAATTAATCCAGGAACCTCTCCTGCAGTTAAATACAGCATTTTTCAACGTATTAATACTTTGGGATTGAGGTTAAATGGTCAAGAAATCAGAAATGCAGTTTATAAAGGTATTCCGGCAGACTTTACTAAAGCGTTGGCAAATGAACCGGCTTTTATAAAGAGCACTAATGGAAAAGTTGCTGTTAAACGTATGGTTGACCGTGAATACGCCACTAGATTTGTAGCATTTCAATTGTTCAAGGATAGCTATTCGTCAGACATTGATGATTTTTTGAGATATTCTATGCAAGCTCTCTATGAATTATCAAAAGATGATAGAGAGCAATTACATTTTACTTTTGTAGATACTATGGAAAGAGCATTCGACTTGCTCGGCCCATACTCTTTTTATCGATTAGAAGCCAATCGGAAACCCAAAGGACGAGTTCCTAACAAAGCATTATATGATACATTATCATGGAACTTATCCAAATTAAAACAACCCGAATTTGCAAAATTGATGAGAGAAAAAGAATCTTTCACTAATGGTTATGTTGCACTTCTCAATGAACATGAAGAGTTTTATCGATCAATTAATGATACAACATCATCAAAAAAATCTGTAAATATTAGATTCAACACTCTTAATGATTTTATACACGACCGATTATGATTACAAATCTTGAATTACAGAATTACAAGTGTTTTGATAGTCTTGATCTTACTCTCAAACCATTGACACTTATTACTGGTATTAATGGAATGGGTAAATCAAGTGTTATTCAGTCTTTATTATTATTAAGACAAAGCTTTGATAGTCGATATTTACCACAAGAAAAAAAAGTTGAGTTACGAGGACGATTAACTGACGCAAAAAGCGGTGATGATCTTAGATATGTACAAGCAAAAAGTTACAGCACAGTTATACAGCTATCAATTGACAATATCGATTGCGCTTGGGATATTAAGGCGGAAGGCAAATTAAGTCATGTCGAATGCACATTTTCTGGAGATGAAAGGGTGTATATGACCTCTCTTTTTGATGAGAACTTCCAATATATTGGAGCCGAAAGACTAGGACCAAGAACTGAATATAATGTAGCCAACCAATTTAAGAACAACACAAGATTAGGAACAGGTCAGACAGAATTAACGGCATCCTATTTATATAGATGCATATCGGAATCAATGACTTTGCCAATAATAGCAATGAAGCATCCAAAGATTGATTCCGACCTAATCAGCAAAAATCTTAGTGCTTGGCTTGGAGAAATAGCTTACGAAGGTACAGAGGTGTCTTCAAATGAACTTACAGCTGACAAAGTTGAAATTAGTTATGATTTTACAAAAGGAAAGTTTTCCGGGAAAAAACTTTCTCCAGTTAGTGTTGGATTTGGTTTTTCTTATGTTCTTCCTGTAATTCTTGCCGCATTAACAGCTAAACCTGGATCATTGTTGCTCATTGAAAATCCAGAAGCTCATTTACACCCTGCTGCGCAATCTAAAATTGGTAAACTTCTTGCCTTGGCAGCAAATAATGGGGTTCAAATTATTGTTGAAACTCATAGCGATCATTTAATAAATGGAATTCGAGTTGCAGTGAGAGGAGATGAAATCGTAGGGAAAATTGATTCAGAGAAAATAGTTATCTATTATTTTAATTCGGAACTCGAAGAAGATTTCGACAAACGTTACAAAGAGATGATTAGAATTAATAATAATGGAAAATTAGATAATTGGCCAAATGGTTTTTTTGACGAATGGGAAAACAATTTAAATAAATTGGTTTTATAAAATGTACTCCTTTATTAACGATCTTTCTATTTCACCAAATGGTGTTTCACTTCGTGATAACTGGGGCATTATTAAGGAATTAATTCATGTAACAAATGAATTGAGAAAATATAAGCTTACACGAATAAGAGTTCACAAGGATTTTATTAAAACTAATATTTCGGGCTCCCATTCGATAGAGTATTATTTGGGATTAGGAACAGAATTTGATCATGATGATAGAGCTCTTTTACTTTCATTTATTGCAAATAATATTGATGACAGACCAGAAGAAGTAGCCCAGGTAGTTGCTGCCAAAGAAGAAGGAAAGTTAATAGATGTTTATTTTAATAATTCTAGTTCTAATCAATTTATGGAAGCACATCTGATGGACTGTCCTTTGGTAAGTTTCCTAACATCTCCTTTATTTTCAATCGACTTTTTAGATGCTCAGCTCTTCGTTTATTATGGCGAAGGTGAACCAAAAGCAAAACCAATTAAGATTGAAAATTTATTTAAAACGGAAAGTGTAACAACTCATCAAGAATTTTTGATTGATTGGAAAAAAAAGATCGTTTTTTCTAAAACAAGATGGAAGCCCCTAGAAAATCCCATTTGGAATGATCTAACAAAAAAAACCATTGAAGAATTGCAATTCCCTAAAAGTATAGAACAAAAGGCCGATAAACATGACGAACTCAGACGAGTAGGGACAATCGTTGCGGAGATGAATGCTTGGGTATTTGACAAAAATGTAACAACTAACAATAAAAGCGGAAATCATTTAAGAAAAATATTTCGCTCAGAATCAGGGAGAAGCACTTGCTATTTATCTATTGATTTTGAGAGTCCATATGGTGGATTTGAAGTTCATAACCATCGTGGCAAACATCAAGGTGAAATTGACTTTCTTGGTAAAAAGAAAGAAGACGCCGATAATAAGAAAAAACACGATATAAAAATATAAGAATGAAGCCTTGGTTTAAAAACGTAACGCCGCACAAAGATATTCAAGACGGCCATTTAGATGAGTCAGTTTTTGCTGCAAACCTAGCGGAGGTAGCGGCAGGTACTGGTAGAGAAATCTATACTAGCCCGGAAATATTTTTTCAAAAAACCTATTTCACTGCCGGGTTAAAGAATATTGCTAAGCGCGTAGTTCAAGGACTTAATGGGGGACAGGATTCTGAAAATAGGGTTATCTCATTACAAACCGGGTTTGGGGGTGGAAAAACACATACTTTAATTTCGTTATACCATCTAGCAAAATGGGGGAGCAAAGCAACCAAAAGTGAACATACTAAGGAATTACTAATTGCAACTGGCGAACCAAAATTTGAATCAGCAAAAATTGCAGTTTTTACAAATACTACAAATGATCCGGCACAAGGAAGAACAGTAGATGGAATAAAGATACGCACCTTGTGGGGAGAGATTGCATACCAATTAGGAGGGAAGGAAGCGTATGAATTAATACGGGTGAATGATGAGAAACTTATTGCTCCCAAAGGACTATTCAAAAAAGTGTTGGAGAAAAGTAAACCAGCATTAATTCTGATTGATGAATTAGCCGATTATTGTGTAAGCGCATCTGCAGTTAAAGCAGAGGCTTCTAATCTCAGTGATCAGACTGTTAGTTTCATGCAGGAATTGACGGAAGCAGTATCTGGAACCGATCACTGTGTACTTATAGCAACTTTGCCAGCCAGCGCCCAGGAGCTGGCAGCTTCACCTATATCATCACAGATTTTAACAGCATTAGAGAACCGTATAACCCGTGTTGGTGCAAATATGAAACCAGTTGAAGATGATGAAATTTTTGAAGTTGTAAGGAGGAGATTGTTTGAAGATTTAGGAGATCCTGATGAAATTGAAAAAGTCATTTCATCCTATTCTATTCTTTATCATTCTTTGCTTTCGGAAATTCCAAGCTATGCTTTGAAATCTGAATACAGGGATAAACTCAAAAAATCATATCCATTTCACCCGGAACTAATCGATATGTTCAGGTTGCGTTGGGCAAGTAATCCCTTCTTTCAAAGGACAAGAGGAGTCTTAAGAATTTTAGCAGCAATTGTCTCGGATCTTTGGAAACGTCAAACATCTTTAACCGGGAGTCAATTTCTTATCCACACCTCCGATGTTTATTTATCCAATGTTGAAGCCTTAACAAGTCAAATTACAATTCTTAATGGTTCGAGTTGGGATTCAGTTATTGGTGCTGATGTTTCGGGAACTTCATCGAATGCTTTCAGGATTGATAATGAAGTCAGAGAATTAGGGAAATATAATCTTACTCAAGGCATTGCGTCAACAATTCTATTGGGAACCTTTGGCTCAAAAGGGCAAAACAAAGGAGTAGGTATTGACGAGATAAAATTATGCATGGTGAAACCGGAAGGTTTTAATCATAATGATATTAATGGGGCGCTTGATAGAATGGAAGGGCATGCACATTATTTGTATTATAGTTCTACCGGTCAAAAGCGATATTGGTTTGATACTACTCCGAATGTTAACATTTTAATTAACCAGGCAAGAGGTGATATCAAGGGGGTAGATATTAATGCAGAAATTATTAAGCGGGTTTCAGGTAAAACAAAATCTATCCAGGTATTTAATTCATTAGTAAACCCCTCAGAGGATATTCCGGAACAACTAAAGCCAACCTTAATTGTCTTGAGTCCAAAGTATTTGGCGAACCAGACAGAGTTAAATGAAAACACAAAGACTTTAATAGAAAAACTGGCTACGAAAAAGGGAAACAGTGAGCGTATATACCGTAACACGATATTGTTCCTGGTTTGTTCTGAGATTGGGATTGGAAAATTGCAATCTGATATCAGAGATTATTTAGCATGTCATAAAATTATTAGCGAATATAATTCCCAATTAGAAAAGGAACAAAAAGATGATATTAAAAGGAGAATTGAGGATGCGAGTAAACAAACTGATAGTTCTTTAGTTTCAGCTTATTCTATCGTGATAAAATATTCCGTTAAGAATGGTGCTGAAAAATTAATAATAAAGCAATTTAAGGATACTCTTGAGAATCAAATCAACATCAACCTTATTTCTGCGTTAAAAGAAGAGGAATGGTTGTTAGAATCAGTTGGATTAGGAACTTTAAGAAGCAATAACTTACTGCCATCGTCAACACAGCCTATAAAAGTAAAAGATATTTATGAAGCATTTATTCGTTTTGACGATAAGCCAATGATCGTTGGTCCTGAAGCCGTCACAAGAAGTATTCTTAAATATTGCTTTAATGGTGAATATTGCATTGCGACAGGCGACGGAACAAATTTCACGAAATTCTTTTTCGAAGAAAATGTTCCATTTTTTGAAATTAATGACGCGACATACTGGTTGGTAGATAAAAGTCTAAAGCCGCAATCAAAACAAACTACTGCAACAGAAACAACTGAAAAAGGCGAGGTTGTAATTCAATCTTCAGAAGCGAATGAGCCTTTTACTTCAATTAATGCAGAATCAAAAAACGAAAATAATTCTCCCAATAAATTCAGGTCAATTACTGTATCCGGCAAAGTGCCCTTAGAACAGTACACGAGTTTATTTAATTACTTCATCGCTCCTTTCACCATGAATGGAAATAAGTTAGAAATTGAAGTGAAATTCAAAATTAAAGCTAGCGATGGGACTCCAATAGATGAGTCTAAACAACAATATAAAAGCGCTAAGGAAGCGGCAAAACAATTGGGATTGAACTTTGAGGAGGATAAGGAATAAAATATTGGGTGTATATAATATTGAGTAATATAAAAATTTCATAATCACCAGTATTGTAATTCAAGATTATTTTCGTTTGCGTCAGCTTTTGTGATAAAAAAATATTGTTCGGTATCTTCTTTTTATAAAAGGGTAGATAACCCTATATTTTCCAATTAATGTGTTGTTATTTTTATAAGCAAGGTGAATAAATCATTGAAAAATGACTTGTTCAACCGTGTTTTATCCGACAACAAACGTTTATAAACGATTAGCCTTTGGTATTTTTCTAAATTGCGTTACGAACGAATTAAAACTAACGACATAACAGAAAATCACGTTTATCAAGTCCTAATTAATTTTTGTACTGATAAACCAAATGACATTCTATTTATAGTGGCATTTTAAATTACCATGAACGATTTGAACAGATTCATAGCAGGAGAGCTGCAAAAACGAAAAGCAGATTATTTGTCTTCCCCTGCTTATATTTTAGAACATTACAACATTGAAAAACAGAATATAGAAGCATATAATGGCAGGCAATTACTTGAAATGTTGCAAAATGCAGATGATGCTTCGGAAGGTGCTGCGAACAAAAAAGTTTTAATAAAACTCAAAAATAATATCTTAACTATTGCAAATAATGGGGAACCATTTAATGAGGATGGATTTCGCTCCATCATATATAGCAATCTTAGTTCAAAGACATTACAGCAAAATAAAATTGGACAAAAAGGGTTAGGGTTTCGTTCAATACTTAGTTGGGCAGACGAAGTGATCGTAAGCAGTGGTGGTACTAAACTAGGTTTCTCTGAAGAAATCGCAAAAGCATTCTTGCAAAATCTTCTTAAGGAATCTAAAGAGCTTTCAAGTTTCATAAAACAAAAAAGTAATGTCAAATTACCTATTGCAACTCTCCGGGTTCCAAAATTATTGAATGGTGTAACTAATTCTATTGAGGATTTTGACACGACAATAACAATAAAGTTAAAAAAGGACATAATTGACGATGTTCAGTCACAGATTTTTTCTTTAATAAACAAGGAAACCCTGATATTTTTGAACCACATTGAAACTATAGAAATTGATAGCCCCCAAAGAAAAATCACGTTTAAAAAGAATTACGCTGATGGGATTAAAAGGAAGGTTATCGTTGAAAGTCTAAATTTACTGGATAACAGTACCGAGACTAAGACTTGGGATATTAAAAAAAGAAACGGAATACATAAAGGGAAGAACTTTGAATTGGCCATTGCCTGGAATGATAAATTGGATGAAAGTGAAAATGTTTTGTTTAGCTATTTCAAAACAGAAGTTCGTTTTCCTTTTCCCGCATTATTACATGGTACATTTGAATTGTCACAAGACAGAAATCAATTAATAAATGATACAGAAGGACATAACAAATTTTTAACTGGTGAGCTTTCCGAATTGCTAATCGAAACAGCAATAGAAATAGCAGCCAAAAATGGCCAGGCAAACTATCTACCATTGAGATTATTAAATATTGAATTTGATAAAGTTGATAGTGTTTTGCAAAAATTCAACTTTAAGGAAACGCTCATAGAAAAGATCAAAACAAGTAATGTTTTTCCAAGTGTAAATAATTTTTACAGCAAACATAGTGACAGACCTGTTTTTTATGAACATCCGGTGGCTCTTATTGTATCTGGTGATGATGCGCGAAATTTAATGCCGATATGCGATGATGACTCAGTTATTAAATTTCTCAGAACTTTTCCTATCTATCATTATAGTCTTAAAAAGTACATATCTCTTATTGCTGAAAGAGCTACTAAAATTAAAACAATAGAATTGGCAAAACTTCTTTTCTATTTCTTAGAATACAATGCATATCAAAAAGAACTAAATTTAAATCAATTTGAATTATCGGAGTTGGAGGAGTTTTTATTAGACTCTGACGGACGCAAAATCAATTGGGATTCTAGTATTTTTATTCAGCAACAAGACAACGTAGAGTTTAAGCTTCCACCATCCTTAAAGATTCGTTTTCTTAACCCGGACTTGGTAAAAGCCCTGTTGGAAGAATTTGAAATAGATGACACCGAAATTCTCTTGAATAAATTAAGTCCATTCGGGATTAAAAAATTTTCATTCACTGAAATATCAGGAGCACTCATTCAACATTATAATTCGAAAGAAAAGATAGAAGTAAAAGATGTAGTAGAACTACATAAATTTTTGTTTGGTCTTTACAAAAATGAACTGAACAATGGTGAGCCATTGCCATTATTACCTGAAATTAATTCGCCTATTATTTCTGGTAAAAAGAAAATAAATAAGGCAAGAGAAGTTTATTTTGGACAATATTTTGGGAATGGTATAACTGAGCAGCTCTACAAATATGACAAAACAAAATTATTGGCTTTGCCCGTGGAATTTGAATTAGAAGGAGAAAATGAAAGTGATTTAAAAAAATATTTTAAGTGGCTTGGAGTTGCAGAATTACCAAGAAAAATAAATGTCAATGCTCCAAATGATTTTGGTGAATATACATTTAAAAAATATGACTATAGAAATAGAGTGGACGATTACCATTTTAATAATTATGAAAAATTTAAAATATCTTGGAATAGTTATGGTAAAATAATAGTTCAATCTATAGATGAGATCGACGCAATCCTTAGTAAAAATAATTGTGAAACAATTATAGCTTGGTTATGTTCAGATGATTCAATCTATAAACTATTAGAGAGTGATTGCGAGCCTGGAGGAAGCTTTGTTGAAGTTCATTTTGGAAGTGATAAGAATTACAGGGAAATTAAAGGTAATCATATTCGGAATTTCCTAAAATGGAAGTTATCTAATTTTGCATGGCTAAATACTAAAAGTGGGATTAAGCAAGCGCCAATTCTATGCACTACATCAGCGACTATGTCCGCTGAATTTAGCCCATTAATAGAAAAACCTAATATTAATTATGACGCACCAATCTTAAAAAACAATGCTATTAAGCATGATAAAATAGATTACGTCTTAAATATTGTTGGCGTCAATAAAACTATTTCATCTTTTGAAACTCAAACCCTCTATTCAATTTTGAACGAGCTTCCTAGAATTGATTTGGAAGGGAAAAAAGCAAAAACCTTATACCGGGAATTGGCTGTCAATTACGACGAAAAAAAGTTAGATCTAAATGACAACGAGTATAAAAAATTTCTTTCTAACGGAGAAGTGTTTTGCAAAAAACAAGGTGATTTTAGCTATCAAAGTACTGATTCTGTGTTTTATGTTGATAATAAAAGATATGGAGAAAGCATAATAAATCAGTTTTACACAGTAGAAATAGAACGACGAAGGAGCCAGGAAAAAATTGAAAGAATTTTTGGTGTAAAGCCTTTAAAAGGGTTGAAACTTACTTTAGCTGGTCATCCCGATCTTCATGCTTTAAATGGAAGATTTGAGCAAGAAATAGAATCCTTCAAACCTTATGTCTATGTTTTTAGGCAAGATTTAGATACAACTGGAAAAGAAAGAAACCTCATTAAAGATGTTAGATTTAGATTAGTAAGGAACTTAAGCGTTTTGTTAGAAAGAGAAAATGAAAAATCAGAATTTGATTTGTCGCATTATGAGTATCTCTATTTATCAAAAAGTAAAACAGTTTATATAAAAACCCCCGAATATATTGATGATGAAAAGAAGCTAAAAGATGATATTAGCTTTTGTTCAACGATTGCCGAAGCTTTTTCAGCATTGATTGATGTGGATGCACAACGACAACAAATTCGGGAATTATTTTCAAAACCCGCTTCAACTAGAAATGACATAATTCGAACTGAATTGGATGATGAAAGTCTTGCGAAATTAATGTTATCTAAAGATAGGTTAGGGATTGTGAATGATCCCAAGATTAATTTTTGGTTGTCGTTCATTAAGTGTTTTCCTGCCAAAAAATCTCGCAAAGAAAATCTTACCGATGAAGAATTGCTAGATGAATTGAAAAGATTATTTGCAGGACTTAATAAAATTATTTCAGAGTCATATGACCAAATAAATTACGAAAATTGTAATGAGGAAATTTCTCTGAGAATAATTTTAGAATTATTAAAGACTTCAAAAATATCCTTATTGAATTTTAATAAATACGCTTATCCATCCATTGAGATTTCCGAGTTATATGACCTTGATTTAAAACGAATAAAAGAAAATAAAAAGGCAGAATTCAAACAGACGCTATATTCAATATTTATCAATTCCGAAAGAGACAAAAAAGATTTTTTGAAGTTGCTATCACAATATGACTCCTTAAAAGGAAACTTTCAAAATGAGATCAATTACAATGTAGAGGCTGATTTGAATATGCAGCTGCGAGAACAGTTTAAAATTGAACTTTCTCAAAATCATGATTACAATTTTGAGAAAATATATTCTCTAAATAAGAGTACATATGAAATGCGGGCAGAGGAGCAAAAGATTTCTAAAGAACTCGCAAATCAGTTTCTAACTGAAAATACTGAGTTCGAAAGTTTATTGTATTTTGAAAATGAAATAAATATACTAATAGGAGGATTAAAAGATTGGTTATCGAAATTGATGGAGGGGGGGAATAGTATTGGGAATGGGTTGAACAAGAAAAAAATCACCGTCGGTGGTTCAGCTTTCTTCTATGATAATTTTAAAGATTTGTTCAATCAATTGGAAAGCAACGGTGCGTTTCAAGCAAAACTTTCTAAAATAAAAATTAAAAAAATTGAACAGACGAATCAGGGTTCTAAAAAAAATAAGACAGATTCATTGCCCGCCCAGAGGAAGCCAAAACTACCAACTGAGGAGTTAGGTTTTTTGGGAGAGTGGTTAGTTTACAAGCACTTGTTGGCTACAATTAAAAACAAAGAAAGTATCAAATGGCTTTCAGAATATGCAAAATTGGCTGGCGTAAACCCTGATGGGAAAAATGGATTGGGCTATGATCTCGAATATATTCCTAATGACGCACAATACCCCCGGTATGTTGAAATTAAATTAGTCGGGTGGGAAAATGCGTTTCACATTTCTTCAAATGAAATTCAGAAAGGAGAAAAATTAAAGAAACACTATGAAATATTTCTGGTCAGAAATATTTCGGACCCTAATAATATTGTCATTGAAATAATACAAGGACCTTTTGATTATAAAGGACAAAAGAGCTTTACGGACAATGAACTATTTACTGTAATAAATGATAATTTCATTTTAAAATTTGAGAAGGCTAATGAGTAGTAATATCCACTCAAAACATTTTGTAGGTTATATGAAAATTGCAGTTTGATCTATTAGAGTAGAAGACATCTAAACTTCATAATCTTGCGATCTCATCCAGGCTCAATCCTGTTAATTGTGAAATGAGGTCAACATCCAATCTTCGTTTCTTCATGTCCTTTGCTATGTCTCTATTTCGCTTTTTAACGGCCTCATCTGAAGCCATCTTTTTAATCTTCTGTACCTGCTCAAACTTCGGAACCCATGCCAAGCTCTTCCTAAGTTCATCCATCATCCCAATATCTGCAAAGCTCAAAAAGTCCTCCGTCTTTGAACAAATCACCACATGATCAAAAACAGTTATACCTACAATATTACCTACCTGGATCATTCGATCAGTCAAAGCCTTATCAGACGCTTGTGCACTCATATCTTTTCCCTTGCGATTGTGGCATAAGTAGAGGTAACTGGCATCTTTCTGTAAAGCCAGCTTATATACTTCCATCGGCTTGATCTTTTCCATTTGGGAACTCAAACCAATAAGCTCTACATAGAGGATATTTAGCTCTTCTCCCAGGCCAATTGCCCATAAATGTTCTCGCTCACGACTTACGCGGTTTTCACGCAAGAGTATTTGGCGCATAATCCGAGCGATATCACCTGAAGATTCGATCAGAATGCGTTGCGTTTTTGTCAGTTTTACGTTCATAGCTGTTCAAAGATAGTCAATGGCAGAAAGGCTTTCCCATGGGAATTCCCGAGTTTTTAACATGGTGTTTCACAATTTTACCATGTGAGAAGCTATTCATTTTTTCATCATTTGAGTTGGACTCTTAATTTTTCTACCGAATTAGGGTCATTTTTCATACTTCTGCAATGTGTTGATAAATAATAAGATATGTGTAATTAAAGCTCATTTTTAGAACAAAATTACATGAACGTGGCATATTTGATCGCCCTTGGATCATATTGATTTCCGGCAAGCCACTTATGAATAGATTTCAAGATTTACAAATTCTCATCGGTTCTCTTTCTCCTGAAGAAAGACTCTTTTGCCGTAAATATCTCAGTGTTTTTGCTTCCATAGAGGAAAGGGAAGAGAAAAATCTCCAGCTTTTCGACTTACTCCAAAAAAGTCCACCAATTACGGAGACGAAAGCTGCGCTACAGTTATATGGGAAACAAAAAGTCAGCGCATTTGCCCGTTTGCAACTCAGGCTTCGCGATAGAATTTTAGTTGCATTGGTTAGCGAGCAACAGATTTCACGCGAAAACTCAATTCAACCATGTAATCATGCACGAATCCTAGTTCGTCATCAGCTAAATCACGTTGATATATTATTATCCCGTAAATTATATTCTATTGCTGCCGATGTTTTAGAAGATACTATAACCACAACAGAAAAATTTGAATTGTTAGATGAACAATTATCCGCACTCACAATGCATGAAGATCTTGCACGTATTCATAAGGATGAATTGAAAGTTGCTGAATTAACTCTTAAAACATTCCAATGTCGGAAACGCATTACGGTACTAAGTCTCGCAGCTCAACTTTCTACATTAGTTCGACAACCAGAATGGATAAATATCGATGAGCGATTGGCTCAATTACGGGATAGTGCGAAAGAATTTCCATCGGTAACGTGTACTTTCCTGATAATGGATATTGAAGCTGTCCAAATGAAAGAACAATGTAATTATGAAGCAGCATTGGAATTATTTCAACAACAGCTAACATTTGCATTACGGCACCCCACAATAAAAGATCATTACCTGGTAGCGGGGATATATTTTGATCTCGCAACCGTTTCAGTTTATTTGCGCCAATTCAATAAGTCTTTGGATTTTCTGATGGATGCCATACATGAACGACGGATAAATCCATGGCAGGAAGAAGCGGTTTATATACGTTTTCACGCATTGTTCTACATGAAAAATTATGAAGAGGCTTTGCGCATGGCAACAAATGCGAACATAAATGGAAACGCCATGCTTTATAACTATTGGATAGCAGCGTGCTATTTCATGATGAAAGATTACAAAAAAGTCATTCAATGCATGGGGAATAGTTCTTTCTTTCAACTGGCACAGCACGAATGCGGTGCATGGCCAATGTTCATGCTTAAAATGGCGATAATTGAAGATGGTTCATTAAATAATGAACAGCTAAAAAAGCAACTGATAAAAGTACGGGAACGATACACTGCGGAGTTAATAGGAAGGGAAGAGGTGGTGGACGGAATTATGAATCAAATCATTGAGTACGATTTTGACTTTGAACGTGCTGCATTAAATTCCCGAAAAGCGATAATGGAATTGAAATCAAAGAATGGGGATTATTCATTTGAGTTTTTTTCGGGTGAATTGGTGGTTTTCCATACATGGGTCATGATACGATCATGAATATTTTATAATGCATACATACGAATAAATACGCTTTAATTGGATTAATTCGAATTTATCTGGATTTATTGGAATTGCTTCAGTCTAATTCAAACAAATTCAAATAGGAAGAATAGAGGAATCTACATGAATTCGCATTCATGCAATCTAACCCAAAATCCGCACGTCTGTTTGGGCGTTAAATCTTCTATAAAAATCTCTCTTGATTAAATATCACATAAAATCGACTGGATAATTCCTTATAAAGACGGAATAATACATCATAACGAAATTGGGGCTGAAAAGTAGTTCGTGCATTGAGAAATCCGAATATCCGGGTAATTAATCGCCAAAATTAAGAATTAGATACTCCTCATTTCCGGGGAGAAGAAACCATTGATTTTAAGGAGTGGAAAATATAAATCATCAATTCAAATTTGTCGTATCAGAAACAGAGAAAATAAACTACGTATTCAATGATTATGAATGTTATGGTTTATAAGACACAAATCCAATAAACTAATCGAATGAAACATTTTACTTCTCATCGTCAACGTTTTCTTCTACCGAAAATTACCCTTTCGCTTTTGGCTATTGTGACAATGAGTTCCTGTGGTGAAGATGAAATTGTTATTGATGAATCATTGCTGACAAAATATTATTCGATCGCACAACCTTCAGTTGATATAAAACCGTTGCAAGAGATTGACTGTTATATCGACTATTCATTTGGTATGGGAGAAGGAATGAAAGCAACTACAGTATTTAATAATAAATTAAAAGATTTTTTGGTAGGCAGAAAAGTTAACTATTACAGTGTGGGTGCCTCAGAAGATCCTCCCCAAATCGATCTTGCTTCTGCAAAGTCAAATTTTAGTGATCTGAATAATTTTAAAGAACCAGGCTCAAAGCTAAAGGTCGCAATTGATAAGATCACTGCAAACAAAAACAAAGTATCAATATTTATAACAGATTTTGAAAGAGTAGAGAACGTTAGCCTGCAACAGGATCTTAACGGTGCGCCTGCATCTCATCCCATAGATGCCTCAGCATGGGCACAAAATAATTTTAAAGACTGGCTTAATGCCGGTAACCAAATTGACATTTTCGCCAAACAATTCTACAAGCCGGATTTTTGGTTCGATAAAAGTCATAAAACTCTTTATTCAAACTGGATTTACACTTTAGTATTTACTCCGGATGGAATTATCAAAGATGAAAAGCTTTACAAAACCTCTGCTCTTAAGTTTTTGAATGACGAGTATTCCGGTTTAAATGGGTCTGATTCGAAACATTTCACCTATACAACAAACAATTTTATAATTAAGCAAGAAAAAGAGAGCGATGCGATTGGCGACGCAAATGATAATCTTGTTGTGCAGGAAAATATAACGGCAACTCAATATAAAGGGTTTGAATATTATTATTTCAAATCATCGGACCTGCTGAATTTTAATACGGATGAAAGTCAAAACGATAAACGAATAATAAATAAAGTAACAGTTACCTCCCTTGCGCCTTGTTTTTCTGAGGTTCAATTTAGCATCAACGTCTATGATATTACCCAATCACTAAGTGGCTTTGCGGCCTCACAAAATCAACAAGCTCCCGAAGTAATTTCTGATATCGAAACCGGTGAAAAGGATACAATTGCCAATAAGCCGGTGCAATATAAATATCAAAAAGGTTCACCTGCAGGTAATGTTTTTGATTTTGTGTATAACGACGCTACAAAAGAAGCAGGCATTAAGTTAAAAGCTGATTTTACCGGCATAGAAGTGACTACGATTTACCAGGTTGACATCGTAGTAAAATCTGTTACGCTTGACGATTTTATAGAGGAAGATACTGTGCTCAGGCTTAGTTATGCTAATGGATACTTTATTACATCACTTGGCGAAAGCATAAAGCGTGCAATGGCAGACGAATCAGCAGCTATTGAAAACAAGGTCCTTTATACCATCTACATCAAAATAGACAATCAATAATTTTTACTAACCAATCAAACATCAACTATGCTGCTTTTCATCCTCGGTATAATTACCGTAAAGACACCTGCGCAATTAAATTCACTTGCCATGCAGACCTACATTTTCGGCGCTATCGTTGGTATTGTAGGTGTGATCGTTGCAACCATCATTGCTAAAGCGATCAAGTTTGAAGGAGGGGCTAACCCCAAAGACCCGGGTAAAAGAAGGTTATGGTTCTGGCTACTGTTTTTCCTTTCTTTTTCCGGGTTTTTCCTTTACAACATGTTTGTTGTTTCAGAAACCATTGCATCAAATCTGCAGTCCAAATTCACAACAACAAATCTTATCGGTTCGGCTATTTCCGCAGGGGCGTATTTTATTGTTGGATTCGCGTTAAGCAAAATGTTTTCTACCGGTAAGCTTGGCAGCTGGTTTTCATCAAAAAAGTAATAAATGCATTAGTCAATTTAATTACACTAAAATGGGAACTGAAAAATATTTTGTAATCGGAATCGGTGGTACAGGAATGCGTTGCATCGAAGCATTCACCCACTTATGCGCTATTGGTATGTTTGATAATAAAGAAATCGATATCCTGTCGATTGATACCGATACCAATAACGGTAATAAAGGAAGAAGCGAACAACTGATCGATCGCTACATCAGGATCAAAGGAGGCGTCCAGGGAAAACCAACTGCAAATTCATTTTTCACGGCAAAGCTTAACATTTACAAATTTGCGCCAGAGTATTCCGGCAATCGCCTGACATACGAATTAATAAGCGGATTGAATGCAGGTTCCGAAGACATTAAAAAAGACAACAAAACATTATCCGACCTTTTTTTTGACGACGATGTTCAGAAATTTAAATTGGATCATGGTTACCGTGCACAAACCCATCTCGGTTCGCATTTAATGTATCACTGCATTGTAGAAGCGGCAAGAAATGTATCCAAAGGAGGCAAACGAAAAGAAGATCTGGAGCTATCCGTTTTCCTTGATAAAATTTACCAGGCAGGCGAAAACGCGCGGGTATTTATTTTAGGATCAATTTTCGGCGGAACAGGCGCTTCTGCTATTCCCATTATTCCGAAAGCACTGAGAGATGCAGTTAAAATAAAAGACAAAAATGCGGAAATTCATGCTGCAGCAAAATTCGGCTGTAGCTTACTTTCAGAATACTTCAGCTTTAACGTACCCGACAGCGCACAAAAGAAGGAGCAAAAAGTTATAGCTGATTCCAATAATTTTTCGCGCAATAGCCAGGCGGCTCTCATGTTTTATCATGCCGACTCAACTGTAAAGTCAACGTATAAATTGATGTATCATATTGGCTGGCCAAAACGAACAGATTTTAGCCGTGGCGATACTTCGACAAAAACAATTACGGGCGGTGGCGAACAAAAAAACCCTTGTCATATTTCAGAATTATTTTGTGCGTGCGCCGCTTATGATTTCTTTAATAAAGAAGAGGGATTAGAGCAGCATGATATTGTATTTAAGTCTGCCAATTTTCAAAACGACTCTTTCCTTTTTGAATTCCAGGATTTTTTGGGAGAAGCTTCTGCAAAAGAATTCATGAACAGGATCGGAAGCTTTCTCGCATTTTCCCACATCATTATTAATTATGAAAAAGGTGGTATGGGTGAGGGAGGTGCTGAAAACCTGGTTCAGAAATTTAAAGATTACATTCCCGACTACATCAATCTTTCTAATGACGAAGCAAAAGATATAGACGAGTTTGTTAAAGCATTTGCTTTTAACTACGATACAAAAGATAATGTTATCCCTGGCTGGCTATTTCAAATCAGGCAAAGTGTGGATGGCCCTTTCCTCTTTCACACAGATGCATTCAGCTCCAATCAAAAACAATTGAAAAATTTTCACATCGGCAAATTATTTATAAACGATGCACACCAGTTTGCTAAAAAAGGAAAATTAGGAATCGGGACCGGCGATCCTTATGGTGAGTTTCGTGATACGATCCAAAGGGACCAAACAGTAAAGCCATCGCCTGAAAAACAAAAAGTAGAAAGGCTGAACGAAAGGTTTCTTGCGCACATCTACAATACACTCACCAAATTGTACAAAATAGTAAACAATTAAGCTCTATGACAGGAACTAAAAACCTAAGACCGCTTGTAATTACAACTAAAAAATCGCAGGCGGCAGGCTCTGAATTTACCTGGAATAAACTTCAGAATTCTGAAATTTTCATTGGTGATATTGTAACGCAGGAAGTAAATATTGAGAACAGCGAAGAGCTGAATAAGCTCATCTCGGGCATTCCAACGCCATTTGCCCGGACCATCATGTTCAAATATGCGATCAACTATGTTGGCCAGGCAGGTGAGGAATTAGCCGGCCTGATGTCTTTTTACAAAACTTTACAGGATGAATGGAAAGGATTGATTGCATGCATTGCATTGGATAATCAACCCATTTCAATCGAAAAAATAACGCTTGATTATTCTGATGGCAAAAGTATTGAAGAGACTTTGAACTTGTACGAGCCAAAAGGATCTATTGGTAATATGCTATTTGAAGATAAACCCATGTGGTGCGATCAACAGGAGCAACTAGATGGCACAAAAAAGGTTTCTCCATTTATTTATGCTATTCGTTACAATGGGATTGTGATCGGCGCAACTTCTCCGGAGTCGCTTTTATTTACAGCGCCTGTATACAACATTACGACCAACAAAGGTTTTTACAGCTCAGTAACTAAAAAATTTACAGATCCGCTCAAGGCAAATTTGTCGGGAGAAGAAGTGGAGAAATTATATGTGTATGTAAAGCAGATCAACAGCTCAATCAATGCGTATGTGAGCCAATTCACAAAAAAAAGACCTGATGTTCAGAAAATTTCTGTCTTCCTGAACAATTGGCTTAGCGAAATAAAAGCATATGCAGGTAAGAAAGGTTACCGGCTTGACGAAAATGCAATTGTTCCAAACCTTGACAAATTTAAAGCTCCGTTCGATAAGCTGTTCAATTTCCAAACTACGCTTTATGGTTATGGCGGGAGAATTTCCTCTGACATAACCATGCTCAATTTACCAGACAATCTTGCGCCGGTGGAGGTGGAGCTTTCAGAGCTTCTGCTCAACCCCGATGCAAGCGCGGTGTTTGAAATTATTTTTGATGAAATAAAGGATGCTGCAGATTCGGGGGTGCATATGTTGAAAGCAATTTCGGAGAGAGGTGACAGGTATTTTGCATTGCCACTTTCTGAAAAAGGATTGGCAATTTTCCAGGATGAAATTGAAGGATTGTTGCAAATGGGCGGTGATGTAAAATCAAACCTTTCCGCAATTTATGATGTGGCGACAAAAGTTTTGCAGGTCACCCTGCAGGTTGATGTTAATGGTAACACAACTTCCATTACTAAAGATTATAAAAATCCGGTGATGCTTAATGGGCAGAAAGTTATTTGTTGGCCGGATTTCATTTCTAAAATATGGGATAAGTATTATCTCTATTCTGAATTACCGCATAATGCACCTGAGCAAAAAGCGCTGCCACTACGTGCAGATAAAAGCGATTTCAGGCTCATCTCTGAGATCAAAGATGGGAAGTATCAATTCAAAAAAATCGCATTGAATGGAAAAAAGATAAACAGCGATGATACTGCCGATATTATTATTGAGCATGATATCAATAAGCTGGGCTCTTCCGATTTGAAGTATGAAATATATGAAAGCACCGATCCGTTTAAGGCTATTGAATTTCAATTCAAAACAAAATCTGCCGGCTATCTTGTATTTAAGAGCGTTACTTCCGGAAATCCATATACGCTGAAGGATTACCGGTCACTGAAAACAAATCTTAATCCTGTGCGCGTTGGTTTTGATTTCGGAAGCAATAATACCTGCATCAGCTTTGCAGAATTCGGTGGCCAGCCGGAACTGATAACATTTAAAAACAGGAGAAAATTCCTGCTTGGAATTGATGTACCTAATAACGCAAAGGTTGCAGCTTCTTCAAATGAAGTATTTTTCTTTCAGAATGAAGACACAAAAAGCAATCATATAAAATCGATTGTGATGATACACGATGAAAGACGTGTAAGGGATATTGAGAAAGATCCGAAAACAATCCTGAAAAGGGAGGTAAAAGGTGGCTTTCCTGTTTTCGAAAAAAATATTCCAATAGATGATAGTGCAGAATCAACATACACTGTACGATTCGCAAATCAGCCAAGCTATATAAAATTTAATATGAAATGGAGCAACGATGAAAAGGAGAATGCATATAAGCAGGGACTTTTAAAATCGTTATATCTCAAAACCTATGCAGAGCTTTTGGATAGAGAAAAATTTCCCGAATCACTTGTATGGGCCTATCCCTCTTCAATGAATAAGCAGATACTTTTGAAATATGGTATCCTGTGGAATGAAGTTGGACAGGTCAATCCTTTAGTCGAGCTTAGTGATTCGGGAGTTACCTACAAAAATGCGAAGGTTGCCCAGTTTTCTACTTCCATCGCTGCGATTGCAGGTAATAATTTCGGAGCAGGAAGCACAGGTAATTTTACAGGTGGGAGTTTTGGCAAACCATTTGGCACAGGCAATTCTTCCTCAGCAAATACTGGTTCATTGGATCTGAAGGCACAGACAGAAGCAGCATCTGTTTGCAAGCATGCATTAGGAGTAGGATTTCAAACCGGTCAGCGGGGGTTGATAATAGGATTTGATATTGGCGGATCTACGACTGATATACTTTGTATTGCGCTTAGAAAAGATAAATCTTCTGGCAATTCGGATGATTTCAAAGACACGCTTATAAAGCAGAGTTCGATAAAATTTGCAGCGGGTAAATTAGCTGAAGCAACAAAAAAATCCAAAAAATTTCAGGATGTCTTAAAATCATTTTGCCGCAAGAAGGACCTCTATATTCATGGTATTACAGTACCGCCTGAAAAATTAAACAGCAATACATCAACGTACTATTATAACCTTGTTGTTGATCACTTGAATACCGAAACTGATCTCAATGAATTTTATCAGAATGTTGCAGCTAATTGCCCTGAGCTTTTTACAATCAATTCTTATATGACAGGATTGATCATGTTTTATGCTGGCCAGTTGGCGTACAAAATACGTGTCACGCAAGATGAAAATCCAGGAGATTATCTTTCCTCATTTGATAATGTAATGATCGGTTTTTTCGGAAAGGGCGGACGCATGTTCGATTGGTTGCGCGCAATGAATGAACAGGCTGCCTATAGTTATTACCAGGCTTGTTTTGGCGCGGGTTATGGACCAAAAGCTTATGAGCAAATTAATCATTTCGAAATAAAACCATCCGATTCTAATTATGTAAAAGCAGAAGTTTCATTCGGGCTTTCACGGCATAATGAAATACATATTACAACAGAGCAGATCAGCGAGCTGATAGGAGAAGAAGGATTTACATATAATGGTGCAGAAGTAGAGCAGCTTGCACCCGTTGAGTTAAAATTCATGCAGCATTTTGGAAACCAGTTCTCAACGCCACGTGAATATAAACGGTTTAATGAATTCACAAAAATATTCTACGCGTTCAGCAGCGAATTTTTTGGATTCAGCTTACCCGATATGAAAAAGGAAATAAATAACATGCGATTAAAAGCATACATCCAGAACATACCCGAATACCAGCTTGCACAACGGGCGCAGGAATTTGACTTTGAAGCGCCGGTCATTATTCTTGAAGGAATGTGTTTTCTTGATACCATTTTGATGGAAAAACTATTTGGAAAATAATCGCAGGAATGAATAAAACACTGACCTTATTATTTTTTGAAGACAATTTTGTCTGCACCATTCTGCCAAATGAAAGCGCCTGGGAAACATTGGTGGTAAATGGTTCTGATAAGATGATGCTTTATTTTTATGTCAGTGAGGGTAAGATCAGGAATGATGATTTTGCAAAGGAACGGTTTGAAATAAATGCGCCTGATGCTTTTGGTAATTTCTACGAAACTGTTTTAGAAAAAGAAAAGACCTTCAAACGATTCGATCTTGAGCTTGATCCTATCAATCTTCTTAAGGATGTTATAGAAGAGGTGAAGGCGGCTTATGCCGAAAGAATTATTTCATTTATTCCTGACCTTGATCTTAATGAAGAAATTCCATTGAATATCTGTTTTATTCCGGGCATCAGCCGTGAAGCAAAAGAAAAAATAATCAGCTATTTTCTCAGGGAAGGTTTTGCATTAAACAACAAAGCCGACTATTTTGAATCCTTTGTAAAAATACTTCACCGCAAGGGACTTATTGAAAGCAAAACTAATCTTTCAATTGTTGAATCTTATTTTGGCGATTTACCTTTTCATTACATTGAGTTTAATGAAAGAATAGTCAAGAAAGAATCTGAAACCCTGGTAGGGAAAGGCGTGGACAATCGCATTGCCAACCTTGCAAAATTAATGGTTGAAAAGACCGCACGCAAATGCTCATCACGAATTTTGAATGATGCAGCGTTGTTGGAGCAGGAAATAAAACGGTTTCATCGCAGGGCAGCTATCGAAATAAATAATTTTTACTACGGTGAATTAGAAGTAAAAATTGAGCTCTCTGATTATTCTTCTGCCCGCGTCTTTATAGGACTGAGCGAGCTGGAAAAGATGTCAGCAGAATCATTCCAGTTCATCAAGTTTAGATATGAATCTTTTATTTCGAATCATCTGAACCTTGCACGGACAGAAAAGATATTTCTTAACGGGCATGTACTTTCTTCGGAATCATTCACGCAGTTTTTCCAAAAAACTTTTGGGGCAAGTAAGGTCATTACTCCTTTTATAAATTTCGTCGAGCTGCTTTCAAGAGGAGTTTTTATTACTTCTCCGGATAGTCCCTCTTCTCCTATAATTAAACCTTCATCTATACCACCTGTTGTACCGCCTGTCCGGGGAAATCAAAACAGTCAAACTAAAAAGATGGCGCCACCGCTTCCTCCTCCTCCTAAGAATAGTATAAAACCAAAATTACCGCCATTACCACCTCCGCCCAAAAAAATATAAGGCTCCGACATATACTCACTTTATACAATTAAAAATTATGGCTATTTCATTAGAAAAGAAGAAACCAATTTCACTCTTGAAAGAAAAACCAGGTCTTCAAAACATTGTTGCAGGACTCGGATGGGATGAAGCAACTATTAACGGACACCAGGTTGATTGTGATGTTTCTGTTTTTTTGCTGGGTGAAAACGGTAAAATACCAGCAGAGGAGTTTTTTATTTTTTATAATAATCTTAAAAGTCCGGATAATGCGGTAAAACATTTAGGCGACAGCAGGGGCGGGGAAGGCGATGGTGACGATGAGTCTGTAACGATTGATTTGTCAAAAATAGACAGCAGGGTTGAATTTATTTATTTCACCGTTACTATTCATGATTCTGAATTGCGCGGACACCACTTTGGTAATGTAAAGAATTCTTACATCAGGATTTATAATGCTGCGGACAATGTAGTGTTATGTGATTTCAAATTGAATGAATCATTTGACGGGCAGGATTCTTTGCTCATTGCTTCTCTCACACGAAATGACGGCGCATGGAATATCGAAGGCATGGGCCAGGCATTTGGCGGCGGCCTCGGTGCATTAGTTGAACTCTATCAATAATCACTAACAATTAATTCAAAAAAAATATGGGTTTCAATCTCTCAAAAGGTGAAAGGTTTGATCTTTCAAAAGCTGCACCGGGCTTATCAAGAGTCCGCATTGGTCTGGGATGGAATCCCAACGATCAACCTGGCGGTCCTGATTTCGATCTGGATGTATCTGCTTTTGCTATTGACAGCAACTTCAAAATACCATCAGATAGTTATTTCATTTTTTATGGACAGGTTAATGCGGGTAATTCCGTGGAAGATGAAACTGAAAAAGGGTTGTACCGTCCAATTACAGAGGACAGAGCCATACTTGGTGCAATTGATGATCCTGACGGAAAACGAAGCGATGGAAATGATGATGAGGATATGATCATTAACCTGAACAAGGTCAATTCAAAAATCGAACAGATCATAATCTGTGTAACCATTTGTAAATATCCACACGATAATAATAAAGACAAACGAACACTTGATTTGAATTTTGGCATGGTCGACGATTGTTACATCCGCATTGTGAATGATGTGACCAATGAAGAAATTGCAAGATACCTGCTAAAAGAAAAATTCAGCAATGAAGACGCCCTGGAGTTTGGCCGCTTATATAAAATAGGCAATTCATGGGAGTTTGAAGCAATGGGCAGAGGGCATAACGGCAGCTTGTCCGCGTTGGTAAACATTTATACGTAGAAAATAATTTAAAATTAAACGCAATGGCTTTTGACTTAAACAAAAATGCAGGCAAGAAAAAATTTGATCTTTCGAAATCAACGGATACTGCTGCAGAAATTGGTGTTTCGAAAGAGAAAAAGTCTCCAACTTCCAGGCCTGATCTTAAAAAAAAGGAAGACAAATTAATTTCAAAACCTGCTCTTGTAAAAAAGAAGGAAGAGTCACCTGTGCATGCCCTTACAAAAGATAAGGCTTCTACAGCTTCAGCAAATGCCGGAAAGAAAAAGCCTGCACTTGTGATTTTTTCTTTGTTGGGAATAGCGGTATTAGCTGTTGTCATCTGGTATTTTATTGCATCCGATCACACTGAGCGTGCACCTGATCATTCTCCTGCTAAATCAACAGCAAGGCCATCTTCTCCGGCAGCAGTGAATAATTCAAATGACATAACAACATCAACGCCTGCGGGTAATGTTCCTGCCAGTACTGAAATTAAAAACAGCACACTGGTTGCTCCTTCTTCAGTGGACAATAAAGTTCTTGCAAATTTTGAACCCGGATCTGCTTTACTGATTTCAGTTGATGAAATAACAATTAAGAGTATTACCAGCTATCTCTCACAAAATGAAGGTTCAAAATTAACAGTGTATGGATTTGCGAGTAGTGAAGGTGACTTTTCATTTAACGAAGTGTTATCACAACAACGCGCAGATGCCTGCAAGAACTATTTAGTTGGTAAAGGAATTTCATCAGACCGGATTCTTACCATTGGAAAAGGAATAGAAAATCCAATTTCATCAAACGACACGGAAGAAGGACGAATGAAAAACAGGCGGGTAGAAATAGTGCTGGACTAATTACAGGCTGCTTTGTTCATTCTGTTTTTATATCGATACGGTCATTGATAAAAATAATCACGCTTTTAAAAAAGGTAAATGCATCATCTCATTCAGGAAATAGTTGATAATCCGGTTGCGTCGTTGATTGTCATCGGTAATTTAATTCTTATTGAAAGCCTGCTTTCGGTAGATAATGCTGCTGTATTAGCGACAATGGTAATGGACTTACCAAAAGAGCAAAGAAAGAAAGCGTTGAGGTATGGAATAATCGGCGCTTATGTTTTCAGGGGACTAGCCTTGTTATTTGCTACTTTCCTTGTTAAGTTTTGGTTCCTGAAACCTCTCGGTGGACTTTACCTGCTTTTTCTTGTTTGGAGCTGGTGGAAAGGAAAACAGACTGAATCGAAGGAAGAGGAATCTGTAGACAAAAAAGGAAATTGGTTATACAGGTTAATTGCCGGGACGTTTGGAAATTTTTGGGCCACCGTCGCATTAGTAGAATTGATGGATATGGCATTTTCAATTGATAATATATTTGCCGCTGCTGCTTTTTCAGATAATATAATCATCATAATTTCAGGTGTATTTATTGGGATACTTTCAATGCGTTTTGTCGCACAGGGTTTTGTAAAGCTTATGGAGAAATACACTTTCCTTGAAACCTGCGCATTTATTGTAATAGCTATACTTGGTATGAAACTTATCTTTTCCCTTTACACGCACTTTTATCCATGCAGCCCGGTTTCAATTTTTATGGAAGGAAATAATAATTGCCTGTCAGTAAACGGACAACCTGCTTCTAAAGTTCATACAATGGTATGGGGCGATATGCTTGTTTCAATTCTTACAGTTGCTGTTTTTTGTATCCCTGTGGTGTCGAGCTTGCTATTTAATTTTCCAAAGCGAAGAGTAAAAGAATAAGAGGAGACTCTTTAGAATTTTAGTATTCTATTCCATCTTTAGGAATTTACAAGCGGGTGATGTGCAAAAAGTTATCCTGGAAAATGGATTTAAACTATATGTGTAGAATTATCCAATAATAGTAAAAAATTGATTATAGCATTAATTATTTCATATATTTAGTTCTACTTCTATGTCATTTTATAGAATGCAGACCTCACTGTTTGTTTTAATTCCTCAAAAGAAAATGGTGCTGCGAAAGTTGACAAGGGAAAATACTTTTTGTTAAGAAGAAATCCTCAAATAAGAGGATACAGAAACCTTTGAATCATGGATTGGTACACATAGTCTTAATATAGAGTTTAGTACCCTAAACCAAAACAATTAAATCTATGTCACTCAACAACCCACAAGTTCAATTCGTCCGTTATAAACAAACAGGATTGGCTGACCGTCTCTTTGTTTACGCAACTTCGAACTTCGGAGAATCAAATTTCGAAAACGATGGAGTTATAAGCATTGCAGGTCCTGATAGTAACGGTAAAGTCACGGTTTCACTTGGTGTCAAGCAGGAAGGGCTTGCGCTGCGTTTAAACAAACCCGTCATTCACCAGGTAGAGCTGGAGAATATGGATCCCGATGAAATCATAGACACAGAGGTTAAACTCTACAATGATTCAACGCTCCTCGCTACAGTTATTCTTCATCATGCCGAATCTGAAACGGTCGTAAAACCGATTCCGGAAACCCGAATCTAAATTCAACTGATGAAATCATTTTCAATAGCGTACTGTTTGCGCCCGCACAAAAAGACCCCGAGTGTTTTTTTGTGCGGGCCAACATTTTCCTGCCTCCCGGTTTTTCTATTATTGTTTGCACTTTTTGCATGTTCTGACACTAAAGACCCTGCAACAAAACAACCGGTCGCTGTATCAAAGAATAAAACAGATTCAATTTTGATAGCCCGGTTATTGGATAGTGCTTATATGTACCAATCTGAAAATGCAGACAGCTGTAATTATTACGCTACTCGTGCAATTAAGCTGGCAAGAGAAAGGAATTTTCCGCTGGCTGAAGCAGAGGCTAATTGTCGTTTTGCAAATATAGAACAAGACACAGGAAATTATTCAGCAGCGCTTAAACATTATTATTCAGCATTGACCCTTGATTCTATATATGACAATGCGTTTGGTGTTGGCAGAGATCTTTACCAGATTTCCATTCTGTTGAAAAAAATCGGACAGTACCCGGATGCAGAGTACAATGCCAAACGAGCAATAGCTATATGGAAAACAATTCCCGGTAAAGAAACTCCTGTCGGCCTCGCAACAATTAGTCTTGGCAATATTTATATGCGGCAGGGAAAAACAGACCTTGCACTTATTTGTTTTCAGCAAGCTGATTCAATTGTTCGTAAAACGAAAAGTACCTTGTTGCAGTCCGAGGTACTTAATAGCATCGGGCTTATTTATGAGTTGCAACATCACTACGATAAAGCGATGACACTGTACCGTCAAAGTCTTGTGATCGGGCAAAGTAATAAGAACAAAAAAGTAATTGCAAATGCTTATAACAATATTGGCAACATCTATTACATTCAAGACAGTCTGTTGAAATCACTTGAATGGTATCAGCGGAGTGTGGAACTCAGTGCAGAAATAGATCATACACTGGATATGTCAGCTACACTTACCAATATTGGTACTATCTATGAAGCGCAGGGCAACCTCAACAAAGCGCTTGAATATCATCTGAAAAGTTATGAAGTACAATCTAAAAGCGGTGAGCAACAGGAAATGGCAACGTGCGCGAATAATATTGGGGTGGATCTGCGATTGCTGGGTCGTGAAAAGGAAGCCATCACTTATTTTGAGATTGCATTAAGTATTGCACGTAAAACCGGGGGGAAAATTATAGAGGTGGAAATTTTGCGGAATCTTTCTGAATCAGAAGCATCTTCCGGAAATTACAGTATTGCATTCAATTATAGCCGCCGTCTCCAGAATATTCGCGACACTCTTGAAGATAATATCCGGAAAGCAAATGAAATTGATGTGCTTTACCAGAAAGAACTAAGCCAAAGTAAACTGGTTGAAAAAGAAAAAGAAAAAGAACATGCTGAAGTCGAACGAAATAAAGCGGAGTCTTCTAAAAGAGAAACCCAGGTATATGCACTTGTTGCGGGAATTATCCTGCTTATCGCATTGTTCTTAGCGTTGTGGAAATTCAGTCGGGAAAAACACAGGGCAATAGTAGCTGAGCAGCAGGAGCGTATTAACAGGCAGAAAACCGAGGATGTCATCCGTAACCAGGAATTGATCGTACTACGCAGCATATTCGATGCCCAGGAAAAAGAACGGCAGCGCATTGCGAAAGATCTGCACGATAGACTGGGTCTTAAATTATCTACCGCACGTTTATATTATAATCTGGTTGGCAAGCTCGCAGCTGGTATGAATGAAGAAGAGCGTAAACAGTATACTAATGGAAATAATATTCTGAACGAAGCCAGCAATGAATTAAGGGAAGTTGCTCACGATCTTGTTTCAGGTGAAATTATGCGGTTTGGTCTTAGTCCTGCCGTCGAACGTTTGTGCGAAACATTACAGGAAGTGAGTGGACTTAAAATTGATTTTTATTCATCCGGACTGGATAATCGGATCGATAGTTATTCGGAATTCCAGATCTACCAGGTCATACAGGAACTTCTCACTAATATTCACCGGCATGCTAAAGCAACTCTTGCAACTATCCAGTTCAGTCGTTATAATCATACGCTCAATATTATTGTTGAAGATAATGGCGTAGGCTTTCCTGAAAAAGAAGGGAAGCAAGGAACCGGAATTGGACTTAAAAATGTACACGAGCGTGTGCTTAAACTCAATGGATCATTGCAGATTGATTCGAAGCAAGGCAGAGGCACTACAATCAGCATTGACATAACTATACCAGATTAGTATGATAAAAATTTTAATTGCCGATGATCACAGGATTTTTCTTGATGGCTTAAGGGCTATTTTAAGCACAGAAAAAGAGATCAGCGTAGAAGCTGAAGCCATTTCAGGTGATGAAGTGCTCAAGTTGCTTAGCTTGCGAAACGATATTGATATTGTGGTGCTCGATTGGGAAATGATTGGCAAAAATGGCCTTGACACGGCTATAGAGATTCGAAACAATCACCCTCATGTCAAAATCCTGATGCTCACAATGCATGACAGTGGCGAATTGATCGACAAGCTATTTGCCGTGCCGGTTGATGGATATATTTTAAAGCTGAAAGGAGCAGATCAATTGGTTGAAGCGATTTACAAATTGAACGATGGCCGCACACATTTTAGTCCTGAGATCCACGAAGAATTGGTGAAATACCGGAAAAGCAAAACCCGTAACGAGGAGATCAAACTTACGCCACGGGAGATGGAAGTATTGCGTTTGATTGCACAAGAAAATACGACCCCGGAAATTGCTGAAACACTTTTCATTGCACAAAGTACAGTTGAAACGCATAGGCGTAACCTGATCGGAAAACTGGGTGTGAAAAGTACCCTTGGACTTGTCAAATGGGCTGTTGAACACAATATCAAATAAATTCTTCAGAATAGTTCACATCAATATCCTCAAATCTGTGGAGATCAAAACACATTGATCTGCTGAATTGATTTCGACATGCAATTTTGATTTTTGTATACAATCAAAAATCATAACGATGACGCGAAAGGCAATTCTAATAGGTTTGGATAATTATCCGGGAGCACCACTGGATGGTTGCGCTCACGACGCGCGGGCAATTCATAAATTGCTTTGCCGGAATGATGATGAAAATAAAACTGTCAACTTTGATTCACGCATCTACGACGATTCAGAAGTCAGGACTGCAATGAATTTAAGTAAACTCATTACAGAGCTTTTTAAAGGCAAACATGACACTGCATTATTTTATTTCTCCGGTCATGGAATACAAACTCCGCAGGGAACTGAGCTTGCTGCACCAGATTATAATAAATCGCATGGAGTTACTGTGCGATTTTTGCTTGAGACAGCCGCACAATCTACCATACAAACTAAGATCATTATCCTGGATTGCTGCTATGCAGGCGATGCTGGTAAAATCAGCAAGCGGATACCCGATATCATGCTGTCTGATAACACGATCATTCTTGCATCAAGCCGTTCCGATGAAACATCGGCGATGGCTAATAAGCATAGTATTTTTACCAGCCTGCTGCTACAGGGCCTGGAAGGCGCTGCTGCGGATCTGTTAGGCAATATCAGTCCCGAAGGAGTATATGCGCTTATCGACAAATCGCTGGGCAGCTTTGATCAGCGTCCTGTTTTTATGGCCAACGTAGACAAGTTTCATGTGCTGCGAAAGGTGAAGCCCATGATTTCTATTCAATCCTTGCAACAAATCACAAAATATTTTGCTGAACAGGATTCGGCTTATCCACTTAACCCTTCGTATGAATACACAGAGAAAAAAACAGCTCTTCCTGCAAATGTCGAAATATTTAAAATATTGCAGGAAATGAACAGGGCCGGACTTGTTATACCTGTTGGAGAAAAAGATATGTACTGGGCTGCAATGAAAGAAAAATCCTGCATGCTCACAACAATCGGTATGCATTACTGGCGTCTGCGGAAAAAGGACAGGTTCTGAACATTTGAAAAAATGGGGTCTATCCGCAAAAAAAAAGTTTTTATCAGCTATGCACGCGAGGATCATGAAAGCGCATTGGCCATAAAAGAATTACTGGAAAAAAATGGCGTTGCAACCTGGTTTGATATCGACGATGTAATTCCCGGCGCGATCTGGCGCGAAAACGCGAGAACTGCAATTGAGGAAGTTGATTATTTCATTGCATTGCTGTCAGATGCTTCTATTAATAAAAGAGATGGTTATGTATGGGAAGAATTTGCGCTTGCATTAACTAAACAAAGAGAATTTCCTGATAACAGAATCTTTATTTTTCCTGTCAGCATTGATTCAACGGATATTCCCAAAGAATTTGCTTCTTACAATTGCCTTCCTTTATCGGACAAAACGCTAAAAAAAATATTGCGTTATATAGAGACCGGTAAAAACACCCGCAGATTTATTGCATGGATAGTGCTGGCATGCTTTATTTTAATAAGCTCCATTCCGTTTTTAAACCAGGAAGAGAAAGAAAAAGAATACGTACGACTTGTTTGTAAAGTAACCATTCGCGACATGGAAAATTACGAGCATTTGCAAGGTGTTTATGCTTTCATATTAGGACCAAATGATGATACAATAATTAAATCGCCCCCGTCAGGAAGCAATGGACAGATCTATTTTGAATTGGATACAACGGAGGAAATTCCTGCAACGGTCTGGTTTTACCATCCGCGCTACGAAATAATTTCAAAAAAATATAGACTGAAGGAACATGCCCCTTATCGGGTTGTAGAGCTTGAATTGAAAAACAATAATAATTCGCCAGCTGTCAAAGCAGGGAAAACTAAATTATTCCTGCTTACTGGTTTAACGCTTACAGATGCAGAAAAGCAAAAGATCAAAAGCAATACAGATTATAGTTTTTCGTATGATAATCCTCCAGTGAAAATTGTAATAGATTATGATCACGATCGTCTTGTAAATTCTACTGTCAAAGAGAAGTATGTTTTTGAAGGCAGCAAGGTTTATCTTATTCATAATTCAATAAAAACGGATACCGGCATTTTTTTACCATCTGGTGGAACATTAGCGCGCAGCAAAGCAGATATTGAAAAAGATAACGAAGCACCTTTCCACGAACTGGTGGAAGCAAGGAGGCATGAAATCGTTAATACTTTAATCACATGCTTAAAAGAATACTAAAACTTATTTTTTTATTGTTTAGTCTTCAAAGTTATTCGCAACAAGAAGAAAAATATCCTCCGCGAAAATTACTGATTACAGTAGAGGCTGCTGATAATGACCAGCTACTAATAAGTTTTATCCAGGATTGTCTAAGCGACCTTGTTTATGAAAATGATAAAGAAAGAAAAGTTTACGACAGCATTTTTGACAGCAATACGATCCATCGAAGTGGATTTGTCGAATCATTAATTTATGATTTGAACAGACCCTTGTCGCAGGGGAATCAGGTAAACTTCAATAATGCAGAACGCGCAAAACGCGATACAAACTACCAGGAAGTACTATTGCGATTCAACCAGGTTTTATTAATCCAGATCACGAATAAACCACAATCTAATATTTATTATTACGTCTTTACACTCTTTTCAGTGACTGCAAGTCAAAGTGAATTGAACACAATTCCTGTTACTTCCCTTGTAAAAAGCAGCGACTGTATCATCGATATTTCCAATATTTCTTATGAAAAAATATTACGCACTACAATCCAGCAGGTTTGCATAGAATCAAATATTCCACCGATTGTCCATATTTTATCAAACGCAATACCATCGTCACAAGGATATTATATGGCTATAGATGATACGCTATCGCTTTGGCTGAGTATAACCGATCCCGATACGCGAAGGGCGCGGCTGAAATGTAGCTGGACTCAAATACAAAGCGGACCGAACAGCTATCTTGTGGTGCTTGACCGGTTTGATACGGTTCAGCAAATAGTGTTTAAAAATGAAGGCGAACTGGTCTTTACAGTCAAAGTGAATGATCAGTCGGCATATTCAAAGCCCGATACATTTGTCGTGCACGTCATTTCAAGACCAGTAATCATTAAGTATTTCAAAGGAAGCTTTTTTAAAATGTGGAAAAGTTCAGGAAGAGTTACACATCCATTCGATGACCTTTATCAACCTTATTTATTTTCAAGACATGTTGACATGATTGAATTCAATCGCCATTACATTTGGACAGGAGGTAATCGTCCGGTGGATATTGGAATAGTTTTTACCGACTCCACGCGGCCCGGAATAAATGAAAAAGTAAACGTAACCCGGGAATTCACGACAGTCAGGCTTGACACCGTATTTATGATCCGGCAGGAAGCATTAGTTAAAAGATCAGGAACATTTTATTATCAGGTAACGCTCGCGGATCATGGAATCAAAGCTCCTCCCTTAACGATTGCACAAACTTATCGTAAAGCTCTGCCGTTGTACAGTTGTGTTGGTGTAACAGTCGGCAAATTCAAGCCCGTGGAAGATGAGGCGAATTTATATTTTACCGCCATGTTCGGCTTTTTTCTTCATCCCAGAATTCATCTTGAATACGGTGTTGATTTTTTATTAACCGACAGTTTGTCCGGCAGTAGTTATCCAAATCACCGGCTTGCCATGCTCATACCTCTTCCATTCCGCTTCAGTAAAAAAGGACTTTTAATGGCGATTGAAGTGGACAATGCATTCTTACGATATCCTGCTACTTCGAAAGATTTTTATCCCGGTATTGGTTTTGGACTAAATACACGGTTGCTTTATAATATATTCCCGTGGATAGGAACTTCTTTTCGAATTCATTACACAACCATATCCTCGAAATCTTCTCCTAATCATTTCTTTTCTGCCGGTATTGGGATAGTAATACTGCCAATCAGGAAATAGAATTCAAAATTCAAGATTATAATTCTTTCTTCGTAATTATATTTTCGATACATTCATTAATTGCTTCCTTGATTTCTTTTGGACTCATTTTGTTTTGCTTTTAGGATTTGAAGTGAAATAAAAGAATAGGATTTTGAAATGAGGAATGCAGTTCCAATAGCTGCTAGTCCAATCAGAATAACAAGGGCGACTTTGTGTCCGTTCGACATACCTCCCTTGGGAGTCAATGTGGGACTAAAAGAACTAAGTTCTATGAAGGAGGGTGTTGCTAGGTTCATTGTTTTACGATATTATATTTTTTGGTTTCGACTTCTACAATTCCGAATTCATAACACATAAAAATGTATTTATTCAGCTCCCTGTTAATTAATAAGTGAGAACAATAATTCATGACAAATCCTTGCTGAATTAATTCTTCAACAAGAATTTTCTCCTTGCCCATTTGCTTTAATCTTTCTAGGATATTCCGGTTCTTTAATAAAATGGCATTAACGCCTTTTACAAGATTACGGCGAACACGAGCGAGCGAATTGTTATGATGAGAATGATGCGACGGACTACAAAACTCCTGGTTCAGTCGACGAGCTACAAAAGGTTTCTTACAACGTTCAAACTTGCAGGTCTTGTTGTAAGAATCAGTATTTTGATTTTTCGTTTCCATGAATGATTGAAGTTTTGGTTTATGCAATTTTTCTTTTAAACAGATAATCCTGTGCTTGATTGTCCATCGCAGATGGTTTACCATCCCGCATCCAATTCATAATTTCTTGTCTGGAAAAGGTTAGAGGCTTCTTTCGGGAAATAACCGGGATCTCGAAACGGGAAACTTTAGTGTAAAGAGTCGATTTGGTATAACCGGTAATCTTCATCACTCCATCTATGAAGATAATATCGTCATCATCCGGCGCATTTTTCCGTTTTTGAACAAAAAGTAACTTTTGAAGTTCCTCCGAAATAATTTTCCGGGTGAGCTCATCGTACTCCTTGATTGAAAGTCCGAATACTGGTCTGTTTAAATCGTCCATTTGATGGAGCTATTATTTGCATAAAAGGTTATACAAACTTTGCTCATCGAAATTAACGTGTGCATGAAAGAACCGGTATTGCAAATTAACCGAGTGAGGGTATTGGCTTCTAGTGAAAAATGGGAAACCCTTGTGGAATAAGGGTTTCGGAGGTGTTAAATTTAATATTCTAATTAACCGAGTGCCGAGTTTATAATTTCTGAAGTATTAAATTTAATATTTCTTCGCGGTCAGTTTTGCCATTCGCCTTACTTATTTGTTCTGGTCGAATTTCAGCTCCATTTTTCGTAAAACACTTAGCCGTCGTTTCCCAAAGTCCATTTTTGATTGGAACGATCTTTTTCAAATCGTAATTGAGCAGTTTTACAAAAATATTTAGTTCAATAAAACTTCCGGTCCAATCGATCCTGTCATGTGGTTTTATCAATGATCCTGTCAGGATTAACTTAAACTGATCAAAATTTGTATCGTCCGAAAAGAAATTCTTTTTCAGCTCCTGGAAAGTATCCAATATTATTACGACATTTTTTTTGAAATATTCTTTGTCGGTTTGATGTGCTTTCAGGATAAAAGAATGACAAACGGAGTATTTCGTTTTTACCTCTTTAACGCTTCGCCGTTTTGCTGTGTTATCCGGATTAATTTGTTTGGAATTGTTTTGAGATATATCAAAAAGCTGTTTTTCTTTTCGGAATTGCACTTCTTCTTCAAAAACTGGAATTTTCTCGAGAATAACTCTTTGTAACACCCTTTCTACAAATTCAGTTCTACGCTTATCTTCATTTCCTTTTAGTGTTGCGATTATTTTCTTTAATCTTATTTTCTCTTCTTTGAGCAATAGAACAATTTCTTCCGGCGAAGAAATTGTCCCAATAAGGCTTTCAACATACTTTACTTCCTGATCCCAAAAATCCTTTTCCCATTGCGCATTTTTTTCATTCAATTTCCCTAATTCATTTATACTGTGATTCAATTTCACTGATTCTTTCAAATCAAAGAAATTCCAATTGATCAGGGCCAACTTTCTGAAATCCAGGTTAACTTTTTTCTTCTCGTTTTCGTCCATAGTGATATTTCCTCACACTAAATTCGGAATAATATTCGCAGCTTCAACCTTCTTCTTATCTATGACCTTTGCGTAGATGGATGTAGTCTTCACATTTCGATGCCCCAGCAATTTCGAAACGGTGTAAATATCGGTTCCATAAGTCAACTGTAATGTTGCATAAGTGTGTCTTCCGCAATGAAAAGTAATATGCTTCGTGATTCCTGCACTGAGAACCCATGCCGTTAACTTTTCATTATTCCATGCGCTATAATGCAATCCTTGGAAAACTTTGCTCAGCGGATTTTCCGGTTCTCCCATCAGATCACGAGCTTGTTGTGGAATCGGTAATGTTTCAACGCCTTTCGTTTTCTTTTGCCTGAAACGAATGTACCAACCTTGCTCTTGCGAATGCTGAACTTCCGGCCATTCCATTTTGTAAATATCGGACCATCTTAATCCAGTAAGGCAACTGAATAAAAAAGCATTTTTCAGAATTGGGATTTCGCATTCTGCTTGAGCGAGTTTTCGTAATTCCTCCATTGTCAAAAATTCCCGCTGTGATTCACCGGGAGCAATACCATCTACATCTTCAGCGGGAGAATAAGAAATGATTCGCTCCTTCACAGCTTTCTTGAGGCAGCAAGTTATTTTACCGAAATAGGAGCAAGCTGTGTTTTGTGAAAGTGGAGTGCCTTGTCTTGTTTTTGCTCGCTGCAAAAGATATTCTTTGAAATCTTCCAGCCATTCTCTTGTGACTTCTGAAAATTTTAGATGTTCGCCGCAATAATTGGTTAGCTGAGTCAATGCACTATCCCAGTTGCCAAAATTAATTTGCTGCTCTCTGTGCTTTTCCGTCCTCTTTCGGAAGTATTCTATAAAGTCAGACTTTCTTCCATTGTAGACAGGAAATCCATTGGCAGCACCTTGTAAATCCAATTGACGACGTGCGCAGATGTTATACGCAAGTTGCATCGTCTGTTTATTGAAATCACGTTCGCGTGTATTTTTGGGATTTGAAAAAAGATAAAGCTTTAGATATTCTTTGAATCTGCGTTTTCCCATTTCGGGTGCGTAGATATCAAGGAAGAGACTTTCCTTTCCGGTACGCAATGGCTTTTTTCTTACTGTGATATTCATGATTCTTTGATTTGAGGTTTAAAAAATAACTTATCAAGATCATCTCGTTTTATATATTGCTTTTTCCCAAAACGATAAATAGCCAATTGAGTTTTTTGGACAAGGCGTGTGAATGATTTACGACTAAAACTTAAGAGTGTGCAAACTTCATCAGGAGTGAGATAAGGTTTCCCCGAAACGGCTAGATGACGATTAGTTTGTCTGACCGCATTTAATATTTCTTCTAACAGAATATTTGTTTTAAGCGCGGCTTCCTTTTTTACTTGAGTGTCTTCAAACTTATTGTCGTTATTCTGCCGCTTCTTTAGTTTGTATGCTCTCTTTGCACATGGATCACCACAACACTGGGTCGTTCTTTTCTTTGCAATAAAAGACTCTCCACAGAAGTTGCAAATCTTTTGATAAGTCTTTATTTCGCCTGGCATTTCGTGGTCAGTTATGGACAGATGAGGTCAGATGTGGACAAACTCAAATTCCGATTTTCATTTTTTGTCCCCCATAAAAAATGGGAGTACCATCTGGGGACAAACATAGCCCCAAAGCCTCAAAAAATGCAAAAAGACTTATACACAGGAATGCCCTGAAACCCTTGCTATACTTGGGTTTCGTTTGATATACTTTGATGTAATTGGACTCGGGTTATTTGCCAATACAAAACTTCCCGAAAATATTCGCCAGCAAATCATCACTACTAATCTCCCCAGTAATCTCCCCCAAATAATGCAACGCCTCCCTGATATCCTGCGCCAGCAGATCACCACTCACATTATAATTCAACCCCTCAATAGTCCGCTGTATCGCCTTGCCCGTATGCCGCAACGCATCCACATGGCGCGCATTCGTTACAATCGTTTCTGTAACGTTCACCGTGCGACTGTCGAACAGGCCCACCAGTTTTAATTTCAGCTCATCAATATAAAGTTTCTCCTTCGCCGAAATAAACAGCACATCATGCTGCGCGAATTCGAGCTTGATCGCTTCAAAATCTTCCTTGTCAATTTTATTACCGATCAGCAGCAGCTGTGAATTATCAGCATTCACATGTTTGTTGATCTCTTCAATATTCAGCTTCAGCTCACCCGGCGTGATTTCGTGCACGTCGAAAAGATAAATGACGATCGCCGACTGTTTTATTTTTTCGAACGAGCGCGATACACCTATCGATTCAATCACATCAGTCGTGTCGCGCAATCCGGCAGTATCGATGAAACGGAAAAGAATACCGTCGATGGTAATTTCATCTTCAATAGAATCGCGCGTGGTGCCCGGAATTTCAGAAACGATTGCCCGTTCCTCATCAACAAGTGCATTGAGCAGCGTGCTTTTTCCCGCGTTTGGTTTTCCGACTATTGCAACAGGAATTCCATTCTTGATTACGTTACCTACTTCGAACGAATCCACAAGTCGCTGCACCAAACGCTGAATCGTATACAGTAATTTTTTCAGATCATCGCGATTCGCAAACTCAACATCTTCCTCGCCGAAATCCAGTTCAAGTTCAATGAGCGATGCAAAATTCACTAAGTTTTCACGAAGCATTTTGATCTTCGAAGAAAATCCCCCGCGCATTTGTTCGAGCGCCACCTGGTGAGAAGCCGCCGACTGAGAAGCGATAAGATCAGCAATAGCTTCCGCCTGCGAAAGATCGAATTTGCCATTCAGAAAAGCGCGCAAAGAAAATTCACCCGGCTTCGCCATGCGTGCGCCGTAGCGAATTAAAAGCTGAACTAATTGCTGTTGTATAAAAATAGAACCATGGCAGGAGATCTCCACCACATCCTGCCCGGTAAAAGAAGTCGGACCTTTAAAAATAGAAACCAGCACTTCATCCAGCGCAATTTCACCTTCACCTATAATTCCGAAATGAATGGTGTGGGAGGGAAGGTGCGCAATCTTTTTAGCCTTGCCGAATTTATTCCGGAGAACCGATTCAGTGATCGAAAAAGCCTCAGGTCCGCTCAACCGGATCACCGCAATAGCAGCAGTCCCATGAGCAGTAGCAAGCGCAACAATAGTGTCTTCGCGGTCGAATTGCATAAACTTTTTTGGGGAACGAATTACGAATCAAAACGAATATACGAATGCTACCACAGTACACCATTCGTAAATTCGAACGATTCGTAATTCGTTCCCACGTAAAGAAAGCAAAAAGGATCGATCGCCTGACTTCCAATTGTTAAAGAATTCAATTAACGTATTGGTAACCAACTCTTAAAATCCTGATATTGAATATCAAGACTGGTTCCTAAAACTGAAATCTCCCATCCTGAAGAAAAGGTGCGGCATTTGAAGCTTTGGCGGCCTGCCCACAAATCTGAATCAATAGAAAATTCCTTACTCCCAAATCTCCCATCCCATGAAAAAGGTGCGGCCTCAGGAAATTTGACGTCCGGTTTCTGCAGTAAAAAATCCGCGTGGGCACTTCGTGCGAAAGAAAACCAGAGAGTTCGGGTCGGCCCTTCGCGCGCGAGCACGGCTTGGTTTTCGCTCGATTTTTTGCTGCAGAAACCAGGCAAATTTCCGTAAGCCGCGATTTTTTGTTTCTTTTTTCTAAAAAAACTTTCATGTCAAGAATTGTCACAAACGAGCATGTAAATGGCGTAACTTAGTATTAGGTCGATTTCTTTCTGGTGAAGAGTATTATCCCGATAAAAAAACTGACTGTTACG
>JANOCU010000023.1:0-209048 GCA_031412295.1 Bacteroidota bacterium
GGAAAAAAATATTGAACTCTAAAGTCAGAATCCGGAACTCGGAACGAAAACACAAACCACTGGAAGAAAAATTCCCATCGTGTCATTTTAACGCGAAGGCGCGGGGAAACGAGGAAAAAAATATTGAACTCTAAAGTCAGAATCCGAAACTCGGAACGAAAACACAAACCACTGGAAGAAAAATTCCCATCGTGTCATTTTAACGCGAAGGCGCAGGGGCACGGAGAAACGCGGAAAAAAATATTGAGCTCTAAAGTCAGAATCAGGAACTCGAAACGAAAACACAAACCACTGGAAGAAAAATTCCAATCGTGTCATTTTAACGCGAAGGCGCAGGGGCGCGGGGAAACGAGGAAAAAAATATTGAACTATGAACTCGAAACCTCTGCCTGCAGCAGCACTGGCTAGCGCGGCGGCAGGCAGGCGAAACTCTTAAACCTTCAACAATTCCTTCGCATTCTTAATCGCCGCCTCACCCACTTTTCCTGCGCTCAGCATCTTTGCAATTTCCTGCACGCGTTCATCTTTGCTCAATGGTTTGATCCTTGTCACAGTGCGTTTGCCACCTTCTTCCTTGTAAACAAATAAATGTGATTTTCCTTTGCTCGCAACCTGTGGCAAATGCGTGATCGTAAGCACTTGCATCGTGCCCGCCATTTGTTCTAAGATCAATCCTGTTTTTGCAGCAACATCTCCCGAGATTCCCGAATCGATTTCATCAAAAATAATTGTCGGCAAAGAAGTGTGTTTTGCAAGCAGCGATTTTAAGCTCAGCATCAGACGCGATAATTCACCACCGGAAGCCACTTTATTTAATTGCTGCGGCGCGCTTCCTTTATTCGCGGAGAAAAGGAAAGCGATTTTATCAATGCCGCTTGTAGTTGGCGTTTCCAGCTTGTCGATCTGCACATGCAATTCGGCATTCGGCATTCCTAATTGCTGCAATGTTTCTTTAACTTCTTTCGCGAGCTTCGGTGCAGCCGTTGCGCGTTTCCTGGAAAGTTTGCCGGCAAGATCAAGCACTTTGGAATTTAATTTCGCTTGCTCCGCTTCCATTGTTTTGATCTGGACTTCGAGCGAACCGATGTCAGAAATTTTCTTTTCTAATTCATCGCGTAAAACAATGAGCTCTTCAATGGTTTTTACACTGTGCTTTTGCTGCAGGCGATAAATAACATCCAAAGATTCTTGAATGCCATCAATACGTTTCGGATCGTGCACAATTTCATCGTTAAGAGATTCCAGCTCCGAAGCAATATCTTTCAATTCAATATGCGCGCTGTTGATGCGTTCGCTTAAGGTTGCAACCTGCGGATTAAATTTCGCAAGCTGTGACAATGTGTTTTTGATTTCTGTCAATGCCGCAAGCATGCTTTCTTCCGCGCCATCCAATGTAAAAGCTGATTTTGAAAGCCCGCTTTTGATCGCTTCCGCATTTTCAAGCGTTTGCAATTCCGCTTCCAATTCCGGCTGCTGATCTTTTTTCAGTTGAGCAGCATTCAGCTCTTCGAATTGAAAATTGAAATAATCGAGATCCTTTTTCGCCTTCGCTTCTTTTTCGTTGAGATCGCGAAGCTGTTCAGAAATCTTGCGGAAGCTTTTGAAAGTTGTTTTGTATTCTGCAAGCAATTCACCTGAACCTGCAACCGCATCAACCGCTTCCAGTTGAAAGGAAGATTCATTCAGTGTCAATGTTTCATGCTGCGAATGAACGTCCACTAAATTATTCGCTATCATTTTCAAAAGCGAAATATTTACCGGCGTATCATTGATAAACGCACGCGATTTTCCTTCCGGTGTAATTTCCCTTCGGATCACAGTTTCATTGGCGTAATCCAAATCATTCTCTTCGAAGAAATCTTTCAGTCCGTATTCTTTCACCTGGAATGTTCCTTCCACCACGCATTTCTGCTCCTTGTCAAATAAAGAAGAAGAATCTGCGCGGTCGCCGAGTAAAAGTCCTAATGCGCCGAGAAGAATCGATTTCCCCGCACCTGTTTCGCCGGTGATGATCGTGAGGCCTTTTGCAAGGTCAATCTCAAGCGCATCAATCAAAGCATAATTCCGGATAGATAATGTTTTCAGCATCTTATTGGTCTAAAAAAGGCCGGTTAACAGTTTCGAGTTATTAGTAGTTAGGTTTGAAGAATTATTTTTTCTCCGAACTAAAAACTCCGAACTCTCTACTCCTAATCGGCCTGATTAAAATGTAATTTATTTGCCTGCTTACGCGGTAACTTTTTTCAAAACTTCAGCCATTTTCTTTCCGATATCAGCAGGAGAATCAACAACGAATACGCCGCACTCACGGAGAATTTCCATTTTCGCTTCTGCAGTATCATCAGCACCGCCAACGATCGCACCTGCGTGACCCATTGTTCTTCCTTTCGGAGCTGTTTTGCCGGCGATAAAACCGACAACCGGCTTTTTATTTCCATTCGCTTTGATCCAGCGAGCAGCTTCAGCTTCAAGTCCGCCGCCGATCTCACCGATCATTACAATTCCTTCTGTAGCCGGATCGTTCATCAGCAACTCAACCGCTTCTTTGGTTGTTGTTCCGATAATAGGATCGCCACCGATTCCGATTGCTGTTGTAACGCCAAGACCAGCTTTTACGATTTGGTCAGCCGCTTCGTAAGTCAATGTTCCCGATTTAGAAACAATTCCGATCGTTCCCGCTTTGAAAACGAATCCCGGCATGATACCAACTTTCGCTTCACCCGCTGTAAGAACACCAGGACAATTCGGTCCGATGAGGCGACAATCTTTTCCACTCAAATATTCTTTCGCCACGATCATATCTTTCACCGGAATTCCTTCTGTGATACAAACGATTACTTTGATTCCTCCGTCAGCAGCTTCGATAATTGCATCAGCTGCAAAAGCAGGCGGAACGAAAATGATTGAAACATCAGCGCCTGTAGTTTTTACAGCATCAGAAACGGTATTAAAAACCGGTTTGTCAAGATGTTTTGAGCCACCTTTTCCGGGAGTTACGCCACCCACGACATTGGTACCGAATTCGATCATCTGCGTAGCATGAAACGTACCTTCAGTTCCTGTGAAGCCCTGAACAATTACTTTAGAATTTTTTCCGACGAGAACGCCCATGTTTGAAAGGATTTAATAAGTTGGTAATCTGGTAAATTGGTAATTGAGGTGTGGAGATTGAGGCGTAAAAATAGGGAAAAAGGTTAGTCGGAAAATGGGTTATTAACGGGTGTCGATAAATTTATTTTTGGGGGAGGGAACGAATTACGAATCAAAACGAATTTACGAATGGATTTGGAATCAACTTAATCATTGAATTACTGCATTCTTTAATTTTTGCAATGAAAATATTGTTTATATATAATAATATCTAATTCGAACGAATCTTTAGGATACATAATGCCCGCGGTACCACCGTAAAATTTAGGTGTAGTATTTGATTTGTTCGCCATTAAACTAACTCTCTTGAGGAGTAAATTAGTTGGGCCGTATTGATAATAATCATTTTTCAGCTCTTGTATATAAAGGCAGGTATCCATAGTTTTTGCAAGAGTAGATGTTGTGGAATCCTGAAAAGCGGAATCGTGGTCAGCAATGCTGTTATTATTACAAGAATGAGCAAGTAAGACAATTAGATCTTAAAGAAATCACGATTGGAGCGGATCGTATAGGTGTCTTGATAATTAATTCCTCTGATTTTTCATTTACATGTTAGCCCAATGATTCCCAATAATCCTGCAAACGAAATTTAATTGCAAGTAACTCATTTCTCAGTCTCTGTTCCGGAGATTATTCTTTTGATTTAGTCAAAATATATTCTTTTAATTTAATCATCTTTTCCTCACTCCAGATGTCGCTTGCTTTTACTTCATTTGGAGCTGATGAATTAGATCCTGTTTTGTTTTGGGTCATAATCAGGCGGTCTTTTTTCGCTTGTCCTTGGTAAGTTTCTGTTTCTCTTTGTATGCTTTGATAAAGTCACTGAATTCTTTATGCTCCTTTTTAGTCAGCTTCTTATTGCTGACATAAAGATCGATTTCTCTCTTTTCAGGTTTCAGTTTCATTTTATTCAGTTTTAAAATATTGCAATCTTAATTTTGCTGAAGCTACATTATCGATGAACATTCGATTACCTATTGCACGTTGAGCACCTAATGTCGTGTGATAATAAAACATTAATGACGTTTTTGCATCAAATCCAACAAAACCATCATAACCCAATTCCACCGATCTTTTACATGCGAATGCGAACATATTCCCACCAACACCTAAATACATCTTTTTTTTGCCACGATTAAATTTTGCATTTTCCACGAGGTTAATAAATACATGCCCATCCCTGGCTTGAATGGAAAGTAACCCTTGTATGACTTTAGAATTTTCTTTGATTGTCATTTTATAAACCTCGTTTTTCTTATCCGCTATCTCGTATTCCCAATCAAACAACCAATGCTTCTTATCAATCTCCTTTTTTCTTACTATGTGAAATTCCGTTTCAAAAACATCACCCGAAATAACGTTAATGATCGAATTTGTTAACTGATCAATTTCAACATTAATATACGAATTTTTTCTCATAGAATAACATAAAGTTGACTGGAAAAATGAGCTGTAAAATCAATAATTCCCCCTTTTTAATTCTTCCTAACTCTCTCCAGATTAATCGAATTCGTAGGATCAATAATCAACCCGCTCACACTCTTCTGCACCAACCTTACAATACGATCGTAATACAATGGAATTACCGGTGATTCCTCAACGAGAATCTGGTCCATTCGTAGAAACAATTCAGAGCGGATGGAATCATTTTGCTCGACTAAACATTTTTCATAATAACGATCGAATTCGGAATGATGAAAATGCGTGTAGTTTGCGCCGGCCGGACTGTAATGTTTGCTGTAGAAAAGTGTCATGAAATTTTCCGGATCGGGATAATCGCAGATCCATGATTTACGGAAGATTAATAATTTTCCTTCGGCAACAGCGGTTTTGAAAGCAGTCGGTGGCATGATATCCACTTCCACTTTTATACCTATTTGATTCAGCTGGCTGGCAACATCTTCGGCAATATCTAAATAACTTGCAGTGGTTGTCAGCGTGATTGGCTTCATGCCTTTTCCACCGGGAAATCCTGCCATGTCGAGCAGCTCGCGGGCTTTGTCGGGATTGTAAGAATAACCTTTCAATTTCGCAGGATCATACGCATTCATATCGTGCGGAATAAATCCGGTTGCAGGCGTTCCTAAATTGTAGCGGCGGTATTGAACAATTTTTTGCCTGTCAATTCCGTAGTTCATTGCCTGGCGCAAATATTTAATTCGTAACGGAGAATTTTTTACAAGCTCTGCATTTTCGTCAATGAAAATTCCGAAATAATCTGTTTTCAAAAATGCTTCAGAGATCAGCTTGAATTTATCGGTGTAAGTTGCTTTCAATCTTCCGTCTTTCTCCAAAACTTTTTCTTTGTTGATCGCATCAATTCCCGAGATCATATCCAAATCGCCGCTCATGAATTGAATAAAAGCAGCATCGGGATCTTTTACGAATGAAACAGAAATAATATCCAAATGCGGAAGACGTGTTCCCATTTCATCTGTCTTGAAATAGCGTTGATTTTTTTCAAGCACCAATGAAATTTTATCTTTCCAAAATTTCAGCTGAAACGGGCCGGTTCCGACAGGATGAATGCCGAAATCTCTTTTGTAAAACTGCACGACTTCTTTCGGAACAACAGAAAAATATTTCATGGTAAGAATTCCGAGAAAAGGCTGAAATGGTTTTTTCAAACGAATCACCAGCGTAGAATCATCCAGCGATTTGATGGCAGGCGTTGACGAATTAAATTCCATATCAATTCCATCCACCAGCGTTGAAGCATTTGAAATCTGCTTATCGAACAAACGGTTAAAGCTGAAAACAAAATCAGATGCTGTTACTTTTCTGCCTTTTCCACCCGGGAATTGCGGATTATCATGAAAAACAACATCAGAACGCAAGTGAAAAGTATATTCGAGCCCATCATCAGAAATATTCCATGAATTCGCAAGACAAGGTTTTACTTCCAGCGCGGTATCCATTTCCACCAATCCGTTGAAGATTTGCGTCAGCGCCCAGTTATTTTCAAACGAACCAGCCAGCGCAGGATCAAGCGAAGTGACATCGCCCAATTCATTAAACCGGAAAACCTGCCGTGAATCTTTTGCCTGTTCGTCATTACCACAATTCATCAAAAACACCGAAATCCCTGAAAACAGGGCGATTGCGAGGAGAAATTTTTTATTTTTCATAAGCAGATTTGCTGTAACAAGTTTAGGGCTTTCTAATAGAGTTATCTCTGAGAGGAGCATCGCGGTTTTAAACAGGGTTATCAACAAAAGGGAAAGGGACGGGGGACGGAAAAAGGGACGGGGGACGGAAATAAGAAAATAATAATCAAATAAATTTTCTCAATGCATGCCCCTCGTCCCGCGTCCCCTTTTCGTCCCACTTTTCCGTCCCCTTTCCGTCCCCCTTTTTATTACCTTTGTCGCCAATGAATTCCACCAGGACTGTTGCTTTCCACACTTTAGGCTGTAAGCTCAATTTTTCGGAGACGTCTGCTATTGGTCGCCAGTTGAAAGATGCCGGTTATGAGAAGAAGGAATTCAGCGATGGCGCGGATGTTTATGTGATCAATACTTGTTCTGTTACTGAAAATGCAGATAAGGAATGCCGCAAGATCGTGCGTGATGCGTTGCATGTTTCTCCGGATGCTTTTGTGGTGATAATAGGTTGCTTCGCGCAGCTGAAACCAAAAGAGATTGCGCTGATTGATGGTGTTGACCTGGTGCTCGGCGCTTCTGAAAAATTTAATCTTGTTTCTTATCTCGATACGATTCACAAACGTGAACGTGCTGATGTGCATGCATGTGAAATTGAAGAAGCGAATTTCTTTGTCGACGCCTGGTCATTCGGCGATCGTACGCGTGCGTTTTTGAAAGTGCAGGATGGTTGCGATTATACCTGCGCGTTCTGCACAATTCCGCTTGCACGTGGAAAAAGTCGCAGCGATACAATTGAGAATGTGTTGAAAAATGCGCGTCATGTTGCATCGCTCGGCACAAAAGAAATCGTTTTGACAGGAGTGAATCTAGGCGATTTCGGTAAAGGTGCGAATGGTCGGTCCGTAGGACTCCCTGGGAGAAAAACAAAAGATGAAGATTTCTTTGAGCTTGTGCAGGCGTTGGATGAAGTGGATGGAATTGAACGCATTCGCATTTCAAGCATTGAACCGAATTTGCTGAAAGATGAAATCGTTGAATTTGTTTCGCGCTCAAAACGTTTTGTTCCGCATTTTCATATTCCATTGCAATCAGGAAGCGATAAAATTTTAAAGTCGATGCGTCGCCGTTATTTGCGCGATGTATATGAAAATCGTGTGGCGAAAATAAAAGCGTTGATGCCACATTGTTGTATTGGCGTGGATGTGATCGTTGGTTTTCCCGGTGAAACGGAAGAGGATTTTCTTGACACCTACAATTTCCTCAGCAGGCTTGACATTTCTTATTTGCATGTATTCACTTATTCTGAACGTCCGAATACGGATGCGATTGAGATGGAAAATGTAGTTCCTGTTCACGAGCGTCGCAAACGAAATAAAATGCTGCGGATTCTTTCTGAGAAAAAACTGCGTCATTTTTATGCTCAGCACGAAGGAAACGAACGCCCTGTTTTATTCGAGCACGAAAACCGTGATGGCAAAATGCATGGTTACACGGATAATTACATCAAAGTGAAATTTCCATTCGATGAAAACCTTGCAAATAAAATTGTTGATGTGCAATTGAACAAGGTTGAAGCCGATGGAACTGTTGGTGTGGAATTGCTAGCCGTGGTGAGATAAACATTGCATTGAAAAACGTTTTGCCACAAAGACACAAAGTTTAAAAATAGAAATTGCCTTCAAGAGATTGTATTGCCACAGAGGCACAAAGGCACAGTAAAAAAAGTAAAGTCACAGTTAAAAAACTCCGAACTCAAAACTCCGAACTAAGAACTAATTATGTACCCAACCATTTACGACGCAGTTAAAGACATTTTCGGATTAGAAATTTCGTTTTTGAAATTGCTGCAGAGCTTCGGATTTTTTGTCGCGATCTCATTTTTGCTTTGTGCTTTTTTCTTTGCAAAGGAATTGGCGCGTAAAGAAAAAGAAGGATTGCTAAAGCCGACGTTCCGCAAGATCATGAAAGGAATTGCGGCATCAAAAACAGAATTAAGCGGACAATTTTTCTTCGGATTTGTAATCGGTTGGAAATTAGTATCCATTCCCTTTTCAGGTGGCGCGTTTAATGCTGATCCGCGTGCGTATGTGCTTTCACTGGAAGGAAATATTTTTGTCGGTATTGCAGTCGGACTTGCGGTTGCTTATTGGAGATGGAGACAATCGGAAAAGCAGCGTTTGAAAGAACCGATTGAGGTAGAAGAAAAAGTTGGTCCTGCAGATCACGTCGGCAACATGACATTGATCGCAGCATTCTTCGGATTTTTAGGCGCAAAGATCTTTCACATCCTCGAAAATTTCGGCGACTTTCTTGAAGATCCGATGGATATGCTTTTTTCATTCAGCGGTCTCACCATGTACGGTGGATTGATTCTTGGCAGCGTTGCAGTTTTATATTATGCGAGAAAACAAGGCTTCAATATTTTCCACGTGATGGACGCATGTGCGCCTGGATTATTTCTTGCGTATGGATTCGGTCGTTTAGGTTGCCAGGTTTCAGGTGATGGCGATTGGGGAATTGTAAATACGAAACCGATGCCGGGCTGGCTGAGCTGGTTGCCGGATTGGTTCTGGGCGTATGATTATCCGAACAATGTGAATAATACCTGCAACCCATATACCGATCCGAGTTCACTGGAATACATCAAAGCAACGTTGATGTGCGATCCGAATAACATCCGTCTTGCGGCGCCGGTCTACCCTACTCCATTGTATGAAGCGATTGTCAATATTTTATTCTTCGTCCTACTTTGGTCGCAGCGCAAAAAGTTTGTTTCTCCGGGCGCGTTGTTCAGCGTGTATTTAATTTTCAATGGTATTGAACGTTTTTTCATTGAATTAATCCGCGTGAACACTACACTTTTTGAAATCGGTTCGTATCACGTTACACAAGCAGAATTGATCGCGCTTTGCCTTGTTATTCTCGGTGTAATGGGATTGATCTGGACAAAGAAGCGGGCAAAAAATAATGTTTTAGCATAAACAATGTCGGCACACAATGAACTTCTTTCTTCCGACAAACTCCGCCTCTTGTGCGAGCAGGTGCAAATACTGAGCATTCGAATTGGTTTGTTTATTGCCGAAGAACAAAAGAAAGTGAAGCCTTCCGACATTGAACAAAAAGGTGCTGCTAATTTCGTTTCGTATGTGGATAAAGAATCGGAGAAACGTTTTGTTGCAGGCTTAAAAGAAATTTTTCCCGAAGCAGGTTTTGTCGCTGAAGAAGATTCCGAATTAGAAAAGAAAGAAATTTATAATTGGATTATCGATCCGGTTGACGGCACAACCAATTATTTACATGGCGTTCCCTGTTACGCGACATCTGTTGCATTGATTGAAAACGAAAAGCCTGTGTTGGGCGTTGTTTTCGAAATCAATAAAGAAGAATGTTTTTATGCCTGGAAAGATGGCGGTGCGTGGATGAACGGAGAAAAGATTTCTGTTTCAAAAACCACTTCGATTAAAGATTCGCTTATCTCAACAGGTTTTCCATACGAAGCAGAAGAATGGCACGATCAATACATCACTTTGTTTTCTGATCTGCAAAGAAATTCCATTGGCATGCGTCGTTTCGGTTCAGCCGCTACAGACATTGCGTATGTAGCGTGCGGACGATTTGATGCGTATTACGAGCGCGGAATTCATGCGTGGGATGTTGCAGCAGGCGCGTTGCTCGTGCGCGAAGCTGGTGGAGTTGTAACAGATTTTAAAGGGGATGAAGATTGTCTTTTCACCGAACGATTTGTTTGCGCTAATAAAAACGTTCATTCAGAATTACTCAAAAAAATTCAAACGCATTTAAAGAATAACCTGTAACAGAAATTCAAAACCCTGAACTCAGAACACGGAACTCAAAAACCAACATGACCAAATTAAAATTAGCTCGTCCGCTTGCTTTTATTGATCTCGAAACAACCGGGATAAATGTTGCGTCGGACCGGATCGTGGAAATTGCTATTCTCAAATTATTTCCGAATGGTGATAAAGAGATGAAGTGCATGCGCATCAATCCGACTATTCCTATTCCGCCATTCATCACCAACATCATTCATATTACCAATGAAGATGTGAAAGATAGTCCGCCTTTTAAAGATGTTGCGCACATGTTGTATCAATACATTGATGGTTGCGACATTGCGGGTTACAATTCCAATAAATTCGATGTTCCTCTTTTAGCGGAAGAATTTTTGCGCGCGGGTGTTGAATTTGATGTGAGTAAAATAAAGCTGGTCGATGTTCAGAATATTTTTCACAAGCTGGAACAACGCACGCTTGCTGCTGCTTACAAATTCTATTGCGGCTCTGATCTCATCAATGCGCACAGTGCGGATGCGGATATTACTGCTACATGGGAAATCCTCGAAGCGCAATTGGAGCGTTATCCTGAATTAAAAAATGATGTTGATTTCCTTCACGAGTTTTCTTCCCGTTCACAGAATGTCGATCTCGCAGGAAGAATTGTGATGAATGACAAAGGTGTTCCGTGTTTTGGTTTCGGAAAGCACAATGGTAAACCGGTTGCGGAAATTTTTGAGAAGGAACCTTCGTATTACAATTGGATGATGAATGGAGATTTTCCATTATATACGAAGAAGGTGCTGACGCAGCTGCGATTAGCAATGAAAAAACTATAGGCTCTGCGAGCTCTGTGGCCTCTGCGGGAAGTTTTGCCACGAAGGCACTAAGGCACAAAGCCTTCTTCGAATGAGAATTGCTTAAAATTTGAATCGCCACAGAGGCACTGAGGCACAGTAAAAAAATGAATACCAAATAAGATAGTATGAGAAATTATATTTTTTTGTTGCTCATACTTTTTGTCTCTTGTCACGAAGAACCGAAACAATTTGTTTGTGGAACTTGCGAAGACCAAATACATGCTGCTGCTCATAATCCCGACACTTTAAGTTGTAACGGAAAAGTTCTTTTCAGAGCCCATTGCGCTTCGTGTCACTTTGCAACCACAAAGAGATCAACAGGCCCGGGACTAAATGGTGCATTAGACAGAATTCCAGGAGGAAATTGGAAATATGAGTTTATCAGAAACCCAGATTCTGTAATAAAAAGCGGAGATGGTTATGCCGTTGCTATATTCGAAGAATCCAATAAAATGCAGCACGGCAAATTTCCACAACTTACAAATGAAGAAATTGATGCAATTTTAGATTATTGTAATGCCTCACATTGTCAATAATTCCTTGTCAATCACCAGTCACCAAGTCAATAAATCCTTTTTTTCAATCACCAGATTACCAGATTACCAGATTACCAAATCCCCATCCATGAAGATCATTTGTATAGGAAGAAACTACGCTGAACATGCTAAAGAGATGAACGCTCCTGTGCCTACTGAGCCGGTATTGTTCATGAAACCTGAAACTGCTTTGCTGCAGAAAAATCTTCCGTTTTATTATCCTGAATTTTCGAAGGATATTCATCATGAAGTGGAATTGGTTTTGAAAATATCAAAGATGGGCCGGCATATTGAACACCAGTTTGCCAATCGTTATTATGATGAAATAGGAATAGGAATTGATTTTACTGCGCGTGATATCCAGGCGAAATGTAAAGAGAAAGGTTTGCCTTGGGAAAAAGCAAAAGCATTTGATCACTCCGCTCCTATCGGAAAATTTTTACCGAAGACAAGATTTCCGTTGATGGATGATATTCATTTTCATCTAGACGTAAATGGTAAAAAAGTGCAGCAGGGAACAACAGAAGATTTGTTGTTTTCGTTTGATCATCTTATTGCCTACGTTTCTCAATATTTCACGCTTAAGAAAGGCGATCTGATCTATACAGGAACACCTGAAGGTGTTGGCCCGGTAAAAATTGGTGATCGTTTGGAAGCGTATATCGGGCAGGAGAAATTGCTTGACTTTGAGATAAAATAATTGGCAAAAAGAGAGAGACCTCACAAAATATGTAAGGCCTCTCTTTTTACAATTCAATAAATTTACTGCACTACGATCCTGTAATTATTCACAGCACCGCCCTGGCGAATAATAAGGTGATACATTCCACCTTCTAATTCGTTGCCCAATTCTACTTGCATGCTTGACTGGCCATCAGCAAGTGTTACTTGTTTGGTCATGCAAAGTTGTCCAAGCGAATTCCACAATTCAACTTGTGCTACACCTTCAACAACTTCTTTTCCGAAAGAAACGGTTATGATTCCGTTCTGACGTGAAACAGGGTTAGGGAAATAACCAGGCGAAGTAAGTTCGGTTGCAGAAGCAAGACGTGTATTGTTACCCACTGCAACGGCAGGTGCCCAGCAAATTTCAAAATCCTGCATAGCTGCAGAATTCATAGTAAGCTGACCTTGCATGAGACTGAATGGAATAGTTGCATTCCACCATTCATAAATTCCTGGCCCCACCATTCCAAACACATCCTGCAGATCATAATTACATTGGGTAACACCATTGAAATATGATTTTACAAAATAGAAATCATTACCACCAGGTACCGCCCATGAATTTACTGTGTTTCCAAAGGTTGATAATCCATTATTATTTACACCGAAAGCATCGTATTGTGCTAACTGTATTGCGCGTTCATTTCCGGGACCGCCAAACGTAAATTGCGCACCCGGATTTGCCGGATTTCCTGCAGCATCGAGTTTATAAACAACATCATCTTCTCCACCGAAAACGCCATTAGCAACATAACCACCGAGATAATATTCATAGACACCTGTTGTGTTTAATCTTTCAATGATGTCATTACCGTAATCATTATTACCTGCAACGGTATAATCAACCAATGTTGAAAAATTAACAGCAAAACCGTTCGGACTTACATTAATAGCCCAGCTATCATCTGTTCCGTTTGCCGGATTATTATAATGTCCACCCATAACAAATCCGCCGGTGTTGCCTGAAATTTCGATTGCATTGAGCGCTGCACCATTAGGCATGAATGGTGTTCCATATTCAATAATGCTTGGAATAAATGCGCCGGTAGCGCTGTTAACCCTGAAAAAACAACCGCTTGACGGCGCTCCCTGACGAATAAAATGTCCGGACAATGCAACCTCAGGTCCATAAGGCGACTCAACGAGATCTGTTGCTATCCAATCAATGTTGTTACCGGCAGCCTGGTAAACACCGCTCCAGATGATCGCACCGTTAGCTCCGTTTATGCACATCACAACAGGATAACGAATGCCACCCGCAACAATGCGAACAAATCCACACACAAACATGTTGGCAGGATTTGTTGTTGAATTGTACATCGAAGTAGCTTCGGCTTCTACTACCTGAAATGGTAATGCATAGGACCAGATTGGCCCGGGCAAACCATTAGGATTGATAAGCGTGTAAAAGAACTTTGTGGAAATACCGCCTGCAGTATATCCATAATCGCCCCAAACAGAAATTCGTCCACCGAAAGCTGTTGAATGAACAATTCTTCTTCCTTTGGCGTCGACGGCCATTGCATTTTCGAAAATCTGGTAACGGTTATTAAAAGCCGGCAGTGGTGCTCCTATTCGACCGTTTAGATTTGTCCTGGTAATCATTACTGAGCGCATCACCGTCCTGTTCGTGTGCCCGGTCATCATGTGGCCCTGTGGGGATGCTACATTTGCATTAATACCCGATTCAAGGAATTCTCTCGCCGTTGAACCATACGTGTGTTGAAAGTACTGCGCATTTGCGCTGCCCGCCACTAATGAAGCGAACAATAAAAGTCTAAGTTTTCTCATATTAAAAATGTATTGGTTTAAGCAAACTTAAATAATTAATGACACAATACAAATTAATAATTTACATATTAAATTATAAATAACCTGTAAGCAAACTATTAGATTATAAATGAATAGATTAAAATTTCATGTTAATTGTTGCCGACAAAAAAAAAGATTGCCCTTTTTGAGGCAATCTTTATATAAATCAACGTTCCTCTTATTCTTTTACAAACTTCATCGAATAGGCCGATGTTTCTTTCAAAACCTGCAAAGTATAAACACCTGAAGACAACATTTCTGTTCCGATAATTACTTTCACATCGGATGCTGAAACAGAACGAACCAGTTGTCCCATGCTGTTAAAGACATTCAGCGTAAACGCAGCTTCTGATACAGGCAAAACAATTTCTACCTGTTGCATTGAGGCGTTATAGAAAGCAAATGGATTATTGTTAGCACCTTCTTCGATACCAACGCAACCCACGTTAATCGTTTGAGTGATCACCGTATCATCTTCGCAGGAATTTGTTACAATCAATTGCGCCGTATAAGTTCCAGCCGTCGCGTAGATAACAGTTTCACTTGATGCATTTGATGTAGCAGGTGTTCCGCCCTGGAATGACCATGCGAATGTGCCTGCGCTGGTGCTTTGCGATCCGTCAAACACTACAGATTGATTCACGCAAATAACAGTATCGCTTTGCGTCGCAACTGCAACCGGGTTTGTCAATACATCAATTTGTATTGTAGAATTGCTTGAGCATCCTGTTGCTGTTGTTGTTCCCTGCACATTATACGTGATAGTTGATGTTGGCGTTGAAACTGTTGTCGGACCAGTTGTAACAGATAAGAAAGTCGGCGGCGACCACACGTAGGTATTCGCACCACTTGCTGTAAGCGTTGTAGAATTTCCAACACAAACAGAAGTGGATGTAGCAGACACACTAACTGTTGGATTCGGATTCACTGTAATATTTACAAATGCAGAATCAAAAAGATCACAACCACCACCAATGATGTAAAGTATGGCTTGATAAGATCCTGCAGTATTGTACAGCATATTCTGCGTAACACTATTCGAAGTCAATGGTGCGCCACCCGGGAAATACCAGAGCAATGTATCTTCAAATGTCGAACCTGTTGCATCGAAAAGGATTTGGTCACCTTCACAAATCGATGTTGCGCTTTGTGTGAATGTTGCAACGGAATTTGCATTGGTAAGAAACGGATGAATAAAAAGTGATGCGCTCAGATTCCATGAGCCTGCTGTGGTATATTGATACCATAAATTATCACTTTGTTTTTCCCAGATTGCAGAAGGTGTTGTTTGTCCCGCAGAATTACTCACAATAGAAAGTGTGTCGTGAATACCGGTTTGCCATTGTAGATTAGTAAGATCAACGCTGACGAAGAATTTTTTCGAAACAGGAAGTGTGATCGGGTTATTTACAAAAGAAAACTCAGTGTAAAAACCGCCTGACACATCCGACATGATTTGCCCCATTGTCAAATTCACTGTAGTTCCTATTTGCGCTCCCGGAGTTCCGGTTGTTCCGTCATACACACGAATAGGAATGAGCTTAGCAGGATTTGCAGAATAAGCAAGTCCGAAAGCAACCCAGATATTATTCAGAATTGTATAAGGCTGTGCAGACATATCGAAATACATCGCTTTTTCTTTATCAGCATATAAATTCATTCCATTGATCCATCCATCCTGCCCGACAGAAGCGCCGGTAAAATAATTGACTCCGGTCCAGCCTACCGGAATTGGAAGATTTACTTTCGTACATCCTGTTGCTGCTGTTACAACAATATAATTCGTTGCTGTATAGGTGTTATTCCCATTTGAATTCGTAACAGTCAATGTTACATTATACGTTCCTGCAGTATTGTAGGTAATTGCAGGAGGCGTTTGTAATGTTGACGACGCAGGTGTGCCACCGGGAAAGCTCCAGGAATAGGTTGTTCCTGCATAACAGTAAAGCGAAGTGTTTGTAAAATTCACAGATCCGCCCGCAGTAACTGTTGTAACATTCGCAACAAAATTTGCAACCGGAGCAAGATTAAGTGTCGCACCAACACAAGCCATCGACGCATTCGCATCAATTCTTCCTGAACCTAATTGACCAATGTAAGATGGATTCTGCGCATTGATATTCGTTGCATTATTCTGAAGGCAATTGCGCACATCATTCGGAGTCAGCAATGGATTTAATGACAGCATCAATCCGGCAAGACCTGCAACAAGCGGACACGCCATTGAAGTACCGGACATATTTCCATATCCATTGGAAGGAAGTGTGCTGTAAATATTATTTCCCGGTGCAGAAATATCGATCCATGAACCGTAATTGGAAAAGCTTGCTTTCGCATCATTGCTGCTTGTCGCTGCAACTGCAATACATTCTACATAACCTGCAGGATAAAACATGGTGTTCACATTATTATTTCCTGCAGCAGCAATAAGCACCGCGCCTTGCTGACTTGCCCATGTAATAATATTCTGCGCAGTTGTAGAAGTACCTGTTCCTCCCCACGACATGCTGATAACATCTGCACCTGCTGCAACTGCGTAAACAATTCCATCATACCCATTTGTCACGGAACTTGGAGATGCAGAACTGCTGGTTGCTTTGATGGAAACTAATTTGCAGGTATAACCGATAGATGCAATTCCAATACTGTTATTGCTGCGCGCGCTTGAAATTCCTGCGCAATGTGTTCCATGATCAAATGAAGTATTCGGTGGATTCGGATTGTTATCGTTATCAGCAACATCATAACCGTTGATATCATCAATGTATCCGTTTCCATCATCATCAATTCCATTTGAAGCAGTTTCACCCGGGTTCACCCAGAGATTAGCAGCAAGATCCACATGCGCACGGTCGATTGCATTATCAATGATCGCTATTTTAATATTCGAGCCGGTTGAAAAATAATTCCATGCACCGGAAGCATTGATCGTTGCCAGGTGCCATTGCGAACCATAAGAAGGATCATTCGGTGTGAGACAGGTATAATCCATCGGCACACGTTCAGCATAAACAATTTGATTCGTTGCTTTTAATTTATCGATGATGGTTTGCGAAGAGCCATAATCGCTGAACTCGAGCAAATAAGTGCGCTGCAATGCAAGAGAATTTTTTGCTGCAAAAAACGGCTTCGAAAGTTTTGTCACCATATGTGTTTTGGTAACCGCTTCCAGGAAAGGAAGTGTAGCAATGCCCAGGTTATGTGGATTCTCATTGAGCGCTGCATTGATCCGCACATCATCTTTCACACGGAACCAGATCTTTCCATCCTGGTAAACCGGCATTGGTGATTGAGCGAATAGTACAAACGGAAAAAGCGCAATGATGGCTGCGAGTAATAGTTTTTTCATGGTGGTGTTTTTGACGATTAGGGAGCCGTTCGGTTGATCCTTCGACAGGCTAGGGACAGGAACGGGTGGATGGTGAAGATGCAAAAAAATAACGAGCAAGTCAAGTAGCTTACTCGTTAATTCCATCCTTGAACATTGTACATTGTTTATTTGGCATTGTGCGTTCCTAGAACCAACAATTTCACCCGAAGGAAAAAATGTTTCCGCCGCGGCGGACCAAATAAACAATGAGCAATGAACAATTAAAAACTTATTGGTGAACTTTCCTCACCTTGACATTGTACATTGTTTGTTTGTCATTGTGCGTTCCATGCAGATGCAATGTCACACGAAAGAAAAAACTAACAATCTCAAACTAACAATGAACAAGTTAAAAACTAATAAAACCAAATTCCGCCGGGAGTTACTCCAGCAGCGAAATACGACAATTCAGTTCCTGAAGAATTGAACCGGTAAATACGACCTCGCTGTACATAATCGATTGCATCGGAAACGTAAAGATCACCTGTAGATGAACGAATCGAAAAAGTGTAATAATTCCTTCCTGCTGCGACAATAAAAGCGGAAGCAGGAAGCGCTGAATCAGTAATGTTCATTTTATGAATATCTGTATCAATAAAATAAAGCGCATTACCGGCAGGATCAATATTCAGGCAGGTGGGATAGTGATTCGCAGGGAATGGAGCATTCCATTCTACTGCATGAGTGGATGTGTTAACACGAAATAATTCTCCCGGGGAAGTATTGAGATAATCGCCTGAACAAAGTACCCAGAGTTTACCGTTTGCATCAGTAACAAGACTGTTCCCGCCTTTTATAACAGGAATGCTATCGGTAAGCTGGTCGGTTGAAGCATTAACAACATACAATTTATTTCGCTCAGCATTGGTTACAAATACTTCACCATTCACCAGCAGCATTCGTTCTGTCCAGCCGGGAATCGTGATGTGGCCAGTGATCGTATTGTTCGTCAAATTCACAGTCGACAAACCATTCCCATAAAGATCACTTACATACGCTTTCGTTGCAGAAACCTGCAAAATATAACGCGGTGATGTAAATCCCGTAATGGTAGCAATTGAAACAAAATCGGAAGGACGAACAACTTCAATCTTTCCTGAATTATTTACCACCACATATGCAGCGCCATTGATAAACGACATACCCTGGCAAACATCTCCAAGCGGCAGGTTATTTGCAGGCTGAAAAACATCTTCCGTTACTGCCGAATTGGAAAAGCGGAAAAAACTGACCTTCGCATTTCCGAATTGAAAATTTCCTTCGTTCGTCACAAAGATCCCATCACCGGGTTGAATAGTTTGTACCGGTGCCGGGGCAGGTTCAATTGGTTCGTCTTCCTTACAGCTGAAAAGAAAAACCGGAATAAGGAAAATGTATAATTTCTTCATTGCAGGATCAATAATTTGAAGACAGATTGTTTCTCATCGTTCATAACGGAAACAAAATAAAAGCCGGGATTGAGATTTTTAATTTCAACCGGCTGTCTCTTATTTTCAATGAATGCCTTCTGAACTATACTTCCATTCGCATCAGAGATATTGACAGTTGAACCAATGAAAGAATCATCTGTAAAAGACAAAGTCAATCCATTCGATGCGGAAGCCGGGTTCGGAAAGATCGAAAAGACTGAAGTTGTTGCAGAAAAAATTCCGGCCGGATTTTCATGAATAACGCCGACTGCATCAAGATCAAAACCGGAAGAAGGAAAAGCTGTTGACCACGGATCGTTTACTGGATTTCCAGCCGTATCGCGTGTTGTATATTGCGGCATCACACAACCCACCACATCAATGATCCTGACATGTGTAATCTGAGAAATATCGAGACCCGGCTGTGAAGCAAGCGCTGCGAGATCAAACGGCGTTCCATATAAAGCACGGTATTTACCAGCGAGATTATTAATTTTTGTCGGATCAATCGAACCGAAGCTTCCAACCTGCGTTGTTGTATCGGTAAGCGAATGCGCAGGGAAACGGAAAAAATTATCGCCATCACTCGACACTTCTACAAAAGCAAGCTCAAGAAAAATATCGCTGAAACCATTTTCAAAAACAGCAAAATCCCAACCCGGGCCGTCCGATACAGGAGATAGAAATTGCAGCGTTGCCACTCCTCCATCACCCAGGCTTACAGTGCCGTTTGCACCAGCAACACCCAATGCCATCGAACTATCGCCAGCGCTTGCATAGCCCAAGGAAGTATTGGAAATATCCATGTACCCCCGTGTCACTTCGCATTGTGTTGCCCAATTAATAAAAACAGAACTGTCTTTATAGATCGCGGTTGTGCCGGGCTGACCTGCGGCGGGTGCGTACTGCGCTGTTGCAGAGATCCACAACGGGACCGCCGCAACAGTGAGCAGGATGTTTTTGAAAACTAATTTCATTTTATTCATGAATAAACGGCTTGCGTGCAATTACATATCCGTCATGTGAAGTGATAACAAGATTGTACACTCCCGGCGCTAAGTTAAGAAGCGATACAGTTTCCACATCTGACATAATGATCGTTTCGCTGATAATCTGGCCTGTCATTGCATAAACAGCTATAGATGAACCAGCGAGATTTTCACCTTTTACAGTAAGCTGATTATTTGCCGGCACAGGATACATGCTGAAGTTCGCAATAGCAGAAGCTTCAATAGAAAGCGGGCTGTCCGAAGTTGTCAGGTCATCCACACAGAAATAAGCAGGTGTATTCATTCCGAAAGAACCGTTGTCGGTTGAAGTAAGAAAAAATGCAAGGCTGTCAACATTCCCAAGCGAAGTGAGGTCAACCCATGTCCAGTTCCTTACCAAATAATCCTGGCTGTTATTCTGGGAACGGAAATCTGCAAGATAAAATTCAACACTATCATTCGTCATTACACCCTGGTAATAGTTGCGAACTGTTAGCTTAAACCAATCCGGATCATTTCCGGTAGTGCCGCCGAATTTTTTCGCAAATGCATCGCCGAAAGCCATGCTGTTATAAGCGTAATCGTTATTCGTTACATACACACCGTTCACAACACCACCAGCTGCCTGTCCTGTCAATCGTGTGATCGAGCCTTGCGTTCCGATCGCGTAATTCGAAGATAAATAACCTGATCCTGCTTTCCCGATATACAATTGTGTCATGTAATCAGAAGGAACAGTTGCGGAATCAGTCTTGTTTGAATACGCCCAGCCACTTGCCCAGTATCCCTGGTACGAGTTGAGGAAATATGCATTTCCGCTTGCAAAACCTCCTGAGAGATCAGAGCCGTCCCAAAAAGTATCGGTTTGCAGCGTAAGGTTGTCGATCGTGGAAACGGTTTGTGCTTTTGTGGTGATGGTGAAAAAGGTTGTAATGCATGCAATGAGTAATGTACTGTTTTTCATGTTTATGGTTTTGGTTTATTTATTGGGTTGTTTTAATCCGCGGCGGCGGAGTGAATGCAAATCGATTGTAATTCCGAACTGGAAATTTCTTCCCGGCATTGGTCGCCATGCGATAGCCTGGTATTCTTTATTATACAAATTGTTAATACGAAAGAAAATATCACCATACGAATTTTTCATTTCAATCCTTTTCCCAATGGTTAGCGTTGCAAGATCGAATGCAGGCAAATAGCTTGTATGATCTGTAGATGTAAACCGCAGATCATTATACTGGTGATTGTAGGCGAGATAAAAATTACGGTAAGTAAATTGCAGCATCCCGAAAAAATGATTCGCAGGCAAATACATCAGCTGCTTGCCAACAGAAACATCATTCGCCACTTTCGATTTTTGATTCGTCGCACGCACATAATCGTAACCGCCGAGAAAAGTAATGTCTGTTTTATTCTTGCTCCATTTTAATTTGAGACGATGTTCGATGCCGCGACTCCATACCGATAATAAATTTTCAGGCGACCAATATCCCGGACCAGGCTGCCAGAGAATCCAGTTTTTTGTATTGCGATTGTAAACGGTAACGATATAGCTGAATTTAATTTTCTTCCATTCAAAATGCAGATCAGCAGAAAGATCTTCGTTCCAGCTGTCTTCCGGTTTCAAATCGCGATTCCCTCCCGGCACCCAATACAAATCGTTGAACGTCGGAATGCGGTAATTGCGGCTGATGGAAGTGCGCACGGTAAGGAATTTATATTTCCACCATTCCGTACCGAACGAGCCAACCAACGGAGTAAGCTTTCCACTTACCGCTTCATCGCGCAGGTTCAATGCGAGACTAAGTTTTGGAAACGGACGAAAAGTTATTCCGCCGAAAACACTTCCACGATGTTGAATGGTTACAGGTACATATTGTGTAACGTCCGCTTTTGACATCGTATAATTTACACCTGCAGAAGCTGAAAGTCTTGCGTTGAAATAGTAAATGAAATCTGCTTCATTCACCAACAAAAGAGAATGTGTCAATGAGCTTGGCTGATTATAGCCCGGATAAAAATCCATGAACTCTGTGAAAATCGCAGATTTCAGCTGTAGCGTGTAATTCGATTTAAACATCCTGTAATCGGCCATCGCACGAAAGAATTCATCCTTCTGTCGTGCTGTGCTTGCCGATTCAAGCATGGTCGGCGGAATTCCACGCTCATCATTTTGATACCAGCCACGCACATACAATTGATGCTTTCCCGATTTTGAACGCGCACCAACTTCACCAAAAATTCCTTCCTGCAGAAAATCAGAATTTGTAATCGTGTCTGCAGGAAAACCATTCAGGCTTAAATTGCGGAATGTAAAATCGTTTTTCGCAGTTTGCCGGTACGCACGAACATTGGCTGAAAATCGTTCCGTGCTGTAACCAAGCTTCAACCCATTTTCCATTTGCCCGAAGCTTCCCGCAAGTCCCGCATAACGCACGCCGAATCCTTTTCCGAATTCTACCACGTTTCCCGTTTGTATCACGCCACCAATACCACCACTTCCCCACTCTGCCGATGCGCCTCCATTCTGCACAGATACATAGTCACAAAGTATCGCCGGCATCAATGTTAAATCTACATTTCCATGTGTCGGGCTTTGCAGGTTTATTCCATTCCATAGCACAGGAGTTTGTGAAGCCGATGCGCCGCGAATAGTTGTCGTTGCAAGATTTCCGCCGCCATAACTTTTCAGGAACAATAAACCATTCTGTCCAAGCAAATCTGTCAGCGTGCCCGATTGATATCTTGCATACTGAAGTGAATCGGGTTTTTCAATAATGAGTCCAGTGTTAATACGACCAGGAGTTGCAATATCTACCTGTGGAAGCGTGAGAGTTGACGCAAGTGTATCTTGTCCGCAAAGTTTAGTAACCGCGGTTATGAAAATAAAAAACAGTAAAAAGGAAATTCCTTTCGTTCTTTTCATTGTAACAGATCTATTCCCGGATCAATGAAAATACGCGGCGACTTTTTAGAAAACGGCAGGAGAAAACAGAAAAGAATATTTCCATTCACAACCTGCGCTTTTTTCCCGAAGCAGCGGATGATCATTCGTAATGGCAGGTCTTCTGACTCGTTCGCTCTTTGGTGGCCTTCCCGTCTCAACTTGAGAAAGTGGCGTTGCAGAATCCAAAGAGTTTTTAAGAACTTACAGCAGCGGGAACTGTTCCTGGATTTCACAGGATTCCCTTTTCATTCCGACGTAAGCCGGAAACCGTTACGCGGCAAAGATATAAATTTCCTTGGAACTGATTTGGTAATCTGGTAATCTGGTAACTGGGTAATTGAAAAAACTAAGATAATGCAGGATATTTCTATTGAGACAAGAGGGTTTTAAACTTTATCCATGTTTCATACCACATTGATTTCTGTTTAACTGGTTCACACAAAAAGACTTCAGACTTTTCAATTAAAAGGTAAGTTTTGCCATCACGAAGAATCAATTTAGCCTTTACACTAAAGGCCATTTCTTCGCATTTTTTTCTAAAGGAATTCTCTCGTTCATTACTCCATTTAGCTTTTTCATTTGAAAATCGTTCTTTCATAATAATTATAATAATATGAAATTACCAGATTACCCAGTTACCAGATTACCAAATCCATCTCATTTGATCAGGTAGTCTTAAAGAGATACCACCCATCACCCAACGACTTAATAATGATATAATGCTTTTCCGTGATCAAAGGAATCCTTTTCGGATCGGGTTGGTACATATAGCCGACGGTATTATCAGCAATGCCACCGATGAGATAAAAAATACAGCCCGGATATCGCTTATCATATTCAAATCCGCGGATGAGCGATTGTTCGGCGAGCTTCTTTATTTTTTTGTCTTTGATCGCATTCACAACCAGCGAATCTGATTTTGTAAAACCTTTTTTCACGAGCCGGTTCTGCATTTGCTGGAATTGTTTTTTATTCGAATTGAAATGAGCTGCTAATACTTTATCCGTATTATCCCACAATTTCAAATTTGCCGATTCAAATTCATACGAATGAGAATGTGTTTTGGTGTATGCTTTTCCCCGCTCATTTTCAGGAATGCTGTCAAGACGCTTTAACGCATCATGCACCGATTGTCTCATCGCAAGTGTACGGGATGCGTAAACCGTCCAGTTTTGATTTTTGACGAGATAAAAATAAACATCAAGTGAAGTAAGAGAATCACGAAGCCAGACTGCAACCGTAGCATGAGCCGAATCCTGGAAAATTAATTCGCTTGAACGCTGAATTGATTTTCGCAGATGCTGTCCCAAAGTAGAATCAGCAGTCCATTCCCCGTATAATTCGCAACAGAAATATTTCAGCCTGTCAGGAAAACCATCCGGAGAAACATATTTCTCCACCACCCGCAACGGCGACAAGGTATCCGAAACAGATTTTTTCTGCGCAGAAGCAATCAGCGAAATAAAAAGTAAGAGGGTAATGAAGAAACTTTTCACAATATAAAGATACCAATAGTCAGTAGTCAGTGTCAGTAGCCAGTCTAAAAAAAAGCAAATTTAGAAGAATGGTTTAAGGCAACTGAAGACTGATACTGACGACTGCAATAACAACTGACAACTGACAACTGACAACTGAATACTGCCAACTGACTAGTCTTCCTTAAAAAACTCCAGCATGGAAAGATGAATGATCTCGACATCTTTGTAATAATAGTCGATGATCCATTTATACGTGTAACCGAGCTTCGCCATTTTAATCGCACCTTCCTGGCATAAACCTACGCCGTGCCCATAACCTCTTCCGCTGATCACAATGCTGTCGTTTGCTTCTTCGATGGAAAAATAAGCAGAACGTAATTGCCAGTCGCTGCGAATTGTTTTATACGGAATTTTAATTGTGCCATACGTATAAAAAGTTGTGCGCGGTCCCTGCGACATATTCAATGCGCTGTAACACGCAGCAGAATCACCTACAGGATATTTATGCTTCAACGCAAGATAATTCAGCCAGTCTTCTTTCGCGATCTTTCTTTTCCAGTGAGCGCAATTGCTTTTCAGGCAAAATGTATCTTTTACCGAACGCAAATAAGGAACCGGCGCAGACCAAACACTTTCCGAATTCGCAGTTTGTCCGCCACAATTTGAAAAGAACGCAGGCGTAATTAACGTCAGACTTTTATCCACGATGACAAGTCCTTCCGTTTCTCTTACTGCAGCAAGCACATTCAAATCAGAAGGGCGACCACGATACGCCTGGCAATGCACACCATCGCACACTTCATATCCTTCTGCAACGTGACGATACAAATGTGCAAGCGCATACGTGCGGCAAAGAATAGCCTGCACTTTATAAAATTCTTTTGTCGTGCGGCCACCTGCTTCCGATTCAACAACACCTGCAACATAATGATCGAGACCAACCGTATTCAGACATTGCATTAAACCATTCAAAACAGTTATGCTCAATGAATGATCGTACACGCGTGTTCCTGATGAAGGTTTGATCGGTTTGATCTTAAACACAGAGCTGTCTTGTCTGCCGATTAAGCTGAAAGAAGCAAAACGCCCGATCGTATCACTGGGAATGCGCACTTCAATCGAATCATTGATCACGAGCAGCTGAAAAACTTTCTCTGTCATGGAATCAGGCTGCAACTTTCCACCGAGATATAAATAATAATCTCCGCTGTGAATAGAAACATTGACAGAAGAAACAGCCATTGTCGACAGTATGCGCACATCTACATTATGCGCATGCGTGGTTATTGAAAATAAAACTCCCAGGGCCAGGATAAGTTTTTTCATTTGCGAAGATGTTCAAGTATTTGGGTTGCTACTTTTTTGGAAGCTCCTGCTCCGCCCAGCTTTCCATATAAACGTTTATAGTTCGCAAACATTTTGTCGCGACCCGTTTCATTTTCTGTTACGAACTTTAATTCAGCTGTCATTCGTTCCACCGTCATATTTTCCTGGATGAGCTCTGTTACGATCGCTTCATCCATGATCAAATTCGGCAGAGAAATATATTTCACATTCGCCACACGTTTTGCAATGTTGTAAGACACTGCGCTGGTTTTATAACAAACTACCTGCGGTAAATTAAACAACGCTGCTTCAAGTGTAGAAGTTCCTGATTTTATCAAACCGGCGTATGCTTGTTTCAGCAACGAATACGTTTTGCCGAATACAATTTCCATCGGATCATTACCCATTATCTCTTTGTAAAAAGACAAAGGCTGACCGGGCGCGCCACCGATTACAAAACGGTATTGCGGAAAATTCTTCGCGACTTCCAGCATCGGCGGAAGAATTTTTTTCAATTCCTGCCTGCGGCTTCCGGGTAAAACAGCAATGATCTTTCTTCCATCATCCTCCACTGCTTTTGCATCTTCATAACCGGAGACAGCATCGAGCAAAGGATGCCCGACAAAATCAGCGTGATATTTATGTTTGGTATAAAAATCTTTTTCGAAAGGAAGAATACAAAAAACACGATCGACAGTTTCTTTGATCTTATAAACGCGATTTTGTTTCCACGCCCAGATCTGCGGCGAGATATAATAGAAAACAGGAATTTTTAATTCATGCGCGAATGGTGCAATGCGAAGATTAAAGCCGGGATAATCAACAAGGATCAATGCATCAGGTTTCCATTGAGCGATATCCTGCTTGCAAAAAGAAATATTTTTGAGAATGGTACGAAGGTTCATCGCCACTTCGAGAAAACCCATGAAAGCAAGATCACGATAATGTTTCACGAGCGTTGCACCTTGCGCCTGCATTAAATCGCCGCCCCATGCGCGGAATTCTGCTTCGGGATCGATCTGCTTTAATTCACGAAGCATGTTCGCTGCGTGCAGATCGCCGGATGCTTCACCTGCTATGATGTAGTATTTCATAGATCAGGCGAGGAATTTTTCGTAGACAACCCAAATCGTGTAGGCGATCGTTGCAAAAAGAACTCCTCTTGCAGCGAGATACTTTTCTTTGTGAATGAATAAAAAGAATAGCGGCAGATTGGTGATGTAACAAGCAAGACTTATGTAGGCAACGAATAAATGGATAGAAGTAAAATAATCAATGAAGCCACTGAAAGAAGTCTGTGTGCGATAAGTAAACAGATAATAAAGGAAAAGGCCAATGATGGGCATGAGCAATCCCAGCATTACACCTGTGATCATATTATCTAATTTTTTCAGCATCTGCAGAAATTATTTAGCATTCAGGTTAGAAAGCTTATCAATGGATTTGTATGCAGTAAGATCAAACTGCGAAGGCACAACGGAAACAAAACCATTTTCAAGCGCCCATGCATCGGTGTCGGTTGCTTCCGGTTCAAAATTTTCAAAATTACCGGTGAGCCAGTAATAATTTCTTCCGTACGGATCTTTGCGTTCATCCAATTCCTCTACCCACGTTCCATTCGCTTGCCGGCAAACCTTTATTCCTTTTATTTCATCAGGCTGCAAATTCGGAATATTGACATTCAGGCAAACTCCTTTTTCCATTCCATGCTCCAGCACATACGCGATAATTTTTTCGACGTACACTTTCGATCCTGTGAAATCAGCATCGATCGAATAGTCGAGCAATGAAAATCCGATGGACGGAATTCCTTCAATCGCACCTTCCATTGCAGCCGACATGGTGCCGGAATAAATAATGTTGATGGAATGATTTGCACCGTGATTAATTCCTGAAAGACACAAAGCAGGTTCACGCGGCAACAATTTGCTGATTGCCATTTTGACACAATCAACAGGCGTTCCACTACAGCTCCACGACTCCGCGCCGGGATGCGCATTTACTTTTTGAACACGAAGCGTTGCATTGATCGTGATCGCATGTCCCATTCCGGATTGCGGTTTATCGGGCGCAACAACAAAAATATCTCCGAATTTACTTGCGGCCTCCACCAGCGCAGTGATGCCGGGCGCGTGAATGCCATCATCATTGGTGATGAGAATTAGTGGTCTTGTACTCATTCTTACAAAGTTATCGGATGTGAAGCCGCTCTTTTCATTGCAGGACAGGAGTAATGAAGAAGCAATTGTTGAAAAGAGTGCCTTTTTAGGTCAAAAAAAAGTCACCTGTCAGGCAGAACAGGTGACTGGTCCGAAGACCTGAAAGAAAAACTAACCCTATGCCGGTATCTCTGCCGGCACACTCAATCATGAAATTTTAATCTCTTTCATTGCTTTCATCTCCACTTGCTTTTTCGGAATGCTGAGTTCGAGAATTCCGTTTTCGTATTTCGCATTAATTCCTTCTTCATTCACCTTCTCTTTAGGAAGACGGAATGTGCGCGCGAAAGAACCATAACGGAATTCACGGCGGGAATATTGTTTTTCTTTTTCAGGATTTGCATTTTTTGCCGGTTCTGCTTTTTCCTCTTTATGCTCCGCACTGATTGTAAGCGTATCGTTTTCGATCCTGATCTTAAAATCATCCTTTTTAAATCCGGCAGCGGAAACTTCAATGTGCCAGCTCTTATCATCTTCTGCAATATTTACCGCAGGCATAAAAGCAGCTGTTTCACGTCCGATAGATTCATCAAGGAAAGATGGAAACACATTGTTTAAAAGCGGGTGGTTGAACACCTTTCGCTGTGGAATAAAACTTAAGTTGTTCATAACGATTAGTTTTTAGTTGTTAGTTTTTAGTGTTTAGTTCGGAGTAGTCTGGTAGCAGTCTTAATAAAAGCTCAGTTGGTTTTCCTGACTACCGACTCCTGACTACTGTATATCAGAATCTGTACCAAGCCAAAAAACCATCTTTTCACTGACAAATCGTCGGAGTTAACAGAATTTGCCTGCCAATTTTTCCTAAAAGTTCAGCCGTTTTTTCATTTTCAACGTTAACAGAGCGTATCCTTTTGCGGTCTTTATTTCACTTTGAACATAACATAGGGTGATGAAACGTTTATAACGCCTTCACATTAAGGTTATATCAAAAAGGAAAATTTGCACCGTAAGAAAGAAGATACTGATAAGTGAAAAAAACCAGGTACAAAACGATTGTTCTCTCCGACATCCACCTGGGCACCGCGACTTCAAAAGCGAAAGAAGTCATTCACTTCCTCAAACATCACAAATGCGAAACACTTATTCTTAACGGCGACATCATTGATGGATGGCAGTTAAGAAAATCAGGCGCATGGAAAAAGCATCACACAAAATTCTTCAAGCTTATTCTCAAACGCGCTTCTAAAGGAACTAATATTATTTATATCCGCGGCAATCACGATGACTTCCTTGATGAAGTGCTGCCGTTTTCACTTGGTAATTTTTCTATACGTCGTGATTGTTTTATTGAATCAGGAGACAAACGTTATTATGTGGTGCACGGAGATATTTTTGATACCGTCACAACAAAATTAAAATGGATTGCAAAATTAGGTGACGTTGCTTATACGTTTTTGCTTTGGTTGAATAAGCACTACAATCAAAATCGTGCGCGTCGTGGTCTCCCCTATTATTCACTTTCACAAGTGATTAAAGCAAAAGTGAAAGGCGCCGTAAGTTTTATTTCCGATTTCGAAACACAGCTTGCATCAGTTGCAAAAACACGCAATTGCGATGGTGTGATCTGCGGACATATTCATACGCCTGCAAATAAAATGATAGGCAGCATTCATTACCTGAACAGCGGCGATTGGGTGGAATCACTGACTGCTCTTGTAGAGACGTATGAAGGCGAATGGAAAATTATCAATTATACGGATTGGCTTGTTGCGCATGATCAATTGCTCCGTGAAGACCAGGTTGAAATAATTCGTCCTACTTATATCGTAAAACTATGAAGGCTAAAGTTCTTTTTGTCGTCCAGGGTGAAGGACGTGGTCATATGACACAAGCGCTTGCACTTCGACAGCTGCTTGAAAAAAACAATTATATAGTTTGTGGTGTGATCGTCGGCACAAGCGAACGAAGAACTATTCCTGCTTTTTTCCTTGAAAAATTTTCCGGCGTAACAGTTGAGCGTGTACAAAGCCCGAATTTTATTACAAAAAATAATCGCGGAATAAATATTGGCGCTACGATCTGGCACAATATGAAACGCCTCCGCACTTATATAAAAAGTGCAAAGCTCATACGTAAAAAAGTTGCGGTGCTGAATCCGGATATGATCATTAATTTTTACGAACCGCTTGTCGGATTGTATTCAAAGATCACACGCCCTTCTAAACGTCCGCCGATTGTTTCCATTGCACATCAGTATCTCGGTGAACATCCGCAATTTGAATTTCCGAAAGGTTACCGTATCGACAGGATGTTCCTGAAAAATTATACTGCGCTCACTGCTGCCGGCTCATCGAGAATTCTTGCGCTTTCATTTGATCTGATGCGCGAAGATGATAATAATCTGCTGAAAGTTGTTCCGCCGCTTTTACGGAATGAAGTTAAAAAGCTATCCGTTTATAAAGGCGGATATTTTCTTTGTTACCTGGTAAATGCCGGTTACCGCGATGATATTGAAAACTGGCACAAGAAAAATCCGGGTGTGTTGCTTCATGTATTTACTGATTCCACTTCTGAAAAAGAAATGATTGAAGTGCATGAAAATCTTTTCTTTCATAAGCTGAGCGATACAAAATTCCTGGAGTATATGGCAGGTTGCAGTGGATTGATCAGCTCAGCAGGATTTGAATCGGTATGTGAAGCATTTTATCTTGATAAGCCGGTGTTTATGGTTCCTGTGGAAGGACATTTTGAGCAGCTCTGTAATGGACTGGATGCAATGCGTGCCGGTGTTGGCATCTACGATAAAAAATTCGAGATCAGCAGATTTATGGAATGGCTTCCTTCACATCAATCCAAAAGTGAAGGCTTCCGCCAATGGGAAAATAATGCAGAGACTCTTTTCATAAAAAATTTCGATGAAGTTATGGATGAACATTATCCGGAACCATTGACATCCGAATTATTAACAGCATAAGAAAATGAAGGAAGATAAAATCAACAATGTGACCGAAGTAACAGAGCCGGAGCCATTTAATGGCACGCCTTATTATAAGCTGCGTTCTAAAGTTCAACAGCTCCGGACTTCGTCAGCACCTGATTTATATTTACATTGTATGATGAAACGCAAGCGAATTGCTTTTGTAATTAATCCTAATTCCGGAAGCGATAAAAAAACGGACCGTGTTGCTTTTATCAAAAATCTGCTGAGTCAAACTTACTACAGCGAAATTCTTCCATGGAATAAAATTTCTGATCGTGATGAAATTTTTAATCGTGTGAAGACGGGCGACTTTGATATTGCAGTGGCAGTTGGTGGTGATGGAACAGTAAGTCAGCTTGCGAATGCGCTTGCGGGAACGAATATTGCATTGGGAATTATTCCCTTCGGATCAGGAAATGGATTGGCAAGACATCTCGGAATTCCGATGAAAAAGGAAGCGGCGATGGAGCTGCTCATGGATGGCGTGGTCAAAAAGATCGATCGTGGAATAATTAACGGACGTTCCTTTTTTTGTACAGCAGGTGTTGGATTTGATGCGCGCATCGGAAAGCTGTTTGCAGAAAGCAGCAAGCGCGGATTTTTCACTTACGGAAAAATGACGGTTTCGGAATTCCGTGCATACAATGCAGAAACTTACGTGATTGATATTGACGGAAAAAAGATAGAGCGTAATGCTTTCCTGATGACGATTGCAAACGCAGGTCAATACGGAAACAATGCCTGGATCGCGCCAAAAGCAAATGCGATGGATGGAATTTTAAATATCTCTATTCTTCATCCGTTCCGCTGGTGGAATATGGCGGGCATTGCAGGTAAGATGTTCGGAAAAAAATTAGATACTTCGCGCTTTCTCGAAACGTATACCGCAAAAAAAATTACGATCACAAGAAAGTCGGAAGGTGCCACACATTATGATGGTGAGCCTGATGTAATGGGAGTAGAATTGGTTGCAACTATTGATCCTGCGGCGCTGAATGTGGTGGTGCCGGCGACTTTTGCCGGATAGCACAAGGTAAAATCATTGCACCTTCGAATTAATTTAGCTCCTATAGCTTTATGAGCTTTAGTCGATAGACCACCTTATTATTACATACGGAGACAAAATAAATTCCCGAAACATAATCTGAAATATCAATCGATGCAGTTGAGGTTTGAGAGAATGGATATACACCTACAACCTCGCCAGATAAGTTTGCGATAGAAACGAAAAAGCCTTCGTTTGACTCAGCACTGTACAATTGAATAGTTGAACTTGCGGGATTCGGATAAATATAGAAAGATCCGTCTTGTATTACATCCATATCAAGATAAAGAAACTGAAGACATGAGGACGTGTCTACACAACCAGACAATGTTACAGACACAGCATAATTACCATTTACAGAAGGAGTGAAAAATTGATTTGTAGCCCCGCTTATTGGTATGTTACCATTTAAGCAATCCAGCCATTGATAAGATGCTCCCGGTATAGTCGATTGCAGGGTTCCCCCGTTTTGAATAATTGTTGAATTAAAAAGTAAGTCATGAAGATGCGTTTCTATAATACTGTCACATCCAAAAGAAGATGTTAAATAACTTGTATAACTTGTATCTCCATTTAGCGCTGCTAAATACATTCCATCAGGAAAAGTAAATGGATAGCCATGACAGATGGCCAATGAGTCATAAATATATATCACCGGAATTATAATTACCTGCACAGCACTACGTGTAACACTTTCGCAACCACCGACAGTTTGTGAAGCATAATATGTTCCATTATTATTTACTATAGTCGATGTTGAAAGCGGTGTAGCAGATGTTGCAGAGCTGTACCATAAAATATTATTACCTGAAACCTGCAAATCGGAAATAGCTGCGGAATCATTCCAGCAAAAATACTGCACTGGATTTACGCCGGGGGCAAGAGTATTCGTTACAAATGCAGTATCAGGTAAACGAAGAAGGCTTTCGCATCCGGAAGGGTTTTGTGATGCATAATAAACTGTGTTGTTAACAAGAAGGGTATTAAGTGCTATTGGCGATCCTCCAGTTGGAGAAAGATACCATTGGATGTTTATGCCATTTACAATAAGATCTCCGACAATAAGAGAATCAATTTGGCAACCATATATGCTTGTATTTCCAGTCGGCGGAGATTGTTGCGTCACATTTATGGTGATAGAACTACATGGCCCGTTTCCGGAATTGGGTCCCTGCCCCCGAATATAATAAGTGGTATTTGATCCGGGTGAAACTGAAAATACTCCGATAGCAGAACTATCAAGCAATAGTCCGCCACAACTCCCGGAATATAAGTACCAATAGTTCCCGGCATTAAGGCTTCCTGATGCATAAATAAAAACACTATCGTTAGCACAGATTGCAAGAGAGCTTGCGGTTAAATTGGGCTGCTGTGGTAATACAGTTTGACTAATTTTGATTGTACTCGCATCATATCCATTCGTAGCAAAAGCGTGCGTTGTTGGAACATGACCGGGCTCAAAATAAATTGGAATTGTATTATACCCGGACAAATTTGCTGCTATGTAAAGCGAATTTGTCTGACTGACTGCAATGCTTTTTCCATCAACTGTGATAGCGCTTTGCAAAGTCGCACCATTGCGAAAATGGCCCTGTGGTGTTAACGAAAAAACAAATGTTGTCGCAGCACCCATAGTTGGCGAGCTGTATACACCCGGGCCCGGATCAATATCAGTTGGCCATCCTGTTCCTGTGCCTACAGCATAAATATTTTCATAGGAATCTAATGCGATTGAATTTATTCGATCTGTACTCGCTCCTCCAATAGAACCTGCCCAAAGAAAAACACCATTGGCATCTACTTTCAGCACGTATCCATCACCATTTCCAAGGACTGCATGCAACATATAAACAGCTGCCCCCGGATCAAAATCCGCAGAATCAACGTAAACTCCAGCTGCATATATTTCACCCAATGTATTTACAGTTATTGTTGAAATATATGTAGATGCCCCTACTATTACATCTACCCATACAAACGCTCCATTACCTGTAAGCTTTAACAGATAACCGTTCGTACCTGAAGGTGTCCTGTTTTGTACTCCCGGACCCGGATCAAAATCCGTAAGACCCGAAAAATTTCCGCATACAAAAACATTCCCTGACAGATCTGTTGTAACATCAACACATTCCCAATAAGATGATGATGAAGTGCTGACTACCCAGCTAAGATTTCCCGCAGGGGTGAATTTTGCAACACTAAGGGAAAAGAGTCCGGGCGAGCTTAAAGTATATGTGGAGGGGCCTAGATCGAAATCAATACTGCCAACAAAGCGTCCGGCAAAAATTATATCGCCCGATACATCCATTGCGAGCCGGGGAAAGTCTAGATAACTGCTTGAATTGACAGAAGAGAATTTTTTTGCCCAAACAAAATCGCCGTCATTCTCCAGCTTTAAAATAAAAGTTTCCGCGTAAGTTGAAGACAGGGATAAATAAAAAGTTCCCGGACCCGGATCCATATCAATAGGACCTGCAGAGAACGTTCCGGTTATATAAATATTCCCGCTTCTGTCTTTCAAAATATCATTGGCCCATTCAGTTCCGGTTGAGCCAATACGTTTTGCCCAAACAAAATTTCCTGAGGAATCTATTTTTTGAATATAAATATCCCTGTTCGAGCCCGAAGCTGTCATATTAAAAACAGAAGGACCCGGATCAAAATCTGCCGTTCCGAAAAATTGGCCGATTGTATAAGAATTTGACAAAGAATCAAGAACTACAGCAACTGCAATTTCATCAGGCACACTCACGAAGCTATTAAACCAGGAAAGCCCAAGCGAATAGGCTGAACAGCTGGGCAAAATTAAAATAGCTGAAACGATTAGTTTTTTTATGAAGGAAGTATGCATTCTAAGGGCTATTATTATGTTTTCGATATAAAGGTAAGAAACACCTGCAAAATTATTTCACCTTCGTAAAATATCCCACCTTAGCATATTCAAACGGAATTACCACCTCCTCTTTCTCATTGACAAAACCAAAATAATTATTGTCACCACGTGATGGTTTTAGCGGGATCGATTTATTCTTCGGCGGATTGTCAACTGTGAATGTTTTGCTGATCTTCCCGGTCTTATCAATGTAAACGGCTTCGTACATATTGATTCGTACAAGCGCAAAACCATTTTTGAAATCGGCAGCGTAATCGTATTTCGGGGGAATAATATACTTTCCTGTTTTGTCAATGTATCCTGACTTCAGGTAATTCACAGAAACTCTTGCAAGTCCGTTTGAGAAATCATTTGCGCCGGTAAATTTCGGTTTGATCGCCCAATTCCCACTCTTGTCGATGTAGCCGTAATACTGTGCTTCTTCACTTTCATATTCCATTCCTACTTCCACCTCAACATTCGTTGTTTTTTGTGGTGAAGCAGCAACGCATGCTAATCCTTCAGCAGTAAATGAACCTGCTGCTGTATAACGCAACGGAATAGTTTCTTTGCCTGTTCGATCAATAAAGCCCCAGTATTTTCCGTGGCGAACCGCTGCAAATCCGTTTAAAAAAGGTTTTGCTTCATCATACACAGGAGAAGCAATTATTCTTCCGGTCGTATCGATAAATCCGTATTTGCCGTATTTATAAATGCAACCGATTCCTTCGCTGAATGAATAAATGTTTTCTGTATTTCCTTCCGCATAAATATCCTGCTCGTTGTATTCGTAAACATAATATTGTCTTCCGTCATTGCCATATTCATAACGAACGATCTGCAGCTCACCGGGCCATTCCAGCACAGGAGCAAAAACCCAATTTCCTTTTGTATCGATCACGCCCCATTTTTCGCGAAACAAAACATACGCACATCCGTTATGAAACGGCAATGCAACTTCATATTTCGCAGGCAGCACCATGTTACCGGTTTTATCAGCGTAGCCATATAATCTTCTTGCGCTGGTCATTAACGCTATCAATGAATCAGCCATATGAATTGAGTCGCGGTAATTTCTTTCATGATCATTAAAATCAATTCCGTAATCGCGATCAAGATTCACCAGGTTTTTCAGCAAACCATTATAGCTGTTGTGCGAAGAAGAATATTCAGAAGAATTTCTTTCCGGGGTAAAACCGCAATCCATATCGGAAACACGCAAGGGCATTACCGCCGCCAAACCTTCGCTGAATTCTTTCGCAATGAAGTACTGTGGTTGGATCACGTATCTTCCATCTAGTCCTACGTAACCAAAAAATCCGGGTGCGCAATAAATGGTAAATGCATTTTCTTTTTTGACGGAAGATGGTGGTGTAGTTTCTTTTCCGTCTTTATCAATCCAGAAAATACGCTGACCTGATCGCACTTTTGCTTTTCCGTTTTCAAAATCGTAAACATAATCATATACGGGAGCGATGATCTCTTTTCCTGAAGCATCAAGATATCCCCATTTTCCGCCGAGCAATTTTAAGTCTGAATTATACCGGGTTACTTTCCAGATTCCGCCTTTATTAAATGCAGCACGTCCTTCTTTATATTCACGAATCAGATCGTACGTTTCTGTATTTAATTTAGTTCCGTTACGGTCAACCACAGAATATTTTCCTGCCCTTGATCGATTGGTTCCATACAAACGACGGTTTGAAGCAGATGATTCTGAAGGTTCACTTATCACTGCACTACCTTCATTCATTCGCGTAGAAAAATCATACTGCGCACGAATCATAACAGAGCCGTCTGCATTTAAATAACCATACTTTCCATTTGCAGCGTATTGAGCTGAACCATCATTGGAAAGACGGATAAAACTATAAGACGCATCAATGATCCAAACACCTGAAGCATCAATGACGCCAAAATAAATGGTGCTGTCACTCGGTTGTTCCAGCGCGTACATTTCATAGTAACCTAAGCTTTCATTGCGCGGTTCCTGTTTTGTCTTTTGTTTTTTCCCTGCTACTGCTTTTCCGTTAAGAAACTGTACGATGATTTCAAATTGCGGTTTAATGATCCATCCTCCGGAATTATTTATCACACCATATTTTCCACCGGAATAAGCAATCCATCCTGTTCCGTCCGCTTCTTCCAGCATATCGAATTTCGCTTCGACAGCAATTTCTCCTTTGCTGTTATGAAGTCCGAATGTTTTCGGTTTACAAGCAGGAGCCAGCCATTGCGAAGTTGTAGCCGGAGCCTGTGCATTAATTTCAGAAACAGTGATTATGAGAAAGAATAGTGCGGAGAAATATTTCATAGTGCGGGGAACGAATTACTAAAGGGAACGAAATACCTGCCTGCCGAAGCACAGCCCGCGCGGCGGCAGACAGGCGAATGAAAACGAATATACGAATGCTTTGAGAGACGAAATTAGCTAAAAAGAGAATGAGATGTGACATTGATATTGAGAATGAACCTTGGACGCAACAAACAACTTGTCACCCGTCACCCGTCCCTTCGTCCCCTTTTTTTTCGTCCCTTTTTTACTCTATAACTCTGATGACCTTAATAAATCTCCCTGGATATGCGCTGTTATTATAATCGGTGATGACTACGCCGTTGTGATTTTTGGATGAGGAAGAATGTATGAATTGAAGTGGCTCACCGGGATTTGAAATTACGATACCGACGTGTCCAGCAGATTTATCGCCGGCGTGTGTTCCGCGGAAAACGATGATGTCGCCTTTTCGTGCGGCGTCGATGGAAATTTCTTTGCCGAATGTTTTATAATCTTTCGATGAACGAGGAACAGCAATTTTGTAATGATTAAAAACAAACCAGGTAAATCCGGAGCAGTCAAATCCTGTTTTAGGAGAAGCGCAGGAGTAAGCGTATTTCGTTCCTAAAAATGATTTCGCGTAATGGACAATACTATCGGTGACCGGGTTGATCACAGCAAGTTTAGTGGGAGTTTGTGCGAAGGCTCCGAATGTAACCAGCAGGAAGAAAAATGCAAGGAGGGATTTTTTCATTCTTCGAAGTACTCGTATTGGCTAACCAGATCAAGATACACGCCATCAAAGCCGGCGTTAACAATTCTTCTGAGATAAGAATCCTGTGCCCCACAAATTACAGCCTGCCAGTTCGGATCCCAGTAACGCACGACGAAATTATCCGTCCAGGAAGGATTTTCCCCGACACCAAATTCCGGCGGTGTAACATTCCAGTACGGTTTCCAATACCAACGATACGATTCCGCTTCACCGATGCTCATGTAACAAAGAATCTTGCAATCGCCATTGTAGGAGCCACGGCGAATGCGGTTCAGATCGGCAGTATCCAAAATATTTTGCTCATCAAAATAAAGATCAATCACATAAACATCGTACCGGCAATTTGCGAGCGCAGTAATAAAATCATCTTTTGTATTGTAATAAGAAGGATTTATGAGGTAAAGAAAATTCCGCATATCATTGAACGGGACCGGGGGCTGCAAGTTGGACGAGTTATAAGGAATTGTAGGATACATCGGAATATTATCAAGTTCCCTGTGATCAGCTGCGAATGAAATAAATCCGTTTGCAAAGTTCCTCGCATACGAATCATCGATTTTGGAGATAGAACTCGCATAATCAATCGCCATTACTTTTAAACCGTGACTTTGGGCAAATTGACACATAACGTACATTTCATTATGGTCTCGTTCGGGTGTGACTTCATCATCCTTGTTATCGTACCCATACCAAAGCTCTTCCTGCCCTACACCATCGATCGCGGCGATATACGCGTTATCAGCAGTTCCCTGCCAGGTTCCATCGCTGCTGAGTAATGCAAGTCCGTTTTGCGGTACTACAATGAATCCCGGCTTCCATTCTTCCCCTTTTTCGCTGATCTTCTGCACAAATTTGCGCATCTCGGCCCTGTAGTCGGGTTTGATCTTTTCGTCTTTACAGGAAAACGAAAAAACAGAAATGAATAATAAAAGCGAGGAAATGGGCTTAATTGCTGCTTGCATTTCCAAACTTACGAAAAAGTATTACTTTTGTCCTCCTTTAAAAGCAGGCTTGTCCTGTTCTGCTGTTCTTTTCTTCTTACAAATGCCCAGGTGGCGAAATTGGTAGACGCACCATCTTGAGGGGGTGGCGGGCAACCGTGCTGGTTCGAATCCAGTCCTGGGCACTTTGAAATGTACGATTTACGAATTACGATGTACGATATTTTAAATCGTAATTCGTACATCGTAAATCGTACATTTTTTTTCTTTTCTCTGCCCATGTGGCGAAATTGGTAAACGTTGCGGTCTCAGAAGCCGTTGTCTTAATCGACTTGAGAGTTCGAGTCTCTCCGTGGGCACCAAATTGGATGTACGAATTACGATGTACGATTTGTTTTTGTAAGATCGTAGATGCTGATTTGTAATTCGTAATTTTCTCCCCTTTAAATTCTTGAATTCACTCGTACGATAAATCGTACATCCAACTGCGCAAAAAAAGCTTCGTTGGATAAATCATAATTCGTACATCGTACATTTTTCCCTTTATGGCAGTGCAGGCAAACATTAACGTTCTCAATAAAAAAGCTTCATACGAATTTTCGTTTATCGATAAGTATGTGGCCGGACTGATGCTGACCGGGACTGAGATAAAATCGCTGCGTTTGGGGAAGGCGAATATTACAGATGGATTTTGTGTTTTTAATGGTGGCGAATTGATCGCGAGAAATTTGCAGATCAACGAATACGATAAAGGCACGCACTATAATCATGAACCGAAACGCGACCGGAAATTATTGCTGAATAAGCATGAATTGAAAAAGCTGGAAGGCGCATTAAAAGATCAGGGTTTGACCATTGTACCTTTGCGTTTATTTATCAATGAAAAAGGTTGGGCGAAGCTTGAAATCGCGCTCGCAAAAGGAAAGAAGCTCTTCGACAAACGCGATGATATCAAGAAGAAAGATCTGCAGAGAGAGACGGCTAGGAAATTCAAGTAGAAGAAAACATATCCTTGCATGGGATCTGGTAATCTGGTAATCTGGTAACTGGGTAATTGAGTTAAGGAAAAGATTAAAAAAAGTAAATGCCGCATGAACTAGGTTCATGCGGCATTTACTTTTTAGATCAATCTGTCAATACCTTCTCAACAGAAATCCCTCTTCACTGGAACATTTATTTTTTAATTACCCAGTTACCAGATTACCAGATTATCAGATCAGTTCATGAGACAATTTCTCTTTGACAGTAGATGTGTAAATGCAAAAACCCCGCCGGGGCGGGGTTTTTGGTAATATGTCTTTCGACAGTATTGACTAGAAGTGGAAGTTCAAACGAAGTGTTCCGTTTCCTGTTCCGAAAGCGTTACGATCTGTATCAAGAACGAGGCTTGAAGATTTTCCGCTTGTTGTGTATTCTGTTTGTCCACCTGTGTTAGATGGTCCACCAGCTTCCCATGTCTGCATTGCTTCGCCTGTTGTAGTGAAACCAACGCCCCAACCGAATTCAGCTCCGATAGAGATTTTAGGAACGATGAAATATTCAGCACCGATGAAACCACGTACTCCTACACCGAATGTAGAACCTGATTTGCTTTCAAGCTGACGTCCACCGTAAGTGATGCTTCCACCTGGTGTTGTGTTACCTGTTCCGAAATCAGATGTTGTTGGATTCGGGTTTGTTGCAGAATAAGAGTTTGCGTACTCGTAAGATGATTTTGATCCCTCCATCCAGATCATAGCATCTCCACCGTAGAAACCTTGCAAACGTGTTTTGCCACGACGCCACTCAAGTCCGCCACCGATTCCGATGAAACGTGAAGACATTTTCATTACATCTTCAGCTTGCTCGTTAACAGCAGGGAATGTAGGTGTTGTTGTGTTTGCATCATCGTTAACCTTCATAATCATTTTGTCAGAAGTGAATCCGATGCGAAGGATTCCACGGTATGCCATTGTTTCAGAAGCATACATTTTTCCGATGATGGTCTGATTTGCATTTAAAAAATTCCATGTTGGAGCAACGTTAAGTCCGTTTCCACCAATGAAATTGCCAACATAATTCAGAACCGGTGTAGCATCAATTCCAATTGACCAATCTCCGGCCTCAGGAAGAAATGTTTCACCTTTTTTTGATGTAAGGTCTTGCGCAAAAGCAGCAGTAGCTCCGAAAGCCAAAGCAGCGATTAACAGCGTCGATTTTTTCATAGTTGTAGTTTTGGTTTTACTTGGTTGGTTTGGTTTTATTTTAAAGTTATAATACCGCGGTCAAAGATATTGCTTTAAATAGCACATAAGTGTTGTTAATATTATCATACTTATTCACGCGTTTCTGTTAATAACCTATCGCCATTCTTTTTCACCGAGCATAGGAACGAACCTGAATGCTCCGAGCTGTTTGGTACTGATCAGGCCATCAGTACCTTTGGATACCAGGGTCATCTCTTGTACATCGCCTTCACCTACCGGGATCATCATCAGTCCGCCAGGCTTGAGCTGATCTACCAGCATTTCCGGTATAAAGGTCGCTCCACAGGTCACTAATATTTTATCAAACGGCGCAAATGCTGCAAGACCCTTATATCCATCCCCATAAAAAAAGTTAGGATGATAGCCCATCTCCGGCAAAAGTGTTCTGACTTTGTCGCAAAGCAGCTTTTGTCTTTCAATCGTATACACGCGCGCGCCGCATTCCAGCAACACAGATGTCTGGTAACCAGAGCCCGTTCCGATCTCCAGCACTTTATCCCCTTTTCTGATCTGCAGCTCCTGCGTTTGAAAAGCTACCGTATAAGGTTGCGAAATAGTCTGCCCTGCACCGATCGGAAATGCTTTGTCGGCATAAGCAAATTCTAAAAAAGCATTATCCATAAAAAAGTGACGCGGAATATCACCGATCGCTTTAAGCACTTTCGGATCACGGATTCCTTTTGCATAGATCTCGTCGACGAGCTTTTTGCGTAATCCTTTGTGTCTGTATGTATCCTGCATCAACATGGAATAAAGAGTGGGAAGAACTTCTTTCGACAACAGCATTATACTGCAAAAATAATGCTGATTCTTATAATAAAGAAACAGAAACAGCTATTTGCAGTATGATTCATATTACATGGATGGTGTTTTGTCTTTTTACAGATTAAACAACAAATCCATGTTGATATGTTGCGAATGTATACTAAGAATCAACCGGATTGGAAGCATAGTTTTGGAAAAAATTAAACGGCTTATGTTGACAATCGGGGTGCTTGGTGGTGGAAATGCGGGTAAAACGCATATCCGGCTGCTGCAGGAGATCGGTGCTTATGAGTTGGTTGGATTCTACGATCCTTCCAAAAAAGTGGCAGATGCTGTTTCAGAAGAATTCGGTCTCACCGCGTTTCCGTCGGCCGAAATGCTGATCGAAGCGTGTGAGGTGATCGATATTACTTCTCCGACTTCAGCCAATTACAAGCTGGCTGAAAAAGCGCTGCGTAAGTCGAGGCATGTCTTTATAGAAAAGCCTTTTTCGAACAGCGTGGCCGAAACTAAATCGCTTATGCGCCTGGCGTTGGAGGCAAACAGTAAGGTGCAGGTGGGACAAATAGAACGTTTCAATGCTGCATTTATCGCTTCAAAACGGCATATCGGCACACCTTTATTTATAGAAACACAGCGTTTGCACCCGATTCATTCTTTGGAACAATCGGCTTCGCTGGTGATGGATCTGCTCATCCACGACATTGATATTGTGCTGAGCCTGGTAAAAGCAAACATCCGCCACATCAGCGCAACCGGTGTGGCCGTGATCAGCGATACCCCGGATATTGTGAACGCGCGGATTGAGTTTGACAACGGCGCGGTGGCCACTTTGATGGTGAGCCGTGTTGCTTTGGAAAATAAGCACAGCTCCATGTTCTTTCGCCGCGATGCGTATATCAATGTGAATTTCCTGGAAAATACCGCCCACATCGTTCACCCGGAAATGGAAAAGCTGGTAGAAACTGATGCTCAGCCATTGATTGAAGAAAGTAGCTGTAAGATATTGAACAATATGATTTTAAGCAAAATAGAAGTTGCTGCTTCTGATGCTGTTAAAATGCAGTTGGAGTCGTTTGCAGCTGCTATAATCAACAATACGCGTCCGCTGGTTCCGATTGATGATGGGTATAATGCGATGGCGGTTGCAAATAAAATACTTGATCAACTGCGTCTTAACGCTACTTTTGCGGCCACCCACACAATAATCGCTTAACACAAGGCGTTATACAGGTGGCCCATTCATGAAACAACTATACGCTGCGCACTGGTTTAAATCAATTGCCGCCGGGATCTTAATAGGATTTTCCGCCGGCTGTACTGTGCTTGACCCTGCAGAAGATATTCCCTCCTACTTACATATTGATGCAATTACCCTGAATGCCACCGGTGTCCAGGGAACCAGCCGTGCTACAATTACCGATGCCTGGATCTTTATGGATGGCGACCTGCTTGGTGGTTTTGAATTACCCTGCGATGTCCCGATCCTTGCGGATGGCACACACCGTTTTATTATAAGAGGCGGCGTTAAAATGAACGGCCTTTCTACTACCCGTGCTATTTATTCTTCCTGGAAAGGCTGGGAAGGTAATATAGAACTCAGTCGCGGCCAATCGGTAACTGCTTCACCTGTTGTGACTTATTTCACAGGAGTTGATTTTGTAAATACCTGGATGCTCAATTTCGACTCGCAGGGAACCAGTCTTGTTCCCGAGCCGACTTCTTCGGGCATTATAGTAAAAGACACGGTTCCGGCAGCTTATGAGGGTCCTTATTCGGGTTATGTGCATTTGAATAATACCGACACTACCTTCTTTTTTGGCGCTTCCTCCACCGGTTACATTATGCCACCTAATATTGATACCTGGCTGGAATTTGACTACCGCAGCGATGTTGCTTTTACTGTTGGAATTAAAGAAACCGTAACCGGCTATGCTGAACCTTGGCTGGAAGTTCAACCTAACCAGGACTGGACAAAAATCTACATTCGCCTGACTGACGTGCTTGCAAAAGCTGCTACCGTTAATTTCTCCCACAGTCCGGCAAATACACCTTACAAAATCTTTTTTGCTTTTGTGAACCCATCTTCCCAGGCTGAATCGAACCTTTATATCGACAATATCAAATTACTGAAATAGAATAGTTTATGAATAAGACCAGGCAGGTTATTAAATACCTGTTGAGCGATACATTAGCTGCGGCCACCGCCTGGGTGTTATTCTATACCTACAGGAAAGTCAGCATTGAATCGGTCAAATTCGGGATAGATGTGCCGGTGAGCTACGACGATAAATTCCTGGAAGGATTAATTGGCGTAACCATTTTCTGGATCATCCTTTATACACTTACAGGAACGTACCGGAATATTTACCGTAAGTCGCGACTGCGTGAATTGGGCCAGACCTTTCTCATTTCACTGATCGGGGTGCTGATCATCTTTTTCACGCTTTTGCTTGATGATACGGTTATTAATTACCAGACCTATTATTTGAGCGTTTTCACCCTGTTTGCAGCTCATTTCCTGTTTACTGCTACCGGCAGAATGTTTTTTTCTACTATTACAAACAGCAAAATCCGCAGTCGTAAGTTTGGTTTTAACACGATTATGATCGGAAGCAATGCGAATGCGCTCAAATTGTACAATGAGCTGGAATCGCAGAAAAGATCGTGGGGAAATATTTTTGTGGGTTTTGTGCACGTGGATCAGCGGAATGGCTATTCTGAAGAGCTGAAGGCGAAGATTCCGCATTTAGGCGAAGTGGAACAGCTGAATAAGATCATCAATCACAGCAAAGCAGATGAGGTAATTATTGCTATCGAATCGTCGGAGCACGACCGGCTGAATTCGATTATCAATCATGTGGGCAGCAGCAATGTGATGATCAAGATTGTGCCCGATATGTATGATATTCTGTCGGGCCAGGTAAAGATCACTTCCATTTACGGCGCGCCGCTGATAGAAATTAAGCGGGAAATAATGCCGCCATGGCAGGAGTCGCTGAAACGCATTATGGATGTTTGTGTTTCCATCTTTGCGCTTACAGTGTTTTCGCCCGTTTACTTTATAGTGTCGCTTTGCGTGAAATTCGGCTCCCGCGGACCGATCTTCTATAGTCACGAGCGAATCGGCCTCCACGGAAAACCTTTTATGATCCATAAATTCCGCTCCATGTTTGTGGATGCTGAAAAGGCCGGCCCTGCACTTTCAAGCAAGCATGATCCGCGCATTACTCCTTTCGGCCGTTTCATGCGTAAAATGCGAATTGACGAAATTCCACAGTTTTACAATGTGCTGATCGGTGAAATGAGTTTAGTAGGTCCGCGCCCTGAACGGCAATTCTTCATCGACCAGATTGTTCAAAAAGCGCCGCATTACAGGCATTTGCACAAAGTAAAACCCGGCATTACCTCGTGGGGACAAGTAAAATACGGTTACGCCGAAAATGTAGAAGAGATGATAGAGCGGTTGAAATATGACCTGCTGTATATTGAGAATATGAGCTTATATGTGGATTTTAAGATTTTGATTTACACGGTTTTGATTGTGGTGCAAGGGAGAGGAAAGTAGCCGCAGATTTCTCAGATTTACACAGATTATCATGGTCGGGATTTAGTAATCTGGTAATCTTGTAACTGGGTAATTGAAAAGTTAAAATTATTGTAGACACGCAATGCCTTGCGTACATGCAAAGAAAAGTTCCCACCTGCGGCAAGATGGTTTTCTGGCAGAGTTCGCGGAGCCCGCAGATAGGGCGCGGATATTGGGGAATACGTAATTTGGCTTTAGGTAGATCGAATTAAATTCAAACATTCTATTGAAACCGATTCAAGCGATTTTTACTGCAAAGGTTATTTATTGGACAATAGTCGTTACCATAATAATCGGCTTTATTACTAATTGGGATTACCTATATAGGTCAGGTTGCTTTGATTATGAAATTGCTTTTTTCTCGAAGATGAAGTTCTTTTATAGTTTGACTTCGCTTGGATTATTGGCACTTGGCTATTGGGTTTCGGTGCGGTGGATGACAAATTCTATTTTAATATTTGAGCTATTGTTCTGGACTTTCCGGGGATTGGTTTACAATGGAGGATTTGATTTTATATGGATAACCAGTTTCTTTTTTATTTGCATTGCTTTAAGAGTTGCGCTTATTGTGAGGTTGTATGCTGAGCGGAAAAACGTTTTGCCGGCTAAATAATTTTCTATCAGAGTTCATGGAGAGCGCAGAGGAAATATTGAATTACTTTTTTTACGTGAAGGATAGTAGTGGAAAGCCCGCAGGTACGAGGACTTGGAGCGGATAGCCTGACCGCAGGGCACGCCCAACTATTTCTTTTATCAATTACCCGGTTTCCCCAATTCCCTATTTTCCCAATTTCCTTATTTCCTAGTTTCCTTAGTTCCCCTAATTTCCCAATTTCCTTATTTCCCACTTTCCATTTCCCAATTCCCATTTTCTTTTTATCAATTACCCAGTTACCAGATTACCAGATTACCAAATTCTTACCTTTGGCAGTCTCTCTAAAACAAGACTAAAGCTTATGAAAAACATCACCGTTATTGGTTCGGGCACTATGGGAAATGGGATTGCGCATGTGTTTGCCCAGTTTGGCTATAATGTGACGCTCGTGGATATATCGAAAGAAGCGCTGGATAAAGGAATAAACACCATTACCAAAAACCTGGACCGGCAGGTGGCGAAAGGATCGCTGACGGAGGCGGATAAAACGGCTACGCTGGGACGAATTGCTCCTGTAACGGATTTGGCTGCGGGTGTGAAGAATGCAGACCTGGTGGTGGAAGCGGCTACTGAAAATGTGGATTTGAAATTGAAAATATTCCGCGATATAGATGCGAATGCTCCTGCTAATGCAATATTGGCTTCGAACACTTCATCGATATCGATAACCAAAATTGCGGCGGCTACAAAACGTGCTGATAAAGTGATAGGAATGCACTTTATGAACCCTGTTCCTGTGATGAAGCTGATAGAAGTGATACGCGGCTACTCGACGAGCGATGAAGTGACCGCTAAAATTATGGAACTTTCAGTCAAGCTGGAAAAATCGCCGGTGGAAGTGAATGACTACCCGGGATTTGTTGCGAATAAAATATTGATGCCGATGATCAATGAAGCGATCATTACCTTATTTGAAGGTGAGGCTGGTGTGGAAGAAATTGATACTGTGATGCGTTTAGGCATGGGTCACCCGATGGGACCGTTGCGACTGGCGGATTTTATAGGATTGGATGTGTGCCTCGCGATTCTGAAAGTATTGCAGGATGGTTATGGCAACCCGAAATATGCGCCTTGTCCGCTGCTGGTAAATATGGTGATGGCGGGACATCTTGGAAATAAATCGGGCAAAGGATTTTATGATTATGCTGATGCGAAAAATCCGGTGGTGGCCGAGCGGTTTAGAAGGAAAGAGGAGAATAATCAAGTAACAATGGAAAACTAAAAAATAAAAAGAGGCTGATTAAAGCCTCTTTTTTATTTGCATAAAGTTATGATAGGTTAAGCTCTCAACTCTTTTGGAACAGGAGATTGGGCTAGAATATTTTTAGCAAGGTCCACTTTATTTTTAAAAAGAACTTTACCGCTGAATTTGTTCAATTCAGTATCGATGGCAATGCTGCGACCATTCTTTGGTGTTATTTCTTTATTCTTCTTCATTAGCCGAAGTCTTTAATTCTGTATCAAATTTACCACCTTTTCGTCTTATAACCAAAAAGGCATCATAAGCAATGTTAATCTCAAATTCGTGCCAAACTCCATCTTTCCTTCCATAAACAGAAAAAGTCTTCTGAATTTCATCCTTATATAGGGACAACATTCTTCTATAGAGCCTGGTTCTGATAGCATCACTTCCTGTAGCAAAAACAGGTATATCCGGATATTTTTCAGTAAACGAGAGAACTGTATTACCAACAGTAGCAAGTATCTTTTCAGTATCGCCATTAGCTGTTCTGTATTTATCGTCAATTCCACCATCCTCTCTTAATAAACCAAAAGCGAGATTATAAACCTGTGCCTCTTCGACATATGTATATTGAATGATTTTTGGGAAATCGCCTTTGGGTCCGGTACTGGTAAAATGATATTCGGTATGTTCAGAAGAAGAAGTCGCATTATATTGATCAAAGTTCATAAACCATTAATACACTGTATAAATAAATACTGTCATAATTCAAAGTTAAATATAGATGCTTTTAGAAAACAAACTGCTGGGTAATCCTTTCCGGATGAGAAATAGCTTCACTGTTCTATAGAAAAAGAAGTATCCAGGGTGGAAAAGAGTCTTAAAATGCATAAAAAAAACAGGCCGATTCAGAAGAACCGGCCTGTTTGATAAATTGAATTATTGACTAGTAATTATTAGTTGTATCGATTCTCATTGTATCGAGTGCATGTTGCAAATCTTCTAAACCTGAACCAAGATCAGAAGCGATTTTGTACATCCAAAAAGCAACTAATCCCAAAGCAAGGATATTCAGAATAACACCTGTGATGATAGCACCTTTGTTTGGGTTATTTCCGCCTTTTGCCATGAAAAAAGCAACAAGACTAAGAATGAATCCCGGAAGTGCGAGCCAAAGAGCGCCTGCACCCACATAAGGAACACATGCCCAGATGAGAGCTACAATACCGATGATCATGCCGGCCATTCCGAGACCTTTGCCTTTTGTTGAGGGAGCGTTTGATTGTTCCATAGTAGTGATTAGTTTGGTTTTTTTTAGTGGTTTGAATAGGGGACAAAAAAAGCCCTTTTAAATTGACTTTCAAACATAAAATCCGTCATTTTATTAACATTACTTAAGGGCTGACATTCAATCCCTTAAAGTACTTGTTAATACTTTTTTCCGCTCCAGCTCTCAAAAGCAGCCCGCTGAGGATTAGTTGGAACCTCATTCCGGCGCACTTTCGGGTTTGAATAGTAGGTAGCTGTACCTGTTTTCAATCGCACGGTTCTTACCTTTCCCCCGCTCGCAACGATCAGCTCCATCTCTTTTCCGTCGTAAAAAAACTTCATCCACTCATTCATATCTGCTTTTACCTGCATGCCGTTTACAGCTAAAATTTCATCGCCAACTGACAATTGTTTTTCTGCAGGTGAGCCATAATAAATTTCAGAAACTTTGGTTGCTCCCGAAGGTTCAGTGACTTTGAATCCGTAAAAATGCTCGTGCACTTTTCGGCTTTCTGCAAATTCAAGCGTACAACCGATAATGTTGAGCGCTTCTGCAAGTGCAGGTTCGTATGAATTCGCTTTATTGAAATAATTATTCCAGTAATAATTGAAGTCCGCACCGGATTCTTCTTCAATGATGCGTTTGTAATCTGCTTCGGTATAACCCTTGCCTTTCAAAGCATATTCCGTCCACAAACGGCGCATGACATTATCCAACGATTTATTATTCGAAGTATTTTTGCGAATGAACATATCGGTTAAGAACGCAAGCAAACAGCCTTCGTGATAAATAGAAGTTTTGCGATGCGGCGCTCCGGGAACATACCCATCGAGCCAGGAATCGAAAGAAGCTTCGGGCACCGGTTGAAAATGCCGCGCATGTGATTCGAAATGATGATCCAAGCGTTCATTAAACGTCGGCCAGAATTCTTCTTCTGTCCAAACGCCGGAGCGATACAATAAATAATCGCCGTAATACGTGGTGACGCCTTCGCACACATAACCTAAGCGCGAATAATTTTCTTTGGTAAAATCATACGGCATCATTTCCGCCGGACGAATGGCTTTGATATTCCACGCGTGAAATAATTCGTGGCAGCTCACACCGAGAAAATCGTTGTACGTCTCCCCTTCCATCAATTTATACGCCGGCCCCAAAGCAATCACAGTTGATTCGGTATGCTCGACGCCGTGGTAAAAACGTTGCGGAAGAATTTGAAAAAGGAAATGATATTCTTCAGCAGGAAAGCTTCCGAACATTGCCATTTGTTCTGCGATGAAAATAAAAAAGTCGGAAATTATTTTTCCCCATTGTGGTTTTACCTGTCCCTGGAACCACAAGTTGAATTCAATTCCATCGAGCACAAAATAATTCCGCTTCAACGTATTGCTTGCGATAAAAGGTGAATCGGCCAAATGATCAAAATCGCGCGCGATCAAAACATTCTTTTCCTTTTTCAGCGCACACGCAATTTTCCAGTCGGAAGGAATATCCAATTCAACGCGGCATTCTTCGTTTATTCTGTCAGGATTGTACACGAGACAATTGACAGGATTCGCATACAATTGGGTATCGTCTACAAATGTTGATCCTGCGTTTAGTTCATTGGCAAAATATTCATAACGAACTGTAACGCGTGCTGTTCCCTGCGATGAAATGATCCAGCGGTCTTTGGTAATTTTCTCCGCTTTAACTTCACGCATGTCCTGATCGTATGCACGGAAGTTGCGAATGTTTTTAGCGAAGTTTCCTAATTCATATCGCCCCGGTCTCCACGCAGGAAGCTGAATTTCAATATTTTTTTTCTCAGCATTTTCAGTGGTCGCTTCTACCTGGATATAGCGGGAGGAAGGATTGGCGGAAGAAATCTTGTAGATCATAGAAACAAAATTTGCTAATAGGCTAATGTGTTAATGTGCTAATAAAAATACTCCATTACCCCATTAGCATATCAGCACATTAGCAAATTCTTTTAGCAGACTTTATGCACCCAATTGTGCGGATCTTCGATTCTTCCGCGGCGGATGCTGTCGAGGGCTTTGCTTACGCGTTTGGAGAATGATTTTTCGGTGAGCGGAGGCAATTTATAATCAATGCCTTCATTGCCGATGTGTGAAATATGCGCAATGGTTGCGGCGGTTCCTGTTCCGAAAGCTTCGGTCAGTGTTCCATCCTGCAACGCGATGATCATTTCATTTACTTCAACACGTCGTTCTTCGACGGTAACTCCCCAATCGCGTGCAAGCGTGAGCACACTTTCGCGCGTGATGCCGGCAAGAATGGTATCGCTGAGATTTGGTGTAATTAATTTATCGCCGATGATGAACATCAAATTCATCGTTCCTGATTCTTCCACGTATTTATGTTCGCGTCCGTCGGTCCAGATCAATTGATCGTAACCTTCTTTTCTCGCAAGCGCTGATGGATAAAGTGAACGTCCGTAATTACCGGAAGCTTTTACTGAACCAACGCCGCCTTCTACTGCACGGAAAAATGTTTTCTCCACTTTTACTTTCAACGGATGGTCGTAATAATTTCCAACCGGTGAAGCGATGATGAGAAACATGTACGAATCGGATGGTTTTACTCCAATATAATCGTCGGTAGCAATAAGGAACGGGCGAATATAAAGTGAGCGGCCATCACCTGCAGGAACCCAGTTCTGATCGAGGCGCAGCAATTCGACCAAACCTTCCATAAAAACATCTTCAGGAACATCCGGCATCGCCATGCGCATGGCAGATTTATTTAAACGCTTTTGATTTTCGAGCGGGCGGAATAATAGCACTTCTCCGTGATCAGAACGATATGCTTTTAAGCCTTCGAATATGGACTGGCCATAATGCATGACCGAACTTGCCGGACTGAGCTGAAGATTTCCATAAGGCACGATGCGGCTTTTCTCCCATTTACCATCATGGTATTCGGCAAGGAACATGTGATCTGAGAAAACTTTTCCGAAGGGAAGATTATTGATATCAAGACCTGGTAAGCGGGAATGCTGTGTCTTTTGAATGTTAATGGTGAGCGTGTCGCTATTCATAAATCCTTTATTCTGAGGTTTTGTTTAGGTCGGCCATCACAAATATGCCAATTATATTCGGGACCCATGCTTCTGAACTCCTGTTTTCGACAGGTGGAAGCATTATCGGTATAAAAGCCTTAATTTAGTGATGAATGAAACGTGTGATCCTTTTTACGACGGCTTTGCTGCTAATGTTCAGCATTGTATTTTTTTCTGGATGCAGCGGAAGTAAACGTAGTAGAAAATTGCCGCCTTGTGACTGTAAGTTCTGATTGAAAAGGTTGGTGGTTGGTGGTAAAAAAACGTTGGTAGTTGTTGGTTGTTGATTGTTGGTTGTTCCTGTTAATTCTTTTCTCCTTGTTCATTGTACATTGTTTGTTTGACATTGTTTGTTCCGTCTTAAGGGAAATTCCCACGCAAAGGAAAATATATAATGCCCGAAAAAATTAGTGATTGAAAAAAGTTGGTTTCCGGCATAAAAGTTGGTTTCCGGCATAAAAATAATGCCGGCATAATTAGCGCATTTGCGTTATAAAAAATAAAATTATTAGTAAGATATTTGGATTTAGCCATCTGAATAAATAACTATGACTCCCCTACTCCGTTTACTTTTTATTACAGGATTTTTTTCATTGTTAATGCAGCCGGGAAAACTGCATGCACAGCGTGATGGCGGTTCTTGCTCTTATAAAACCACCATATATCCGGCAACAATAATTTCTGTTGAAGTATTTGATTCGGCTCATGCACAAATCACCTTTGTAATTGCGCGCCACAATACAACGGATACAATGACCTATTACAGCCAGTTCAGAAAATTTGCAACACGCGAAATAATCGAGCAAAACGACCTGCGTGTCGGAAATAGTGTGGAATATGTAGTGAAAAATATGATCTCCGGAAGCTGCAACCCACACATAGCCTACCTCACGCTGAAAAAATTTGAAGCCACAGAGAGTAAGAAAAAATAAAGCCGGTTAAATTAATTGGCCTTGGTAAAAAACTCTTCAAGACTAAGCTCGTGAATCTTGAGAATTTTTAAAAGGCTTTTTATTGTAATATTTGTTCTTCCCTTTTCTATCCTCCAATACTGCATCCGTGATAGATCGTGTTCAATTGCAAAGGACTCATAACTATTGTGCCCGTTGAGTATTCGTAATTTGACCAATCTCTTTCCAATATCGCGCAAATTTGAGCTTAACTCATCCATACTCTGTAAGGTACACTATATAACGCGCCTTATTACTGCGTTTTTACACCTGGAAAGAATCAGAGTTAAAGGCTTACTGCTCAGCACGCGAATTATCATGAACTAAATCACCTTTCAGTGTTAACTTAGTTTATTTTAAGTTCACCATAAATTATAATACTCACTCATAAAAGATGAATTCCTTTAATGTGACGATTACCCCCTTTCATCGCTGCGCGTATCCCACTCATCGAAAATAATTAAGCACCCCGAATAAGTCGCTAATTTTGTCACCGTTACGCCGCCCGGTGTAACACATTTAGAAGCGACACGTTTTTGGGGTTAAACGTGTCGCTTCGCTTTTTATACCAGGTCGTTCAAAATCCACAGCATTTTCGCAGATTTCTCAGGACGAAACTAACAACTATCTTTGCCGCCATGTCCCTTATTTCCGCCAGCGGTATTACAAAATCTTACGGAGCTCTTCCTGTTTTACGTGGAATCAATCTCGAAATTTCCAGGAGTGAAATTGTTTCTATCGTCGGTGCATCTGGTGCGGGAAAAACAACATTGCTTACCATTCTCGGAACGCTCGACCGTGCAGATGGCGGAAAGCTTGAAATTGACGGACAAGATATTTCTCAGCTGAATACAAAACAGCTCGCTGCATTTCGTAACAAACGCATTGGCTTTGTTTTTCAATTTCATCATTTGCTTCCCGAATTTACTGCGCTGGAAAATGTGTGTATGCCCGCTTTCATTGCTAAAACGCCAAAAGCACAGGCAGAAATCCGCGCGAAAGAATTATTACAGCTGCTCGGACTTTCAGATCGAATGACGCATAAACCATCGGAACTTTCCGGTGGCGAACAACAGCGTGTTGCAGTTGCGCGTGCATTGATAAATAATCCAGCAGTAGTTTTTGCAGATGAACCTTCCGGAAATTTAGATTCAGCAACATCAAAAAGTCTGCATGAATTATTTTTTCAGCTGCGCAAAGATCTAGGGCAAACTTTTGTGATCGTCACACACAACGAAGAGCTGGCCGCCATGGCCGACCGAAAGCTGACGATCAAAGATGGTATGGTTGTTTAATTCAACTTTCCACCACACTATTTTTGTGTAAAAACCTCCACAATTTTGTTTCGGATAACGGAATGATGATTTTGCGTTTTGAAAATTCTCCTTGAAAATCACAAGGTTGTATTTTAAATTTCCATGGCATTTACTTTGAACAGACTGAAAAAAAAAATCACGTCATGAACGAAGTAACTATAGATGGCAGCCAGGATATTTTCTCTGAGAGCCACATCAGCTAAATTTCATTTATAAACGCAGCAGTTATTTTTTCATTCAGCACGCTGCATGTTACATTCATTTGCCTGATTTTATCAATCAGCCAGTTGCATGTGGAAAAAAAATCAGCATTCTTTTTTTATTACAACTTATAACAAACAGAAAAGCACACTGATTTTTTTGGCATGATATTTAAAACAGGTGATGAAAATCTTATTAATTAAAAACAACATTTATGAAATCCGCCACAAAGAAAAAACCGGCAAATCAACAGTACGGTATTGAAGAATCAAAACTGATGAAGTTATTTGAAGATGAGCTGAAGGACATTTACTGGGCAGAAAAAGCATTGACAAAAGCGATTCCGAAAATGGCAAAAAATGCGACTTCACCGGAACTTGCAAAAGCGATGACAAAACATTTGAAAGAAACTGAGGGGCAAATAAAAAACCTTGAGCGTGTCTTCAAGATCATCGGTAAAAAACCACAGGCAAAAAAGTGTGAAGCAATGGCAGGTCTTGTAAAAGAAGGCGAAGAAATAATGAAAGACACGGACAAAGGCGGCATGCGCGATGCAGGAATTATTTCCGCTGCTCAGAAAGTGGAACACTATGAAATCGCATCGTATGGTACGCTCAGAACTTTTGCATCACTGCTTAAGTTGGATGATGCTGCTGCAATTTTGAATACCATCCTTGAAGAAGAAAAGAAAACGGATGTTGCATTATCCCAACTTGCGGAAGCAACAATAAACATACAAGCCTTGCACGAAATGGAATAATACTTCCACTTCATTGAGAGCCACCTGAATAAGGTGGCTTTTTTTATTGTTCCGTTTCCTCAACCTGTAGAGAAACTTACCCATTATTAACATAGACATAAAAGGTAAGGTTGTTCATTCTCATCACATTACCGAAAGGCATGATTCTGCTATGATAAATGAAAACTTTTTTATGAAAATCGTCGATGTAAAGGTGATGCGTGGGCCTAACTTATGGTCGAACTATCGCAAAAAATTAATTGTAATGAAACTGGACCTCGGCGTGTATGAGGAGTTTCCTACAAATCTTATAGAAGGTTTTGGTGCCGGCTTGCAAAAGATGCTGCCATCACTTATCAGCCATCGTTGTTCTTATGAAACTGAAGGCGGGCTTTTCCAACGAATAAAGGAAGGAACATGGCTCGGACATGTTGTTGAGCACATTGCACTGGAGCTGCAAAGTCTTGCAGGCATGGAAGTAGGTTTCGGAAGAACACGCTCTACATCGCAGAAAGGGCTTTACAATGTTGTTTTCTCTTATGAGCTTGAAAAGGCAGGGATAATGGCCGGACGCAAAGCGGTGGAGCTCGTGCATTCCATTCTTGAAAAAACAGAATTTAATTTAGAAGAAGTAATCCATGATTTGAAACGTATAGCACGTCGCGGAAAATATGGCCCAAGCACGCAATCTATTCTTGATGAAGCGCAAAAACGAAATATTCCGTTCACACGTCTCGATGAACAATCGCTGATCATGCTCGGACAAGGCAAAAATCAGAAAATGATCCGTGCAACAATTACCAGTGAATCAAGCAGCATTGCTGTTGATCTTGTTAGTAATAAAGCAAAAACAAAAACCATTTTACAGGCTGCTTACGTTCCTGTACCGAAAGGTGTTGTTATTTACCACGCTGAAGATCTCGATGAAGCAATTGAAGGCCTTGGATTTCCATTGGTAATCAAACCGCTTGACGGAAATCATGGTCGCGGAATTACCACCAATATCACATCCAGGGAGCATGCCGTAAATGCGTTTATGCATGCTAAAAATATTTCCAGGGATGTCATCGTAGAGCGTTTTATCACCGGGCAGGATTATCGTTTCCTGGTTGTAGATTACAAACTCGTAGCAGTTGCTAAACGAACACCGGCTATGGTAATGGGTGATGGAAAATTAACCATCAGCCAATTGATAGAAGAAGCAAACAAAGATCCTCGCCGCGGAGATGGACATGAAAATATTCTCACCCGCATTGTTGTCGATGAGATCACCGAAAACATCCTGAGAGATAAAGAGCTTACACTCGAATCCATTCTTCCGTTGGGCGAAATCTTGTTTTTGAAAGACACAGCAAATATCAGCACCGGCGGAACAGCGCGCGATCTTACTGACCGTGTTCATCCGCGTAATGTTTTTCTCGCAGAACGAATCGCACGATTAATGAATCTCGATATTTGCGGAATTGATATCATCGCACGCGACATCGATACACCGATCACAGAAAAAACAGGCGCTGTGCTCGAAGTAAATGCAGCACCGGGATTCCGCATGCACACTTCACCTGCAAAAGGTCTTGCACGAAATGTTGCAGCACCGGTAATCAATATGCTTTTCCCGAACAAAGCAACCGGGCGCATTCCGATCGTAGCAGTAACAGGTACAAACGGAAAAACAACCACTGTTCGTCTTATCTCACATCTTGCTTGTGTTGCAGGAAACAGCGTCGGCTACACCTCTACTGATGGAATTTACATCAACGGCACAGATATTTATCACGGCGATTGCAGTGGCCCGGCAAGTGCAGCAACCATTCTTCGCGATCCTATTGTTGATTTTGCTGTTCTGGAATGTGCGCGCGGTGGAATTCTTCGCTCCGGACTTGGCTTTGATCAGTGTGATATCGGTATTGTAACAAACGTAACTGAAGATCATATTGGTCTCGGTGGAATTGATTCGATTGAAGGACTTGCGAAAGTAAAACAAGTTGTTCCTTCAGCTGTCCATGCAAATGGTTACGCTATCCTGAATGCAGATGACGACCTGGTGTATAAAATGCGCAGAAGTCTTGATTGCAAAATTGCATTGTTCAGCATGCATGCACACAGCGAACGCATCAAAAGGCATTGCGACAATGACGGAATGGCAATGATCGTTGAGAAAGAATATTTTGTGCTTTGCAAAGGTCAATGGAAAACACGTATTGCAAAAATTGATGAGATTCCATTGACATTCGGCGGAAAAGCAGAAGTAATGATTAAAAATATTTTGCCCTCAATTATGGCTGCGGTAATCAGCGGATTTACGAACGAACAAATTGCATCCGGCTTAAAATCATTTCATCCTTCTGCCGAAACTACTCCCGGCCGTATGAATATGTTTAAGTTCAAAAATTTCCGTGTGATGCTGGATTACAGTCACAACACGGATGCATATATTCAACTGCAAAAGTACATGAACTCAGTGCAGGCAAGCTTAAAGATCGGTGTGATCTCCGCAACAGGTGACCGTCGTGATGATGATATTCGCAGCATAGGGTATTATGCAGCACAGATCTTTGATGAAATAATTATTCGTCATGATCTGGATAGTCGTGGACGTAGTAACGAAGAGCAAACCAGGCTGGTGAAAGAAGGAATTGCGAAGGTCGATCCGAAAAAACCGGTGAAAGTAATTTCAGATGAATGCACTGCTTTGGATTATGCAGTTAAACACGCTCCAGACAGCTCATTCGTTTTTGCATGCGCAGATAATGTGCACAGGTCTATCGAATTTGTAAAAAAGTTGCAGGAAGAATCACTCAACCAGCAGGTGGGTGAAGAATATCAGCAACATGTTTCAAAAACATATTTATCATGAATCCAAAAGGGAAGCTATTGATTATCGGAGGAGCTGAAGACAAAGGAGATGATGATTCTCCGGGTATGGCAAATTATAATCACCAGTCTAGCCGCCTCGAAATTCTGCAAACACTTTTACCCGAAAATAAGCGCCACAAGAAAATAGAGGTGGTAACCACTGCTTCACAAGTTCCTGACGAAATACAGAAAATGTATTCGAAGTCATTCAAGAAAATCGGATACACCCAAGTTGGTTTTATGCACATTTCTACAAAGGAAGAGGCCAGGGAAGAAAAATTCGCAAAACGTTTAGAAGAAGCAAAAACTGTTTTATTCTGCGGCGGGGATCAATTTCATATCTCCACTATTTTCGGAGGAACACAACTTGAACATATTATCCGCGAAAAATACAAGAACGATAAAGATTTTATTGTGGCCGGCACCAGCGCAGGTGCTATGGCAATGAGCGGAATCATGATCAAAGAAGGTGGAACAGAAGAGGCTTTGATTGATACGGATTTGAAAACTACATCAGGTCTCGGGTTTATAGAAAATTGTATCATCGACACCCACTTTATTAAAAGAGGAAGATTCGGTCGTTTATCGCATGCAGTAATTATCAATCCGGGCGAGCTGGGAATCGGTTTGGGAGAAGACACTGCGTTGCTGATAAAAAATGGTAGTGATGCCATTTGTTATGGTTCGGGAATGGTTGTTATTATTGACGGAAAAGATATTACTCAAACAAATATTGCTGATACGGATAAAGGAAGCCCTGTATATGTTGAGAATTTAAAAGTGCATTTGTTGGTAAAAGGTTGCCGTTTTTCAATTAAAAATAGAAGGCTTCATCAACCGGCCATGGTTAAGTTAAAATCTAACGGGGATGCAAATCATTAATGATCCTGTCTTCTTATCAAAGTTTATCAATGCCTTGCTTCTCACAGCCGGTGGATTAATTTTATTCTATGCGATATTTTATTTTCTTAAAAAGTGGTCTAAATCAAAAGAGCATCAGCTTCCTGCACTAATAAATAAACATTTTCATCTTTCGGGATTCCTGCTTTTCCTCGTCATTACGCTTAACATAAATCTTGCACCGTTTCACAGGTATATTTCTGAAAGCATTTATAGAAATATCCTGCACCTGAATCACATCCTGCTAATTGTTGCAATCGGCTATCTCATTTTAAAGTTCATTAGCTTTTTACGTGCTTACTCGCTGCATTTTTATGCAAAGAATGAAAGCCCGGAATACCGTATTCGTACTGCAAAAACAAAATTTCAGCTCATTGAGCGCGTGCTTAAAATAGTGGTCATCATCGGAACTATTTCAGCCATGCTCATGACATTTGACTCGGTGAAACAATTCGGAACGACCTTACTTGCTTCTGCAGGAGTTGCCGGAATTGTTTTAGGTTTTGCAGCACAAAAAAGTCTCGGAAGCCTGTTCGCCGGAATCCAGATTGCAATTTCACAACCTGTGCGTTTGGATGATACGGTTGTAGTAGAAGGCACATTCGGAATCATCAGTGAAATTACTTTGACGTATGTAGTTTTAAATACCTGGGATGAGAAAAAATTAATTATCCCGATCAATTATTTCCTGGAGAACAGCTATGAAAACTGGACACGCAATTCGCCTGAAGTTGTTGGGGCTGTAAAAATATATACAGATTTCACCCTGCCTGTCGAAGAGGTACGAAAAGAATTTCTCTCCTGGTTGGCTGCATCACCTTTATGGGATAAAAGAAAAGGCGCATTGCGGGTAACAGACGCTGATGACAAAACAATGGAAGTTCGTGCAACAATGAGCGCGAAAAATTCCAATGATGTATACGACCTGGAATGTATGATAAGGGAAAAGCTCATTTCGCACATCAGGGAAAATTATCCGGGTGCTTTACCAACAGCCCGTTTAGATATTAAAAATCCGACCGCATGAGCAGGAACAAAATAGCATTAGCCATTCACGGCGGTGCAGGTGAAGATTCAGACTTCATCCAAAAAACATTGGAGGTTATGAAGCAGGTTTAAGAGAAGCGCTTGAAGAAGGTTTTAAGGTTAATACGATTATTTCTTAATACGAATTATCATGGCACCCAAAGGAAAGTTACTCATCATAGGCGGGGAAGATATTTGTGGCACAGCGCTTCCTGACATGATATCATGCAAAGACCAGATCAAACATCTAGAGTTGCTGCAGGAATTGCTTCCGAAGAACAAGCGTTCTTTATCTATTGAAGTGCTCACTACATCCACAGAAGTTCACGGAGAAATAAAAAAATCCTACACCGATGTTTTTACAAAAGCGGGATTCAGCAATGTCGGTTTTATTAATATCATCAATAAAGAAGATGCCCGAAAAGAAGAATATGAAAACCGCATTGCGCTTGCCGGTAGTATTTTATTTTGTGGCAGCGACCAGTTTTGCATTGCTTCGCTCCTTGGCGGAACAGGCATCGAACAAATTATCCGCGACAAATTCACACACGATAAAGATTTTATCATAGTCGGATTTAATGCAGGTGCAAGCGCGATTACTAATTTTATGATCTGGAGTGGCGGCAAAGAAGAAACATTGGTCAACAGGGATTTGCGGACCTGCACCGGGTTGGGTCTGCTGAAAAATTGTATCATCGATACACACTTTATTAAAAAAGGAAGATTCGGTCGACTCGCACATGCCGTTACGATGAATCCGGCTGAGTTAGGAATTGGTCTTGGCGAAGACACTGCGATTGTAATTCTCAATGGAAACGAAGCGACTTGTTATGGCTCCGGAATTGTTGTGATAATCGATGGAAAGCACATCACACAAACCAACATCGCCGATGAGCTTAACGGAACGCCGGTATTCGTTGAAAATCTGAAAGTGCATTTGCTCGTAAAAAGCTGCCAGTTCCTCCTCGACGATCGCCGTTTAATTCAACCACCGGTAATAGCCGAACGAGCGCATTAAAAATTCGATAATTTGAAAATTTGAAATTCGATAATTCTATTTCCCCATTTTCATATTTCCTAATTTCGAATTTTTGAATTTCGAATCTTGAACTATTTTTAAAGAGTTAAAGGTGAACTGCACTCATCTTGACTAAACTAAACACAACAAACACGCTGATTTTAGCTCACCCTGCAGCAAAGAGGCTTCCCAATGGCATGTGGCGTATCAAATACAAGCGACATGTTTCCTTCGTACCGGTGCTTCCATCAATACAACCGAGAGTATCTTAATAATAACGGCAATCGTATCTTCTGTTTTAATAAATATTATTTTCATCGATTCATCTAAAGATGGAATTATCTTTGGGTGAGTCGTTAGATTTGTTTCCGCCGCTTCGGAGTAATTAAAAAGAATAGCATATGAGATCTCTTTTAATTCAAATCAAAACCATACACCCGGTTTCAACTGACGCCGAAAAAGCATTACTTGAAATATGTGCAGAGGTACAATTTAATAAAGGTGCAGATGTGCAGCCTATAGGGCATACCTGCAAAACTATTTATTTTGTTAAAAAGGGCTGTGTCAGAATTTATTATTTCAAAGAAGGTGTTGATATAACGGAGAGTTTTGAATTTGAAAATGCGATGGTGGCAAGAGCAGAAAGTCTGTTTACCGGGCAACCTTCACGAAAAGGCATCCAGGCAATAGAAGATGCTGCATTAATTGCAATTGATTCGAATAAGCTCTTTAAATTATTCGATTCACATTCCGATTTAGAAAGACTATTCCGTAAGATCATTGAAACGTCTTATGTAAATACTGTTATCCGACTTGAAAGTTTACAGTTCTATACGGCAGATGACCGCTATTTTAATTTGTTGAAAGATCATCCCAATATCCTTAAAAGAGTTCCGTTAAAATTCATTGCCTCCTATTTAGGGATTACCCCTGTTAGCCTGAGCCGTATCCGGGCTCAAAAATGATTTCTTATCATATGTAAAGTGTTTTAAAAATCATCGGCAGTAATTTTGTTCTGACAAATTTATTGTGATGGATACTACAAAGCTCGGCCTTAAAGAAAACTGGAAGCAATTTACTCTTCTTGTTATCATCAACGCCTTTGTGGGAGGGATGGTTGGTTTAGAAAGAACCATACTTCCGGAAATTGCCGAAGGAGAATTTCATATTGCTGCAAAAACAGCGATCCTCTCATTTATTATTGTTTTTGGAATCGTCAAAGCAATCACCAATTATTTTACGGGCTCTTTAGCAAATAAAATCGGCAGAAAAAACTTGCTTACCATCGGCTGGCTGTTTGCAATTCCCGTTCCGTTTATTTTAATGTATGCGCCAAACTGGAACTGGATCATAGCCGCGAATGTTTTGTTAGGAATCAATCAGGGCCTGGCATGGAGCAGCACTGTTGTAATGAAGATTGACCTGGTGGGAGAAAAACAAAGAGGGTTTGCAATGGGATTGAACGAGTTTGCAGGATATCTTTCCGTTGCTGCTGTAGCTTTTCTGACCGGATGGATTGCCAGTCAATACGGTTTGAGACCCTATCCATTTTATGTTGGAATTGTTTTATCCTTACTGGGGTTTTTCGGAAGCTGGCTGCTCATAAAAGATACCAAACATCATGTAGCAAAAGAAACAAGCTCAAACAACATTCCCAGACTAAAAAATATATTCTGGGATACGACCTGGAAAAATAAAAACCTCGGTGCTGTTACACAAGCTGGCCTAATAAATAATCTGAATGACGGTATGGTTTGGGGAATCTTCCCGATTCTCCTGGCACAAAAGCATTTTACATTAGAACAAATTGGAATTGTAACAGCCACCTATCCTGCAGTTTGGGGCCTGGGACAATTAGTAACCGGAAAGATGGCGGATCACATTTGTAAAAAGGACATGTTGTTTGTCGGGATGTTTTTACAGGGGCTTGCTTTATTGATTATGCCATGGGCCGAAACGATGACTCATTTTATTATTCTTTCAGTCATCCTGGGTTGGGGAACAGCAATGGTTTATCCAACTTTCCTTGCTACGGTTGCCGGGAATACAAATCCAATGGACAGGGCAAAGAGTTTAGGCATATTCCGTTTCTGGCGTGATTTGGGATATGCAATTGGCGCAATCTTAACCGGAATAATTGCTGATGCTTTAGGAATTAACGCGTCAATAATTGTTATTGGCGTATTGACGGTAGCTTCGGCAATTATCATTCAGTACCGCATGAAGTGCAATGATGACAACTCCATAAAATTCCGGAATTGGTTAACACATAAAAACAAATCCAATGGAAAGTGTAAGAACCGGCAATTGCATCACCCGCGAAGAGCTGAAACAATTAATAACAACCAGGCAACAGCATGTTAAAATAATTGACGTGCGTAGCAAAGAAGAGTTTGATGATTGTCATATCCCGGACGCAATTAATATTGTTATTTCAGAAATAAAAACTGTTGATATTTTATTCAATAAAACAGATATTATTATAACAGTGTGCGGTAAAGGTGGCGGACGTTCTCTGCAGGCATCAGAAAAACTGCAGCAGGCCGGGTTTAAAAATTCAGCATGGCTTTGTGGAGGAACTTTTGGATGGGTATAAGGCGAAAACTATAGTTTTAAAAACAGTAATCAATTCTGCCCGGCTAATTCAATTGTAACAAATGTAACCGTCAAATGATTTTTATCACCCGACTTTTGTATGCAACATATAATTCAAGGCAATGGAAATATTCGGATACATCTCATCCATCATTATTGGCATATCTCTTGGGTTGATAGGTGGCGGAGGTTCAATTTTAACCGTTCCTGTTTTAGTTTACCTTTTTGGTGTTGAGCCAATGATGGCTACTGCTTATTCTTTGTTTATTGTTGGAACAAGCAGCCTGGTGGGAGCATACCCGAAATATAAGCAAGGGTTAATCAGCATTAAGACAGCAGTCGTTTTTGGTATTCCTGCTATTGTTTCCGTGTTTGCTACCAGGAAATTTATTGTTCCTGCTATTCCAACAGAAGTTTTTCACTTAGGTGATTTTCTCGTAACGAAATCTATTTTAATGATGATGTTGTTTGCCATCCTGATGGTAGCAGCATCCGTATCCATGATCAGGGAAAAGAATAACAAAAAAGAAATTGCTGCTGCCGCAAAGCAGGTTTTTAATTATCCTTTAATAATTATTGAAGGGGGTGTTGTGGGTGTTCTAACAGGACTGGTTGGTGCCGGCGGTGGATTTTTAATTATCCCTGCTTTGGTGATGTTGAGTAAGCTTCCGATGAAAATGGCTGTTGGCACATCACTCCTGATCATAGCCGCTAAATCCTTAATTGGTTTTGTCGGTGATCTTTCAACAAATGCTTCTGAAATGGATTGGACGCTTCTTTTAACGGTAACGTCGTTGGCAATCGGTGGAATATTCGTAGGAAACTACTTGTCTAAACTGGTTGATGGCAATAAACTGAAAAAAGGATTTGGCTGGTTCGTCCTCGTAATGGGAATATATATTATCGTAAATGAATTATTTCTCAAAACAGGCGGCAGTCATTAAAGTAAAGAGTTTTACCTTTTTAACGTATGTGACCAATGTTACTGACAATAACAAAGCGGCAAACTAACTTTGTACTGTGCAATTAAAGCAAGATTATTAAAAAAAACAACCAACATGAAAGTAGAACAAATTTATACAGGATGTCTGGCACAAGGTGCTTATTACATTACATCAAATGGGGAAGCGGCAATTATTGATCCGCTCAGGGAAGTGCAGCCATATGTTGACCGTGCAAATAACGATGTTGTAAAAATTAAGTATGTATTTGAAACACACTTCCATGCCGATTTTGTGTCGGGACATTTAGACTTGAGTAAAAAGACAGGTGCTTCCATCGTTTACGGGCCAAATGCCAAAGCCGAATTTGATTTTATCTCTGCAAAAGACGGAGAAGAATTTAAGATTGGTAACGTTACCATAAAAGTTCTTCATACTCCCGGCCACACTATGGAAAGTGTTTGTTATTTGTTAAAAGATGAAAGCGGTAAAGATTATGCTTTGTTTAGTGGCGATACATTATTTTTAGGTGATGTTGGCCGCCCCGACCTGGCACAAAAAGCCGCTTCCATGACACAAGATCAATTGGCCGGTTTATTATACGATTCGTTAAACAATAAAATACTACCATTGGCGGATGACGTTATCGTTTATCCTGCTCATGGCGCCGGTAGTGCTTGCGGTAAAAACATGATGAAAGAAACAGTTGATACATTGGGCAACCAGAAAAAAATGAACTACGCGTTGAACCAACCCAATAAAGAAGCGTTTGTTAAAGCTGTTACAGAAGGGTTAATGCCGCCTCCGGGTTATTTCGGGATGAACGTAGCGATGAACAAAAAAGGAATTGAAAGTTTTGACACAATTCTTAAAAAGGGACTCATTGCATTATCTCCTGATAAAATCGAAGAGTTAATGGCAGTTATTTCTGAAGCGATTATACTGGATGTACGCGATGCTGCGGATTTTCAAAAAGGCTTCATCCCCCGTTCGATCAATATTGGCTTGCATGGTGATTTTGCTCCCTGGGTTGGCGCTTTGCTTGTTGATGTAAAACAACCGATTGTCCTGGTTACAAGTGCAGGTGAACAAGAAGAAGCGGTTACACGTTTAGCGCGTGTTGGTTTCGATAATGTTATCGGGTATCTCGAAGGTGGTTTGGATGCATGGATAAAATCAGGAAAAAAAATTGACACCGTGAACCGTATTGCCGCGACTCAATTTAAGAATGAGCTTAACGTTGGAGAAAGCATTGTATTGGATGTCAGAAAAGACAGTGAATATGCTGCAGAACATGTTGAAGAATCATTCAGCCGTCCGTTAGCTGAAATTAATAATTGGTTTAAAACTATTGACGACAGTCATCCATTTTACATCCATTGTGCAGGCGGCTACCGAAGCATGATCGCTGCCAGCATTCTCAAATCGCGAGGTATACACAACTTCAAAGAAATTGAAGGCGGTTTTAAAGCCATTGCAGAAACAGGGATTCCTAAAACGAATTTTGTATGCCAGAGTAAATTAGTAAAAGCTTAATTCATCAGAAGGCTAAAAGACCAACTGGTATAAAACTAAAAAAGATGCGCAGGATAATCACTCTTTTTATTGTCGCTATGTCACCCTTATTCATAGCACAATGCAATTCACAAAATAAAAACACAGAAACAATGAAAACCACAACAGCAACAAAAACAGATCTGAAACAGATTATTGTTGATGTAAGAACTACTGAAGAATGGAACGTGGATGGACATGCCGATTGTTCGGTAAACTATCCTTTGGATTCTTTCAAAAGCAAAATTGAAGAATTAAAAAAATACGATAAAGTAATACTTGTATGTCGCAGCGGTGCGAGAGCCGAAGCAGCTAAAAAGCAATTGTTGGATGCCGGCTATACAAAAGAAGTGGAAAACCTGGGGCCGTGGCAAAATATAAAATGTAAGCAGTAACGGCACGGATTTCCTGATTGTAATTCTGTATAATGACAAAACCTCCGTCAGTCGGAGGTTTTGTCATTATGTAACATTTGTTACCTCCTTAGTTATTTATTTTTGAGAAATTTAATAAGTAATGGAAATCGTTTTGGGGTTGCCTTCAATTGCATAAGCAAACTAGAGACGAAAAGAAATAATAATTTTTGAGACGCGGAGGAATAACAAAATTGAAACACAATACGGTCTATACGCAAACTGCTATTTAAGCCAAATATTTTTTAGAGTTTATCAGCTATTCAAAATGGGAAATAATAAGAGAAGGGATTTTATAAAATCCATAGGGCTATTTGGTATTGGTGCAGCCATCACTTCACCATTATCCGCTATTGCTGAAATCACCGGAGTCCAAACAGGAGAAGAAAAGAACACTACCGCTGGCACCAAACCGACAACGATAAGCATTCTGCAAACCACGGATGTGCATTGCCAGATTCATGAACACGATGAATTGTTCTGGGAAAATAATAAAGCAGTTTTCCGGAAAACGGGCGGTTATGCCAATATGGCTACAATGCTTAACACGCTTAAAAAGAAAAATCCGGATACATTTATTATTGATACCGGTGATATGTTCCAGGGAAGCGAGCTGAGTGTAAAAACCACTGGTAAAGCATTTGTCCCCATTTTAAATGCCTTGAACTACGATTTGTATTTGCCGGGTAATTGGGAAGTTATTTACGGCAAAAAAAATATGCAAACATTAATGGGTGCTTTACATGCACCGAAGATCTGCGCCAATATGTATCACGATTTGGGTGAAGGAAAAAAGGGCGAGCTTATTTTCCAGCCGTATCATACCTGGAATATTGCAGGTGTAAAAATAGGTTTTTTAGGATATACAGATCCTTTAGTTCCGCTTCGACAAAGCCCGAATTACAGCAAAGGGATTATTTACACAAAACCGGAAGAGAATCTGCCACATTATGTAGATGTTTTGAAAAACCAGGAACAGTGCTGTTTTATTATCATCATTGCGCATCTTGGTTTATCACAACAAATCGCATTAGCCAATATGGAAGAATGTGAAGGTGTAAATTACATATTGGGCGGTGATACGCACGAAAGAGTTCGCAAACCAATCGTGTGTAAATATTCGAAAGTTGTTGAGCCCGGCGCATTCGGTTCGTTCATCGGAAAATTAGATCTGACCATTGAGAACGGAAAAGTTACTCATGATACCTATGAACTGCTAGAGGTAACAGCTTCGGATTTGCATCCGGATAAAACCATTACCAAATTATTAGAGGAGAACGAGGCAACATACAAAGAACACATAAACCAAATAATTGGTTACAGCACCATTCCATTGTACAGGTATTTCGTAGTGGAAAATCCGATTGATACCATGATTCTAAATGGCCTTCACTGGAAATTTCCTGAAATAGATATTGTGCTATCCAATGGATTTCGTTTTTGCCCGCCACGAACCACGCCTGATCAAACAGGCAATATTCCAATTACCAACGGATTTATTTTTGATATGCTGCCGGTTGACAGCATGATAAGAACTGCTAAAGTAACCGGTAAACAATTAAATGAATGGATCGAAAAAGAACTTAATAACGTTTTTGCAAAAGATGCTTCTAAACGATTCGGAGGCTGGGTAATTAAATTCAAAGGTATGGAAGTAAGTTTTAATGCTTTTGGAGAAATGGGTAAACGGGTTCAAGACGTAACCGTTAATGGAACAGAATTAGAGCTGGGCAAATTGTACAGTATACTCGCTTGTGAACGTGATGGAGACCCGGTGGATATGCTTTGCAGAATAAAAGGTGTAATTGATCCGCATAATACAACATCAACATTGCATACGGTAATGCTTGAATATTTAAAAATAAATTCACCTGTTACTCCTGTGCCGCCACACAATGCAAAAATATTGGACGCCCCTGATACTTTGCTTTCGCAGGTAACAGATGTAGATTATGAGTTCAGATAACCGGAATAATTTCTTCCCGCATAATATCGTAAACAAGGAGGCGTATAAAAATAGCGGAAAGCATATTGGTAATTATAAATTGGAGTACTTGAATAGATAAACTGCAATTATTTTTCGAATGAAACTCTACGGTGTGATTAAGCATAGATAATGAACGCATAAAACCGCCAACATTTCAGGCATCTTAAATCAGCAATTCTTCCTGCAGATTTTCCAAACACGAAAAGTACCGAGCTGTCTCACAGTTTAGTCACTATAATTATCGTTATGTAACATTTGTAACCAAAAAACAATAATGCAGATCATAATTTTGTATAACTAAATACATAAGAAAATGATCTCAGCACTAAAAAAGTTTTTCAGGATTACTTCCGTTGACCTTCCTGAACTGATTAAAAACGGCGCGACTATAATTGATGTAAGAGGCAAAGGAGAGTTCGCTACAGGTCACGTTAAAGGTTCTATCAATATTCCCCTTGAACAAATTCCTGCAAGTATTGATAAATTAAAAAAATACGACCAGATCATTGTGTGCTGCCGGAGTGGAAGTCGTAGCGGCCAGGCGAAACGAGTTTTGGAATTACGGGGATTTAAGAACGTAGCGAACGGCGGAAGCTGGCAAAATGTAAATCAAAATGTCTGACCAGATGGAAAGTTTAAAAGTTCTTATACCGACTGATTTTTCGGTCCAGGCAGAGTATGCGTATTTAATGGTTAAAAAACTGAAAGAGAAAACGTCTATAAAAATCCATTTTCTTCATGTATTGAATGTGCCCGATACGGTTACGCTTGACAAGGATGGAAAAATTCAAACCTGTGGTGAAATCGATCTCACTTATATTACTTCACAAAAAGAAATTGCAGACAGAAAATTGAATGACCTGAAAACACAGTATGGTCAGCACATCGAAACCCATTTAATATTAGGAAAGGTTACTGCCTCCATTATTAATTTTTCGGCAGAAAATAAATTCGATTTGATTGTAATGGGAACAAAAGGTGCCTGGGGATTAAAGGAAAAGCTATCCGGCTCCGAAACACAAATTATTGCAAGAAAGTCCGAAACTCCGCTCTTATCGCTGATGTGTGACCGCTCGGATTTGATTATCAAAAATATCCTTATGGTTCATGATTACAAAAATCCATCAACGGATAACCTGGCCCTGCTTAAAAAACTAATTAAAGCATTTGGTGCTAAAGTTCATCAATTGCAGATTGTATCCAGGCAAACGGATAGTGAAAAAGATGGTTTATTAAAACGAATGAATGAATACGCTTCGATAAATGACATTCACGATTACGAAAACCATTTGCTGAATGATTTGGATGTTGAAAATGGAGTGATTCATTTCAATCAAATGCACGAGGTAGACATTGTTTGTATCGGCACACACGGTAAAGGCAGTTTATTCCATACCAGCGCAACCGAAAAATTAATTAACCATTTATTCAAACCAATCATTTCCTTTCATTTAAAAAATTAATTCATGCTCGATATTATTAAAGAAACATGGTCGTGGTGGGTCTCCGGGACTTTAATTGCAGGCATTATGTTTCTGCTTTTATTCTTCGGTCAATCATTCGGCTTTTCCTCTAACCTGAGAACGATTTGTTCTGCGGCAGGATGCGGGAAGACTGTCAAATTTTTTGATTTTAACTGGCGAAGTCAAATATGGAATTTGGTTTTCCTCGTTGGCGCAATCCTTGGCGGATTCATTGCCAATGAATTTCTTTCAACAGATGAACCGATAAATATTTCCAGCAATACGATTGCTGATATCGCAAAACTGGGTTTCGGCGTCCCGGAAAAAATCCAACCGGCTGAGCTTTTTAGTTTGGAAGCGGCATTCACACTTAAGGGCTTTTTAATCTTAGCTTTTGGCGGCTTGCTGGTAGGATTCGGCTCACGATATGCAGGTGGTTGCACATCAGGTCATGCTATCAGTGGTTTATCTAATCTCCAGTTTCCCTCGTTAATTGCCGTCATTGGATTTTTTACCGGCGGATTAATAATGACCTACTTATTATTCCCATTAATATTTCAAATATGAAATTCATAAAATTCTTAGTGCTGGGCACATTATTCGGTATAGTCATGGCGAAGTCGGAAGCGATGTCATGGTACAGGATCCAGGAAATGTTTCGCTTTCAATCTATTCATATGTATGGAATAATCGGCACAGCTGTGCTCCTCGGAGTAATAGGTGTTGCGCTGATTAAAAAATACAACATCCGGGATTTCCATGGTAACCCGATCGCATTTTACCCGAAAGAAAAATCGACAATCCGATACCTGTTAGGGGGAATGATTTTCGGATTGGGATGGGCCTTAAGCGGTGCCTGCCCGGGGCCAATGGTTGTAAATATTGGTTATGGTTTCTTGACAATGGCAATCGTATTTCTATTTGCATTAGTAGGTACTTTTTTATATGGATCTTTTAAAGATAAGCTGCCCCACTAAAAAAAATGCGTAATGTCAAATTCCAATAATTATTTACTAATGGCATTAAGCACTTTAATAAAGCTCATCTTTTTTTTATTGGCGGTGATCATTGCATTAAGTATCATGCTGTATAATTATATGCCGGACTATGTTCCTCCTGCTAAGGTGGATATTATTACTTCTGGTCCTGGCTTTAATTCTGCAGCAAATGCAAAACCGGTTGATACGATTAACTATTGGCAAGCGCCGGATGTGCAATCGTTAGAAGGCGATCCTGATAAAGATTTGATACTGTACGGGAAAGATATTATTGCACATACGGCCGACTACTACGGGCCCGCCGGAAAAATAAGTAAAGGCTCAACCAATGGAATGAATTGCCAGAATTGCCATTTAGATGCAGGAACAAAAGTATTTGGAAATAATTATTCCGCAGTTGCTTCTACCTATCCGAAATTCAGAGCTCGTTCAGGAGCAATGGAAAACATGTACAAACGTGTTAACGATTGTTTTGAAAGAAGCCTGGATGGAACTGCTATTGACACTTCATCAAAAGAAATGCAGGCAATAGTTGCATACATAAACTGGTTGGGAAAAGAGGTACCAAAAGGAACCGCACCGGAAGGCTCAGGTTTAAAGAAAATAACATATTTAGAAAGAGCGGCTAATCCTGAAAACGGAAAAAGTATTTATTCCCTGAAATGTGCAAGTTGTCACCAGGAAAATGGCTCAGGAATGATGAATGATGAAAAAACAGCTTACGTCTATCCACCGTTGTGGGGAAACAATAGTTACAATGATGGAGCGGGATTATTCAGGTTATCCAATTTTGCTAAATATATAAAATACAATATGCCTTTGGGGGCAAGTTATGCTGATTCACAACTTGATGACACGGAAGCCTGGGACATTGCCGCATACGTAAACTCACTGCCACGGCCGCATAAAAATAGCAAGAAAGATTGGCCAAAGATTGCGGCAAAACCGTTCGATCATCCGTTCGGACCATATGCGGATGGCTTTAGTGAACAGCAGCATAAATATGGTCCTTTCCAACCCATCATGGACAGCATGGAATCACTAAAAAATAAATAGGTATGTCCCGGCATTCAATAACATTATTTTTAATTTTTTATTCTATCGCTTCATTTGCACAGAATAAAAACGATCATCATTTAGTCTTGAAACCAACAGATTCTATTTTGCTAAAGGATACTTTGCACAAGGCACATTGGGAAGCGCACAGCAGAACATTCGTGATGTCCACGGTTAACGAGGGTGAATTAAAAGATGATTACGCAATTGCAACCGGAGCAGGTATCGGCATATTAACTAAACCCCTTTGGGGATTCCAGGTAGGCATTAGCGGATTTTTTACATACAATTTAAACTCTTCTAAAATAGAGGCGTTAGATAGTGTAACACATGTGGCGAACAGATATGAGGTTGGATTATTCGACATTGAGGATTTCACGAACAGGAATAACTTGGATAGGCTGGAAGAATTGTATTTAAAATATAATTTTTCGAAGAGTTCCATAACAGTAGGCAAGGTAAACCTGAATACGCCTTTTGTAAATCCACAGGATGGCAGGATGCGCCCTACTTATGAAGAAGGAGTTTGGCTTAGTATAAAGGAGTCGGCCAAAATTGGTTTTAATGGCGGATGGATTTGGGGAATTTCACCGCGATCAACAGTCAACTGGTTTACCATTGGAAACTCAATCGGAGTTTTTCAATCAGGATTAAATAGCGAGGGAAAAAAATCAGACTACTATGGTAATATGGAGAATTGTTCAGGAATGGCAATTGCCAATATTTATTTTAATCCATCTAAAAACGTGAAAATAAATTTATGGAATGCATATTTAGAAAATGTAATGAATACAGCTTTGATGGAAGTAAACATCGGTCAGCAAAAGGGGAAACTGGAGTTTTATGAAGGCCTGATTTATTTACACCAGGATGCGATCAATAATGGAGGAAATGCAGATCCATCAAAAACATACATGGATAAAGGAGCGCAGGCAAATGTTATAAGCGTGCAAGCAGGTGTCAGGAATAAAAAAGTAAATTCGAGTATAAACTATACGCACATTACCGGGGATGGCAGATATTTGATGCCACGGGAATGGGGAAAAGAAATTTTTTACACTTTTTTACCCCGGGAGAGAAACGAAGGCTTTGGAAACCTGCATGCTTTTATGACTAAAACAACATTGTCAATGCATGATAATAAGATAAAAACTTCGCTCGGGTACGGATATTACTTATTGCCGGATGTAAAAAATTACCGGCTCAATAAATATGGACTACCTTCCTACCATCAAATAAATTATGATGCTTCCTACACATTTGACAAGTTCTTAAAAGGAATGGAATTAAAATTTCTCGTTGCCTATAAAATAAGACAAGGCGAAACTTATGATAATCCCAAATACACGTACAATAAAGTGAACATGATAAACATTAATTTTATACTTGACTTCAGAATTTAATCAATAAAAGAATGAACGATCAAAGTTCGAATGAAATTAAAGAAAAACTCTCCTCGATCTTTGAAAAGAAATTGATCGAGGAAATCATAAACGAGGGTGAAATTCGCAGTTACAGAGAAGGCGATGTCATCATGGATTATGGGAAACCGATTCGTTTTATGCCCATCATTTTAAGTGGCACACTTCGGGTTATGCGAAAAGACGAAGAGGACAGGGAGATCATTTTATATTACCTGGGAAATAATGAAAGCTGTGCAATGGCTTATGCTTGCTGCATGGAAGCAAAAAAAAGTGAGATCAAAGCAATTGCAGAAGACAACGTTGAGCTAATAATCATTCCTCATAATAAATTAGATGAGTGGCTTATTAAATATCCAAGTTGGAAAAGTTACATTTTCAGCAGCTTTACACAGCGTTTTAACGAACTATTAAAATCGTTAGAAAGTATAGCTTTTCATAAGTTCGATGAGCGATTAATCAAATACTTAAAAGCCAAAGCAAAGATTACCGGGAAAAACGCAATAAAATTATCCCACAAACAAATTGCAGAGGAAATGGGAACCAGCCGGGTCGTTATTTCCCGTTTGTTAAAACAACTTGAGAACGATAAAAAATTGCTGCTTTACAGGAATGAAATAAAATTACTAAACGCATTTTACTAAGTTACTGAGCCCGGCAACAAACCAACAAACGGAAAAGGCAAAGGCAAACCATTCATGAAAACAGAAGGCAAGAAATAGATAAGAGGGCTAACGATCAGTAGAGGCTGCTATTTTGCACATGAAATACCATACAGAAACCTTAAAACTATCTCAAAGTCCGCTTTGGTACCGGCATAACAGTGAAGGCACTGGTGTTTGAGACCAGGTTACACAATCAACAAAATAAAACAGTAGTGGAATAATTAAACTTGCAAAAAACAAAGACGTATCAACTTTATCACCAGCGAGTTTTGCGATAAATGTTAGCGCTGCAACTTCAACAGTAACGCATATTTTTTTGATCTCAAAACTTTGATTGCTAATATTTGATGTTGCAGAATGCAGCTGGTTAATGGAGTTCCAATCTAATTCATCCTCAAGTGTTTTTTCATATTTCACATTGGTAGAATTAGCATTTGTCTGGTTGGTCCATTTACCATAGTACTAAAGCTTAATATTACAACACTGCAAAGATTTTGACAAAGCGCAGCATTTGCAACTGGATCTTTTTTATTGCCGCGAAAGAATTTTCGCTGTAGCAACTTCACAACACATAATAACCGCCATGCTAGTAAATTCTTCTGAAGATGTTTCGGAACGATTACAAAAATTGAACGACAACGAAAGAGATGCGCCCTCAATCCATTTTTCTTTCTTTTTAATTGGGATCAATGTACTAGTCGCTAATCGAAACGGAAATTATAAAGCGGCTAAAAAATCTGTTGACTAAACAGTTGCTATTGGCTTCAAATTACCCCGAACTGAAAGACCGTCAACGGATCGGAGAAATTTACCTGTAACTGGCAAAAATTCAATACATACCGGAGCACGCCAAAAAGCAAAGGGAAATTTAGTAGAAGCGGATCGCTTTCTTTACAAAGGCACTTTGTTGGAAGAACGCGAACAGGTCAACAAAGAATTGAATAATTGGGGACTGCACAATTAATACTTAGGTGACAATATTAAGGAATTCGCCGTTGGATGAATTTTCTTATCTTACTTATAGTTCTTTCAAAAACAGCAAGCGATCAAATTAACCTTCTGTTTGGCAGATAAGCACTAGCAACTAACATTTGTTCCCGGTATGTTACTTGCGGCTGGTAGCTAACCGTACTGCCTTTTGTGCATCATCACCTTAGCCGCTTTATATGTATTTTGAATCTTGAATTTTAAATGATCAGGGGCAACTTCCTTTCGGAAATCGCCCCTGTAAAAATTGCAGACCGATAAGCCGGGTTCTGTTTCCGCTTGCGAACGAATCGCGCGCGGCTTCTGTCATTTCTCTGGGACCACAATCGCTCATGGTCTCAAGCAACCTACCCATCCTGATCTTCACCGAAGTGAAATGCGACGAGCAATCGCAGAATCAGGACCTATTTGGTTTTTCAACGCCTGGGGTTTACCAATGCAATTGTCGCCAACCGCAGCGTACGCTCTTACCGCACGTTTTCATCTTTTCCCATGAAGTCAGCTTGCCTGTACTTCATGGGTAGTTTTCTTTTCTGTGGCACTTTCCATAATTCAACATTCCTGTTGAACCTCTTCCCGTTAGGAAGCAAGCTGCTCTGTGTTGCCCGGACTTTCCTCCATTCATTGCTGAACAGCGACAGAATAGTCTGCGAGGCAAAGATACGCTTTTTGAAATGGCGGATTTTGCTGTGAAAGTGATTTGTTGTTTTGCGTGAGTGATTGAGTCCCATGTTGGAGCTCGTTTTCTTTCTTTCATTAGGCGGGTTTGCGAAACCCGCCTAATGAAAGAAAGAAAAAAGCGACTACCGAAAGCACGACTGTGAAGGAACACTCTTCCGTGTTTCCTTCACGGACACGCCCTGAAAGAGAAAGAGAAATTTAAAAAAATCTAAAAAGTAAAATGCAATCCTAAGCTCAGCGAAAGCGCATTGAGCGGCGTATAAAACTTCAATGCTTTTCTCGGCTCACCCGGGTTCTGGTTCATGCTTTGATCAATTTTGTCGACGTAGAGATATTCTTTTTGGTCGGTGGTCAGGTTACCGAGCTCATCAACTCCGTTCACCGTGTATTCAGTGAACCTTCCTTCTTTAGCACCCCAGGAAATAAAGTAGCGAGTAAGCTCGCCGTACAATGCAATATTATCCGACAATTGATAAGTCAATCCGAAAGCGCCCGTAAATCCCATATACAAACCGCCGGAATATTCGAATGAATTATAAATCATATCTGTTCCACCAGGATTTGTAATAGTGCGATTTGAAACTTCTGTCAATTTATTTGACAAACCGAATGCAAGTGCAACGCGTGAGTAATAACGGAATTTATTTTCGCCGTAGCTTAATCGAATGCATGGAATTAAACGGAATGAAGTTGCATGCACATCGTAAACTGTTGTTGAAGAAGAATTGTTATCAATATCGGAATTGGTGAAGGTATATTTTGATCCGATCAAATAATTTGCTGCCAGCTCCAACCCTATTATATCATTAACCATAAATCCACCATATACATTCAGGTTCATGCCACGACCATAAGAACCTTTTACGTTTTCAGTAAAATAGGTGTTGTTGACTGAATTGTCTGAACTATTATAGCCCAGCACAGTACCTGAAATTGATGTTCCATAACCGGCGCCGAAACCGGCAAAACCCTGTGCATTTATTACTGCGCACAAACAAAGAAATAACGCACCGAGAAGTAATTTTTTAGTTTTCATAGAATAGCAGACAAAAGATTTTAGGTTTAATACACGAATGTATAGCAACATAAATCTTATTGAAGAACTATTTCGATGCTTTGAGGAATGTGGGTGATGGTTTGGGGATTACTTTAATACAACAACACCTCCGTTGCACCAAATCCATAACGCTGGTACGAACCATCATGAAAACGAATGCCTTTGTAACCCGCTAAAATCCTCCGCACTTCTGCTTTCAATCGCCCGTTCCCTACTCCATGAATAAAAACAATGCGCTGGTAATGATTCCCGATCGCTTCATCCAGCTCTTTCTGCATGTGTTTTAATTGCACATCAATCAATTGTGCATTTGTAAGTCCGGCCCAATTATCAAGCAACTCTTCAATGTGCAGATCAACTTCTTTTTCAAGCTGCTGATTTTTTAAATGCGGCACCGACTTCTTTTCCGAAAATGAATTGCGCTCTTTCGCTTCCAGCATACGTTTGATATCCTCGTTATTAATAAACGGCCGCTCCGATTCGGCAGCAACGTTTTCTTCGAGAATTTCAATCTCTGCCAAATATGCACGTTTGCCGGTGAGCATATCTTCCGTGTAGGTCGCGTCTTTAAAAAACTTAACACCTTTCAATCGCAGCTGATCAGAAACAGGATCACGATGCGAATAGGAATCGCCGCTGAAAAAAATCAAATCAGTTTTTACGGTGCCCCATTCATCAATTTGCTGCGGAGTGAGCGTATCTATTTTATCCTGCCCGCGCGGACGCAACGCGCCCGACTGAATGCAGATCCAATCGCGTCCGTCTTTGAGGGAAATTGTAAAATAGATATCATACTCACTATGATTCAATAAAACCAAATCAATTTCTCCTGCAGAAGGAAATTGCTGATGCTTAGGAATAAAAGCAAGATAAATTCCATCGGCATAACGGTTGTTGACGGAAGTTTCATAATCCTCAAATTCTTCTTCGGTTTCCTCTTCTTCAACTGATGCAGCCTTCTTTACAGCTTCCTCTTTTTTATTATCAGGCTCTTCGGGCACCAATTGTTTTTCAGGGTACGGATATTCAAATCCATCTTCCACCTCTACCATCACCATTCCGTTACCCATGATCTTTACAACCGTGCCCGAACCGGTTTCATTGAGAAAACGTACTTTATCGCCTTTGTGGAATTTCATCCTGTAAAAGTAGCAACAAGAAATGTGATTATTGCTTATATCTGTTTGTCGCCTTCGATACATTTTTTATCAGAGTGCTATTTCTATAAAAACAAAAATAGCAGTTGATAAAAAATCAGTCTTACAAGACAATCTCTCCCTTGTCAGACTGAGAGTCTCGTCAGGAAATGAGCTCAATTGTAAAGAAAAGATTCCTTCTGACGAGATGTATCGAAGGCGACAAACCAGGAAGTAACAGATTATCTCTCTATTGTAGAAACAACAAAACTGAACTAACTCAAAACCCGAAACTCCGAACTAAAAACTTTTCTACCATTTCCCCTTCAAAACCTTTTCATACACTTTTTCATACTGCGGAAGTATCTTCTCGATCTCAAACTTCATCGCCTGCTCATAAGCATTGGTCCTGAATTGCGCCAGCACCTTATCATCTGAAAGTATGCTGATCGCATTCTTCGCCATATCATCCACATCACCCACATCGCTCAGGTAACCTGTAACACCGTGAATATTTACTTCCGGTTGTCCGCCTGTATTCGTAGAAATGACAGGCACACGCGAGGCCATCGCTTCGAGAGCCGACAAACCAAAACTCTCCGTTTCCGAAGTCAGCAAAAACAAATCCGCAACAGATAAAACTTCATTCGGATTCTGAACTTTGCCGAGTGAAATAATATCATCGCACGTTTTTAATTCGCGGCACAACTTTTCAATATTCGAACGTTCCGGACCATCACCGACAAGTATCAACCGTGTCGGAATTACTTTACGCACTTTATCAAACACACGCAAAACATCTTCAACACGTTTTACTTTTCTGAAATTTGAAACGTGAATCAATAATTTTTCTCCGTTCGGCGCAAACAAGTGACGGTTACATTCCTTTGAAGCATGACCATAATCTTCCATACGGATAAAATTCGGGATCACATCAATATCCCGCTTTACAGAAAAATAGTTGTACGTATCTGCTTTCAGATTTTCAGAAACTGCAGTAACTGCATCCGAATGATTAATTGCAAAAGTAATGACCGGCTCAAATGAAGAATCGCGGCCTACAAGTGTAATATCTGTTCCGTGAAGCGTAGTTACAAATGGTAAACGAATTCCTTCATCCCTCAGGATTTGTTGCGCCATATAAGCAGCGGAAGCGTGCGGGATTGCATAATGCACATGAAGCAAATCCAGTTTTTCATTTCGCACCACATCCACCATGCGACTGCTCAACACTAATTCATAAGGCTGGTAATCAAAAAGCGGGTAGTTAGATACAATTACTTCGTGGTACTTGATATTTTCAGTAAACGAATCCAACCGCACCGGCTGACTGTAAGTAATAAAATGAACCTGGTGACCTTTTTTCGCAAGCGCTTTTCCAAGCTCCGTTGCTACTACTCCCGATCCGCCGAATGTGGGATAACAAACAATTCCAATCTTCATAGGGGAACGAATTACGAATCAAAACGAATATACGAATGGGCACAAAGCTACGTAAAGAGTACGAATTTATAGGGGAACGAATTACGAATGAAGGCGAATATACGAATGAAAAAAAAATCGCTGGTATATAAAAGGAAAGCGGTATAAATTGTTCACCTATGACTTTCGTACTTTCGTTTTAATTCGTATTTCGTACTCACCCTTTCGTACTTTCGTTTTGATTCGTATTTCGTCCCCCTTTTAAAAGAAATACTCCAATCCTAAATGTCCCCAAAGATGTGATTTACCGTTTTTGAATTCGGGTGTAAGGAAGGTGTTGAAATATTCAAGACGAATTCGTTTATATACAATTACAACTCCTGCCGTTTCTGAAAGCACGCCACGTTTGATGTTTGAAGATGGAATTACGTATTCACTTTTCGTATTTAAAAATCCACCCTGCAAGGTTGCATCATAGCCGACGAGCTTTATTTCGGTTCTTGAATACGCCCAAACCTGCAGGCGATTCGAATTTCCCTGTTCAATAAAATAGTGATTCATTTTTCCGCCGCGAATCGTCAGGCCTAATCCCACATTATTATATATCGTTCCCGCTTGTACAGCTGCATGTACAATAAGTTCGACTGCATTCTTTTTCGCAAGCAATCCTTTTTCAAGCTTCACCGAATAATTTACATACGCATCATTCGCGATTTGAAATTGCCAGCCATGCGGCTCCGGGTTATTTGTTTTCTCGTGAATGAATTTTTGCGTTTCATAACCGATGGCAAGCGGACCAATTACACCAAGATCGAATTTTGATGTCAAACGAACCTGCTTCAGCGTATTAACAGAAACGCGATTTAATCCAATGAAAATTGTGCCTGCAAACGGACGATCGCCAACAAGAATGCTGTCATACCGAATGCTTGTCGGAGTGAAACCTAACTGGCTGACAGAAATTCCAAAAGATTCATCACGCCCGTTTTTAAGTGTGAGCAGGATTTTAGAAAGCGGATTTTTCTTCAGGCCCGGCAAATTAAATTTTAAAAAACTGCCACCGGTGTAATAATAATCCGTTCTGCCGTTTACCGGGATTGCAAGCAGATCATTTTCGTAGGCGAATCCGATTGAACGTGTCAGCGGAATTGAATCCGCTTGCTGTGCCGTCATAAAACCCGGAATTCCAAACAGGAAAATTGCCGTCCATCTAATCATATAACAACATACGGAAATCCTGCTTCCCCGGATGAAGTGTCTCAAACCATTTATTACCTCCCAATTTTTAATTTTCTGATTTCTTCCGCCGCGGCAGATTCTTAACCTATATCACTATAATTTCTTAACCACTATTTTCTACCTTTCTATTCCTATTTTCCTAATTTCGAATTTCATAATTTCCTAAATCCAAATTTCACAATCAATAACTCATCAAATCACCAGTCACTAAATTTTTCCACCATGGACAAAAACACAAACACACTTAATTGGTTCGAGCTCGCTGTTACAGATTTCGACCGTGCAAAAAAATTCTATGAAACTATTTTCGGAATTACATTGCAGGAAATGGAGTTTGAAGGCACTAAAATGGGAATGTTTCCTTCCGATTCCGGCAATGGAAAGCTCGGCGGCGCAATTTGCCAGGGCGAATGGTATAAACCATCAGCAGCGGGTGTAATTATTTATTTCAACGGAAATCCTGATCTGCAAAACGCGCTCGACAAAGTTGAAGCAGCTGGCGGAAAGATCACCAGGCCAAAAACACAGATTGGTGAATTCGGCTACATGGCCATGTTCTTCGACACCGAAGGAAATCATGTGGCATTACATTCAAACGCGTAACGTTTGTATTGGGTATTGAGTATTGAGTATTGAGAAAATTTTTCGTTAAACCATTCCTTGCTTTAGTCTCAATACCCCATAATAAATACTCAATACTACTTCAATTCCTCCACAATCATTCCCATCAATATTCCGCGAATTCCAAGCTTCGCTAATTTATTGTGCTCGGCATCGGGATAAACCCTGTTTGATAAAAACACAAACACCATACCTGTTTCCGGGTCTGCCCATGCTTGTGTGCCGGTAAATCCCTGGTGACCAAAGCTCGCAAGGGAAATGCTGTCGCTGGCAGGGTTTGGTTTCTTCGGATCGCCTTCCGGTTTGTCAAAGCCGATGCCACGACGGTTATTCGGATATTGAGCTCCTGTAAATTCATTAACAGTCGCAGTTTCGAAATAACGTTTTCCGCCATACGTTCCGCCGTTCAGATACAATTGCATCATCACACCCACATCATTTGCATTGCTGAAAACACCTGCGTGCCCTCCTATTCCACCCAACATCGCAGCGCCCTGGTCATGCACATCTCCCTGCAATTGTTGTTTGCGGAAAACCTGGTCGTTCTCCGTCGGCGCACATCGCTGAGGTGGAAATTTCAATCGCGGCTGGTAACACATCGTTGATAATCCAAGCGGCGCATAAAAATTTTCATAAACATAACCACTCAGCAGCGTATCCGATTTCTTTTCAATGATCTTCTTCAGATAATAATAACCGAGATCACTGTAAAGAAATTTATGCGGTGTGCCTAATGCACTTTCATTGATCGATTTGTAAATAGAATCAGTATAACCTTTCGCGAGAAATAAAGATGGCGCCACATACATCGGGAAAGAATCGCTGAATGTTTTGCGGTAATAATTTTGCTTGCGTGTACCATCTTTATTCATCGTATGCAGGTAAAATGGAATCCACGCCTGCAAACCTGCCTGGTGCGCCATCATTTCCCGAATGATAATCTCCTGCTTATTTGTTCCGGTTAATTCAGGCAGATAAGTGGAAAGCTTTTCGTCAAGACTGATTTGCTTTTCATCTTTCATCTTCATCACCGAAGGAACAGAAGCAACAATTTTAGTGATTGATGCAATATCATACAGGTCATTATTATTGACTGCATGCGTTGGCGAATAAGTGAAATAACCGTACGACTTTTGATAAATCACTTTTCCGTGTTGCGCAATAAAAACCTGGCAGCCGGGATATGCTTTTTGTTTTATACCGTCTTTCGCAATCGAATCTATTTTCGCCAGCACTTCCCTGCTAAAACCGATCTCTTCCGGCATCGTGTATTTAAATCGCGTTGGTGCCGGTGTTGCAATTCCTGTTCCTGCTTTCCAGTAATTAGTAGAAACTGGAAGCTTACCGGATGCAGAAACACCACCGAATAAAATTTGTGCCGATAGATCTTCGAGATAATCCTGTTCTTCATAAGACATCAAAACAGCATCACATTTTTCTGCGCCTTTTAATGCATTCAAAGAATACGGCGGACCAAAAACATCCAGCACAATTTTCTTTCCCATTTTCTGCAGTGTGTCAATCATTTTCAAATCAAGCTCATCAATGCCGAAATTATTTGCAGGCCTTTGCGAAATTTTATGCAGACTTAAAACAACAAGATTATATTTTGAAAGTTTTTTCAGCAATGTATCACGCTCTGCATTTTTAGCATCCCGCTTCAATTTGAAAAGCTGCATCGGCGCATACATATTCAATCGCTCCTGGAAATCTCCTGTAGATTCACCAATAGCAACAGAAGCGATTTTCAACGTATCAAGATGTGTAAACGGAATTAAATTGTTTTGATTTTTCAAAAGTGTTATTGCATTTTCAGCAATATTCCTGCAAAGAAGTGTGGAGCTGAATGTGTTCAGGTCTATGTGGATTCCGCTCACCTTCACCAGCTTCTTTTTATCCAATCCGCACCATTGTTTCGCCATTAATATTTTCCGACAACGCAAATCAATTTCTTCCTGCGTCAATTCTCCTTTAGCAATGGAAGCTTTGATCATTGCAATCGCTTTCGGAACATCGCCTGAAAAAAGTAAAACATCATTTCCTGCAAGCAATGCCTTTACATCCACTTCACCCTCGCCATGGAATTTACTCACGCCTTTCATGTTCAGCGCATCCGTAAATATCAAACCTTTAAAGCCAAGCTTATTTTTCAAAAGTTCCGTTACCACATTTTTAGAAAGTGTCGTTGCCTGGTTGGCTGTCGTATCATAAGCAGGAATATACAAATGCGCCACCATCATGCTTCCCAATCCCTGTTTGATCAATTGTTTAAACGGGTAAAGTTCGAGCGAATCAAGTCGTGCTGAGGAATACGAAATCGTTGGCAACGCTTTATGCGAATCAACATCCGTATCGCCATGACCTGGAAAATGTTTTCCGCAGGCAAGCACGTTATTATCCTGCAAACCTTTCATGTACATCGATGCTTTATCCGCAACGAGATATTTATTCTCTCCGAATGAACGTGTGCCGATAACAGGATTAGCAGGATTGTTATTTACATCCGCCACAGGAGAAAATGAAACATGCACGCCGAGTCGTTTGCATTGCATCGCCATATCTTTTCCTAATTGATAGATCAGCGAATCATTCTGCAAAGCACCCATTGTCATTTGTCGAGGAAATAAAACGGTGCTGTCGAGACGCATCGCCAATCCGAATTCCGCATCCATTGCAATCATCAGCGGAACTTTCGAAAGCTTCTGGTATTTATTCGTCAATGAAGCCTGGCGCACAGGTCCGCCCTGCATAAAGATCAGTCCGCCGATTTTATTCAGCTTGATAAGATTCGTGATCTCGGTAACATGTTTCGCATCCTTATTCGAAAAAGCAGCAACCATAAACAGCTGACCAATCCGTTCATCAGGCGTAAGTTTTTTCATGATCGAATCAACCCACTTACTTTTTTCATCCGAAAGAAAAGCCGGATCAAGATCAGAGCCGGAAAAAGAATTGGTGGAAATGTCAAAGGAATTATCATAACCATTCGCCTTCGGACTTTCCAACAGCAACGGAACAGGAAAAAGGAAACACAGCAGGATAATCTTCCAGGACAACTTTCTCATAACAGCTAAAATGAATTGGGTACTAACGGATGATTTAAAAGTATTGACAAAGCCTGTACCGTTTCAAAGGTAAATGCAGACTTTTCAACAATATAGATGTTAATGATTCAGAAGATTTTTGCTTTGAAGGAATGTTCGTTGCTATTGAGAGAGCGTTGGTTTTATCGGGATAAGTGCTGTTGTAGGGTATTGAGTATTGAGTATTGGGTATTGAGACAAAGCGGGTTAAATTCACCAGGAGTTTTTAAAATTATGTTCTAAAAAACCATATTTCTGAATACCCAATACTCAATACTCAATACCAAAACGGTACATTTGTCCTGAAATTCTACAGCCACAAAATGCCCGATATCATCAAGCTTCTTCCCGATTCCGTTGCCAACCAGATTGCTGCCGGTGAAGTGGTGCAGCGCCCTGCTTCCGCGGTGAAAGAGCTCATGGAAAATGCGGTCGACGCAAAAGCTACTGCTGTAAAACTGATCGTGAAAGAAGCAGGCCGCACTTTGATACAAGTTGTGGATGACGGAAGCGGAATGTCGGACACCGATGCGCGGATCTCCTTTGAACGTCATGCAACATCCAAGATAAAATCGGCGGACGATCTTTTTAATTTGCACACGATGGGTTTCCGCGGCGAGGCGCTTGCTTCTATCGCGGCGATTGCACAAGTGGAATTAAAAACAAAACGCGAAGAAGATGAAACAGGCACGTGTATCGAAATCGAAGGAAGCGTTTTTAAATCGCAGGAAGCGGTGGCTATGCCAACGGGAACTTCTTTCAGCATCAAGAATTTATTTTTCAATGTTCCCGCGCGCAGGAATTTTTTAAAATCAGACGCGGTTGAATTTCGTCATATCGTTGAAGAATTCGAACGCGTTGCATTTGCGCATCCGCATATTGCTTTTTCATTACATCATAACGGCACAGAAGTTTTTAATCTTGCCAAAGGAAATTTACGCCAGCGAATCATCGCGCTTTATGGCAATCCGTATAACCAGCGTTTGGTTCCGGTAGATGAATCAACAGACATTGTGCGCGTAACAGGTTTTATCTGCAAGCCCGAATTTGCAAAACGAACACGCGGCGAACAATTTTTCTTCCTCAACAATCGCTTTATTAAAAACGGTTATTTACATCATGCCGTGCAGGGCGCATTCGAGCAATTGTTGCCGCACGACAGCTTCCCCGGCTATTTTCTTTTCCTCGAAGTGGATCCGCATACCATCGATGTAAATATTCATCCGACAAAAACTGAAGTCAAATTTGAAGATGAACGTGCCGTGTATGCAATTCTTCGTTCAGCAATTAAACGCGCGCTCGGGCAATACAATATTTCGCCGACGATCGATTTCGAGCAGGAAATGAGCATGGAAGTTCCTTACAATCAAAAAGGAATGCCTGTCGCTCCCGGTATTACGGTCAATCCGAATTACAACCCGTTTACCAATAATAATCCGGATGCGCCGCAGGGAAATTATAATGGAAATTCATTCGCACAAAAAGAAAAAAGCGGAATTTCCAACTGGCAGGAAATGTTCAATTCGCATATCCGCAAAGATGATTTCTCTTCCGACCAACAAAATCCATCGGGAGAAGAAACGCAGCAATTACGTCACAGCGAATTTGAATCTGCAGATGAAAATAAATCATCTTCCAACATCTGGCAGCTGCACGAGCGTTACATACTCACCCCTGTAAAATCAGGAATTCTTGTCATCGATCAGCAACGTGCGCATGAACGGATCCTTTTTGAAAAATTTTCACGCGCAATCGAACAGCATAATGCGCATGTGCAGCAATTACTATTTCCTGAAACGCTTGAATTTTCTCCGTCAGATGCAGCAATAGTAAACGCGCTGCTCGAAGATTTTAACGCGCTCGGATTTGATCTTCGTTCATTCGGAAACAACACATATGTCGTGCACGGAATTCCTGCAGGCACCGAAGAAAAAGGCTGTATCGAATTGCTCGAAGGCGTTTTGGAAACATATAAAATGAACGAGCAGGAATTGCATCTTGCGCCGAGAGAAAACATGGCGCGCTCAATGGCAAAACAAGCAGCGATCAAAGCAGGTCGTTCGCTTACAATAATCGAAATGCGCGCTTTGGCAGATGAATTATTCGCCTGTGAAATGCCTTCGCATGCGCCTGATGGAAAGCCGGCTTTTATTAATTTTCCGATTGATGAATTAGACAGGCGATTTAAGCGCTGAATGAATAATTAATACCAATGAGCTACCAAAGATTCCGACCGAGTTCAACCAGCAGAATGCCCCCGGGTGTACTGAACCTGATCATCCTCAATGTGATCATGTTTATTACCAACTGGCTTTTTAATTCGCGCGATCTTGCTTACGGAATAACGGGTGTCTCCGAGTTTGAGAATAAATTAAACCTCCACCACCCGTTCCATCCCGATTTTCATTTTTGGCAATACATCACCAGCATGTTCATGCACGGGAGCATCACACACATCCTGTTCAACATGTTCGGTTTGTGGGTCTTCGGCTCGATGGTAGAAAATGCTTACGGTACAAAACGCTTTCTTATTTTTTATCTCGTTTCAGGAGTCGGCGCATCCATGATCTACCAGGTTTGGCAATCCATTGAACAGTACAACAATTTCGTTGGTAATGTTCCTGGAATAATTGAAGCGTTGCAAACCTATCCACCCGCCGGACAATTGCTCGGGGCTTCGGGTGCAGTTTACGGTGTGCTCATGGGCGCAGCATTGCTTTTTCCGAATACAGAAATGTATATGATGTTCATTCCTGTTCCTGTAAAACTAAAATGGCTGGCAATATTTTATGGTGGAATCGAATTATACAATTCATGGCAAATGTCACCCGGAGATAACGTGGCCCACTTCGCACATCTTGGTGGAATGATTTTTGGTTTTATATTGGTGAAAATCTATTCCAGGGACAAGACGCATTTCTATTAATTTATGAGCATTACCAGGGATATTCAAACCGCGCTGAGAGGCAACAACGGAGCATTGTTCCGTCTTATTATTATTAATATTTCCGTGTGCCTCATTGTGAACATTCTCGTAAGCGTGTTTGCGATTAACGGTGAACTAAACGGAGAAACAATTATTGCCGATTTCATCACGCTGCCTGCAAGTCTTGATCATTTGCTCTATCGGTTCTGGACGATTTTAACCTACATGTTTGTCCACTTTGGTTTTATGCACCTCATCGGCAATATGCTCTGGCTTTATTTTCTCGGGCGTGTGTTCTGTGATTTGCTGGGAAGTGCACGCATGACAGGTGTATATCTCATCGGCGGAGTTTGCGGCGGAATTTTGTATATCGCAATAGAAAACATGATTACAAATAACCCGGAAGGATCTCATCTCGAAGGTGCGTCTGCAGGTGTGATGGCAATTGTAATTGCAGCAGCGGCTTTTCGTCCGGATTACATGATGTTTCCGTTCGGGTTTGCGATGAAATTAAAATGGCTTGCGCTTATTTCATTTATCCTTACTTCGCTCATCGATCTGAATGCAAATACCGGCGGAAAAGTAGCACACATTGGCGGCGCACTGTTTGGTTTTATTTACGGAACACAAATGCGTCATGGAAAAAAATTCCTCGAAGGTTTTACAAATTTATTCCGCATAAAAAAGAGCAACCTGCGTGTAGAATATTCGCGTTCGCAACGTGTGGATGATACTGTTTACAACGAAAGAAAATTGAGCATAAGAAAGCAGGTGGATGAAATACTGGACAAAATTTCGCGTTCAGGTTACGACAGCTTGAATAAAGAAGAGAAAGATTTTTTGCAGAAGAATCATGATAAATTTTAATTCGTTCACAAGTCATTTATCATCGCCCTATTGACTGAAGAAGTGTCAATCGAACAGTTGCCGGAAGAACCGGTAAATACAAAGAAAAAGCTACGCTGGTTCAGCAAGGTTATTCTCTGGCTGAACTGGTTTGCAATAATCGGTCTGCTGCTTTCATCCATGGCGCCGTTGGTGAGTCCTGCAGTGTTCTGGCCGCTTTCGTTTTTCGGATTGATACAGCCGGCTTTTGTGCTGCTGAATTTAATTTTTCTTGTTTATTGGACGATCCGCCGCAGGAGACAGGCATTTTATTCGCTCACCATTTTATTGATCAGCATTCCTTTCGATCTGCTTCAATTCAGAATTCGTTTCGGAGAACAAGAAAAAGCGCCGCCTGCTGCATTTACACTCATGAGCTATAATGTAAAGCTGTTCGATCTTTATAACTGGACCGGCAACAAACAGACACGCGCGCGCATTTTTTCGCTGATAAAAAGTGAATCGCCTGAGGTGCTTTGTATCCAGGAATTTTTTAACCAGGATTCCGGAGCATTCAGGAATATGGATTCACTCAAAAAATTATTAAAGCTTCCTTTCGCGCATGTAGAATACACGATCACATTGCGCAAAGACGATCACTGGGGTGTTGTCACCTTCAGCAAATTTCCGATTGTCAATCAAGGCAAAATTGTTTTTAATAACCGGAATAATAACATCTGCATTTATACCGACGTCATCATTCACAACGACACGGTGCGTGTGTACAATATGCATTTGCAATCCGTGAGTTTCGGTTACGCCGATTATAAATTCCTCGATAAGCTTTCCAAAGGCGAAGATTCAGATTCAGAAGTAGAAAGTTCAAAAAATATTCTGCGCCGCATGAAACGAGCATCTGTAAAACGAGCAGGTCAGGCAGAATCCATCGCGCTGCATATTTCAACGTGTCCGTATCCTGTAATTGTCTGCGGAGATTTTAACGACACACCTGTTTCCTACACTTACAGCACCATTTCAAACGACCTGGAAGATGCCTTCCTCGAAAAAGGATCCGGCCTCGGAAAATCATTCGTAAACCCGTTCCCTCTCCCAAGGATCGATTACATTTTACATTCCAACCATTTCACCGCCTGGGAATTCAAAACCATCGCCGATAAAAATTTATCAGATCATTTCCCCGTAATAAGTAAGCTGACGTTGAAGTGATTTTTTCCTTTTAATTTAATCTGTGCAATCCCTGCCTGCAGGAGCGTGCTTGTGCTGCTTCAGGCAGGTGTGGCAACTGTTACAACGGATCAAAATGATTTTACATCCCCGATATTTTTAAAAAGTTGCTCATGGTGCTTCCTGAATATATTTTCCATTATTCCTTTTATCGGTAAAGCAGTTTTAAAATCCACCTCCTCCTCTACTACCGTAAAACCATCACCCTGAATAATTTCAAAGATCATTTTTATTTTGTTGAACTTCATTACTGTTGCATTCATCTCCACCCTGCTATTTTTCCTGTCACCGTTAATCGTTGCCGTATAAGTAAACGAATAAGGAATAAAGCCGAACGTCAGCCTTTCAAAAACCAGCAGCCTGTTTTCCGCAAGCTGTTCTATTTTGTAAATCACAGGATGAACTGAAACAAACTTTTGCACATCAGTCAAATAATCAAACACGACGCTTAAAGGTTGATTAATTTTATAGCTGATTTTCATAGGGATATAATTGTGTAAATGTAAAGGAACAAATCCATTCAGATGTTTATACTAATATCATTTCCCAATCCGTTTCCTTTTAATCTGTACAATCCTCCTAACTAGTAACAGTTATGCAGAATAGTTTTCCTTTTGATTTTAATCTGTGCAATCCCTGCCTGCAGGCGCGCGTGCTTGTGCGGGGGCAGGCAGGTGTGGCAACTGTTACAACGACATGCATTTTTATCTTTTATCATTGTTACAACAACATGCTTTCGATGCTTTACCCGATTTAGCAGACGGACGGTACGACAATAGAAATTAAATGGGCTTAGTTTTGCGAAATATTTTTAAACCAAACTTAAAATGAAAACCAGCAAATCCACCATTCTTATTTCAACCCTTGCGCTTATCGCATTATCATTCGCAAGTTGCAGCAACAATAACGACCAGGCAGCCATCGAAAAGCGCCGCGCCGATTCAATCGATTCAGTAAACAAAGTGTTACAAGGTACAAATGCTGAAGTTGAGAATAATAACAACAGCAACAATAACAACGGCAACCAAAGCAGCGCACAAGACAAAACACAGCTCGCAGCATCGCTGAAAGTAATTAACGATGACATCAGCGTATGTGATGCAAACATTTCTTCAGGAACAGTTACAATCACAGTAAACACAGCTAAGAAAATGGACAAAAATCTAACCCAAAAGGAAAGAGACGAAGCCAATGAAAAATTAGCTGCAGCGGTATTGCTTGTTAAAATGAATACCGAGAAAAAGTCAGAGCTGGAAAAACAAAGAGACGCTCTTCAGCGCGAGATGAACAAGTAACCCCAACCTTCAGGTTGGCGCCATACAAGAGCGTGTACCTCCATGAGCAATAAGCAAGGAGAGAGCAAGGATCACCAAAGTGTAAAACCGCAAGGTCGCATATCAGCAACGTGCAAGACCCTAAGGTCGCATCAGCAAAATTGCAACACCGCACCAAAATCCAATCATCACAACAAAAAAATGGAAAGCAGGGAATCACCCCTGCTTTCCGTGTATAAGGCAAAATCCGCATACACCTGTTTACCTTCTTAAAAACCTTAATCTTTTACAAACTGTATATGTTTCGAAGTTCCGTCAGGATACATCACTTCTACCATGTAGAGTCCTGGTGAAAGCGTTGAAACATCTACACGATACAGGTTCTTAGCCGAAATCGTAGCCTTTGAAACTTCCTGACCTGACGCGTTCATAACACGTACGGTTGGCTGAAGTCCTTCTGTAGCCGCAATGAACAGCTCGGAAGATGCAGGGTTAGGGAATACCTTCACCATATCATCACCCAACGGTTGTGTGCCACCCTGGCGCTGTGAAAACTGTGCATCAACAATTACCCAGCGGCAGTATTCACGTTCACATCTGTCGATCAGCTCGCCACTTGCATCATAGATACAGAACGTAACGCGCAAACAAACGTAATAGAATCCCGGACCGCCGTAGGTATGCACCGGATTTGGCGTTCCGGTTGAAAAATTACCGTCACCGAAATCCCAGGTCCAATCACAGGCAACTCCTGTTCCGGTAGAAAGATCAGTGAACGTCACTGTATTGCTTGCATAATCGATTGAAGTTCCGAAGCTCGGGTGGACTTCACAGGCGCCCGGATCGCAAACCTGTACTTTGTAGCATACGCGCTCGCAGCAGGTTTCGCCGTTGTTGTTCGTTGCAAGAATAGTCAGGCACACAATATAAACGCCATTCAGTGCGTAGTAGTGCGTCGGATTCTGCAACGTGGATGTTTGTCCGTCTCCGAATTCCCAGAACCAGGTAATTACCGGCGAGCTGCCGCTATTGGCTCCGTAAAAATTAACCGGGTTGCAACCATCCCAACGGAAATCAGGTTTTGCATCGCACGGGCAATTAACCGTTACATCAATAGTAAGCGTAACAGAACAGCCGCTGGAGTGGGTGATCACCACAGTATATGTGCCGGCAAAAGTCGGATCCGCAGGTCCGATGGAAACATTCGGTCCCGATTGAGCAAAACCGTTTGGCCCGCTCCAGCTGTAAGAAACTTCGTTACAGAAAAATCCGGGAACAGCTCTTAGCTCAAGCATTTCACCGCAGTTAATATTCGGATTACCCACAATCTGAAAATTAGGTTGATTCACAACCACCGTTTGCGTAAGCGTAAATGTGCCTCCCAAACCGCAATCAGGGCAACCAGGTGTGCCGCCGGGAACCGTTACTGTTGCAGTGTAAGTGGTCGTAGCGCAAGGAGTTGCTGTAACACTTAAGCCCGTTGTTGAGCTAAGCCCTGTTGCAGGAGACCATACAGCAGTCGATCCTGTAGGAGCGCCACCAATTGCAAGCGTTGAGCTCTGGCACCAGTCAATTACTGCCGGACTTGCCGAGATCGTTAGTTGCCCCGGCTGAACAGTTCCCTGTGAAACACGGATATCATCAATCTGCAGCTCATATTGCTGGTTATTGATTGGCCCGTTCGTCATGAACGGATAGATCCATAGTTCGGTGTAATTCGCGTTAGCAGTAAACGTGTAAGTCACCTGCGTCCAGTTCGGGTTGTTGCCCCAGCTGTTTGCAATAAGCTGCGAAGACGTCGGCACCGCAATTGTTATCGGAGCAGGTCCGATGTTCGTGAGACCGTTCGCTGCCAGCACACGAAGGTTACCGCCGTTGAGAACGCCATTCGTGTTACGCACCCAAAAACAAACCGTGTAGGTCCGTTGCGCCTGGAAATTGTAGCAGGTGTAAACGCCTTCACCATTACCTGAATACGACCACATCCAGATCGAATTGTTGTTCGTACTCGTCGGGCAGTCGTTACCAAACATGGTAGGCGTACCGTGCGATACAAACCAGCCGTTCACCGTCAGGGCTGCGGTGGAATTCATATTTCCACCACTGCCCGGAGTGTTGGTGCCGACTTCGTTATTCACGATACAATTCGGCGGATTGTTACAGGGACCATTTTGCGCGTTCATTCCTGTCGCGCCCAGTGTAAACAATACGGCAGCCATAGTGCGCCGTAACGATGTAAGTAGTGTGATTTTCATAAATAATAAGTTTTGGTGAATGGCTAAGCTACAACCACGATATCACCAAAAGCAAGTGAAGATTAATATATAATTGATTAATAGACACATAATATTGATAAATGCGTAAATCATTGATTTAATGGTAAGTTTTTGATGAATAACCAGAAACTCAAAAAAGGATTAATTAAACAGTTAAATAAATTTTATCTGGCTTATTATCAGGTGCGTAAATTAAAAAATCATGCTATTGGCTATAAAGATTTGATTTATAGACGGGATGATTTATTTTATAGGGTTCGCAGTTTTTTGGGGCGTGATTGAGAGAGTAATTAAGCAGGAAATTCTAAATCGAAAATATATTTTTGATCTGATCCCTTAGGGAAGGTTGTATGTCAAGACAACTTGGTTTCAGGCGTTAGTATCTTAATAGCTCATACCTGGAACTTTTCCCCCTTCACAATTTTATAATCTAATTCAAAGATTAAAGTCTAACCAAACAAAATGAACGCTTTCGATTTGCCAGAACATCATTCACAGACTCAGAAGTCTCTACTAAAGGCCCATTTAACTTCAACCTCACCAGTAATTGTCCCGGTCCGGGAAAACAAATAATGTGAATATCATTGACACTCACATCAGCCGGAAAACAATGCAGCTTTCCATCATCAACAGACCAGATACAACCAATATCTCTTTGAATAAATTTCGGAGAACGGTCTGCAACACCTGTCGCGAAAAGCTGTTGACCATCCGAAAATACAGAACGAATAGTCCGGTCCCAATAATGAAAGATTTTCACACTGTCTATTTGTTCTGGTTGCAACAAGATGATAAACGCTGCAGGGACAGCATATAACGCTTTTGAAGTGCTTTTTGATTTATCTGACGTGATATCAAATTTCTTATTTCCTATATAGATATCACTATGACATTTACCCGAAATGATAAACTGGTTGTTTAAGTGTTGGAATTTTATTCCACCGAAAAGTGTACCCTGAAAATCAATATTCCTGATCCATAAAAGTGAATCTGAAGTATTAAAACAAGCGATAATATATGGTCTGTCAAGATATCGATTTAGGGGAAATACCTGGTTGAGCTCTTGTAGTTTTACGAATGGTGATTTAAATAAATGCCCTTTTATTTCGGCAAACAATGGTGTTTCCAGGAAAAAGCTGATATTATCATTTCGCAAAAGAGTAAATTGAAGATGGCAATCAAGATCAGAAAACAATTGCATGGAGACAGGAAGAACTGAGCTTTTTTTCAAATTCAGCTTATCATCAAAAATCAAAACCAAAGGATGTAAAAATGTATCTGCGTTCAATAGCTGAATTTCATCCCCGTTAATCTTAGACAATTTATTTGGCGTCAGCATCAGTATAGCAAGATTGCCATTCATATAGGAATACTTAATACCAGGCACCGCGCTGACTTTAAGTAATTTCCATTCTTTCGTTACAACATTGTTGGTTAAATCGACTTCGCGAATGTATATATCATCCACAGGCAAATAATTGTAAAAGTCGCGGTCTGATCTATGCTTTAATCCAACATACCTTATCCGCGATTCCGACAACCAATCAAAAGTTTGAACGCTTAATGAGTCCGGGAGAATTCCCTTTTTAATTAAGCTGGCACGTGACTCTGAAGTATCATTGGTAAATTTCCCATCAATTATTCTAAACCCACAGCCATGTTGATAAGAGCTTAATGAGCTTAACGACAGAAATTCCGGTTTAAGCGTATCAACTTGTGCTGATAAATTAATAGAATAACAAAAGCAAAATAGAATAGTTACTACTGCTTTGTTGATCATAATTTAAACTCCGGGGTTAATACAGTGAATAGCGGCATTGAATTCTTGGAAGGGAAATCAGAACAATGATAACATCATAAGGATTATCAAAGTTCAATTTAGACAATTTATACTGTAGATAATTTATTATTCACGAACACATCCCCAAATCCCCAACTCACACCAAAGCATTCTTCTGAAAATTCACAAAAAGCGCACTAACCTTTTTCCTCGCCTGCAATCTCTCGGCAAGTAATTGTCCCGGAATTTCTTTCTCCGAATAACCATTTTCCTTCAGCAATGCGATTGTCTGGATCACATCGTGCCAGCTACCGATCGTGTCTTCCAGCTTCTTAAGGAAAACAACATTAAGCTTCATTTTTTTCGCAGCTGCTTCAGGTAATAAAGCATTCGAATAAATCAGGTTCTTCAGCTTTTTCCGGAAGTTATGAAGCTGGACAGTCCCCATGCGAACCTGCGTTAAACGGGAGAGCTGCCGGAGCTCGCTGTTAAAAAGCCGTTGGATCTTCCCTAATGGAATAGTTTTGAATTTCGGGATAAAAACAGTTGCACTCTTTTCAATGCGTTTTCGGTAATCACCCGCTTTCCTGCTGAATTTTTCCCCTTTCTTTTCCACCCGCTCCCCTTGTGATCGCTTCAGCTTTTTATCAGAAATATGATGGGCTTTAAGCAATTTTAAATTGATCTCTGCTTCACGAATCTTCCCCGCTTTCTTAAACACGTTCCGGATCTCCAAAAATTCACCTGCAAACTTATCCACAGCAGAAGAACCCGACTGAAGCAACAACATCGCCTTCATCTTTTTCACCTCCACCCGAAGCTTATGCAACGCCTCCGGATCCTGCTTCTTTCCGAATAACGCCAGCGATTTATCCGCAAGCTGCAAACTCTGCCTGAAATGTTTCACCTGGATTTTATCGCTGAGCATGTGGATATATTTAGCCAAAATCGCTACAAAAATCAAGCCTGAACAGTGGCCAATTTTAATTGTTCCCCTAATGATTACAAAACACAATTAACATTCCTGAACAGCTAAGTCCCTCGCATAACCTTCTAAAGAATCCTGAACTTCGAATTTTCGAATCGCCAAATTTTCGAATTTCAAATTTTGAATCATTTATCCCCCGAAAACTCTTATTTTTGCACCCGATTCTGATTCACGTATTTAACTCATTTCATTTATATGTCACAGGTAGAACTCATCATGCCGAAAATGGGCGAAAGCGTCGCCGAAGCTACGATCATCAAATGGTTGAAGAACGAAGGCGATAAAATTGCGCTTGACGAACCTATCCTTGAAATCGCTACTGATAAAGTGGATTCTGAAATCCCTTCACCATTCGAAGGCGTTTTAACCAAAAGATTGTTCAATGAAGGTGATGTTGTGCAGGTTGGAAAAGCCGTTGCTATCATCGATACAGAAGCATCAGGTGGAGGCGAAGAAAAAGCTGCTCCTGCTGCTGAAGAGCAAAAGAAAGAAGCTCCTGTAAAAACAGCTGAAGCACCTGCTGAAAAATCAGAAGAAAAATCAGAGCCTGCTCCTGCAGAAAAATCCGGTGAATCAAATAAATTCTATTCACCGCTCGTTCGCAATATTGCAAAGCAGGAAGGCATTTCTGAAGAAGAGCTCGAAAGCATCGAAGGAACCGGCGCACAGGGACGCGTGACAAAAAACGATATTCTGAATTACCTACCTAATAAAGGAAAAGCACAACCGAAGAAAGTCGAAGAAACAGCAAAGCCTGCAGAAGAAAAAGCAGAAACGAAAAAAGCAGAAACTTCTTCTTCCAACGGCACTGAAAAAGGCACTGAAAAACCTGCTGAAACGAAAAAAGCAGAATCTCCTGCTATGAACGCACCGAAGATCACAATGATGAATGGTGATGAGATCGTGGAAATGGACCGCATGCGCAAGCTGATCGCCGATCATATGGTGATGAGCAAACACGTTTCTCCGCACGTTACTTCTTACGTCGAAGCCGATGTAACCAATATGGTGATGTGGCGCGAAAAAGTAAAAGGTCCATTCGAAAAACGTGAAAAAGAAAAGCTCACATTCACACCGCTTTTCATTGAAGCGATTGTAAAAGCAATAAAAGATTTCCCGATGATCAACGTTTCTGTCGATGGAACAAAGATCATCGTGAGGAAAAATATCAATATCGGGATGGCTGCTGCTCTTCCTACAGGTAACCTTATCGTTCCTGTTATCAAGAATGCAGATCGTATGAACCTGTTCGGAATTACAGCAGCGGTGAACGATCTTGCAAACCGCGCACGTAACGGAAAATTGCTTCCTGATGATATCCAGGGCGGAACCTACACGCTTACAAACGTTGGCTCATTCGGAAATGCAATGGGCACACCAATCATCAATCAGCCGCAGGTTGCAATCATGGCTGTTGGTGCGATCAAGAAAAAACCGGCTGTGATTGAAACACCATCAGGAGATACGATCGGAATTCGTCATATGATGTTCCTTTCTCATTCCTATGATCACCGTGTGGTAGACGGTGCGCTGGGAGGAAAATTCCTTCGCCGCGTTGCCGATTACCTCGAGCAGTGGGATATCAACAGAGAAATTTAATTTTATGACGGTAAGCAGAATTTAATTTATCTTGCTTACCGTCATCTTACATATCCCATGAGAAAAAAAGCGGTTTTTCCATTTGTAGCACTTGCACTTCTTGTAATCACAGCATTCGCATCCGTTCCAAAAGGTGCGCGCCAGAAAATCGTTCAGGGCGATACGTATTTTACGCAGGACGATTTTGAAAAAGCCCTGCCGCCGTATCTAGAGGCATTCAAGCTCGATCCTTCCAATGCAAATCTTTGTTTCAAGATCGGTGTTTGTTGCCTGAACATTTCTTCAGAGAAAAAGAACGCTGAAAAATATCTTTTTATCGCTGTCAATGATGTTTCAGAAAACTATCGTGAAACAAGCGTGAAAGAACGGCATGCACCGGTTACCGCACATTATTATTATGGACAGTCATTGCATCTTGCAAATAAATTCGATGATGCAATTGTTTCTTTCGAAAAGTATAAGACGTTTGTCAATCCTGCCGATACAAAATCGCTGGATGATATCAGCCTGCGTATGATGTGGTGCAACAATGGAAAAATGCTCACCTCCCATCCGGTAAATATCAAAGTTGAAAATGTCGGTGCAGGTGTCAATTCAGAATTTCCTGAGTATTCAGCGGTGATCTCTGCCGATGAACGTACACTTAGTTTTACAGCGCGTCGTCCTTCAACCACAGGCGGACAAAAAGATCCGCGCGATGGCATGTTCTTCGAAGATATTTACATCAGCACAAAAGATGACAATGGTGTTTGGGGTAAAGCAATGCCGCTCGAGAACAGCATCAACAGCAATGGCCATGAAGCAACAATTGGTTTAAGCGCCGATGGACAAAAATTGTTCATTTACAAAGATGATGCAGGCGACGGAAATATTTACACTGTGCAGCTGCAGGGAAATAATTGGATGAAGCCGCAAAAGCTCACGGAGAACATCAACAGCAAATCACACGAGCCAAGCGCTTGTGTTACGCCTGACGGAAATACACTTTATTTCACAAGCAATATGCCCGGCGGATTCGGTGGCGAAGATCTGTATCGTTCAATCCGTCTTCCGAATGGCGAATGGTCCAAACCAACAAATCTTGGTGAGAAGATCAATTCAAAATACGATGAAGATGCACCTGCAATTCTCGCGGATGGCAAAACACTTTATTTCGCTTCCAACGGACAACGCTCAATGGGCGGATTCGATATTCTCTTCAGCGTATTCTCCGAAGAAAACGGCTGGTGCGATCCGATCAATGTTGGTTATCCTGTAAATTCTACCGGCGATGATCTGTTTTTCGTTCCGACACCGGATGACAAGCATGCGTATTTTTCATCAGCAAATTCGCTTAACGGATTCGGCGATAAAGACATTTGTTTTCTGACATTCCCGGAAAAAGAAGAAGCAAAACTTACGGTCCTCGAAGGAGAGATCACTTCCATTTACGGCGGAATTCCGGAAAACACCGTCATCACTGTAACAGATGTTGAGTCAGGTGAAATGATGGGAACCTACGTACCGAATAGTTCCACCGGTCGTTATGTAATTGTATTGCCACCGGGAAGAAATTACAGCATTACATACGAAGCGCTTGATTACCTCTATCAATCAGACAACATCAACATTTCTGATACCATGGCCTACCAGGTCATTGATCGTCCTGTAGAATTAGAGCCGTTAAAAGTGGGACAGAAAATTGTTGTGCGTAACATCTTCTTCGCTTCCGGACAATCCATGCTGCAGGCCGAATCAAAAGCAGAATTGGATAAGCTGGTCGACCTGATGAAAAAGCGTCCGATGCTGATTGTAGAGATCGCAGGCCATACCGACGCAAGCGGCTCAGATGAGCTCAACCAAAAGCTTTCCGAAAAACGAGCCTTATCCGTAGCAGATTACCTCGTAGAGCATGGCATCGAGCGTTCCCGTTTACGCACAGCAGGTTTCGGCGAATCAAAACCGATTGCAACAAATTACAACAAAGACGGATCGCCAAACAAACAAGGCATGTCGCTCAACCGCCGTTTTGAATTCACCGTCCTCAGCACCGACGGCGTAATCAAAGACATCGTCGAGCCGATTAAAGTGCCGGAAAATTTAAAGAACAAAGGCGGAAAATAACCGAACAATTTTTAGATTGTAGAGACGCGATTAATTTCCCGTTCCAACTTCCAAAAACCAATTCCATTTCATTGTTAGGACGCGATGCTCGCGTCCCTACCAGGTTAATTTCCCATTCCAAAACTTTCATGAATCAATTTCCATTATTGTTAAGACGCAATGCTCGCGTCCCAGACAAGTTATTTCCCATTCCAAAACACCGCACCAAAACATTCCCATTTCAATAAATTATCATTTATGACCGGACGCGAGGCATCACGTATAAACAATATTAAATACCAACATCTCCGCGTATCCGAGTAACAAACTTTGGCACGACAAACTTGTGTCAAATTTTCCCCAACCACCAAAGTTTTCAACAAAACGACTAATCCCACGTAATAATTTTATTACATTAGTATTAAGAGACCCCACAGTATGAAATAATTAAAGCAGAATTAAAACACATATCGCATGAAGTATGTACGCATCGTGGTCTCCCTAAGCCTGGTGTTGATCTTCACCAACAGCGCTTTCGCCAAATTATCCGCTGAGGATAAAAAGCTTGCCCGTAAAGCAGAAACGCATTATGAATTTTCTGAATACGATGAAGCGCTACCGCTTTTTCTCAAGCTGTTACAACGAAACCCGGAGAACGCACGATTTAATTATCATGCAGGGATTTGTTATTATTATTCCTCCACATCGCGACCATTAAGCGTTCCGTTTTTTGAACGTGCATTGAGGCTCGAAGGAATTGAAAAAACCGCTGATCTTTATTTGCACGCAGGTCTCGCATATTTATCCATCAACCATTTCGCAGATGCAAGCAATGCGTTTCATTTGTTCCGTTCAAAAGCAGATGATTCGTATGATCCGAAAGTGGCAGATCGTTTCATAACGTATTGTGAAAATGGAATGAAAGCATGGGCGCATCCGCAACGTGCACGAATCCGCAACCTCGGGAAAAATGTAAATTCTGCTTACCCCGATTATGCTCCGGTCTTAACTACAGATGAAAGTCGTTTGTTGTTTACCTCAAAACGTCCGGGCACAACAGGCGGAAGAAAAGATGATAACGGTTATTTCTACGAAGATATTTACCAGTCGAAAAATTTAACCTCGCGTAAATGGTCTGCATCAGGAAAATATGATTCAGCTTACGTGTCTCCTAAATTCGGCCCGTTCCGTTTTTTCTTTGCACGTGCTGAAAATGTTTCGGAAATAAATACAAATGATCACGACGGATCGATTGCAGTTTCACCTTCAGGGAATGATCTTTTTATTTTCCGTTACGGCGATATCTGGAAAGCAGGATGGAATGGATCGCGCTGGGAAAAACCTGAAAAGCTGCACCAGGAAGTGGATGCACGATCAAGTGTGGAGCCAAGCATGTGTTTTTCGCCGGATGAAACGACTTTGTATTTTGTAAGCGATCGCAAAGGTGGATTCGGTGGAAAAGATCTTTGGTTCGCAAAGAAAAATAAGGATGGCACATGGGCTGTTCCGGAAAATATGGGAGCAAGCATTAATAGCGCGCAGGATGAAGACGCACCGTTTATTACGAAAGACGGAAGCCAGTTTTATTTTTCTTCGCAGGGACATAATTCCATGGGCGGGTATGATGTTTTTAAATCTTCGCTTTCAAATGGCACCTGGTCGGCTCCCGAAAATTTAGGTGCGCCGATAAATAATGGCGGTGATGATATTTTTTATACGCCTGATGAAACAGGAAACTTCGCGTATTATGCCTCGCTGAATCGTTATGATGAAGGTGATCTTGATTTGTATTCCGTTATGTATTACCCTGAAGTAAACCAGGTAGCAAAGCTGCGTCTCGCAAAAAACATTTTACCTGCAGGATCAACTATTCAAATCGGGATGAAAGATATTGCAACAAGTGAGCTGATGAATTACACACTTAACCCCGGCGACAGTATTGTCTATCCGTTTACACCGCAAAGCAAATTTATTCTCACCTTAAATTCGGATGGCTATCAATCATTTTCCGATACGATTCTTTTCAATTCGCAGCAATACGATTACAGCCTGCAGCATATTTCATTGCAGAAAAGTTCGGAAGGTTCATTGGCATTACAGCTTAATTCTTATTTCTTCGATATTGATTATGCTGTAGATGCAGACACTGTTCTTGATCTGCTCGCCGATCGTAAACAAGCGCGTGAACTTTATCTTGCGCAACTGACGGATATCGACCAGGTGTACACTTCCTGGAAAAAAACAACGGAAGATATTTCACTTGCTAAAACAAGCACCAGCACTGCTACAGCTACAGTCGCAACTGAATCAGCTTCTTTTACCGGTGTGAATACGATCAATAGCTTAACCGGTCAATTAGTTCTCTTCGAATACAACGAATTCTTCATTCGCGATGATATGCAGAAGCAGCTGGATGATATTACAGGACTGCTCAAAAATGACCGCACGCTAAAATTGCAAATCGACGGCCACGCGGATAGCAAAGGAAGCTCGGAGTATAACCTTATGCTCTCTAAACGCAGGGCAAATGCAGTAAGAAATTACTTTCTTATCAGCGGAATTTCAGCCGATCGTATTATTGTGCTGGCGGAAGGTGACAGAGTTCCAGTTGCGCCCAATACACGTGCGGATGGTGAGGATAATCCGCAGGGACGTACGCTTAACAGGCGCGTAGAATTAACATTTATCAGGGAACCTTAGGACTTTATCGGGGAGACGCACTAATTAATCGCTTAAATCGACAGAAAGGATTATTTTTGTGCCCGGAATAAATACGACCTAAAAGGAATTCGGATCTATGATAGTGAAACGATTTGTACTGTGCATCCTGTTCATCTGCTTTAGCGTAGCCATCAATGCACAAGTTTCCCCTGTGCCGGGCAATTACAAAGACAACTTTCTCCAGGGAAATTTATTGATGGCAGAACAGAACTGGCCGATGGCACTCGCATTTTTTAAAGAAGCGCATCGTGTTGATTCTACCAATGCAAACATCAATTACAAAATGGGTGTTTGTTATCTCAACACCGCTTCAGATAAACAAGAAGCATTACGGTTTCTTCGTATTGCTTCAACCGGCATCACACGCAATTATGATCCGTACGAAACACGTGAAAAGAAAGCTCCTGAAAATACCTACTACTACCTCGCGCAGGCTTATCACTACAATTACCAGTTCGATTCTGCCATCCAGTTTTTTGTTTCCTACAGCTCCATATTAGCCGATCGTGATCCGGAAACGACCAAAGAGATCAACATGCGCATTAACTGGGCGAAGAATGCAAAAGAATTTATGGCTTCTCCCCTGCCTGTCAAGATTGAAAATATGGGCGACAGCATCAACAGCACATTGCCGGATTACAGCCCGGTAATGTCAGTGGATGAATCGACCATTATCTTTACTTCACGCCGCTATGGTGCAATCGGGATTGACGGAGAATATTATGAAGACATTCTCATCTGCGAAAAAAAGCAGGACGGCACATGGACTTCTGCTCACCCGATCAGCCCTTACATTAACACGGTGACCAACGAAGCGTCCATTTCGCTTTCTACAGATGGAAACATTCTTTTCCTCTACCGTGATGATAATGGTGGAGATATTTACTCTTCTACCCTGCAAAACGGCGCGTGGATCGCTCCTTCTGCAATGGGTGGCGAGATCAATACCAAAAACTGGGAAACACACGCATGTCTTTCTGCAGATGGAAATACGCTTTATTTCGTAAGCAATCGCCCTGGTGGTTTTGGCGGACGTGACATTTACCGTTGCGTGCGACTCCCGAATGGTGCGTGGTCAAAAGCGCTTAATCTCGGGCCAACAGTAAACACCGCAGCCGATGAAGATTCTCCGTTCATCCATCCTGATCAGCGCACATTGTATTTCGCATCCAAAGGCCATAAGTCGATGGGTGGATTTGATATTTTCTTCACTGCAAAAGATGAAGCAGGTCTTTGGGCAGAACCGATCAATCTTGGCTACCCGATCAATACACCGGATGACGACATTTTCTTTGTGACTTCGCCTGATGGAAAACGTGCTTATTTCTCTTCCGTGCGTAAAGGCGGTTACGGCGACAAGGATGTTTACATGGCAAATCTTGAACAGCCGAAATCGCAGGGACTCACACTTTTAAAAGGACGTATTTACAATGCGGATGGTTCGCCATTGACACAAAGGATCGAGATCATTGTTACGAATAGCATGGATGGAACGCTGAATGGAAATTACAAGCCAAACCGCAACGGCAATTTCACCATCATCCTTAGCCCTGGAAACACATACCAGATCTCTTATCTCGTTAACGACAAGGAATTCTCCAACGAGATTATTGATGTTCCTGCCGGTTCCGAATTTGAAGTGATCGAACGTGCTATCGATCTGCGTGATCTTGTTTTGGGAAATATCAAATCAGATGTTCCGAAAGACACGATTCATCCTTTGAAAACAACATTGCCCGGAGACAGCATCCCGGTTACCAACGTACGTCCGAAAAACTGGAAAGCAGAGCTCACTTCTACTCACAACCTGAGCTTCTCGATGTTTTTCAAATACAATATTTCAGAGATTGATCTGAATGACCCTGATTTTCAAATTTTTATTGACAGTGTGATAACGCATATCAATAAATTCGGAGAGATCAGCTTCCGCGTTACCGCTGCGGCTTCACAGGTTCCGACTAAAAAATTCAAGGACAATAAAGACCTTGCAGTCGACCGTGCCGAGAAAGCAAAAGCGCAGGTGATCAAAGCGCTTGTTGCAAAAGGCGTTGACATGAATAAGGTTAAGTGGGTGAAAGTGAACGCCTACGTACTTGGCCCGCAGTATAAAAGAGATTACGATAAAAATAAAACGGTCTACGAAAAGTATCAATACGTGAAGATAAGAGGCTATTAAAAAGCAGTTTTTTCTATGAAAGGCGCTCCTTATCCGGGGCGCCTTTTTTTATGCGGTGCGCCCGGCTGATGTGGAAAGCATGCAGATTTTCTTAATTTTACGAGTCGCGTTCCTTTTGGAGCAATTTTTGTAAAATCGTAAAACAAAACCCCCTGTTTTGTGAAAAAAGTGAAGTGGTTGTGTGCTATTCTTTTTGCGCTGAGTACGCCTCTCGGGTTATGCGCACAGACAAAATCTGCGATCCCTGATCCGGATCTTGCGGCTGAGCATTATTCGCACGGAAACTTTATCATGGCCCTCCCGCTCTACCAGGCGCTTGTCAAAAAAGACTATACGAATTACGAATACAATTTCCGTACAGGTATGTGCTACCTGCGCACGAACGGACATAAAGTTGAAGCGATTAAATATTTTGCTTACTGCACAAAATCACCAAAGGTTGAAAATGATGCGTGGCTTTATCTTGGTAGAGCGTATCACTATACAATGAAATTTGATGAAGCGATAAATTCGTATACAACCTACAAGCTAAAAGCCGATACAAAAGGAAAAGCAGAAGCTGATCATTTGATTACTCAATGTAAAAACGCGAAAATTCTCGTCGCGCACCCGATGGATGTGACCTTTGCCAATATAGGTAAAGAAGTAAATTCTGAATATCCCGATTACCATCCTTTTGTAACACAAGATGAATCCATGCTGGTGTTCACATCACGCCGCAAAGGAAATGTAGGAGCGCTGAGCGTGGAGATGGATGGTTATTTTGCTTCAGATATCTGGGTTTCAAAATCGCTTAACGGCGTTTTCCAGAAATCAAAAGGCGCCGGTCCGGGTGTGAATGGAAACTACGATGAACAATGCACAGGCCTTTCTGCCGACGGAAAATTAATGACGGTTTATGTAGATAACATTACAGATCTCGGGGATATTTATTCTACAACTTATAAAACGTCATTTGCCAAAATTGAAAAATTCGGTGCACCGGTGAATGATGGATTTGAAACCGGTGGCGCGCTTGCCCCGGATGGAAATACAATTTTCTTCGCAAGCAAAAGAGATGGCGGACAAGGCGGAACAGATATTTATATGTGCCGGAAATTACCGAACCTGAAATGGGGTTTGCCGATCAATATCGGTGCGCTGAATACACAATACAACGAAGAATTTCCTTTCATGGCGCCCGATGGAAAAACACTTTATTTCTCCAGCGAAGGCCACAACAGCATGGGTGGATTTGATCTTTTCTACACCGAATGGGACCAGGAAAATAATGCCTGGTCCGCTCCGAAGAATGTTGGCTACCCGGTAAATTCTACTGAAGATGATCTCACCATCAGCTTTACAGAAAACAACCGTGTTGCATATATTTCCAGCGACCGTGAAGGTGGATTAGGCGATCTTGATATCTGGCGTGTTGTTTTTAATGATGTGCAGGCAATTGCATTCACAACAGTTTCCGGGAATATTATCTGTGCCGATTCAACATTAAACAAAGCTGAATTATTTATTGAAGTAACAAATTCAGCCACGCAGGAAAGTGTCGGAACCTACCGTCCAAGTCCATCCTCAGGCAGGTATGTTATGGCATTGCCGCCGGGCAAATATGTCGTAACAATTGATGCACCGGGATGTAAACCTTACATGGAAACAGTGAATGTTTTTGATATTGGTCCGCAGGGACAGATGAGTAAGGATATATTACTGGTGAAGCAATGATTTTCATCGGTAGATAAATCGGTACCGTTGCCTAATTCGTGCATCCCCGTTATTAACATTTACCTACTTTTACAATCCCCGATCAGCATCGGTTTTCCCCAATGAGCCGTTATTGATTGTGAATTAACCCCTAATGAAAATCATCAAATCAAAGAAAAGGTCACGGCTATTTATAGTGCTGCTTTGCTGTGCCATTTCTTTTATCCTTATCAGCATACTTCTCATCTTCAAAACGAGAGAGGTAAGGAATTATGCCAAAAACCTTGCTAACGGAGTAACCATAGCGGCCGAGGTTGATTTCAGCGCCTTCTCTTTATATTCTTCCTTCGATATATTACCACACGAAAAACGCTGGCCGAGGTTAAAATCATTAGCGGCAAAAGAGCTTCCTGTTGAATCGAATCCCGAATTGCTTAACCTCGAAAAATCGCTTGATGTATTAAAATTAAAAATCGAAAACAAAAACACTGCGCACGATAGCGTTGCAATTAAATACGCTGTAAGGAAGATCTACGAGCTTAGTCAGCAAAGCATTAGTGAAAACCGGAAGAAAATTTTCGTTGCCGCCGATGAGCTTTCTGTTTATTGGATGTATACCTACATTCTCGTCGGCGTTGCATGCATCCTTTCCATTTTATTATCGATAAGCGCTTATTTCATTGGTAAATCAGGTGACCAGCTGTTGAAGCTGAAAAGGCAGAACAGGCTGTTATTGAATAATTCGATCGATTGTATCATCGTTTGTGATAAAGAAGGACGAATAGAAGAGTTCAGTAAAGAGGCCGAAAAATTATTCGGTTACCGCGCATCGGAAGTGCGTAAGAAAGATGTGAGCATGCTTTATTTTCACCGGAATGGAATTGATGAGGTGAACAAATGCTTAAAAGAGGATGGCAGATTCAGCGGTGAAATTTTAAATAAGCATAAAAGCGGGAAAGCATTTACTTCGTTTTTATCTGCGAATGTGTTGTACGATGAGAACCGCGAGATCATGGGCTCCATGGGAATTTCCAGGGATATCACAGAACAAAAAAAGCGCGATGATGAATTCCGTCACATCATCGACAATGCAAGCGATATTATTTACACTGCAGATGTATTCGGAAACTTTGTGTATGTCAATCCTTCCGTGAAAGGAATATTAGGTTATACCAGTGAAGAATTGATCGGAAGATCTTATTTATCGCTGATCCACCCTGACATGGCGCAGCAGGTTAAAAAACATTACGAAGAACATTTCATCAACCGAAGGGAAGATTCTTTTTATGAATTCCAGGTGGTAAAAGCAGACAGAAGCGTGATTTGGGTCGGTCAAAATATCAGGACAGTTTTCAGCCCGATCGATAACAAAACCATTACCGGCTTCCATGGTATTGTGCGTAACAGGAATGAGCGGAAGGTTGTTGAATTGCAATTGGTCGACAGCGAGAAAAAGTACCGTGAGCTGTTTGACAATTCATCTGAGCTTATTCAGAGCATTGATACGAACGGAAACTTCCTTTATGTAAATCGTGCATGGAAAGAAACGATCGGTTACAATGATGAAGAATTACTGCAGATCAGGTTGCAGGATATTATTCACCCGGAAAGTAAAGAGCATTACGAGGAAGTAATTAATAAACTGATAGCAACCTGTGATGCAAATGAAAAGCGTACCCGTTATTCCATCCTGACAAAACGAGGTGAAAAAAGAATTGTCGGCAGCTCTATCAATGCAAAAATTGAAAATAACAAAGTTGTTTCAGTGCAATCTTTTTTACGTGATATTACAACGCAGGAAGAAACGCAGCGTTTATTAAAGAAAAGTGAAGTCAACTTCAGGCAAATTGCGGAAACAATTAAAGATGTTTTTTATCTCTACAATATCGTGGATGAAAAATATGAATACATAAGTCCTAACTGCAAAGACATTCTCGGTGCTGATCAGAATTTCTTCTACAACGGGCAAAGCCACACGGCTATTTATGTTCATCCTGAAGATAAGCCTATGCTGAAAGAAGCGAATATGCTGGTTGATTCGGGTAAAGCTTATGATATTGATTTCAGGGTGATCATTGATAAAAAAATTTCCTGGCTGAATGAAAAATCATTTCCGATCAGGGATAATAACGGTATTGTAACAAGCAATTCGGGTATCATCAGGGATATTACAAATATTAAAGAAGCGCAGAAAACGATTGAAAAGCAAAATATTGAAATCGGGAAAAGCATCACGTATGCGAAATCGATCCAGGATTCAAGCTTGCCTACACAAAGTGAAATGGCTTCGATTTTCCCTGAGTCTTTTATTTTTTATTCACCGAAAGATATTCTCAGCGGCGACTTTTACATTCTTGATTCAGTAAAAAGTAAAACCGATGAAGAAATGTCTGTTTTCCTTGTGGCAGATTGCACAGGACATGGCGTTCCGGGCGGAATTTTAAGTTTGTTGTGTAATAGTTTGATACGGGAATCTTTTACACAAACAGATCTTTCCCAACCATCACAGGCGTTGGATTTTGTGCGTGAAAAGATCATCAAATTTTTCCGTTCGAGCATGACAAAACGCATGCAGGATGGAATGGATATTACAATGTGCGTATTGAATCACGAAAAAACCAAGCTTTATTATTCAGGAGCAAATGGTTCGGTAGTGATCATTCGTAATGAGGAGATCCTCGAATTCCGCGGCAACAAACAACATATCGGTTTTAATGCGCTTCCATCACCATTCACAAGTCACGAAATTGAGGTGCAGGAGGGCGATTGCATTTATCTGTTTACAGACGGATATGCGGATCAGTTCGGCCAGGTTTCGGATAAAAAATATTCAAAGAAGAGATTAAAAAATTTCCTTCTTACAGTTCATCAAGAGCCGATGCGTATGCAATCTGCCAAGCTGCGGTATGAGTTCTTCGAATGGCGGGGAAGAAATGAGCAGACGGATGATGTTACGTTGCTGGGAGTTAAGATTTAGAAAAAAGTTGGTAGTTGGTGGTAAAAGGTTGGTGGTTGTAACTAATTCGTACATCGTACATTCATTTTGGACGGAAAATTTTCGTACAATTGATAGTAAGAATTTGTACAATGAAAACAACCACATCTGTCGGTATCAATACAAGGCTTACTAAAGCACAAAAAGATCTTTTTGGATTTGCAGCAATGCTGGGTGGTTATAGAAATCTGACTGAATTTGTAATTCAATCAGCCCAATTAAATGCAATGCGATTGTGACAAGGCATAATTGTATTTTGGCTTCGGAACAGGACCAGGAAATATTCTTTAATGCGTTAATCCATCCTTCAAAGCCTGGTTCAAAACTTAAAAAAGCTGCATGGCGTTATCAAGCTGCTATAAATAAATGAGCTATTAAATAGCGACGGAAAGCTTTCGATAAACTTAACGAGGATAAATATATTTTCAGCCCCCCATTCCATGTTTGACATTTTCAGCAAACCAAAGAAACCGGAAATTACAGATGAGCAGTGTGCTTATTTTGAAAATCAATTTCATTGGCTGCTTGAGAATTTCGGTAAAGAACTGCTGAATAAAAAAACGCTGATTCCTGATAAGACTGATTTTCCTGTTGTGTTTGATGGTTCTGAAAAACCTGTTTGGAAAGCGCTGGAAATTGTTTGTAAGCAGCTTGAGCTTGATCCGACACAAATTCATCTTGATTTTTATTCGGAAGGCGCCAGGGAAATTAATGCCGGTATTCAGTCATTTTATTTGCAGGGAGAAGAGAAAGAAAAATTTTCGGGCGGACTTTATTGGGGCAAAGCGGAAGACGGGAAATTTCATATCTGGATCAATAATAACCTGCTAAAAAATCCTGAAGGAATAGTTGCCACGCTGTCACACGAGCTTGCACATGCGCGATTATTAGGAGGTAATAAGCTACACGCAAAATACGATCGCGATCACGAGCTGGTAACAGAAATTTTTTGTGTGTTCAGCGGTTTCGGAATCTTTAACGCGGGCCAGGCATTTCAAATAAACAAGGGTTATGATGGCTGGTCTTATCAATATGCAGGATATCTCAAGCAACAATCGTGGGGTTATCTCCTTGCCTTGTATGCGTTCATGCGGAATGAAAAAGATCCGGATTGGATAAAATTTCTTTCTTCAAGCCTTAAAAATGATTTCAAAGCGTCAATGAACTGGCTGAAAAAAACAGGTGCAGGAGAAAATTTTATTAATTCTCATTGGCAAAATACTAATTCAATAAAATCTATGGAGGCTATAAATCTGTCTGGTGAATGGATAAAACAATGTATTTACGGCGAAGGTTATGACGAGGAACACTTTGGGAAGTCGCTTTTAACTGAAATATTTATTGAAGATAATAATGGAAGATTTTCCGGGAAGGCAAAAGATACAGATGGAGCGGGAATGCAAAATGCACATGCAAAACTAGAAGGCACATTCAGGAATCCCGCTATCGACTTTACGCTTGAATATATTTTTTCAGATACAATAAATGAAGAAGGTATTATTCTGCGAAAGGCAGAATATGAGAATTATACAGTTTATTATAATGGTTATTACAGTTCATTTCTCCAGGCGTTTATCGGTGAATGGGAAATCAGGAGAACAGACGAACAAGGAGAATTTAATGGCGGTTCCGGTACATGGGAAATGAAGCGAAAACTATAGCATGAATACATGCCTTGCAACCCTTAGCAAATTCATTAGCTTTGTATTACTAAAAAATCAAAACTTATGGTAACCAAAAAAGTAGAATCCGCTCTCAACAAACAAATCGAGTTTGAAGCAGCGTCGTCACAATATTATCTTGCTATGGCTTCATGGGCTGAAACAGCGGGATTAACGGGTGTTGCAGAATTTCTTTACGCGCAGTCGGATGAAGAGCGCCAGCACATGCTTAAGCTTGTAAAATATGTAAACGAAAGAGGCGGACATGCATTGGTTCCGGCATTAAAAGAGCAGCCACAGAAGTTTAAATCTATTCAATTCGTTTTTGAAGAAGTATTGCGCCATGAAGTAATGGTTTCTAACGAGATCAATGGATTGGTAGAAATCTGTTTGAAAGAAAAAGATTATACCACGCACAACTTTTTGCAGTGGTACGTTGCCGAGCAAATTGAAGAAGAAGCGCTCGCACGTAAAATTCTTGATAAGCTGAAATTGATCGGTGATGATAAAGGCGGAATGTATTTGTTTGATCGTGATCTGCCGGGCATCAGCGTTACTCCTGCTGCAGGCGGACATGGAAAAGCATAATTCAAATTTGAAAATTTGAAATTCGAAAATTAAGCGTTCTGTTATGGAGCGCTTTTTTTTTGAATCTTCAAACATAAATTACATCCAAATAAATCCAGGGAAAATGTCAATAACCACCGAATCAGAATTAGCCGGAATGAAACGCGCGAGTGAAGCTGTTGCATTGACGCTGAAAGAAATGCGGAATTTTGTAAAACCCGGAATATCGACAAAACAGCTTGACGATTTAGGCGCACAAATTCTTACTGATTTAGGAGCGAAATCGGCACCGATTACCACTTATGGTTTTCCGGGCTGGACGTGCATCAGTGTAAATAATGAAATCGCTCATGGAATTCCAAGCGCGAAAAAAATTATCAGGGAAGGTGATTTAATTAATATTGATGTTTCTGCTGAGCTTGATGGCTTCTGGTCGGATAACGGTGGTTCTTTTGTGGTTGGCGCTGATCTTAATAATCACCAGCGGCTTGTTGATGTTTCAAAACAAATATTAAAAAAAGCAATCCAGAATATTAAAGGCGGAGTTCGCATTTCTGATATTGGCTATTTAATTGAAACAGAAGCAAAAAAATCGGGCTACAAAGTGATAAAGAATTTAACCGGGCACGGCATCGGAAGAAGTCTGCATGAAGAGCCGGAAGAAATTGCAAATTACCGTGATAAATTTAATCTCACACGCTTCAAGAAAAATTCTGTTGTAGCAATAGAAACATTCATTTCCACCATTTCGACATTTGCAAATACGGAGAAGGACGGCTGGACGCTTGTTGGTAACAAAGGCGGGTATGTTGCGCAGCATGAACATACGATTGTTGTAACAGATGGAAAGCCGCTTATACTGACTGAGATGAATGAGATTTGGGGTTGAATTGTTGTTTGTTCGAGCGAAGTCGAGAACGCCTGTAATGAAAATCTTACTTGATCAGAAGTATTTCTTTAAAGGCGTAGAGCAATGTCATTAAGTTAAGCCATTTTTGCTTCCCGATCTATTCAGTAACCGTGAGAACAGGTCGCACCTACGGCGCTTTTTTTGTAGGAAAATCTCCTATGTAATAGACAGATAGCACCTACGGCGCTAAATTAATTAGTGAACTTTATCAGCGATGTAGATGCCTTATCTATAATCTATATCCTACAAAACTTATAAGCGCCGTAGGTGCGACCTGTCTACAATTAACCCTACAAAAACCTAATAAAGCGCCGTAGGTGCGACCTGTTCAAATTAAGGAAATCTGCCTGGCTGAAGAAATTCTCTCATTGTCAATCTAAGGGATACAGCTTAACTTAATGACATTGGGCATAGAGCGATTTCTTTTAATCAGTGAGAATATTATCGCATTAGGTTCTCGACTTCGCTCGAACAAACAGTTTGAAATTTTCGATCGAAAACTGAGTTACTTTCTCTTTGAAGATAATAATCATTACAAAAGAAATATTGCATTACCGTGGACGAGATGCATCGCGTCTCTACAGACTTTTCTCTATCATTATCAGTTTTGGTAATTTGTAATCCCGTAATCAGTAATCAACTTTTCTCTTCCCAGATTTGCACTAAATTCACAATTACCTCTACTGCTTTTTCCATATCCTGCACTGCCACCCATTCTTGTCGCGAATGGAAAGCGTGCTCGCCGGCGAAAATATTCGGGCAGGGTAATCCCATGAACGATAAGCGTGATCCGTCAGTGCCGCCACGGATGCTGGAACAATGTGGTGTAAGGCCCGAACGTTTGATGGCTTCGATTGCGTAATCAACAACCTGCGGATGTTTATCCAGCATCACTTTCATATTGCGGTATTGCTCTTTTACCACAAGCGTGTAAGATGAATTCGGATAACATTTCATTGCTTCCTTAATCGTATCGCTTAGCAATTGCTCTTTGTGACGCAGACCTTCATCAGAAAAATCGCGCAGGATAAAATTGACCGTCGTTTGTTCTAATGTTCCTGAAACAGATGTCGGGTGAATAAATCCTTCTTTGTCTGAAGTAGTTTCCGGTGTGAATCTATCTTTTGGCAAACGATCTAAAATCTGCGCTGCAATCTTCAACGCATTTTCCATTTTTCCCTTTGCAAAACCGGGATGTGTAGAAACACCATTGATAACAAGCGTTGCTCCATCGGCAGAAAAAGTTTCATTCTCCAAATGACCAAGCGATTCGCCGTCCATCGTATAGCCGAAATCAGCGCCAAGCTTTTTCATATCCACTTTGTCTACTCCTCTTCCGATCTCTTCATCAGGAGTAAACAAAATGCGGATCTTTCCGTGCGCAATTTCCGGATGTTGCATGAGATAATTTGCAGCATCCATAATTTCTGCAAGACCCGATTTATTATCAGCGCCGAGCAATGTTGTTCCGTCAGAAGTTACAATATCATTCCCGATTTGGTTTTTCAAATCTTCATGATCTGCAAAACGAATGACCTGGTTATTATCACCGGGAAGCACAATATCTTTTCCCTGGTAATTTTTATGCACTTGCGGATTCACATCTTTTCCGCTGCAATCGGGCGAGGTGTCCATATGGGAACAGAAGCAGATTACAGGAATATTTTTGGATGTTGTTGCGGGAATCGTAGCATATACATATCCGAATTCGTCCATATGAGCATCGGAAATACCCATCGCGAGCAGCTCTTCCACCAAAATTTTTCCAAGATTTTTTTGTTTTTCCGTGGATGGCACGGTTGGTGAATTGGGGTCAGATTGTGTATCTATTTTCACATATCGGAGAAAACGCTCCAAAACGGTGTGGCTGATTGCTGGATTTTTCATTCGCTAAAGTTAATCACTCATAAGGATTTGCCAAGGATCGAACAAAAGCAGCGGACTATCGATAAAAACGGAATTCCGAAACTTCGGGCACAATAATCGAGTATACTTATATGTGACATTCAAAACAGAGCGGCAATCCTAAAACAATTGATGGAGTATGGGCAGTAAATTACATTGCATCTTATTGGTCGAAGATAATTTTATGACGAATCTCTTTAATGAGAAGATGCTCGAAAATCTTTGTATCGCAGATACTATTGTTACAGCTGAAGATGGTGAAGAAGCTTTGAAATATTTAGACCGAAGCGTGAAAAACCATACTTACCCTGAACTTATTCTTGTGGACATATTTATGCCTAAAATGAGTGGCTGGATGTTCCTTGAAAAATTCAATAAGCTTAAATTTCCACCCGGAAAAAAACCTGCTGTTGTTGTGCTTACGCATTCACATGAAGAAGGAAATCATGAACAGGCGCTTGCCATTCCGGGCGTGATCGGTTTTTTAAATAAACCGCTCACTGAAAGCGATGTTATGGAGCTGCTCAATCAGCATTTCGCATCTGTTGTAGCACACGACTAACATAATAAAATTCCCAAAAAATAAAAGCACCAAATTCCAAAGTTGGAGTTTTAGCTTATAAAATTCAAAAAAATAAAAGCACCAAATTCCAAAGTCGGAGTTGTGCTATAAAATTCAAAAGAAATAAAAGCACCCTTCCTATAATTGGAATTTGGTGCTTTTATTTTTTTGAGATTTTGTAACACTATATTTGTTTCATGAATATAGATGCTCTTCGTTACCCGGTTGGACAATGGGAAAAACCATTGGCGTTCGACAGGAAAAAAATCGCCACCCAAATTCAAATCATCACTGACTTTCCGGAAAAGCTGAAAAGCAAAGCAACTTCTTTTTCTGCTCAACAGCTGGAGAAAACGTATCGCCCCGGTGGCTGGACAGCAATACAAGTCATTAATCATTGTGCGGATTCGCATATGAACGCGTTCATCCGTTTTAAGCTTGCATTGACGGAAGATAAGCCAACCATCAAACCTTATGCTGAAGCAAAATGGGCAGAGCTGGCGGATGCGAAATCTTTTCCTGCTGATTCGTCTGTTCAGCTGATTGAAGCGTTGCATGCGCGGTGGGCAGCCTTGATGCTTTCATTGGATGATGAACAATGGAATGCAGGTTTTATTCACCCGGAGCATGGCGGTGAATTAAAGCTTTTTCAAACTGTTTCTCTTTATGCCTGGCATTGTGAGCATCATTATGGGCATTTGGATCTTATTATGTGAGTGTTGGTGGTTGGTGGTAAAAAAGGTTGGTGGTAAAATTGAAGCGCATTGAATAAATAGCGTTTCGAGACGTTTTACTACCAACCACCAGCTTTTTTTGACCACCAACCTTTTCCCCACCCCCTTCATTTCCCTATCTTTGAATCAATGAAAAAGCTTCTTCCCGCAGTATTAATTTTCATCACCATGGCCTCTTGTTTTTGTGGTCCGGGTGACAAGGATAAATTCACTTACCAGGATAGCGTCGCTGATTCTGCATTGATCGCAGATAATAGTGTCGATACCTTCAGCATTAAAACCGGCGATTCCACAGAAACCTATTATGATTGTTCTGTGCTGAGCCGAAAAATTCCAGGTGAATCACAACAGGCAGCGATTCGAAGTGATCTCGGGAAACTGATCCATTGTGGTATCGACAGCTTTGATTTCCTGTATGTGGTTCCGAATTTATTCCCGGGTTTTGTCAGCGAAAATCATGTATCCGGAAAAAAAGTAACGTATGGTGATTTTGTAACACATGTAAATGAATTCAAAAACACAGATTCGTATTACCAGCTGCATGTCCGCGTGAATACACTTGATAGTTTACGCACTGTAAAATTTGATGTAAATAAATTGTACACCATGAAACCCACCCTCGGGAAATTAGGATTTACCGAACCCGAATGGCAAATGTTTTCAGGTTTCGCACGCACCTACCCGGTTCCGAAAAAAGGATTTTATACCTGGGGCGATTTATTGGATGCGTTTGATTCTTATAAGCCGAAAGAGATGTAATTTTTTTTATCATCAGGCAGGTTTGCGAAACCTGCCTAATGATAAAAAAAATGAAACCAATCACCTTCAACCAATCACCAATCACTTACTCAATGAAATTACTTTACATCACCTTAATTACTTTATTAGTTTTCAGTTGCGGTGATCCTGTGGTTAAAGAGGATGTGAAGATTGATTATTTCCGCGAGGATGTGACGAAGCTGGGGCGGGCGGGTTTGTTGAAAAATGTGCCGGCGACAAAGCTGGATTCATTGGTGGAGATTTATAAAAAAGATTCGGTTAACGGATTAAAAGAATTGCTTGTTGCGAGTGGCGATCTGCTGAAGCTGCATGTTTCTCTTAATGGCAGGACGTTGCAGGATGTTTACCAGAAAATATGCGATACGATCGGCATGAAATATCCTGAATTGAAATGTGATGAGGTGCAGACGAGCATTCTTCCTTCTGCTGTTGGTGGCAATGATACGGATTGGGTTGTAGTAAAAGTTCGCTTCGGCCAAACCTGGTATGAGCGCAAACTTTATTATTTTGAAAAGTGGCCGATCGACGATTTTGTTTATCGCATTTATAATCGCAAGCTCGCGGATGAAAACAAAACACAACGTTTGCATTTGGTAGAATTTACCTGTGTCAATTGTAAAGACAAGGATGATTTTATGGGCAATACAGATGTGTCGCGTTATGGTTTTTTAATGCTTAACAAGACGCAGGCAGATTCATTGCTTACAATTCCTAACCTGGAAATGGAACAGGAAGATGAGTTTGCAATTTATACATCAGCTGAGATGACTGAGCAGCTGAAGAAATTCGAAGCATCCGGACTTCCGGATATGATTGGTAAAAAGTGGTACGAGGAAGCAAAGCAGGAAGTGATGCAATCGTCGGTATACATGCAGCAGGATTTTTATGATTTCTTCGACACGCTTTTTTCGTTCACGAGCTTTGATACTTCGAATCCGTATAACCCTTATGAGGAAATTTTAAATTCGCTATCGAAAGTTTCAAGAGGGGATTTTATTCCGGGACCGGTAACGGATGAAGAAGGAAATGAAAATGTGCGGAATGTTCAATTTTCTTTCAAAGGTGATATTTATAAATTCGAGGCAGAACAGCGCGGTGGATATTTATTTCCGGGAATCATTGAAAATGTAAACAAGGCGTTGTCTGATCAAAAAGTTGGTGGCGCATTTTACACGATCGCAACCATGGATGAAGTGTGCATGCTTGTTTATATTGAAGACGACAAATTTGAAAAAGTAAAAGCATCCGGATTTTTCACTTCATTGGAGAAAGGTCCTTCAAAGGAATTAAAAGATCGGTGGAATACGCCTGCGTTATGAAAAGCTTTGTTAAGGCAATCCGCAGTAAATAAATTCCATTTAGCAACTTCTTGCCTTAGTGCCTTAGTGGCGCAACTTATTTTTCACCACGAAAGCACAAATGCACTAAGAAAAAACGCTTCACTCCTGCTTCATCAAATCCCAAGCTCTAAAAATTCCGGCAAGGCTTTATTCATATCACAATCGCCGTTGATGCCATTTACTTTTCCTTTTGCTGTGTATTGCCAAACGGTGTAATTGGTCCAGCCATGTGGAATTGATGGCGCGGCTACATTCCGGTATTGTGCCAGCCATAATGGAATTGTTCCGAACGGATGATTTGCAGGAAGATTATCATCAAAGAATGGTTTATAGCTGTAAAGCAACATATTCTGATAACCCAATTCATTCATGCGTTTCAAAAATGAATTGATCCACAGCTGAACCTGCTGCGTGTTGAGCTGCTTTTCATTGGTCTCAATATCGAGCACGGGAATGAGTGATGGCGCGGGTAATGTTTTAATTGTTGCATCAAACCATTCTGCTTCATTTGTAGCATCTTTCGCGATGTCACTCAAATTATTCAGCGACGCGAAATGATAATAGCCAAAACGGATTCCTGCCGCTTTTACGCCATTTGCATTCGTGGTCACTGCCGGATCTTTATATCCAACTCCCTGCGTTGCTTTTAAATACGCAAATGAAATCGCAGGTTCAGCCTGTTTGACCTTCATCCAGTTAATTGTTCCATTATGATGCGAAACATCTATTCCGTAAACCAGGTCTTCAGCCATTGGATTTTTTTAAGCACTTTTTTTATGGTGCTGCTCTGATATTTTTTTCAGCAGCCATTCATCAAACCGGATCACTTCATAGCCCGCAGGATTCCAGTAAAATTCACCTTTCCCTTCGCACAGCTCAAGGAGGTCTTTTTGTTCCGGCGAAATTTTATTGAAGTCGCCATCCACTTTTACAATCAGCTTTAAAACTTTTGTAATGGTAATGATCCGCTTTTCATCTTTGAATAATGGATTTCGCTCAAGCATTTTACGGAATGCATCAATCCGGTATTGTGCAAGCTCGAACGACTTTTTTTCAAGCAGCATTAAAGTCTCCAGGATAAAATAACCCGGCATCCATGCATCTTTATCGCGAACGTATTCTGCATTTTCACGAAGAATAAATGCGCATTCGTCATAGCTTCCCGACTTAAATGCAAGCGTTGCCCGAAGCAATTGAAGCCTCGAGCTCATCTGCATATTCTCCATGTTTTTAATCTGCTTGTGGTTGCAGGACGATTTCAAAATTTTATCCGCATTCTTTATGTCGCTGTTACGGAAATAGGAAAAGAATAAAACCAGCTGCGCATACAATTGATTGATCATTCCCGGTTTAAAAAGCTCCACAGCTTTCGACGCATGTGTAATTGCTTTTTCATATTGCGCCGTGTTCAGGTAAATATTTGCGAGCTCCATATTCACACCCGCCTGGTTTGATCGTGATTTCACGACAAGATCATTCTCGACGGCATGAAGCAGATCAACAGCATGATGTTGCGCATTTTCAAAATCGTGTATAGACGAAAGATAGTTGATAGACGATAAATTGTTGTACAAATTAACTTTCGACGATTGTGTGAGCTTATACCCGGGTGCAGGCTCATTCACTTCATTATTCTGACGGATATATTCTGCATATGAATTAACGCGATGCAGCGAAGGTGTTGTAATTTCATAATGATAACGTTTTGCCGTCATTACTTTTCCCAGGCGCACAAAACTTTCTTCAATGGAGCTGCATGCTTCTTCAAAGTCTTTCATGTTGCCCCGTGAAGCAATATGATTCCTTCGCAGGTCTTCAATTTGCAACGCTTCGGAGAACAGCTCAAAACGTGTTGCGATCTTTGAAGCTCTTCCCAGCAGATCGAGCGCTTCATCGTAAACACCGCGGCTCATGAGAATTTCTCCCTGCATGAGGAAACGCCTGCAATCGAAAGTTGCTTGTGCGTAAGGCGTGGAAAATTTGGTGGAGCATTCCTGCATGAGCAACATACACAGGAGATCGGATTTTAATCGCGACTTTAAATGTTTGAATGAGCTGGCTGTGGAATTATACCCGAGAATTTCAGCGGCTTCTTTGTTGTCGGTGATTTTATCTTTTATGATCATTTCGAGCAGCTGAACACGTTTTCTGCATTCGCCGAAATTTTTCAATTTATAAAAATGCCGGATAAGCTTCAGCTCACCGGAGCTCATGTTATTGACAATTGCTGCCAGGCTTTCCATCTTGGTAGATTTTCAGAGTTAATTCAGTTGATTAAATTTTTCGGTGTTAATCAACTTCTGAATAATCCCATGAACCACCAATCGGAGAGAATACGCGTGTTACTCTTTCATTTTTTGCTGTGAAAGAAGAACCGGTTAATTTTCCTATTGTTGCGTCGAAACAAATAGCAACAATTGCTGCAGGCTTAATTTCAGTCAATGAAGCTTGAAAACTGTTCACATTAGCGGTGACAGTGCCAGAACCCGTACGCTTGTGGCGCGGGTAAATGAGGGAAGAGATACTCATAGTGAGGGGTACTATTAGCTGTAAATAAATAAGGAAGAATTAGTAGAGGTCTCTCTTCAAATGAAAAATATTAAGATTCGTACAGGGTAAATTATAATGCAATTGAACAAAAAAAACGCTCAAAAAAAACAGGGACGTAACGAACGGTACAGGAAATAAAATAAACGGTACTAAAAATTAAATGAAAGGTTTATTTTGAGCAAAAACGCTTCAAAAATTCAGATTTATTACGGCGTGCAACGGTAACAATGCTACCATCGCTCATAATAAGAATGCCCCCTTTCCCCTTCTCATACGTTTTCACCTCATTCAGATTTACGACATGAGATTTGTGCACGCGAAAAAATATTTTGTCGTCGAGCTCACCGAAAATAATTTTGAGATGGTTGGAGCTGACATACTGCTGTTTATTCTTTGAATGGATAATTGTAAGTCCGCCCTGTGATTCGAGCCGGAGAATATCACTTACAGATATCGCATGAATTTTTTTATTATCGGATATTACAATATTTCCTTTCATAATGAGGGGGTTTAGGAAGGGATGTCGGTTGGTTTGAATGTATAGTAGACGCAAGCATGCGGATAAGCACATTGCCGTTCATGGATCAGGGGTCAAAAAAATGCATTTTATATTCGTTTCACTTTGTTAAATACCCATAGAGCAAGCCCGTTTGCCTGGCTTGTCTGATTAAAAATCCTGCAAGGTGCTTTCGAAGGGGGGACCTTAAAAACGCCGGCATCACTTTAGTTCTTCAACCTCAATTTGATGCTGTCCATAAAGTGTGGGTCACAAATAAGGACAATTGCACAGCTAATATATAGCAGGAATTAAAAAAATCAAAATTTTATTTTTAAGATTTTGTTAATTTATCTCAAAAACAGCATGATAATATTTATGTTTTGGGGATTGGGATACGGAATTCCCCAATGGTGCGGATGAAAAGCAGGAAAAATAGATGAAGCAGATTGCCTGTTCCGGCTAATAAATGAGATCGAGTAACATACCTTCTTCGGGCAAGCCTGTATGCAATACCGGGTTGAAAGTTAGCGCACGATAGTTGACAGCGTGTTCTTCCGGTTTAATAAAGGCAAGGTTAACGACTTTCCACTCCTGCCCGGTAGAAGGAGCTGCGTAAATATTTCCGGGTTCAGGTTCGTTGCCGCTGACCAGCTCTGCGACGGCGTAAATTGCAGATGGTGTTTGGCTGCTGCGTATGATTCTGAGGAGTGATGACATGATCTGATAGGGAAGAAAATAGATTGATGCTTTAAATATAGTGATTAAGATTGCTGTTTATTCGTTATCGTTTAGCTCAAAGTAGACTTAGTTCGTTTCAATTTTCTTCCTCAGTAAGATTATTAATAAATTCTTCAAAGCTTGCACAAACAAATTCAAAAGGGTCTTCTTCACCACTATCAAATTTGTCGACCCATACCTGTCCATATGATTCAGGCTTGATTGAAAAATTAAAATCCCATCCGCCAGTGTCAATTGCGAAAGGAATATAACCATGGTCCTTATAATACAAATGTCCTTTATAGATTGCTTCCATTGAAGCACTAACGGGATCTTCCTTCACATATAAAACATCACTAATGTGATACAAGTTAGGTCCTTTAGTGAAGTACTTTTCCATTGTTCTGCAGCCTCCGTAGACCAGCATAAACTCTTTCAATACATCTGGTAGCTGAATTTTATAGGTTGTTTCGAAGTATTGAATATCTTCTGGAAGAACAGTGTGACGACTTTTGATTTGGATAGATAGCTCTTTCATTTTATCTCATTCAATCATATTCACGTACAGAATACGCTTATTTAGATTCTAAGATAGAAAACTATTTCTGAATCCTTTTTATAATTGTTCAAAAACACAACCCCCAATATTATTCTTCAATAGTTCCTCCTTTGCCTCCTCCGTAACAAATAAGGACTGATGTTCTTTGATTCTAAAAAGAGGAGGAAATCCTCCAGGAGGTTCTTTGAGAACTAGCTTATTTATCACTCCTACCTGATCCGGCAACGCTCTGCTCATTTTAAAAACGGAATTTTCGCGGTCGAATGCATCCGTATATACTTTAAGCTGGAGAGCGGAATACAAGTCAGTTCTTTTTACTTCATCTTTCAGCACATCATTTTCAAATGGAGGTTCGAGATAAGTGTAGTCAAACAGAATGACAGGAATAAGATCAAAGTCTTTTAGCCCAAGGCTGACAAAAACATCGATCATCTTTTTACTCATAACTGGGATTGATGGCTTAACAACTAGAAAATCAATTTCAGGAACTATATCCATATTACCCTGAAAATATATTTTTTTAGGGTGTTTAAAATCTGCCGTTCCCATAATATCGGAGGCTAACATTCCAGAGCCTTCGTAAGGGACGATAAAAGCATCTCTTTCTACATCACCAACGTGAGCAAAATCATGACCGAGTATATAATTTTCCATTTTCATTAATCAAGTTTTGGTGTTTTCCATTTTGCTAATATACTATTTGCTTTATCTTCAATATCTAAAAGAGCATTAATTAATACATCATCCGGAACTTTAGACAAATCGGGATATGTTGCTTTTAATTTTGTGACTTCAAATTCAATCATTTCTTCAACATTCTCATCAAATTTTGGATGACTACCATTATGAGTTGGTAAGTTTTTAGAGACCCCCTCCACCATATCCTCAGCGGTTACTGCCAAATAAACACCATTAGTTGCTCGATCTACACTATAAATACCACGGCTTCTGGCTTCTATGTGAAGAGAGCTGGTTCGAGCTACATTATCAGGCACTAAATGATGGCGTTGATGATTTTCTGGCATTTTACCCAACACTTTTTCCAGGTTACGACTAAATGTCCCTGAATTACTAACTCTATTTGATCCGGTATATCTTACAATTATTCCTTTTTCATCAACTGATAGTCTTGGTAAATTCGGGTCTGCAGCGTTTATTCTCTTTATATATCTTCGTAGTCCTTCAGTCACAATTATATAACCTTTAGGTGCCGAGGTCAAACTATAAATATTCGTACTATTAGCAAGCAAATCTGTTATTTCCCTTGGTTCGCTTACAACCCTATTAGTCATCCCCACCACCTCTTCATCAAACTTCTTCTTAAACTCTACATCAGTATCATAGCTCTTCTTCGTTTGTTCCCAATATTCCTTATTGCTCTTTATTTGGTCAATCTCCTGCTTTGTCCAGTTGTTCTTTTCAGCATACTTAAGCAATTCATCCTGCGCTTTCACTTCAATATTGATCATCTCGGAAGAACTCAGCTGCTTCCATCCCAGCTTCCTGTGCTCACCCAAATGCTTGAGCTCTTCGATGACTGCGGTTCGTGATGCATTTTTCGAGAAGACCAGCGTGCCCGGCGCACCACCTTCGCCCGGCAAATACATAGCGGTTGCGCCATTCTGCTTCAGGAATTCTTCTGCATCGTCGCCTCTCCAGACTTTCACGCCATCCTTTTCCTGGAGATTGGCAAGAATTCGATCGAGCTTTTTCTGATCGAAAACTGTTTTCGGAACCTCGACGTTCTTGTTGATGATGCTATTAAGATCACCACCCTGCTCAAGCATGTCATCGAACTTGTCGACCGGGTATCGTTTGTAAATGGCGTCGAGCTGCTGCTTATCAAAAACAGTTTCGTCGAGCAGCTTCCACTTCCGTCCTTTTTTAACAAACCGAAGATGTGTATTCGGCGGCATTAAGGCCACAACTTCATCTCCAACCTTGCTCAGCGATTCGGAGAACAGGAATTTGGGCTGCTCAACTTGTATTTTTGTTACTGCTCCGCCACCTCCGGCATTTACATCTGTATTGACCTTGTCATTTACTACAACTTTGGTTTCATCCGCTTTGACTACTTCAACCGGTTTAGTATCATCTACTTTTGTAATGTTCGCTTCTTTACGGATTTCAGCATCGCGTATTTCAATAGCATCTGCCGACGCTTGCTGATTCGAGATTAACGACTTGTTGTTTACTTTAGCAATACGCTCGTTCAGGGCTTCAAGCAATTCATCTTTCTGCGCCGGACTTCCAGGGAACTCAGTTGCATCCAATTCATCACGGAGCTGCTTTAATTTATTAATATCTGCATCATCAAGAGTTTTTGCCAGCTCTTCCATTCCGTTTAATCGCTTGAGCTCCGCTTCCATCGCTTCAAGACCGGCTGCTGTAAGCGTTTTATTTGCTTTAGCAGTTGCAACTAAATTGCGGAAATTATTCAGTTGATCCCGACCTGCATCAATGGCAACTTTTCCGAGCTTGAATACCTGGTAAACGGAAAACATCATGCTTACCGATTGATAAGCCTGCTTCACACTTTCAGGTAATTCTTCTTTAAATGAATTTACAACAAGGCTTCCAACAGTTAATGTTACATCAAGCGCTGCAATTGCCAGCTGAATAGCACGTGCGGCTTTTATTGCTGCACTTATTTCTGCAACACCTAATGCAAGGAAGATCAGGTCGAGCGCTTCTCCAACCTGTCGGACGGTTTGTTTGCTCTCAACAAGGAAAGCATAAATCGCAGGCATCACGCGTACTTCACCTTCCGTTGCATTGAGATCACTATCGTTATAAATGAATTTTATGCCGATAAGTTCCCACGGGTCGTATATTTTAACAACCGGAACCGGAAGCGCTCCGGCTGCCAGGTTATAATAGATAATCTGAATTTGATTCGTGCTGGTCCATGTTACTTTGTATTCGTAACGATAATCTGCAGCCATTCCTTTGAAGAAACCCGGATCGGCCCATGGAATAACTTTCGGATGTTTTAATCCATCACGTTTCATCCATTCAATTTCATCCATTTGCGCTTTATACTTTTCCGGATCACCTGCAAGATCTTCGGAAAGTTTTGTGCGCGATAGTTCATCGAGACTTTCGTGAAGCGCTTTGAATTCTTCACCGTGCATAGCTGCATGCAGCTCATTGTAAAAATCACCTTCATTGTCCTGCAGCCACTTTAAAAGTGGCGGAACATCAGCGGCCGGTGTGCTGTTCAATAGCCGGATAATTGCCTGCTCATCTTCTGTACCAACACGGGTAAAATATTTGGCATGGATAAGCGCATCTTTGCTAACTGCATCATCCATAGCAGAGCGGCCAAGAATAGTTTTGATGTATTCCTGGCGTTTTTCAAGCGTCAGCACCTGCATTGCTTCGAATGAAAGGCGGTCTATTTCTGTATCTTTTGAATAATAGCCGGCATTCGTAACATTTGCCTGTTGGCCTTTATAATCTTTGCTATTGAAAGCGCTCATGAGCCTGCTCAGCTCATAATAATTATCGCCCTGGAAGCCGTAATACAGGTTTGTGAAATCTTTATCCTTGTCATAAAGCTTATTATAAAAATCCTGCCGTGCATCTATTTTTTTCTGCGCATCTTCTTTCTTCGTGAAGTTTTCACCAACAGAAGAAACGACGCGGATCACAGTTGCTTCATCTTTCGGATCATCATACGTACCACTGTTTATCAGCTGAACTAATTTGACTTTTTCATCATTGGTAAGCTGCCTGTAAATTGCTGATGGTATGCGATAGAAATAAAGCTCGTAGTCGTATGGCGCTTTAGCAGGATAATTAATATAATCTTTAACGTTTGTAAGAAGCGATGGATAGCTTCCATAAAATGGATCCAAACCGGTTTCAGATAATTTCCTGGATTTGTCTTCACCGATGGTTGCCAGCACATCGCCCATTTTTTTCAAGTTATTATTCGCAAGCTCGTTAGCCATCTTGATGCGCTCTATAACAGGCGTGGTAGTGATCAGCTCCTCTACCCTGCAACCTTGTCCCCTGTGAGAAATATCAGTAAAGAGATCTATAATTTTTATCCGCTGATCAAAAGGCAGCGCAGCCATTTGCAGTTGTGACATTTCATTGACCAGCCTGTTGAGCTCGAAAACATTTTTGCTCACTACTGCATCCGAAATCTCTTTCATTACATCCTGGTCAACAACCGCAACATCACCATCTTTTATAACATAGAGATTTTCCGTTGCCTGGTAGAAGGTTCTTCGTGTGCCGGTATTTTCCTGGTCCTCCTTGATCTCATTATAATGTTCCTTGTTATTTGCCAGCAACCAGTCGTTCAATCCCTTCTTCTGATCGGAAGGTGTATAATCGATCATCATGTTCACCAGCTTTTCCTGGTCTTCCCAAAGCCAGTACTCTGCCTCGTATGCTTTTAAAAGTGTTTTTCTTTGCTCAAGGGTAAGAAGCGTAAAAACAGGTTTTACATTTTCAGTATCACCTACTTTAAAGTGCGTATCCGTATAGTCAACAAGCGGATCTGTATCATCAAGAATATAAATTTGATAACGCAGGTCTTTCAGCATCTGCTTGTTTACGATCAGCTCTTTTCCGTCACGCATAAAACGGAAATAACCTGTGCGACCGGGAACAGCAATTCCATCGTCGCCGAGCAATAAAGCATCCTCTTTTTCCTTTTTGAGTCTTGCATCATTATCCGATTTCTTTTTCGCAAGCATGTCGGTGTGTACTTTTTGTGTAAACACACCGTCCACCGCACCATCATCTGTTGTATTATCATATATCGCGAGCTGCACACTTTGCACAAGCTTTACAAAAGCAACACTAAGCAGCTTGTCGTTATAAAATTTGATCTTCATTATTTCGTCATAGCTGGCCTGGTCGTTAGAAAAATCACGCAGCATTTCGAAATCAACAACTTTGTCTTTATTCAGCTCAAAATTTTTGTAGGCAGATTTTGGAGCAAGTGAAGTACCGGAAGAATACGGCAATTCATATCCCGTGATATTATTTACGTAATAAAATTTCCCGGTCAGGCTGTGCTTGCGCGCATATGCAAAAGCAAAATCATAATTGAGTGCGGAATAAATCGGGTGACCATTCTTTTCGCCGATTTGCTGAACCTTGCGCGCCAAAGGAATAGGATCGCCTTCTTTCCAGCCATTTTTTAATGCAATGCGCACCCAGCGTTTCAATTCCCACCATGCAAATGTTTCGGTTCCGACCGGCTTATTCGCATCTGCAAATTGTTTCAATACAGCATCCCAATTAAACAGCACTTTTTGCTCTTCTGTAAATGCATTTTTCGGAATAATCTTAAGTCGCTCTTCTGCCAGTGGATCTGCAGCAGCAGTTGATTGTAAGAGCAAATCTTCACCGTTCGTATTCGTATGATCCGTGTTCAGTGAATTATTTAAAGAATTTTCAATTACATTATTCGCATCATCTACTTTCTGAACGTCTTCAATTTTATGCTGCGATTCATTTGTTTCCTGTTGCGGAACCAAAGGTTTTACAGCGTCGCGCTTAACAAAACCAAATCGTGCAACATCATCGCTGCCTTTAAATGAAACATAATAATAAGGAAGCGTTTTATCATCATAGTCATAGGCGACTTCAATCAACTCTACTACCGGTATAATTTTAAATGTCGGGATGAGCTCATTATCCATATTGAATTCGAATAATTCAATTGGTTGTTCTGCCAGCCATTTCTCTCCGCCGGGCCGAGGGAATTTTATTTCCAGCTGTTCAATTGAACCGGAATTTTCTGAACTTTTCGTAACAATACTTTCCTCTTCCGAAATATTTCTCCTTTGTTGCAAATACCAATCATCCTGCCGCTCTGTGGCACGATCCATCAATTGAAATTCATATTCTTTCTTACCGGCCATTTTCAACTTAATCTTTTTCCCTTTCGATTAGAAATCTTTCTATACCAAACAAGATTGTGAATGGAAATTAAAATTTTGTGATAGAGGTTGCGATTCCATTATACCGGAATTTGTCCATTGTAAAAATGGTTAATCTTAACACCAAATGCTTGGACAAATTCGGGGCAACGGGCACAGGTTTGTGCGCTGAATCAAGGAGCTATCCAATTGACAATCAACACATAGACTCATCCCGGAAACAAAAAAAGTTACAGTATGGAGATTGGGTTTGAACCTTTTTTATAAAATTTTGTCGGTTTCCCCATGATTTGAAAATCAATCATCGAATGAAAATTAATTCTCCAATAGAATTACTTCTTAAGCACCTTCACAAACTCCTTCTTTTCTGCATCCCATCTTAAATGATAACGCTCAATAGTAGCATCTCTTACTTCATCAACCGAATCCACGATTTTCACCCCTGAATTTTTCATTGCAGCAAATAATTCTTCATACACATCCTCTGTCGTATTAATCAGAACATCGCTATCCGATTTGATATGATAGATTCCATAAAAATTCTTCAGTTCGCTTTTGAGCAAAACGTAGTCATTAATGTTATCAAGGATGTGCTTATATTCCTCGAGTTTATTCATTCCGGATTAACTTTGGTAAGATTCAAGGATTGAATCAATTGACCGTTCAGTGGTTTTAACTCATCGAAAAAATTTTGTCCAAGCAATTTAGTGATACTTAATTGATTTCCACAAGTGAAGCTTCTTTTACAAGGATCAGATTTGGCTCAATTGCATAATATCCTTTTGCTTCAATTTCGATTTCAAATTCCTGCTTTATTCGGACAATATCATAAATAGCAACTTTAAAAAAGAGGTTGTTGATTTTCACATGAACGTCCAAACGATATCCGCGCTGGATTGATTCTGATTCCGCTTGCTCGCTCGCATCTTCGAGATATATTTCTGCCGTATTTACCACTTAATCAATTTAGAAACTATTATTCAACCTATGAAAGTTTAGTCAATACTTCCTTTAGAGAGTTATTGAGTTTCTCATAATTATCAATCATGTAAGTTTTTAAATCAGCTTGTATTCCTTTAAATTCAGTAGTATTCCTAATACCGGGAAAGTCTTCCGCAATCTCTTCAAGCATTTTCTCCAACATTATTGTATCTGGTCTCGTTAACTCTTTTGCTACAAAATTCAAAGCAGCAGGCTTGTTGATGGAATACAGAACACCGAATGCTACAGCCTGAAGGTAAACATCACCAAATTCCTTTTCAATAATCTCAACTGATAATCTCTCTGCTTCTGCTTCATCAACGCCTGTCATTTCTATTAAAGCATCCGCAGATTTATTAAAATTCATGTAATCCTTCACTTCATTTTGCAGCTTTGTTTTAACGGAAGGTGCGGAACTTGTAGATACTTTGTCCTTTATTAATGAAGACAATTCATTTATCTTATCGTAATACAATTTAAAATATTCAGGGACGGCCATATCCTTGCCCTGTGTAGCATTATTGTATTCGATTACCAGGGATACCACTTTATCTAACTCACCCAGATCAGAAGAACCCATCTTCCTCATATCAAGTGTGTCGATTGACACTTTTTCAAGAAACAATAATTGTTTTCCCAGGTCAGTATTTGAATTAACGAATTTTACTGCATCACGAAAAAATTTCATGGATATCCATTTGTTTGCAGTCCAGGAAATAGTATCATTTATTACAATTGACATTTTTATTGCTTTTTATAAATCGCTATCGGATCAGTATTTTTCAATTATAGCTCTTCATATGCCTTTCCCCATTCATCGTCAACCTTTGTCCTCTGCTCTTCAGTAACATCCGGCATAATAAATTGCTTTTGCTCAATTGTATCAGAAAACGCGGCAGGTAAATGAACTTTATGTTCTATAACAAAATGAGATAACGTTGAAGGCCAAATCCAAACACCATCCGTATTAATTGACTCGGGTCCAAGCATTGCTCCGCACAAAAAACATTTTGTCATTCCCGGAGAAGCAACAATACACGAGCCGTTATTTAAATATTGAGCAAATGCCTCCGCATTTTTCATTTTATCGGAACTGATAAAATCTGTTATATCAGGAAATTTCTCCGATGTATTTTTCCAGAAACCAAAGGCTTTGGCAATGATTAATTTATCCATGGGCATACAGAAATGCATCAAATGCACTTATTGGAAAGTAATCACAGTTTTTCAATTACCAATTCCTTTGATCCGGTTTCCAAAGAGTTAAATTCATCAAGATGGATATGGTACCCGGCAGGAAAATGATCCTGCGACAAATTAAGCAGATGATTCGCCAGGGAACGAAGTCCATCTTTATTTGCACGAATAACCAATCGGTCATCCTGCGATTTAACTTCGATTGTAAAATATCTTCCCATTTGAATTCAAATCCTTTCGATTTATCGTAATCGGGAACAGTTATTTTTATTTCCATAATGCTTATTTGCTGAGCTTATCAACGGCCATTTTATATTTCAGTTCGTAAGCCGGTGATAAATATTCTTTGTCGGTTTGTTGTATGTATTGAATAAACGTGGAATAATCACTTTCTTTCCACGCTTTATCTGCTGCTTCCAGGTTTTGTTTATTAACCAATTCATTGGTATAACGTTTACTGGTTGCATGGATATATTCTTCAATTGCTTTTAAGATTGTATCATTTCCTTCGAGCAATATCCTCCCCTCGTTTTCAAAAAAGATTACAAGATTTTTTACAAACACTTCAGGAAGAACAAAATCAATTTTTACATCAGTATTAAAAATTGTTTTTACCAGCTTTTCATCGATCGGATATAAAAAAGAGGTGTCCTTTGCTGCATACAACGCATTGGAATTTTCCAGCTTGTTATGTACTAATTTAATTACGACACGCTCGGACCTGAATGTGAGTTGATCTTGGAGTTCACGAATGACTAACAGCCCGTGACTATTAAACAGAGGTGCGAGGTGATTTAATACTAATGAATTAAATTCCGTCATTGCCAAAAGGTTCTAAGCTCTTAATATTCTCCGTTTGTTTGCAATCCGGGTAATATCCTGGCTATGATGCAGACATTTGCTATGGAATTCGGATAATTATTAAAAACCATGCGAAAAAATCACAGGATTGGTTTTACAGCTATCGATTAAATAATGTCTTCTATCACCTTAAAATACTTTTCATCCTCATTCTCGAAAATATCTTTTCCTGCAAGCATGTATGCCCTTAGCAAATATTCCCGGGCTTTTATCTCATCACCTAATTCAAATAAACATTCACCTAAACGAATATAAACAAATGGATTTTCCACACCATCCGGGCAATTGAGCGCATCATAAAATGCATTGGCAGCGGAAGCAAAATCCTTTTTAGAATAAAACATATCACCTATACTTGCGTAAAGCCATAACGATGCTTCCCAATCTTTTTTTGGTTCGGGAATTAACGTAAGCGCTTCTTTAAATTTCTCTAATGCAAGAGAATAGTTTTCTTCTCCTGCAAGTGTATTCCCTTCTTCAGAAAGATCGGTTATCCTATTGTATATATCGTCATCCAATTCTTCCATCTGATCAAATTATAAAAGTAACTTAATATACTCTGCATCTTTTTGTGGTGGAAACCTGCCTTCAGATTTTTCAAATGCCGTTTTAAAAAGTTTGCTTGCCTTATCCATATTTTTCATTGCAAATTCAACACGACCATGAAGGTATTCCTTTTCACCACCATCATGCGTTTTCGCTCCATAATCGTATAATTTAAGTGCCCAGCTTTCTGCTTCATCAAGCTGGTTGGATTTTAAACAAACCTGGATAATATATTTAACAATCGAATACCCTTCTTCATACAATCCTTTGGGTTCCGGGAGAACATCCAGCGCCTGATTTAAATATTTCATTGTAGCCTTAACCTCACCTTTTGAATTCTCAGCCTTTGCGAGGTCAATAAGATCATTTATTTTTTTTTGTAATGCTTCTGATAGTTTTGTCATTGGCCTTATTTATACCAATATATATTACTTTTTATCAAGCGGGTTACAATTCGACAGACACAGAATGTTATAAGTAAACTAAACAGGATTTGATTTTTCCAATTCCTCAAACCAATTACTAAAATCTTCCACACTGGTTTTTTCAGGATCATTTGAATATTGCAATTCGTAGCTTACATCATTTTGAAATTTTCCGGTTTTAGGATAAAAAATCATTTTCATAAGTGTCGGAACTTCTCTTCCTGCATCAGAAAATAGGTGAGCCGTTTCCTCCAAATATTTATTTCCCATGTTGAGCATTGCGAATGTTCGTTCAGATGACAAATCATACTGCTGAGAGGAAACTGTATTGATCTTGTGCCTTTTTATTATGTGACCGCTAATTTTATAAAAATTATTATAGAAGAATTCCTTGTTTTCCATCGATCCATATACGTATACAGCATCTATCTCATCTTTATTTCTATTCACATATTCGAATGCAATTTCGACCATATTAGTGAATAACTCTTGAAATTTAGCATCAAATACTTTGGCTTCCATTGATTACAAAAATGGTTGATTAGGATGAAATACTTATATTTTCCATCTTTACGTGGGATGCTATCCAACCCTTTCGAAAGGATATAATCCCAACCGGTACATTGTAAAAGTGATGGTTTATTTCACTTTGTAAAATTCATTCAAATTGTCTGGCAGTAATTTCATGTACGAATTTATTATTTATTGCTTGCCAATTCCCTGGAAACTTCCTCAATGAATTGAATAATAGAACGAGGTGCATTAGAATCTATATAGGCAATTGCGATTTCAAATGGATCAATTGAAATTGCCTCATTGAAGCCATCAAAATGTCCAACAACATAACGTAGGTAATTTCGGCTTTGAATATTTTCGTTTAAATACCAATCCCCGGTATACTCCTGAACAAAGTATTCACCTAAAAAATATCCTACCCTGGTCACTATCCAGGTCCGTGATTCCAGATTGATCGTTTGGTCTTTTAAAAAACTCTCAAGCGGTTCAATGTAACTCTTAGCATCAATGAGGACTAATGCCGGATTAGAAACTCCCAGATCAGTAAAAAATTCTGTAAGCACGGGCATTCGTTCATGTAAGAAAGCTGGAAAAGCAGTCTTCATTTTTTCTAATTCGGCTTGAGACATAATTATTTTTTTTTACAAATGCACAACAAATATAATCTTGTTTTCAATTAAAAAAGAGCGAAGCGCTTCTGATGGTGGCGATTCCAAAAATATCCATCTTGGATCGTAACCAGCAACATTTTCTCTAAGCCAAACATCTTTTAAAATCTGTTGCTCAATTTTAGGGCTTAACGGTACTTCATTCCGGACAGGAACACCATTTTTGGTAATCCATTTATTATAAAGTTTAACTTCATTTGCCATAATATTTCCGTTAGGCATATTTACTGGCGCATCAACATACCGTCCGCCAGTACCGGTTATTTGATTTGTTTTAGGAACAGGAAATCGCTGTTGGCCAGCCGAACCATGAAGTTGCTGAACATAAACTTCACCTTCTTGCCATTTCTCTGCTCCTCTCATTCTTCTAATCTGATCCAAGGTATAATTAGTTTGTCTCCCTGGACCAAGTAATAATTGTGGCTTGCTGGTAGTTGATAACAAAGCACCCTCCTCCTTAGCAATATTAGTAACCGCCGCCTCCTCCTTAGCAATATTAGTAACCGCCAATTCCTCCTTAGCAATATTCGTCAAAGCCATTTCTTCCTTCGCTATATTCAATACGGCTGCTTCTGCTTCCGCAACCCTGCTTGAAGTAGTTATAAGTCCTTTAACTTGTCCCCACGAACCAAGGAAGCTGGTGAGCAAATAAACAGTAGCCTCGCCATAACCTTCTGCTTTCTGATTGCGGGTAAGTGTTTTATCTGTGGCTTTGTCGTAATACATTTTGAGGCTTATTGCGACACCAATCACAATAAAATAGATTGTATATGCTGCCAAAACCTCTAACAGATACGCAACAAATATTTCAGCCATTGTTAGAAGGAGCATCGACAATGCGGCGCCACCGAAATAGGCGATCAATGCAAGGAGTCCGTAAAAAAGAGCAACCAGCACGGCTATGATCAACAGAATTGCAGCCAAAACAAGAAGGATCAATCCGATTGCTTTAAGCACACCAAGCAAAAAGCTTCCTATTGCCTCAAACACATCCCACAGACTTATTTCGCTTGCATCTTTGGCCGCATCTTTTAACTGCTTACGACTATCAGCAACCATCTGATCATTTTCGGCGAACACATCGTAGGCTTTCGTGTTCATGTCCGTCTTCGCGACAGCAAGCTCTTCATCAAATTTAACGCGGCATTCCTGGATGGTTTTATCAAGCTCAGCTGAATAATGTTTCAATTCACCATCCATGCCATCCGTAAGCTGTTTGACCACATCGCTGTAAGATGCGATCATATTATCGGAAGTTTGTTTTCCTCCTTTTTCGGAGTTACCGGCAATCGTATTCGCATTTTTTGAAGCTTCTTTACCAGCGTTACGGAAGGACTCCAGCGTACCCGAAACAATTGACAACTGTTGTTCATCAATTGCTTTATGAACCATTACAACAGTTTGATCAAGAAGAGAGGAAGTTTCTTTGATTTTCACGGTAGCTTGTTCGATAAGCTGATTCGCAAATTCCGGCTTCAGCGTCTTTGAATCCTTTTCTGTATCCCCGACAATGGTATCGATTGAATTGACGAGCTTATCATTTTGAGTCCTGATTGCTTTTTTGCCTTCTGATTCTTTATCATTTATTTTTTTATCTGCATCGTCTTTTTGCTTCCGGAGATTATCAAGTGTTTCTTTTTTGTTTTTTTGAAGCTCTGCAACAGTGTTATTAACCCGGGATGCTAATTCCTGTAAAGGTTTTGTCGAAACGCCATCAAATTGTTTGATTCCCTCGGCCAGGATGTTTGCAATATTTTTCTTGGATGCTTCTTTTCCGTCCGGCATTTTAGAAGCTCCCTCAGCTGCATCGTCATGGAATTTTTCAGCAATGTCAATTCCATCTTCTTTCAGCTGTTTTTGTAAATCTAAAGTAGACGTCACGAGATTCTTCTTGATCTCGTCGGCCATTTCGTTTACATCATATTTTACATCTGCATAATATTCGTGATTTGCATAAGGAGAAATGGCATCAGCAGCATTCTTTTCAATAGTTGCTTTCCCCTTTTGATAGCGTTTGGCAGCTTCATTGATTAATTCGCCGGCATGTGCTTTTGCGGTATTACCATATTCATTCCCAAGCAGGGTTAATTCATTTTGTTTTGCAGTTGTAATACTATCAACCTGCGCAGTTCTATCAGCTGCATTTTTTATCAATAGTGCACGTTTTTCAATTTTGCCTTTTGCAACCTGGGCTTGTGCAGTTTTAAGCGTTTGTTTTACACGTCTAATTGCGCCATCATAATCATGAGTTACTGACGTCACCTGTTTAGAATACTCTTTGTCAATAGACTTTCGATGCAAAGTGGCATTCTTTGCAAATTTCTGCTCCTCTTTATTTACAGCTATCTGAAGTTGTTTCTTTTGGAGCCCGGCATCTTTTTTCAGCTGTGTAGTGTCGACCGTGATAACAGGCGCACGAAGCAATTCCGGTGGTTTTTCAGTCTTGGCAGGTTGTAAGAGTTGCTTATCCTCCGGCTTCTTTTCATCCTTTAATTCAACTTCAATTTTATCTTTCGCCTCTATGATTTTGTCATCATCTGTTTTTTCGTTCTCTGATCTCTTAGTATCACTATCAACTTTTTCAACAGGCTTACCTTCAACTTTTGCATTAATAAATCCTGCCTTTAGTAAAGTCTTATTAATGTTTTGATTGCTGATCAACCCTTTTAATACACCCTGCTCATCCCCTGTTGAAATTGCGGGTTTATTGCGTTCGCGTTTTGCTGTTAAGCGTGCAACTTTTTTCTCCTTAAGCGAATGTTTCGATTTTTTATTAACTTTTTCTTCATTCGGAAATGGAAACGGAATATTCCCATTTTTACCCGCCTCTTTATTTTTTTTCTCCTTCTTATCCCCACTACCATTTCCATTCGCAGCCAGATTTAATTCAACCGATTTATTTTTATTCTCATCATCCTTCTCCGACAATTTATTTCCGCCGTTAACATCACTCTCCTCCTCAGAAATTTCTCTCCGCTGCTGCAAATACCAATCATCCTGCCGCTCTGTGGCACGATCCATCAATTGATACTCATATTCTTTCCTGCCGGCCATTTTTTCAGCGCAATGTTTTTTTTTAATTTTTCTGTGTTGCTGCTGTGGCTGCAGGAGTACGATTTTCTTTTGCGTATTCGATTCGGATAAACCTGCTGATGTCGCGAACGTTCAGAATATAATCGCCGCGCTTGGCTGCTTTTACACAGGAAGATTTAATCACGTTTGCAATGCCGGCTCCGCTGAAATCATATTGGGAAAGTTTTTCAAAGCTGATATTGTCGGGATAAGTAAATCCGGGAGGCAAGCTTTTCTGCCAGATCAATTCACGCTCTTCCGGTTTTGGCCATGGAAAATAAATGATCGACTGAAAGCGGCGTGTCATTGCCGGATCAAGATTGTGCTTGAGGTTGGTTGCGAGAATACAAAGTCCGGGATATTCTTCCATGCGCTGCAGCAGGTACGACATTTCAAGGTTCGCCCATTTATCTTTTGAATCGCTGATGCCCGTACGTTTTCCGAATAACGCATCTGCTTCATCAAAAAACAAGATCCAGTCTTTTCCTTCTGCCCGATCGAATAAATGCGCCAGGTTTTTTTCTGTTTCTCCAATGTATTTCGAAACGATCATAGAAAGATCAATCCTGAAAACATCTTTACCATAATGTTTGCCGATCAGCTTTGCAGTAAATGATTTTCCTGTTCCGGGAGGACCGTAAAACAAACACGGGAAACTTCTGTTGACCGTATTTTTTGAACGCGTAAGCACATCTTGTCCGTGTGCAACCCAATCCATTACATCATTGATCTCACCAATTGTAAGCTTATTCAGCACGAGGTGATCCCAATCCATTTTCGTTGTCACCCATTTCGCCGGGAATGCTCTTCCGAAATCAGGACGTGGTTTTTGTCCGTGAAGAAAATATTCGACGTATTCCGGCGCGAGATCTAAAAGATAATTCAGGCGATTACAAATTCGTCCGCGTTCATCCGGATCGCGCAGGAGAATAATTTGTTCTTTGAATAATTTACCATGATGCAAAATTTCCTGTTCTGCATTTCGCCATCCTGCAGTATTTTTTCCGGCGCACAGAAAAAGTACTGTTTGTAATGTAGGATAATAGCCATGAGAAAAAGGATCTTTATAATAGGCGAATGAGGCAATCAGTGATTTATGCTTTTCTTTTATCCGCGCTAATCTATCCGCAACAACAATCGGATAATAATGAGATTCAAGCGCGAGCAGCAACAGCACTTTTTCTATATGCGAAATTTTTAAATTTCTAACCATATGAGAAAACGGCCCGTCACCTGCAGGAATAGTTTCCCATTCATTAAAAATTTCTTCCGTCGTGTTTGCATCGAGAATTCTTGTTTCAAAAAGCGCATCAAGGTTTTGAAATTCTTTTTCAAGAATTGCATTGTTGGTTGCAATGCCTTCTGCATTGAGCAATCCTTCGCTTGTGAATAAAGATTCTTCAGAGAAAAAATTTTCTGGTGACACAGGTTTCGATTCCATAATAGCCGGATTTTGTCCATTGTAAAAATCGGCAATCGGAAAGCCAAAAGCATGGACAAATTCGGGGCTTCGGGCACTGGTTTGTGGCGAGAATCGCTTACCTATTCCATTGATAATGAATGGGAAAGGCTGTCCTGAAAAGGGAAAAAGTTACAGTATGGGAGAATGGGGCGTTAGCATCTTTTTTGAGATGTAAACCATTTGATTCATCTTAACGGCCTACTATTTATTTTACAACGCTAATATCTCCATCGTTACCAATATGGTACTTCACTTGATTTTGCACAGGAACATGAAACACACGATAAGTAGGATAACCATTGACCATTTTTGTGGTATCAATGCTGCTGTCGGTTGTATAGGTTGAATCTGTAATAATTACCTGTAGATTCTTCGTGATTTCCAGCCAGGGTTCGTATTGTGCCGTTTCATTTACATATGTGCATGGATTGGAAAATACAACGAGTGAATCGAGGATTGATCCTTTTCTATTTAAAGTATACAACACAGGAGAATTCCCTTCAATTCTATCGCTGATAACAATTACGAGATTTCCTTTTGTAACTTTTCCAAAATAAGGCATCGGATCATTTGCAGCTTTATCCAAAAAACTATCGCAACGAAGTTTGAAGGGTAGATTAATTTCAGGTATTGAATCAATCATCTTCTTTGAAAGTTTTTTTCCTCCGTCAACAAAAGCAGCGCATGAGACAAAAAGGAGAATGGAAAAAGATAACAGACGTTTCATGGATCTTGTATTCTAACCGCTATTTTTTATAGAGGACGTCAACCGTATCCGCCAGCATACGACCATCTGTAAATGTTAACGTTGAAATTATCTTCAAAGTTTGTCCGTTTACAAAGGATTGTGATGATGGTAAGGTGCATGATAATAAAATTCCATTCCCTTCCAGCTCATCAAACAAAACTCCTGCTTGCCTGAAATTATATTTTTCAATAAAGTCAGAAAGAGATGAATAGTTGATCTTTGGATTCCTTAAGTTCCAATTATATCCCGGAATTGGTTTTGGATGTTTTAAAACAACGCGTGTATCTAAACTATCATAACGCAACAATTCATCAAGCTTTAAAACAGTACCGTCATTCATTTTCAAAATAACGTGTAGAGACTGAATAGTATCTGTCGGTCCGAGGCTTCCTGCTCTTGGATGAGATTTTGTTTTTCCCAGGCTGAAATATTCAAATCCGAACCTTGTATGTAACAAAAAGTTTTTTCCCTCTGAAATATACGATGTCGAATCAAGTAGCAATTCATTATGCTCATTGTTACCAACAGGTAGCAGTATTTCACAATGCATTGATTTCAGCAGGAAATGTTCTTTGTATTTCATTCGACATACAGGATAAAAAGATTGTGCAACCAGCACGACTCCGATAAAAAGGATAGAATTAATTGTTCTCAAAATAATTCAGTTTAAAATTCTATTGCATGTGTTTAGGACGAATTATCCAATACCCTTTAACCGCAGTATGAAAACCTTTCCTGGTGATATCTATATCTGTAGAACTTCCACCATAATCCCAATAGCTGAATTTAATATTATCTCCGGTTACTTTAAACTCTTTGGAAAAATCTATAACAATATAATGTATTCCTAAGATACCGAATTTTCCATCATCTTTATAATCATCCTTTTTTTCTCCTTGACGCTTAAGCCCTGTGCTATCAACAAACAAAATTACAGGCTTACCCTCCTTCACCGCTTTCTCAATTGCCATAATATTTTCTCCAAAAATATAAAAACCATGCTTTTCTATTTCAAAGCCATACAAATTGGTTAACATATCTTTTATTTCCCAAGGGAAAGTTCCGGACTCGATTTCAAATGCACGTCTCGGATCATACTTTTTAAAGTTCTTAATCGGGCCTTCTTGCCTGTTTGCGGTTCTTCTGATTGAACCAATTAAAATAAAATCCACAACAGACATGCTTGTACTATATTCAGGATCTTCCCCCCGCTGTGGCTTTCCGCTTTTATCAACTTGTCCGTTTGCATCTGCTTTTATATCGCTCATTTCGGCACTGGAACGTATGGAATGAAATGTTTTTGAATGACCATATTTAAACAGGTCAATCATAATCTGTGTATAACTATAAGGATCGTAATTAAGGATTAAGTGCGTACATGCAGAAGGGCCGCATAACCAGGTCCCGCCCTGATTTGTACCTGAAGGATTACCGAGTCGTTCCCTAAGCTGTGAGATTATCAATGACTTATCGATATTAATAAAATAAGCCGGTGTACTTTCCTGTTCAAATATTTCAACAAGCCGTCTCGCTTTTGTCGTTTCGTGCTTCGTCCAGTCTTCACGATTCAATCCATCCGGATTTTTCCTTTTATTGCGCCTCTGACGACGTGTAATAAGCATATCATCCGCAATCTCGTAATCTATACTTTCTAATTTTGCCTTTAAAACGACTTTCAAATCTTCATCATACCGCTTCTTATAGGATTTTTCAAGTTTACGTTGTGCACATTTTCTGTTCCGGTATTTTTCTAAAATAGAATGAATCGCGATAAAATCCGGCGGCGCATCTTCAAACTCCAATTCAGGCTCTTGCTTCTTGCCTTTTTGTTCTACCGGCTGACCTGTTACTTTCTTTAAAACATCCAGCTTGATTTGTTTTTCATTGAGCAATTTATGAAGCGATTCAGCATCCAAATCATGTAGTCGTGGATGCTTTGGCAAACCATCATCGGTTGGTTCTTCTTTTATATTTTCATTCTCACCAACCGGTTTTGTTTCTGCGACCTTTGTTCCTGCAGCTTTTGAAATTTTATCACCGGCACTTTTCGCCTTTCCATGCGGCTCCTCTTGCGTCTGAGAATTTTCGGCACGCGTGGTACCATTCTTATCTTTCTCTTTTTTCTCAAGCTCTTCCTTCTCCTCTTCCTCCTGCTGCTTCCTGTGCAAGTCGAGCAGATCATAATTACCATAACTATTTTCGTACATGCTCTTAAAATTAAATAGTTAATTCAAATGAATGTAAGCCATGCTTACCACGTTACATGAATGGTTTCAATACTCCACGGCAACCTGATCATTCCAATGCTCCATGGCAAACGATCGATCAACATGTCAACAGCAGAGCTTCGTTCGATCAGCAGATCCCAATCACTGCCCATGCGCCTGAGCCGGCCTTCTTTTTGAAGGAAAGTAATTTGTAAGCTCCTTGTTGAGCTGCGTTTTATTATATCCCAGTTTTCAATTACTGCTTTTAACAATGCAGTTGCTTCTTCTTTTTCATCGTCGCTCAAATAAAACTTTTCAGGAACAGGTTCTGCAATATCAATTCCACAAAGAATTTTATTGAAGGCGAGATCATGCTCATGCGTTTCTTCATTCTCTTCTGCACCAACTTCTATCGCATCATCCTTATCGCCATACACCAGCCATTGAAGCAGGTGCACCGCTTTCCATTGAGCAGTTGAATTTATAAATTCTTTTCCTTTTACAAATCCGATATTATTAAAGAAGCCGGGAAGGTAAGCAGCTAAAATAACCAGCCCTGCATTGGCAATATAAATTCCATCTTCTGCTGCGGGTGAATCCGGCAACAATTCTTCTTCCACCTTTTTATTGATACCACTTTTCTTTTTCTCTTCCTGCGCTTCTTGTATAGCCACTTTCAAAACTGCATCCTTACTGGTCTTTAAAGGCACAAGGTCAATTTCTGCAAGTAAATTTTTCAGAATAACGGCGAGATATTTTTTTTCCTGCGCAGTGCTTGTAAGTTGCTCTTCAGTCGTAGAAAAATAACGAAGCGACTCCTCCCAGAAAAACACGCTAAGCTCAGCTGGTGTAACTGTTTTATTCTGCGTTTTTGACTGCGCTTTTGATTGCGTTTTTGATTTCGTTTTTTTTAATGCTGTTATTTCCCTTAAAAAAACGGGAAGCCTGGAAGAAAAAGTACTACCTAAAACACGCGCAAGTTCAGGCAATTGTTCTTCGCGAACCTGCATCGCCAGCCGGCGGAAAACATGTGGCTTATGCTGCAGCTGTTTTAAACCCGCGCGCAAAAGTCCGGGATTAATTTTAATTGCCTCGCTAAGAAGAAAATTTAAACCCGGCTTTTCTTTCCTGTCGCTTGACCATGGAAGAATGCCGAACTCAAGAAAATAAAACAATGCATCAAACAAAGATTGCGATTGATCTTTCAGGTTGGCTTGCACAGTAATGATATCGCCCTCCTTCGTTACCATGCGCACTTCGGCATTTCCTCCCGGTGTAGTACGCGCTTCATGCAAAAGCCGTCTAACCGCCTCTTCCACTTCCACCTTTATTTTACCGGGGAATGCGTATTCGAGTTCATTCACAGGAATAGCTCCGATATCAATTTCTAATTTATCTATCGAAAGAAATTCATCTGCATCAACTAACCTGTCAAACACTTCACTCATCGAAGACAGAACAAGCCGCTTATATTCATTCGTGATCCTTGTCTGCAGATCAAATGCAATATCCTGCGAGCTTAACCCGATTTCAACGGTGAGCTTCTGAACGATATGTTGCTGGCTACTCACTTCATATTCGAATTACAGCAGGCATACACTTTCATGCATGCCTGCTGAAGCTTCCTTATTTATCTCGTTGTATTATTAGTATTCTCTACTGCCTGGAAAGCCTGGTTCGTACCTTTAACTGTCGAAGGACAACGGCCAGTTACAGAAATAATAACTGTAGACCTGCCTGAGCGAAGCTTGATGTTATTGCCCGAATCATAAACTTCAAATACATAAGGGAATGTATCCATACCAAGGAAATTGGCTGGCGGTGTGTAAAGGAAATACTGGGAATCTCCTTCGCCTACAATTTGTACGCTTCCACCTTTTGAAGAAGATATTGATGTAACCGATTTTTCAAACTGGTTCACTGCACCGTCCAGGCTGTTACCGTTTACGATAAACTTCAGCTTGAAGGATGGATTTCTTGCTACTGATCCATCGTAAATAACCTGTTGTCGTACATCAATTATCACCTGGGCAGGAGAGGAACAACCATACGTGCTTGAAACCACATCTTTGGCAAAAGCAAAATCACCCGGATTGTAGTTATAGAATGCAGGCATTACAATCGTTGGCAATCCCAGCTCAATGACTGTTGGTGGTTTGATATCCTCGCAATCACAATCACAGCTTGAAAGATATGGAAGAGAAAAATCGGCAATGATATCATTTTCACCAATCGCAATACGTTGGATCGGAAGAAGTGAAACTCCTGCTACTGCTCCAAGGGTTTGTGAAACCGGACGTGATACTTGTTCAGCATACAGGTCACAAAGTTTTCCTTCGATCGCTGAAAGCTCATATTTCATCGCCTGATTTTTACCGCGCACTGCACGAAGCTCTGCTTTTCTTACTTCCAGCTTTTTAATGACCTGCAGATTTGCAGCAATAGCAGTTTTTGTTTTTACAGAGAAATTCAGCGGTCTGCCGGGATAAACTACAACAAATGTTCCGCCGGGAATTACGCCTGCATTGTGAATGATACCGGGATGCTTTTTAATAAAATTCGAGAACAATCCCGGATCATTTGTCTGCAAATACGTAACGCGGTATTTCAATGAATAATAAACTGCCTCCAGCTTCCTGAATTTACAATCGGTTACAAATTCATTTATGAAATAAAATTGTTCCGATAACCATTGGTTAAATACAAAATATAATTCAGCAGGATATTGTTTATTGGTGCTGTGCGTAATCTGATCTGCAAATTCATTCAGCAATGCTTTCAGAATATTTGCCAATGCAACAGCATCCGTGTATGATCCGATGAAGCTTTCTTCAATATCATCGTTATCGGCACCATATTCAAACTGATCAAGCTGTGTTGGTAATAACGATTCAAGCACAACCATCCTGTTCATCAGCTGTGTGAGATACGAAGAGTATTCCGACCTGATTGCAGAAAGAGTTCGCGGTGAATATTGCACCGGTGAAGCAAGTCGCGAAATTGGTTGTCCCGGCAAATCAAAATAAGCAGGCAGAAAAACAGATGAAGAATTTCCTTTTCCTGTTGGTGTTTGTGCGCTTCCTTCCAGGCTTAGTATAAACTGGGGAAGACTCTTAATGCTATACGTGGTTACAGGCGATGTTGGTGGAGTGGTCGCACGATAGCTTGTTACTTTATTAAAAAAATGACTGAAGAAACGATCAAAGAAACAACGTTGCTCATTGCTGTATGCGACGTACTGTGAACGCAGATCATTAAAATCGCAGCGTGCAAGAATTTCTTCCGGTGTGGCAGTTCCCTGTAGACGGACGGCAACAACATTGAACGGAAGATCGTATTTCGCTTTTTGTGCGTTAAGATCATCCACTACTCCTGTTACAGGGGTCACGGTCTTCCAATTTTTACGCAAATGTCCTTCAATACGGAAAAAATTAAATGGATCGAGATCGTAAAAATTCGGAGTCTGAACAGGATCAATCGCCTGTGTCTGGTTGCTGGCCTGGTTGCCATAAGCGATAACAGGATATTGATTATTGTTATCCTTGTTACGAAGCACATTTTCATAATTCCACACACGCTCAAGCTTGCCCAGCTGTGGATCTACTACGTCGATATCATAGTAATAAGGAATCGAACGTTGCGAAAGCTTGCCGAATTTTTCAAAGCTTGGTGTGATCAATGTCACGGGAGCCGCCGACATATTCGGGTTGTGCACTAATGCAATTCTGAAGGTACGCACCATCAACACCATGCGTTTGTGATAAGCAATGGCAGTATCTTTTGCGGAACTTTGCTCAGGCGTTAACGGAATTCCGGTAAAATCTGTCCGGTACTGTGATGGACGATCCGGATCAATTGGTGTTGCTTCCCCGAGAATCAAATGCATCGGGAAAAGATTCATGTTAAAGCAACAATCCGACATCAGCTTAAATGCAGCATCACGGAACTCATTGTATGCGAGTAAAAGATCACGCACGAAATCATAAAAATACTGGATACCGAAATAGCTTGGACCATTCGCCGGACTATTAACGCCATCCATGATTTCATTCCAGATCGCAAGATTCGGAATTTGTGTATTCAGGAATGGATTTACATTTCCATACGTATCCCTGAGGATCGGTTCGAAAACAATATAAGTTTGACGAAGCACATTCAACAGGTCATTCGGATCAGCAAGATTTCTGCGATAAACACTTGCCGTTGCGTTTTTAAAATTCTGCTGGAAAGCAAAATAATCTTTGCTGTTATTTGCGAGTGGATCGAAGAGCGGACGTTGCGAGCGCAGATCAGGCAACTCGAATTTGCCCGGGAAGGTAAGATCATATGATCCTGTATTTGCAATGACAATTTGCAGATCATTAATCGAGATCAGGAGCTTGCGGAGTGTATAGGTACGCTCCTTGCCCATATCGTCGCAGCTTTTTCCAAGACAAGATTGATTATCAATATCAACTTTCTCGAGATAAAGCAAAACGACTTTCCTGCTTCCTGCAGGCGGACCATTTACAAATACCGGGTCGAGCGGTGCAATGGTTTCGCTTGGCAAAGCCACATAATCCGCGCGAAGCAATTCCCATATCGGAACCTGCACTGTTGTAGCCGGATTTATAAAAGGCGAATACGGCGTTTCGGTTGTGGGTAGCGTATAAGCGCGGTATTGTGTAAACTCACAAGCGCCACTTTCGATGAGGTAGCCTTCTGTGGTTATACCCGTTCCTTCAGTGATCGTGATTTTATTCGTCACGATATCGTAATTCGGATTAAATCCGCAAACGATTCCTATTCCGATAAGCTTGACTCTTGTAAGTCGCGATTGCTGATCGAGATAGGAGGATAGCTCATTAAGCTGAGAACTGGTAAGAACCTGGTTGTTCTCGAAGTAGGGGTAAAAATTTTGGATATTGCTCATGTTGTATGCTTAATTTTTTAGAGAGTGCCTAATACTGTGTTATTAAGAATGATCGCATTTTCTTCGCCGGAATCTACTTCGCAATCGTGCAGTGTTCCTTCCGGATAAACACTTCGAAGTCGGGTTACAATGTCAATGACCGCATTAAGGCCTTTTGATAATTCAACTTTGTCCTTGGTGAATTTTGCATTTTCCACCAACCACTTTTTATACTTCAATTCAAATTCGCCCATCTGCTTGCAGTCGATCCAGCAAATATTCAATACTAAATGTGCAGGACACTCCAGCCGTAACATGCGATCGAAAAACTTTCGGAAATCACGGTTGACAAATCTTCCCTGCCACGACGGAAGCACAACGGAAACGATATAGGAATAAGGATCTTCAAAACGGCAGAAGCCACATTCATTATCAATATCGATCGGAAGGAAATCGTCTTTGATAACTGCAACACGTGTGTCAAAAATCAGATCGTATGTTGGCCCGCCTCCCTGGACAGCACTTACGTGAAATCTACCATCATTTATTCCGTCTTTCGAACCGGTAATAATAATATCACCATTCAACGGCGTTGCAAAAAACACATCTACATATCTCATCCTCGTCAATGAAATTATGGAACGGATTGGAAGTGTTTTTGAATACTGCAGATCACCAACAACTAATGCATCCGGAATAGATTCATAAATTGTGATTTCAGTATTTCCCGAAACAAATGCTGCGGATCGGATGGTATACGTATTATTATTCCTTGGCGAATTAATAATACGCAGGCTTTGAAGCGTTACAACATCACCTGCAAAATTACCGGCGAAAATAAATTTCTTTGCACCCTGGTTGATTCCAGTAAGCGGAAATTGCTTGATAAAATTGATGAAGCCTATTATAGGTAAAACCTGCAGTCCATTATTATTTAAAGCTGAAATAGTCGTAGCGGGTCCGAGCATATTATATTTCGGGCGAAGCAATACGTGTTCAATAACATGCATTCCTTCGTGACTGAAAAATTTTGCTTTCACCCATTCCGCAAGCTCGCGTGCTGCAACTTCATCCGCACCGGGAGTAATATAAAAATCATTGTTCCCGTTAAGCTTATCCACTGCGGTGATCGGTAACAGCTTTGTGTAATTCATTATCACACCGACCGGATTCGTGGTAGGAATTTTTTCCTTTACATAAACAAATGAATCGTTTAATCCGGATGGAACAACTTTTACAACTGTATATTCTTCAGGTGTTGGAAACACCGGGGTGGACCAGAGGATGGTAATTGTTTCACCGGGGAAAACAATCCTGTAAAGACTTTTATCGACAGTAAAATAATTTTCCGCTGTATTTGCATCAAGCACTGCAGGAACCAATGATGGATATGTTGAATCAATTTCAATTTTGATAAAACCATCCGCCAGCTCAGAAGGAATCGGGAATGTTGGTGAAGTAGCATCTACAGAAACTTTTAACCGTCTTGCATTCGTCATATCAACGGTAACGCTTGCGATATAATTCCCATCGTTACCTGTTGAATCTACAATGACAAATTCATTGTCAGGTGAAGGCGATCCCATAACGGCAACCATAATATCCTGGATATGCTGGTTGAAATCTTCTTCAAAGCTTGTTCCCAGCAAATCTCCGCAACGATCAACAACGGTAAAAACTTCCATTGTCGGATCAGTAGGATCGAAACCAAAACGATAGTTGGCAAAATCAGAAGCGGCACGCAGCATATCCATTAACAAGCGCTCTTTCTTTTCATCAGCCTGCACTGCTGTTGATGGCGGAGGGAAGGCGAGCGCTTCTACTTGTCCTGTCAAAAATGTTTTTGGAAAATCAGGATCACCGTCTGTCAGTGTAAATGGCCAGATGAATCCTTCAGGACAAGGAGGATTTGCAGGAATCGTTGTATAGGTTGCCGGCGTCTGAACATATTTATCCATGAAACATTCCAGGTTGTAGCGGTTTGATTCAGGATTATCATAATATTCATTTTCGATCAGCTGAAGCGCAGTTGCAATATCTTGTTGCATCAAAGTTAAATCACCGGCATTTGTATATTCTTGCGCATTGATTCCAACAAGCATTCCATCACACACCACTTCAAAACGGAAAGGCGGTGTACCGAATAACGGATTTGTAATCACAAAATTATTTGAATCGTAGATCACAAAACTTTCAGGAGTTAATCCCACAGTGATCAACGTTTCCATTGCTTCCTTCGCTTCATCAATCCCGGGATAACCTGTTGCTTGTCCACCCGGACTCCAAACAAGATCACGCACCAGGCTGTCTTCAATTGCGAGATAATATTCATCCGGAGCACCAGCCGGCCTGATGTCAAAATTTGCGCTGAATGCTAATGAAGAAGGAAGTGGCTTATCAACTCCTGTCAAATACGAAACGCGGCGTTCAAGACCTGAAATATTATCAATGCTCCAGAGGCGACACGGCTTTTTATAATTAAACCCGGTGTCGCGTGCTGAGCTGATCAATGGATAATTATTCAGGAAGGCAAGCTTGTCTTCAATCAATTCTTCAGGCGCTTTTGGACCGTCCACTTTATAAACGACCATTGCATAATCAGAAAATGATTCTGAAAAACGCGCCATCAAATGATCAAGAAAACGATTGCGACGCTGGTTGTAGGTTTCAACATTTTCTGTTATCGCCTGCAATTCATCTTCGTTATCTAAAGGATCGATATACAACGGCACCGCATCCGGAACAATATTGACAAGTGACTGAGAGAAATACGTTTTATTAATAAGAGGATTTCCATCTGGTCCCGGTGCATCGTTCATCGAAAAAAGATCTTTCACATGAAACAGCTGGGAAAGATAATTGGCAAGCAGCTGGTCAAAGAATAGAAGGAATCCTTTCAATTGTTTTGCCTGCGCACGTCGCTCAACGGTTGCAGTTGCAGGTAATCCTGCTGAACCAACACCGTACACAACAGGAAACTCTTCCTGGATGCTGTAATAATTTCCGATGTCTTTGTATTCGCCCGGCGAAAGATGAATTTCATAATCCGGGTTAGTGATTTTTTGCGGACGATCAGTTGCTTCAAGCTGATCGAGAATTGCCTGTGCTTTTACTGCATTTGCTTTGTACGGCAGCTGATCTTTGAAGAAAATAATTTTTGAGCGATCAACAGTCAGGCGCGGAACATAATTTTTTTCCAGCGGAACTTCAAGGCACCATTTTACAATCTCTGTCGGAATATTATCATCATTATCAAGCGGAATGCCTGCGATCTGGATATTTTTAATTGCAATAACACCGGGAATATCCATGATGATATTGATCAGGTCGGACACATGAATTGTTTTGCGCCGTTCTGCTTTTGCAAGATCTGCATCATCAATAAATCCGTGCTGCAACAACGGCCCTTCGAAGATCTGGTCGGTTGCTTTACCTTTCTCATACATTTCAGAAAGGCTGTAGAAATATACCGTCGGATCAAGAAAATGACGGACCGCATAAAATATCTGCGCCTGGACTTCTTCTACGACTGCATTATTCAACAGATCAATATCAGCACACAAAGCGATCTCATCAATTTTAATCGCATTGTAGCGGAAAAAATCTTCCCCGAGATTCCTGTTTGCCATCAATCGTGCATCAACAGCAGCAAGCACTTCATTTACTTTCTGAACTTTTTTCTGGTAAAGTAAAATGAGTCCGTCCGTAAGATTGTAAAGGAATTTATCAATTTCATATTCAATCGCTGCGGTATTCACAGAGGTTGTTACCTGGTACGACATTTCCACTTCAACATTTCCTGCTGCATCAATACCGTAACTTTCAACTTTATAACCTTCCGGCAAATGAATAAAATCCATTGTGATTCCTGCCAGCTTGCTGCGGATGCTTGTATGATTCGTCCAGTCAACCCCGGGCGTATCCCAGCGTGGAAATTCAAGTTCGAATTTTACATAAATGCCGTTAAGATCAGCAAGCAAGTCGGTGGTAAATGAATAATTCGGATTACGGAATGTATTTGTAACCGGGTTGCCTACTGCTGCACCTGTGAGGTAAAGCGGGAAAGTTCCGTTAAGCGTATTTTCATTCAGATCACCCAATGCTTCGCACGATGTGAATTCAAGCAGCACATCATACAATACTTTTGGTCGTGTCGGAAGAACGGACGCATTCGGTTGTGTGTAGCTTAATGTTTTGTTAATTGAATCGAGGTAAAAAAGAATTTCATTTTCTTTTGAAATTTCGATCCATGCATTTTTTATTCCGAGCGATTCGCAAAGCGGCGGATCGAGAATAGGAATTTCCACATCAATCATCAGCTTCCGGTAATCTTTAAAAGTCACCGGGTAATTCGGCATGATATCTTTTGCTGCGAAGAAATTTTTGATGTCTTCAGGAAGCGCAGGATTGACAGTGAGAATATCCTTAATATTATAATTCGTACGATAACCTAAATCGGTGATCGCATAGGCCAGCATTTCAAGAATTGTAATTCCCGGATCATGCGCGTTATCATCTGTCCAGATTTTTCCTGCAAGCTGCTGAATATGTTCCAACCCTTTTTCACGCAGCAATGCATAATCCATGCTCTGGAACGGCGGGGGCAATTGCGATATGGTAATGCTGTCTGCCATAATTAATTCAGCTTAAATTCTTTTAATACTCTTTTGCTCAGTTGTTATTTAACTCTTTCTCATCGTGCGACACGCTATTGGTTTGGCCAAGCTGCACTTTAGCCTGCTGCTGTATTTTTTCAATCAATACATTCACCTGGCTATATGGCAATGTGCTCAATGCACGAAGCACTATATTCACATCATTCAGATTCAGGTTCAGATTCAGATCTTTCATAATCTTTATTTTAAAATTCGTATGCTAAGTTTTACTGGATCAGTCCGAGTGTTTGTAATCTGTCTTCAAGCGCATTAATACGGTCACGTAAATTTGAAATGAGGATATCCGTATTTACATCGTTTGTATTCGGATTGTTCATGTCTTTTGCCGGAAGCTCACCTTGCTGAAACAATTGAATTACTGTTCCATCTCCATTCATGACATTAAAAACCGATAGCGAATTACCTGTGGAAAAAATCTGGATTCCTGCATTGGCAGAACCGCCAGCAGCAGTTATTGGCGTAGCACCATTCTGAATCGCAAGCACATTTCTTCCGTTAGTACCAACGACAGGCATCCCGGTAGATGTTCCGATCACAACATTTCCGTTGATCAGCGCACCGATATTTGAATTCACTCGTGCCTGACCGGTAATACCCGAAACAAATAGTCCAACATCAAGCGTATTTACATTTTCGCTGAATATACTTTCAGAGTCAATCCTTATTCCGGCGCGTACTCCTGGCACTTCATTGTTGAGCGTTCTACCTGTATTTGTTACCTGGATCGCTGCAGTGTTAACGGGAAGATTGCCACCGTTCTCCACCACATGTAATGTCGCATCCGGAACAGCAATACCGATACCTACTTTAGCATTAAGGGTTGCAGGTTCATAATAAATTGCACCGTCCAATGGGCTTGCCTCCCAGAAGCTACCTGCAGCAGTTTGTGTTGTTAAAGAAATCCATGCGCCATTTTTGAAAACTTCAAGGTCGCCGCTTCCGGGAATGGCCGGATCCGCACCGTGCCAGCGCACAGTTCCGCCTTCTGGCGCAGCAGTGCTTGTATCGCCAAATGTTACTGCACCGTTTACATCAAGACGTTCAACAGGATATCTGCCAAGACCAACTAAACCATCATCAGTAATAACAACCTGTTGATCGATCGAATAATCGCTGTGAATAATTATTCCACCACCAAGCGGCTGCAGGTTAAGATCTGTTGCAGTAAAGCTTAATGTTGGCCCGATGTATTCACCTGTGCGTGCCTGGATATTAAAACTATCCATTGCAAGGTTGGTAGAATCAATTGGTCCGAGAAGTAATATTCCTGTATTTTCTGCAAGCCTTACTTCACTGTTTACATCCATGCGCGAAACATGGAGTGTTGCAAAAGGAAGCACTTCGTTAATGCCGACATTGTTGTAAAAATTCGGAGACAGTCCGAGCTTTTTAAGGAACGTCATTCGTTCTACTTTGCTGGTGCCATCTTTTTCAACGATAGCAAACGCACCTGCCCGCTCAATAATTGCATTATCATCGATATGACTTAACAGCCAACCGTTATGACCGGTAGAAAAATTTTCTATCTGTGCAGAAAGCGAATCACCATCTGCAATACCTGCAATGTGTAATTGTGATAACGGCGTGACAGTTCCGATACCAACCATTCCATTGGCGCTTGTATCAATAAAGAATCGACTGGTGCCGGTTCCTGAAGAAGAATCGTCAATGCTGAAACCGGGCGTATCAGAAATTGTCGGATTCAGATTTATATTCCACTTATGCGTTCCATCGGAAGAGGTGAAAGAAACCAATCCTTCATCATGGCCGACTTCAGCTTTTATTCCCAGTGGAAATTCCGGCGCAGTATCACCGATCCCGAAACGCTTGTGCGTGCCGTGAGAATCTGAGATTTTATAACTGGTCAATCCATCATCCAAAAGATTGAGGGAAGAATCAATCATATCTGCAAAATCCTGCCCTGTAGGAATATCGCCGTCCTGGAATCTATCGATCAGGTAACTTCTGTTTTGTTCAGCCATTGTGATAAAATGTTTTAATTTTTATTGTACGTTAAAGTCTTTTTCAATTTCCCAGAAAGCAACTCCGGACTGCTGTGCCTGACCGATAATAAACGTGGTTCCAACTTCGTCTGCTCCTATTCCATCGTCAACTGACGCCGGTGTACCACAAGGATCGCAGGCCTGGTCGGGAGCAAGCATTGGCTCTTTTACTATATTATCATCACACTCGCATGCATCTGTTTCGAGCACATAAATTCTGTGTGTTGCTGCCGAAGTCAGAATGGATGCAGATGTTGTTGTAATTGCTTCATCAATATTATTATTCGCAATCGGCGCAGTATTAATCCCGGTTGGAATAATATGATTCATATTGAAGCACGTTACAAAATCTACATACGGACGTTCTTCAACAAAATTGATGATGCGCGATTTATGGATCTTTCCTCCAATGGAAATGTCGATTGTGTTATACGCCCACGGAGCAAGGAATTGTTTGATCTCTTCTTCCAGCAGCTTTCCATAAAAACCTTTATCGAAACCGGTATGAAAGCGAACATTAAAATCAACTTCAATCTCTTCGAAGATCGGGTTGCGCACATGCAGCTCTACGCAAGGGGGATTTATCGTTTTAATAAAGTCGCTGATCTCCGTAAGTGTGATCAGGCTGGTTTTTGGTTCAAGAGGGTTGACAGCATTTTTATTTCTCAGATCAGGAATTACGACAAGAGAAACATGTCCCGGCTCCAGCTCATTGATATCACCGATAGATGCAAAACGGGTGTGCTGTAAACATTTCACTTTGTAAACAGAAGGAAATTTTTCCAGCACCAAATGTTCGTAATCCCAAATGGTAATGCTGCGCTGCTTGTGACGAAGCCGTTCACTTACACGCGTATAAAATTCATTGCTTTGCTCTTTAATATGTCCGCCGAATGAAGCATAAGGCTGACTGACTTTATCGATTGCTTCAACACCATCGACAAAATCTTTTATTGTTTCCGCCGGGAGTGAAAGACGTAAATGATCCGGATCGTTTTCATTATCATCAAATGTTGCGGTAACGGCTTGTGCTATAACATTCACCATGTCGCATACAGCTGCAGAATTATGTTTTACCGAAGCACGAAGCCAGAATTGTCCGGCAGGTAATGCAGTATTGTTGGAATTAAAAACTTTCGGCAGATCAAATGTTACAATACCGGAAGTGAGCAGCCCGTTTGTATTTTCAGCGAGTATTTGAAGCTGGGTAAAATCAAACCATTCGTTATTGAGCATATAGCTCCATCTTACCTGCTCTTTATTAAAATCAGGATCAGCACTGCCTTCTGCTACTTTAAAAAGCACGTTCAGAATTTGCGGTGGCTCGAGTGCGCTTACTCCAATGTAAAGTGCGCCTTCATCTTCAAATTGCGGAACGAGATAAATGTTCGCAGCCTGCTTGATTATGTATGGATGATTTTCTGCAACTCCGAATGGAAGAACATGAAAGAATTGTTCGACGCGTGAATTAAAATTAGTTTCATTCTGCTTGACAGAAGCCTGGCGTGTAAGATTGATTCTTTCGTGCGAGGTGTAGCTGACAGACATTTCTTTGATCGTCGGAGTATATGGCGCGTTCGGAAGTCCGATCACGTTTCCGATCACTAAAGAATTGTAGTCAGGATTCTGTGCTTTTTGAACCGCCCATACAGCTTGTTGTGCAAATGAATTCTGGAACAGACCATGCCCGAAATCTACATCGGCAAGTGTCATTCGCAGGAATCCTTTTTGTGTTGTTGCATCGAATTCGGTGACCGGCGTCATATTCGGATCACGCGGAACTGAAGCGAGATATATTAATGGAATTGAAATATTATTATCAATATCTACCGGGCTCTCATTAAACGTTCCTTCTGATTGAAAAAGCGGGTAACCATCATTCGAAAGATTAAGCTCGTGCCAGTTTTTTTTATTAAGCAACGATATGTTCACATTAAACTTGCTTGTTTCACGTTTTGCAATTTCAGCTACGGGCAAATAATGTGCGTAATAATCTGCGAATCCTTTTGGCGCTTTTGCAGCATCCGGAAGTTCGTGCCAGGTAATATTAACAGCAAACTCAGTTAATTTTTTCTGGAATATTTCATTGCTGCCGATATAGAAAGTAGATCCGACAACCGGCTGACTTCCGAATGGCTGAAAAGGTTTTTCTGTTGCGAGCACAGAACTGTCATTCTGAATGATCAGGTTTTTTACTTCAGCAACATCAACGGTAAGATCTGCGCTGTAAATTGATCTTGTGCTCAGATCGCGATAGATATAATCGGATGATTTGAATTCGGTATTGAGCGTTATTTTTACAACCGGCCATTTTGTTTTAAACGGTTGCAGCAATACAGCTTCATCGTAAGCAACAATTGCTTTTTGTCCTCTCCCAATTGTTCGAACAATAACAAGATCACCGTTGGTATCGTAATACGTTGCATCTGCTACGTCTGGAACAATCCATTCTTCTTCACCACTGAAATAAACATTCAGCGCGCCATTCAAAGCCTGGCTCATGCTGTCTTCCATAAAATCAAATACAGCATCATCGCGTTCGAAGGGCGGAGCATTTTCCACCTCACGTGAAATCCGCGCAGTTTCCGGTGAAGCATCAAGCCGTTGTGCACGGAAATTTGCTTCGCGACGACTGTTGAATAATGGCTGACCAAGATTTAAGCGAATAGTTACAGTACGAACTCCTTCAGCGAGGAAAAGTAATGGCGATGCAAAAGCAAAACCAACTTCAGCCTGCGGACGATCAGCAACTGTTGCATCAATCTTATCAGGGAACGGGCGGCCAAAAGTTCTCCAGCGTTTTTGTTCGTCTTCCAATTCAGCACCAATACCGTCAGCGGAATTTGCAACCGGTGATGCATAGATGCGCCAGTTATTTTGCGTTACAGCTTGCAACACATTTCCGACAGCAGGATTGATTGCAGGAATTTCATCCGGGAAATCCAGCGGTGAGGCATTCTCATCAATCGGTCGATTAATGAATACGGCCTTGAGCTGCTCTACTTTTCCGTGATTTACTACGATGTCTTTATCCGTAGCATAAATAAGATCTTTTCCTGTAGCATCTTTTTTTGCATCGAGGGTTGTTCCTTGCGGGACAAGTCCGCTGCTAAGCTGTTCAGCCAATTCAAAAATGATGTACACCTGGTCGGCCACTGCAGGACGCTCTTCCAGCCGAAGCACTTCGCGATAATAAAAATCGAGATGCCTTTTTGTAATCGTATTCAGATCACGCTGTGCGATTGCAAATAATTCGAGGAAGGATATGAAAAGCGCATAATGTGGCGCAGTACGTTGCTCATCAGAAATTGATTGGTTAAAAAAGTCAAGCCAGTCACCATTGGTCGCATCTGCCAGGTCAAAATAATTAATCTGTGCAGCAAAATCTTTCGCGAACGCAATGAGGTCTTCCATACTGCGCTCGTCCACGGAAACATACTCAGGCAGCAATGCAGCGAGCAAACGCTGATTCTGGCTGGTGCCGTCCCGTTGCAGGGAATTTTTATTGTTGCAGTTCTCGGTCATTTTATACGTTTGTTCCTTCAGTCAGATAATACGGATAGACGATGTTCGCGCGTGAGTTGCTCGAAATAATTGTAAAGTTTACTGTGAGCTCAATTTTTCCTTCCTGGGGATTTACAAAAACATCTACACTATCCAGGTTAATTCGTGTTTCATAATTTGTAATTGCGTCACTTATAATGGAAGTAACATAGGTTTGAAAAGCAGCATCCATCGGTTCAAAAACCTGCTGATGAAGATTCGCACCGAAATCCGAACGCATTACTCTTTCACCAAGCGTTGTCGAAAGTAAAATGCCCAGGCTCTGTTTAATATCTTCTTCCGCTTTTACTAATCCAACTGTATTCGCTCCTCTTGTGAACGTTGGCGGAAATCCCCAACCCTGGCCAAGGAAGCCACCGGTATCAAAAATTTCCTGGAGTGTTTTTTCGTTTGCCATAATCAATTTATTTTAACCGATCATTACTGTTGGTAAGCTTGAAATCGCCATTGCACCACAAGCGCATGTATCCATTTGTCGCAATGCAAACATTCCACCGAATTTTACTTTTGTACTTCCTTTTGTAAATGGTGAAACAGGAATGTGCCCTGTGTTCGGTGGAATGATGCACGAATGATTATCACCTACTACTGCTGCGGGCAAACCTTTGATCTTTACTTTCGCTGATCCCGGACCAATGATAGTTCCACCATGATTGGTTTTATCCGTTACTCTTGCTACAGGCATTGCAGGCATGATCGTATGTTTTTAATTTTAAATTTCTTAGCCGATATTAATTTGTGTGCCGTTCAACGTTGCAGTTCCACCTTTCGCTGCAACCTCTACTCCTGTGACACCTGTTCCTGAAAATTTTGCTTTGGTGTCGAATGCAATATCTTTCACTGCATCACCCGTGATCTTGCCTTTAGATTTAAAAATGATATCCTTTGGCGTGTCGAGCGTGATACCTTTGTCGTCCATTGTAATCGTATTTTTTTGACCTTGGGAAAATTCATTTGTAATCGTTATTGATTTTTTACTGTCGTCGATGATCACAGAATTTTTTCCCGGTGTTTCGATGGTGACAATTTTTTTATCATCATCGATATACAATTTGATCTTGCTTTTTGTCAGCCATCCTTTGAGCTTATTTGCCGAATCAGGTGTAAGATCATTCGGCACTTTATTTTTTTTGCTGTACACCATTCCGAGAATAACCGGATCGCGCGGATCATCATTTACAAATCCGAGAATAACTTCATCCCCTACTTCCGGGCGAATTAATATTCCTCTTCCATTTCCTGCATCCGCAGAAACGATCCTTGCCCAAATGCCTTCTTCACTTTGACTGACAAGAGGCATTTTTACTTTTACCATAAATTGTCCGCCTTCAGAATCAACAATGTCAGTAACGAGTCCTGAAACCAAACCATTCACAGAAGGCAAAAGTCCGCCGGAAGGTTTATCAACAATCGCTTCATATTTTTCTGCGAACCATTCCTGTGAGTAGCCGAAATTTATATCCGTGTACCAGGTGCTGTTCACGGAGAAGCTGTGCATTACCGACGACACAAAAGCAAACCCGTTGAATCGTTTTCCAACACCCTGGAGTCGTATTACATCACCGGGCTTCACATCATTTGTTCCGTAAATGCGAACACGTCCTTTAATTTTTGCCATGCGGCTCCGAAGCAGCTTAGCGCTTGCCCACGCTTTGCCTTCGGGTTTAGATAACATACCGGCGTGTTGCAATAAAAAATCACTTATACCTAAAACTTCCGATTCTTTTTTGCCGGAAATATTTCCTTCTTCTTTTACAATGGCAGGCTTCTTTGCTTTATTCTCTATCACTTCCTGCTTCGAATAATCCCAGAATTTCGCTGTGACATCACCATATTCATCACGCGCATCCATTTCTGCTTCGAAGTCAACCATATTATCTCCGTAAACGAGGATCAATGGTTTTCCTTTAGGGACGAATGTTGGTTTTTTCACATTCACTTTTCCATCCTCAGCAAACACAAGCATGCCATTCACTTCTGCCCGGGAAACCATAAAGTCCCAATCAGAACAATAATACTGCACCATCTCTTTATGCGAGATCGTTGTTGGATCAACATCACCTGAAACACCGCTTGCAGAAGTAAGTGAGCTTATAATGTCACTGTCTGTTTTATTGATAAAATATTTATTCTTCCTGTTGATTGTCATTTTCACACTCTTATCGCGCATCTCAAGCATGAGCGTTGATGCACCTTTCATTGGCGCTTTGATAGAATGACGGGTAATGATCCCCTGGAAAATAATTTTTTCAATTTGCTCATAACCGGCAGAAATAATAACCTCTTTCCCTGGAATGAAATCAGCCTTATCGCTAAGCGCAAATTTCTGTTCCGCTGCAGATCCATCAAATAATACAACTTCTGCCACAGGAACACGATTGACACGAAGGTTGACCATTACAGAAACAATCCCGTATTTCATAGTCACATCCTTCCCTCCTACTTTAATAGTGAAGGTTGGATTGCCTAATTTATTGTGGCCTTTTATTTTAGTCAATACGCTCATTCTTCTACTTCCTCTTCGTCTTTATTGATAGGTGGAAAAATTAAAGTTTGCCCGGGAACTAATTTTCTGTAATTTTTTAAATCGTTCGCTTCTGCAACCTGCAGATAAAATGATTCGTCCCCGTATTCTGCTTTTGCGAGATTTGGTAAAGTGTCCCCGGCTATAACGACACGTGTTTTTGTAACATCTGGTGAGGAGAAGAAATTTTTAATTTTTGCAATAGCATTCGGTGTTATAAATTCCTCGAATGATGCAGAAATCGTTGCTCTTAAAGGTCTGCCTGTACGATCAAATAAAGAATAGCTGATCGATGCGGATTTAAGAATGCACTCCATAAATAAACCAGCACCCCAAATAATACGTAAAAAATTAGGTTTATGAGATACTGGTTCCGGTGTGCGAGTTGCAAGAAAAAATGCTGCAATCAATACATCAACTCCACCTGCAGCTTTCGCAACTTTACTTAATGTGGCACCTGCGATACCTGCACCAGGAGAAGCACCGGTTGCATCTAACAACAGTTCTATGTCCAACGTTCGGTTTTGGATCTTCTTAATTTCTATTGCTCCCGATAATCCATCACTTGTATACTTTTGAGTTGTCTCGAGTGAATTTTGAGTTTTGATCGTATTCGGATTATACATCGCGATAAAAGGAACACCGCCCGGAATGATATAGGGCGACCTGTTTAAAAACGGAATAATCGTCAGCTTTGCCAAAGCTTTATTCCCGCCAAGTGATAAAGGAGTAAGTGCCATAGCTATCTGTCTTTTTTATCTGACAACATTCGTTTCATTTGCTCAAGCATTTCTGCATGAAAGTCTGACGTCTCATTTCCAGTCGTAGAAACTTTCTTTGCTTCACCTGCATTTGTCGTTCCCTGTGAATCTATCCAGGCACGTACAATCAACTCTTTTACTTCAATCGGCATAGCTCATCTTTTTTATTGTGGCGGTAATCCAACTCTTTCAAAATACTGGTAGGCGAGTATGATCGTTTCCGTTACTACTGCATTTTCAGTAGAAGTGAATTTGGAAGTATCCCATGATTTCGCCCAGGCATTCCTGAACATCCATTGATCGATCGGTTCGTGAGAGGAATTTAAAAGTGTAACCGTCACATCGCGCGGATCAAATTTGAAATTCTGAACAGCATCATTGAACCATTTGATCAGGGCAGACCCGACTAACATTCCGCGTACGAGCGTAAGATCACTATAGCTAGCCTGGTTCGGCAGACGATGTGCAAACCGGTTTTCTCCACCTTCATAAAATGGTGCATACTCAGAAATCTTTTGTGATAATCCGCTCACACTCTGGAACCCGATATCACCCGGAAATCCACTGATCTCGACTTTGAAATGAAAACCTACAGGTGGATACACTTGAACTGCCATTGTGATTTTTGTTTTTCAGATTAGCTCATTGCAACTGTCCATGACTCAACACAGATCTCGCAACTTTCAATTGCAAGCTCGTTCCCTGTTGATTTGAAAGTAACACCATCAAATTTTGTCGGGAATGCATTGAGACAGGTATAAGTAAGGATTGGCTCGTGGCTTTCGTTGAGCAGCTTAATTGTAACTGTGCGACGATCAGGTTTGCTGAGATTAACAGCGCTTAACCATTCGAACAGTTGATTGTCGCCTTCGAAAATTCCACGCTTCAAGGTGATATTTCCGAACTTATGCATACCGGTTAATTTGGTAACATGATACTCCGGGGAAACACCTTCGCGGTATTCAATCGGTTCTACTGTAAAATTGAGACCTGATACATCAGTAAAACCGATACGCGCACCGCCCCATTCAACCTGGAAATGAAATACTGGTACTGGATAATTAGCTGCCATAGTTATAGTTTTTAAAAGTGTTTACGATTTATTGGTTAGTGATTTTGTTTTGGGTTTGTTATTTTCTGATCAGAAATTATGATTCCTGGAGTTTATGCATGAACTGGAGAACAATAAATTCTGCAGGACGAACAGCTGCAAGACCAACCTGGATAATGCATTTTCCTTCGAGAATATCCTGCGCGCTCATTGTTTCACCTAAACCAACTTTGACGAAATAAGCTTGTTCTGCTTTGTCACCTACAAGCGCACCCTGGCGCCACAAGTCGGTTAAGAAATTCGAGATCATTCCTTTCACACGCAACCAGGTGTTCTTATCGTTTGGTTCGAAGACAATAAACTCAGAAGCTTTTTTGATTGACTCTTCTGCGAAGATGAAAAGTCGGCGAACCGGAACATAACGCCATTCGTTACTGTTACCATCAAGTGTACGAGCGCCCCACACAAGAATTCCACGGCCGGTGAATGTGCGGATTATATTGATAGATTTTCCTGATGTAGCATCAACATTCAGATCACCTTGCTGTGCTTCTGTAATTGCGACTTCCGGTGCACTTACACGTGTAACACTAACATTTGCCGGCGCTTTCCAAACACCACGATCGCGATCAACTGCAGCATAAATACCTGCCATTGCGCCACTCGGTGGTAAAACAACCGGTAGCTGTGCCGGAATAGCTTGTTCAATTTGATTGTAGATTTGAAGATTTGTATTACCACCAGTACTACTGAAAGCAGTTAATGTTGTTCCTGGTTGAGCTACCGCATTAATTGTATAAGCAACTGTAACTCCAGCATCAAGATAGCTATAGCTTAATCCCGTAATTAAATCAGGACCATAAACTGCACCATACTTTAAATTGTTTGCTCCCAGAGCAGTTCTGTAGGTACCAACAGCTGTTGTATTAGTAATGTCTCCAACAAAATCACCAACCACAAATCTGTCCTGCAAATTAGCACATTGAATAAGCGCAGCTTCGTAAACATCGCCATAATCACCAACAGCAAGATTGATTGCATCAGGGAAAAGCAAAAGTGTTGGCTCATCTTCTTTCGCGATCGCAGTAAGTCCATCAAGAAAATCCTGTTTGGCAATTGCATCTGTAAGCGAACCGATACTGACTACATAACAAGGGCCACCGCCATTGGCAAAATACATTTGCATGTTGTAATACAAATTATACCCGGATAAACTGGTTGTAGGTGCGACAGTGATTGTTCTGCTTTGTAAAGCACCACCTGCTACAATATCAGTCACTGTTGCAGTCAATGCTTCATTTTTTGCTTTACCAAAGCTCTGTTCGAATTCGATCATCGAAGTAATTCGCTTTACAACCGGGGAAGCTGTAGGAACATTAGGACCTCCGGCAGTATACCCTATAAAAGCGGGAATCGCTGTTGATACTGGTGCAATAGATGCCGGTAGCGTTGAGATTTCCTCTACGTAAACTCCGGGAGTATTATAAGTATTTGCCATGTTTTATTATTTTTTTTTAGTTAAGACTATTTTTAAATTATGCTTCCTGGAGCTTGTGCATAAATTCAAGGATGATAAATTCAGCAGGACGAACAGCTGCAAGACCAATTTGCACGATCAGCTTTCCTTCGAGAATATCCTGTGCGGTCATTGTTTCGTTGAGTCCAACTTTCACGAAGAAAGCATGCTCAGGTTTTTCACCCGCCAGCGCACCATCACGCCAGAGATTCGTAAGGAAGTTGGAGATCATACTTTTTACAGTCACCCATGTATTTTTATCATTTGGTTCGAACACAACAAACTCAGAAGCTTTTTTGCAGGATTCTTCTGCCATGATAAACAGGCGGCGAACACTCACATATCTCCACTCATTACTGTTTCCGTCAAGCGTGCGAGCACCCCAAACAAGAATGCCGCGTCCGTTAAAATTGCGAATTGCATTGATTGATTTTCCGGATGTTGCATCCACATTTAATCCGTCCTGATCAACATTATCAATTACAACGCTGAGGCTATCAACAAGTGTTAAGCTTACATTGGCAGGCGCTTTCCAAACACCACGATCATTGTCTACTGCTGCATAAACGCCTGCCATCGTAGCAGATGGATACAATATCATTGATGAAGAAGCAATCGCTGAAGTAATCTGATTATAAGTAATCATATCAGGATTGGATCCTCCAGGTAATAAATCAGCAAGGGTCAATCCGCCATATGGGCCTGCAGAAAGGATCGAGACATCTGCATCATCATAGGAATATGAAACACCGGAATCAAATGAAGGATAATAAGCGGCACCATATTTCAGATGATTTGCGCCAACATTTAATGTTCTGAAATCAGTTGCATCATCTGCAATTGTTCCACCTCTGACCGGCACATCAAGGATAGAAAAACGATCCTGCAATCTTGAACATTGCATAAGCATGGCATCGTAAATAGCCAGGCGGTCAATATCTAATACATCAGGGGCAATCGCTTCCGGAACTACAAGCAAGGTGATTTCATCCACTTGTTCAGCTAATGGAACTGCGGCGAGTAAATCTGGTCCATCAATAGCTGCTGCAGTGTAATCACCAACAGAAATAATGTAGCATGGTCCGCCACCATTTCCAAAATACATTTGGAGATGATAATACAAGCGAAACTCCGGCGTAAGAGGAGTCGTCAAGCTAACTTTCCAAACAGAAGCCGTAACTGTATCATCTGCATTTAATGCTACATTATAAGCACCACCAAATTTTTCCTGGTAATCCAGCAGCGAACCAATTCGTGTTGGCTTATTAAGTGTTCCTGATTCAGTATATCCTATAAACACAGGAATTGCAGTTGGCACAGGAACCACAGAAGGCGCCAGTGTTTTTATTTCCTGGATATATACACCAGGTGTTTTTGGAAAAAGTGCCATATTATTTCAGATTTGGTTTTTAATATTTATTTAAGTTGTTCATGAATTTCAAATTATATCCGCCGATTTTTTTCCGTTCGATCAGCTGCTGTTTATTCTATTCATTATTCTTCTGTAATTTTTTTATGTGTCATCACCGTTATCAAGCACAACAAATATTTCTGCGAATGGTCCGCCTGCTGAACCTGCGCAATTGGAATCTACTCCTGTCGGATTTGCATTTGCCAATGATGCAATAAGGGTTTTTGGATCTACAACGAGTTGATTAAGTGCGAATTTTTTAATGATTGTTTCTTTGAACGCAATAGCAACGTTGGAAGTAAAGATTACCGTGTTTGCTCCGTTCAAGTTATAGGAAGACGAAGGTTGTCCATCCAAAACAGCGAAAGTATAAACCGGCAATGGTGTTGTTGTATCCAAAACTTCAAGCAACTTCCCTGATGTAAAATAATTGCCCGGTCTTTTTACTGCAACGATATATCTCCACTTTACTGAACGATTTGCAAACGTGTATTCATATGCGAGATGATCATTCGGATTTGCAGAGTCAGCCATGTAGAGGTTATCTGCAATTGCAAATTTTATTTTGATTGCTCCGAAAACATTTTGTTTCGAAAGAGAACCATCATTATAAAAATCTGTTGAATGAATAACTGCAACCGGTACCGGTGCAGATTGATATGCAACCAGGGTATAATAGCCTTTTGGAGAACCCGTAATATCAATTCCAACACTGTAGGTCTGCGAATCCGGATTGAACGGAACGTTATTTACACGCAATATCTCGGTAGCACCGCTAAATACAATTACATCTGAATTACCTGTGTATGCAGTGCCCGATTTAAAATTATAAGTGAACACGGCAGGCCGCAGCATATTTACGAGCGATGCATCAAGTGATGCCAGCGGTGGAGGCGGAAGAGCACTATCATCGCCTTCCAGCAAAAAGAGCTTTTGAATATCATACGTCTGCGCATTCACATTAAAATCGCTGACGTTCAAAAGAAACGGCATAGCATTATTGCTCATTCGCAATGCAAAAGTAAATTCAACACCATCATCCAACCGCACAAGCGGCTGCTCGATATTATTACCGTCTATGCGAGATTGGTAATACACGAAGAAACCTTTTTGATTACGGATAAAACGCATTTTTCCGTTAACCAAAAGTCTTGCACATTCTTCGGTCGGAACAATTTCAAAGTCGTTATTCACCCTGAACCTGTTCGCGGTCTCGTAGAAGTTGTGCGACAACTCCACTGAAAAAGCTTTATTATATATTATAGCGCTCATGCGTTAGCTATGTGATGTAGTAATATCCATATTCGTAATTGGCGGTCCCTGGTCATTCAAGCGTTTTTCCTGGTAGACCAGCATGCGTACTTTATAAAGAACTGATGGCAGATATTTTGCTCCGACCACATTCCAGAAATTATATTGCTGTTCGAACGAGGAAGAATAAAGCTCTACTACCAATTTTTTCAGGCTCGGATCAAGTCCGGGAGAATTTTCCGGTGTGAAAACATATTTTCCCTGCAGAAAGCTGATCACGTAGGAAAGTTGTTTTAAACCTTCACCATAAATTCCTGTTGTATTTCCACCTGCATCACTCGCAGCAAAATTTGCGCTGATGAGGATATACAGGTTCAGTTTGATCTCCGGATTATAATGTTCCACATCACCGGTCTCATTTCTGAACGAGGTTCGCTGATCTTTAAAAACTCTTTCTTCTTCAATATTGATCAGCGAAAGTCCCAATGTGCGTGGCGGGATAGCCCAGTTGCCATCCTCAGCAGCAACATTCGTAAGCACGATCTCCGGGGCCACTACCGAAACCGGTTCGTTCTTCAAAATGAGATAGGCATTTATCTCGTCCGTTAAAAACTTAAGCGCAACATCAATCATTAGCCTTTTCTATTTCTGAGTTTCTAAAATCTGTACTACTAGTTTTTTCACTCCCAAACTTCCATCGTCAAAAAACCATTGGATCACTTCTTCCCGTTTAGCTGCTTCACCAGGCACCGTGCTGTAAGTATAAAAGCAGGAAACAGCGAGATCAGTAAAAGTTTCAGTAATTAAATCGTAGTTCATGTAATAATGCTTTTCACTCAATACACCATCCCGCGAATTGATCACGTGCTCCTGTGTGCTAATCGTAAAATCAAGTCCACGCGGATCAGTATTCATGCCCGTAAGCATAAAGTCCTTATCAAAAAATATAACAGGCTCTTTTTCTGGCTTGTCCATTATGCGTAGGTTACTATCAGTGTTGCACTTTCAATACTTACAGAAGTTCCAACACCACCGGCTGTTTTTTGAAGCAGCAATTCAACGGTGCAGCTGTTCGTCATTGGATAACCAACGGGGCCAATCAATGGGAAAGATGGTCCTGTACGAACACCCCATGCTGTTGATGTAGTTAATATTGAATCGCTACCCGAAATAGGTGCGACAGGTCCGAACCTTGTATAATCATACAACCCTATTCTTCCTTCTGCACCTGCCGAAGTCATATAATCCAATACAATGCGTACAGAAGCAGTTGTTGTTCCCGGATAAATGGTTCCTGGAGGTGGAATAACAACGCGCATCTGGAGTATCGGATTAGATGATGTCAGTCGTGTCCATGTGTTAAGTGATGTAACAGAAAAATTTCCGTTGTTGACAAAAAATGTAAATGGCAAAGCAATTGCTTTAGCACCGGTGGTTGATACTGCACTATCAACGTATTGTTTTGTTGCGGCACCTAATGCAAGAGTAGGATTTGCATTGAGCACAAGATCACCTGTCATTGTGCCACCGCTAATATTAAGCTTGCTTCCGATCTGAATACGAAGTGAAGCATCCGAATTGTCAACATATTGTTTTGTAACAGCACCAAGTGGCAGTGTCGGATCTGCGTGGAGTGTTAAGAAGCCTGACATATTACCACCTGTAATATCGAGCTTGCGGCTTAGCTGCGATAGAAGTAATGCATCGGCAACATCTACATATTGTTTTGTTGCGGCTTCTCTTTCATCAAGCGGATCCTGGAAAAGTAAAAGTGGTCCCTGCATATTACCACCTGCAAGATCAAGCTTGTTGCCAAGTTGCGATAGAACAAAATTATCAGCAGCATCTACATATTGTTTTGTAGCTGCTTCTCTTGCTTCAACCGGATCCTGGAAAAGTAACAGCTGACCTTGCATACTTCCACCGGTAAGATCAAGCTTTCTGCTTAGCTGCGATTGAAGTAATGCATCGGCAACATCTACATATTGTTTTGTTGCGGCTTCTCTTTCATCAATCGGATCCTGGAAAAGTAAAAGTGCTCCTTGCATACTTCCACCGGTAAGATCAAGCTTGCTGCTTAACTGTGACTGAAGAAAAGCATCGGCGATATCTACATAGTTTTTTGTAGCCGCTTCATTTGCTTCAACCGGATCATTGAAAAGAAATAGTTGCCCCAGCATACTTCCGCCGGTACGATCGAGCTTATTATCGAGCTGCGCTTGTATCGATGATGACACGCCGGATAAATAATCGAGCTGGCTAAGCGTGACGGTTGACGAAACCAAATTTTTATCGCCATCGATATAAGGAACTGTTGACGGATTTAAATAGCTGAAAACAGTTCGTTGCGCATTAATATCTAAAACATCTGATTGAAGATTGATTTTTCCATCAGCAGAAAGATTTATCAGCGCACCCGGTCCGAGTACATTTTGCAGCAGAACATCATTGCTGTTGATTCTGATGCCGTTTGCGCTGCCATTAAGTAACGTCAGCTCACCGGTTAAATTTCCTGCTGTAATAGAAAGTTGTCCATAACCTCTTCTGCCGAGAATAACACTGGCGGCATCCATTAACAATGCAGATTCATTGGTAACCCCACCGTCGGTACTTATGATTATGCTGTTTCCTGCGGCAAAATCAATTTGTGCTTTTTCAGCAAGCATGCTCCTGAAAACTTTTCCGGCAACAAGGCCAACACCATTCGACAGCTCAACTAAAGAGCCATCGGAAAGTGTACTTACGCCTGAAGCAAACGGATAAAAAGTTGGGTTGAGCGATAAAATATTTTGTTTTGCTGCTAATTTTATATCTGTAAGATCATACACCTGCACGATTGCGTCCTGCACATTTGTAGCAGTGATATCACCCTCAGGAGTAAAAATAATATCAGAAGCAATTCCGGAAGTTTGGGAATTATCAACTTTTTGCCAGATAGCTCCGTTATAAATTACCCAATCACTTACCTGGAAATTTATTGTGCCGCTTCCGAAGTTTACGCTTCCGGCAGTTGCAACCACATAATAGAATCCTTTTGTACCGGTTCCATCTGAAAGGTCAGGCGTATTTGTAGCTGCATTCCATGTTCCGGTATATACAACCGCGCCGAAAGAGCTTATTAATTGCCAGCTTGCCGGATCAAAAACACCGGTAGTATTAGCAATGCATACATACAATGAGTTATTGTAAATTGTTGCATCACCAATAATATAGTTACCTGCAGGATCATACGTGCGTAAGCCAAGCAAGTAACGATCATCAACAAGATTCATTAAAGAATCTACAAGGTTATAGAATTGTCCCTCTGTCGGAAGAGCCCCTCTCCAAAAATATCGCTTCAGTACGTTACGGGAAACAAGAGGCATTTTGAAAACTTATATAGGGGTTGCTTTTATTTTGCGTACTATTTTTTCAAGCCGCTTTTATACCAGACGATTTGAACTGTCCCAAAGTTGCTTCAAAAAAAACGCGAATGCTTGGACAAATTCAGGCGATCGGCCACCAAAATTTTTCAAAAATAAAAATGCAACTAACTGAAAATGAAACAATAAACCCTACCGAAAAATCAAAAAAGTTACAGTATGGGAAAAATGGTGTGGATAAAAAAAATGTGAAAATGGAGGCTGAAGAAGTTGCAGTGAATTTTTAAAAGGGAAAAATAAAGTGTTGAAGGGGTATTTTCTGCAACTCTGAGTCAATTGAACAGGCGAAATTAATTCTTATGCGCTACCCTTATTTTCCCGGCAATTAAAAAGTCAGATTTAAGAATTATATACTTGCAACTAAATAAAAAAAGGATTTCACTCGAATTGCATTAAATAAATATTGCCAATAAATACAACTCTACATTTCTTCCAAATCCGTTTTCCAGGAAGGATCATTATGCTGAAGCTTGAGATGAATGCGCCATTTCATACTTAATAAAGCAAACTGAAATCCTCGAGGAATCTGCCAGAATAAATGTCGTTTAGTTTCAAAATAATTTTTTGGACAAATTCAGCACTCCGGCCACCAAAAAAAAACGCGCAAGCAAATTCAAACAGCTGAAGATGAATTAATAAGCCCGAACCAAAAGATCAAAAAGTGACAGTATGGAAAAGCCGGCTCTTAAAAATAAAATGCGGGTTGTTCGTCTTTGCGTTCTAAATTAGAACCTATGAATTATTAATTAAAACTGCAGCTATGACATTAACAGAAGTAAGAGTAATTACTCTTGAGCCAAATAAACCCGAAATAATTGAGTACGAAAAAAACGAGCTGGTGAAAATTGAAAGCGCCGGTCTTGGAGGAACTAAAGGAACAATTTATTTGCGCGATCTTAAAGGAGATAATATCGCGACGTTGTTCAACTCTGTAAACCAGGGAAAATATTCTTCCGCACTGCCATTCTGGATAGCAGGATTTAAAGGCTCAATTATGAATGAGAGTGCTTACAATGGATGCGTTTCTATTTCTTACTATACATTATAAAAGAAACGGATTCGCTTTTCTATCCGGCCTTTGCTGCTTTCATCGACGTGATCATTCCAAGCAAACGGAAAAGGATCGGTATACCTGCTGCGAATGTGGTGATGAACGCGATGATGTTGTTATAGGTTTCTTCCTGCGTGATAAAAATAAACAGCGCGATCGTGATCAGTATAATGATGACCGGCGTCTTAAAATAATTCCATGAACCGGTTTCTTTTACTTTTCGCTCCAGCTCGAGCGCATCATCCGCGCTCACTTCTGAAAGCACAAAATTGCGGAAGCTCTCATTCATCATCCTGAATCGATTTTCGTAAATCAACAAACCTTTATTCAGCAGCATCGTCAGCACTTCACGATTTTTCAGGTTGACCAAACCGTCCTGCGCAATATCATACAATATATACTGCTCTTCTTCAGAAAGTGATGCCCAGATGGAATTGTAATACACATGTGCCAGGCTTTCAATGCGAAGAATGATCTCTTCTTCTGTAAGCGGATTATTGATTCCTTCATTATTTAAATATTCGCGTATCGCTGCTTTTTGTGCACGCAGGAAATAAGAACCATTACATTCGCAGTCAATTAAATCTTTTGCCACTTCCTGTTTCTGTTCAACAATTCCACTTGCAGGAAAATATATTTTATGATAACCTCCAAGGATTTTTGTCCAGCGATCACAATCGTCTTTTACTAAATCAGCAGGATTTGTCTTTGTTTCTTCTTCTGATTTTACAGGCGGCTTCGGATATTCTGAAAGGAACATTCTCGGGTGAACATTTGATACCACGAGCACACGCTTTTCATCATACTGCTTTAATCCTTCGAAAAGTCGCAACCTTCTTTCTGCAGCAGCATAATCCCTGAATCCATATTCAAAATGATCAATTACAATAATATCCGCGTACTTACATTTCTCCAGCTGCTCCTTCACATCATCAGCTGATTTAAGACTATTCAGATCGATCTCGTATTTGATCTTTGTTGTGTCAAATTGCTTTTTCAGCCAGTTTGTTTTTCCTGAATAGGGCGGACCGACAAGAAAAACATTTGTGCTATCGAAAAAACCTTTAAGGGAAATAATACCAAGCTTATTGTAATGATTGTTGCGGAAAAAATCCGTTGTAAAAATGATGCGAACAAAAAATCTAATAAAACCATACAACCCGATAATGCTGAAAAGGATTCCAATCCAGAATAAGCTGCCGCGCACACCAAAACCATGAACACCGAATGGAACCGGGAGCGTGTAGGCCGGAATCTGTGATCTGATAATTAAAGAATCAACATTGGAAGAAGCGCTTTTTTGAAGATCATTGTAGTGCAGCAACATGGATTCTTTACCATATTTTTCCCAAGACCAAACACCATCAAGCGCTGAGTCGGCAAGATTATTTTCTTTCGTAACGATATCATTATAAGAAGGCGTTAGTGAAATAGAAATTTTACTAAACACAGCATCTTCATTTGAAAATGGATTAGCATATTGCTTCAGCTCCGGAAAATCTTTCCTAAGAAAAATAGTTTTATAAAATGAATCACAATAAATATCTTTTTGGGAACGATCATTTATATGATACGTTTTATTTAATTCATCGCTCTTCTTATTCAGATCCGAAGCAAGCTCCAGCTGCGTGTGACGAACACTGATCTCGGCTTCTTTCTCAAATGAAATTCTGAAAAACGCAAAAGTCGGAATGATGCTGACCAGCATAAGAACACCAAGCATAATTACCAGGTAACTTTTACGGAATGAATATCTTTTCAGTATCGGCAGATCCAGAACTAAAACAGTAATTGCAAATCCGGACAGAATAACCTGGAAGGCACAAAACCGGACAAGATCATCAATGATGTAATAAGAAATGATGTTCAAGATGATCAGCATAACAAAGCTTGCGCTGATGATCTGCTTATTGACCGACGATAGAAATTCTTTTGTTGATTTGCGTTCACCGTTACTTTTAAATTGATCGATTTTCAGGTAAAGAAGCGCAAACGTAAAAATGGAAGAGACGAAAAAGATCAGCAGCGTTTCTACCGGTCCTGCGTGATGCAAGAAGAATAACAGGAGGAAAAATGATGGAATAAGAAAGATAAGAATCTGCTGGTAGGCTTTTTGTTTTCCTTTTAACGGCCATAACCAATCGAAGCTGAAGATCTTTGCTTTGAGCTGGCTTTCATTCTTTGTAATGATTCGCAAAACAATAACCTGTACGCAGATAAAAAGGAAAAAGAAAACCACGAACAGTACCGACAAGCTCAGCACTTCTGTATTGCTGGTTACGGAATAGGAATTATCCTGGAATGTAACGAGATAAAAAGGCATGCTGTTCAGCGGACGCACATACATTTTATATTCTGCGCCCTGGTATGCGGTAGAAAAATAATTCGGTGTGCGGCTGTACATGGCTGATTTAAGATCATCACGCGCGCTGCATTCCTCAATAAAATTCTCTGAAAGATTTTTCGTCCGGTCTGAATGGAAAATAACTTTACCCGTATTATCAATGATACAAAAGCCATTTCCCATCGGAAGGATTGGATCCATTACAGAATTGAGCTCCGTGATCATCGCGACTATCCCGGTATGAGGCTTATTCTTTTTATCAGCGGAAGATTTGATGCTATCGGCTACGGTGTAATTACTTTTCAACCCGATTGCTACGAGATTTTCAGCAGTAGTACGCGAATAAATTCCTTCCAGGTAAAATTCATGCGCAGCTTTTCCGGGCAGTGTCCAAACTTTACCCTGGATTATTTTTTGAAAATACGTGCGCTCACCGAGAGTGATCATTGGTGTTCGCACAGCACCTGTCGACCATTTAAATAATTGCAGCCCGGCCGAATCTGTCCAGAATACCTGGTTGAAATTTGAATAAATTTTCGGACGTATTAATTTGAAACCTGTTTCCGTTAATTGCTCTGTATTTACAGCTTGCTTTTGGCTGAGCTCTTCCTTATCCATAACCGAAACCTGTGCAGAATCGCGTATGGAAACATAATTATTCATGAAACCTTTTGGTGCTTTGGTATCACTTACCAGCGAATCATAAAATTTCAGCTGCCCGCATGCTGCGTTGATCTCCTTCTGAAAATTTCCTGAAATCTGGAACGACAGATCAGCCATTTGTTTTTCCCTGGTTTCTTTTACTGGAATATAATACGTGTAAACATCCAGCAAAATAAGGACGACAACAGATGTGCCGAGTATAACTGTTATTCCTGCAAGCAACGAATCAGAAATACTCAAACGTTCATTCCTGCTCATCAATAAAAACTTCACGAAAGGAAGACTTAATGCAAGGATAAAAAGCAGCAGCAGTACAATAAGGATTGTAGTACCGGAAAGGTTTCTTGTTTTCCTATGGTATTCGTCTTGATCAATAAATCCGCATAAAACAAAATGATCATCGGTGCCCAATAGAAATGGCTGCGCAAAGATCATTTTTGTGCTTCCTGAAATTTCCTGTGAAAAAAAACGTCCCGTTCTAAGCCCGTTCGTGGATTTAAGAAGTGAATCTTCCTCACCGGCAAGCACACCCGATTCAGGTCCCGAAAGAATGATTTCATTCCTGCGTAAAAAACTTTCCTCGAAGGCTTTATCATTTACGAGGTATTGAAAACATTCAGCATTCAGCGTAAAGCCATATTCATATTTTTCACCTTCGTAGCTACAGGTATCACGTATAAAAATGAAATAAGGTTTTGACAATTGTCCCAACTTTTCCTGCACCAGGTTTTGATCAGGATTATTAACAACTGGAGAAAAATAAATTAATTCTAACTCCGGTATGTCGCGCAAATAATAATTTGTAATACGGGTAAAATCATTTTCAAAAATGGAAGCAGCTCCCGGTTCTTGTTGGTAGAAATATGTTTTAAAAGATGCGGCAATACGTGCACGCTCATTAATATATTCCCTGTATTCCTCAATGCGGCCTTTAATATTTGTCGTGATCCGTGTCAACACCCTGAAATTTTCCTTCTGCATTTTTTTCTCCTGTCCCGGAACGTAAATAAAAAAATAAAAGGAGAAAATGATCAGCAATCCAACAATCGTACTGATCGTAATAAAATTCTGACGGCTTTTAGAAGTCAATGCTTTCATAAGACAGGTATTGCAAGAGATTATTAATTCATTAAGGAAAGTGGCAAGTGACAGGTGACGGGTGACAGGTGACAGGTGACGGGTGACAGGTGGCAGGTGACGAGTGAGAAAGGAAAAACTATTCTCATTCTTGATACACCTGTCACCAGCCACCCATCACTTTTTCGTAAACCCTCGAATATCGCAAGAGCAGGTCATAAATTCTTGGACAAATTCGGGGCAAAGTTCACCTGGATTTTCACAATATTCATTTATAACTGATTGATATTAAAATATTAAGATGGAATAAATATACCCAAAAGTTACAGTATCAAAAATCCCGTAAAAAAAAGTAAATCGGGTTCTTGTTTCTGTTTAAGAATTAAATGACGATATTTCTATTGCGATTTTTCATACTTAAAACCCCTGTCATGTGTAATTGCAATAAAGGAGGAAGCGCTTCCCGTAATTCGGCCTCAGCACCGCAGTCATCTGCATTTCATTCAAGTGCTAAATCCAAAATAAAAAAGACACAATACAAAACGAAGCCACCAGTAGAAAATGCTGTTGAAGAAGAGCCTGATCTTGACGCGCTCACAGGAGAAACATTTGCAGAAAAATGCAAAACATTCGGATATGTATTGGGACTCGATAATCCTGTGCCGGCAAAAGTGTTAGCTGCTGCATTGGAAAATCCGGATTATGCAAAACGTTTATTAGCACAGCGCGGCGGACCACATTTATATGATCTCATTAATAATCCGCCTGAAAAACGTTTTAATATCTCTACTTCATCCTTAATTTCAAAAGCAGGAAAAGCATTATTGCAATGGGGAATTTCCGGTTTTCCAACCGTGTCAAAAGAGACGTTGCAAAGACGTGAAGACGCCTGCCTCGCATGTCCGAATCTTGTCGAATCAACACTTGTATTGCAAAAGATCACAGCATCAGCGAAGATCACCAATGAATACGGCCACCGCACAGGAAATAAATCGTGCTCGCTTTGCGGATGTGTGATCAGAAATAAAATACGACTTGAAACAGAAGCATGTCCGATGGAAGATGCTGCAAATCCGGGATTGAATCTTTGGGGAGAAGTTTATTTTATGAAGGAGTGATTTTTTATCATTGGGTACGTTTCTTTTCATAATCAGGTACGTTTAAGAAACGTACCTAATGATAAAAAAACGTTCTGGTTTCTCGGAAAACCCTAATAAAAAACAAAAGAAAAAACTATTTCCCTTTCTGTCCTTCTCTAAATATGATCGTGATTCATTTTTTATCATTAGGTACGTTTCTTAAACGTACCTAATGATAAAAAATCTCCCTTATAATCCCTTCACAACTTTAACAGTAAAATACTTTCCATCCTCCGTATTCACTCTTAAAAAATAAACACCGGCGCTGGCTCCTTCAAGCTCTTCCAGCTTGTAATTATTTTCTGCGTTGCCCGAAGCAAAGACTAATTGATTCACCAGTTGTTTGCCCTGCACATCGTAAAGAATCACACTGAGATTCTGATCTTCCATGGAGAAAAATGAAAACGATAGAACATCAGAAAACGGATTTGGAGTTACAGCGTACAATTCATTTTCATCACCGATCTGCATTGGATTTCCTGACAAGTATAAATTCGCGGCGCAAAAATCAGGAAGACCGTAACCCATCAAAGAATCCGGCGCGGAAGATTGGCTGCCGCTTTGCTGAATCACCTGCAGGATCTGCATGTTGGTGAACGTCGGATGCGCTTGCCACAAACATGTAAGAAGTCCGCACATGATTGGTGATGCGAATGAAGTTCCGTTCCCTGTAACCACACCAGTGCCGAACGGATCGCAAATAACTGAAGCTTGTCCCTGTGCGCCAACATTCGGTTTTATATTTGCGAATAAAGTAACAGAACCACGTGAGCTGAAACCTGCCACTACTCCACTTGCATCGGTTGCAGCAACAGCTAATGCAGAATCAGCATCAGCAGGCGCGCTGATATAAAACCACGAACTTGATCCGGAATTTCCTGCGCTTACTACAACAGCCATTCCTTTTCGTGCAGCATAATTAGCAGCGCGCGAAGAAGGTGTTGTATGTCCGTCAAGATCTGCGTACGTGTGATTGTTGGAAGGATCATCGAATGTGGTGTAACCCAAAGAAGAATTAATTACATCTGCTCCCACACTGTCTGCATATTCGGCAGCAGTAGACCAGTAATATTCTTCTACAATATTTTCTGTTGGTGCGTCTTCGCTGCGCAGCAACCAATAGCTTGCATCAGGCGCGGTTCCGACTAATTGTCCCGGCATGTTTCCGCCCATTGTAGAAAGCACCATCGTGCCGTGTGAATTGTCTTCATACACCGAAGCTTCGTTCATCACAAAATCCCAGGTGCCGAGAATTCTTCCGTTGTCGAAAAGTGTATCGAAGATCGTAAGCTGATCGGTGTTATAAAATCCTGCATCGATCACAGCGATCTGCATGCCTTGTCCGCGGAAACCTGCGTTATGCAAACAAACACCACCAAGCATATTGATCTGGTTATACCCTTGTCCGTAATCCAGCGCCATAGAAGTTACATTTCCCGAACGCAATGCATCCTGGTTAATCGCTTCAACAGCTTCGTTAAATTTTTCTGAAGTAGTTCCTCTGCGCAAGCTTACATTACCAACACTTGTTACGTAAGGTAATGTTGCAACAGTTGCCAGTGCAGTTGAATCGGTTGTAATAATTACAACACCATTCAGCCATTTAGAATGTGAATGCACAGTAAGATTCGGAATCGCGGCAACACCAGCGATGTATGCAGGTGTAACAGGAAGATCAAGCGAATCAAGCGGAATGTTTTGTGCTGCGCGACGTGCTAATGCGCGCGGAGATAAATACGCAGATGGCGTTGCAAAAGTGTATGGATTATTTCCTTTATCAGAAAATTGCACCCAGTATTTTGTTGGCGTCTGGCCAAACATACTAAGGGAGAAAAATGTAATAAGAGCAGCAAAGTAAAATTTCTTCATAATAATATTTGTTCAACGATTTAATTTCCCCACGACACCAACCTGACAGAATAGATCACACCACTTTCTATGCGTGACAACACCGATGAAAATCCCAATGAATCATCAGACACATCGATCACATTTTTTTCAATCAATCCAACATTCCTGGCATAACGTTCGCGATAGATGCGGTAATTCAAACGATTCGTATCTAACTTTTGCAAAACATGTAAGGTGGAATCAAAGCTCATGCTGTTAATGCTGTACGGCTCATCCACAGAAACATATTTGTATTCCCATTCACCAATCGTATTGAACGCATTTCCATTCCACTTTTTATCTTCACGCGGAACAAAAGCAAGACGAATGAAACGCTGATCTTCTTCTACTTTTTCTGCGACTGAATTCGTACGCACAAATGCCCATACACGCGAAATAGTCCACGGCAAATTCTCATACGGAATGCTGTCAATGTACGGACGCTTGTAACGTTCTACACGCATGGCTTGTCTTCCGCTGTTATCCGTGTAATACGATTCAATCACTTCCTTCACCTGGTAACGATACACTTCGGTGTCATTATCGAATGAATTATAATACGTAGAATCCACTTCGTAAATGCACCAGTGACCAATGTTATCCGGGAAATAGGAATAGCCTGCATCAGGAACCTTTTCATCTTTTTTGCAGGCGCTCACAAGAAAAAAAACCGCCGTCAGCACAAACAATGTTCGTGGTGAAAGCAGCATTTTTTTATTTGTAGCGTTTTTCATCCGCAAAAAATTGATTCAGCGTTTTAGTTCTTGAATGTATTTTCAACAACTTCTGAATAAACAGGCAATTCGGTTCGCGCAATAAATCCGCCGCCGATCAAATCATCACCCTCAAAAAACACTGCCGATTGTCCGGGCGCTACTCCTGCTACCGGTCGATGGAATGTTGCTTTGATTTTTCCGTCGACAACAGTCAGCGTTGCAGGTGTTCCTTTATCGTGGTAACGAATTTTGGTAAGCGCAACAAAATTTTCAGGAAGCGATTCATACTTCACCAAATTAAAATCGCGAATGAACATTTCCTGCTTATCCAATTCATTTTTTGTTCCGATCACAACGGTATTTGTTTCCGGGATGATCTGTAATACAAACATCGGTTCGCCAAAAGCAATTTCTAATCCTTTGCGCTGACCGATTGTATAGAATGGATATCCACGATGTGTGCCCACCACTTTTCCATCTGTCAAAACAAAATTTCCGCCTTCTACTTTTTCTTCAAGACCAGGAACTTTATGTTTTAAGAACGCACGGTAATCGTTATCCGGAATAAAACAGATCTCGTAGCTCTCACTTTTTTTCGCGAGCTCTTCGTAACCGGCTTTCATTGCCATTTCACGGATCTCCGCTTTATGAAATTTTCCAAGTGGAAACATCGTGCGCTTCAAACTCTCCTGCGAAAGTCCCCAAAGCACATACGACTGATCTTTCCCTTCATCCAATCCTTTCGAAATAACATAACGGCCATTCTCCTCACGCACCTGCGCATAATGCCCCGTCGCAATAAAATCACAATTCAATTGATCGGCACGTTTTAATAATGCCTCCCATTTGATATGTGTATTGCAAAGCACACACGGATTTGGGGTGCGGCCTGCTAAATATTCTTCAACGAAATTATTGATGATGTGCTCACCAAATTCCGCACGAATATCAAGAATGTAATGTGGAAACCCTGAGTTCACGGCAAGCGTTCTTGCATCGTTGATTGAATCCAAGCTGCAGCAACCTGTTTCTTTTTTTGAACCGCCTGCAGCCGCATAATCCCATGTTTTCATGGTAATGCCAATTACTTCATATCCTTCTTCATGCAACATGAGCGCCGCTACCGAACTATCGATACCGCCGCTCATGGCTACAAGTACTTTTCCTTTTTTTGTATTCACGTCATTGTCCTCCGGGTATTTCCCCACCACCATTTCCATTATTCTGCTCTTCTATCTGCTTATTAAAATCGTCTTTCTTAATTATCTTTTCTTCACTTATCATTTTGCCTGCTTTCCAGGTTTCTTTTCCCTTCAGCTCATACGAAAATTTGTTGTTTGGATTCTGCCAGTAATATTCCCAAATGCCATCCTTCAGCGAATTTTTATAATTGCCTATGATGTTCACTTTTCCATCCTGCATATACCAAACTGCGCGCCCTTCATAATTTCCCATCTTGTAAGTGCCTTCCGCTTTTTTCTTTCCGTCGGCATAATATTGCATCCACACACTATCCTCCACATTGTTCTTGTAATATTTTATTTCCGCAGCCTGTTTTGTACCCGGATAATAAATTACAGACTTCCCTTCTTTCTTCCCGTTTTTATATCGCTCTTCCGAAAGAAATAATCCGTCTTCGGTATAAAAAGTCCACACACTATCTTTCTGCTGATTAATATATTTTCCCTGCGCCTGCAGCTTTCCGCTTACGCTGTACATTTTTCCATAATTCACCGGACCACCACTAAGGAAATTCATCTCTGTCATTTTCTTTCCATTCGTATCGAAGTAAGTGAAAATGCCAAACGGCTTATCGTCCTTAAATTGTCCCACATAAATGCACGTACCCAATTCATCCACCTTTTTCCACTTCCCTTGTTTTTTCCCCGACGCATCAGTCGCATTCGGAAAATCGCCCTCAGGAACGTCATTTTGGGCAGACAGCGTTGCAGGAAGTGCCAGTATCAATCCTAACAGGATCATACAAAGGCTAATAGTCTTGATTTTCAGGGTTTTCATGGGAGATGTAAAGTTACGATTATCTTGAATATGAAAAGCAAAAAGCGGGCCGATCTGCTTCGGGAGCATAAGGCATCCGGGGTTGAAAAGTAACGTGTCAGGCAAGAATTAATTGTGAGAGAGTGGTGATCTACCTGCGCGAGCTTCGGTAGACAGGTTGGGATTGGTAGTTGGTCAAATGTTGAATCTTGAATATTCATCGGCGAAATCAGCGTTAATCTGCGAGCAATTTTTCCTGCTGAATTCATAGGACAAAAAACCTTAACTTTAAAAATGACCACTTTTGTAACTGTTGCCATTTTCACTTATGCACACGAAGCTGCTATTCCAAAGGCAAGACTCGAATCGGAAGGAATTCTTTGTTTTTTAAAAGACGAACATACGCTGATGCTTCAACCTTTCTTCACATTTAACGGTAGCGGAATTAAATTGCAGGTAAATGCAGAAGACGTTGAAGATGCAATTCAAGTGCTCGAAGATTCAGGATACAAAACGGAAAAAATTATTCCCTGATTTTTTTTTGTATTGCAATTGACAGTTGACAACTTACGATTGACAAATGCAGCTGTCGATTAACATTGTCTGCATAACGGACGCGAGGCCTGCCTGCCTCCTCGCTTGCATATGCTCCTGCAGTCAGGCATCGCTTCTCTACAGAAAATAACATTGTCTACTGGTAATTAAATCCCATAAACAACACATCATCAAACTGGAACTCATCTGCTTTCCATGCAAAAAAAGCATCGTTGACCCGTATGTACTGCTCTTCCATTGGCAAATGCGCAATCTCCGTTAATAAAGCACGCATTCGCTTTGAAGAAAATTTCGAGCCGGTTTCCGAACTGAACTGGTCTGTGAATCCATCCGAAAACAAATAAATAGAATCCGATTTTTCCAGGTGTACTTCGAGCTGCTCAAAAACAGGATAGACTTTATTGTAGACACCACCAATTCCGCCCTTGTTCGTTTTGTATTCCATGAGCTGACCATTGCGCACAATTATAAGCGGACGACCGGCACCGGCAAATTGTAATGTGCTATCTCTTTTATCAATTACACACAATGCGATATCCATTCCATCATGCGATGACTCGCTCGATTCTTCCTGGTGCAGCGAAGTATTGATGTCTTTGTTCAGGTAACTTAAAATCTCCGAAGGTTTAGTTACGTTATAATCGAATACGATCTTATTCAAAAGCGTTGAGCCGATCATCGACATGAACGCGCCGGGAATTCCGTGACCGGTACAATCTACCAATGCGAGAATGAACAGCGGACCTTTTTGTGCAAACCAATAAAAATCGCCGCTTACGATATCGCGTGGCAGGTAAAACACAAAACTTTCCGGGTATTGATTTTTAAGAATGGAAAGTTCAGGAAGAATTGCCAGCTGAATTCTTTTCGCGTATTCAATGGAATCGGTGATGTCTTTATTTTTGCTTTGAAGCTCAAGATTCATTCTTGACACTGATTCTTTTTCTTCATTCAGCAAGGCGGTCTTTTCGCCAACCAGGGTCTGCAAACGTTTATTCAATCGTAACAGCGAAAGTGTTTGCAGCCTGATCAATCCCAAAATAGCTACAGGAACCAAAAGCAGCACGACAATGATGAACCATGTTTTTTGCCAGAACGGTTTATCAATGAAAATCTTTACCGAAGCGAAATTTTTTCCTATTTGTTTCCCGTTTTTATCCGAAGAAACCTGCAGCTCGTAAGTTCCGGATGAAAGCTGCGGAATAATAATATTTCTTCCGTTCGACATGCGCCATACCGAATCGGCGCCGACAATACGGTAATAAAATGGCGGCGGATAAGGTGCGCCGAATAAAATGTTATTGAATTCGAATGAAAGGATATACGTTCCCGGATCAAGAAAAATTTCATTCCTCGGGTAAAGTTCGCTTCCATTGATAAATAATTTTGCAAGCGAAATATGCGGGCGCCCTTTCAAATACGATTTATCCTGCGAAGTAATTTCAATCAATCCGTCAGCCGAACAGAAAAAAATAACTCCGCTGCTGTCTTTATACACAAACGGATTAATCGCATCGAACAAACGATTGTCATAACCTGAAAACGTATAAAACATAGAGTCTTCAGGAAACTTAAGGCTTATCCCTGTTTTATGCGTTACGTAAAGGACATTGTTGTTGTCCGCAATTACACCGGTACAATTCGAAGACTTCAAACCATTTGCCGAATTATACTGGCGGAATGTTTTGCCATTATAAGCAAACATACCATCACCATCCGTTGCAATCCATGAAGTGCGTTGGTTATCTTCGTAAACACCATTGATATTATATCCACGTATTTTATCTATATCGAAGAAAGGTTTTATCTCATCATTTTTTAAAATGTAAGGCGGCGTCCCGGATGAAGAAAACCAAACATTATTATTGTGATCCGTATATAGCTGCTGAATATTATTGTGCAGCAATCCTTCCATCGTGGTGTAATAAGAAAACGTATTTTCAGCAATCTTGTAAATGTAAAGTCCATCCGTTGTTCCGATCATTACTCTTCCGTCTGTAGGAACAGTGATGCTGTTGACGATCATTGAATTCAAATGAAATTTCTGTGAAATATTTTCAAACTTCTGAGTGAATGGATCTAACCTGTAAATTCCTGCACCATCTGTGCCGATCCAAACCATTCCGGTGTGATCGGCAGCGAGGCAATTTACTTTTGTTGATGTAAAGCCATTTTCATCGTTATAAAATCGTGGCTTCGCAGAATTATCTTTCATAAAACGCGTTATGCCGTTATTATTTCCCAGCCAGAATGCGCCGAGATTATCTTTCACAACACAATTCACTTCGGGTTTGATCAACCCGTTTCCTATGGTATAAAAACGAAAAACTGTATACGGAACTTCTACAAGACCATGACCGAATGTTCCGATCCAGAGATTATTTTCAAAATCTACCAGTAAGGATTTGATATTATCATCAGGCAGTCCATCCGTCATGCGAAACGCATCCGTACGTGTCGGAAAAAAAGCGGAGCTAAAGCTTACCCTGCGTAAACCTTCGCCGATGGTACCGATCCATACATCATTAGTTTGTGTGGAAGCGATAGATGAAAAATTCATATCGACACAATTCAATTCTGTTTTTACAACAGAAACTAAATTGTAATCACCTTTATCATTCCGGAAACAATACAAACCATCACCATTGATGCAAACAAAAAGAATTTCTTTTCCATACAGTGTTCCCATACATGCCGCATCGATCTTTTTTCCTTGTGTTTCAGGAAACCGTTCGAGCACAAAAAGTTTTCCGTCGGCCTGAACATTATAAACTTCAATACCGTTTTCAGATCCGAGGATCATTCTTCCTCCCGAATCAAAAAGCATTACATCGAATGAGCTTGTTGTATCGCCGGGAAAATTTACTTTTCGTGAATTCGCATTTACGCGAACCAATCCTTTTCCTGCAGGCGTTGCCCAGATGTTTCCATATTTATCTTCCGCAATTGCAGTGATACGTCCTGCAGTGCGCGCAGTAGAATCAATGATGCTGATCAAACCACTTGACATGCACGCGATGCCTTTTTGAAAATGTCCGAGCCAGGTAATTCCATTCTTCGCTACATACACGCTCGAAACCTGGTCTTCTGCCAAGCCCTGGGCCATGCGAAGACTTGAAAACTGGTCGCCGTTAAATCCAATCAACCCTTTTTCTGTGCCGATCTGGAGCACACCATTATTATTCTGCGCAAGCGAAAAAATAAAGTTACCCGTCAATCCTTTTTCTTCATTGTAAATACGGCTGGAAAAAACCTGCGCGGAAATATAATGGCTGAAAAAAATAAACAGAAGAATAAATCGGTGCCTGAGGTTATAGCTCATATTTACTTTGAAGGCTTCACGCCGATTTTATATTTGTACTTCGGGACTCCACCAATAGGAACAGTGTAAAATGGAAGCATCTCACCATATTGGTTGGTAATATAAATCACAATATTATTGTTCTTTACATTATTCTGCTTGATAAACTGGATGTCAAGCGAAGTATTAAATTCTTCTTTCAGCGTGTTATGAAGTGTGTCGGCCCATGTGCCATCTCCTTTCGGACGAAAAATTTCTCCTTTAACAGCAACAGAAACGGTACGTATCATTCCATCGCCATCGTAATCGAACACAAATGTTTTTACAGATACAACATCGCTCGTTACAAAAGGATAAAGATGTGCAATGGTGCCTACCTGGTCCGACATACGCAGACTGAATTCATAGGTAAACGTATTTCCGCCTTCAATATCGGTGTTGACGTCTTTCTTCGATGACAAATACATTTTGTACAGGTTGCCGTCATCGCCATCTAATCCTTCAATCAGGATTTTAAAAACATATCCGCCATAATCAGGCTGCAATTCGCCTTCAACGGGACTGAATGGTCCGAACGTATACCATTTGGAATCATAAGCTGTATCAGCTGCGAATGTTTTTGTAGCAAGCTGTACACCGCTGCGGAAATTTCCAACGGGATCATGTTTTCTTGCATCGGGATTTGAATGTGCACCTGTTCCTCCGTAAACGGTAAATTTTGTGCGTGTATTAAATCCGCCGCGGTTCTCATCTACTTTTCCACCGACATTCGGATCAAACACGCGAATGTAGACCGGGTGATTGCAGGAAGTTGGAACAGAAAAGAAAAAGGTCTGAACAAAATCATCATCGCCCCAGCTTTTATCGGCTTTATTACCGAATGTAACGAGGTAAGGAAAATTCTGATCGAGCGCGGGGGCCGGCTGCGCGAACAGTGACAACGGAAGAAACCCGAAGAATAATAAAATTGGGGTAATGAGGTTTTTCATATAATTTTTATAGCACTATGACTTTCTTTACCACACACCGGCATTCCTGCGTTCCGGTGGATTCATCTGTGACCCTGAAAAGAATAAGCGGATAATATGTTCCCTTTTGGTAGTAGGTATGACTTGCAGATGTTCCGCGGGATCGGTAACCATTACCAAAATCAAAATAAACGCCATGAACTTTGTAACCGGTTGTTGCCGCATTCTCCGAATTAATCACCATTGGCTGATGGATGAAAAATGTATCAGACATAAAAACGGTGATCGGGTTCGGAGGAAGAATATCCAGATCATACGTCATCCTGTTGCTGATAAACATTTCACCGCTTGAGCTATCGCGGATGTCGAGACTCACGGTGTACGTTCCCAAAGTGTCAAAACATTTTTTAACGCTGTAGCCACGCAGAATTTCGCCGTCGCTGAACGTCCATTGATACGCCATGTCAACTGTATCAATTGATACAGCGCTTGCTTCTTCGTAAAATTCATAACAAAGCGAAGGTTCCCGGAGAGTGTCAAAGCTGAGCGCGCTGGGCCAGTCTACTTTGAAAAAATAAATATCATCATCTGCTAAGCTGTTGTTTCTGTTGGAAGAGAAAAAACCTTCTGCATCAGCTTCAGAATACCAGAATCCGAAATCATCAGCAGCAGAATTGACTGAACCTTTCATGATCTGTGGAAATGTGAAAGTTGAATCACGCATATCCCACGCATAGATATCAAGCATTCCAATACCACCCGGGCGGTCACTGTCAAAATACAAATTTCCCGATCCTGAACAGAAAGGGAATTCTTCATTATAAGCAGTATTTATTTTGTTCCCGAGATTGGTGGGCGGACTCCATCCTGCAGCTGTTATTCGCGAATAATAAATATCAAGTCCGCCATAACCTCCCGGCCGGTCGGATGTAAAATAAATCACACTATCATTCGGCGAAAAACAAGGATGTGTATAATTCCATCCTTCCGTGCAACATGAAAGCACTTCCGCCTTCTGCCATTTTCCTTTTTTAAAATGACTGATCATCAACGTCAGCTTCATCCGGAATGCGCTGTCTGCTTTTGGCGGAGCGGGTACGTTCCTGGTAAACACTATTGTATTACCATCATGTGAAAATGTCGCAGGTCCATCATTGTATTTTGTATTCAGCTCGTGCGCGAATGGCTTTGGTTTAGAAAATTTTACAGAATCTTTTTTATGAAAATAATAGAGATCCAATAATGGTGCCAGCGTATCGTCAGAATAGTAGTTTACGCCAACCTGCTCATTGCGCGAGGAAGTAAAAACATATCCTGATTTATATTTTGTAACTCCGAAATCAGAATCTTTTGTATTGGTATTTATCCTTGAACACCGCACGATAGCCGTATCCGAAAAAATCGAGGCAAGATGAGTTTTATCATCCTGCGATTTAAGCGGAATTATACTGAACAGCGAACTGATGATCATTATGAAACTAAACTTTAACATATTATCAGGGGACTCGGGGACTTTTTGAATTCACACGGAATGAAAAATCATACCGCAGAAGCAGTTCGTGTGTACCGGATGAATAGCTGCTTAAGCTGGAGAGCGTGTAATCGTACGAATAGCCGATGTTCAGCTGATCGTTTATTTTTAACTGCATAATTCCTACAACAGCATCTTTGTGACGATAAGAAGCGCCGATAGAAATTCTGTCGCGAAGTGTTGCTACTACATTCAGATCAGCCTGGTAAAAACCTTTTAGCATATATCGTCCAAGCGCTGAAACAGTGACTGCTGTTTTTTTCGGATCACCAAAGGTATAACCCGCATTCGCAAGTATTACAGGCTGATCGCCACGAAGCGGATTTGATTTCTGATAAAATTTCGCTGCGCTGCTGAAGCCGAGGAAAAATCTTTTTGACTGGAGATAAAGACCGTAACCCATGTCAAAATTTACAATAGTTTCTGCAGACTGGTACGATGCATCTCCCTGCGTGGTGGTTTTAATTTCATTCCAGGAATTCCGCACAAAGCTTACTCCCGGCTGAAATCCTGCTGAGAAAGAAACTTTACCGGCGAAAATCCGGTAAGCGTAAATCAACCCGATATGTGATTGATGCATTACCGCAATATTATCCTGTGATGCAATAATGCCGACGTTGTAGCGCTTATTGCGCAAAGGAGAGCTTGCTGTGAAGGCATACGTTTCGGGCGCGCCATCAAAACCAAGCCATTGCCTGCGATAGCTTGCTGTAGTAGATAAATAGCCCTGCGAACCCGCACAGGCAGGATTTATAACTAAACGGTTCAAAACGTATTGACTTTGTAAAGGGTTATATTGTCCAAAGGACAAGTTCGCCAACATACAAAATAAAGCTGAAGTAATTATTTTTTTCATAATGTTCTTTGTTTTAAAGAAACATATCCTGTGAACACGGTTCCGTCTTCAAGCTTCATCACATAATAATAAATATCATCCGGAAGGATTTCTCCGCCCGCTCCTACTCCATTCCAGTCGTTTTTATAATCAGAAGAAATGTACACCTGGTTGCCCCAGCGGTTAAAAATTTCCAGCTTAACATTGGAATATTCAGTCAAACCTTCAATCACAAAATTATCATTGGTACCATCGCCATTCGGAGAATAACCTGTCGGAATGATCAGGGCCCTGCAATCGATCTGCATCGTATCTGAATTCTGGCTGCACACACCGTTGGAAGCTGTCCAGCGGAGAATATTTATTCCATTCGCCAAACCTGTAACACGTGATGCCGGATCATTTACATTTTCAAATTGCCCTGAGCCTGTAACAAAAGACCAGGTTCCGATTCCTGTATCACACGGAACTGCATTCAGCGTAGCAAATGTTGTATGTATGATTTGATTATCTCCTGCATCTGCAATTGATGGCGGCGAATAAATCGTTACGGTTACAGTATCAGCACGTGAGCTGCAATAGGCATTTGTTGTTGTCCAAGTGTACAGGAATGTGCCATCCGGTAAATTATTCAGCATTGAATTCGGATCAGCGGGATCTGTAAAGCTTCCTGTATTAGAAAGATTTGTCCAGTATCCTGTTCCTGTTGTAGGAATTTCGGCTTGCATGTTGACATCGTAAGCGCATTCAAAAATATCGGCGCCGGCATTTGGTGCTGATGGACGCTGCGTGTAAAAAACAGCAACCGTATCACGCACTGCAGGACAAGTTCCATTGGTGATTACCCATTCGAATGAATTCCAACCTGAAGCAAGATTGCTTACCTGTGTAGTTGCAGCAGTTGGATTAGCGAGCACCGGAGGAACGCTGAGCGAGTACCATGTTCCTGAGCCTACAAGCGGAATATTTCCTGTCAATGTATCAATCGGGTCACAGATCAATTCATCGGTTCCTGCATACGCTGCAGTTGGATTTGCATCTACGGTAATTACCACTGTATCGCGTGAGGAAGGGCAAACGCCGTTGCTTGTTACCCACTCGAATGAATTTAATCCTGTTCCCAACCCTGTTACTGCTGTTGTAGAAAGCAAAGGAGTTGTCAATGCAGCCGGACTGTTAACAACATACCATTGGCCCGAACCTATAAGCGGAGTATTTCCATTCAAAACAGAAGTGCTGCTGCAAATGGTTTGTGAAACGCCTGCATTTGAAACAGTCGGCATCGAATCAACAAAGATTTGAATTGTGTCAATAGAAACCGGGCAAACTCCATTGGAAACAACCCATTGAAATTGATTCGAACCTTCGTCCAGGTTTGTTACTCCGGAACTAGGTGAAGTTGTATTTGAAACCAACGCAGGTCCATTGATCACATACCATGTTCCTGATCCGACTGAAGGATTTAATGCCTGCAAACCCGATGTGCCTGAACAAATCAGCTGATCTGTTCCTGCATTCGCGGCACTTGGCATATCATCAACAACTATCGAAACCGTATCGCGTGAGGCAGGACAAGTTCCGTTTGCAATCACCCACTCAAACGTGTTCAGGCCTGTTGCCAAATTCGTAACGCTTGTATTCGGAACAGATGCGCTTCCGAAGTTACCGGTGCTGCTTACTACGAGCCAGGTGCCGGTTCCTACAACAGGAACATTTCCATTCATCGCCGAAAGTGAAGAACAGATCTGCTGATCTTGTCCTGCGTTTGCGACTGTTGGAAATTGATCAATTACGATTGCAACTGTATCATGGGAATCAGGACAAACGCCATTCGTTACTACCCATTCAAATAAATTAATTCCTGTGGCAAGATTTGTCACCGCGCTTGTTGCCTGCGCCGGATTTGAAATTATACCGGAACTGCTGACCACGTTCCATGTTCCGTTTCCTGTCAATGGAATAGTTGCACCGAACACCGAAGAGGAGCTGCAAATGGTTTGATCGGTACCTGCATTTGATGTAGAAGGATTTGCATCCACGTTGATCGTTACCTGGTCAGTTGAAGACGGACATGTTCCGTTTGAAATCTCCCATTGGAAAATATTTGCACCTGTACTTAGACCAGTTACTGAAGTTGCTGACGAAGCAGGGGCGCTGATGTTTCCTGTTCCTGCGATGACGGTCCAGTTTCCGCTTCCTGTTACAGGTGCATTTCCGGAAAGCAATGCAGTCGTTGCACAAATTGTTTGATCTCCGCCTGCACTTGAAGCAGATGGTGCCTGGTCGCGGAAAATCGTTACAAGATCGCTGGATGCAGGACACGTTCCGTTTGTGATTTCCCATTTGAAAACATTTGCACCAACACTTAATACATTGACAGCAGATGTTGGTGAATTCGGTGTGACGATTGTTCCTGTTCCCGAAATCAAATACCATGTTCCGATACCTATAGCAGGAATATTGCCTGCGAAATTTGTTCCTGCAGTACAAATAGTTTGATCCGGACCTGCATTCGAAGTAGTAGGGAACGGATCAACAGTAATCGTTACCTGGTCCGTTGAAGAAGGACAAGTGCTGTTTGAAATTGTCCACTGGAAAATAGTTGCACCGACGGTTAAACCTGTTACAGTTGTTGTCGGAGAAGATGGAGAAGTAATTGTTCCTGTTCCGGAGATCAATGTCCATCCCCCATTTCCGATCAGCGGAGTATTTCCCGCAAGTGACGTAGCTGGTGAACATATCGTTTGATCCGGACCCGCAGCCGATGTTGTCGGATTCGGATCAACAGTGATAGTTACCTGGTCTGATGATGCAGTACATGTTCCGTTGGAAATTGTCCATTGGAAAACATTTGCACCAACTGATAATCCGGTAACACTTGAAGTTGCCGAAGAAGGATTTGCAATCGTTCCTGTTCCGGAAATTAAAGTCCATACGCCAGTACCAACGGATGGATTATTTCCTGCAAATACAGATGAGGACGAACAAATGGTTTGATCAGCACCGGCATTTGCAATTGTCGGAACTGCGTCACGATTTATTGTTACCTGGTCACTTGAAGATGGACACATTCCGTTTGAAATCGTCCATTGAAAAATATTTGCGCCAACGCTCAATCCATTAACTGTTGAATTCGGTGACGATGGAGAAACAATTGTTCCTGTTCCGGAGACTAAAGTCCAGGTACCTGTTCCGGTCGATGGTGTATTTGCAAGAAATGAAGTTGATGATGTGCATAAGGTCTGGTCAATTCCTGCAACAGCGCTTGATGGATTCTGATCAACATTGATTGTCACCTGGTCTGATGAAGATGGACATGTTCCGTTTGAAATCGTCCATTGAAAAATGTTTGCGCCGAGCGATAATCCGTTCACCGCCGAAGTTGGTGAAGTCGGTGCAACAATAGTTCCTGTTCCCGAAACCAATGTCCAAATTCCTGTTCCTGCTGCAGGTGTATTTCCTGCAAGTGTTGTGGATGGTGAACAAATTGTCTGATCAATTCCTGCAGTCGCTATTGTTGGATTTGCATCGCGGTTAATAACCACCTGGTCGAAGGAAGAAGGACATGTTCCGTTTGTAATTGTCCATTGGAATACATTCGCTCCCACAGACAAACCCGTTACTCCGGAATTTTGTAATGCAGGTGTTGTAATCGTTCCTGTACCGGAAATTAATGTCCATGTTCCTGTTCCTACTGATGGAATATTTCCCGCCAGCGTTGCAGAAGATGAACATAAAGTTTGATCCGGGCCAGCTGATGCAACCGATGGATTTGAATCCACATTGATCGTTACTTCATCAATTGACGACGGACAAGTTCCATTAGTAACCGTCCAGCGGAATACATTCGGACCGGTTGACAATCCATTCACTGTTGAATTCGCAGCCGATGGCGCAACGATAGTTCCTGTTCCGGAAATCAATGTCCATGTTCCTGCTCCTACTGATGGAACATTTCCTGCAAGTGTTGCGGATGAAGAACAAATCGTCTGATCGGGTCCTGCGTTCGCTGTTGTCGGAAACGGATCAACTGTTATAGTTACCTGGTCTGTTGAAGAAGGACAAGTTCCGCTTGAAATGGTCCACTGGAAAACATTTGCACCAACGGATAATCCGGTAACTGCAGATGATGGTGAATTTATATTTGCAATCGTTCCTGTTCCTGAGATCAGCGTCCATGATCCGTTTCCGGTTACAGGCGTATTACCTGCGAATGTCGCTGATGAAGTACAGATGGTTTGATCAAGGCCTGCATTTGCGATTGTCGGATTCTGATCAACGTTGATCGTAACCTCATCGAAAGAAACAGGACATGTTCCGTTTGAAATTGTCCAGCGGAAAATAGTTGCGCCGACAGATAAACCATTCACACCTGACGTTGGAGATGACGGAGTAACAATTGTTCCTGTTCCGGAAATTAATGTCCATGTTCCGGTTCCTACTGATGGATTATTTCCCGAAAGCGTCGTAACAGAAGAACAGATAGTTTGATCCGCGCCGGCGTTTGATATTGTAGGATTTGCATCAACGTTTATTGTAACAAGATCACTTGATGAAGGACATGTGCCGTTCGAGATCGTCCAGCGAAATACATTCGCACCTACTGACAAACCTGTTACACCTGACGATGGTGATGACGGCGTTGCAATCGTTCCTGTTCCTGAAATTAAAGTCCATGTTCCGTTTCCGATCGTTGGAATATTTCCTGCTAATGTTGCAGATGAAGAACAGTTGGTTTGATCCGCGCCTGCATTTGCAATTGTCGGATTCTGATCAACGTTGATCGTTACTTCATCGAAGGAAGCAGGACAAGTTCCATTGGTAATTGTCCAGCGGAAAACATTCGCACCAACAGTTAATCCTGATACGCTTGAAGTTGATGAAGTTGGTGTAACGATTGTTCCTGTTCCGGAAATTAACGTCCATACACCACTTCCGATAATCGGCGTGTTGCCGGCAAGTGAAGTGGATGAAGAACAAATTGTCTGATCAGCTCCTGCAGCAGCAGTTGTCGGATTCGGATCACGCGTAAGTGTTACCTGGTCAGAAGATGAAGGACATGTTCCGTTTGAAATCGTCCATTGGAAAACATTTGCGCCAACTGACAAACCGGTAACACCAGACGATGGAGATGACGGAGTTGTAATGGTTCCTGTTCCGGAAATTAAAGTCCATGTTCCGTTTCCGATCGTTGGAATATTTCCTGCTAATGTTGCAGATGAAGAACAGTTGGTTTGATCCGCACCTGCATTTGCAATTGTCGGATTCTGATCAACGTTGATCGTTACTTCATCGAAGGAAGCAGGACAAGTTCCATTGGTAATTGTCCAGCGGAAAACATTTGCACCAACAGTTAATCCTGATACGCTTGAAGTTGATGAAGTTGGTGTAACGATTGTTCCTGTTCCGGAAATTAACGTCCATACACCACTTCCGATAATCGGCGTGTTGCCGGCGAGTGAAGTGGATGAAGAACAAATTGTCTGATCAGCTCCTGCAGCAGCAGTTGTCGGATTCGGATCGCGGGTGAGCGTTACCTGGTCAGAAGATGAAGGACATGTTCCGTTTGAAATCGTCCATTGGAAAACATTTGGGCCAATTGACAAACCTGTTACACCTGACGATGGTGATGACGGCGTTGCAATCGTTCCTGTTCCGGAAATTAACGTCCATGTTCCGTTTCCGATCGTTGGAATATTTCCTGCTAACGTTGCTGATGAAGAACAGTTGGTTTGATCCGCGCCTGCATTTGCAATTGTCGGATTCGGATCAATGTTGATCGTAACCTCATCTGTGGAAGAAGGACAAGTTCCATTGGTAATTGTCCAGCGGAAAATAGTTGCACCGACAGACAACCCTGTTACCGTTGAAGTCGGTGAAGTTGGAGTTGCAATCGTTCCTGTTCCTGAAATTAAAGTCCAAATACCATTTCCGATTGCGGGAGTATTTCCGGCAAGTGATGTTGAAGAAGAACAAAGTGTTTGATCAGCTCCTGCAGTTGCGATTGTAGGATTTGCATCGCGTATGATGGCTACTTCATCGAAGGAGGACGGACATGTTCCGCTTGTAATTGTCCAGCGGAAAACATTTGCACCTAGCGATAATCCTGTAACACCTGATGAAGGTGACGACGGAAGTGTAATTGTTCCTGTACCTGAAATGAGCGTCCAGAAACCGCTTCCTGTTGTTGGTGTATTTCCTGCAAGCGTTGCTGAAGCAGAACACAGTGTTTGATCAGGACCGGCATTTGAAATTGTCGGAACAGGATCAACAGTAATTGTTACCTGGTCGGTGGATGAAGGACAGGTTCCATTGCTGATTGTCCAGCGGAAAACATTTGCGCCTACTGATAATCCTGTTACACCTGAAGTTGGTGATGTAGGAGTAATAATTGTTCCTGTTCCTGAAATTAACGTCCATATACCTGTTCCGACAGATGGTGCATTTCCTGCCAGTGAAGCGGAAGCAGAACAAATGGTTTGATCAGGTCCGGCACTTGAAGTAGTTGGATTCGGATCACGCGTAACTGTGACGTTATCGAATGTGGAAGGACAAGTTCCGTTTGAAATCGTCCACCTGAAAACGCTGACTCCGCTTAAACCTGTTACGGTTGAAGAGGCAGAAGATGGAGTTGTAATAATTCCTGTTCCGGAAACCAACGTCCAGAATCCCGTTCCTGTTGATGGAACATTTCCTGCTAAAGTTGCAGAGGAAGAACAAATCGTTTGATCAGGACCCGCGTTTGCAACAGTGGGATTTGCATCGTGGAATATCGTAACCTGGTCGCTTGAAGAAGGACATGTTCCATTGGAAATTGTCCACTGGAAAACTGTTGAGCCAGTAGTCAAACCTGTCACTCCGGAATTGTTTGACGTTGGACTTGTAACAATTCCTGTTCCTGAGATCACCGTCCATGTTCCGGTTCCGATTGCAGGAGCATTAGCTGCTAAGGTTGCTGTTGATGTACAAACATTCTGATCCGTTCCTGCATTTGCAATTGTTGGATTCGCATCACGCGTTATCGTAACCTGGTCGAATGAAGAAGGGCACGTTCCGCTGGTAATTGTCCACCTGAAAACATTTGCACCAACCGATAAGCCGGTAACACCTGATGTTGGAGAAGTTGCCGTTGTAATAGTTCCGGTTCCGGAAATTAATGTCCAGAAACCTGTTCCTGCTGTTGGCGTATTTCCTGCAAGTGTAGCTGCGCCCGAACAAACATTCTGATCAAGACCGGCATTCGCAACAGTTGGAAAAGGATCAACTGTAATCGTTACCTGGTCGGAAGAAGCCGTACAAACTCCATTCGTAATTGACCATTGAAATACATTTGTTCCAACCGATAACCCGTTGACGGTAGAATTATTTGAGGATGGAGAAGCAATCACACCCGTGCCTGAAATCAATGACCATACTCCTGATCCAACGGCTGGCATATTTCCTGAAAGCGTTGCCGATGTAGTACAAATGGTTTGATCAGGACCGACACTTGCTGTAGTAGGAGCCGCATTACGGGTGATTGTAACTTCATCGAACGAGGAAGGACAAACACCACTGGTAATTGTCCACCTGAAAACATTCGCACCCACTGACAAACCAGTTACTGATGATGTTGCAGAAGTTGGAACAGCAATAGTTCCTGTTCCGGAAATTAATGTCCATGTTCCTATTCCTGTTGTCGGGACATTTCCTGCGAAGGTTCCTGATGTTGAACAAATAGTCTGGTCAGGCCCTGCATTGGAAACTGTTGGAATGGGATCGACATTAATATTTACCTGGTCGAATGATGGTGTGCAAGATCCGTTAGAAATTGTCCAACGGAATGTATTCACGCCCGTGCTTAATCCATTTACAGGCGATGTCGGTGAATTCGGGTTTGATATTGTTCCTGTTCCTGCGATTAACGTCCATACACCTGTTCCTATCGCAGGATTATTACCTGCAAATACAGCCGAAGCAGAACAAACAGTTTGATCACCACCTGCATTTGCTGTTGTCGGATTCGGATCACGGGTGATGTTCACTAAATCGGTAGAAGCCGGGCAAACTCCATTGGTGATGCTCCACTGGAAAACGCTCGTACCGGATGTTATACCCGTGAATGCTGAAGTTGGTGATGAAGGTGTTGTCGGCACTCCTGTACCAGAAATAAGGGTCCATGTACCGGTACCGATCAACGGGGCATTTCCAGCAAAAGTTCCGGCTGATGAACAAATATTCTGATCGGGGCCTGCATTAGCAGTTGTCGGTTGTGCATCGACATTGATTGTTACCTGGTCAAGAGTTGATGCAGGACAAGAAGCATTTGTAATTGTCCATTGAAAAACGTTTGCTCCTGCTCCCAACCCTGAAACTGTAGATGTTGGATTGGTTGGTGTGGTTACTATTCCGCTTCCCGAAACAAGTGTCCATGCTCCGGTTCCAACGATCGGCGTATTTGCTGCCAGTGTACCAACCGAAGTAACGCATAAAGACTGATCAGGACCGGCATCGGCAATTGTAACTGTACAACCCAGTTTGGCTGTGAAAATATCGAAGTTGCTTGTAGAGTTTAATGTAAGTGCATCAAAGCTTGCAGGCATTGATTTATATCCTCCTACCAAATATGCAGAGGTATTATCAGGCGCGACGATTCCTTTCCCAAAGTCATCATTACTACCGCTTACTTTTTTTCCCCATTGAAATGTGCCTGAGGAATTATATTTCGTAACAAAAATATCATCCGCATTAGATGTTACTGAAGGCCCGCTTCCGAACGGCAGAGTTCCATTAAAATTCCCTGTTACAAAAACATCACCGGCAGGATTTGCAGCAACTGCCAATGCACGATCAGCGCCGATACCATTTTCTGAACGTGACCATGCATAATTGCCCGTGGTGGCATTCCACTGTGCAACGAAAGCATCTTCACCTGAAGCATTTGGTAATATTGCAACGGCTGGACCGGTATCATAAAAGCTCATCGTTGAATGAAAATGTCCGGCCACATACACAAACGGACCACTTACAGAAATCGAGGTTTCATGATCATCGGCAGTTCCACCCGCTCTTCGTTTCCAGATTCCTGTTCCGGACGTATTATATTTTACAACGAAAATATCACCAGACCCATTGTTCGTCATGGTGCCGGTCATATTCTGGAATGTAATTGTTGCATCGTATGTTCCTGTGATGTATATACCGCTTGCATCTGCCGCAATTCCACTTCCAACATCGTCACTGGCGCTTCCGCCTTTAATTGCCCAGTTTTCTGCGCCGGTAGACGCGTTAAGAGAGGCAATGAAAACATCATGATTTCCGGAAGAACTAAGAGCAGGAAGTGCGCCGAAATTAATTGTTGCCGCGAATTGACCTGTAACAAAAACATCCGTTCCGTTAGTGCAAATTCCGTAACTAATGCCATCAGATGAACTGTTCTCCCGCTTTACCCATAAAACATTTCCTGATGAATTGTATTTTGCTACGAAAACATCGGTCCCTGCCCCTGCAACAGTAATATTCGGGGTTCCGAAAAAAGTTGCACTATTTTCAATAGAACCGCATATGTAAACGTTTCCTGAATTATCAACTGCAATAGAATAACCGCGGTCATCACCGATTCCACCTGCCGGTTTTGCCCATAGGATATTTCCATCAAGATCATATTTAGCTATGAAAATATCTTCTCCACCGGCTGAATTTGCGAAAATGCTGCTGAAATTACTGTTTCCTTTGATGTACCCGGTAACATAAACATTCCCGTTTTGATCTGCTGCAACGGCAAGGGCTTCCTGGTCAGAACCGGTTCCTGCGCTTCTTGCCCAGGTAAAAGGTAGCTGTTGCGCTTCGCCAAGTGTGGCAAAAAACAGACATAGACAAAATATTACCCGAATCGGGAAATTTTTTACCCATCTATATAGCGCAGAACTCCCCACTTTGTATAGTGTTTGTTTGGTGTACTAATACTAATGCTATTGACAGGACAAGTGAAAAATGTCCGCTGTTAAAGGATTCAAAAAAGGTGCCACACGGGGCATTATGGAAAGGGTTAACCACGAATTGCCGGTTTAACTTGGTGATAATCGGATATTTGAGTTACTTCTTTCGCCGAAGCCGCAAAAACCTTTTAGCTAAAATTTAAACTTTTAAGGTCAATCACGTTCACTAAAAAATGTAAAAGCAACCGATATTCGACCAATATTTGCAACAATATCGGAATCAATTTTCATAATAAAAAGCACTAAATATCGTGGAGAAAAATCCTTGGGGAGAATTTTCCTTAGCGGGTCGTTTTTTCGATCAAATAGGTATTTCGATCGGGCGAATTCCTGGCTAATAATTCGGCAATAAATCCTGCAAGAAACAGCTGGGTTCCGATAACCATTGCTACCAATGAAATATAAAACCACGGACTTTCAGTAACGCGTGGTGCTATGGAATGATCATGATAAACGATCCACAGCTTATTGATGATGAGATAAAGAAAACCGCAGAAGCCAACGATGAACATGATCGTTCCGTTCAATCCGAAAAAATGCATCGGGCGTTTTCCGAATTTGGTAACGAATGAAATCGAAAGCAGATCAAGAAATCCATTGACAAAACGTTCGAGACCGAATTTCGTGGTTCCGTATTTTCTTGCCTGGTGTGCAACGCTTTTTTCGCCGATGTTCGTAAAGCCGGCGCGTTTTGCAATTACAGGGATGTAACGATGCATTTCGCCGTACACTTCAATGGTTTTTACCACATCGCTGCGATAGGCTTTTAATCCGCAGTTAAAATCATGCAATTGAATTCCTGACATTCTGCGCGTTGCAGCATTGAATAATTTTGTCGGAATGGTTTTGGTGATCGGATCGTATCTTTTTTCTTTCCAGCCGGATACAAGATCGAATCCGTCGGCGGTGATCATTTTGTAGAGATCAGGAATTTCATCTGGTGAATCCTGCAGATCAGCATCCATGGTGATGATGACATTTCCCTGTGTGGCTTCAAAACCGGTATTGAGCGCAGCCGATTTCCCGTAATTTCTTCTGAATTTAATTCCGTGAACGGCAGGATTTTTTTGCGCAAGCGATTCGATCACTTTCCATGATCCGTCTTTGCTTCCATCGTCGACAAAAATAATTTCATAGGAGAAATTGTGTGCTTTCATTACACGATCTATCCAATCATGCAATTCGGGAAGCGATTCGGCTTCGTTTAACAGGGGAATGACGATGGAAATATCCATTAATTAAGTGGGGGGCTGAGTAATTCTTTTTCTTTTCTTGAGAAGGCGGCAACAATCAGGAGAGCAATTACATCAATAACTGCACGGAAACCCAATACCCAAAGTGCACCAAGAGCCGGTGACGTCGCCATTCCTTTTTCCATGCCGTCTCTTGTTTCATCAATTTGATCTTTTGGTACCCCCATTTCATACATTGATTCTAAGGTATGAATCATTAATTCCTGATTAAAGTTCGGTGCGATGAGGTACATAAAAATTAAATCAAGAACATACATGAACACTACATAAAAGCCAATGACAATTAATCCAAATTTGAAAGCCTGACCGTAACTTGCTTCTGTCTGGTCTTTTTTCCAATTCATCATTACTATCACAAGCATGATGAAGAAGATCAACCCTGTGCACAATTTTGCTACAATACCAAAGAACACAAAAGCAAAATCAGTTAAATAAAATACAAGTGAGGAGGCAAACACAACCATTGCACAGACCAAAGCATATTGTGCAGCTTTTTGCCAGATTGGAGAGTTCATATTTTTAATAATCAATTAGAGGCAAATATAGTTAAGGAAATCATGAAAAACAGTAATTGTTGTAAATGAAGAACTAAGAAAAGGCTGCGTCGGAGAATTTTAGAAATATTATGATTCAGTTATGACGGTTCTTTCCTGATTTCCTGTTTTCGAATTTCCAATTTCTCAATTTCCATTTTTTATTTTTTCCAATAGCTTTTTTTATACCTTTGCCCCGGGTAAGTCTTATACGACCAGCTCCTGCTGACTCCCCCAGGACCGGAAGGTAGCAAGGGTAAGTGGTTGAGCGGTGCGATGTAAGTAGCTTACCCATTTTTTATTTCAAAAAATTCAAAATCATTCAAGATTCAAGATTCAAGATTAAGAATCTGGATCAGAAGTTCAATATTGAATATTGAATATTGAATTTCCTTCCATGAAAATTTCTCCAATCAAGATTGAATCCCCTTTGATTCTCATTCGATCTTACAAATTGGGAGATGCTCCTGCCCTCTTTCGTTTAATTGACAGCAATCGTGAAATGCTGAAAGATTATTTTCCGATGTCGGTGGAGAATAATGCTTCGGTGATGGCTTCGCGGAAATATATTATGCAACGGAATTCGGATCGGAAGAATGGGAAAAGTCTTTTTGCAGGAATTTTTACAACAGATGAAAAGCTGATCGGGCAGATTTGCGCGAAGGACATTAACACGCGGGTGCCGAAATGCGAGGTCGGCTATTTTATCGATACCGATTTTCTGCGAAGAGGAATCGGTGCAGAAAGTTTGCGTTTGTTCAGCGGGCATTGTTTTGAAACGCTTGAGATGGCAAAGATCACTTTGCGGATTGAACCGAAAAATACTGCTTCAAAAAAGCTGGCTGCTAAATGTGGTTTTGAAATTATTGGTGTGGCGAAGAATGATTTTCGGTCGGCGGATGGCAGGTTGATGGAATGTGAATTGTGGGAAAAGGTGAAATAAATGTGCAAATTTTCGGATGTGCAAATGTGCAGATTATATTGTGCTGGGGGGGAATAATTTGCTAATTTGTTAATCTACCTGCGCATGCTTCGGTAGACAAGTGCGTTAATTTGCTAATAAGGCGATATTCGCTGTTCATAGATTACCAATTGTGTGGGAGTGTTTGCCAGTTGATAGGATTGAAAATGTATAAATGATACTTCTTATTTAATTTCCTGTATACGCTCCAATTGAGCATTAATCTTGTCAAGAATTTCTTCTTTAATTTTGTCAACCACATGTCTGAAATCTTTCTCATCCGGTAACTGATGATATAATTTTATCAATAAAGCGTTGTGTGACTGGCTGTTTTGTGATACAGTGTAATTATAATCACGCAGGTAAATTGTAAGACCTGCAGAGCACTGAAAGGCATTTATTCCTGCCGGCTTAAATCCATTTAAAGTGAATTCCAAGCCAAGATCATATTCATTGGGATGTTCTATTAAATATTTCTCCGCATCATCATTCGTTTTATTTCCATCACTTCCTGTTCGGATGATGCATTTATAGCTATCGAAGAGGGGAATAATTTCAACTTTTAATTCTGCAATAATTTCCTTTTTCAATCGTAAAAGGAAATTATGAAAAATCAACATTGTTTTTTCAGGACTTTTCTTTTCCTGCATTCCTTCTGCTTTTACTTCTTTCAGGAGGTCTTTCATTCTCTTTAACTTTTTGTCAACCGGATTCTCTAATCTTTCAGATTCCTGTTCTAATTCTTTTTCCAATTCTTCTATGGTTGGTATTTCACCTTTTAATTCTTTAGGCAATGCATTTTGCAAAACGTATTCGGCAACGCCAATTGGAGTAGCAATTCCCTGTAATGAATATTTAACTACAGTTTCATTTGGGGTTTTGCAAAGAAGCACACCTATTGTAGGTTGATCCAATGGAGTTTTAATTTCCTCATTTACGGTATTGATATAGAAATTCAGCTTACCTGCAAATTCAGGTTTGAATTCACCTATTTTTAATTCGAAAATTACATAGCAATGTAAATGTGTATTATAAAAAAGCAAGTCTAGAAAATAATCATCGCCATCTACGGTAAGATTATGTTGATTTCCAACATAGGCAAAACCTTTACCTAGTTCTAGCATAAACTTTTTCAAATGCAGGATCAATGCTTTTTCCAGGTCTTTTTCTTTTGCTACTTCACTTAATGCAAGAAAATCAAAAACGTATGGACTTTTAAATGTTGCCTTTGCAAGATCAGAATCAAAGGCCGTGAGTGTGCTCCCAAAATTTGTAATTGCCTTTCCCTGCCGGCTAAACAGGTTGTTTTCTATCTGCAATATCATCACATCTCTGCTCCACCCACCTTCAGCCGCTTTTTGAATATAAAACGATCGCTCTTCTTTCGTTTTTAACTTATCAAGTAATACCTGGTGATGTCCCCATGGAATTTGTGCAGCAAGCTGCTGCACAATTGGAATTTCTTTTAAATTTTCACTTTGTGCAGCAGTTTGCTGCACAAAGTGAAAAGTGGGGTAAGCGGCTGCAAAAGCACGCATGTATTTCAAATTTCTAACGGAAAAACCTTTCATATCAGGAAATTCAGATCTCAAATCAGCAGCAAGCCGATCAATAACTTTTGCTCCCCAGCCTTCTTCGTTTTGCTGTTCCTGGATAATATTGCCGATTTGCCAATAGACTAAAAGCAGTTCAGCATTTACCTTTAAAACAGCTCGCTGCCTTGCGCTCCGGATCTTTTCCTTAAGATCTTTAATGATAGAATCATAATCATTTACTAATAAAGACATCTGTTATAAGATTTCGATAATACAATTAACAAAAATGTAAAACATTCAAATATATCCATTTAGAGCAATTTTCGGACGCAATTTAAATCGCTGGTTAGCAAAACAAGAACAGCTCCTCCTTTGGAAAACTTGTTAACTACTTATTTCCTATCATCCACTTTCAAAACGTAAATTTGATCTCATTTTTAAAAACTCTACCAATGAAATTTTTCATCGACACAGCAGATCTTGCACAAATAAAAGAAGCACAGGACCTTGGGGTGCTGGATGGCGTTACTACCAATCCCTCGCTGATGGCGAAAGTGGGAATTGCGGGTGAAGCGGCTGTGACCAAACATTACATCGACATTTGCAATATTGCTACCGGCGATGTAAGTGCTGAAGTTATTTCTACTGATTATGAAGAAATAATTAAGGAAGGCGAAAAGCTGGCTGCATTGCACGAACGGATTGTAGTGAAAGTGCCGATGATCAAAGATGGCATTAAAGCGATTAAATATTTTTCTTCGAAAGGAATCCGCACGAATTGTACGCTTGTTTTTTCTGCAGGTCAGGCGTTACTGGCTGCTAAAGCAGGTGCGACTTATGTTTCTCCATTTATCGGCCGGCTCGATGATGTTTCTACTGATGGTTTAAATCTCATTGCTGAAATCCGTTTGATCTACGATAATTACGGGTATGCAACGCAAATTCTCGCAGCCTCTGTTCGTCACCCGATGCATATTATCGATTGCGCAAAATTGGGCGCGGATGTTGCAACTTGTCCGTTAAGCGCCATTCTTGCATTGCTCAAACATCCGTTAACTGATAATGGACTGAAGCAGTTTTTGGAAGACGCTAAGAAATTTGCGTAAACAGTCGGCAGTATCAGTTGTCAGTCTCAGGTGTCGGGAACTACAAAGAATAAATATTATAATTGACCGACTGACTACTTACACTGACAACTGATACTGACAACCGACAACTGACAACTGACCATGCTGCTACGTATAAATCCCGATAAGCCAGACGAACAATCGATTCGCAGAGTCGCGGATGTGTTGCATTCGGGCGGGATCATTATTTATCCTACCGATACAGTTTACGGAATTGGCTGCGACATTACGCAACCGAAAGCGCTGGAGAAACTTTGCAAGATCAAAGGCATTAAATTATCGGAATCGAATTTTTCCATCATCTGCCATGATCTTTCTCATCTTTCCGATTTTGCGCGACCGATTTCTACCTCTGTATTTCGCGTGTTGAAAAAAGCGTTGCCGGGTCCGTACACGTTTATTCTTGAAGCGAATAATAACGTTCCGAAAATTTTCCAGAGCAAAAAGAAAACGGTCGGAATTCGTGTTCCGAAAAATTTAATCGTTCAGGAAATTGTGAAAATTTCGGGTAACCCTATTGTTTCGTCTTCGCTTCATGATGCCGATGATGAATTGCTGGATTATTACGCTGACCCTGATCTTATCTATGAAAAGTACGAGGATAAAGTTGACCTTATCGTCAATGGCGGTTATGGAAATATCCAGGCTTCTACTGTGATCGATGTTTCAAAAGGGGAATTTGAAGTGATTCGTGAAGGGCTTGGAAGTGTTGATCATCTTTGGTAAAAAAGATTCAAAATTCAAGATTCAAGATTCAAGATTCAAATTTTAAGAAATTCCGGATATTGAATCTTGAATTTTGAATGTTTCGCGGGCCTCACATCCGAAGAAAATCCTTCATCGATTATCCTTCGGCTTTTTTTCTTCCGAGATTCCTTTTTTGTCAATACACTCACCATCTTTCAGCACCACAGTCTCTCCATCAGGCTTGACCACTGATCCGTCTGTTTTAATTTGTGTTCCGTTTTCAAGCGTAACATCGCCGGTAACTACCGCACCTTCGTGCATGATGACGAGCTTTCCATCCCGCAGCTTTGCACAATACATTGTATCATCTGATTTACCCGGATCATTAAACACACCAAGCAATGTGAATAAGGAAGTAATCAGTATCAGGAAGAATGATCTCATGGCGGCTGATTTTAGTTAGAAGAATATATTTCTTTGATTGCACTTTCGGAAAAGTGCGAAACCGGGTAGTTGATTAATTACTCAGTTTTTATGCCATTAAAATTAAAACTGTAATCTTCTGCAACTCAATAGCAATGAAAATTTACAAGGGAAAATTTTCCTCTTTGAAAAAACAACTCTCTACAGTGTGAGAAATTATATCCCGTATTAAATTGCATTAATAAATCTTCCGGTACAATGGCGATTAATTAATAACCGGGAATATTAAATCCTGCAACGATATTCAGCTGGCCTGTCCATTCGCCTTTATCATTTTTGGATAAATGAATGATCATATTTCCGCCTCTTAATTCGGATTTATCTTTCAATTCCTTTGTAATAAGAGCATCATCATCAAACCAGACTTCATCAATGTAATACAATGTTTTTCCCGGCTCTTTTACAATAACGTGAATGTGAGCAGGATCAGTGCGATTTGGATATGGCGCGGGACGAATCGTATGCAGCTTAAATTCTCCCTGCGCATTCGTTTTTATCCAACCGCGCAGATGTCCATCCTTGCGCGCGACAGTTTGTGTATCAGCAGGCGAATAATATCCTTTCGCATCGGTATGATGGAAATACAAAACAATATTTGAAGCCGGCGATTTTCCATCGGGCATAAAAACTTTTCCGCTGAGCTCTAATCGTTCTCCTGGTTCATTGGTGCTGGCAAGAGTCGTTTCCCAATCAATGCGATTGAGCGCAGGCATTCCCTCAAACATGGTCTCACACTGATCGCATGGACCACCAACAGCCTTTTCTATTGCCGAATTTTCATTTGGCTTTCCGGGAATAGAATCGGCCGGACTTATTGAGGACGGTGAACCGCAGCCACAAAAAAGTAGCAGAAAAAAACATTTTATTACGGTACAGAATTTCATGTTCTAATTTATGAATTCTGTTAATGCGTTGGAGCTTGATTCAGGACAAAAGAAAAGCCAGCTAAATGATTTAGCTGGCTTTCTGTATTCTGCGGAGAAGGAGGGATTCGAACCCTCGGTACGCTTTTGGCGTACGGCAGTTTAGCAAACTACTGGTTTCGGCCACTCACCCACCTCTCCAAACGATGGTTAATTAAGGCGTCAAAGGTAAAAAAACTTTTGAGCATTCAACTGCTTATTTTTCCTGTCGATTTTCTGCTGATTTTCAATTTAATAGGCAATAAAATAAAGCGTTCATCTAAAACGCTGCTGGTTTGCCGGCAATTAATCCGCAGAAACGCATTCATTAAACTTAATCCCTTCTTCTAACTAATCTGCGCGCTGCTTATTGTAACCAACGAAGTACCAGCTTTTTTTAATTCACCGATTTTTATTTAAGTGAAATAGTTAGTCAGCATTTTAATTTTACACGGATATTGCATCTATGACCAGCATAGAATAAAACCCATTTTACCGTTAAGTTATTTCTTCAAAACCATATTGAAATTCACTAAAATTCACGTGCCAACGTGGCTCACAGATGTTATATTTGCATACTATCCCTGTTAATCCGGCACAATCATATGAATATTTTAAAAATCTCAACTGCTATTTGCATTCCTGTGTTTATTTTATCCGCATGTGGATCACCGGAAGGAAAATTTAAAGAAGGTGATTCATCCTCGATGGCAGGTATTGATACTGCGGTGAAATTTATAAATGTTGCTGATGCTACCAAATGGGACGATAGCTGGTCGAAAGAAAATGTAGTGGTTTATCATTGGAAAGGTGCTCCTACCGGTTTACATCCAACCAATAATATGAATCTTGCTCCAACGCGTGTGCTTTTTGATTACACACAACGTTTTGTTGTTTCTGCAGATATGGAACATCTGCGCTCACGTCCCGATCTAATTAAGCGACTTCCTACACCTTCTGCAGACGGATTAACATGGACCTACGAATTGCGTGATGAACCAACCTGGGATGACGGCGCACAGCTTTCTGTGGACGATATAATTTTCACACTGCAGGCTTGGCAATGTCCCTACACAGATAATGCTTATGCAAAGTCTTCCATTGACATGGTGAAATCCATCAAACGCGATCCGTCTGATCCGCGAAAATTTATGCTGGTGATGAAAGATCTGTTTATTCAAAGTGAGATTTTCATGCAGGATATGGTTGTCCTCGAAAGAAAATTTCACGATCCCGAAAATGTGCTTGCGAAATATACGATAGAACAATTCATGGATCCGGAATTCAAAGACACACCGCATCCTGATCTTGACAAATGGGCAGCAGAATTTAACGATCCGAAATACGGAAGATCAAAGCTAAATGGCCTTGGTGCTTATAAAGTCCTTTCATGGGAAGACAATACGATTGTGCTGATCAAAAAAACGAATCACTGGACTTCCAAATTGAAAAATCCGGATATGTACAATGTGGCTTATCCTGAAAAAATAATTTTCAAAGTGAATGTGGATGATAATTCTATTGGTCTTGAATTACATCAGCAAACGATTGATGCTTCATCATGGGTAAGCACCCGTTCGCTTACAGAGCTGAGCAAAGATACCTCCTTTACAAAACATTATAATTTCGCTTTCGTTCCGAATTTTGATTACCAGTTTCTCGGAATGAATCTAAAGCCTGCTGCTGTAAATCGTCCACCGTTTTTTACCGATGTAAAAGTGCGTAAAGCTATTGCGATGCTCACCAATGTAGATGAATTGAATAACAATTACATGATGGGCAGATCAATCCGAATGACAAGCCTTGTTTCACCCATCAAAAAGGATGTATATGATAATACATTGCTGCCTGTTAAGTATGATCTTGAAAAAGCCAGGAAGCTGCTTGATGAAGCGGGATGGAAGGATACGGACGGCGATAATATCCGTGATAAAATGATCGATGGAAAAAAAGTGCAGTTCAGCTGCGAGCTTTGCATTTCCAACGGACCTATTTATGAAAGCATAGCCAATGATGTAGCCAACGCAATGTATCCTGCAGGTATAAAAGTGAATGTTCGCACTTTTGAGTATGGCGTATTATCAGAAATTGTTGCCGCACATAAATTCGATTTGTATCTCGGCGCATGGCAGGGCTCATTTGTTACAGAAGATTATAAGCAGATCTGGCATTCGAGCTCCTATTTAAATGGCGGTTCAAATTATGTCGGTTACGGAACACCGGCTTCGGATGCGCTTGTCGATTCAATCCGGGTAACACTTGATGCAACAAAACGAATTGCAATGGAAAAACGCCTACAGAAAATGGTGTATGATGATCAGCCTTACGTTTTTCTTTTTTCTACTGTGCGTAAGGTTGTCATTCACAAACGTTTTGGCAACGGCGATATTTATTACGAGAAGCCGGGTCTTTTCCTAAGTAATCTGAGGCTAATGTCACCAGGCAGAATGGCGCAAATGACAACAATTGAATAACTGAGCCTTAAAACCTGATGCTGAAATATATTGTAAAACGGGTAGCGATTTTTATTCCGACTCTGTTTGCAATTTCGTTGCTCGCATTTGCCATCAGCATTAATTCTCCCGGCGATCCTGTCGAAATACTTTATGCCGGCAACAGCGGAAATGGCGAAGGACAAACTTCGCAAAGTCAAAGCGCGCAGCTTGGCAAAAAAAAGCTTCGTCAGCAATTAGGACTCGATCTTCCCGTATTTTATTTCACGCTCACCAATTTCGCAAGTCCCGATACGCTTTACAGGATTTATAATCCGCAGACAAAAGAATCGCTCAACCGTTTAATTGATGCATACGGAAATTGGGAAACGATCAGCGTGTGGTACCATTCACTGGAAGAATTAAAAGAAACCATTCCTCTTCTTGGTATTGATACAGGGCTAACTACAGCTGCAGAAAAAGAAAATGCAGCCAATAAGCTCGATGAAATACGACAGGAAATCAATTCGCTTTTTCTTTGTTATGAAGATGTTGTGATCAGCAGCAAGCTCACAAAATTGCAGAAGCTTGCAGAAAACAATTCGAACCGCAATAACCTTTCAGTGCTTCTTGCTCCGCCATTAGCTAAAAGTAAAGCTGCTTTTGCTGCGATGGAAAATAATTCCAGCAAATGGAAAACCTGGATTCCGGCAATCAAAGTCTACGGAAATAATCAATACCACCGCTGGCTTTTCGGAGATGGAAATCCGCTTACAGGCAAAGGATCAAAAAACACCAAAGGAATTATCCGTGGCGATTTCGGTATTTCTTATTCCACAAAGCTTCCGGTCTCTGAAATAATTTCACACGCGCTTCCCTGGTCCGTCTTTCTCACACTGATCTCTGTTTTTCTTGCTTACCTCATCAGCATCCCTGTTGGAATAAAATCAGCGGCAAATCGCGGTGGAATTTTCGACCGCAGCTCTTCGCTTATTTTATTTATGTTGTATTCACTTCCTGTTTTTTTCCTGGCGACGTTACTCATGATGACGTTTGCAAATCCTGCAGTATTTAATATTTTTCCTGCCAACGGAGTAAAACCTGTTGCCGGCTATCCCGACGGAATTTCATTATGGGAAAAATTCAAACTCTCCCTTCCTTATTTAATTCTTCCGCTTATCTGTTACACCTACAGCTCGCTCGCATTCCTGAGCCGCACCATGCGCGTGGCAATGCTTGAAGTGATCGGACAGGATTATATCCGCACAGCCAAAGCAAAAGGACTCAGCAACTATCTCGTCATTTATAAACATGGTTTGCGAAATGCATTGCTCCCGCTCATCACCGTGTTCTCAAATATATTTCCAATTGCAGTCGGCGGCGCAGTAATTATCGAAGTGATCTTCGGCATCCCGGGAATGGGACAGGAAATTTACCAGGCCATCGGGAATAAAGATTACACGATGGTCGTCGCAGTGTTTACGTTATCCGGATTTATGACCTTGATCGGATATCTTGTCGCGGATATTTTATACGCAATTGCTGATCCGAGAATTTCGTATTCAAAAACCTGATGAAATTTCAAAAAAAATAAATACCAAAATCCAATAGAAACGAAGTCAAGCAAATTATAATGCCGGTAGAGAAACATAGCGAAACCCATTTTGTTGAGAAGACGATCCTCGTCAAAGAGGAGACCGTGCTTACCGGCGAAAAGGATTTTTCTTTCCGGAAATATTCGTGGAAACAATTCAGGAAAAACAAGTTGGCCTTTTTCTCCCTTTACATTCTTGGATTTTTAACGCTCATTTCCCTCCTCGCTCCTGTTCTTGCGAATGAAAAACCGTTGTACATGAAGTATAATGGCGAACATTTTTTTCCTGCGTTTTCATTCAAGAATAATTACATCTTCAAAGATTCGAAAACAGGCGCTCAAGAAAATATCCAGCTTGATATTGCGAATTGGAAACGCATGAATTTTGAATCTGTTGTTTGGGCGCCTGTGGTTTGGTCGCCGGGCAAAGAAGATAAGGGCAATCGTAATTTTGTCGGACCGAACGCTCCGCAGAAATTCATTGACAAAAACGATGAAGCGATTTATATGCCTTCACGATTTAAACACTGGCTCGGAACAAACGGCAGCGGTGAAGATGTGCTTGCTGGATTAATTCACGGCGGAAGAATTTCATTGAGCATCGGATTTATTTCAATGGGCATTGCTTCCATCCTTGGTTTATTCCTCGGCGCGCTCGCAGGTTATTTCGGCGACCATCGTTTTCAAACTACGCGCGCACGATTCTGGATGGTGCTGCTGAGTCTTCCGTTTGCTTATTTCTATGCATTCAGCGTCAGAAGCTATGTGCTGAAAGATGCAATCTCAAATTCAGGATTTTCTTTTTTACTGCAGCTGCTCTTCAGCTTTCTTATTTTCGGATTTATAACCTGGCTTTTTTCTTTCATTGGAAAACTTTTCAGCAAAGGAAAATATTTCAGCAAACAAGTCAATGTTCCTGTCGATTCAATCATCTCGCGCGGCATAGAAATATTGAATTCCATTCCCACATTAATTCTTATTCTTTCGCTTTCTGCATTGGTAAAAGAGCCTTCCATAATTTACGTCATGGTAATTATCGGGTTGACTACATGGACCGGCATTGCAAGATTTACACGCGCCGAATTTTTAAGGATTCGCGGAATGGGTTACATCGAAGCAGCGCAGGCGATGGGTTTTAAAGAGAAACGAATTATTTTCCGTCACGCGCTTGCAAATGGAATGGCGCCTTCCATGGTTTCCATCGCATTCGGAATTGCAGGCGCAATTTTGGTGGAATCAAGCTTATCTTTTTTAGGAATCGGAGTTCCGCGCGATATTGTAACGTGGGGAAAATTGCTAAGCCAGGGAAGAGAAAACTTCAACGCATGGTGGCTCATCATCTTTCCGGGACTGATGATTTTTATTACGGTTACAGTTTATAATTTGATCGGTGAAGGAATGCGAGATGCGCTGGATCCGAAATTGAAAAAGTGAGCCCTCGATACCTTCCTGCCGCAGCTTTAGCCCGCACATTGTCAGGCAGGCATCTCGTCAGAATAGTTATTTTATTTTTAGATTAATTCTTTCTCTGACGAGACACTCGGTCTGACAATTAAGAAAAAGTATCATAATCAGCTATTGAAGATAAAACCTGGATGTATCTTTTTGTTGATTGATTATTATATCATCAAACAAAAATTTTCTGTGCGCAAAATTTTCTTCCTGCTTATTTATATTTCAAGCTATTCGCTAAACGCAAAAACAGATCCGCGTAATTTTGATTATTCACGTGTTGACAGTATCTGCAAAGAAGAAGACTTTGAAACAATTGCTGAATTCGCATCTTTTGTAAATGCAAATTTCAAAACGCAGCATGAAAAATTCAGGGCGGTTTTTATTTGGGTCAGCACAAACATTTCCTACGAAGATTCCGCCAGCCTTGATCCTGAAACTATTTTCACTTCAGGAGAAACAATGCCTACGGGTGCTGCTTATTTAATAAAGCTGTTATGCAACCAATGCGGAATAACATGCAGGGTTGTTAAAGGAATAGCTAAATCCGGGTTCAATAAAGAGTTGGCATCCATTACCTGGAATATTGTAACGCTGGAAGAAATGGAATATCCAACAGATGTGGAATACGCGAAAAATAATCACGAAGAATATTTTCTTCCGCTCCCCGGAATTTTAATTTTAGATCATTACCCGGAAAACTTTTCTGATCAATTATTATCATCACCAATAGAAAAACAAACTTTTCTGAATGCACCTTGTTTTTCAGAAAAAGCAATCAATTATGAAATCACATTGTATAGTCCTTCAAAGTATGAACTTCACATTCACCCATCCGACAAAATTATTTTTAATTACACAATGAACTTGTTGCCTGAGAATGCTCATGTTGATATCGAAACCAGCTACAATGACAAAAATCCGGTGTCAAAAAAAATAAATATTTCTCCGGAAGAAAATAAATTAACCTTTGATATCGCATTTGAAAACACAGGAACGTTTTACATCACCATCTATCTCGATTTTGTAGCGACAGTGTATTACAAAGTAATTGTTGATTAATTTTTATGGCATGTCCCTCTCCGCCCAATGTCATTAAGTTAAGCTAATCAGTAAGCATAGAGAGGATTCTGCCCTTAATCAGATTTTTCTTGAGAAAGAACAGGTCGCACCTACGGCGCTTTACTTTAGATCGATGCTTTTTTTTATAGACAGGACGCACCTACGGCGCTGGTAAATTTCAATAATAAAATTAGCGCCGTAGGTGCGTCCTGTCTATAAAAAAAGCATCGATCTAAAGTAAAGCGCCGTAGGTGCGACCTGTTCTTTCCCAAGAAAAATCTGATTAAGGGCAGAATCCTCTCTCTGCTTACTGAT
>JANOCU010000024.1:0-281207 GCA_031412295.1 Bacteroidota bacterium
GAAGGTAGAAATGCCGGTTGAAGAAGAAGTGGTAACATTGGAGGAGGAAATGGTACCAGAAGCAGTGGTAAAAATTAAGCAACGTAAAACTTTACAAGGCTTCATGGATAAGTTTAAAACAAACCTGATAGAATTGTTTAAAGAAGAAGAGGACACGAAGTTTTAAAGTAGGTGAAAGGTGAAAGGGGGAAAAAGTCAAAAGTCAAAAGGGAAAGGCGAAAAGTGAAAGGTGAAAAGTGAAAAGTGAAAGATAGCTTGCTAATTGCCGATTGCCCATTGCCAATTGCCCATTGCTTGCGCTTTTCTTCCTCTTCCAAAAAGCCAGGTTTATGTGCGCAAGATGTTTCTTCTTACTCAACATATAACTGCACAACACCGGTGTGAGGGTTAACGAAACTACCAACGATGCAACGATAGAAGTGATGTAAGCAATTCCAAGCGGAATAAAAATCCGTCCTTCAATTCCCTGCATGTAAAACAAGGGGATAAATACAAGCACAACAATGATCGTTGCATACACGATAGAATTTCTCACTTCGCTGCTTGCTTCATAGATGACACGCATTGTTGGTTTCGGAACTTCGCTTAAACGATTCTCCCGAAGCCTGCGAAAAACATTTTCAACATCCACAATGGCATCATCCACCAATTCACCAATAGCAATTGCAAGTCCGCCAAGTGTAAGTGTGTTGATTGAAATACCAAACATCTTGAAGACAATCGCTGTAATTACCAGTGAAAGTGGAATTGCGGTAAGCGTAATAATTGTTGTGCGAAAATTAAGAAGGAAAAGAAAAAGAATAATTACAATAAGAATAAATCCATCGCGCAAGGCGTGCTCCACATTTGTAAGTGAATTTACAATGAAATGTTTTTGCTGAAAGATGTTTGGATTGAGCTTTACATCTTTGGGAAGCGAAACTTGCAATTCAGCCAATGCTTTTTCAACTTCTTCAGTCAGCTCAACAGTATTTGCACCCGGCTGTTTTTCGACAGTAAGAATAACTGCAGATTTTCCGTTAATGCTTGCATCCCCACGTTTTACAGCTGCACCGTATTTTACTTCTGCAACCTGCGAAAGTAAAACAGGTAATCCTTCCTGGTTCTTTACAACTGTATTCTGAATATCTTCCAGTGTTTCAGCTCTGCCGATCGTGCGAATCAATACTTCGGAACCGTAACGATCGAAAAATCCTCCTGTACTATTTTGATTCGTCAGTCGAAGCGCTTCATCTACATCTTCAATGGTCAGGTTGAATTGTTTCAGCTTCGCAGATGAGATCAATACTTGAAATTGCATTCGTTCACCTCCAATGGAAATGACTTGTGAAATTCCTTTAATGCTCATTAACCTGCGACGAATAGTAAAATCTGCCAGCGTGCGCAACGTTTTTGCATCAGTAGTATCCGATGAAATTCCAACAAGCATAATTTGTCCCATCACCGAACTGATCGGTCCCATCACAGGTGTAATTCCATCTGGAAGCTGAATAGCCTGCAGCTTTTCTGCAACAAGTTGTCGTGCGAGATAAATATCCGTGTTCCAGTCAAATTCCACGAACACCATTCCGATCCCGATGGAAGAGCTGCTGCGCACTGATTCTATTCCTGTTGATCCGTTCAATGCAGTTTCTACTGGCAATACAACCTGCGCTTCAACTTCTTCCGGCGCCATTCCATTCGCTTCTAAAAAAACGGTCACGCGCGGCCTGTTGAGATCGGGCAACACATCTACAGGTAAATTTACAAGTGTAAAAACACCGTATACCAATAGAAGTGCTGCCAGCGAAACAACAAAAAGCCTGTTCTGAAGTGAAAAACGAATGAGCCTGTTAAGCATAACCGGAGTTAAAATTATTTAGTGCTGATGTGAATGATCGTGATCGTGACCGTCACCATGATCATGTCCATGACCATCATTTTCATGCCCTTTTACATCGCCTGCTTTTCCCTCTTTTACATCAAGCACAAAATCTATCGTGTGCACTTTTCCATCTGTTTGAAATTGGAACCAGCCTTTGTACATGCCCGGCTTTTCAAACGTCGTATGTAAATCAAATTTTCCATTGGTTACTTCCGGGTGCACGTGCAAATATTCTTTGCTGTCGAGACCGATAACAACAACATGCGCTTTTGCTCCTAAATAATTTTCCAATTCATTTGCAGGAATTTCTTTGCCGTCTTTTTTCAGAATTGCACCTAGGTGCATTTGATTGTTTGTTACGAATGCACTTTCATTTGTAATTGTCAAATCGTACCCATCTGCTTTTCCGGAAAGGCGCTGACCACTGAGCGGAACGTTTGCTTTTTCATCACCACTTACATTAAGTATCACTTTTTCAAGCTGGTGATTGCCGCCTGTCGGAACATAATCTGCGAAGAGAGTGTATTCACCGGCTGCAGGAAATTTTTCTGAAACAGTATAGCTGCCATCGGCTTGATATTCGGGATGAATGTGATCGAACCAGGAAAGATCTTTGTTTACAATGATGAGATGAATTTTCTTTTCATGCTCCACATTAAGCGGAACCTGTTCGCTTTCTTTTCCTTTTATTTTCGGAGTAAAAGAAAGCTGAACCACATCACCTGCTTTTGGTTGTGCCGGAGTTCCGGTGAATTGCATGATGTATGTATTTGTATTCGCGGCATTGTCATTATGTTCCAGCTTCATTCCGCATTTCGGACAAGCTGATCCTTCCGCACCTGTTACTTCGGGATGCATCGGGCAAGCATACGTATGCTCATGTCCTGCTTCACTATGCTGTGCAGAATCATTTTTATCTTTTTGATTTTCATTTCCACCGCAAGAGGGTAAAAAAGCTGCAGCTGTACACAGTGTTGTAATTCCTGCAAATTTTTGAAATAGGTTCATTGTTTTAAATTATTTATTGGTTTAAATAAATCATTTTGGCCTGGTAAGTAGCATTAACTATAACACGTTCACCTTCCTCAGTGCCTTTTAATATTGAAGTGAAATTTCCATTGTCGTTGCCGGGTTGAATATAACTTACGCTGTATTGCTCAGCAGCATCTTTGATAAATACAACCGGCCGTCCGTTAATTTCACTTATTGCGCTGTTGGGAACGGTAATTTTCCGGCTTGCTTCTTTGGCATATACATGCACATTCACAAATTCACCGATCTTAAATTCACCACCCGGATTATCCATTTCAAAAAACACACGTTGTGATTGGTTTGTCGGGTTGATGGATTGCGCCATTGAAAGCAGCTGCACTTCACTTGTCTGGTGATCTTCATCCGTGCATTCAACAGTAAATCTTCCACCACCTGAAATTTTCGCAACGTCTTTATCAAATACCTGCGCTTCGATATACACTTTTGAAAGATTTGTAACGGTAAAGATTGTTTCACCTGCTGTAATGGTTGTGCCAATGCTTAAAGTGAAATTTTCTACAACGCCATCAATAGGGGAGCGGAGATAGACCAACCGGGAAGGATCTGTTGTTCCACCCGACAAACCTTCAAAAAGCTTTTTGTTTTCTCCTGCTTTTTTAAAACGTGCTTCTGCTTCATCAATATCTTGTTTCGCAGCAATGTCTTTCAGCGATTGTAAACGATCATATTCTTTTTTAGCAGCTTCATATTCTGCATTTACATTATTTCGCTCTGATGCAAAATTCACCAATGATGCTGCATCAATTGTCGGTTCGAATATGGCCAGCAGCTGACCTTTTGTTACACGCTGACCAACATTTACATTGAGCGAATAAATTTTCCCGCTTTGTGAAGGTTGTACAAGCGCTTGTCCGTTTGAAGCAGGAATAACAGTGCCGTATAATGAAACACTTTCCGTAAACTCACCTGTTTCCATTTTACGGGTGTACATATCAAAAAGGAATTGTGTTTCTTTCGGAATATAAATCGTATTGGAAAGATTGGTTGATTTTCCACCTCCTTCATCGCCGTGTGCAGCTAGTTTTTGCGGACCAAATGGAAAAAGTCCGGGCAGAAAAGAAAACAAGAGTACGAATGTTTTGGTTTTTCTTCCTGCTTTCATAAGCAAAAACATCAGGAGCAATCCACCACTTAATCCTGCTCCGACTAAAAACCATTTATTATCTGTCCAGCTTTTTTCTTCTTCTTCCTCGTGCGCCAATTCTTTCCCAACATCTATACCGGCAACTGCTACCAAATCAGCACCAAGCGGAGAATCGATTTTTACATTTATGCGATAATTCTTTTTTGAAGGAAATAATGCAGTCACAGAATAAATGCCGGCCTCTTCACGGTGAATGTCAAACTTTAGATTCGCATCATCAGGTGAAGAAAGTACAAGTGTTGCGCTATCTGCTGCATGATTCGTTCTGAAATCGCTGAGGAAAATTTTAAATGTTCCCTGTTCGCCTGGATGAATAGGAGCATAACGCAGCAGCACTTCATATTTATCAGAAGATGATTCAACTGAAAAATAATTCTGTGTTTGTGAAACAGCTGCTTTGGCAGGAGCATGATCATCTCCTCCGTGCGCCGCAAGCAACAGGGGAAGAAATGCAAATAGAAGACAGATTAATTTTCTCATAGCTTGCCGGATAAATAATTCAACTGGATTACTGACATGTTGTAGCTTCTTACTGCTTCGATATGTTTCAGGCGAATTGTATACGCATCATTAAGCGTGCGTAAGTAGGTTGCATAATCTGTTTCACCGCCTTTGAAAAAACGACTTGCAGCATCTTCGATTCCCTGTGCTTGCTTTAACCCGGTTCCTTCATAATAAAGAAGTGCAGTTGTAGATTTTGTTTGTTCTGCGCGTGCATTAATCAGCTGTGAAGATATTTGCTGAACCTGTGCGGCGTTTTGTTGTTCAGTAATTCGTATACCGGTTCTCGCAGCTTGTATGCGACCGTTGTATTGCCAAAACCAAAGCGGCACCGTAATTCCCATTCGGAAACGATAAGTTAATGGTGTGCTCATCGGTCCCTGGTTTAAGTAACCAAACATAAATCCGGGCATAAAGCGATTTCTTTCTACCTGCAACAATCTTCGATTTACAAGCAGCTGCTGATTGAAATAACCGATGTATGGATTAGCAGATAAACTAAAATCTATTCGCTCACGAATGAAAGAAGCAGCAAGCGAATCAACGCGATACGGCGGTGCAATTCCTGTAAATAGCGAAAGCTGTTCCTGTAAAGCTGTATATTCTGTCCTCGCTTGTTCGTATTGCAGGTGCGCCTGGCCATATTGCGATTCCGCATAAATTTTCTGAAGAAAGTCAATTGTTCCTGCAGTAAATTGTCGTGCGGCTGAAAGACTCACAGCATTGTATAAACTATCCTGTTTTTTAAACAATGCTAATTCTGCCTGGCGATATTGAAGGTCGAGATACAAACGGGAGATTTCACGCTTCACATCAATTTCAGAAATTGTTTTACCAATAGCAGCAAGCTTTGTTTGTTCTTCCTGGTATTGATGCTGGCGAATATATGTTCCCGGAAAATCAAAAGATTGCTGCACGCCGATCGTATAAAAATCTCCTGTCGGACTTTCTGCAAGCACTTCGGGATTGTCGAGATTCACGCTGCTTTTCTGGAGCTGCCTGCTTTGTAACGTTTGCAATGCTGCTACTTGTACCTGCGGACTTCTCTTCAGGGATGAATCAATAGCCTGCTTGAGTGAAATAATTTGTTGCGCATCAATCGAAAGTGAAAAGAAAACGCAACAAAGCATCAGTCCTTTCAATTTATTTCCTTTAAAGTGATTTCGCTGTTCCATAATTATTTGCAGCATTGATTATACTTTTATTTTTTGTCTAAAGCAGGTGAAGCAGCATTAGCGCAGACATTCCTACCATCAGCAAATCTTCTATGATGGTTACTGTGCTCATTGGTAAATTAAATACCGCACCAAGGCAAGCACAGCGAATTTGCTTTTTATCGACCACACTTTTTATTACCCCGATACTGCTGAATCCCATCACAACAATCGTGGCAATATTTGTTGCGACCGGTTGAAAGCCTGTCAGGAAAAGAATTCCAAGCGTTAATTCAATGAACGGATATACATAACCGTATGCTTTTACTCTTTTAGCAAGTAAATCATACATGGAATAGCTCTCAGCAAATCCTTTAAGATCGAGTAATTTGAAAAACGAAAACACAAGAAAAAATCCTGCCATGAAATAATTCATCCATAACATTAAGTTTTGGCCGTTACCGGAACTGCTGAGATGAGAAATAACAGTTATGAATGCAAAAATTAAAAGAAGCGGCTTGTAAGTCTGGAACCATGATTTTGTTCCATCCTGCGTCATTTGGTGATGACTCGCATCACTTGCATTTTCGCTTATCTTATATTTTCCACCTGTGCTGATTGCATCCTGTAGCCTGGACAACGGAATGTGCTTCTCCATTGAAATAACTGCTTTTTCCTGCGTTACGTCGGCGCTTACAATGTCCGGAAGCTTGAGCAATTCACTTTTTACTTTTGCTACACAGCCGCTGCAGGTAAGACCGCTGAGATTATATTGATGTGTCATCATGTTATTTGTATTTATGGTTAACGACACAAAAGTATTTCAGTGGAAGCGCAAACGTGTTATATTTTACGGGGGAAGATTTATATGATTTTACCTTCTTCATAGCAGATCCAGCGGCTTACGGGTATGCTGATGAAGTTTTTTGAATTCACTTGGATTAAAGCCAGTAAGCTTTTTAAACTGTCCTGATAAATGTGCGACGCTGCTATATCCCAATTGTAATGCGATTTCACTGATGGAAAATTCATTGTAGATCAGCAGCTCTTTTACACGTTCCACTTTCTGGCTAATGAGAAAATGTTCGATCGTAATTCCTTCTACTTCTGAAAAAAGTTTGCTCATGCTGTGGTAATCCATTCCCACTTCTTTTTCCAGGTAATCGGAATAGCGCATGGATTCCGGTTTTTCTGTTTTGTTATAATGTACAAGTACGATCAATAAAGTTTTTACCTGTTCAATGAGCTTTGCTTTTTTATCATCGAGCAATTCGAATCCATGTTTTTCAAGCGCGGCTTTGAGCGTTGATTTCTCTTCTGAATTCAATGCACGTTCCAAAACAACTTCACCCAGCGTAATGTTTTTTGCACTTAATCCGATTGAATCCAGCTCATTCGCCACAACACTGATGCAGCGATTGCAAACCATATTCTTTATGTGAATTTTAGACATATAATAGGTTTGTTATTGACAACACAATTAATGTCTTACGATGAACTTTTGCCTTGATGTTGTTTTTCCCTGCACAACTTCTGCTACATACATTCCGCTTTTCCATTGCTGTGTATCCAATGAAAGTGTTCTTCCGGCAGATGTCGTTGTAAAAACAATTTGTCCAAGCAGATCATAAATAATAACAGAATTACTTCCTGTGTTTGATTCACCGAGCTTAAATGTTATTTCATCAGACGCAGGATTCGGATAAACGCTGAATGTTGTTGCTGTCCCGTGCCCGTGCGCGGAATTAGGATTTAAGGAATCAATAACAAGGAACGAACCCATCATCCCTTCGTCTTCATGATGTAAGATGTGACAGTGATACATGTAAGGAACCATGTCGTCAGCAAAATCAGTAAACTTTGTAATGAAACGAACGCTATCGCCCGGCATTACCAGCACAACATCTTTTTGTCCACGCTCATAATTCGGAACCGGTCCGCCATTCACATCTAAAATATAAAACTGGATATCATGAATATGAAAAGGATGCGCTACCTGCGTTTTATTATTCAGCGTCCAGATTTCTACATCATTGATGTAAACTATTTCATTGATGGAATCCATATGAAATAACTCCCTGTTTATTCCGAATGGTCCTTCTGCAAGATTAGGCATCATGAACATCCCTGACAACGTGTCAAATTCCAAAAAACGATTTACAGTTGCTGAAGCAGCAGGCCAGGGTGAAAGTGTTGCGAGCGTTGCAGGAATAGTTGTTACAGGATTTCCTGTTGGTGCGCCCACATTTAGTTGCAACAAGTTGAAATCTGCGCCATTTAAAAAGTTGTCGTAATAGTCAGGGATCTGGTTGTTTGCATCGCCAACTGAATCAGCTCCCATTACCCCGGTTGGAATTTCGGTACCGTAATTCATCAGGAACACAGTGTCGTTCAACAATGCTGCGAGATCCACTAAAATTTCTGCACGTTCACCTGTACCTAAAAGAAGGCGGTTGAGTGAAAGTGTGGTGTCAATTAATCCGCCGTCTGTTGCAATCAAATGAAAATTCATGTTGTTGGAAAATCCGAACAGGAAGCTGCGGCCTGATGCGCCATTCAGCAAGCGTAAACGTACAACCTGTGCAGGCGCATTGAGATAAGGATTAATTGTTCCGTTAACCATCGGCACTGTATCGTATGCCGTTGAAATTGCAATTTGATTCAGCACATCAAAACTTTTCGATTGTACGATTAACGGAAAATCATCAACGCCATATGTTCGTGGTAATGGCAACGCAGCTTCGACACTGTCTTTGATAATGATCATTCCTGCTAATCCTTTTGATACGTGCAGATCTGTTTTGCCTTCTCCGTGCGGATGGTACCAGAATGTTCCGGCGGTGTTCAACACTTGAAAGGTTGGACTCCATGTTGTGTTTTGAGGAATCACCTGGTGTGGTCCGCCATCATCCATTGGAGGAACGTGAAGTCCGTGCCAGTGCATCGTGGTGGAATTTCCATTTCCTGTAAGATTGTTTGTAACGTTCAGTGTTACCCAATCCCATTTATTCAGGATCAATGTAGGAGATAACAATGGTCCGTTTATGCCGTAGGTTGGCGTATTCACAGACGGAAAAAATTGTGTTGTTCCGTTTTGAATAGAAAGATTAAAAGTAGTACCATTCATTACCGCAGGAATAAAAAGCGGGTTTTGAGCGAAGCCAACCTGGCAAATTAAAAAGCTTAAAGCTAAAAATGCATTTTTCATTTTGTTGAAATAGAAGCAGCAGCGATGATATTCTCACCGCTGCTGCATATTTTTTTAAATCTTAATGAGCAACTGTAAACTTGTAATTCTGAACTGTATTGTCAGCGCTTACACGGATAAAATAAATACCGTTGCTGAGTGCATCAGTTTCAACCTGCGCTTTCAACAAGCCGGAAGGAGCATTGTTATTGTATACCACAGAAACTACTTCACCGAGAATATTAACCAGCTCCACTTTTATTGCGACAGCTTGTGAAAGATTCATTTCAACCTGGACTTTATCATTCGCAGGATTTGGAAATACATTAATTGCGGAAACTGTATTGTTCAAATCATTCATACCAACTTGTGCGAGCATTCCGAGAATAGAATCGCGCATGATGGTTGTGTCGCTGGTTGAAAAACTTTGTGTCGACCACATGACGTGATGATCGATACCGCCCAACAATACAACTGTCGGCATTCCGAAACCACCGTAATAGGCAACCTGCGTAGCGCCACTGTCCATTGGCATATACAATGACAATCCATTGTTAGCTACCCATGAGCTCGAGTAGGTACAGGTTGTCGTATTCTGAAACGGGAATGCATAAGCTTTCACAGCGCCCGGAAATGAATTCATGATGTTATTCGCCATTGTTTGGATTTTCAATGCAGGTGGCGGACAAGAACCACAATTCGGCATGTAATAAAACAGGACAACAGCTTTACCGGCATCCAGATCAGCGAACAAGTCAACAGGATTATTGTTGCAGTCCACGCCTGAAAATTGCATAGCTGTTTGTTGTGCTTTGGAAATCGTAAATACGAACATCAAAGCGAGTACGAAGAATAATTTATGCTTCATTTTATTTGTTTTAGGAAGAGTGTAAGTGAATAGCAGGAATGCAACAGCAATCCTTTCTGATTAAAAGGAAAGAGATCAGATCCTGAAAACGCTGTGCAGGATGAATAGCTTCGTATTTCCATCGCGGATAGGAGGGGAGTGGAAGTTGGAAATTGTTGCGATAGATGGATTGGAAATAAAATGATCTACCTGGAATGGAATTTCAGCTAAGGGATTTTTGGAAATAGATAAAGGTGTGGTAATACTTTCAACTTGTTTGTGATCGTTGCCGGTTTTAATGCTGATAATTTTATCCTTGCAACATCCTGCTTTCATTGGCTTTTCCTTCGCCTTATTGCAGCAACATCCTTTGTGTTCAAATCCTGCAAATGAAAGTGCCTGTATCTTCGTCCCGCAAAAATGCACGTTGAAAGTTGCGCCGGAAACCGACACGACGTACAATAGCATCAAAAGGATGGTGATAAAGCGTTTCATTGGGAATTAAAATTACTCATTTTTCACTTGTAAACAAAATCCAATTACCAGCATATACGAACCGGCTTTGAAAGGAGTTTTCAATTCTATATATTTAGCACAACCAATACTCACCCATGAAATTAAAATCTACTCTTTTCGCATGTTTATCTCTCTTGTCAATTGAGGTGTTTTCTCAATCTCTTACCTGGGGCAATGAAATCATAGTTGCGAATGGAAATACCTACGGTTACACACGTCCGCGCATAGCAGTTACAACCGGGAATATTCCTGTAGTGATGTGGGGAGGTGGTATGGGCACGGAGCCGGTTTATTTCGCACGCTGGAACGGAACAGGTTTTAATATGCCTGCAACTGTTACACCGAATAATGTTGATCCGGCGGTAATGACATGGCAGGGTCCGGATATGGCTGCAAATGGTAATAACGTTTTTATTGTGTACAAACGTGAGCCTGAATTAACGAATAATATTTACGCGCAGAAATCAATTGATGGTGGTGTTACATGGTCGGATACGACCCGTGTAGATGGAATGAACGGACCTTATTCGCGTTTTCCTTCAATCGCGGTTTCTTCATTGGGAAATCCGGCTGTGATGTTTATGAGCTTTGATATGAGTTTTGGGAATGCTGAATATGTAGTGACGAATTCTGTAAATGGCGGACTTACATTTCCAATGCCTGTGAATGTAAGTTCATTGGGCAGCTCGAATGTTTGTGATTGTTGCCCGGGTTATATTGAGATTGACGGAATTAATCAAGCTGCTGCGTGGAGAAGAAACAATAACAACATGCGTGATATGTGGAGTGGAATATCAACGAATGCAGGTTTGACTTTTCCAACGGGAATGGATGTTGACAACACAAACTGGATGCTGAGCAATTGCCCTTCGAGCGGACCTGATCCGTATTTAAACAACGATAGTTTATTCACTGTTTTTATGAGTGGCGCTACGGGTGATAACCGGATTTATTTTAATACAAAAAATATTACCAATCAGCAGAACGGTTACACGGCATTGCTCAACCCGAATGTGCCTTCAGCGAATATTCAGAATTATCCATTTATCGCAGGCAACGGAGATACACTGGTTGTGGTATGGCAGGAAAGTTCCGGTGGCAATGTCAATGTTTATTGCGCATGGTCTGTAACCGGTTCAGCGGATCTGTTCAATACTATTGTAATGGTGAATTCCTCTATGAACGGCATTCGCCAGAACCCGCACGTGGCTTATTCGAACGGAACATTGCATTTTGTATTTGCGGATGTTTCTAATGGGAACGCTGTTTACAGGAAAGCTACTATCACAAGTCCGAGCAGCATTGATGAACAAAACAGCACACTTTCGCTTCGCACATATCCAAATCCATCCAATGGAAATGTAACGCTTGATCTTTCGTCATTGCAAGGTCAGCCTGCAACAGTTAAACTTTCGGATATGTCGGGACGTGTGATTGAATGTTTTTCTACGGGTGGAGAAAGTCAGGCAATTTTATCTCATCAAGCTGCGGGAACTTACCTTGTAGAAGTAGCTGATGTAAATAAAAACGTCTTTATTAGCCGTGTAGTTTTTGATTAGGAAAACTAATTCACCACTTGTTTCGGTAAAGGCATTGAAAAATAGAATATCGCGCCATCGCCCGGTCTTCCTTCAGCCCACACTTTGCCTCCGTGTTTTGATATAATGCGTTCCACTAACGCAAGCCCGACTCCATTACCATGAAATTGATCCTGGGCGTGCAGGCGCTGGAATATATTAAAAAGCTTATCAGAATATTGCATGTCAAATCCATCACCATTATCTTTTACGAAATACACAATCTCATTATCAGAAAACTTGGCACCGATCTCTATTTTTGCTTCAGACTTCTTCCCGGTGTACTTAATGGAGTTACCAATAAGATTATAAAACACCTGCTTAATCAATACAGGATCACCTTTTGCCAGCGGAAGAACTCTCACCTCACAATGTATCGTGCGATCTTTTTCGAGCGCTTTTAATTCATTGAATGTGTCGTCGGCCATCTGTGTCATTGAAATACTTTTCAGTGTTATGTCCGTGGCTGCAATCTTTGAAAAATCCATTAACCCGCTGAGTAATTTATTCATTCCATCTGCCGAATGCCGGAGCTTCAGCAAATACGCATTAGCTTCCGGGGGAATTTCGCTGCTATAATCTTCAATTAACAAATTTGTGTACCCTATAAATGCCCGCAGCGGCGCTTTCAAATCGTGAGAAACAGCAGAGTTAAATGTTTGAAGTGTTTTGTTTGCATCTTCCAGCTGCTTTGTTCTTTGTTGCACCCGCTGTTCCAATTCCTGGTAAACAGAAATATTCTCCATAGAAACCGAAATAATATCTGCGAGCGATTGCAGCATAAAAATTTCATCTTCGGTAGCGAGGTGATTAGAGGCCCAATAATTACCGATCGCGCCAATCGGATCCATCGTTCTGATAGGAACCATAGCTAAACTTTTTACGAACGTGGGTTTATACGCATCAACCGGAACGCGGTCATCCTTATAAATATCTTCGATGAAAACGGACTTTTTATTTATCATTGCCCAGCCGCTGACACACGCCTCAAGCGGAAAACGCTGACCTTTCCATAAAGGACTGATCGCATTTTCATCAGCGTAATAGCACATATTATTGTCGCGCAAGATGAAAGAAGCTCCGTCTGCACCTGTAAGCAGCCTGGCTTTTTTCCGGACGATTTTCATGATCGTTTCAAGATCCCGGGCAAGGGACAATTCCTGGACAGTTTCAACAAGTAACTGCAGCTTATTTTGGGAAGTTTTCATCGGCTCCGTGTCCTCACAGATATATACGAAAGTTCGGATATAAAGATAACAAAAGCGACAGGAATTGTAGCCGTAAAAAGCTATTAAACCTCATTCATTCTAAGGGTTGGTGGTTGGTAGTCAAAGGTTGGCAGTCAAACAATTTTCACTTGAACACCAACAAAACTCACCACCAACCACCAACTTTTTCCTTTTTTAAGCACTATTTATTTGCATTTATTTCCCCCATTATTTCTGCAAATAATCGTGCTGATTTTATTCTATCGTACAGGTTGTACATGGCGGAAACTGCAATCAGCTCATTCACTCCCGTTCGATCAATAAATGCTTCCAGTTGCTTTTTTACTGTTTGTTTGTTTCCAACAAATGAATACTTCAGCATTTGATAAACACCAGGATGGTGCAGCATTCCTTTTAATTCCTCTGTCATTTCTGTGGGCGGTTGTAAGGGCTCCCTCGCACCGGTTAGCACCCCAACAAACATCCTGATTAAGCTGGTGAATATTTTTTGAGCGTCTTCATCTGTATCGGCAATATAAACGTTGATCCCCGCCATCGAATAATGCTTTTGTATTTTCCCGGAAGATTTAAATTCCTCCTTGTAAATTTTTAGTGCTTCGAATAAATGCGCTGATGCGAAATGGCTGGCAAAAGCATAAGGCAATCCCTTCTTCGCTGCTAAATGCGCACTGTCGGTGCTTGAGCCTAAAATATAGATTGGTACATCCGTGCCTTCAGCAATAGGTGCTCTGACGCTGGATTTTTTGTTTTCTAATGAAAAATACTGCTCAATTTTTGCGATTTCATCAGGGAACGAATGTGCAGCCTTCATAAAATCCGAACGAATGGCTTGTGCAGTTTGCTGATCAGTGCCCGGTGCTCTGCCCAGACCTAAATCGATGCGGCCGGGATACAAATGAGCAAGTGTTCCGAACTGTTCTGCAATAATTAAAGGAGAGTGATTGGGCAGCATTATGCCTCCCGAGCCTAATCGAATGGATTGCGTGTTTTCTGCAACGTAACCGATGAGAAGTGAGGTAGCACTACTACCAATATTATCGGAATTGTGATGCTCGGCAAACCAGATTCGTTTGTAGTTATATTCTTCAGCGGCTTTTGCTAACACCAAAGAATTATTCAGCGTCTGTTTTATTGTGTCCCCTTGCGAAACGATGGCAAGTTCCAAAATGGAATAGGCAATGCTTTTATCCATAAATAATCAATAATTAAAGGGATTCAATCCCGAAGTATAAATAAAAAGGACGCTATAGTTGGATGATGGAAAGTTGATATTGAAGTGAATAGAAGATGTTTTGCATCTTCTAAGAGAAGGACGGATTGGAACCCTCCGTACGTAAACAAAAAAACACCATCTGGTCGGATGGTGTTTATCGTTGATTTTGAAGCGGAGAAAGAGGGATTCGAACCCCCGGACCTATTACAGTCAACAGTTTTCAAGACTGCCGCGATCGACCACTCTGCCATTTCTCCGTCGCAAAAGTAATAAAGAGTTCGGATTGAAAAACAATTGACTGAATTTTATTGATTTTTTTATTTTGACCGCTTTCTTTTCAACTATCTGTCTCATAAGCAATGGAATAAATAAGCTATAAAAAAACAGGTGCTTTATACGCTCAGCTCTCTCTGTGCATAAAAAAACCTGTGTACAGCAACAGATAGTGCTTCTAATTTCGATATACCCTGTTATTCACAACAGCATTAGGTTGGCCCTGGCGGTTTTTATTTTAAGATTTCTCCCCGAGCGCTTTTTTCATCGTATCTAAAAAAACCTGCGGAGGCTGCGCACCTGAAACAGCATACTTCCTGTCGAATACAAAAAACGGAACGCCACGCACACCGATTTGTCCTGCAAGCTCGATATCCGCTTCCACTTCATCAGCGAAAATGCCTGAATCAAGAATAGCTTTGGCTTCTGTTTCGTCGATCCCGGCTTCACCGGCAAGCGCAATTAATGTTTCATGATCGGCAGTGTTTTTTCCGTCGATGAAATAAGCTTTGAACAGTGCTTCTTCCATCTGGTCACCGAGATTTTTTCGTTTCGCTAATTGAATAAGGCGATGTGCATCAAAAGAATTTGCAACAACAGCTTTGTCCAGGTTATAATTCAGCCCCACTTCTTTCGCCATTCCTGAAACGCGTTCGTTCATTTCCTTAGCTTGTTCGAGCGACCATCCTTTTATTTCGGAAAGATATTGATTGATGTTTTTTGTCGGATCAGTAACCTGCGCGGGATTAAGCTGAAAACTTTTCCATTCAATTTCCACAGCTTCTTTTCCTTCGAATTCAGAAAGCGCTTTTTCAAATTTCCTTTTCCCGATATAACAAAACGGGCACATTACATCTGACCAGATTTCAACTTTCATGTTTTTAGTTTTATGTTTTTTATGGAATGGAAATTGGGGTAATTGGGGTAATTGGGTAATTGGGGTAATTGGGGTAATTGGGTATTTTTGGAAATAAGGGAATAAAAAATTAGAATTTATACTTTCCCTTAATTACCCCAATTTCCTAATTTCCCTTTTCCTTACCCCGCAATAATTCTTTTCCTGTGTTTCGTTCCCCATTTATGCAATTCGCCAATGAGCGGCTTTAATGTTTTTCCATACGGCGTAAGCTCATATTCCACGGTTACCGGTGAAGTATCATACACATGACGCGACGCAAGCTCATTTACTTCGAGCTCTTTTAATTCTTTAGAAAGCATTTTCGGAGTAAGTCCCGGAATTTCCCGCTGGATCTGCTTGAACCTTTTCTTACCGAATGTCAAGGCAAGAATGATCTGCAATTTCCATTTCCCGCTCAGGATATCCAAAGCATCTTTTACAGGCAAAAGCATTTTAGTGCATTCACCCGTGGATAAATGGGAAGGACATTTTCGCCGGTCATGTTCAGCTATTTCCATGTACAAATGTACACAGAAGCAGTTTCCTTTTCATACTGGTTTCCTTTAGTATACCGGTATCCAAAAGGAAAGCAATACCAATCGGATACTTAATCACCTCAAATTTGTGCCTGATTATTCTAACTAAAAAATTAAAACCATGTCAACAAAAACAAAACGCATCCTTTCAATCATCTTAATGGCAATACCTTCACTCATGCTCCTTATGAGCGCATTTATGAAGCTCAGCGGCTCAAAGGAAATTGTTGATGGTCTAACAAAAGGTGGTTTCGGCCCTTACATAATTCTCCTTGGAGTTATTGAGCTCCTTTCTGTCGCCTTATTTTTATATCCTAAAACCTATAAAGTCGGATTCTTCCTGCTGTGTTCATATCTCGGCGGAGCTTTGGCTGTAGAGCTTGCAAGCGGTCAGCCTCCTATGGCAGCGATTTTCCTTGCGATAATTTGGATAGCTGTTTTCCTGCGTGATAAATTTATGTTTGTGCCTTCCCCGGTAAAAGCCGCTTAAACGGCAGAATAGAAAATAAAAAAATGCCGCAGGTAATGCGGCATTTTTTATTTCAAAAATTTCAGCTTTAATTGTTCAGCACAATCTTTTTACTTCCGGAAAGTTTTCCGTTTTCATAGACATTAATAAAATACATACCTGAAGAAAGTCCTGCGCTGTTAAATTGTGTGGTATGCGAAGAAGGAATCACTTGCCACAAAATTCGTCCGCTCAGATCTGTGATCTCCATTTTAATTCCGTCAAGATTTACCTTATCGCTGAATTGAATGGTTGCCGCAGCGGAAAAAGGATTCGGGTAGAACGAAAACTCACCGCTCAATAAATTTTCTTCAATTCCATCAGGCAGAATATTAATCACAAACGTTGTTGTATCACTCGAAACACAATTCATCGCAATCAGCGTAACCGTAAATGTTCCGATGGTGGTGTACATATGATTTGGATTTTGTATTGTCGAAGTTGTCAGATCTCCGAAATTCCAAAACCATGAAGTAGGCGTATTCAACGATTGATCTGTAAACTGCACCGGCGTAAATACAGCAGGCGCAGCAGGTGTGTAGCTGAAGCTTGCAGCAGGTGCATTTCCTACAGGTGTCGAAGTCCAGTTAGCAGCAAAACCGGGTGCAATAATTGACCAGTCGGAAGAAAACACAAGGAATAAATTTCCTGAGGTAGAATTAATTACCGGTGGCAAAACATTCCCGGTATACGATCCGATCAGCGGTGCTGCGGTTGTTGTGCCATCGTAAATCGTGAGGTAATCATAATTCCATTCTAAATCGAACGCAGAAAAATTCAGCTGCAGATTCGAACCACATGGATTAATAAGAAAGCTGCAATATTCCTGGTCGACATAATCTCCTGTTGGTCCGCCCGAATCATAAATAACTCCATTGTTGGAATTCATAACTGTATTCTGGCAAATGTTTGCGGAGTTCACCACGTTGATATAGGTGATCTGCGTGATGCTGTCGGAGCCAAAAGAATTTGTTGCAACTAATTTCACAGGATAAATTCCTGCTGTGTTGTAAAGAATGTTTGCCGGATTTTGTACGAATGAAGTTCCGGGAAATCCACCTGTGAATGTCCAGTTCCACGAAGTCGGCGCATTCAATGTAAGATCATTGAAATTAATTGTCGTGCCCACCGGAATGGTTGTCATGTTCGCAATAAAATTCGCATCAGGAGGAAGTGCATTCGCGATAAAATAAACCATGTAATCTTCCACCTGTCCGCGCTGTGGTGTATAACATCCGCCTGTGATCACGTTTGCCGATTCATCAGAAATAACACGCATGCGCAAGCGTGTATTGAGTGTTGCAGAAATTGGTGTGTTCACAATTCCTGTATGCGTTACAAGCGAAGAACCTGCATCCGTATAAATAAGCTCATTCGTATTATTAAATATTCCGTCATTATTATAATCGATCCATGCACTTACACGTTCAGGATAAGTAGCGGAATTCGAATTGACAGAAATATTAATCGCATACGAGCTTCCTGCAACCATCAGCGAAGAATCGGCGCAGGTAAAATCACTGTAATTTTCTACACCGTCCTGTGAATTCCAGTTGATGGTATTGAAATTCACATTGGTGATTCCATATCCGCAGCAATACGAGGTTGTTGCCGGTGTACACGAAGCAGCAACAGGTCCGGGAAAATTATTCACCACGACAGCAGCATTAATAACAAGCGTATCAGCACCCACGCAATTTCCTGTGCCGGTTGTGATCAATGTAACGTTGTATGATCCGGGAAGCAAATACGTGTGCGTTGGATTTGCAAGCGTAGAATTATTTCCATCACCGAAATCCCATTGGTAAGTAGTGCCGTTCCAGCTGTTGTTTGTAAATGAAATACTCGCAGGAGCTGAGCAGGAAATTGGTGGTGTGGCACTAAATGCAGCTGTAACAACTCCGCTGAATGGTGTTCCTACTCCGACAGCGTACCATGCATTCGCAGTTTGAATTACCTGGTTGGAACATCCGCCGAAAAGATCATCCGCTGATTGAATAGCGAAAGTGGCTGCATCGGCAAAAGTGGAATTCGGTGTAAGGTAGACAGCAAGATTCCTGTAAGTAATTTGAATCGCATCAGGAATTCCGATACCTGTAACAGCGAAATTATTTCCAATGTCATTTGTTCCAGATCCGCCTGTTGTCAATAAATAATACCAGTAATTCTGAATCCCGGAATCATAGTGAACGATATCACCATTATTAAAAAACAAACCTGCATACGTATCCGCGCATTGAAACGCATTCGGATTCGACATGTCACGGAAAGGAGTTCCACCCATGCTCGGAATTACAATCTGGTCGCCGACAAACCATGTTGCCACGCTTGGACTGTAAAGAAAACGAACGGTGTTCCCGACGATATCGCTGAACGATTCATTGAGCGCACCTGATTCACCTGCGTAAACAAGACCTGCTGTATGTTGCGTTACGCCATGTGTAAATTCATGACCGACAATTTCAATGGAAGTAAGCGGGTAATATTGACTTGCATCACCATCACCGAAAAGCATACCTGTTCCTGACCAATACGCATTCACATACAAACCATCATGCGCCTGGATATCTGTTTGCATTCCTAATCCGTCAATTCCATTTCTTCCTAATGTATTCAGATAAAGATCATGGGTCATTTCCGCACCCCAATGCGCGTCGGTTGCATAATTATCATAATTGGCAGTTGAAGTCCAGTTGTTATCACTGTCAATAATATCTATTGGTCCGGGAGCATGCGTGTAAATATTTCTGCCGGTTTCAAACAAACGAAAGTTGGTAGGTGAAGTGCTGTCTGTGGTAATTGTTTGTGTTCCGTTAAAACCTGTAGCAGCAGTTCCCTGGCTGTCGATGTCAATCAAACGGGTTTGTTTTCCGATAATTTTTCCTGTGCTTGCGTCAATGAAATAATAAAAACGCTTCAACGGAATAAGCGACCACGCATCTACTTTCCAGCAGAGGTGATATTGATTTTTTTCATCGCGGAAAAAAACCTGGTAAGGTGCTTCAAGATTTTTTTCATCTGCAAGACGAGTGGATTGCAAATCGTTTTTAGCGGTTTGAATTGCAGTCGCTGCGGAAATGGTTGAATTGTTTGTGGCAGAAATTCCTTTATAAAATTCACCATTCACAGAAATAACTTTTCCTGCTTTTGTATGAACGTAATAAACAGCTCCGTCTACACGTACATTTTTATAAAGCTGGTAATACCTGAAATGCGTCCAGCCCAGTTGATCGTTTTCGGTTTTATACAATTGGAAAGAAGTTTCACTGGTTGTTCCAAGAATTTCTTTCAGCAAGATGTTATGATCACCCGAAACAGGTTGTGTTCCGAAATGCACAAACGAATAGGTCTGTCGCTTGTCATCAAGAATGATTTTGTCAGCGCCGGGAACTAATTTTTCTGCTTCAGGCCCGGTATAGATTTTTGCAAAAGCAGAAACCGCAATGCATGCGGCGAAGAGGGTAAGTTTAATTTTCATTGGAGGAGGACTTAATTTTAGTCTAAGAAAGATAGGGAAAAAATGTCATCCGCGAAAGACGGGAAAGTTAACTATTGACTATTTCTTTTTTTCGCACCACGGATGGCTACTGCTGTGTATGGATCTTCGGGCCAGGAATGTTTTGGGTAACGCATTCGTAATTCTTTGCGTACTTCCGCATAGGTGTTTTTCCAAAAGCTGTGTAAATCCTGTGTTACCTGCACGGGGCGATAGGCAGGCGAAAGTAAATGCACCATCAATTTTGTTCTTCCTTCATTGACCGCAGGCGTTTCCAGCATTCCGAAAATTTCCTGTAAACGCACAGCTAAAACCGGCGGACTTCCATCGTCGGAGTAAATAATTTTGATGTGTGAACCGCTCGGAACAGTAATTTTTTGCGGTGCTATTTTTTCAAGCTGCTGTTGCTTTTGATATGGAATCGTGGAAGAAAGAATTGTCAGCAGATCAAGTTTACGGAAGTCGTCTTTGCGTTTTACATTGCTGAGATAGGTAGGCAGCCATTCTTCTGCAGTGGAAAGCAGCTGTTCAATTTGCATTTCCGGCCAATCATCATCGGGTCGCCATTTCTTTACTGTGCTTATTCTTGCAATGAATTCTTTGACTTCTTCGTTCCAGCTTAAAAGTTCCCGGCCATTTTGACGAATCGCTTGCAGCAAAATTGAAATGCGTTCTTCTTCCGAAATCGTTTTGATGATCTTGCTTTCCAGGATCACATCGCCCACGCGTTTTTCCATTCGCGCAATAAGCTCACCTTTTTGGTGATCCCATTCCAATATTTTCTTTTCGATAGCAAGATGCCGTATGTCATCAGGATCTAATGCAGCAGCGAGGAATATTCTTGATTCTTTTGTTGTTGCTCCTTCCAATTCTGCAATGGCGAGCCATTCTTCACCTGCTAATTCATCGCTGTCATTTAATTTTGCAAGTCTTCCATTGCCCAGTCTATAGCGATTTCCTGATTCACGTTTTGCAATACGTTCGGGATATGCTGCAGCAACTAATTTTCCAACTTCTTCATGCACAGGTGCAGCATTATCTGTTTTTGCATTCAATAATTTTCTCCATTGCTGCGCGATGCGTTCTACCCGTTCTAATCTTTTGCGATCCGCATTTACAAATTCCTTATTCCTGAATTTTCGTAATACTTCAATCCGCAAAACAAGATCAGCACCAGAATCTTTCGGAAGCGGATCACGCTCTTCAAGCAATGCAGCAATATCAGCAGCCAGACTATTTTGCCCGGAAGCGCTTGCCTCGGTGAGCAAATGTGCAATACGCGGATGCGTAGGCAAACGCAGCATTTCTTTTCCGCGTGAAGTGATTTTCTCTTCCTGCAACGCTCCGAGCTGAGTCAGCAATTCTTTCGACTGCAAAACTGTTCCCGCTGGTGGCGGACTCAACCAGGTAAGCGATTGAATATTTCTTGTTCCCCAATTCGCGAGCTCTAAAACCAATGGTGCAAGATCTGCTTCGAGAATCTCAGGTGAACGGTGCGGAATTAAATGATGATTAAATCCTTCTGTCCACAAGCGATAACAAACTCCTGCGCTCGTTCTTCCCGCACGACCTGCGCGTTGATCAGCCGCATCTTTTGTTACGCGAATCGTTTCTAATCGTGTTAAGCCCGAACGTGTATCGAATCTCGGAACACGTGAGTAGCCGCTGTCCACAACGATTTTAATTCCTTCAATCGTCAAGCTTGTTTCTGCAATGGAAGTGGCGAGCACAATTTTTCTTGCGCCGTTTTTATCCGGAAGAATTGCTTCTTGTTGTTGCTGCAAAGGCATATCGCCGAAAAGCTGAACTACTTTCGCTCTTATATTTTCATTTTCGAGCAGCTCAGCCGTTCGCGAAATTTCTCCTGCGCCGGGAAAGAATGCAAGCACATCACCTTCATTTTCCGAAATCGCACGTTTGATCAGTCGCGACATTTGAAAAGGCAAAGGCGTTTTTTCTTCGTGACCTGCATAATGAAATGTAATCGGAAATTCACGGCCTTTGCTTCGGATGACCGGTGCATTATTCAAAAGTGCAGAAAGCTTTTCACCATCCAGCGTCGCCGACATGATGAGAATGCGCAATTCAGGCAAGAGAATGGATTGTACTTCCCTGCAAAGCGCAAGTGCAAGATCAGCATGCAGACTTCGTTCGTGAAATTCATCGAAAATAACGAGACCAACATTTTCCAGCGCATCATTTTGCTGCAGCATCCGTGTAAGAATTCCTTCCGTAAGAATTTCCAAACGAGTTGCTTTCGAAATTTTATTTTCAAAACGAATTCTGTAACCAATCGTTTCGCCGACTTCTTCGCCAAGCTGAAATGCAAGTCTCGCCGCAACTGTTTTTGCTGCAAGCCGACGAGGTTCAAGCATCACAATTTTTTTTCCTTCGAGCCACGGTTCATTCAGCAGCTGGAGTGGGAGGTAAGTGCTTTTTCCTGCGCCGGGCGATGCTTGTAAAACGAGTGTGTTGGACGCGAGCAATCCGTCTTTAATTTGCGGAATGATCTCGATAATAGGAAGCTGCTGATTCAAAGGGAAAAATTGTGAAGTGTAAAGGTGGGGATTCCCACTGAAACTTTGCTTGTCTGAATGTCAATCCTTTTTTCCTCTTTTCTCGTAAATTCACCCATGAAACGCATCCAACTTATTTTCCCGCTCATCCTCCTTCTTTCAATTAATCAAGGCTGCACTGCAACGACGGAAACAACTGTGAACCCTAAAGATTCTACTGCCATTCGTTACGTCGCTCTCGGCGATTCCTATACCATTTGTACAGGAGCTACTGAAAAAGAATCGTGGCCTGTAAATCTTGCTGCGGATCTGACTGCGAAAAAAATCCCGGTGACGTTAATTGCAAATCCGGCGAGGAATGGCTGGACCACACAAGATTTAATTGACAGCGAACTCCCTGTATTTGATAATTCCAAAGCAGATGCGGTTACGGTTTTGATCGGAGTGAATGATTGGGTGCAGGGTGTTGATGTGGTGACGTTTCGCAAAAATTTAAAATTCATTCTCGATCATTTGCAGGCGAAATTAAAGGACAAACAAAATATTTTACTTATTACCATTCCTGATTTCGGTGTAACGCCAACAGGAAAAAATTATTCCGGCGGAAGAAATATCTCTGCGGGAATTTCTGAATTTAATGATGTCATAAAGGAAGAAGCAAAAGCAAGAAACCTGCCGCTGGTAGATATTTTTGAAACGACAAAACAAATGGGAAATGATTCCTCGCTTGTTGCCGCTGATGGATTGCATCCTTCTGCAAAAGAATATGCGATTTGGGAGAAAATGATTTTACCGGAGTTTGAGAAGATGATAAAATAAAAATTCAAGATTAACTTGTAGGATTGGTTTTAGTGATTGAGAAAAAGAGGGTTTAGGATAGAAGTTTTTTCTTTTGCTCGTTAAGCTCATCTTCAGTGAGTATTCCCTGGTCTTTTAATTTTGCTAATCGCTCAAGCTTAGCAATAACATCGTCGTTTAATGAGGGAGCTGAATAATTATTTACAGTTGGTTGAGATGCACCCACTGCTTGTGACACAGGACTATTTTTATAACCATTTTGTATGAATGAAAAATATTCCGGCTGCGACCTTAGCCAATTCAAATCAGGTATCGTCCTGATTTTTTCAAAATTGGTGTAACCCGTTTCCACAGCTTTGCCCAAGGAATTAAACGCTTCATCTTTTTGATTTGTTAATGAATAAAGACAAGCTAAATTGTAGTGCACTGTACTATGCATTGGTGCTATTGTAGCCGCCCTATTCAGTATTCCAATTGCATTATTGTAATCTCGCGCATTGTAAGATTGGATAGCTTGATTTATTAAAAAATCTATTTCCGTTGATTGATGTTGCTGCGTCTGATTGTAGCTTTGATTATTAGTGCTGACTTGCGATGGAGCTTGCTGGTGAAATGGTTGTTGATTATAAACATTTACGATTGGTTGTGGTTTCTTTTTTGAAACAGACATTCCTATAATTGAAAGAATTAATAAAACAAAACCTATAACGGCGCCCACGATGTATGGTGTGTAATCAAAACGCCTTATATATCCACCAAACTGTCCGAAGTCATCAGACATCTGGTTTTGGTGGCTTGCATAAGCTGCTCCCATGGCAAGAAAGCTTCCAACAATAATCAGGATACTTAGGATCATTCCAATAACAGATAATGCTCTCATTTAGTTTTTATTTGTGTGAGGTTAACTAATGCAATTCGTAGTAAATGTAATATTTTGGTTTAAAGATGTCTTTTTTATTTGATTCTTTCGAATGGAAAATGAAAATAAGCGTTTGTAAACGGCTAATGTGAAAAAGGATTAATATTAAACCGAGGATTGTGTTAGCGTCGCTTTATACTATTTTTTTTCGCGTGAGGGATAGCAGCGAAAAGCCCGGAATTGTTATTTAACCCTCAAAGGGTTTGCAGGCGCGCTTGCTTGTGCGCAGCCTTTGAGGGTTAAATAATAATGAGGACTTGCAGCGAATAGCCCGACCTCGTCAATAGCAAAATTGATTTTAATTGGCGTCTTTAATTTGACGAGGACACGCCCAATAAATCACAATAGAAATCTCTCTTTATTTCCGTAATTTTGAATCTTGAATCTTGAATCTTGAATCTTGAATTTTGAATCTTGAATTTTGAATCTTGAATTTTTATGATCCACCATTACGATTTACAGCCGCTAGAAGATGATTACCGGAGCTTAACCGCTTTGGATGATAAGAATGCGGCGGAGCGTTTGAAGAATTTTTTGGAAACTGTGCGTTACGAATTGCGCATGGATACGGAAGTGATCTTTGAATACCGCCACGATGCGGAGGAGCCGATGGTGATGCGGATTTTAAAAACGGAAAAAGATCTTGACAGATGGATTGAAGCTCGGTTTATGCGACTTGCTGAATTTTTTGATTAGTCTTGCTGCAACTCTTTACCTGCTGCTATTTTTAACTACTACTTTTTTTATAGGGAATCTACCACCTTCCTTCCGGATTGTGGCAGATTCCCGGCGGGGTGTCAAAACATTCTGCCGAAACAAAATTCAACACTGTTCAGCTTTTCGCTTCTCCCCGTTGCCCAATCTTTTTTAGCCAGCTCAATACGCAATCCTATTGTTTTTCCCTGGTCCGGATTAGTGAAATATTTGAATTGCATGCGCACGGAACGATCTTCATAGTCCTGCGATTTATCCAAATCCCACGGCATACCATAACCGAACTCACCATAAATTCTTCCGTAGCGCGCATTTCCGCTTATAAAATTGTACGCGTGACCATTGTTCGGATCATCGGTCATCACAATCATCACAATTTGGAATTCTTTATACGCGTTAACTCCAACAGTTAGATTGTCGTTGAACTTATAAGAAGCCTGCAAACCGAATTGTGGATCAATCGTCAACCACATGGTATGCATTACACGTGTGTCTGCACCCCCGATTTCACCATTCGGATTGATCTGCTCTTTCACATAACCGGTTCCGAATCCGGCGCCGAGATAATCACCGGCACGGAATTTATGTTCGTCGCCGTTAATGAGCAAATCAATAAGTGAAAAGTGGCAGCGTGTAGTAGCGCCGAGGATGAATGTTTTTTTGTGGTAATCGTTAACATTAACACCAACTTTATAATTATGCAGCGCGGCAGCGAATTCATAATTCTGTAGTTGTGCATTCATTTGTCCGGAGAATAGACAACCTCCGAGTACCAACAAGGCAAAGAAATGCCGGGTATGATTATTGAAGAGTTTCATAAGAATGTTTTTTGGGAGTTATACTATTCAAGATTCAATATTCTCCCGATAGCTATCGGGATCAAGATTTAGAAGTGTAATAACATCTATCTAATCCAGAGCATGTAATTTAGAATCTTGAATCTTTATTTACTGAGCTCCTTTAGTAATAAGCAAAGCTTCCACTTCCGCATTCTTCATCGCTTTTGCTATATCAAGCGCTGTAACAGTTTGTTTGGTATTATAAACCGCCCACATATCTGATTTCGATTTGTAAACATTCATCGTAATGTTCACGTTAGCACCACCTTCGATCATTGCGATTGCAATTTTAGTATACCCTTTTTGAATCGCATACATCAATGGAGTCGGGTGCTTTTCTTTGTCCACCATTTTGAATCCCTGTGAATTGGAAGCAACGGATTCAGTCGTACGCATCCGATCATTCGCATCAGCATGATTTGTAGGATGTGAGATCATCGCTTTTACAAATTGAGCGCGTGCCTCTTCAGAACCGATTCCGAATGTAATGCTTCCCATGATCGGTGTTCCCAGAATTGTTCCCATGTCATAATTCGGATTTGCTCCGGCATTAAGAAGGGCATTGACAATGTCGGTAATCGGTGAATAGATGGAAGGATCGATTACCGTATCTGTTTTATATTTTTTGTAAAAGTCAATTAACCATTTTGCCTTTAGTTCCGGTGTTTCTACACGCTGACCATATTGTGTGAGAATGCTTCCATTGATATCCGAAGCATTTACATCCGCGCCTTTATCGATAAGTAATTGCACAATGTCAACACGATGAGAAGTTTCCAGCGCCCAGAGCAATGGAAATTTCATTGTGATCTTTTTGTTTACATCAGCGCCATCTTCAATTGCTTTTTTGACGACTTCAATATTTCCTTTGGTGATTCCTTCGTAAAGCGCTTTTTCAGGTTTGGCAGCAAATGCGAAAGTTGAAATTGCAACGGTCATTGCCGTAATACAGATTTTGAGCATGTTGGTTTTCATTTGTTCCTGTTTTAATTGGTTAGAATGTTTTGACAGGACAAATCTAGGGGAGCGAAAACTGCTGTGTAATCCGTAGCGCTAGGTATATTGAGTACGTAGTGGGTTTGGAGTTTTTAGTTCGGAGTGGTTAGTTCGGAGAATAGGGGTGAAGAGATTTTGTGTAGGGGAAGTGGCCGTTTCGGGACTAATTCAGTGTTCTTCTCCGAACTAATCCCGATAATTATCGGGACCGAACTAACCTCTAAAATTTTTGTCTCCGAACTAACTACTCTAATAAATCATTATCATAAGCAAACCGCATCAACCCAACGAGGGTTTTGGATTTTTTTTTTTGCAAAATATGTTTGCGGTGCGTATCCACGGTACGCGGACTTATGAAAAGTGTGTCGGCAATTTGTGCGGAGGAATATTCTTTAGTGATAAGGCGGATGATTTCAATTTCACGTGGCGTAAGATGTTGCGTTTGTTCTGCGATCTTTTTTTCTTTCCGCACCGATGCCATCATGATGTTCATTACTTCATTGCTGTAAAAGGTGCCATTATCAGCAATTTTATTGAGCGCATTAAGCAATTCTTGTTTGCCCGTATTTTTCAGGATGTATCCTTCCGCTTCGGTATTCAGAATTTCATTTACAATTTCCCTGTCGTTGTACATCGTAAGCACAAGCACTTTTGTCAGCGGAAATTTTTCTTTTACAATTTTTGTCAATTCTGTTCCCGACATGCCCGGCATATTAATATCGGTAATGAGGATGTCAGGTGATAATGTTTCAACCATTTCCAGCGCGACAGTACCGTTCAGCGCCTCACCTGCAATTGCAAATCCTTTTTCTTTTTTCAATAACAACTTGATCCCGTCAATGAACATCTGGTGATCGTCGGCAATGACAATTTTTAAGATTTCCTGGTTCATTGATTTAAATTATTGAAGTAGAGAATTAATTCGGATTTCTACAGACGTTCCTTTTCCGGGTGCGCTGTGAATATCCAGTTTTCCTTCTAAAAGCTGCACACGTGAGCGGATATTTTTCCAACCGATACCGGTGCTGCTATCTGCCTGGTCCATATTCATGCCAATACCATCATCACGGATTTCAGCAAAAGCTTCACCACCGAGATTTTTTATTTTTATCGTAATCGTATTTGCAGCAGCATATTTAAGCGCATTATTCACTACTTCCTGGATGATGCGATACAACCCGATCTCTTCATTATTCGAAAGCTTCAAAGTAAAATCCTGGTGGTCAAAAATTACTTTCACTTGTCCGGACTGCGAAATTTTTGCAGCCAGCTCGCGCAAGGCAGCAACAAGTCCGAGACGGATCAACGCAGCGGGCATTAAGTTATGTGAAATGCTTCTCACTTCCTGGCAGGCATCATCAATAAGTGAGAGCGAAGTTTTTAAAGTTTCATCATCTTCTTTCGCAACATTTTCTTCCAGTCCCGAAACATTCAATCGCGCTGCAGAAAGTAATTGTCCGAGTCCGTCATGCAATTCCATCGCAATACGTTTACGCTCATTTTCTTCACCTTCAATTACAGCGCGGAATTGTTCCTGCTGCTGACGGATACGATTTCTATTGTAGAACATCCAGCCACTGATTCCTCCCAGCAATATGAAAATACCAATGCCGATAAAAATAAGTTTTGTTCTTTCTTCGCTCTGTTGAACTTCCAACGCAAGATTTGCTTTTTCAATTCCTAAAACAGCAAGCTCTTTTTCTTTTTTCTCCGCCTCGTATTTCGCATCTGCATTTGCAATTTGCTTAATGCCTTCTTCATTCAGCAACGAATCATTTAACGCAATGTATTTTTCAAGAAATTCAGATTCAACATCATGTCGATCCATTTCTTTGTAAATAGCTGCAAGCATTTTATATACATTTCGTTTTTCTTTTCTTGCATTGGTAAAAGCCGTGAGTGCTAAACTTTCCCGTGCTGCAGCAATTGCATCATTAAACCAGCCCAGCTTCATGTAACACTGAGCCATATCAATCAGCACGCCTGATTTAAATTTCAGCAAATACCAATTCGAAGAATCGGGATTCATTTCTTCCAGCTTTGCGATCGCTAGTTCATGATACGTCAATCCTAGCTGCAGATTTCCTTTGGCTGTTTGTACATTTCCGATGTCCGTCAGCACACTCGCAACACCACCCGAATCGCCGCGCATACGTTCAAGCTTCATACGCTGTGAATAATAGTACAGCGCAGAGTCATATTCTTTCTTCAACACATAAATATTCCCGATTCCATTCAGGACAGAAGAAGTTCCACCCGGATTTTCCAGTGCCTGCTGAATTTCCAATGCATGGAAAGAATATTCCAGCGCCTTCTCATAATTCCCGTGTGAGCGGTGAATTTTCCCGATCACGTAGCTGCATTCTGCAATGCCTGCGCTGTCATTTAACAACTCCATTAACTGAAGCGATGACAAATAAGCTGCTAATGCTTCCGGCAAATCGTTGCGGTAATAATGCACGAATCCCATGTTCTGGAATCCATCCGCAATTCCTTTTTGATACCCGATTTTGAGGCTCAGGTCAAGTCCGTTCTGCGCATAAGTAGTTGCGAGCTCAAAATTATTTCTGCGTTCAGCGTTAAAAAGTTTGTTCAGCTGTTCAGCAGAATCTACGGAAGGATTGTTTTGCCGCACTTCCGCAACAGGATTTGCCTCGTTGCAACCAACGAGAAAAAGGATGAAGGAGAGAAGAAAAACCAGGGTGCGCAAAGCGGAAATGATTAAAACAGCTCAAAAATAAGTGTTTGCCTATTTGGTCCGGCGCTGATTTCTGTACAAAATATTTCGGTTTGAGCCTGATTTTCAGCAGAAAAAAAGGCTCCCGGAACATCTCCAAAAGCCTTGTTTTCAATTGTTTGTGGTCATGTAGGGATTCGAACCCCAAACCTTCGCATCCGTAGTGCGATGCTCTATCCAGTTGAGCTACATAACCGATTCAGGGTGCAAAGATAATTCTTCCTTTGAAATGGAGATCAGAAATGTGAAATAATTAAAAAAAGGGTGATTGGTGATCTACCTGCGCGAGCTTCGGTATACAAGTTAGTTGAAGCAAACTTTCTTTTATCTCCATGCTTCAGCTTGGAGATAAAAGAAAGTTTGCTTCAGCTTGGAGATAAAAGAACCACACTTCAGCTTGGAGGTCAGTACATAAAAACTCTCCCATAAACTTTCCCGTCGCTCAATTCAATTCCCGGAGCCGGAATTTTCAAAAAGCCAAACGTTTCAAAAACAGTTTTCAAAAAATGCGAATGCGTCGGGATTTTCGTCAAGTCAATATCAAGCGATAAATAATATTGACGATAACGATTTAATGTGATCGTATTTCCTGCAGCATTCGTCATTGTCGGATTTTCATGACCGCCCGTCATTCCATTCGCGCCGTAACCGAAAGCGAGATTTATAAATTTTGGAAATCGTGTTTCATCCTTAAGGAACGAAGCAATATTTACAGATGCCCAATAGGTTTGACCGTTGTAATCTTTAAGAATTTGCTCGTGCCATTTTGTTCCAAGCAATTCCGGGCGGTAAGCAGCGTAATTACTTTTTCGAAAACTATATTTAAAGCTGATCCGCTGCTCACGCCATAAAAATTCCTGCCCGATTAAGAATCCGCAACCAATTGCATTCGCAGAAATATCTCCACCGGAAAATCCCCATTCGGATGAATAGCCATCCAGCATTTCTATTGCGCCCTGGTAAACAAAACCAGTAAGTCCGCCAAACCAAACCGCTTTTGTTCTGCTTACGCCGCTCCATTCCAGCAAACGAATTCCATAACGGCCAACAGTGTAAGCAGTCACAATATGTCCGGCCTTATCCATTTGTTCCCATTCACCATTATCATTGAAAAAATGGAAGCTGGTATGCGGATAATCTTTATACCAAACCTGGCCGAGCGCAATTAATGATCCTGCTGCTAATGTTGTTTCTGTTCCGACAACAAGCGTAGTTCTTTTTTTATCAAAACGAAATGCAGGCTGAAAAAATTTGGGATGCGGATCCATTCCATCCTGCGGCGGCTCTTTTTCAAGCTGCGCAAAACAAAATGCGGGAAGTAAAAGCAGCGCGAAAAAAAATCGGAATCGCATACGTAAATATACGTAAAGAACAAGGTGCGAAGCTCGTCCCGTTGAGTCACCGGGATTCACTTCGCACCTTTCACCACAAACACATGCATTAAAGCAAACTACTTAGTGCGCAACTGTTAGTCGGCGTGTAACACTTAATTCTCCCGATGTAAGTGTTATGAAATAAACTCCCGGAGGAAGTGATGCTGTTTCCACTTGCAAGGAATAATCACCTGCAATCATCTGGTCATTGTTATTTACAACTTGTACAAGCTTGCCTGTCATGTCGTAAATGTTCATTGTAACTGCAGAATTTTCAGCAAGTGTAAATTTCACTGTTGTACTTTCATTCGCCGGATTCGGAAACAGGTTCACAGAATTCGCAAGGAATGTATTTGCCTCAATTCCATTCGCATTTGGATTGTAGGTGATATTTCCGGAAAGTAATGCAGCATTATTATCTTCATCTGATTCTGAAATGTCTGTATCAGAATCAACATAAACACCGAGGCGGTAAGTTCCTGCAGGAATTCCGGGTGTATTGTTAATGTCAATATCCCAGTTAGTAAACGAATACGATCCGTAACCTGAAATGGAAGATACACTCTGCGTTCCGATGATATAAACAGTCTGTGATGATTGATCATACAAATACATGGAAACATCAAAGAAGCTTGCAGATGTTCCGTCGTTCTCAACACAATCTACTTCGATATCGTTGATCACACCATCGGCCGCAGGTGGAACGTAAGAATAATTAATTCCCGGGGCAAGATCTGTTGCGTTCAGGTTCATTCCGATGCAAACAAGTGCTGACAAAAAGAGTAATTTGGTTTTCATAGTAGTTGGTTTTAGTTATTTGATTTGAATGCAAAGTTTGCACGAACCGCGCCGTTAATTTTGAAAGGTGGTCGTGCTAATGGTCATCAAGAAGTATTGCTTACTATTCTTTTCGTTCTGAAACGCCCTGTTTACGGCAGTTTGTAAGAATTTTAGTGTGACTTCACAAACTTGCAAATGCTCATCATTGAGTAGGAACTAAAAACTATATTTGCCCCACTTATGCTTACAGAAAAGAAATATTCCGGCAAGCTCAGCCTCCTTGTAATCGTTGCCGCACTCGGATATTTTGTAGATATCTACGATCTTTTGCTTTTCGGAATTGTGCGTGTGCAAAGTCTTAAAGGAATTGGTGTAACTGATCCGGAAGACTTAACGCATTACGGTACACTATTGCTCAATTGGCAAATGGGAGGAATGCTGATCGGTGGAATTTTCTGGGGAATGCTTGGAGATAAAAAAGGCAGGCTTGCAGTATTATTCGGTTCCATTGTTCTTTATTCCTTAGCCAATATTGCGAACGGAACATTAGGAATGGTTTCAAAAGAAGTCGGAACAGAAACTACAATTTGGATTTACGCTGTGCTTCGTTTAGTAGCTGGTTTCGGTTTAGCAGGAGAGCTTGGTGCAGGAATTACATTGGTAAGCGAGTCGATGTCAAAAGAAAATCGCGGATGGGGAACAATGATCGTTGCTACTGTTGGTGTGTTCGGAGCAGTTGTCGCAGCACTGGTTGCAGGACTTGTTGATTGGGATGTTTCCTATTATATCGGCGGAACAATGGGCTTGCTTTTGTTGCTGCTTCGTATCGGCGTATATGAATCCGGTTTATTTATGAGTGTAAAAGCGACTACTGTTTCAAAAGGAAATATTTTTCAGCTCTTCAGCTCCTGGAAAATGTTCGCGAAGTATTTCAGCATTATTTTTATCGCCGTTCCGGTTTGGTATGTAATGTCAATTTACATTTTGCTCTCCGATGATATGGGCAAAGCAATGGGAATGCCGGCAAGCGAAATACCCGCTCCCGGAAAATCAATCATGTTTGCATACATCGGTATCACGATCGGGGATGTTGCAAGCGGATTAATAAGTCAGCTGCTGAAAAGCCGGAAAAAATCGCTGCTCATCTTTTTACTGCTGACGATTGTTGCGCTCATTCTTTATTACACTGTTGGCTCCCAATCGCGGGTTGCTTTTTATGCTGTTGCTACGTTCGTTGGATTTGCAACCGGTTATTGGGCGGTATTTATTACCACTGCAGCAGAATCTTTCGGAACAAATATTCGGGCAACAGTAACTACTACAGCGCCGAATTTTGTGCGTGGAGCCGTCATTCCAATGACCTTGCTATTCGGAATGTTTAAAGGGTTTTTCCTGGTAAATGGGGAAATAACCGGACAAACGAAAATCAATGCTGCTATCAGTGTAGGCATTATTGTCATGATTCTCGCCTTCCTGTCATGGTATAACCTCAAAGAGACATTTGGCAAAGATCTTGATTATACTGAAGGAGCAGAAAACCAATTACCATGAGCGGAAAAACAGTAGTCTTCGGAGCAACAGAAAATACATCACGCTACAGCAATATGGCGGTGAAATCATTATTGCGCCATGGAAAAGAGGTGGAAGCTGTCGGACTAAAATCCGGTGAAATAGAAGGAGTGAAAATTCAAACCGGTTCGCCCGCGATTGAAAACGTCGATACGATCACCATGTACATCGGCGCAAAAAATCAGCCACCATTGTACGATTATATTTTATCGTTAAAACCCAAACGCATCATCTTCAATCCGGGTGCGGAAAACGACGAGCTTGAAAAACTGGCAGAAGAGAAGGGGATACAAGTAGTAGAAGCCTGCACGCTTGTAATGTTGAGCGTAGGGAATTATTAATTCAATATTCAAAATTCAAGATTAATAATTTTCAATCTTGAATCTTGAATCTTGAATTTTGAATCTTGAATTTTGAATTATTCCAGCGGTTTGAATTGTATCACAAAATGATGCGCGGTAATATTGAATTTCTTTCGGAGGTAAAAACGGTGTGCGTCGAATCGTTGAACTCCCGAATCAAGATGAAAGGAAGAACAGCCTTCTTTTTTTGCAAGCTCCAATAACCAGTCAAGCAATTTTCCTCCATAACCTTCGCTGCGATTCGTTTCCATTGTGCTCAGGTCATCGAGATAAATGCTTTTGCCGCGGTGAAACATTTCTACAAAACGAAATCCGCCAACCGCAGGAACTTTTCCGTCATCCGTTTTTACATAAGCCAATTGAAATCCGTCTTGCATCATCCTGCGCACACGTGATACAAACTCATCTGCTTTTAAAAATGGACGAAGCTCATGCATCGCAGGAAAACAAGCCTGTATTTCTTCATCAGTTGTTGCCAGTGCAATTTTCATAACTTTTCGTTTAATAAAGTGTAAAATGTTACGTGTAAAAGAACAACTATTTACCGGTTATAGAAACTAAACGTAAGTTAAAATCAGGATTTGACCTTCTCTATAATCCAATCCATTCCATAGCATAACCGCGGGTACTAAACCGCATTCTTTTAGTAAATTTGTCTTCTCTTTCCTGAAAATAAATTCCTTGATATGAGCAATTTCAAACACGGTTTTAAAAAGTTCCTTTTTTCAATTCTCGCGCTGATTTGTTTTCAGGCTGTATTTGCACAGTACTATCCTGCATTCAGCGTTACTGCTTATACTCCGGCTTCCAAAGGATATTATTTTATTGTTCCCATAAAGTTTGCTGCAGCCTCCAATCCAACGCACATGATCCTCGATAGCCTGGGTCGCGTAGTTTACTATAAAGAATTTGCCAGTGTATCTGCATCTGATTTTAAAATTCTGCAGAACGGCTTAATGTGTTACGCTTCGAATAGTAAATATTATCTTATGGACAGCAGCTTCACGATCGTGGATTCTGTTCGTTGTCAAAATGGAATTGGAACGGATACGCACGATATGCAAATTCTGCCAAACGGAAATTTCCTGATGCTCGGATTTGAATATGTGGTAATGGATCTTTCTGCCTATAATTACTTCGGACCGAATAATAATCTTCCGGGGAGTACTACTGCAAATGTCCGTAGCGTTGTTGTGCAGGAATTAGATGCTGCGCACAATGTTGTTTTTGAATGGCACGCAGCAGATCATTTTGCATTTGCTGATGTTGATCCGCGTTTCCTGCAGGGACCTTTTAATGTGGACTGGACACACACGAATTCGGTTGAAATGGATACTGATGGAAATATTCTCATTTCTTCCCGCCATTTTAATGAAGTAACAAAGATCAGCCGAACCGACAGCAGTGTCATCTGGCGTATGGGTGGAAATGCAAACCAGTTTACATTCATCAACGATACATTTCCTTTTGTTGGTCAGCATGACGCACGGCGTATTGCAAACGGAAATTTTACAGTGAATGATAACGGACATGCAAACAGCCCGGATCATTATGCAGCAGCGAAAGAATATATACTTGATGAAACTTTACTTAATGCTACACTTGTTTGGGATTATGTAGAAGATACTGCTTCGTATAGCGTCGCGCTTGGAAATGTTCAGCGTCTTGCTAATGGAAATACAGTTGTTGATTACGGGAATACGCCGAATAAAAGTCTAATGTTTAATGTTGTTGATCCTGCCGGGAACAAAGTTTTCGAAGTAACGTTTGCCGATACATTACGCACTTACCGCGCATTTAATTATCCAACATTACCATGGTCTTTTGTGCGACCGCAAGTAGGTTGTTACATGATCGGTCAGCAATTATTTCTTGATGCAGGCAATTACAGCAGCTATCGCTGGTCGACAGGTGATACTACGCAGATCATTCCTGTTTCTGCTGCGGACACATTTTCTGTATTTGTTCCGAATGGCCAGGGTGGATTTATCAGCTCCGATTTCCTGGTGATCAACAACCCGGCTATCTATTGTGGAAACATCGGGATTGAAACAATTTCCGAAGCAGCATTCGAAATTTATCCGAACCCGGTTACCGATGAATTAATTATCAAATCAAGTTTCGATCAGTCTGATGTTTCGATCCGGATTTATGATGCAGTAGGAAAATGTGTGTTTGCGAATGAGGTGCAACATCCAAATCAGCAGATCAACATCCAGGTTGCAAATTTGAGTGCGGGAATTTATTATGTGCTGGTAAACGGAAGCGGAAAAAAGTTTGTGAAGCAATAAGCTTACGACTTCATTTTTTCTTTCGCTTCAACCAGCCAGAATAATGCTTTAAGGAATTTATCAGCGCGTTTATCGGTTCCTTCTTTTTCTTTCGCTTCACCTTCTTCGGTAAATTGATCTTCTATTTTCGGAACAGGAAACATCACAGATGCAACTAATGCATGCATTTTCCACAACGTGAATTGCAAAGAAACGATCACCTGCGATCCGCCGAATGCGCCTGATGAAACTGTTGAGATAGCCACCGGTTTATGATTCCATTCGTCTATGAGCAGATCAATTACATTTTTCAGGCTTGCAGGAATGCCACCATTATATTCAGGCGTAACAATTATAATTCCGTCGGCTGATTCAATTTTTTCGTGGAGCATCAGCATTTCATCTGTCGGACTTTCCTGGTAACGCAGACGTTCTTCATAAATTTCATTCTGCAATTCTGCGAGGTCAAGAATTTCTGCTGCGCCGAGCTTTTTATTTTCAATGTAATTTTTAAAATACAAAGCAACACGCGGACTCTTGCGGCCTTTACGAACGCTGGAAGAAATGATAAGGATGTTTTTCATCGGAAGTTTTAATAGGACGGTTTAAATATACCGCTGAAAGTTAAGCAATCCGGCGCATGTTGAAAACCCGTTTCGGATACTTCGATCTTTCCATCCGAACGCCTGTCCAGGGTTATGGTCAGGAGATTTTCATCGTCATTATAGTTCGAATTGTCTTTATAGCTTGCCCTTGTATTATTTACAAGCATCGCTTTCCCACGAAAGCTTTCCTGGCATTCACCTTTTTTATTTACAATTTCAAAAGTAATATCCGTCAGAGTTTGGGTTCTTACATTCAGCACCATTCCATATTCATTCACGTAGGAACCAACCCAATCATTTTTTCCGGGAGCCTTAAGTCCATGTTTATCGTTCACCCCAAAGCTGACAAGAAAACCTGCAAGCAAAATACCGAGCACAAATTTCATAACGTGTAGTTTTATTGCAATCAAGTTACAACTATGACAGCGTTGCGACTGAACTTATAGATTCATTGTGGAAATGCGTCGATGGATTGCTACAAACGAAGCAACGCGCACAAATATGGAAGGAGGATAATTAATCCAACTGCAACTGCTGCGAGAACAGCAATAAGAACGGCTCCTGCTGCAATGTCTTTTATTCTGCCGATGATTTTGTTTTCACCCGGGGAAATAAAATCAGCGATGAGTTCTATTGTCGTATTTAAAAGTTCGGTAACAAGCACAAATCCGATTGCGAAGATCAACGCGATCCATTCCGTTTTGGTAATGCGGAAATAAAATCCTGCAATTACAACAAGGACACCAGCAAGAAGATGGATCCGGAAATTATGTTCGTGCAACAATGCATGCCTGAGGCCATTGAACGCAAACCGAAAAGAACCGAGTCTTTTCTTGATGGAGAATTTTTGCTGTTGAGATTTATCCGGTTTCAATTTTATCGCCCCAGAGGCATGATTCGGCCAGCTCATCACAAGCTCAGGCACAGTTAAAAACAGTTTCTTCCCTGCAGCCGTTGATTAATTCATGATGAAAATGAAAATGGGAAATTTGCATGCATGGACGCGAGGCATCGCGTCAAATGAAAATAGGAAATTTCCTTGCACGGACGCGAGGCATCGCGTCTCTACAATCTATTTCAATTTTCTTAATTGTTCAGCATAACCGGCATTACCAGCATCAGCGTATCTTCTGCTTCGGTTGCTTTTACAGCAGGAAGAAGAATTCCGGCACGATTCGGCGCAGACATTTCGATCATCGCTTCATCGCTTCCGATGTTGGTCAGCATTTCTGCAAGGAACTTAGAGTTGAAACCGATTTCCATATCGTCACCGGCATATCCGCAAGTGAGACGCTCGGTGGCTTCATTTGAAAAATCAAGATCTTCTGCAGAAATATTCAATTCGCTTCCTGCAATTTTCAAACGCACCTGGTGGGTTGTTTTGTTCGCGAAAATAGAAACGCGGCGAATGCTTCCGAGTAATCCGCTGGTATCAACGGTAAGCTTGTTCGGATTGTTTTTCGGAATAACAGCTTCGTAATTTGGGTATTTTCCATCGATCAAACGACAAACCAGTGTAGAGCCAACTGTTCCGTCGGGAGCGATTCCCCATGAGAAGCGTGAATTCGTTGCATTGTATTCAACACGAACAATTCCTTCCAGTCCGCCGAGAATATTTTTCAAAAGATTAAGCGGCTTGCGTGGAAGAATGAAAGAAGCATTTCCTGTTGCTTTGATATCGGTGCGACGGTAACGAACTAATTTGTGCGCATCAGTTGCAACAAACGTTGTTCCCTCCGGAGAAAATTGAACAAAAACGCCTGACATCACAGGACGAAGCTCATCATTTCCTGCAGCGAATAAAGTTTTAGAGATCGCCCGGCTGAGCACAGCAGATTCCATATCGATAGAAGATCCGCCATCTACAACCGGAGCTTTTGGAAACTCATCGCCGTTCTGGCCTGTGATTTTATATTTTCCGTAGTCGGAAGAAATTTCAATTGCAAAACGTTTTTTGTCAACCGAAAAAGTAAGCGGCTGCTCCGGAAATGTTTTAAGCGTATCAATAAGCAGCTTTGCCGGAACCGCAACATTGCCCGAATCTTTCGATTCAACATTGAGCTGTGTCGAGATAGTGGTTTCCAGGTCAGAAGCAGAAATGCTCAATGTGCCTTTATCAATTTCAAAAAGGAAATTATCCAGGATAGGCAAAGTGTTGCTGGAATTAAGCACACCACTAAGCATTTGAATTTGTTTGAGGAGCGAGGAGCTGGATACGATAAATTTCATAGAGGCAGAATTTAGGATTCTATTGTAGTAACGTGCAAAAATATCCCTTTTGAGGCCGATCCGCGGTGTTAAAATCGTATTTATTGAACAACTTTTTAACAGTCTGAAATGTGTTAATCTATTGGTTTTACACCTTATCCGAATTAAATTATGGTAATGACTTGAGGATGAAACATGTTCTGCGCATTTGCACAGGCATAAAGTTCCCTTCAAGGAAGTTTATGAACAATCAGAAAAGGAAGTTTTACTCAGGTTTTTTCGCAGGACTGCCTTTTCGCGGAAGAAAATAATCAGGCGTTGGCAGCAATTTTCCGAAAACATAATACTGCACGATCACAAAATCGCCCGTACTAACCAGCTGTGCATACATTTTATCCTGGTCAAAATAAGGCGGTTTATCAGCAGTTGTATCGTCCGGATCAAAGCCATTATTTTTCTTCAGGAACATGCGGATTTCGTTCTTTTTATTCGCACCATCCGTAACCGTAATAACATGTATCGGCGGTGATGCAATAATAGAATCGATAAATGGTTTCGGAAGATCATTCGCGAAATTTTCAAAACCAATATTTCCGTAATAAGAAATGTATTGTTTCACCGACAGCGTATCGAATGGCATTGGTTGTCCGGTTAATGTCTCAAGCTTAAAAACATTTTTTCCCGGTGATTGTGTGATGGTGAAAGAAGCTTCCGGTGTTGCCGCATGCTTTACAGAGATCGTATGAATATCAGGAACGAAATAATGAAACGCAGTCCGGTCGCGCCACTCACTCGGATTTGTAAAATAACGCGTGGTGAGATAACCGTTGAAACCTTTAATTTCCATAATGAAAGGTTCAGAAGAATTCACCGGTTCATCCGGATCTGAAACATCAGAAAGCAACATGTAAGTGCCCATCATATCTGCCGTTTCTGAACCGACATAATACTGACGGATCAATTTATCGCCGGCATAAATTTCACATTTTGTAGAACCAACTGCGAGTGCTTTGATCACATTCTCGCGTGCTTTTACTCCGACAGGCTCACGTACAGAAACATCATGAATGGTATTCAGCAAGGTTTTTATAGCATCGGGGCGCGCATAATATTTTCCATCCACTTTCCAGCGGCCATCATTTTCCCTGGTAAGTGTTACTTGTTTGTTGTTTTTGTCAACGAGGAAAATTTTCGTGATCGATGCAGTATCGCTGACTGCAAAATCTTTTAATTCAGGTTTAATAGTGCCGGAGCCGTTCCTGCTGACAAGCCAGAAGGTAAGTCCGCCCAATACAAGCGCGATAAGAAGTGTAATTGTATTACGATTCATAACGGAAAATTAAAATTCAAGTAGCAAAATTACAAACTCCAAATTCAGCTGGTCATTTTTGGGATTTGTTTTTTTGTATTTGAGCTTTTTATGGCTGGGGATATTGTACAATGGCAAATATCGTAATTGGATCGGAGAAAGTAGTAGTAAACTTTCTTTTGGAAGGAATTGACCGTTATCTGGTAGCTAAATGCCTTCAATCGAATGCTTTTTGTCTTTGGTGTTCTGCTATTTCGCCTTTTTGCTGCGCATCTTGTTCAGCAGAATTTTATTGTAACGGATAGCAAGAACAATTGCGAGCGAAATAAATACGGTGATAAAGAACATCATTTTGTCCGAGGCAATCACATAAAATAAAGTCAGCGGAATAATGAGAATAAGTCCCCAGATCACAATAACATTCCATGCTGAAACAGGTTTGCCTACAGCATACGTTCTTCTCCTGAGCCAGAAGCTGAGGAAGCCGAAGAAAATAATGTAAGCGATCGGACCAATGGTATTTATCAATTGCCATTTCAAACGATGATCTTTTATTTTACTGCGATCGAGCAGGCGAAGTGTTACATCACGCGAACGAACCGAAAGCAAACCTTTATCATCAAGCATGTAGTTCATGCAATTCAGCAAGAATGTTTTATTCGCATAAACCTCGCGATTCATCCGGTTGATCCTGTCCATTCCGAGTGGCAATGATTTTCCTTTGTAAACCAAATTCGCTGCCACATCACCATCGCCAACCACAATAATCCGCGATTCTTTTCCACGCTCTTTAAATCCGATCAGCGGACTGTTCTTAATTGTATCAGGTAAAAATTTATTCTTGAAATAAGAATCAAAGCTTCCTTCGAGCAAAACCGCAACAGGTTCATCCGGCTTATTAAAGCTTCTTTCATCGCGCTGAATCATTGCCATTTGCAAACCAATACGCGTCGGCATACGCAGGAATCTTGATTTATTGGAAGAGCGAAGTAAAATCGTTTTTTTAATATTCGCAGTAGTCCCTACGGTATCAACTGTGCTGATGAAATCGAATTTAATACGGTCAAGATTTTTTACGATCGGGTGTTTTTCCCGAGGTAAAATCGTTGGTGAAAAATACCACGGCGCTGCAATAAATTGATTCGGTTGTCCGGGTGCCGGTAATGCTAAGGTGGCGCAATTCAAATCTTCCACCAGCGTAGTATTCAATCGCGCGCCATAACGGAAAGTAAGCTCTTCCAATCCGAGCGGACGCGGTAAGCCGAGTGTAAAACCGGTTGTTGCAAGACTATCCATGCTGGTAAAAACAGGATCGACAAGGAACAATGCTCTTCCGCCATACATAATGAACTGGTCAATAATAAAAAGCTCATTCGGTGTGTAAGAAGAATCAGGACTCGCAATAATTATCGCGTTGTATTTATTTGCGATCTGATCTGCTTTTTGCATTGTATCGCGGAATGCGCCGAGATTACCGTTGAAAGTGACGTAATCAACCTGATAATATTCGCGCAGACTTTTTACAAGATCGCCGATCTGGAGTGTGTCGTGTTCGCCGTGACCTAGTGTAACAGCAATTTTCGGCTTGAATTTCATTTGCAATTTTCGAACTGCATTTGAAAGTTCATATTCCAATCCTTCTACCGCATGATTGAGTTGAACTTCAGTTGGCTTCAGGTTGTTTGTTCCCATCAGCGGAATAACTGTTTCAGTTCCGTGATATGTTGCAATCGCCCAAGGAAAAAGATCCACCTGGATATCTGCACCATTATCATCCGTAAAAGTGATCGACTGTTTTATCAAACCCTTTTGACGCAGCTGATCATGCACATCGCGACGCATTTTCGCATCCGGGTTTTCATTGGGATCAATAAATTCGTATTGAATATTATCTCCGCCATATGCACGAAATTCATCGAGCATCATTTTTGATTCATCGCGCAGTCGTTTAAAATCGCCGGCGCCTTGTGGAAATTCACCGTCGAGATAAACTTTGAAATACACAATATCATCCAGCTTCTCCAGCATTTCTTTGGTGCTGGCTGTAAGTGTATATTTCTTTTCAGCAGTAAGATCGACGCGGGCAAATGCATATTGAGAAAGAACATTTACGATCACAACGATCAGCAACCCCAAAAAGAGGTTGATCACATCAGATTGTTTCCTGGACTTTTTACTCATTACCATTTGCGGCTTTGCAGCACGGTTTTAGTAAGCAACACAAAAAATGCATTGAAGCTGACGAAATAAATTACATCACGCGTATCAATCACACCACGCGCAAGAGAATTATAATGTTGATTAATTCCCATCGCCTGTATAAACGTATCTGCTTTTCCGAATAACGAAAGCGAGCTGATCTGCTCGAAGCCGGTGTAGCAGAAAAAACAAAGTGCGAGAGAAAGAATAAATGAAATGATCTGGTTGTCGGTAAGTGAAGAAGCAAAAATTCCGATTGAAACAAATGAGGATCCCAACAATAAGAGTCCGACATACGATCCCCACGTTGCGCCCGAATCAATATTTCCCGGCTGCGCGCCGAGCTTGTAAACGCTGTAATAATAGAGCAGGGTAGGAACAAGCGCTATAAGAACCAGCATAAGTCCCGCGCCATATTTCGCAATGATAATTTGAATATCCGTCAGCGGACGAGTAAGCAAAAGTTCGATCGTGCCCGTTTTTTTCTCATCCGCAAATGAACGCATGGTGATTGCCGGAATAAGAAAAAGGAAAACCCACGGCGCGATGGCAAAAAGCGTATCAATATTCGCATAACCATTGTCAAGCACATTGGTTTCGCCTTTGATGATCCACATGAACAAGCTGATGGCAAGAAGAAATACCACGATCACAATGTACCCGATGAGGGAACTAAGGAAGCTGCGGATTTCTTTAACAAAGAGTGAATACATAGAATTCGTCGGGGGACGTTTGCCGGCGCGGTCTTAACGATTTCATACGTCGCGGAACAGGCAGGTCAAAAATAACGGATAAACAGCCACCAGATTTCATTTCAGCCAAACCTTTTTAACATCCTTTTGCACAAAAAGGGGAAATTGTGACAGGTGACAAGTGAAAGTAAATAAATGTGACTCTTTAATAATACATGTATGCTTTTCCCTTTTCACCTGTCACCTGTCACGCGTCAACTGTCACGCGTCACTCGTCCCTTGTCACCCTTTTTTTTATCTTCACCACCCAATTCCTTTCTCTATGCTGGTTTTAAAATTCGGTGGAACATCTGTTGGAAGTGCTGAACGGATGAAATCGTTGGCGACGCTGATTGTTAATGACAATCCCAAGATCGTGGTGCTTTCTGCGATGTCGGGGACTACAAATAAACTGGTTGAAATTGCGAATGTGCTTTATGCGAAGGAAAATGACAAAGCGCGCGAGCTGATTGAGCAGCTGCAAAAGAAATACTTTCAAGTTGTTGAGGAGCTTTTTTCATCGGAAGCTGCAAAGGAAAAAGGGACTGAGCTGGTAAAGGAACATTTCAAATACCTCGAAAGCTTCACAATTGATTTGTTTACTGCGAATGAAGAAAAAGCGATTCTTGCGCAGGGCGAATTGCTCAGCACAGCGTTGGTTCAATTTCATCTTGAAGAAATCGGTGTGAAATCGGTATTGCTTCCGGCTTTGAATTTCATGCGTATCGATAATAACGACGAGCCTGATTTAGATTACATCGAAAAACATTTGCAGGCTGAATTGAAAAAATATCCCGGCATAAATCTTTTTATTACCCAGGGATATATTTGCAGGAATTCATTCGGTGAAATTGATAACCTGAAAAGAGGAGGAAGTGATTATACCGGAACACTTATCGGTGCAGCCTTACATGCAAAAGAAGTTCAGATCTGGACGGATATTGATGGCATGCACAATAATGATCCGCGTATTGTAGATAAAACGTTCCCGATTCACGATCTGACTTTTGATGAAGCGGCCGAGTTAGCTTATTTCGGCGCAAAAATTTTACATCCGACGTGTGTGCTTCCTGCGCAGAAGAGAAATGTTCCGGTTCGTTTGCTCAATACGATGCAGCCCGAAGCAGAAGGAACGCGTATCGGCAGTGAGGCAACGGAAAATCGTTTTACTGCTGTTGCCGCGAAGGATGGCATTACTGCAATCAAGATCAAATCGGGCCGCATGTTGCTTGCTTATGGTTTTCTGCGTTCGGTATTCGAAGTATTTGAACGTTACAAAACTCCGATCGATATGATCACCACTTCTGAGGTGGCAGTTTCTGTAACAATCGATAATCCGAAACACCTGGATGAAATTCTTGCAGAAATAAGAAATTTCGGAATAGTGGAAGTGGACAAGGAGCAGACCATTGTTTGTATCGTCGGAAGCTTCAAACAATCAGAACCGGGTTACGCTGCACGGATTTTTGAAGCGCTTTCCGGAATTCCAATCCGCATGATTTCTTATGGCGGAAGCGAACACAATGTTTCTATTCTCGTTGATTCCGAAAAGAAAAAAGAAACCTTACAAGCGCTCAACAAAGGGCTTTTTAATCTTTAATTTTATTTTTTACCGTGCCCCTGTGTCCCTGTGGCAAAACTTTTTCAACAATGTTCAATCAAGCAAGAATAGCCCAGCTTCATCAGCGTCCGACACCATTTTATCTCTATGACTTAGGTCTGCTGGATAAAACGCTCTCGGCGATGAACGATGCTTCTTCGAAATATAAGTATCACGTTCATTATGCGCTCAAAGCAAATTCGAATCGTGAAGTGCTCGATCGTATTTTAAAAAGCGGGATGGGCGCCGATTGTGTAAGCGGAAATGAAATTAAACGTGCGCTGGAATGCGGATTCGCACCCGATAAAATTGTTTTCGCCGGGGTAGGCAAGAGCGATACTGAAATCCGTTTTGCATTGGCGAATGATATTTTCTGTTTCAATTGTGAATCGTTACCGGAACTTGAAGTGATTGCGCAGCTGGCAAAAGAATCAGGCAAAAAAGCGCGTGTAGCATTGCGCATCAATCCGAATGTGCATGCAAATACACATCATTATATTACGACAGGACTCGAAGAAAATAAATTCGGCATCAATATTTATGAGCTGGAGGAAGTGATCGAATGCATCAATAAATTTCCGCAGCTGAATTTGATCGGTATTCATTTTCACATCGGCTCGCAGATCACGGATTTGAATGTTTTCCGTTCGTTGTGTATGCGTGTGAATGAAATACAGGAATGGTTTGCTTCGAGGAGAATTGAGCTCAAAAATATTAATGTCGGCGGCGGTTTAGGTGTAGATTATCATGATGTTGAAAATAATCTCGTTCCAGATTTCGCCACTTACTTCGACATCTTTTCCAAATTCCTCGAAGTAAAACCCGGACAGCAAATACATTTTGAATTGGGCCGCGCAATCGTTGCACAATGTGGTGCGCTGATTTCACGTGTGCTGTATGTGAAAAAAGGGAAACAAACCAACTTCGCCATTCTCGATGCAGGAATGACAGAATTAATTCGCCCGGCGTTGTACCAGGCATATCATAAAATTGAAAATCTCACGCCGTCTCCCGGTGCCGGTGATTTGCGTTATGATGTTGTTGGCCCGGTTTGTGAATCGTCAGATTGTTTTGCTAAAGCGATGGATCTGCCTGAGGTGAAGCGTGGGGATCTGATTGCGATTCGAACTGCGGGTGCTTATGGTGAAGTGATGGTGAGTGGGTATAATTTGAGGGAGCGGGAAGAGACGGTTTATTGGTAAAATCAGTTCACATAATTAAGTATGAAGGGAATAATCGTTGCAGTACTTTTTTTATTCATAAATGGATTCGCATCTGGCCAGGAAGATTTAATTGCACAAAAAAACATTTTCCGGCTTGCAGATTCATTAAATGCATGTGGACAAATCAACCGGTTTGATACTGCCATTTTTAAAGTTGCTGATTCTCTTAACAATTGCCATCCGTTAGGCTATTTCCAGGTGGCAGGTGAGCTAATGAACAAATCAAAGCTCAATGAAGCTGCTTTTCTTTATTATTTAGGAGTTTTAAGGTATCGTTATTTTAATTCGGTAAACCCAAAGTACCAGGCAAGTGAAGATGGTGCCTTATTCGGAGCACTAAAAAGTGTTATGGGAAATTCAATAAACATATACCAGCGAGTCAATATTGATAATTACATTTCTGTATTAAAAAAAGTAACATATTATACTTCAACAAAAGATTACAATTATTTCTCCCGTGAAAAAAATATTGCAAAATATAATGAGGTAACAAAACAATGGACCGATCATATCCTCGATTTAGAAGCTAATAAGGAAAAATATTCAACTCAATGGAATCTCAATAGAATAGAATATGAGAAAAGTATTGATAGTATAATTGAAGAGAATAAGCGAAAAGAAGAGACAGAAACTAAAGGAAAGTAAGATTTTAATAGCCCAAATTCCACCATTCATCCCACCCTCAGTTCCATTCGCCAGAAAACTGAGAATTTACCTCGCAAATTCCGTAAACTTGCCACCGCTAATTCACATCCTTTTTCATGAAAAAAATATTCTCCTTCGCATTCACGGTTTTTAGTGTTGCGATCGCTTCCGCTCAATTTGTTGTTCCTGTAACTGCAGTCGGCGAAAAACGTTCCTACCTCGATGACGGCGCATGGGCTCCGCGTGAGCATAATGTGGATTTCACGCACATGAATCTCAACGTTTCTTTTGATGTTGCTGCCGGACTCGTAAAGGGAAAAGTCACACATCGTTTTACTCCGTTACAAGCGAAAGTTGATTCTATCTGGATCGATGGCCCGGGAATAAAAATTCTTACGGCTACTGTAAACGGAAAAACTGCTGTTGTAAAAACAGAAGAGCAGGGTTTCTGGATCATGACAGGAAGAACACTTGTTCCGCTGGAGAAAGACAGCATGACGTTGACGTACGAAGCAACTCCGCGTCACGGACTTTATTTTATCGGCTGGAATGATCCTGCAGGACTTTCACGTAAGCAGATCTGGAGCCAGGGGCAGGGAATTGATAATCGCCATTGGATTCCGTTTTACGATGAGATGAATGATAAGATAACAACTGAAATGACAGTGACGTTTGACGAGAAATATAAAGTGTTGTCGAACGGAACTAAAATGAGTGAGAAAGTAAATAAGGATGGAACAAAAACATGGCGTTATCAATTGAGTAAGCCTTACGCGCCTTATCTCGTGATGTTGGGAATTGGTGATTATGAAATCAAAGAAACCAAATCCAAATCAGGTGTTCCGATGCATTTGTATTATTACCCTGAATGGAAAGATCGCGTTGAAGCAACGTATGCTTACAGCGAACAAATGATTGATTTCTTCGAAGCGGAAATTGGTGTGAAATATCCCTGGCCAAGCTATTCGCAGATTCCGGTGCAGGAATTTATGTACGGCGCAATGGAAAATGTAACAGCAACTATTTATGGCGATTTTCTTTTTGTTGATGAACGTTCCAACTGGGATCGTGGTTATGTTGCCGTAAACGCACATGAATTAGCCCACCAGTGGTTCGGCGATTACATCACAGCAAAAAGTGATGCGCATCATTGGCTGCAGGAAAGTTTTGCTACTTACTACGATTATTTGTTCGAGCGAAGTGTTTTCGGTGAAGATCATTTTAACTGGCAGCGCCGCGAAGCACAAAACGCTGCGCTTGCTGAAGGCGAAAAAAATAATCTGCCGGTTGCGCACAGCCAGTCAGGAAACGCAAGACATTATCCGAAAGGCGCTTTTGTTTTGAATATGCTCAAGAATGTAGTTGGCGGAAGAGAAGTGTACAATCGCGCCATCAAACATTATTTGGATAAGCACGCTTACGGTAATGTTACTTCAGAAGATTTGCTTTCCTCTTTCCAGGAAACAACGGGCATGTCGCTGGTTTGGTTCTGGGATCAATGGATCTATCGTGGTGGCGAACCTTCCTATGTAGTTTCTGTTTCTCCTTTGACTTCGGGCAAAAACTTTACGCGTTTTTCTGTTTCGCAGGAACAATCAATCAGCGATGTTAGCGGTTTATTCAAAATGCCGATCTGGTTTGAAGTTCATTATACAGACGGAACTGCTGATCGCAAAATGCAATGGATCACAGGGAAAAATGAGATCGTTGATGTTCCTAATCCTTCAAACAAAACAATCGCTTATACGTTGTTTGATCCGAATAATGAAGTGCTGAAAAAAGTACGCTTCAACAAATCATTTGAAGTGCTGGAACAACAAGCGTTAAATGCTGCGAGCATGCTTGATCGTTATGATGCGCTTGTAGCAATGCGTTCAATGTCGCCCGATAAAAAACGTGAGGCGTTGAAAAAAGTGTATGCAAAAGAAACATTCCAGTATACAAAAAGCGAGATCATCCGCCAGCTGATCGACGATAAAGATCCTGCTTCACGCGCAATTGTTCGCTCTGCAATCGTTGATAAAGATGTGCTGCTTCACAAAGCTGTGATCACTAACACAACAACAATCGCTGATGATATGCGTGCTGATTATGAGAAATTGCTGGTATCACCTTCTTATGATGTAGTGGCAGCGACGCTCGACAAACTTTCTTTCCAGTTTCCTGAAAATACAAATGCCTATTTGGAAACAACAAAAGGAGTTATCGGAACTGCAGGAAGAAACGTTGAAATAAAATGGCTGGAGATCAAATCAAAAACCGGTGCCATGGACCAGGCTTCGCTTGATAAATTGGTTTCCTTTACGAGCATGTCGTATGAATTCCGTACACGCGTAAATGCAGCACAAGCGCTTCGCCGACTCGATTATTTTAACGAAGTGATGATGAAAAATCTTTTCAGCGCAATGGTTAGTCCGAATACACGACTTGCAAATCCATCCGGTGAAGTGTTGAATACATTTTATAATCAATCACGCTACCGCAGGATGATTTCCGATTACATGGCGATGCAGGCCTGGGATAACTGGCAGCGAACGAAGATTAATAATATGGTTAGATAAAAATCACATGATGAAAAAAGCTCCTTTAACGGGGCTTTTTTTATGGATAAGCATTGACTTATTTGGTATAAATAATTCTAAAACCCTCAATGGGTTTGCGCGCTTGCACACGCGCCCGCAAACCCATTGAGGGTTGAAATCCAAAATAAGCCAAACTGAGCCGCTACCATGGCTTGACAAGTGATTTTTTATTACCCAACACTTCCTACCTTTGCTGCTATGTCAAAAGTTTTCATAATCGCTGAGGCCGGCGTAAATCATAACGGAAGTCTTGAAATGGCCTTGCAGCTGGTCGATAAAGCCGTTGAGATCGGTGTCGACTGCGTGAAATTTCAAACGTTTAAAGCGGAACAAATCGTTACTGCTTCATCACCGAAAGCAAATTACCAGCTTGAAGTAACAGATCGTAATGAAACGCAGTTTGAAATGCTCAAGAAACTCGAGCTCGACCGCGATGCATTCAAAACGATCAAAGAATATTGTGATAAAAAAGGAATTCGTTTTTTGTCAACGCCATACAATCCCGAAGATGCTGATCTGCTCAATAGCATTGGCGTCGATGGTTTCAAAATCGCTTCCGGGCAATTAGTTGAAACGCCATTCCTGAAATACGTTGCAAAATTCGGTAAACAAATGATCATTTCAACCGGCATGGCGACGATGGATGAAGTACGCACTGCGGTTGAAGCAATTCATTCGACAGGCAATAAAGACCTTGTCGTGCTGCAATGCAATACCGATTACCCTTCACGCATTGAAGACACAAACATTCGCGCGATGCAAACGATTCGTGATGAAATGAAGATCCGCGTTGGATATTCAGATCATGTGCCGAATAATTACGCGTGTTTTGCAGCAGTCGCATTGGGCGCCGAAGTGATTGAAAAACATTTTACATTGGATACCACCTTGCCCGGCCCGGATCATTCTTCTTCACTCGAGCCGAAAGCATTTGCTGAATTAATAGAAGGTGTCCGCAACATCGAAAAATGTTTGGGCGACGGAACCAAAACTCCTTCTGCTGCCGAGATAAAAAATACATTCGGAATGCGAAGAAGTCTTGTCGCGAAAACCGATTTGAAAAAAGGAACAATTCTTTCTGCTGATCATTTCGGTTTCAAACGACCAGCAAATGGATTGTCACCCGGAATGATGGAAAAGATCATTGGTACAGAATTATTGGCTGATCTGAAAAAAGATGAGCCGTTTACAAATGCTGTTGTGAAATTATAATTGTCATCCTTCGGCTATCGCTCAGGATGACAATTATAATTTTAAAAGATAAAAATGAAATTTACACGCGTCTCTGTTTCGAATACACATTTGCTTGAGAGGTTTGTTGCTCATGCGGGAAAATCGCTGGAGACCTTCCGCTATTTTTCTTCACGACCTTTTTCTATTGTGAAAAATCACGTTTGTACCTGGGTGATCGAAGAGAGCGGTCAGGTGGAAGCGTACGGACATCTTGATAAGGAAGGTGAAACGGTTTGGCTCGGCATCGCTGTTGCTGAACATGCGAAAGGAAAAGGATTCGGCAAAAAAATGATGCTGCGTTTAATGGAATCCGCGCATGCATTAGGACTTCGAAAAGTAAAATTATCTGTTGATCATGTGAATGAAGCTGCGATCCGTTTGTATCTGCAAGCCGGATTTAAGCTGGTTGAAAAACGCGAAACATTCGGCTTCTACGAATGGAATGCACCTGTTCAGTCACAAGCACTCATGAGCTCACTCGCATTCATGGGAAAGCCTGCAGAAGAAGTCATCACGATCGCGCAGGAGAACGATTTCATTTTAGAATTTTCTTCCGGCATGCCGTATCGTGCTGATATGGAACAATTATTTCTTGATGCGCCTGTAAAACGTTTTGCGCATAATTATTTTCCTGCACCTGAAATTCCGTTTGTATTAAATCTCGGAAGCGGCAATGAAGAAATCCGGAGAAATTCAATTTTGTTTTGTGTTAATGGAATTCGCCTGAGCTATGCAGTCGGGGCACCATTTTTTTCCGCTCATGCCGGATTTTGCATTGACCCGAAACCTGCAGAGCTTGGTCAGCAATTAGCAAAAGTAAAATCATTTGACCGCGAAAAACACTGGCAGCTTTTTATTGAAGCGGTTCGTGAAGTTTTAGAATTGACAGCTGATCTTCCAACCGGATTTTTGATTGAGAATAATGTGCTGGCGAAAATGAACGTTTATGACGACGGTTCAAATCCGCTTTTGAATGTGGAGGCAGGGGAGATGCAAAAAATGCTGGAAGAAATTGCTGATCCGCGCGTTGGAATTTTATTGGATACAGCGCATTTAAAAGTTTCTGCAACTACATTGAATTTTGATCTTCTTGCTGCAGCTGAGGCAATACTTCCATTTACACGTTGCGTTCATCACAGTGATAATGACGGTTTGCTGGATAATAATCAGCCTTTCGATGAGAAGTATTGGTTTTTGCCATTGATGAAACAAGCTGAAGCTGCTTTTCATGTATTGGAAGTGCGCAAGCAAAGTGCGGAGGAATTGAAGGTGATGGAAGGATTGTTGTTCAAAAATTTATAAGGTTGCAGCGCTGATATTTATTATTTTTAGGTATAAATTTTTTCATATGACAACTTTGCAAATTAAAAAGAAGGTTCACGACCTTGAATTTTCTGCAGAAGAGAAGCGAATAATTCATAAAAGAACAAAAGAGTTAAAAAGCGGAAAGGACAAAGGTATGTCTCTTGCTGAAACTGTTAAGTATGCAAAGGCTACAATTAATAAGTTTTAAATATAAATTCTGACGTAATGACTACCCTACAGATTAAAAAAAAGGTTCACGACCTTGTTGAGAATGCGGATGACCGGCTTTTGAAAATGGTTTATGCGCTTATGACTGAATATGAGTCTTCAGTTTATGAATTTTCCGCTGAAGAAATTAAGGAAACATATCGCAGAAGTAAAGAACTTAAATCAGGAAAAGTAAAAGGATTGTCTCATGATGAGGTAATAAAAAGAGCGAAAGCAGTTCTCAAAAAGTGAAGAAACGGCTTACTTATCATCCTTTAGTACCCATTCAGTTAGAATCGGCAGTTGCCTGGTATGAAGAGCAGGTTCCTGGACTTGGACATGATTTAATTTCTGAATTTGACGTTCTATTAAGTCATATCTTGATTTATCCTAATAGTTTTTCGATTTGCTTTAAGAATTTCAGGCAAGCTTCCCTTAAGCGTTTCCCTTATATTGTTTTATATGAGGAAAAGGATGACTCTTTGTATATCTACAATTTTATTCATGCAAAGCAGCATCCGGGTAAAAGAAAACGCCTGTAAATAGGCCTTTTTTCCCTCCCATTTTTAGTAACTTTGGCTCTTCTGAAAAATACCCGTTCAATGAGCCATAGTCCCGAAATACAGGAACTCCTGATCACAGCCGATAAAGCAGTTAAAGATGCTTTGAAAATTATTGACGCTAACGCGCAAGGCACTTGTTTTGTTGTCGACTCAAACGGCAAATTAATTGGTGTGATCACCGATGGCGACATCCGCCGCTCTTTGATCGAAGGAAAAGATCTTAGCAGCAAAGTCAGTGAAGTGATGCAGACAAAATTTACTTCACTTCCTGTCAACACGCCCATCCACCAGATCCAGGCAAAAATTTCTCAAACCATTCGCCATATTCCATTGGTAGATGAAAATAATATTCCGGTAGACTACGCCAGCTTTACACGCGCGCATCGCATTCCTGTTATGACACCATTACTTTCAGGAAATGAATTGAAATACGTAACGGAATGTATCACTACAGGATGGATTTCCTCTCAAGGAGCTTACGTGAAAAAGTTTGAGCAGCAATTCGCTGAATATTCTAAAATGAAATTCGGCGTTGCTGTCAGCAATGGAACTGTTGCGATACATCTTGCGCTTGCTGCATTGGGAATTGGCGAAGGTGATGAAGTTATTGTTCCTGATTTAACTTTCGCTGCTTCGATCAATGGCGTTATTTATACAGGCGCAACTCCTGTCATCGCAGATATTGATCCGGAAACCTGGACACTTTCTCCTTCGGCAGTTGAAAAATTGATTACGCCAAAAACAAAAGCCATCATGCCCGTACATATTTACGGACATCCTTGTCACATGGATGAGCTAATGGCGATTGCGAAAAAACATAATTTATTGGTTGTCGAAGATTGTGCTGAGGCGCTCGGTGCATTGTACAAAGGACAACACGTTGGTTCATTCGGCGATGCTGCAACATTCAGCTTCTTCGGCAACAAAACAATTACAACCGGCGAAGGTGGAATGGTTTTATTTAAAGATGAAGCTGTTTGTAATAAAGCAATGGTGTTGCGCGATCATGGCATGTCGAAGCAGAAAAGATACTGGCACGATTTCGTTGGTTTTAATTATCGCATGACAAATATCCAGGCCGCTATCGGTGTGGCACAACTGGAACGTTTGGATGAATTTGTTGAATCGAAAAGAAAAATGGCCGCTGCTTTTAATGCCGGACTTTCTAAACATAAATCAATTACTGTTCCGCCTGAAATGGATTGGGCGTTTAATGGTTACTGGCTTTACACGTGCATCGTTGATCCGGATGGTGGTGTAACGCGTGATGAGCTGATCGAAAAGCTGATGAAGAATGGCGTTGAAACACGTCCTGTTTTTTATCCGCTGCACGAAATGCCGCCTTACATTCAATATGTTCGCGAAGGACAAACGTTTGAAGTAACAGATCATATTTCACGCAATGGAATCAGTCTGCCTTCTTCCGTTACCATTACTGCTGAAGAGCAGAACAGTATTCTGAATGCGGTGAATGCCATTTACAGCACACGTAAGCTCAATGTAAAATCATAACGTGTTTGCGGTAATTTGTTTCATTAACTAATTATTTTCCACTCCCTGATAAATGAAAAATAAGCCAGTATTGGTTGTAGGACTTGGTTCAATGGGCAAACGCCGTGTCAGGAATATGCAGGCCCTTGGATTTACTTCAATCGCCGGTTTTGATCTGCGTGCTGATCGTCAGCAAGAAGCTGCAGGTAAATATTCCATCCCGGTTTATGGCAGCTTTGAAGAAGCAATTACAGCTTACAAGCCTGCTGCGCTGATCATTTCTGTTCCGCCCGATCTGCATCATGTTTACATGAATAAATCGATTGACCTTGGCATTCCTTTTTTCGTGGAAGCAAGTGTTACCGATGATGGAATGGAAGAAATTATCCGCAAGGCTAAAGAGAAAAATATTTTTGCCGGACCTTCCTCCACCATGTATTTTCATCCGGCGATCAAGATGATCATGGATCTGGTGAAAACAAATTACCTCGGAAAGCTCAGCAATGTGATTTACCATATGGGAAATTATCTTCCTGACTGGCACTCGTATGAAAGCGTAAGTGATTTTTATGTTTCGAAAAAAGAAACCGGCGGCGCTCGCGAAATTGTTCCGTTCGAATTAACGTGGCTGGTGAAAATGCTCGGCTATCCGCAATTGGTAAGCGCAGTTTATAAAAAGACAATTGATATTGAAGGCGCACCGGATATCGACGATACGTATAATGTTTTGATGGATTATAAAGGTTTCTCGATGGTGCTTACAGTTGATGTGGTAACACGAAGCTCCATCCGTCGCATGCTGATCAACGGTTCAGAAAAAGAATTGATCTGGAATTGGGATGATAATTTCGTTCGCATTTTTCATCATGACAAACAAGAATGGGAAACGCGTACGTATGAAACATTATCTGCGCAGGATGGCTACAATAAAAACATTACAGAACAAATGTACATTGATGAAATGCAGTCGTTCTTTAATGGTATCAGCGATCCAACGCAATATGTAAATTCATTGGAGGAAGATCATCGTGTGCTGAAGCTGTTGTATACCATTGAAGAATCGTGGAAGCAAAAAAAGTTCATGAACGTATGATAGGAATTTTCATCACCGCGCGTCTTGGTTCGAGCCGGCTTCCTGCCAAACATCTTCACCAGGCAGCAGGACGTACGTTTATGGAATGGCTGTTCGGACGTTTAATTCATGAATTTCAAATTGAGGTAGAAAATAAAAAAGCAATTATTGTCATTACCACTTCCGAAAAAACGGGCAATGAACGTTTTCTTGAAATTGTAAATGGTAAACCTGTTGAAGTTTTTTTCGGAGCAGATAATAATATTCCATTGCGTCATCACCAGGCTGCAAATCAGTTTGGCTGTTCACATATTATCAGTGTCGATGGAGATGATATTTTATGTTCGGCAAAAGCAGCGCGTGAAATTTATACCGCAATGACTTCCGGAATCCAAGCAGATATTTTCCAGGTGGAAGGCTTACCGCTCGGAATGAACTTGTCAGGTTATTCAAATGAATACCTTGGAAAGAGTCTCGAAAAAGCAGCTGATCAAAAATATGAAACAGGTTGGGGACGAATTTTTCATGAGCCCGTTATTCATAAAATCCGCTTAGCAGATTATGATATTATGGATGATCTTCGTTTTACATTGGATTACGAAGACGATGCACGTTTTTTTGAAGCTGTGATCAATTCGTTAGAAAATGAAACGCTTTCAATTTCTGATGAATCATTAATTGCTCATGTGAAAGAAAACGGTTTTGAGAAGATCAATGCACATTTGAAAGAAGAATACTGGGCGAATTACAATTCAGAAAAAGCAAACGAATTAAAATCCGAATAGCATGTCGCTTGTATTACCCGACACAGGACTAATTATATGGATGATGATCATTCCTGTTCTTCTTATCAGCGCAGGAATTATAATCGGTATTTACATAGGGCGCAGAAAAAGAGACCAATAAAAATTCTATTACCAGATGAATTATTCAGATCGTTTAAATAATGTAATTCCCGGTGGCGCTCACACGTACAGCCGCGGTGATGATCAATATCCACTCAACGCACCGCAAATTCTTTCACACGGAAAAGGCGCTTATATCTGGGATGCGGATGGAAATAAATTTCTCGATTATGGAATGGGACTTCGTTCTGTTACTGTCGGATATGATTATGATGAAATTTCCGAAGCAGGAATTGCAGAAATAAGAAAAGGAAATAATTTAACACGCGCTTCTCTTACAGAATTGCAAGCTGCTGAGTTAATGGTCAGCCTTTTTCCATGGGCGGAACAAGTCAAGTTCGCAAAGAATGGTTCTGTTGTTACAACTGCTGCTGTGAAAATGTCGCGTGCGTACAATGGAAAAAAATATGTTGCAACGTGTGCCGAACATCCTTTCTTTACTTATGATGATTGGTCGATCGGCACTACACCAATGAATAAGGGTGTGCCTGCAGAAAATGTAAGTCTCAGCTTAAAATTTCATTACAACGATATTGCATCGCTTGAAAAATTATTTGATGAACATCCGAATGAAATTTCCTGCGTCATGCTGGAGCCGGCAACTTTTGTTTCTCCCTGTGCAGGCGACGGAAAAATTATCCTTGATAAAAAAGGTTGCGACGATAAAGCGCTCAGCTTTCTTCACCAGGTAAAAGCGCTCTGTAAAAAGAACGGCGCTGTTTTTATTCTCGATGAAATGATCACCGGTTTCCGCTGGGATCTTGCCGGCGCAATGACGGTTTATGATATTGAGCCGGATCTCGCCACGTTCGGAAAAGGAATGGCGAACGGTTTTGCGCTTGCTGCGTTGATCGGGAAAAAAGAAATTATGGATCTCGGTGGCATCAGGAATGATGGCGCTGAACGTGTTTTTCTTATTTCCACCACGCACGGTTCAGAGATGTCGGCATTCGGTGCGTTTATCAAAACGATTGAAGTTTATAAACGAGAAGATGTGACCGCACATCTTTGGGATTACGGCAAAAAATTCATCACCGGCATCAATGCGATTTCGCAAAGCCTCGGATTGCAAGATCATTTCAGCGTGGAAGGATTTTCCTGCTCGCCGTATTATTTCACTAAAGACGCAGAAGGAAATACTTCACTGGAATTCAGAACACTTTTTTCGCAGGAGATGATCAAACATGGCGTGCTTATTCCATGGGTTGCGCTTTCTTATTCGCATAAACAGTCCGAGCTGGAATTTACTCTTTCCGCTGTAGAGAAATCGTTGAAAGTTTATAAATCAGCTTTAGCAGAAGGTGTGAATAAATATCTCGTGGGTCGCGCAATCAAACCTGTTTTCAGAAAATATAATTAAATGAAGGACGAGAAAAAAAATGAATACGTAGAAGCGCTTAAGGCGAGTGGAGAAGAGACGACGAAATATTATACCAAGTCAATTGTAAAAACCGAGCAGCAAAAGTTTCTTGAGAAGCTGCTCGCGGATTCAGGGCAAAATTTTTCTGAAGTTGCTGACGTTGCCTGTGGTGGCGGAACGCTTTCGTATCATTTACGTGCAATTTTTCCGGATGCACGTTTTACATTGTCTGATTATAACGAGGAAGGCATGAAACTTTCCAGGGAATTAAATGGAGATTCATGTTCTTATGTCCAGGGAGATATTTATAATTTGAGCGCATTGCCTGATAATAAATTCGATCTTGTTTGTTGCTGGCAAACTTTATCGTGGCTGGATGATGCCGAAAAAGCAGTGCATGAGTTGATACGAATTACAAAGCCCGGTGGAAAAATTTTCGCCAGCTCGCTTTTTAATTTGAATCACGATGTAGATATTTATGCAAAGGTGCTTGATCATACACGCCCGAATGGTGAGCTCGGTCTTGCATTTCCATACAACACCTATTCTGCAAAAACCGTTGGGAAATGGCTTGATGGAAGAACGAAAACATTTAAGCTGCATGAATTTGTGCCTTCCATTGATTTCTCCTACGAAGGTCGTGGCATTGGCACATTCACAATAAATTCAGATAAGGGCCGACTGCAAATTTCAGCCGGGTACCTGATGAACTGGTCAGTTTTAGAAATTGAAAAATAAAAAATGGAACTAAACGGTAAAGTGATTGTTGTCACCGGCGGTGCAGGACTTCTTGGCCGCACTTTTTGCGAAGCGATTTGTAAAGCCGGCGGCACCGTGATCGTGGCTGAAAAAAATGAAAAAGAAGGTAGGCCCGTCGCGGAAGATCTTTACAATCGCTATGATAAGCGCGCGATTTTTTTACCTGTTGATGTTACGTCCGATTCTTCCATTCGTGTATTGATTGAAAGTGTACACAATGAATTCGGTTATATCGATGCATTGGTAAATAATGCCTACCCGCGAAATAAAAATTATGGTAAGGTCGTAGAAGAAGTTACGTACCAGGATTTTGTTGAGAATGTAGGAATGCATGTTGGAGGTTATTTTTTAACCTCGAAACATTTCGCTAATTATTTTGCGCAACGTAAGCAGGGAAATATCTTAAGCATGGCTTCCATTTACGGAGTGATGGCCCCGCGATTTGAAATTTACGAAGGCACGCAGATGACAATGCCGGTTGAATACGCAGTTTTAAAATCAGGCATTATTCACCTCACAAAATATTTGTCGCGTTATTACAAAGGACAAAACATCCGCTGCAACGCGATGAGTCCGGGTGGTATTTTCAACAATCAACCCGAATCATTTGTAGAGCGCTACAACGCCCACGGCAACACCAAAGGCATGCTCGACGCAAAAGATCTGTGTGGCACGCTGGTGTTTTTGCTTTCTGATTCTTCGATGTATGTGAATGGTCAGAATATTGTGGTGGATGATGGGTGGTCGTTGTAAAGAAAGTTTTTAGTTTGGAGTTTTTAGTTCGGAGAAAGATGGATTTTGCCTATTCTCCGAACTAAAAACTCCGAACTAAAAACTCAATAAGGAGTGCATTTTTCTCCCATAACTTCTTCAATCAGCACACGTAGCTCACTAAACATTTTTGCATATTCTGGTGGAGCATTTCCAATATGCATGCTCATAAATTCTGTAGAATACCAAAACCTGGTATTTTTTCCCTCGTACAATTTTGATAAATAATAAGCGCTTGATGAGATCAGACAAAATACGTGCTCCGTTTTGTCTGCCCACAATTGGTAAATCACTTCAACGCTTGCAGTAATAAGTCCCGGATGGTCAACGAGTGTATAGGAATAGCCAAGCGCATCAAAATGATTTTTCGTAGCAGTTATTGAAATCTCTGATTGCATCGGATGAGGTTTCAACAGGTAATGATATGATTCCGGGTTTTTCAATTGTGCAAAAACATGGTCGGGATATTCACTCCAGAAGGAATGTTTTACTTCGTACATATCCAGTGCTTCTAACAGCAAGAGCACACAAGGTTTTTCGGTTGGAAGCGTATAATCAGAAAGTGTATTTCCAAGTTGTACTATAAGCTCCTGTGAAATTTCAGTAAATGAAGAAACATTCGGCAGTTGTTTGACCCAACACTGGTCAATTCCTTTTTTTGCTAAAAGACGTTTATAGTTTGCCGCAAACAAGCAGTAAAAATTTCCTTTCACTGTTGTCGGATCGGCCATATAATAATAATCTCCCATGCCATGCTCAAGGTAATTCACTTCAGCATTCGGAAATAATTGCAACAGAGGTCTGTTCAGGTAAGTTCTTGACTGCAGGAATAAGCTGATCTCTACCTTTTCTTTTAAATATGGATGAAGGACTTTTTCCAGCTGCTCACGGTAATTTCTATCAATGCCGGCAAGATGTTTTTCAAGCAAGTGATTGTAAACTAATTTTATTAATGGCCAGGCTTTTATTTTTCGTGTTAATGATTTGGTTTTTGTTGGATTAAAATCATAATCTTCATCCATCAGGATAGAAAAGTCATGAATCAGATCCCAATTATAAATGCCTGCTGTCTTCAGGATTACTGCACTAAGACTTTTCCTTCGTTTGGAACCATCCAGGAATAATACATCCACTGTACCGGGGGTACGGGTTGCTTCAGAGATCATCATCGCATATATTGTGCTGATCTGTGAAGTGGCAAGGAAAATTCGTACGTTTTTATTGTCTTCCATTATCCGGATACTCTAAAATCTTAAACCTTTTTCTGATTGGAGCGGGTATGTATTTATACAAGTCAGTAAGCCATTTAGCTGAAATAAGTATGCTCAAATAAATCACAGATAATAAAATTGTTTTTATCATGATTGAAACCAGGGGAAGATTCACGGTATGGATAAAATATCCAGCCACGGATAAAATGCCCACAAGAAGAAAAACATAGAGCGATTTTAAATCAAATGGTTGAAGATTAAAATGTTTTTTGATGAAAAGAAATTTTAGAAAATTGTAAATAGCGCTCGAGACAAAAGCAGTAATTGCGGCTCCTAACATTCCTATATGGGGAATGAGCAGAATGTTTCCTGTGACAGTCATTACAATAAGCGAAATATTAAAAACGGTTGCCCAAATGTATTTATCTGAATTAATTAAAATCGGGTAATTAATTCCGGTTGCCATATTTATCAAAGCACCGCATGCAATAAATATGGTAACAAATGTTCCTTCGCGATGTGCTGGAGGAAGAAAAGTGAGCAGGTCTGTTATATTTGAAATAACCATAATAAAAAGCCAGCCTCCTAAAAATAACAGGAAACGAGAGGAGAGATAATAGATGTTTTTAATTTCCGTTATGTTTTTTGAGGCCATAGCATGAGCAATAGATGGATTTGCGATTCGCTCTAATGCGTTGAGTGGGATTTCAATCATTAACCCGATAAATGCAGCAACGGTATAAACTCCCGCATGGCCAAGGGATATAGAGCCGACAAAAAGTGTGTCAAGATATTTTAGTCCCACGGAATTCATTGCCGTCACTGTAATAATTACACCGTACCTGATAATGGGCCGGTAACCAATGTTTTCGCGGATATATTTATTGTCGGGGAAGAAACCGGGACGATCAATGAAAAAGATATTTACAATTAATAAGAGACCTATCAATCCATAGGTCATGCAAAATGCAAAAAGGAATTCTTCAAGATTGAGATATCCGAAAAAATGGAGAAAGATAATGACGATGAATAATATTTTAGATAATACATCATTCAGAAAGGTTGTAAAAGTTGTTTTAAGCAAGGCGATACAATAGGAATTTAATCCAAGAATGTAGGCGTTGATTATGGTTAACAGAATAACAAAATGAAAATGATTTGTAAATTCCTGCGACCCATCTTTATAAAAACTGAAAATGAGGCTTTTCGTCGAGTATAAAATAATTAACCCGATGATGACAGATATCGTTGTGTAAATAATTATAAAGCCAAAAAATCCTCTGTGCTTATTGTCTTTATCGAATGCTTTTGGCAAATATTTAACTGTAACTGCGCTAATGCCAAATGAAAATAAGATGGACATTACAGCTGAAAACCCAAGGATCATTCTTGTAAGTCCAAGCTCTTCTTCGGAAAGAAAGTTGGTTTGTATGAATAATAAGCTGACAAAACCAATCAGGGTTCCTGCGTAAACAAGAAGCGTATTATTGATACCCTGTTTTTTTATTACTCCCACTTTATTATTTAATAACGTGAAGCTTTCGCAATACAGAAATTAATTTGCGTTTTGATTCATAATAAAAATCTTTACTGCCCGCTTCCGCATAGATTTTTTTCTGCACATCAAACTGCGAAGCCTCTGGTGTGAAATCTTTCGCAATTCCTTTTTTGCAAATTGCATATACTTCGCAGCTATCGTATTTATCACCTGATACAATTTCCTGGATATCCAGTCCTGCTTTCCTCAGCAGGTTAGTAAGTGATACTTTTGTAAAATAGCTAATGTGCACAACGCGGAAGAAATGGCTTCGAAGAGGTTTTGTAGGATGAAAAGCATCCGGCACAGCAACATATAGAATTCCGGTCTCTGCTAATGCTTCCCGGGCTTTCTTTAAAACTTCAAGCGGATCATGAAAATGTTCAAGCACATGACGCATGATAATAAAATCATATTTACCCGAAACGCCTTTTTCCCATTCAGAATAAACATCATTGCTCAGATAGCTTATTCCATTTTCGATGAGATATCCTTTACAGCTTTCTGAAGGTTCAATTGCATCATAAAGCCCGCCAGGTAAATGATTTTTCCTGAGATAAATCAATGCATGGCCCATGCCGGAGCCGATATCAAGCGTATGGTCGAATTTTAATTTAATAGCCCTGTCCTCAAATCTGCGCAGGATAGATTGAACAGGCTTATACCTGTAGTTTTCGTCATTTTGTGTCAGAACTTCCGGACGGTAATAACGATCATACTCAACAGTATAAAAATGGTCGTATCGCTTTTTTGTCCACCGTGGATTTAAATAAGAAAATCCGCATTTTTTACAAATTACTACATGCGAGGGAAGACCAAACTGGCCTTTTTTTGAAATTGTTTCAAAATCATTTGCAGCACAAACAAGGCAGTTGGTGCTTTCAAAATCGGGAGTCATAATCTATGCTTTGGGCAAAATTAACCTTATTGCTGTGGTTTGATACATTAACCAGGCATTAAACTCCTAAAAAAATGGAAAAAATCCCTCTCTGGATTCCTTGTATTTGTTTAGAAGTGAGCTGTTATTTATTCATTACAACATTTCATTACCCTCAAATTACTTAGTGTAATTCAGCTACAAAGTTTGTCTGTAAAAAGAATCTTCGAAGCGTAGCTTTCTTTGTTGTTACCTTATGGCTTGGGTTTTCTTATATTTGGATCATATTAAACCCCCATACAATGAAAAAAACATTTACTCTTTCCCTGATTTTATTAAGCGGTTTTTATCTGTCCGTTTCTTCACAAATTACTAATGTAATAACTTATGCAGGCACAGGTGTAGCCGGGCATTTTGATGCCTCCCTGAGCAATTCGCAATTCCGCCAGCCGTACGGATTGTGCAGCGATTCAGCAGGAAATATTTATGTTGCCGATACTTACAATCATTGCATAAGGAAAATTTCAGGTGGCATGGTAACGACAATCGTTGGTAATGGAACTGCCGGTGATGTAGAAGCAAACGGAACAAATGCGCGCTTCAATTATCCGACAGGTGTATTTTTTAAAAATGGAATTCTTTATATCTGCGATAATCTTAATAACAAGATTAAAAAAATGGACGCAGCTGGTAATGTTACCACAATTGCAGGTTCAGGTGCATGGTCGTACCAGGATGGTCCTGCTGCGCAAGCCTCTTTCAAAGAACCTAAAAGTATTACTGTAGATAATGCAGGTGTTGTTTATGTTGCAGATTACGAAAACCATTGTGTTCGCAAAATTGCAAACGGGCAGGTTACAACTTATGCTGGTGCTGGTAATGTGAGCGGCGATGTATTGGGCGCTTCAACCAGCGCACGATTTTATCGTCCGCGTGATCTCGTTTTGGATGCTGCCGGAAACTTATATGTTACAGACTTAATGAATAATAAAATCAAGGTAATTACAACGGGTGGGATTGTTAATCTGGTTGCAGGTTCAGGAGCGCAGGGAAGTACAGATGGAATCGGAATCGGCGCTTCATTCAATCGTCCATGTGGAATCGATATCAGGCAGAATGGTGATTTGATTGTAATGGATGCAGTTGGACCGAAAGTGCGTATTGTAACTGCTGCAGGTGTTGTAACAACACTCGCCGGAACAGGCTCCCCGGGATATTTGGACGGCCCTGTTATGACAGCAGCTTTTAATCTTCCACAGGATATTTGTTATGATATGCAGGGGAATCTATATGTAAGCGACGATTTGAATAATGTTATCCGCAAGCTTGTTAATCTGAATCCGAAAGGCATCGAAGAAATTGAAACGTCAATGAGTCTCCAGGTTTATCCTAATCCTGCAACTGATCAAATAACTATTTCGCAACCTGAAGGAAATGAAAATCTTTTTGAGACTATTTCTGTTTTTGATCTGCAAGGGAAACTTTGTAAAACTGCCGCAGGAGAAAAAGACGAAAATCAAATTATTATTTCAATCGCTGATTTACCTGCCGGAGAATATATGATTGTAGCTGAAGGAAGGAATATACGAGCTACAGGAAAAGTAATTAAACAATAAAAATTTTATATAACCCCCAAATGAAAAAAATACTCGCACTTTCCATTTTATTAATGGGAAGCATTATCGCAGCTTCAGGACAGACCTATACGACTGTATCAACATTTGCCGGAACCGGAACAAGCGGATTAGTTAACGGACCTGTAGCAACAGCCCGATTCAATTTTAATTATGGCATTTGTTCCGATTCAGCCGGAAATATTTACGTGGCTGATGCATTTAATCATTGCATTCGGAAAATAAGTAATGGCGTGGTATCGACAGTTGCCGGAAATGGATTTGCCGGTGATGTTGATGGCGTGGGATCAAGCGCAAGATTCAATACACCTATCGGAGTCTATTTTAAAAATGGATATCTCTATATATGTGATAATTCTAATCACAAGATAAAGAGGATGGATATGTCATTAAATGTTGTGACAATTGCAGGATCAGGATCTGCGGGATATGTAGACGGTGCGGCATTAAGTGCGAGATTTTATGAGCCGAAGAGTCTTGTAGTTGATAATGCAAACAATGTATATGTTGCCGATTATGAAAATCATTGTATCAGGAAAATTGCTAATGGCACAGTAAGCACGTACGCCGGGATAGGAACGAGTCCGGGTGATGTATTGGGCGCATCCGCAAGTGCAAGATTCAACAGACCAAGAGATTTATGTATAGATGTTGCAGGTAATTTGTACGTCGCTGATCTGACAAATCATAAAGTAAAGGTTATTTCAACCGGTGGTACAGTTTCATTAGTTGCCGGTTCAGGTGCATCTTCAAGTATTGATGGTACAGGTGCAGGTGCAAGCTTTAATCTTCCGGTTGGTATTGATTGGGGAACATCAGGCGATCTTTTTGTGCTTGATGCAGGAACCGGGAAAGTGAGACGCTTAACTACAGCCGGTGTTGTAACTACTGTAGCAGGCTCCGGAAATACAGGGTTTATAAACGGACCTGTTGCATCTGCAAGATTCGGGACTGTTCCCCAGGATATCTGCCTTGATCCTGCAGGAAATCTTTATATCGGTGATCGAACCAATAATGTAATCAGGGTGCTTACCAATGTAAATTCCCTCAACGCCTCCACCACCTCAACAAGCATCACCTGCAACGGCGGAAACGACGGAACTGCAACAATCACCGCTTCCGGAGGCACTTCACCTTATACCTATTTATGGTCGCCGGCTGGTGGTACCAATGCCACAGCAACCAATCTTTCCGCAGGGACTTATAGTTGCGTGGTTACTGATGCTGTTGGTGCAAACTATCAGCAAACTGTTACAATCACAGCGCCTGCACAAGTGAGTGTTGTTTTTAATACAACTCCTGTTGCTTGCAATAATCAAGGTTCTGCAACTGCAATTCCATCCGGTGGAACAAGTCCGTTTACTTATAGCTGGTCGAGTGGTGGAACTTCTGCGACGGAAAATAATCTTGCTGTGGGAAATTATACGTGTACCATCACTGATGCTAATGGATGTAACATTGTACAAACGGTATCCATTACTCAATTAGCACCGCTTACTGCTTCTATCGTTTCTACAGGAATTTTCTGTTATGGTAATACTGCTTCGGCAACTGTCGCAGTATCCGGCGGAGATCCGGGTTATACGTTTAACTGGAGCCCATCAGGTGGCACGGGGCAAACTGCAACCGGACTTCCTGCAGGCAATTACACTTGTACAATTACAGATAATTCCGGTTGTGTGAATCAGCAATCAGTTGTTATTACACAACCTCAGCAGCTTGCATCATCAGCGGTTGCGAATAACCTGTCTTGTTATGGTGATCAGAACGGATCTGCTTTTGTTGCCACTACCGGGGGAACGCCTGCATATTCGTTTAGCTGGTCTTCGGGTGGTACAACTTCAGTAGAAAACGGCTTGGCTGCGGGAACATATACTGTAACTGTTACAGATGCTAATTCCTGCATTTCTACTTCTTCAGTAGTTATTACTTCGCCTTTACAAGTTACGTCAGACGTTACACAAACTGCACTGTCTTGTTTTGGTGATTGTGATGCAGTCGCTGCAACAAATACTACAGGCGGAACAGGAAGCTATTCGTATAACTGGTCACCAAGCGGATGTACAACTTCTTCCTGTGCAAATTTGTGTGCGGGATCTTATTCTGTTATCGTAACTGATTCATTAGGTTGCAACGGTACAGCAACGTTTGTTATTACACAACCGAGCCAGCTGATCTCATCTGTATCACATACAAATGAAACGTTGCAGGTTGGTAATGATGGAACAGCGACGGCAAGTCCAAGCGGCGGAAATCCTGGTTATACTTATTTATGGATGCCGGGAAATCAAACTACAGCTACTGCAACAGGTCTTGATGCCGGAACATATACATGTACGATTACAGATGCAAATAATTGTACAATAACCGTTACAGTAACAGTGAATACAATGGAGGATGTCGGAATTCAAACCAATGCGAATTTGGATTTCAGCGTAACTCTTTTCCCTAATCCTGCACAGGATTATATTGTTGTTTCTATTGAATCAACACAGAAACAAGATATGATTCTTGAGATCTATAATGTGCTTGGTGAAAAGATCGATGCGATTGATTTAGGAAATAGCAATAGCATAAAGTATTCCTACAATACATCCTCACTTGCAAACGGAACTTATTTTGTTTGTATTACTTCCGGTACAACTGTTGCAAAACAAAAATTCACAGTCGTACATTAATTTATTAAGCACAAAAAAAACAGGCTGTCTGAAAAGGCAGCCTGTTTTTTTTATTTCCAATTTCTCTCTTTAAAACGCCCTGTTAATTCCAATCACCCATCTCATCTGCACATATTCAGGTGAGTTATACGGTGTGCTGTTCAGGAACAACGGCATATCAAATCGAATTACCAAAGGTTTTACTGTTTGAAGAGGAGGGAAGCGCTTTATTGTAAGTGCGAATCCTAAACCGGCATCCGCGCGCATGTCGCTCATCGCTAATCCTTCGGTGGTGTAGTTGAAATTGATACCACCGATATCTCCGAAGACGTAAGACGTGATTCCGATGACAGAGCTTACTCTCGGCATTCTTCTCGCAAGGAATTTGAAAAGCTCCTGGTATTCGATCTCCACATTTTGCGCGTAGCCTGTTGTTCCTTTGTAAGTATTCCTTACGCCACCGTACCAGTCAAATTGTGGCATCAGGTATCCGGAGTAACCGCGAAGATTTAATCCGCCGCCTGCATGAAAATGGTTGAGTTCCGTAGCGCTTGCATCAAATCCGCCCCAATCGTCAGGGAAAAATGCAACCGAACGTGTGTATTTATTATCCATCAGCTGTTCAGGATTTGCACCTGCTGCATACAACATCGATTCGCTTGCCCAATTTGTACCTGTTCCGATCTGTGCAAATGTTCTTGTGTTGATGTTGATCTTACCGAGGTCATTCCTGTTCACAACGTTCAGCGATAAATAATGATAATCATAATCGCTGCCGACTGCTGTTGAACGCAAATTCAGCTGTATGTTTCCATTACCGCGATGATAAGCGTAAGGATGTTCGTAACCGAATGTAACCGTGTTATTAAACTTCTTCACTTCCCAGTCATTCGGATGTATGAGATACGTCAGGTCAGATGAATCGGCACGGTACATCATTTTGTATTGCACGTAAAATTTATTTTTAAGCGCTTTATCCCAAACTTCAAATCCCGCTGTAGCAGCATCAAGTCCGTCGAGGTGACGACCGTTAAAATAAACGGCTGAATTTTTCACAAAACGATTTGTCGGTGTACGATAATTTAAAACGGCAGAGAAATGATCGTACTTGTTCAGGTAATCAGTTGTGTCAAGCTGACTTTGTAATAAAGCGGTATTAAAATTTACAGTGAGATCAAATGTTTTCAGCGCGCCCATATAATCGCCGCCGATAAAAAATCCTGCTTTGAATCCGTCATAGGCATTATACCAAACGTCAGGTCGCAGGCGATACGTGTAATATTCCCACGACGGTGTATTGTAGATCTTCGAATCGAACACCATTTTCTTCGGTGCTTTTTTGTAATTGTTGATCATGTTCACATCTGCAAGGCGATGCGTTGTATCAATGATCACATTTTCAATTCCACCGGGAATAACAACAGTCGCAGTATATTCCGGTTGAATTTTATCCCAGCCAATCCAGCGTGGTAAAACAGTTGCCGTAGTTTGTTTTTCGTCCCAGGTATTTGGAATATAATAATTGTAACGTTTGCCGTCATTCGCAACCACGGTAAAGTCAATCGGCATTTGCATTCTTCCTTTACGTTCGAATGTGATGTTATATACATCGCCGGAATCTTTTTTCACGCAATTGACATTATAATCAATCGTGTGTGAAGTTGTCAGCCATTCATCAAAGAACCAATTCAGATCAACGTGTGTGAATTGAATAATTGAATTGCGGAAATCTTCTACATACGGATGAGCGAATTTCCATTGGTTAAAATAATGTGAAAGTGCTGCGGCAAATAATGAATCGCCCAAAACATATTCAAGATTATAAAGCATGACCGATGTTTTGCGGTACACCATTCCATAACCGCCGCCGTGACGCAGCGCACCATTAAAATGATCCGAGTGCTGATCAATTACTGTTTCGTCACCTTTGCCTGCATCAAACATGTAATTGTTATAACATTCCAGGTTGCGGACGTCAACCGGCTCTTTGAATGTATTTACATATTCAGAAACATATTCACCGCGTTTTTCTATCGGACCGTCAATTTTAATGTATGCTCTGGTCGAAATAAATTGTGTGAATCCTTCATCCAAAAGTGCGCGGTAGGTTTCATTGCTTCCCACCATTCCGAAAAACCAATTGTGTCCTACTTCGTGTGCAAGGAGCGTACGATAATCAGGATCGTAACCACCATCAAGCGTAAGCATCGGGTATTCCATTCCATCCTGCGCATCGGCAACAATCATTTTCGGATAGCCGTACATTCCCACATCAGTGGAATATACTTCGATCACGCGCGCGGTGTAGGAAGCAGCATTCTGCCATCCTGCACAATGTTGCTCTTCCACCAATGAAATAACACGAATGCCATTCCACGCAGATTCGCCGATACGATAATTCGGAGAAGCAGTCCATGCAAAATCATGCACATTGTCGGCGTGGAATTTCCAGGTTTTCGTAGTTCCGTCAGCAACAATAACAACGCTTGGTGCAGATTCCCATGGTTTACTTCTGAAATTGGAAATGTCAAGTCGCTGGCGAAGATCTGTTGGCAACATTTCTTTTTCATTTGTCATTACACCTGTAGCATCGAGAATGTAATTATTCGGCAATGTCAATTCAACATCATACACACCGTAATCGCCGTAAAATTCTCTCGTCAAATGCTGATCTGTATCCCAGCCGAATTTGCGATCGTAAACCGAAATACGCGGATACCAATGCACACCATCGTAATGTTTTGATCCGAATGTTTTATACATTTTCATACGACGGCGAATAGTTCCACCGGCATCGAAATACGTTTTGAATGTCATGCTGAACTTCACAGAAGAATTCGGAAGCAATGGTTTGTTAAGCCACACTTTCATAATCGTATTATCTAATTCTGTTTTTGCTGCTTGTCCGTCGATGGTAAGATCAGCAACAGTAGTTCCCAATTTTTGATTTTCATATTTTCCATATTTCACATTAAAATTATTGTTGCGATGCAGATCGTCGGTATAGGATTCCGGCTGAAAAGCATTTTGGTACAAATGGAAATACACGAAATAAAGTGTGTCAGGGGAATTATTCCAATACACTAATTCTTCGGAGCCTGTTACAATATCTGTTTTGTCATCAACAGATGCATTGATTTTATACTGCACATCCTGCTGCCAGTACCCGGGAATCGGCATGCGGTTTTTCCAATAATATTGATTGGAAGCCGAACGATAAGGAATGTCAGGATTTTGTGCGAGGCAGGAGATTCCGGATAAAAGGAACAGGGCAACGAAGAAACTTTTGAATGACATAGCAGGTAAGGTGGTTGAATTGCAAATATAGTTTTTAGTTCGGGGTTTATGATTGCACTTTTCGTGTTCGGTCGGGATAAAGGATTAGTGCGGAGAATAGACTGATGACGGAATTTGTGGGTTAAAAACTCTGCCATGCAGATTACATGCAGATTAAAGGAATAGTGAAGTATCGTTCAGTAATTGTGTACTTATATGGTGTATTTTTGTATGGTGATGACAGAAATAGCTTGCCCTTCTTGCAGTACAACGATCCAGCTCAGCAATAGTGAGATGGAGCATGAGGATCATATTTGTAATTGCGGCTACCTGGTTTTTCTTGATGAAACCAAAATAACAACACTACGAATTGTAGCGAGCAATGATTTAAAGAAATGTTCGTAGACGGAAAATTAGGAAATTAGGAAATTAGAAATGGGAAATTAGAAAATTAGGAAAATCTTGAATTTTGGAATTTGGAATTTTAGAATTTTAAACTTGTTTTATTACATCTATATCTAAAACAAAATCACCATTCGGCATTACGGAAACAATAACATCGTCGCCGACTTTTACTTTTTCAGATTGTATTGCATCTAATTTTACTTTTTGATTTACGAGTGTGATTATTTTTCCTTCTTTCGCCTGGATTTTTCCTTTGATCACTTTTTTCTGCCACGCGTTAACGGCTTTTCTGTGACGTAGTAATACATTCACAAATAATCTTGCCGGAAGAATGGTTAAAAAAACGAGTATCACATTCAGCCAGCTTCGGAGTTCGGGCTTATCCCCTAAACCTATCTTTTCATAATTCAGATTTATATATGCCACAAGACATCCGAACACAATAAAAGGAATGAGGAATATGGTAATGCCACGCACCATTTTCTTTTGTGATAAAACCGCGATACGGTCTTTTTCTTCCTGTGATAAATTGACAAGCTGAATTGGCGGTTGAATCATTTCCTGAATTTTCCCTAAAAATACACAAACAAAACAAAATCATTAGCAATGCTTACAGATGGGAATTGTTGAATCGAAATCTTCAAATGTTCAAATATTCAAATATTCCATGCCGATTAATCCTTAATTTTGGGTCAGAAATTCACTTATGATTCCCATTACCATCGCCATTGACGGTTATTCTTCCTGCGGGAAAAGCACGATTGCGAAAGCGCTTGCCGCTCAATTGGGCTATAGCTATGTTGATACCGGTGCAATGTACAGGGCGGTTACGCTTTATTGTATTGAGCATGGACTTATCAAAGACGGTGCGTTTGATGAACATGAAGTAGTGCTTGCGCTGGAGGATATTCACCTCACATTTAAGTTCAATCCCAATACAAAATCTTCAGAGACATTTCTTAACGGTAAAAATATCGAAAAGGAAATCCGTTCCATGCGTGTTTCTTCTGTGGTAAGTCCGGTTTCAAAAATTCATGATGTGCGCGTGCATTTGGTCGCATTGCAACGTGAAATGGGAAAGAATAAAGCTGTGGTGATGGACGGAAGAGATATCGGCACAAATGTTTTTCCGGATGCCGAATTAAAAATTTTCATGACTGCAGATCCTGACGTGCGTGCACATCGCCGTTATGATGAGCTTGCTGCTAAAGGAATTAAAATTTCATTTGAAGAAGTACGTGAAAATTTAATTTCCCGTGATTACGAAGACACGCACCGCAAAGAAAATCCGCTGTTAAAAGCACCTGACGCAATTATATTGGATAATACGGATATGACCCGTGAAGAGCAGCTCGATTTTGTGATGGGTTTGATCAGGGAAAAGAATTTAATGACAGGGTAATGAATCGACTTTCTGCTAGTCATCATTTCTCTTTAAACTCCTTCCTCTCGTTCCTTCTCCCTCACGAAACACACTATTTGAATGAAGAAGTTCTGCGGCCTCAGCAGAATCTTTTACTTTAATCGCACTGCGTTCCAGCATTTCTGATTCAAAATCGGTTAATATAGTTTTCCTCAATCCGGACTTTCTCCATTCAGATGAAGTTCCGCATTCCATGAAAATGCTCCGGGCAAGTGCAAGCGCATCCAGCAATGCCTGGTTTGCACCCTGACCTTTGAATGGACTCATCGGATGAGCTGCATCTCCGATCAGCGTAATGGGCCCGGCGTTCACAAGTAATTCTAGGTCGAGTAAATCTCTGTCGTAAACAGGATAGCCAGTGATTTGCGATTCCATCGTAGTCTCTACAACCTGGGTTATCGGATCGTGCCACTGCGTTCTGTTACATGATTCTATCTTGAGGGCATGCACGCCCTGCGCACTTAAAGCCTTCGCTTCCTTTTCCGGCATTGGAAAACTTAGCTGCCACATCACAGTGTCTGAAGAATATGGCATCATGTAAATCCGCTCATTGCCATTGACCGTTTGAAACACAGTGGCAGAATCCAACAAAGGATGATTAAGCTCTTTAAGTTTCTCCAATGAACAAATACCCAAGATCACAATAAACCCTAAATAGCGTAAGGGCGTTTTCTCTTCACCAATAAGCAAGTTACGCACGCAGCTGCGAATACCATCCGCTCCAATTACTAGATCAGCCTTTGCCGTTTTCAATTCTCCGTTCACCTGGAAGTGCAGCTCCATACTTTCATCATCGCATTTCTTTACATCTGTTAACCGATGTCCCCATGCTACCTTATCACTTACTCCGAGTTGCGCCAGCAGTTCTGATCGTAATGCCTGCCGTGGAATATGTACATTCATACGCTTAGCAGCAGCTTTCGCGTCCGATTCTTTCCTCAATCGCATTCCCCATTCAACAATTATTTTTCCTGCGGTGTCAAACACGACATGTCTTGTTGATTTTATGCCTTGCTTTAAAAAGAATACGCCCAATCCTTTGATAACCTTGCTTGCCTGTTGCAACGTGAGTCCATAACCCTGCGATCGCGCAATGAAACTGGTATCACGTTCATAAATTGTAAATGGAATTCCGCGATGCAAACATGCAACAGCTAATGCAACTCCTCCGATACCGCCCCCGATAATTGCAAGGTGCGGGAATTTTTTATCAGGTAAGGGAAAGCTTGCTGACAGAATTAATCCGGATCCGTTACAGTCGGGGCAGAAAAATTCAGCACCCTTTGGCGGCACTGGAGCTGTGCCTTCAGCATTTGTTTTTTCAAATTTTTCGCGCGCGAGTTTGTAGCGGTGTTTCTCCTTCTTGCCGGACTTCAGTCTTTTTTTGCCAACTCCATTGCACTCCGGGCAAACGGTAAAGCAAGGCAATTCATTTTCCGCTTTTTTCAATTGTGTTTTTTTTATTCCACTACGCTTTTTTCACAAAGATCGACTTCAATCCCATTGCACCAAATCCATCAATTTTGCAGCTGATGTTGTGATCACCATCTACGAGCTTGATATTTTTGACTTTTGTTCCAGCCTTTAACGCTTTCGAAGCGCCTTTTACCGGAAGATCTTTTATCGTCACAACTGTATCTCCATCTTGCAATTCATTTCCATTCGCGTCCAGGATCTTTTCGGAAGCTTCTGCCTCTTCCGTAGCTTCCGCGGGTTCCCATTCATACAGGCAATCCGGGCAAACGATCAACTTACCATTCGGATAAGTGTATTCGTAATTGCATTTCGGGCACTTGGGAGAATCAGACATTTTGCTTGCGGTTAAATTTAAGCGGCAAAGATAAGAGGATCTTTCTCCTACTATTTAAACCTGACGAAGATCATGATATGGATGATTTGCATTATCCAAAAAAGTAGTAGGAAATAAAGAATCTCTTACACGCTTTTATCGATGAACTTAAATAGCCTGAGATTATTATTTTGAATTATTCCCGCACTCCATCTGTAGCAAAAACTTCCCGTGATTACGAAGACATGCACCGCAAGGAAAATCCACTCCTGCAAGCACCTGATGCAATTGTGATGGATAATACGGATATGACGCGTGAAGAGCAGCTGGATTTTGTGATGAAGAAGGTTGAGGAGCTGAATCCCGGACAAGAACAAGAGAGCAGGATTTGAAATAAGGCTAGGACGGATTCCTTTTTTCTAATTCCCTGATAATTCCTTTCAACATTACCGGAACAATTAATTTGTGGAATGGCCTGACCGGTAAAAAATATAATCGTCCAAACCAATTATTAAATTCTACGGTTGTTGAAATTGTCAGGTCTTTTTTTTGCGGGTTACCGGTGTTCTGCAATACAAATAATGAAACTCTGAAATTCAAATGTTTATCGTCTTCTCCTAAAACGACTTCGTTTTCTGTTCTGTCAAACACTTTGAAAAGTCCGAGCTGTTCACCTTTTTCACATTTAAAATTATCGAGTTGTTCTTGCCGGTTGTCCACATTGCCGGATGTCTTTAATCCGAATACAGAAACGATTTTATTTCTTAAAGTAAATAGCCTTTCTACCCACTTTGGCCCGCTTGAAAAGAAAGCTTTTCCAACATCAGCGGGATGGAACTTATCTTCCTTATCAACAAGGATATCCCGGTAACTGTCGACATAGTCGTACTTTTTATTTCCGGCATTCAGTACTGAATTTTTCGGGAGAGCGGTTTTTATTGCTGTCATTTTACAGGTAACGCTTTAGGAATAGCTCGGCGAAGTTATTCCTAAAGTTTCCCCGAAAGTAATAGAGCCGGTTAATTAATCTTTTTTATTTCTTGCTTAAACTTTCCTCGGATCTCCATTAAGATATTGACCTGTTACTGCGTGAAAAGCATCTGATGAAATTTTTCCTGCCTTGCCATCTATTTTTAAATGAGCTCCGTTCAGGTTTAATAATTTTTGCAGCTCTTCTGCTTTTGCAGCGTATTTAGACGGGCCATACACAACAGAAATACCAAGCTCTTTTATCATTGTCACCCTGTCTGTTTGTCCGAAATTAATAATTTGTTTTTCCACCAATCTGCGAACGATCACCGCTGCGCCGCATTGTTTAGAAACCGCAGTAGGCGAGTAGCTGCCATCTGCAACATATTTTCCTTTTGTATAATGGTTGCTGAAGCTCCACAGGTATGGCGTATTAATATTGATGCTCGATTTCCGGTAGCCGAATCCATTATATGCTTCCAATTTATATAACAATCCCGGCAGCCACCAATCTTCCCATTTGTTCACACCTGTAAAAAGCAAAGCATCCTCCGCACTCGCTTCCCAGGTATAAGGAGGATTTTCTGCTTTTGGTCTGCCCTTTGGAACATTCACCGTTCTTGCCGTAAGCGGATCACCATTATGTAAATGCGTATTGAATTTGCTTCCGCCTTCAAGGTTATGTACAATGCCAATAAAATACCACGGAACTCCTGTCCTGGTACCAACCAATTCATAACGCGCACGTGAAGCCAAAATCGTTTTCACCGTCAGATCAACGATCGGATATTTGTCTTTTGTAATAATACAAGTATCAAACAAACGCTGATAGCTCGCTTGTAATTCAGGAGTATAAATAATAGCCGGCATAAATAATAAATTAATGTTTGTATAAACCTAGTGCAATAAAATTAATTTGCAAAGTGGGAGATTGTCATTGATGGTGATTTGATAATCTGGTAACTTGGAAATTGTCGCACTTGCCGGCACACTTAATAGTTCTTTAATTATCCAGTTACCAGATTACCAGATTACTAAATGAGCGCCTGGGTTTGGCGCGTCGGATTTTTGTTTACCTTTGCGCTCGCTCCGCCGGAGACCCAAGAGTTACTTGAGTTATTAGGGGCACAGATAGTTGCCAATGCTACGGTAGGCAGGCCCCTTATAAACAAGTAAACTTATACATGACAACATTTTCAGAGTTGGGCTTAAAGCCCGAGCTTGCCCAGGCAGTTGCTGACCTTGGTTTCACACAACCTACTCCCATTCAAGAGCAGGCTATTCCAGAACTTATTCAGAATCCCCGCGATCTTGTAGGCCTTGCGCGTACAGGTACAGGAAAAACTGCTGCGTTCGGCTTACCACTTTTGCATTTTATTGATGCAGAAAAAAAATACCCGCAAGCATTGGTGCTTTGTCCGACACGCGAGCTGTGCATTCAAATTACAGAAGATCTTAAAAAATTCTCGAAGCATCTTCGTGGTGTAAATATTCTTCCTGTATACGGCGGCGCAAGCATCAGCATGCAGATTCAGGGTCTTCGTCGCGGCGTGCAAGTGATCGTTGGAACGCCTGGTCGATTGAATGATATGATCGAGCGTGGTGCTTTGAAGCTGGGTGAAGTACAAACTGTTGTGCTTGATGAAGCGGATGAAATGCTCAACATGGGTTTCCGTGAAGCGATCGACACGATTCTTGCTGAAACACCGAAAGAAAAAAATACATGGCTTTTCTCTGCAACAATGCCAAGCGGTGTTGAACGTATTGCGAGAAGCTACATGACCGATCCGTTTACTGTTACTGTAAAAGGAACACAGGAAACTGACGGACGTATCGACCATTTTTATTGTGTTGTTCAAGCGCGTGATCGTTACCCGGCGTTGCGTCGTGTGATTGATGCGCATCCTGATATTTACGGAATCATTTTCTGCCGTACCAAAATGGAAACGCAGGAAGTTGCAGATCATTTGATGCGCGATGGCTATATGGCTGATGCAATTCACGGCGATCTTTCGCAGCAGGCGCGTGATCATGTGATGAAACGTTTCCGCAACAAATCAATTCAAATGCTGGTAGCGACTGATGTTGCTGCACGCGGAATTGACGTGGATGATGTAACACACGTAATGCATTACCAGGCACCGGATGAGCCGGAAGCTTATACACACAGAAGTGGTCGTACAGGCCGCGCAGGCAAAAACGGAATTTCGATTTTGTTTATGCATGCAAAAGAAACAGGAAAGCTTCGTGTGATCGAACGTTTGACACAGAAGAAATTAATTTATTTACCGGTTCCTGCAGGTGTTGATGTATTGAAAAATCAATTGCTTGCATTCGCCGTAAAATTGCGTGATACACCAACAGAAAATGTTGTTCCTAACGAATACGTTGACTTGCTGAAGGAAGCAATGGGTGAAATGACTACGGAAGAAATGCTGCAGAAATTCATGGCATTAAATCTTGCTAAGCTTTTTGCTGATTACAATCGTTCACCTGATCTGAATGTTTCAACTAAGCCACGCGAGCGCGGTGAACGTTTGGAACGACCTGAACGTGCAGAACGCGGTTACGAAGAAGCAACAGGCGACAAGCATACGTATTTCGTAAGCATCGGTCGTATGGACAATGTGGATCCGGGACAATTGCTGCGCATTCTTTGCGATCACCTGAACACCGATCGTACACACATTGGAAAAATTGATCTTAAGCATAATTTCTCTTTCGTGCAGCTGATCGGTTTGGAGCCGACAGATGTAATGAACCAGTTTAAAGATTTCGAATACAAAGGCAGACCGGTACGCGTTAACCAGGCCGAGAATGAATCGGGTGGCGGCGGAGACCGTGAACGTGCTCCACGTCGCGAAGGAAGTTTTGGTGGTGGCGAAAGAAGCTTCGGCGGAGAACGCAAATCATTCGGCGATAAAAGGCCTTATGAGAAAAAAACATTCGGTTCGTCATCTGATCGTCCGTACGAAAGAAAATCATTCGGCGATCGTAAACCTGATTTTGAAAAAAGATCTTCTTCCGACAGACCATTCGAGAAAAAATCTTTTGGTTCATCGTCTGACAAACCTTACGAGAAAAAATCATTCGGTTCATCTTCCGACAGACCAAAACGCCGCACCACAACTTCAACTTCTTCCGATAGTCCGGGAAAAGGATTCGGCAAGCCGGATAAAGCTGATCGTGGCGATGGCGGAGACTGGAAGAATTTGATGAGCGAAGGAACAGACCGCAAGAAAAAATTCGGAAAGAAAAAATTCTGAGTTAGTGGTTAGTTCGGAGTGGTTAGTTCGGAGATAGACTCTGAGAATTTTAGGAACAAATTGAAATAGAAAATCCCGGTCGTGAATGATCGGGATTTTTTTTCTTTTTTTTTGCGTGCGGTCTAAGGGACTCCCTCGGAGGATAGTAGTGAAAAGCCCGGAATGTGCGTATGGTTAACCTCAAAGATCAGCGTGGCATGGCGCGGAGCTGATCTTTGAGGTTTGCGGCTGGTATGAGGACTTGTAGCGCCTGCCTGCCGCCGCGCTTGCATGTGCTTAGCAGGCAGGGATAGCCCGTTAACACGCCCAACTAATTATTTAAATCAATATGAATTACGTTCTTCTCAAATTTGCAATTAGTGTTTAGTTCGGAGCGGTTAGTTCGGATATAGACTCGGAAAATTTTTTCAGAACAAATTGAAAACAGAAATCCCGGTCGTAAATGATCGGGATTTTTTTCTTTTTTTTTGCGTGCGGTCTAAGGGACTCCCTCGGAGGATAGTAGTGAAAAGCCCGGAATGCGCGTATGGTTAACCTCAAAGATCAGCGTGGCATGGCGCGGAGCTGATCTTTGAGGTTTGCGGCTGGTATGAGGACTTGTAGCGCCTGCCTGCCGCCGCGCTTGCATATGCTTAGCAGGCAGGGATAGCCCGTTAACACGCCCGACTAATTATTTAATCAGTATGAATTGACGTTTTATTTTTTAATTAATTCTACCGATGCTGATCAATAAGAATAACATTACCATCCGGATCATTTACAAGGAAGCTTGCAGGGCCGGTTGTATTTTCATCTGCTTCGGTTACTAACTTGATGCTTTTGCCTTTCAATTGTTTTTGAATTACACGCACATCATCAAACTGTTCAATGTTCTTTGCATCTTCGTTCCAACCGGGATTGAAGGTTAAAAGATTTCCTTCAAACATTCCCTGGAAAAGTCCGATGAGCGCATTCTCATTTTTCATAATGAGATATTTTTGCTCCATGCCTCCTGCAAAAGTTTTAAATCCGAGAGTTTCATAAAATGCTTTTGAAGTCGTAAGGTCTTTGACGTTAAGACTAATTGAAAATGCTCCTAGTTTCATAGCTGTTTCGTTTTTGGTTTTAGTGTTATTGTTATTGAGATTGTTTGGTGGATTAATTGTTGTTGTGTTGTTGTTGGATTCTTTTGAAATAATTGCCTTGCAGAAAAAACCAAGACAAAATGCTGCTCCGAGTGCGAGGATGATTAGTGCTGTCTTTTTCATTTTATTTTAAGTGTTAGGTTATGACATAGTCCGGCCCATTCGCCACTTGCAAAGAGTGAAATGTTCTTTGTTACATTTCAAAAAGAGAATAAATTGATTTTTGTTTTCGGATGTAATCGTACTTGCGTTTACATCAGCAAATTCGCGCGCGGAAAAATTTTATTGAAAGTTATTTTGTTGTTTCGGATCCCATTTGATTTCCTAATTTTTCAAATTCGATATCATTCGGTTCCCAGAGCTCAATCTTATTTCCTTCGACATCGAGAATGTGAACGAACTTTCCGTACTCCACTGATTCTACTTTATCGACAATGGTAACGCCGTTCTTTTTCAGTTCTTCGAGCAACGCATCCATGTTTTCTACACGATAATTGATCATATAATCTTTTGTAGAAGGCTCAAAATATTTCGTGGTTTCTTTAAACGGACTCCATTGCGAAAATCCTTTTTTTGTGCTGTCTGCTCCCTGGTACCATTCGAAAACGGCGCCGTATTCATTTGTATTGAGTCCAAGATTTTTCTGGTACCATTCTCTCATTTTCTGTGGATCTTTACATTTGAAAAAGATGCCACCAATTCCGGTTACTTTTTTCATAGTTTGATTATCTGATCTTTTTGTAATGATTGAATTAACAGCGAAGCCAAAGCAGAACGACGCCGCGATAATTAGAATCAATAAGGTTATTTTTTTCATTTGTCTATTTTATGAAATGATATAAGGATCCCGCAGCAGTTATTGGACAGGAGAAACCGTTTTCCTTTTCAACGCAAATGATGTAATCAATGTAGCGAGCAATGCAACAGGTAAAGGTTCAAGGAATGTGAACAGGAAAACGACAATAGGATTCTTTACCATTTCAACCATGTCATTCATTTCTTTTTGTGTTTCTGCAATTTCTGCTGCACTTGCACCCGCTGATCTTGCAGCTTCGATTTCACCCGATGCATATTGCGCATAAAAATCAGGGAGCATAAAATGCTGGACGATCATCCACACAACTACATAAATAACGGATGCGACGATGCTGATAAGGATGCCGACTTTAAACGCCTGGCCAAAGCTGATTATTCCATGCGAAAAATTATCTCGGTAATTTTTTGTGCCGAAAAAAACAAGTGAAAAGGCAGCGACCATGGTAGTGTAAGTGATGAGCATGGCATTGTTCATGCCGCACGCAGTTCCCATGAACCCGAAGAAAATGATTATCATGAGACCCATGATACTGCCCGAAATAAGTCCGTAGGTGAAAATGATTTTTTTCATACTGAAAGGTTTTTATTTTTTTGTTAGATCTGAAATTCGAGCACAAATCAACGCTACTTAACGGCGGAAAGCATCATCCGAAAGTATGATTTGCCTGGAATTCAAGCGATTCATACTTTAGTTTAGGCGATAATACGCAGCGATTTGGCTTTTTGGATGGCCTGTGTGCGCCTGCTGACTTCGAGCTTGAGGAACAAGTTGGAGGTATGGGTTTTGACCGTGTTGAGGGAAACGAACAGCTTATCAGCGATTTCCTGGTTGGATAACCCATCGGCGACCAACTGCAAAACTTCCAGCTCGCGTGTGCTGATGCCTCTTTTTTCAATTTCGGTTTGATCGGATTCGAAAAAAGCGGGTTGTGGAACATTAACGGTCACGAGCTTTTCCACGACAACAATTTCTTTAACGCTTTTAGGTTTGATGAGCTTCCCGCCTAACCAGATGCCGAGCACGGTAAAAAGTAAGGCAATAATTCCGGCATAAATTTCAAAAGCATGCGTGGAAATTAGAAAACGGTATTCCAGCCACTTTAAAAGGAGCGTGAGGAATCCGAGTGCCAAACCATAAATTAGAATTTGCTTTTTCATTTAGGCGGGGTACGAAATACGAATCAAAACGAAAGTACGAAACTTAGAAGGGAAACTTCTACTCATGACTTCGTATTTTCGTTTTGATTCGTATTTCGTACCGCGTTACTGGGCAACTTTCCACTTTCCGTCAGCAGTTTTTTCAAGGTGCGTGACGAGCGGGCTGTACATTCCGGGAGCGCCAATGGTCACTACTTCGTGATTTCCTTCTGTGGTTGAACTTATAAATTTACATTGTTCCAACAGTTCATTTGTAAGGTCATCGTCCTGCGAACCATAAATGAAGCGATAATCAAAACCCGTTATCGCACCATCCCATGATTTTTCGGCTTGTAAAGCTTCTTCACATTCTTTGAAATAATTTCTCCAGTGCGTTATAAAATTTTCAGAGACAAACCCGCTCGACTCAAATTTATTCAGCCATCGTTCTGTCGCGGGAAAATCAATTGAGAAGGTCAATGTGGAATCACCGTTATTCTCATAATTCTTTATAAGCTTGAATTGATCCAGCTCTTCAGCATTGTCATTAAACCAGCGATAATAATTTTTAATCAGCGTTGTTTGATCGGCATGTTTGAGTGAATCAGCATTGAGCGAATCGGCTTCACTTTTTTTCTCTGCCGCTTCACCGCATGATATTAACGAGAAGAAAAATAGTGTTATGACGGAAAGTAAAATTTGCTTCATTCTATTTATTACTTTTTTATAAGTGTATTGATCATGTCACGAAGATTATTCAATTCCACTTCGTTGTATGCATAATACCAGGTTTGAATTTTTGTGCTGTCACTTTCTTCAATCACAGTTTCAATCCATGTATATGCTGTAGTTGTATATTTTACCGTTTTTGAATTTTTGCCTAACGCCATTCCCGGACTTTCTTCTTTTGAAACAATATTTTCCGGTCCGCGTCCATCTGGTGTTGGACCGAAATAAATTCCTGCTTCACCTTTATAGTTTTGATTAGTGGAAGTAATGTAATACACCACGAAGTTGGAATCTTTCCGTTCTGCAATTTTATGTGTTGATGGGAGATCGATTGTATAGCCTGTTATTCCAAGCTCAGTTTTTTTAGCGTCGCCGAAAGGAATAACAATTGCTGCAGGCTCATTTTTTGGTTTGACTTCTTCAGAGCACGAAAAGAGGAGAGTAATTGTAAAGAGAAAAATAAATGAAATAATCCTTTTCACTAAGTCCGAATTAATCTGCGCCGGATTGCGCAGATGATTAATTGAAAGATTTAATAGGTTTTGCGAATGGCATTATCAAGCGAATATTTCCCGGAACCGATTACAAGAATCGCGAAATAGATCATGCAGAATAAAATCGCAGTTTCACTTTCAAGAAATGGCTGTCCCTGGTCGATGATGAAAATGATGACGAGCATACAAATGATCAGCGGAATGGTAGCGAGCCGCGTGAAAAGTCCGGCCACAATTAAAATGCCGCAGAAAAATTCAGCAAAGATGGTGAGGCTTAAGGAAAAGTTATGCCCAACATGAAGCGGATCAGGGAACGCATCCACCTTTTCACTGAAGTTGATTAATTTTTTCCATCCGTGCGAAATCATCGGAATGGTAGCAAGTCGCAGGATGAGCGCAGTGAGACTTAAAGTAACATCGGGCTTGAATGGAAATAGCTTCATAAATCAAATTTAACGTATTCAAGCCGACTATTTTTTCTTGCGATACTTGTTTTTTTGCTGCGGAATAAAAATGGCGATGAAAACAAGTATAACAAGAATTACAAATAAGAAAAGGAAAAAAAATCCGCCGGGTTCTGTCATTCCCCGTGTTGCTGGTCCGTCCGGTCCAAATGGACTTTTCCCATAGTTGATCAATACAACAAATTCAGCCCAGCTCATTCAGCACAGTTTCGGTAAGCTTAGCATCCGGAAAATAGCTCACGATCTTCTGCAGCACACGATCAACAACTGAATCAGGGCAACTTGCGCCACTGGTGAGAATAATATGCGCAGGCCTTTTTGCAGGAAGCCATTGCATCGTTTCTTTCACATCGTGCAAATGCAAATCGAAGTGACGAATCAATTCAGGTGAAATAATTTCCGAATCATCCTTGATAAAATAGGTCGGAAATTTTCGTTCACATAATTCTACAAGATGAGAAGTATTCGAACTATTATATCCACCGACAACAATAGCGAGATCTGCATCTTGTTTCAGCAATGCATACGTTGCATCCTGGTTTTCATTCGTCGCGTAGCACAACGTATCGCGCGTATCGGCAAAATGATTTTTGATTTCAGCTTCACCGAATTTTTGAATCATAACGGTTCGAAGGAAATCAGCAATGGCCTGCGTTTCGGTTGCAAGCATGGTGGTCTGATTAATTACACCAACACGCTGCAAATGTTTCTCCGGATCAAAGCCCGGTGAAGTTCTGCCGGAAAATATTTTATCAAACTCCGCGCGCGGCAAAATTCCTTTTATAAAATCGCCGAGCAGCATCGTTTCTTCTATGTCTTTCACAATGATGACAGGACCAAACGGAATGCTTTGCGAAAAGGTGGCGCGTGTTTCTTCGTGACTCGGTTTGCCATGCAGCACTATTGTGTATTCGCGGCCGCCAAGCTGCTCCGATTTATGCCAGACACGTTCCACAAACGGACAAGTTGTATTGTATTGTGTCGGTGCAATGCCAAGTGATCTTAATTGTTCCTGGATAATTGTCGTAGTGCCAAAAGCCGGAATGATAACAACATCATCTTTCGTCAATACATCCCACGGAATAAGTTGATTTCCCTTTGTATCCATGAGGAATTTTACACCGCGTGAAATCAAATCCTCATTCACTTCCGGGTTATGGATCATTTGGCTCAGCAGGAATATCCGCTTCCCCGGATTTTCATCAATCGCGCGAAAAGAAATCTCAACAGCATTCTCCACGCCATAACAAAAACCAAAATGACGCGCAATGAAAAATTTCACCGGGCCAAAATCCAGCACAGTAGGAGAGATGTCCTGCTTCTTGGGATCACGAACCTTACGCACCGCCTTCAGCTTCGAAATAATCGGGCTGCGGTAAAAGGCCGGAATGTTAAAGGATTTCATTTCACTACAAAGATAGCCAGCTTCCTGCAAAAGCCCGCGCGCATTTAATAATCTGGTAATCTGGTAACTGGGAAATTAATTTGCTTCCCTTCGCACTCTTTTTCATTTTTTTCAATTACCCAGTTACCAGATTACCAGATTACCAGATCCCATGCTCAGGGAATGGTCCTAAATAGAGAAATCCCGCTCCTTTGCAGGAACGGGATTTCATTGATGAGCTTTTGATTATTGTTTGATCAGCTTTTTGGTGAGTACGCTGTTTTCATTGCTTACGCGGATAGAATACATTCCGTTTGACAATGCAGACAGGTCGATCGTTTTTACGTTTGATGAAGTGAAACGTTCGCTGTATACAATGCGGCCATCGATTGCTGTAATTTCAACCACCGCGTTTTCCATATTAGAAAGAGTGATGGTGAAGTTTCCGTTAGTCGGATTCGGGTAAACATTTACAGCAGCTAAAACTGGTGCTTCGATTCCTGTACAAACATCAACAAAAACAGTTGCAGCTGCAGGACAATTGATTGTTGCAGAACCCATTTCAGCTCCTGTTGAATCTGTTGCAGTAGCATACACGATTGTTTCGTTACTTCCGTTAAACTGGCTGCCACCTTCAAAATGCAAGTACCAACGGTTGTTCCATGGTGCATAGGTGAAGGTTGCCATATCAGAAAGATCGGTGAAAGGGAAAGCAACTGTTGAAGGCTGCGCAGGAAGAACACGACGGTGAATATTAGCATCATTTTCGTCACGGAATAAAACAGAATAAGCTGTGCCGTCAAATTCTGCAATACCTGTTACCGCCCATGTTTCGCTTTGATTAAATTCAGTATTCGCAAGGTTGCCCAGTTTAGTAACAACGCCATCCTGCAAGTCGATCACATACCATGCAGCACGTGGTGAGCTGTAAAGAATAAGAAATCCGTAACCCGAGAAAATTCCGCTTTGATAATTGTAAGCATTGTCCCAACCGTAAGGAATCGAATCTGATAATGTAATTACGCCTGAACCCAATGTAAGATTCGGATTGAGTGAACGTAATTGTGTCACGTACATAGAATCAATAAAATTTGCATCAGGAATGCCAACAATCGGATTGTATAATGTAAAAAGTGTTCCTGTTTCAAGATCGCTTGCAAGACCATCCATACGCGGAAGCTTTACAGGATTCTGTAAATTAAGATCGTAACGTGCTGTTGAATCATCACCTACAACATAAACGTGGTTCATCGTTACAGCCATTCCGCCACGATCATCGCCTGTAAGTGAATCATGATCAACAACTACACTATCCATTTCAGTCATGGAAGTCATCATGAAATAATTATCATAGATCGCTGTTGCTGCGTAATATGTTGTAGTTGTAAGAAGCGCAGGAGTAGTAAATGTATTTCCTGTATCAATTGCATTGGTAAGATTCGGATCGCTGTACCAAACAATATGACCTGTACCGGTTGCCATAAGGGTTGAATTCTCCGATGGGCAAATTGTATCAGGCGTAACTGAAGTAATAAAAATACCTTCGTTGATAGTAACAATTAGTTCTGCAGTAGATGTGCATGCAGAAGCATTTGTGTACGTGTAAGTAACTGTATAAGCACCTGGCATTAATCCCGCAGGATCAAAAGTGGTACCTGAAATACCGGGACCTGATAATGTACCTCCTGCAGGTGAAAATAAAACCGACTCCGGAGCATCTACCGAGCAGAATGAAGTAGTCATCATAAAAATATCTGCAACCGGACCGGCAGTACAAGCCATATAATCCAGCTTCACACGTGCTTGATTACTGGTGCAAAATGTACCGACGTTGCTTGCTGAAATTGCAGAAAAACGGATTGTATCATCTGCAAGCCAGTTGTTGATCATAGACGCCGGAAATGAAATTATCACAGAATCCAGCATGCAATCACTGCCATCGAAGTACGCTTGTGTAACACCCATTTGGTTACCATTCTCGTCATAGATGGTCATAATTTCAGTTGTTGAACCAAAGTCACCTTCATAATAAACGGTGAGGTAAGCCGTTCCGAAAGCAAAACTATCAGGGTTGGTGATCACCCAATGAAGTGTGTCAGGCGATGTGATAAGCGTGTCATAAGCGCTTATTTGTGAAAATGCATTTTGCGCCTTCATCTCACTGCCACAGAAAACCGAAGCAATAACAATCAAAGCAGCAACAAGTTGTTTGGTAATTTTTTTCATTAGTAGAATTAATTGAATTTAGAAATAGGACTCTGCCCGTGTTTTTGAGCGTGCAAAAGTAGCTTTTTTAAGAATAGAAAAAACTAATGGTTAACCACTAATTAATAGGAAAATGGAAAATAGGTAATTGGGTAATTGAGTAATTAAGGAAAGAGGAAATTGAAAATAGAAAATGGAAATAGGAAATTGATAAAATAGAAAATGGAAATTGGGAAAATGGGTAATTAAGGAAAGAGGAAATTGAAAATAGAAATTGAGAATTGGGAGTAGGAAAATAATAATAAAATAACAATAATAAAATAACAATAGGAAACAGTAATAAGAAGCTATTCCCGCTATCCCTGCCTGCCAAAAGCACATGCAAGCGCGGCGGCAGGCAGGCGTTGCAAGTCCTCCCATGAAGGAGACATGAAGGATGTCCCTTCATGGTCCGGGCTTTCCACTATTATCGGGGCTAAAAAAAATTATACAAATTGAAACAGTAAAATTTTCCTGCGCATGTAAACGCTTTTACCTAATGCCTTAATTACCCAATTGCCCTAATCCCTTAATTACCTAATTTCCCAATTTCCCAACTACCTCCTTATAGAAGCCTTATTCAACGCATTCGTAAACGCTTTTGCATTGCGAAGATGCTCGTTGTAATCAGAAGTAAATTTATTGTGACCCGTTCCGAATTCTGCGCACATGTAGATGTAATCGCTTTTGTAATAATTCAAAACAGCATCCACCGCTTTTGTTGTCGGAATACGAATCGGTCCCGGTGGAAGTCCCGCGTACATATACGTGTTGTAAGGCGAATCAATTTTTTTATCCGCATCCAGCACACGCAGAATAGTAAAATCGCCAATCGCAAAGATCAACGTCGGATCAGCTTGCAACGGAATTCGTTTTTTCAGGCGGTTAATATAAAGTCCTGCAATCACAGCTTGCTCTTTGTGATCATTCATTTGCTCCGCTTCAACAATAGAAGCAAGAATAATTACGTCAGATTGCGACAATGGAATTGCAGCAGCTTTTGTTTTGCGATCTTCCGTCCAGAATTTTTTATACTCCTTCGACATGCGATCAAAAAATTGTTCCTCACTCGTATTCCAGTTCAGCTGGTACGTATTCGGAATAAACATCGTCATGATATTTTCCGGTGTCAATCCGTATTTGCTAAGAAAGCCTGCATCATTCAGCAACAATAAAAACTGTGCACTATCAGCTTCCAGCTTTCCGCCCACGCGACTCGCCAGCTTTTCTTTTGTGCGAATGTTATTAAAAGAAAATTCAACCGGCTCTTGTAATCCTGCGCGCAGCATATTCACCAGCTCCTGGTTATTTATTCCGTCTTTAATACGGTAACGTCCCGGTTTAGGTGTACGGAATTTTTTCAGGTTGGCAATAAATGCAAATGAAGCCGTATCCTCCACGAGCTTTGATTCTTTCAGCTGCACTTTTAATTCTTCCATCGTTGTTCCCGTGCGGATAAAAAGAAATTCAGAATTATGATCGGCCAGGTGCACATTGGGACTGTAATAAATTTGCCAGAACCAATATGCGCCGGCACCTGCAAGTGCAAGAAGAATGACAAAAATGGAAATGATGATTTTCTTTTTCACGGGGTCTTCAAATTAATTTACCTGCGATAATTGCATTTTTAGCTGGATGGCCTGTTTGTTTGCCGGATTTACTTTTAATGTGCGGTCAACATATTTCCTGGCTTCCGCATAATTATTTCTATAAATATACAAACCGGCTTTGTTCATCAGCGCCTGCTCGTCATCCGGGTTTAATGCGAGCGCTTTGTTGTAATACATTTCTGCTTTAACATCATTCTTTTCTTCCAGCCATAAATAGCCAAGATTAGTCAGCGCTGGAACAAAATCAGGATATTCATCAATCACTTGCTGATATTGCGCACGCGCTTCAAATTTCTTTTGTTGAGTGGCAAGCGACAATGCATATTTGCTTCTGAAATCGGGAAGGAAAGGAGCGAGGTCAACGGCTTTTTTATAAAAAATTTCTGCAGTCAATGCATCGCCCAATTTGAAAAAAGCTTCACCAATGCGATAAGAAGTCCACGCATCAGCATTATCAAACGAAGGACGAATCAATAAGCTATCCATTGCATAAGCGCGTCCTGCTCTGTCCACAACACTTTTGATGCCCATAAAATCATTCTTCAAATAATAATAATGCACAAGGTCGCCGAAATTTGAACGTACCGCTACAGTAGAATTTTCAGGCAAATATTTTTTCGCGGAGTCAAGAAACTGCGGATCACGGTCAAACTTTTCAAATTGCTGGAGGTAAGCGCGTGCTTTAATTTTTGATGATGGATTCTTGTCATTCACGGCATACAAGCCAAGAAATTTTTTCACGCCGGCAACTTTTTCTTTTGCGTCTTTTTTCTCGTTCGGCTTGCGAATAAAATGATCGTGCACTGTTACATGCGGAATGTCAATGGAACCCGAACGCGGCATGTGACAGCTCACACAATTATTTCCGGCTGCTGCCAGGTGAGTTGGTGTATCGGAACATTTTTCAAGTTTGCTTTTTCCGGTTCCATGGCAGCTGTTGCATTTATTGTTGAAGTTTTCATTAGCCGTTTCCTGCACAGATACATGCGGATCGTGGCACGTTACGCAGGTAAATGCTTCTTTATACGGACGAAGCGAATCAGTTGTATTTCCAACTGTCCGCGCTTCTGTTTCTAAAAAGCACGCTGACATTTTAAAACGTTCAGCATGCGATGCCATGATAAACTGATCTTCCATGCCTTCGTATTTCGGCATAAAAACAGTCAGGTAATCGGAGAGCACCATGCCCGGACGGAAATCAAAAAAAGATTTTCCCGGCATCACAACTGCATTTCCCTGCAAGTGACAACGCTGGCAAACATCGAATTGCAAATCAGGAGAAAGTTTTCCCGGATTTACAATTGTGTAATCGATAAACTTTGATGTATCCACCATATTGCCGGCTTTCTTTTGCTCAACGTGTAACGAGCCGGGACCATGACAACGTTCACAGTTTATGCCACCAGGAATTTTTTCAAATTTATTTTCAGATCCTTTCACAAATTCCGGAAGTGAATTGTGGCAGCTCATACATTCAAGCCCGATCTTTCTTTCGAAGCGCGAATTAAAACCATTCTCATAACCGGGAGGCAAATCCCAATGACCTTTCTGCGCATAAAAAGTCATCGGCATTTGAAAAACATAACCGTTTTCATTGCGCATATGTGAATTCGTATGCTGACCTGAACCAACGATGTAATCGATTTTTTCTGTGCGCGTATAAACAGTGTCCCTTCCTTCGAGACGAAATTCTTTAATGAACATCGTGCTGTCGCGGAAATAACTTTGATACCACATGTTATTTGTGTTATCGTAGATCAAAGATTCTTTTCCGAATTTGGCTTTACTTTTTTGCTGAGTCGCTAAATCGAAAGACTGTCCCATGCCGGTGTGAATAAACGTCGCATAAATATTTTCATGGCATTCGCGGCACGCTTGCATTCCCACATAATGCACAGCAGTATCATGATTAAGATAAAGAAATGCCGGCGCGCTGTCCACCACCGTTTTTTTCGTCGCCTCACCACCACAAAAAGTAGCGCTGAATGCAATTCCGAAAAACAGAACTAATACTAATGGAATACGGATGTAGTTCCGTTTGAGCATTGCTTAAAAGAATGAGAATACAAAGGTAAGGGAAAGCGGAAGGAAATGTGCTAATGTGCAAATTTGCCAATGCGGTAATGAAGGGGAGATTAGCAAATTAACCCATTAGCACATTAGCAAATTCTTTTCAATGCCCCTTGCGGATCAGCTGCATCAACAGTTCATCTACAAAACCATCACCCACACGAATCCATTCTTTTTTGATTCCGGTGATGACAAAGTGATGCTTCTTGAAAAGATGGATGCTTTCTTCGTTGTCAACAGTTACGTTGCAATAGAGCTGGTGCAAATGCAATTGATGAAAGCAATATTGGATCAATAAATTCAGCGCTTCGGTTGCATACCCTTTGCCGCGATCCATTTTTTCCGCTACAAGGATTCCGATTCCTGCGCGCTGGTGCTGCGGATCAAAATCAAACAAATCGATTGCACCTACATCAATACCTTCTTTTGTAGAGATCATCAAACGCAATTGTTTATTGGTATGAAGATCGAGATGCGAGGAAGCGATGTATTGCTCGAGCACAAAACGGGAAAAAGGAGTTTGAGTATGAGAAGCAACCCAGATAGCGGTGTCATTTTCCCATTTGTAAAGAGTTTCCACATCCTGCGGCTCAAGAGCACGGAGACGGATGCGTTCACCAAGAAGCAGCTTAACCTGAATCATTTTTTAAAGGTAAAAGAAAAAGATGTGCAGATTAAAAAATGTGCAAATGTGCAGATGAAATTGTGCATCGTGTTTTATTTGATCCCTGCCTGCAGCAGCTAAGGCAAGCGCGGCGGCAGGCAGCTATGTTCTATTTCGAAGACGCGGATTGTAACGCAGTGCTCAGCTGCTCATTTGTATATGTCAAAAGTTCAAAGTTTCCATTTGTTATTGCGCTTCCCATATTCAATTCAAAAACTTCACCTAATGCATTTTCTTTTTCCATCATCGGGAGCAATTCAAAAATAAAATTGGCCTGCTTCATTTCTTCCTTCAAAATTATTGCAACAACATCGCGGATTGGAAAAAGACAGGAAACTTTTCCTTCAATAACGCGATCGTAATTAAGAAAATGTTCTTTAGCCGATTTTTTTACAACATCGCAATTCGAAGCTTTCCATTCAATAAAAAGTGCAGGAATATTTTTCCGTTTAATAAATCCAACCAGTTTCTCTAACGGACTTCCGATTTGCCTTCCGGAATCGGTGATGGAATAGATTTCTCCGTGGATAGAAAGCAGCAGGTGAGGAGGAAGGCTTGTTGCGTTAAAGAGAATGATATAAATTCCTTCGGAGAAATCTTTTTCGCTGCCGGGAAGAATAGATTGCAGGAAGAAATTTTTCACAGCTATTTTCTTTTACTCTTTACAGGAGCCGGAGTTTTTTGTCCCATGACGCGTGTTCCGATTTCTTTGAAGATGCCGACAAAAGTAACATGGTTGAGCGGAAATTCCAGGAATACATGCAGGAAGCTGAGGAGGAATAAAACATTGAATCCCCACATGTAATTGTAGATGTAAAGCACAATGGAAATGATCCAAAGGAGTCCGATAATAGCAAGCCGTTTTTTCGGAACCTGGTGCCATTTGATTACTGTTGTTTTTGAGAACCAGTTGAGATAATGATACGTGTAAGCGAATGCAATGAAACGCATAATGGCAAGACCAACATTAGATGAGTAAGTGGAGTTCACCATGAAATTATATTCTTCAGCTGATTTAAAAGGAACAGCCGGATCAGGATATACAGCGCTGTCCCAAACATTTAAAGAATAATAATTTACTGCCGCAAAGCTGTTGTAGGTTTCTCTTGCGTAGGAGCTGATGAAATTAATATCGGGATGTATAAAAACAAAAATGAAAGGACAGACAATAAAAAGAATGCATGCGATATAACCGCTTGTACTTTTTCCTTTTAGCGCTCCGTAAAACATAAAAAGTCCGGTGAAAAGATAAACGTGAATTAATGTAGGCAGGAAAACGGAAAAGAAAACGACACCTTTATTAGCAAAGAACGAAGCGAATAAAATGATAATAAAAGCAATCAGTCTGTGAAATGTAGACTTAAGCAATACCATTGCCAGTGAAGCGAAAAACGCGATAAAAACCAATCCTGTAGTGAAATTGGATTTAGTATCCTTATCCGAAGACTGGTCAAAGAAATGAAAGTCCGGAAATATTCTATCCAGATAAATGGCAAGGAAAAGCAATACGCCGGCAATGCAAAGGATTACAAAATCCCTTTTTCCATTGGTGAAATAATTCCGCTCATGCAGCCAGGAGATTTCTGTCAGGTAATGCGCAGGTCCGAGGATGGCGTATGAAAAAAGGAAAAGTTCGAACGGAACATAAAATGCGATGATGACAGAAATTGCCATCAATCCCATATTCACGTAATTTATTCTGTCCGAATTCGAAATATCTTTTAAGCTCATCCTGGCTGCTATTGTAATAAAATTTCAAATCCTTGTTTGTTTTGGAATTTGGAATTTTATTTTTTTTGAATTTTAAATTGTGACATCTCCTTTAAAAACAAACGTCGCCGGGCCTTCCAGCCACACATTTGTAAAATGATTTCCCTCTTGTTTGAAATGTACGGATAGCTTTCCACCGCGCGTTTTTACCAAACATTTTTCATGGGTGGATGCAACCCCAAGTAATGCAGCTGCCAGCGCGCATGCAGTTACGCCGGTCCCGCAGGAAAGTGTTTCATCTTCCACACCCCGCTCGTAAGTTCGAACCTCGATCCCAATACTATTCAAGCCCACAAAATTCACATTTGTTCCTTCTTTTGCAAATCGATCGTTGTAGCGGATCTTTCTTCCTTCGCTTACCACATCCATATCTGGTTTATTCTTTCCAAATAAAACATAATGCGGAGAGCCGGTATTCATGTAAAAAAAATCAGAACGGGTTCCTATCCTGATACTGTCGTTCATTTCCACCTTTTCGGTTTCTGTACCTCTTTCAATTTCGCCAACATCATTCATTTTCAGCTTCACCGTTTCCGGACCGATAATAGCAGTGTGCGCTCCGTCGATGGCAAGGAAATTTACCTCATGCTTTTTCACAGCGCCGATATCTAAAGCAAAACGCGAAATACATCTTCCGCCATTGCCGCACATCGAACTCGGATTGCCATCGGAATTGAAATAAACCATTTCAAAATCATAGCCTTGCTTATTTCGCAGCAGCATTAATCCGTCTGCACCGATTCCGAAACGGCGGTCACATAAATGTGCGATGAGCTTTGTATTCGTATGATCAAATGTGGATTCACGATCATCGAAAAGAATGAAATCGTTGCCTGTTCCTTCGTATTTGTAGAATGTCCGCGTCATTGCAGTTTGGCAAGCGTATTTTCGTCGGTGATGCGTTCTAGCTGGTGAAATTCTGTGGTAGGCTCAATGCGGAAAACGCCGGTAAGACATTTGAGCACGGTTGTATTTTCAACTTTATAAACCGAAACCAAATCCTGGTCGCCATAACCGAAGAGGACCAGTTTGTTTCGAACGAATTTATAACCGTGATAATTCAAAGGCGATTTCCAGAATTCAACCGAAAGATTCCCTGCAGGGATTTCTTTGCCTGCGAGACTGTCGGTTCTTTTTGAATCGAGGTTAATGATGGAATATGTTTTTTCGGCCAGCTGCTCATCTTTGCGGATGACAATATCGCCGTTCGTATTATTGCCATTGTAAACCGTTGGCAAAGTATCGTTCTGAGTATTTACCTTATCAGAAGTGAAATTGGCAGAATCGCGGCGGGAAGTTTCTTTTTTTACTTTTTCAGGCAGCGCTTTTTCTTCTTCGCCGTCTTCTTCATGAACAATTTGCCCAACCTTACTTTCGTTTTTAGTAAGTGATTTATAAACCGCAAGCTCTTTTACATACTGATCGAGCTTGAGCACAAAAAAACCGCCACCCAGCACAAGGCCGAATAGAAGTCCGATAATAAAGACTTGAAATTTATCGCGGATATGGGAAAAACGGGATTGGACTTTCATGGATAGTTTGCAACTGCGAAGGTAGGAAAAAGCAGGTAGTGATGAGTGGGAAAATGTGCAAATTAATTGATGCGTAAATGCGCAAATTATAAGATGCTGATTTGTGAAACCTGCTAATAGGTTATTGATTTTTTGCGTGAGTGATAGAGTCCCGATAGCTATCGGGATGTCGGAGCTCTTTTTCTTTTGTCATTAGGCGGGTTTCGCAAACCCGCCTAATGACAAAAAAAAAAAGCGACTACCGAAAGCACGACCTTAGAAGGAAAGTCTTCCGGTTTCCTTCTCAGGGCACGCCCCAAGTGATCTTTGCACACATACGATATAAATCTTGTTAAAAAAGGTCTGACAAAAATACTTTATGTATGATTTTTGCTGTTAGTAGTAAGAATTTAATAACTCAATCCTAATCCAAAAAGAGGCTACAAAATGAAAAAGATAATCAGCACTTTAGCTATTGCTGTTTTGGGTGGAGCTGCTGCCCTCGGTCTTAATAATTTATTTTTTGCTCCCCCGTCACTGGTTGATGCGGCCAAACCCAAAGTACAAACACATTTTACAAATTTTGGTGGAGCTAACGGACCCGTTGATTTCCGCGAGGCTGCGGATCAAACGATACATGCGGTTGTGCACGTAACTACAAAGTTTACAACGAATCAAACTTATTATGATCCGTTCCAGGGATTTTTCGGTGGTGGAAACGGCATGCAGGTAATTCCGCGTGAGCAGCAATCTTCCGGTTCGGGTGTGATCATTTCGAACGACGGTTACATTGTGACAAATTATCACGTGGTGGAAAGTGCTGACAATATTTCCGTAACGTTAAATGACAAAAGGACGTATGAAGCCAAAGTGATTGGTACGGACCCGAATACTGATTTGGCTGTGATAAAAATTGAAGAGAAGGATTTGCCTTTTGTTGCGTATGGAAATTCGGATGCTGTAAAAGTAGGAGAGTGGGTGCTGGCGGTGGGAAATCCGTTTAACCTTAATTCAACTGTTACTGCAGGAATTGTAAGCGCAAAAGCAAGGAACATTAACCTGATTGCTACCAATGGAAGCGGTGCAGGTGCGGTGGAATCCTTTATTCAAACAGACGCGGCTGTGAACCCAGGAAATTCGGGCGGTGCGCTCGTAAATACCAATGGTGAGCTGATCGGAATTAATTCTGCGATTGCTTCGAGCACAGGAAGTTTTGCCGGCTATTCTTTTGCTATCCCGGTGAACCTGGTAAGAAAAGTAGTGGCCGATCTTATGGAATACGGAACGGTGCAGCGTGGTTACCTCGGTGTAAATATCCGCGATGTAAATTCCAGCCTGGTAAAAGAAAAGAACCTCGATAAGCTTTCAGGCGTGTATGTGGAAGGTGTCCTGGATGGTGGTTCTGCTGCTGATGCGGGAATTGAAGGTGGCGATGTTATTACTCGTGTTGGTGATGTTGCGGTGAATAATGTGGCTGAATTGCAGGAGCAGATCAATCGTTTCCGTCCCGGGGACAAAGTGGTGATCACTTATGCGCGCGGATCGAAAGAGAAAACTGCGAGTGTGACTTTAAAGAATAAAAACAATTCAGCTGCATTGCTGAAGAAAGATGATAAAACCGATGAAGCAGAAACTCTTGGTGCAACATTTGAGACCATTGCTCCGGAAGATATGAAGCGTTTGAATATTCAAAACGGACTTCGTGTGAGCAAGCTGGAAGCGGGAAAACTTCGTAATTCAGGCATCCGGGAAGGATTTATCATCACGAGCGTTGACAAAAATAAAGTGAGTAGTCCGGAAGAATTAAAGCGAATTCTGGACAACAAGAAAGGAGGAATTTTAATTGAAGGCGTGTACCCGAATGGTTCAAAAGCCTACTATGCTTTCGGAATGTGATGCGTTCGTCGATCAGAATAAGCCGTTGATCGAGAAGTATGTGGCGTTATCACAAGATATTGAGCAGGTTAACGTTTTGTTGTAAAAAGATTACGGCAATACTTGTGTTCCGGACTTGCAGGAGTTACCTTTGCACCGGAATTGAAATGACCCAACTTTACGTGCTGCTGGTTTTTTGAGTGGATGGACTAAAAACAAAACTATGAGACAACTAAAGATTACCAAGTCGATCACGAACCGCGAAAGCGCTTCGCTCGACAAGTACCTCCAGGAAATTGGTCGCGAAGACCTTATTACTGCTGAGGAAGAGGTAGTGTTGGCAAAGAAAATACGCGATGGAGACGAACGCGCGTTGGCTAAAATGGTAAAAGCTAACTTACGTTTCGTCGTTTCAGTTGCAAAACAATACCAAAACCAGGGACTGAGTCTTCCCGATTTAATCAATGAAGGAAACCTCGGTCTGATTAAAGCCGCTCGTCGTTTCGATGAAACACGTGGTTTTAAATTTATTTCGTACGCTGTATGGTGGATTCGTCAATCGATTCTCCAGGCATTGGCTGAACAGTCACGTATTGTTCGTCTGCCTTTGAACCAGGTTGGCTCTTTAAATAAAATCAATAAAGCGTATTCCCGTCTTGAGCAGGAATTCGAACGCGAACCAACTGCAGCTGAGCTTTCAGTTGTGCTTGAGCTTCCTGAAGATAAAGTTGCCGACACCATGCGTGTTTCCGGTCGCCACGTATCCATGGATGCACCGCTTTTGAATGGTGAAGACAACAGCTTGCTGGATGTGCTCGTAAATCATGATTCGCCGCGTGCCGACCGTTTGCTGATGAACGAATCTTTGCAAAAAGAGATCGAACGTTCACTCGCAACATTGACAGAGCGTGAGCGTGATGTGATCAAACTTTTCTTCGGAATCGGTTGCCAGCACGGATTAACACTTGAAGAGATCGGCGCAAAATTCGATCTTACACGTGAACGCGTTCGCCAGATCAAAGAAAAAGCGATTCGTCGCCTGCGTCACAGTTCAAGAAGCAAACTTCTTAAAGCGTACCTCGGATAAGAAATGCCTGATAAATCACAACAGCCGCAAGGATAAGGAACACCGAAAGGATCCGAAATTCTTGCGGCTTTTTCTTTTTTATATAAGGCGCGTTTAGGAAACGCACCTTATATAAAAAAGAAAAATTTGAGAACGTTCTTTTCTTCATTGACAATTTTTTTAAATCATCAATCACCAACTTGTCTACCGAAGCTCGCGCAGGTAGATCACCAATTTCTAATTTCCATTTTCTAACAACCTAATTTCCCACCTATGACACTTGAAACGATGGAGCCAACAAAAGGCAAGGCCAAATCGTACGAACTGGAGCTGAACGACTGGATCGACGCGGAGAAATCTGCTATCGTGCTTATCAGCAATATCGGAACGCTCTGGTTTGAAAAGTCGGTTGAGCTTGTGCTTTTCCGCAACCAGCTGATCGACCGAAGCGCGAGCGAAATTATGAACCTTCACCAGTATGCAAAGGACATTGTTAAACGCCCGATCAACGTCAGCGATACAGCTAAGCTCGCAGGCGAATTGAAAAATCTTGATCTCGCTCCTTCGAAAATTGACATAGGAAAATTGTGTGGCGAATGGACGGAAGAAGCTGCGAATTATAAAAGCATGACCGATTTCGTAACTGATAAATTGAAAGATTTTATCGGCCAGGAAAAAGGTTCGATTACACCGAAAGATGTGGTGTTATATGGCTTCGGTCGTATCGGTCGTCTTGCTGCACGCGAATTGATTTCACAGGCAGGAAAAGGTGATCAGCTTCGTTTGCGCGCGATTGTTACACGCGGAAACAGCGCTGAAGAAATTGTAAAACGTGCCGATCTGCTGCGCATGGATTCTGTGCACGGACCATTCCCTGGAACGATCATTGAAGATTTGGATAACAAACAACTGATCATTAATGGTCACGTCGTGCAAATGATAAATGCAAACAATCCGGAAGATGTAGATTACACTGCATACGGAATTGATAACGCATTGCTCATTGACAACACCGGCGTTTTCCGTGATGACAAAGAATTAAGCCGTCACCTGAAAGCAAAAGGCATCAGCAAAGTTTTGTTGACAGCTCCTGCGAAAGGTGATGTTCCGAATGTTGTTTATGGTGTGAATCATGAAACAGTTGATCCGGCCAAAACAACTATTTTCTCTGCCGCTTCCTGCACTACAAACGCGATCATGCCGATTTTGTATGTGGTGGATAAAGAATTGGGCGTTGTAAAAGGTCACATTGAAACTGTTCACTCGTATACAAACGACCAGAATCTTCTTGACAATTACCACAAAAAATATCGTCGCGGACGTTCTGCTGCGTTGAACATGGTAATTACCGAAACAGGAGCAGAGAGCGCTTTGAAAAAAGTATTGCCACAGCTTGCAGGAAAATTCACAGCAAATTCTGTGCGTGTTCCTACTCCGAACGTATCGCTTGCAATTCTCAACATTACCATCAATCGTGAAACCACGAAAGAAGAAGTGAATGAGATCGTTCGCAATTACGCGTTGCAAGGAAAGCTTGTTGAGCAAATTCAATATGCTTTCTCTAATGAATTGGTAAGCTCAGATGTGATCGGAAATCCATGTCCTGCAGTTTTCGATTCACAGGCAACGATTATTTCTCCTGATAAAAAAACGATCATTCTTTACGTGTGGTATGATAATGAATATGGTTACACACGCCAGGTAGTTCGTTTTTCGAAATATATTGCGGAGGTAATTCGTTTGAGATATTATTGATTCGAAGATTTGAAATTTGAAAATTAAACGAAAGGCTGATCAGTGATGATCAGCCTTTTTTATTGTTTATCTAATAAATACACCTTATTCCTTTTTCAAAAACTTCGCCATTTTGCTGAACAGTAATTTTTCTTCAATCGGTTTTGAAATGTAATCGTTCATTCCAACAGCTTTACATTTCTCCACATCTACTGTTGTCACATCAGCAGTAAGCGCAATGATCGGAATGTTGGATTTCATCACGTTACGGATGTAATCTGTAGCTTCAAATCCATTCATTTCCGGCATCTGCAAATCCATTAAAACAATATCATACCTGTTTTGCTGTAGCTTTTCAATTGCGATCTTTCCAGTTCCGGCGATATCAAATTCAAATCCGAAATCAGATAATATGAGTTTAATTAAAAGCTGGTTGAGCGCAATATCTTCTGCTACCAATACTTTTATATTAGCAAGAGCTGAATCCTCTGAAACCACCGCAATCGGTTCGGGCTCTTTTATGTATGCAGCTGTAACATCCGAATTGATGATATCGAGACTCGAATTCTTTGCTAATCCATCGCGGGAGAATTTCAATGGGTCGTTGTCGTATGTTTGACCTTTGTTCAATTGATCGTTTGTTGGGGAGTGCTAAATATACCCAAAACAAACGAGATATTTGAATATAACCGGGAAAGCACCACGAAGGAAAAAGACATGAAAATAATGGATGAATCCATAGTTAGTTTAAATCCGAAATTCGCTTACTGATCACTGTTTTATCTGCATTCGTCTTTATCAATGCAAGTGCTTTTTCGAAATGCTCCTTTGATTTTTTATTGTCAACCTCTTCATAAAGCTCGCCAAGCAGCACAAAATAATATGGATTGTTTGTCAGCTGAAGTTTTTCTGCTTCTATAATTGCTTCCTGTTTACCATTTGTTTTTGAAAGCGCATAAGTTCTGTTTAATGCTGCAATCGGAGAATATTCCAATTGGAGCAAACGATTAAAAAATTGCAAAATAGTTTCCCATTTTTCTTTTGTGTCAGCCTTGATCGTATGCCAATAAGCAATGTTCGCTTCTAAATGATATTTTGAAATTTTGCTACCCTGTGATGCTTGATTAAGGAATAATGCGCCTTTCGAAATCAATTCTTTGTTCCAGAGATTTTCGTCCTGGTCTTCGTACAATATCAGCTCACCTCTTTTACCTGTTCTCGCTTCAAAACGCGAAGCATGAAAACACATCAGCGAAAGCAATGCATTTACTTCTGGATTTGTTTGATCGTTTTCAATTAGTAAATAAGTCAATCGCATGGCTTCGAGACAAACATCCTTTCGTAACACTTCGTCATTGCTTTCGGAATAATAACCTTCATTAAAAAGCAAATACAACGTCAACAAAACAGTTTCTAACCTTTTACTGATTTCTTCTTTGGATGGAACTTCGATCGGCACATTTTCATTTCTCAACTTTTCTTTCGCCCGCAAAAGCCTTTTGTTGATGGTGTCTTTATTGGTCAGTAAGGCCGTGGCAATTTCTTCAATACCAAAGCCGCACAAAATACGAAGCGCTAATCCGATTTGTGCTTCGGTCGAAAGGGAAGGGTGACAAACAGCGAACAACATTTGCAGCTGACTATCCGAAATATTTTTATCGGAAAGATCAAACTCAGTTTCGCTGTAAACCGGCGTAGCTTGTTTTAAATGAGGTGAAATTTTCTCCGAAAAAAGTTTGTTGCGGCTCAGCTGATTTTTTGCTTTGTTTTTTGCAACCGCATACAGCCATGCAGTTGGATTATCCGGAATGCCTTTAAAGCTCCAGTTTTCTAATGCAGATAAAAAAGTTTCGCCGGCAATATCTTCTGCAATTTCAATATGCGCAATACCAAAATGCTTGCAGAGCACAGAAGTAATTTTTCTGAATTCTGTTCTGAATAAATGTGGTATGAGCTCTTGTTGTGCCATAAAAAAATCCTTCCCTTTTTACAGGAAGGATTTTATGTTAGTGTACGCCATCTCCTTTTGCAAGCTTCCGCACTTCAATTGTATTGCCTTCACCCTGCAAAACCGGTGAACCTTTTGCCATTTCCGCAGCTTCATCAATTGAATTCGCTTTCACGATGACATATCCGCCAAGCGTTTCTTTGATTTCACCGAATGGCCCATTCGTAACCGTTTTGTCATGGTGAACGATCTTCGCATTTTCATATTGCAAACCGTTTCCACCAACGAATTTGTTTTGTGCCGCAATACCGCCGACCCAATCCATCGTCTGTTTCATCCAGGTTTGAATTTGTTCAGGGGAGGCAACTTTTTGGCCATCCATATGCCTGAAAATTAACATGAACTCTTCCATTTGTTTTTGTTTTTAAAGATTTTACATTGACTACTATTCTTGTAACAAATGAGAAGAGTGAAACAGGACATCATCTAAAAAATCATCTATAAAAGCATTAAATGAATTCCTCAATCCAGTTTTGTGCTTCTTTTTTGAGAATACTTTCAATATTTTCCAGGGTAGCTCCTTCATAATACAATTGATAACCAAATTCGTCAAGATCAAGCCAGGCGTAATACAACATATAAAATGTCGACAATCCATATTTATGATCATGCTCAAGACACGATTTATAAAGCGATTCAAGGTTTTTACGAGCTGAACAACTATTTAAGATTTCTACCAGTTCAAAATGAATTTTACCCAACATAGCAGCATCAACTTGTTTTTCTTCAAGGTTGAGATCAGTCAATACTGCTGAAACATAATTCCTGATTTCCCTGCTATCCACTGGTTTTGTGAATGAAGCAAGCATTAAAATATTTTCTGTTTCTTTTCCTTCCCTGATTAAATCAATAGCCCAATCAACAGTAATATCATAATCAAATTGTTCGATTGAATTATGGCATTGAACCAGGTTGGATATGTTTTGCCTTTCAACCATTAATCATTAGATCCAGGTGTGCTGTCTGAGCTAAAACCACTATCTGAGCTAAAGCCCGAATCGGAAGAAAAGCTGCTGTCGTTTCCGAACGAGTGATCGGAATGGGAATGATCGGAATGGTGGTGCGAATGATCAGTTTGCGAATGATTGAAGGAATTATTCGCGTGTGGATGCGTTGTCTGATGGGTGGAATGCTGATCGTAAGGAGGAGTATGAAAAGGCGGATTGTGGTGCGGCCACGATTCATCGTTGTTGGAACGCCTGCGGTTGCTGTTTTTTTTGTTGATGATATTATAAATAGCAATGCCGATAATGATAATGACGATAACGGGTAGCATGGATAGGATTTTGAGTAAAATTAAGGATTTGAAAGAAAGCAGGTCGCCCTTTTTCCTGCCGTTTTCTCCGTTAACAATTCCACCTAATTCCCTACTTTTGCCGTCCTATGAGCAACTACCAGATAAAATTCGGAACCGACGGATGGCGTGCCATCATCGCAAAAGATTTCACAGTTGAAAATGTCGCGCGCTTAACTGAAGGCACCGCAATTTGGCTGAAGAAAAATTTCGATAAACCAAGCATCGTTCTCGGACATGATTGCCGTTTTGCAGGTGAGCTTTTCTGTGAAACAGTAGCAAAAGTGCTTTGCAATAATGGAATCAAAGTTTATCTCTGCAAAGATTTTATCAGCACACCGATGATCTCGCTCGGTGCAAGAAATTATAAAACTTCTCTTGGTGTAATCATCACCGCAAGTCATAATCCGCCTTCTTATAACGGATTTAAATTAAAAGCTTCTTACGGCGGTCCGCTTACACCTGAAAAAACTTCGGAGATTGAACCATTGATTCCGGAAGTCTCTACAACACCTTTGGATGAATTGAAGCTCGAAGATTTTGAGAAAAAAGGTTTGCTCGAATGGATTAATCTCGAAGATGAATACGTTGCTCACGTTGAAAAAAACTTCGATCTGAATGCAATCCGCAATTCGAAATTAAATCTTGCTTACGATGCAATGTATGGTGCCGGACAAAATGTAATGCGTCGGTTATTTCCTGATGCAACATTTTTGCATTGCGATTACAATCCATCTTTCGACGGACAAGCGCCTGAACCGATTTTAAGAAACCTGCAGGAATTCGCCGAACTGATCAAAGTAGCAGGTGATATTGACTGCGGATTAGCAACTGATGGCGATGCAGATCGTATCGGCTTGTTTGATGAAAAGGGAAATTTCGTGGATTCGCATCACATCATTCTTTTGCTGATTCATTATCTCGTAAAATATAAAAAACAAACAGGAAAAGTCTGCACCGCATTCAGCACCACAGTGAAGATTAAAAAGATGTGCGCGCATTACGGTTTGGAATTGGAAACGGTGAAGATCGGCTTCAAATACATTTGCGGAATTATGGTGAAGGAAGATGTGCTGGTAGGCGGGGAGGAGAGTGGCGGGATTGCAATCAAAGGACATATTCCCGAGCGCGATGGCATCTGGATGGGATTAGTGATCTGGGAATTTATGGCGAAGAGCGGAAAATCGCTGAAGGAATTAATCGCTGAAGTATACGAGATAACAGGACCATTCGCATTCGAGCGCGTCGATTTGCATTTGGATGAAGCAGTAAAAAATAAAGTTGTAGAAAACTGCAAAGCCGGAAAATATACCGCGTTCGGCAAATACAAAGTAAAACACATGGACGATCTCGACGGCTGGAAATATTTCATCGACGACGAAGTCTGGATCATGATCCGCGCGAGTGGCACAGAGCCTGTCTTACGTACCTATGCGGAGGCGCCAACAAGTGAAGAAGCGTTCGCGATTTTGGATGCTGCTAAGAAGACGTTGCTTCGTTAGTCTACGGTCACTTAATCATGCATGTGATCTGGTAATCTCGTAACTGGGTAATTAAAAAATAAAATGGGTTGCAAAGATTTAATTTGCAACCCATTTCTTATTTAATTCTCAATCTTTTATTTCCACATCCCAACTCAATTACCCGGTTACCAGATTACCAGATCCCTACACCAGGCGAGCTTCCATTTTTAGTTAAGCTTCCAATTCGCTTCCGGCACCAACGCATCCAATTCATTAAAGAAATCATTCCCCACTTTCACACGCACTTTTCTCGAAGGCAATTCAATCTTCATATTCTCCGCAGTATCCATCACAGTGAATTTCAACTGAGCGCCGTTTGAACCTCCGGGATGTTTCGTAACGATCGATTGTACGCGGGAAATCAGATCTTCGCTCAATGCGGTGAGCGGTAATTGAATGGTAAAGCTCTTCGTGCGATGTTCCAGGATTTCACTCAGCAATTCCATGCTCTTCACCTTGAATTCAAGATTATCTTCCTGTCCGAAACGCGCCTGAACTGTGCCTTTGATCAATACAAAAAGTCCTGCGGTGAGAATGTATTTTTTGTATTCGACATAATCGTTTCCGAACAATGCGAATTCGTGCGATTCATTGTAATCTTCGAGAAAAAATGTTCCGAATGGTTTACCTGTCTTCGTCATTTTATGCTGAACACTGGTGATCATTCCGCCGACAGTCAGCTCGTGCCCCTTCCATTTCGGAAGATCTTTTAATTCCGTGATTTTATGCTTGCAGAAATTGGTCATCTCCACTTTATAATCATCGAGCGGGTGACCGGATAAATAAATTCCGATCGCCTCTTTTTCTGCTTTCAGCTTTTCCATTCTTCCCCATTCATCTACAAATGGAATTGCAGGTTCAGGCATTTCAATTTCACCATCATCACCCATCACATCAAACAAAGAACCCTGCGAAGAATTTTTTCCATCCTGGTGCGCTTGTCCGAAACGGATTATTTTTTCAAGGAATGTAGTTGTGCCATCACCTTCATTCTTGAAATAGGTCGCACGATGTAAAGTTGTAAACGAATCCATTCCGCCACCGAAAACCAAATTCTCCAATGTCTTTTTAGAAGCCGCACGAAGATTTACCCTTCGCACCAAATCGAAAATAGATTTGTACTGACCATTTTCTTTTCGCTCAGAAATAATTGCCTGCGCTGCATTCTCACCCACACCTTTGATCGCGCCCATGCCGAAACGAATTTGCCCGCTTTTATTTACAGAGAAATGAATTTCAGATTCATTCACATCAGGACCTAAAACAGGAACGCCCATACGACGCGCTTCCTCCATGAAGAACGTGATCTTGTCAATGTTTCCAAGATTATGCGTCAGCACCGACGCCATGTATTCGCCCGGGTAATGCGATTTTAAATAAGCAGTTTGATACGCAACAAATGCATAACACGTAGAGTGAGATTTGTTAAACGCATATTGCGCAAACGCTTCCCAGTCGGTCCAGATCTTTTCGCACACTTTAATGTCAAAACCTTTCGCTTTCGTTCCTTCAATGAATTTGCTTTTCATTTTATCGAGCGTGGCTTTGTCTTTTTTTCCCATCGCTTTACGAAGGACATCGGCATCACCTTTTGTAAACCCGGCGAGCTTCTGTGAAAGCAACATGACCTGCTCCTGGTAAACAGTAATTCCGTAGGTGTCTTTCAAATATTCTTCCATCTCAGGAAGATCATACGAGATGGATTTTCTTCCGTGTTTACGAAGAATAAATTCAGGAATATATTCAATCGGGCCCGGACGATACAACGCGTTCATCGCAATGAGATCTTCGAATTTATCCGGCTTTAATTCACGCAGGTATTTTTGCATGCCCACGGATTCAAACTGGAAAGTTCCGTTGGCTTCACCGCGCTGATACAATTCAAACGTTTTCTGATCGTCGAGCGGAATGGTGTCAATGTCAATATCAAGTCCATGATTTTCTTTGATCATACGCAACGCATCACGAATGATGGTTAACGTTTTTAACCCGAGAAAGTCCATCTTAATTACGCCGGCATCTTCAATTACTTTTCCATCGTATTGTGTGAGCCAAAGTGCAGAGTCTTTTGAAACGGCAACAGGAATTAAATCCGTCAGATCTCTCGGCGCGATAATAATTCCTGCAGCATGAACACCGACGCCGCGCACAGAACCTTCGAGCACAAGGGCTTCTTTCAAAACAGTTGCAGCAAGATCTTTTCCTGCGTAGATCGCGCGCAGCTTTTTAATGTTTTCAAGATCGTCTCCGCCAAATCCTTCTACTTCCTTCAGCGATTTCGGTCCTTCCAAAGGCGCATTTAAAACACGACCAAGCTCCGTTCCCGGTTTATCAGGAACAAGCTTCGTAAGCATCAGCGATTGGTCAAGCGGAAGATCCATCACACGCGCAACATCTTTGATCGACATTTTCGCAGCCATCGTTCCGTACGTGACGATTTGTGCAACCTGGTTCTTGCCGTATTTTTCTACGACATAATCGATCACACGCTGACGTCCTTCATCATCAAAATCCGTATCGATATCGGGCATCGACTTACGATCGGGATTTAAGAAACGCTCAAAAAGCAAATTGTATTTGATCGGATCAATGTTTGTAATTCCTGTGCAATACGCAACTACAGAACCTGCAGCAGAACCACGGCCCGGACCAATAAGAACACCGATATCTTTTCCGTGATTGATAAAATCCTGCGTGATCAAAAAGTATCCGCTGAATCCCATCGTTTTGATGGTAAACAATTCGAAGTTGATGCGCTCTTCAATCTGGGCGGTCATTTCCGAATAACGCGCATGCGCGCCTTTCCATGTGAGATGTTTGAGGTATTCATCCTGGTCTAAGAATCCTTCCGGGATTTTATAATTAGGAAGAAGAATGTCGCGCTTCAGCTTGAGCGTTTCTACTTTATCAACGATCTCATTCGTATTGTCAATCGCTTCCGGAACATCAGCGAAAAGATTGGTCATCTCTTCGGTTGTCTTAAAATAGAACTGGTCATTCCAGAAAGCAAAACGTTTTCCTTTCGATGACATATCATCGTCCGTCATTTCTTTCATCGTCGGCGTACTTTGTTTTTCGCCGGTATTGATGCAAAGAAGAATGTCGTGCGCATTGGAATCTTCCACGTTGATATAATGCGAGTCGTTGGAAGCAATTGTTTTTACATTGTATTTTACCGCCCATCGCAGCAGCACTTCATTGACCACATCCTGTTCAGGAATGCTGTGACGCTGTAATTCGATGTAATAATCTTCACCAAAAAGATCAAGCCACCATTTGAACGTTTTTTCTGCTTCCGCTTCTCCTTTCCGAATGATCATTTTAGGTACTTCAGCACCGAGACAGCAGGTTGTTGCTATTAATCCTTTGTGATATTTCAGCACGAGTTCCTTATCGATACGCGGATATTTCCCGTACATACCTTCCGTATAGCCGAGCGAACAAAGCTTCACAAGATTCGCATAACCTTCTGCATTTTTAGCAAGGAAAAGCTGGTGATAGCGAATATCTTTTTCGTCGCGTGTGAAAGCTCTTTTATGGCGGTCTTCAACAAGATAAAATTCACAGCCCACAATCGGCTTAATCGTATTCGGATTTTCCGGTGTATTATGTTTCTGTGCTTCTGCAACAAATTTGAATGCACCGAACATATTGCCGTGATCGGTGATAGCAATACCGCGCATATTATCCTTGACCGCTTTTTTATAAAGCCCTGAAATGCTCGCTGCGCCGTCGAGAAGTGAAAATTGCGTGTGAACGTGAAGGTGATTGAATTGCACGGGGATGGGAATTATAAAGATGATTGATAATCAAGGGAGAAAAAAAGGATGAAATCAGTCTTTAAAATTACAAATCGAAACGCTGTAAACCGCGATGTCTGTTGATAAGTGCCCGTTTTTGTTGATGAAAGAAATTAACTCACATTTCTTTCAGCCGGATAAGAATTTGCTTAGCCTGTTGTTGGATAATGCATCGTAAATTCCGGATCAATTCAATTAAATCGTAAATCGTACCTCATAATTCGTACATCATCCCTTCCTTTTCCCTACTTTCACATTATGAAAACACCCTTACTCAGCCTGGCCCTTTGTCTTGGTTGTCTCCCTGCAATCGCACAAATTACTATTAACCAGAACGACATGCCTTCACAAGGCGATAGTCTGCATGTAAGTTTTGCAGCCGGTGTTGGTTCTGTCGATCATACACTTACAGGTCCGAATTACTATTGGGATTTTTCATCGCTCACTCCAATTGCACAGCAGCTGTATCGTTTCGAAACACCAACAGCGCTACCGTTTAATTTTCTTTCCAGCGTAGCTTTTTTAAATCCAAGTCCCGATTCATTGCCTGTGATAGGCGGCATTCCATCCAATTTTACAGACTATTTCAAAAACGGTTCAAGCGGTTATCGCCAGAACGGGATGACGTTCCAGTTTTTAACGCTCACTAATTTTGAAATTCCTGTCGTATTCACACAAAGTGATTATGTCTACCGTTTTCCGTTGAATTATGGAAATGTGGATACGTCCGATGCAGCTTACGCAATCAATTTTCCTCCTTTGCCATACATCGGCCAAACAATTCACCGCGAAAATAATGTAGACGGATGGGGCACACTGGTTACACCGTACGGAACTTTTATGGCCCTTCGTATGGTTTCTGTTATTCAGCGGATTGACACCATTTCTCTTGACAGTGTAACCGGATTTTCAATTGTTCGTCCTTTGGAGATCGAATACAAATGGCTTGCAAACGGGATTAAAATTCCTGTGCTGGAAGTTGACGCGCAGGTGCTTTTTAACACAGAGGTGGTTACGAATGTGGTTTATCGCGATGTTTATAATAATACGCTTCCACAGGTTGGGATGAATGATAATCAACAGCTTATTTCTTCTTCCTCCGTTTTCCCGAATCCGGCTACGGATAATTGTTACGTGACATTTAAAATGGAAGGTGCCGCCCAGGTCGGAATTGAGCTTACTGATATCTCCGGAAGAGCTGTAAAAAACTTCGGCAAAGAAATGAGCCTGCCCGGAAATAACAGCCGATTGCTCGATTTATCCGGAATCGCACCCGGCAGCTACATGATCAATATCATTTCCGGGGACTTTAAGGTATCCCGCAAGATTGTTGTAGTTAATTGATCTTAAGTTGGCTAACGCGATTCTCCATTTCTTTTAATTCAACCCCTTTTCGTAACCCTTAACCCCCAATCCGAGTATAAAGGGCACAGTGCTCCTCAATACCCTTATTTCTATGTTGAAAATTATTAGCAAAATTTGGTCAATCATTTTTGACCAGATACCTTCGACCTCGTTATTACCGGTTAGAGTTAACCGTAACCATAAGCTCCCAATTCGTAAAAAACCTAACCCCAAACCTTAACCTTTAGCACGAATCACAACTTCATATGAAGAGAATCCTTACACTTCTCGCCTTCGCGACCATTTTTTCAAGTGCTTTATTTGCACAAAACGACCTTTCGGTAACTTCTATTACCGCACCGGTTAATGGCTGCGCCCTTACTGCAACGGAAAATGTCACCATTCGCGTGTTTAATTTCGGTAACTCACTTCCGGCCGCTACCAGCTTTAATGTATCCTATACTATTAATGCAGGTGTTCCGGTAACTGAATTGGTAACACTGGGCTCAAGCCTGCTTTCCAACTCCACACTCAATTATACATTTACCACACAGGCCAATCTTTCGGTTCCGGGTACGTATACAATTGATGCCTCTGTTTCGCTGGCCGGTGATGTTAATCCTACCAACAATGCATTTATAGGTTACATGGTTACCAATACGGCTAACAGTGTTGGCGGTACTATTGCAGGTGGAACCAATGTATGTGTCAGCGGTAATTCCGGAGTGCTCACATTATCCGGTCACACAGGAAGCATTTTGCGTTGGGAATATTCAACAGACGGTGGTTCAACCTGGATCAATATCAGTAATAACACTACCACACAGTCTTATAATAACCTTACTGTTCCGACTCTTTATCGTGCAGTAGTTCAGAACGGAACCTGTACAATTGCAAACTCTTCTGTAGCAAGCATGACAATTAATCCTGCTACAGTGGGTGGAAGTGTAGCACCAAGCGCAACAGTCTGCAGTGGTTCCAATAGCGGCACATTAACATTATCCGGAAGAACAGGAAACGTTGTGCGCTGGGAACGTTCAATTGATGGCGGAATTACCTGGACCAATATTGCCAATACTACAACCACGCAGGGGTACGTCAACCTCACAATTACAACAAGATACCGTGCGCTGGTTCAAAGTGGTGCATGTGCATCGGCATATTCGTCAGTAGCAATTATTGGCGTTAACCCGGCTTCGGTAGGAGGAAGCATTACTCCCGACTCTTCTACTGTATGTAGCGGAAGCAATGCAGGCATACTTACATTAGGTGGCAGAACAGGTAATGTAATCCGGTGGGAATTTTCTGTTGATAATGGAGTAACCTGGTCAAACATCGCAAATACAACAGCAACCCAATCTTACCTCAACCTGACAGGAACACGTTTATACCGTGCCCGTGTACAAAGTACTCCTTGCGCAATTGTTTATTCGGATACAGCAGCAGTAATTGTTGTAACAGCAACTGTTGGCGGATCACTTTCTCCTGCTTCTTCTTCTGTTTGTACAGGAGTAAATGGAGGAACAATTACGTTAAGCGGTAATAACGGAACCGTTTCTCAATGGGAATTTTCTATTGATGGTGGTGTTACATGGACCATCATTGCAAATACCACCAACACGGAAAATTATTCGAATCTTTCACAGACAACCATGTATCGCGCGTTATCGCAGAATTCGGGTTGTACAGCTGACTATTCGACTACCGCAACCGTAACAGTGGATCAAACTTCTGTTGGCGGAGCAATTACCGGAGGTACAACAGAATGCGCTTCAGGAAACAGCGGCGTACTTACACTCAGCGGTCATACAGGATCAATTATAGGTTGGGAATCGACTACTGACCATATTACATGGACGCCGATTTCGAATACTTCAACAACAGAATCGTATAACAATCTTGCTGTAACTACTTATTATCACGCAATTGTACAAAGCGGCGTTTGTACCAGCGATACAGCAGCTGAAGATACTGTGATAGTTGATCCTGTTACTGTAGGCGGAACTATTTCTCCTTCAGCATCTACGGTTTGCAGCGGAATAAATTCAGGAACATTGACACTTGTGGGGAATGTCGGTAATGTGCTTCAGTGGGAATATTCTACCGATGGTGGGATTACCTGGATCACTATTATTAATACAACAACAACACAAGCGTATAATAATATCACAACAGCAACAATTTATCGTGCGCTGGTGAGAAGCGGAGTTTGTACACAAACTTATTCAGCACAGGGAACTATCAGTGTTAATCCACAGGCAATCGGCGGAACGTTGTATTCTGATGCAACAGTTTGCGCTGCTTCGAATAACGGAATACTTACATTGATCGGATTCAGTGGTTCAATTACCAACTGGGAAAACTCAATTGATAACGGTTTAACCTGGACAGCAATCGCGAATACAAGCAACAATTATAATTATGTCAACCTCGTGGATACTACAATGTATCGCGTTATGGTTACAAGCGGAGTTTGTCCTACCGATACTTCTACAAGCGTTACTATTACCGTTGATGCGCCTTCTGTTGGCGGAGCAGTTACTGTGGATGATACAGTTTGTGCTTCCGGTAATGCAGGCGTGCTTACATTAAGCGGTCAGACAGGAAACGTTGTTGGCTGGGAATATTCAGTTGACGGTGGAACAACCTGGATCAATATTTCTAACACAACAATTTCACAGGCTTACAACAACTTATCGGTTACCACCAGTTACCGTGCACGTGTTGGTAACGGCGTTTGTCCTTCGGTAGCCTCTATACCGGCAACGATCACTGTTGATCCGATTGTAATGGGCGGAACAATTTCAGGTGGCACAACAGTATGTGCGACTGGAAACAGCGGAACACTTACACTCGGTTCTTATTCAGGAACAATTGTAACATGGGAAACTTCTACTGATGCTGGTCTTACATGGACAGCTAACTCCAACACAACAGCAACAGAAAATTATACCAACTTAACAGATACAACATGGTATCGTGTTATTCTTGCAAGCGGTGTTTGCGGAGGCGATACTTCTACAGTTGCAACTGTAATTGTTGATCCTGCAACAGTCGGCGGAACAACTTCTCCGAATGCAACAGTTTGTGGTAGTGTTAATGGTGGTACTATTTATCTTACAGGCGATACCGGCACAGTTCAAGGCTGGCAGTTTTCTACCGATGGTGGAAATAACTGGATGACCTTATCAAACACAACCGATTCGCTTGTTTATACGAATTTGACACAGACTACATTATACCGTGCAATTGTATTAAGCGGAGTTTGTGCCCCGGCGCAATATTCTTCTGTTGATACGATCACTGTTAATCCAATGTCAAACGCAGGATCAATTACAGGCACTACGGCAACCTGCGAAGGAACAGGAAGCGGATCATTAACGCTGACCGGTTACACAGGAACAATTACAGACTGGATGATCTCAACAGATGGCGGAGTTACATGGACTTCCACAGCGAATACAACAGCAACACAGAACTGGAGCAATCCAACAACCACAACCTGGTATATCGCAATCGTACAAAGCGGTGTTTGTTCTGCTGACACAACTTCGCCGGTTACATTAACAGTACATCCGAAACCGGTTGCTTCATTTACTGCACCGACTGTTTGTAATGGTGATGCAACTGTATTCACCGACGGAACAACAATTTCATCAGGAGGAATCCTGTTCTACAACTGGAATTTCGGTGATAACGATGCTTCTGTTGCTGCTAACCCGGTTCACACCTATGCAAATGCAAATACTTATAACGTTTCGTTGATCGTTGTGTCAAACAACAACTGTTCTGATACAGTGGTACAGCCGGTTATTGTAAATGCATTGCCATCTTCAACAATCACCGCTACACAGAGCCTTTCAATCTGTACAGGTGACAGCGTTCAATTGAGCGTGTTTTCTTCAGTGCTGAATTCGTACTCATGGAGCAGCGGTCAAACCGTAAATTCGATTTATGCATCTGCAACAGGAAATTACGTTGTAACAGTTACTGATATTGTTACCGGATGTTTGTCAATGGATTCTGCAGACGTTACGGTATTGCCTGGTCCGGTTGCAAGCGCTGGTGTTGATACTTCAGTAAGCGCAGGCGGTTCAATTGTACTACAGGGAAATGGTGGCTCATTCTACTCATGGTCGCCTTCTGTAGGATTGGACGATCCGAATTCTGCTAATCCGACAGCAACACCACCTTACACAGTTACTTACACATTAACTGTTACAGGATTTAACGGTTGCTCTGATACAGATGCAGTAACGGTAACATTCGTAAAAGATTTCAATGTGATCATTTCAAATATTATCACACTTAACGGTGATGGTTACAATGATGTTTGGAATATCCAGAACATTGAATATTATCCTGAAAACAAAGTTTCTGTTTACAACCGTAATGGTATGCTGGTGTTTGAGCAGGAAGGCTACAACAATAGCTGGAACGGAACATTCAACAATCTTCAATTGCCTGACGGAACCTATTACTACGTTCTCCAGTTTACTGAAGGCGGAGAAAATGTAAAAGGTGCAGTAACTATCATTAGCGAGAAACAATAACCCCACATGAACAATCGTAAGCCAACATATATGAAAAAGCTGCTTCTCACAGGTCTTGTTATCGGAGCGATCTCAGGAACATTAAGCGCGCAACAATTGCCTTTATACAGCCAGTATTATTTTAATCCTTTCCTGTATAATGCTGCAACAACAGGCGTTACCAATGAAACAAACGCTTTCCTCGTGCATCGTTCACAGTTCTCAGGCATTTCCGGCGGACCAGTGACAAACGCATTTACTATCGATGGATTCATGGACGATAAAAATGTCGGTCTCGGATTTTCTGTCTTTAATGATGTGCAGGATATCACAGAGCGTCTCGGAATTTATACTTCCTATGCGTATCGTTTGAAAATTAATGAAGACCAGGCCGTTCGTTTTGGATTGTCAGTTGGTTTTTTGGATAACCGCATTGACTTTTCAAAAGCAGTTGTAAAAGACGGCAATGATCCGATGTTAATGGGGCAGATGTCACGCAAAGCTTCTCTTGATGCTAGTGTGGGCGTGAGCTATAACTGGAAAGAATTACGAATCGGTTTTTCTGTTCCCCAATTGCTCGGTCAGCGTGTGAATTTCTCTAACTACGATGCGAACACGTATTACCAGCTGAATCGTCATTACATGGCAAGTGTGAATTACAAATGGATATTCAACGAAGAAAATCAACTGGCGCTTGAGCCGATGGTGTTAGCTCGTTTTATGCCGCACACACCTTTCCAGGTAGATGTGAATGCGCTTGCTTCATGGAAAAATACTGTTTGGCTTGGCGTTTCTTACCGCAGCAATTACGCTGTTGGTGTAGCAGCACGTGTAAAGCTTTTCGGAAATCTCAGCGCTGGTTATGCTTACGATATTATCACAACTCCTTTGAAAACTTCTGCAGGTGTGAGTCATGAATTTATGCTCGGTTATAAATTCGGTCAATTATCAGGCGGAACAACCAGCACAGGCCACGAACGCGGAAAATACGATTAGTCAGTTGTCAGTGGTCAATAGCAAACGTCTGATGTAGCAAGTAGTTAATAACCTCAAAATTAAATTGTGAAGCTCAAGCAAATTGTCATAGTGATACTTACCGCGACGCTTTTAGTAGTCATGCTGCCGCTATCCGGCTTTTCGCAGGCTGCTAATGAAAAAGCAATGGTGACGCATGCTGATCAGCTTTTTGCTAAACGTGAATACGAACAGGCATATAGCTATTACAACAAGCTTCGTGTGCTGCATCCCGAGAATAATGTTTTCACTTTTCGTGCAGGTGTTTGTGCCATTTACATCAGCGATGCTGAAAATGCAATGTCACTTATCAAAGCCAGCTACGATAAAGATCCAACCATCCCGGATATTAATTTTTTCCTGGGAAGAGCGTATTTGCTGAACGGACTTTATGATGATGCATCGTTGCAGTTTAATTTACAAATTGCAAAGGAGCCTGACGAATCGCAGAAGCCACGTTTGCAGCAATACATTGTAAATTGCCAGGCAGCAAAAGAGCTTGCAGGAAAACCAACAAACAATCGTGTTGTAAATGCGGGCCGCCCTTTGAATTCTCCGGGTGAAGAGTTTGCACCGATCTTAATTAATAATGATTCGACGCTTATTTTCACTTATAAAGGACCGGAAAGCACAGGCGGAAAATCCTATACATTCGGAAAAGCGGATTCTGCAGGAACGTACCACGAAGATATTTTTCAATCGCAGCTTACACGTGCAGGTTGGTTTGCGCCACAAAGCATCAGCAGCAATCTTAACAGCGCACGTCATGATGCAGGAACAGCATTGTCGCCTGACGGATTAATTCTTTACATCTTCCGCGCTTCTTCAACAGATGGCGGAGATATTTATATGTCAAGAAAAGCCGGCCGCGACTGGACTTCTCCTGTGAAATTGGATGGTGATATCAATCGCCCTGATTCGTGGGAGGGAAGTGTTTCTGTTACGAAAGATGGCCGCACGATTTATTTTTCAAGTGATCGTCCCGGTGGTTATGGCGGAAAAGATATTTACACAGCTACAATTGTCGGTGATTCTACATTCGGCAATGTTGTTAATCTTGGTGCCAATGTAAATACGCCATTTGATGATGATGCGCCATTTCTTGGTAACAATGAAAATACTTTATACTACAGCTCACGCGGACACAACAGCATGGGCGGATACGATGTATTCTTCAGCACACTTTCTACAGATGGAAGATCGTGGGAGCTTGCGCAGAACATGGGCGCGCCGGTAAACAGCACTGCAGATGATATTTTCTATCAGCCTGCGAAAGATGGTTTCAGCGCTGTATATTCTTCCAACCGCACTGGCGGAAACGGGATGATGGATCTTTATTTTTCATCGCCCGGTGTTCCGGCAACTGATTTAGTTGTGATCAAAGGAATGGTTACGCTGGATGATAAACCTGTTGCAGCAACTGTAACTGTTACCTACACGAATAAAGCAGATATCCAGGGCGATTATAATACCAGCTCTGATAATGGAAAATACACGATCAATCTTCCTGAAGGACAGAATTACAAATTGTTTTTCCTTGTAAGCGGACAGGAGGATATGGCCAAAACATTTGACGCTACACAGATCAAAACATACACTACGAATGAGATCAACGTAGAATTTTATTCTGATGAATATAAAATGCAGCACCCGGAGAAATTCGGAAAGATGAGCAAAGAAGATTCATTACGTATTGCACGTGAGAATGCAACGACAACCATTGACGTAAAAAGCAATATTCGTACAGTAAATGATTCGAGCTCGCATTTTACAATGGAAGATAATTCAACACCTATTGATCCCGGTTTTTATATCGTAATCGGCTCATTCAAAAATCTCGAGTACGCAAAACGTATGCAGGCGAAAGTGGCGATGAAACCACAGTACCCGAAAGTGCAGATCGTTTACAATAAAGTCAACGGATTTACTTATGTAACTGTCGGTCACCCTGAATCGCTGGAAGAGTCCATCAAACTCGCGAAAGTGGCAAGAAGAGAATACAAGGATGCCTGGGTGCAGAACTTGAAATAGATTACGGGATTACGGATTACCAACTACGGGATTACCAATTACCGATATATAAAACGGAAGAGCTAAAAAGTCTTCCGTTTTTTTTTAAGCGGCTTGTTTGTCTTTAGCAGACCTTCTTCCTGAATTGCCTTTTTTCTTTAGCTTTAAATTTGCAATGACCTTATCAAGTTCATCCAGGTGTTTCTTTGAAATTTTTTTAGGAGCGATTAATAAATCTACCCCCAAAGGCTCTCTGATTAGTCCCATGATTTTATTATTTAAAATATTGTTGAACAAGTTTTTGTGCCGAATTCGTTTCAATTACCATATCGTGATTTCCAATATGAGAGGCACCGAGAGTTTCTTTATAATGGTTAATTAATTTCGTTTTTGATTAAAATGAAACAAATCCTTCTCCGCCGGTTTGAAATGAACGCAAACACGCATAGGCAACTAGATTTCCAGCCACTCCTGCATATATTTTATTCTTACCTAAATTGAAAGGCGCGCTCTCCAATAAATGCATATATACATACTTTGTCCTATATTCAATACTTACTATTCCTTGAATAATCAAAGGATTGCCTACAATTGTTAGTTTATATACCTCTCGTTCAATTTTTCCGAATTCAGATTTCCAATTAAAAGACCATTTATTCTTTAGGTTAATATTCTTTAAATCACTTTTTGCCAGTAAAGAAACCTCGGTGTGAAAACTATCGCCAGTTGCAATATTCTCAATAGAACGGGTTAGCTTATCTACTTTAAAATCGAGATGATTTTTGTACGTTTTTGCACATTCAAATTTACGAAAAAGCCAGTATTTTATAAAATTAAGTGACAATTTCCCTAACTAGCCCGGACCGTGAAGTACAGGCAAGCTGACTTCACGATCTGGGCAATGTACAGCCTGCCTGCAGCAGAGGCACGCGCGGCGGCAGGAAGGCCGGAGAAATGCTCATAGAAAAAGAAAATGAACTGCTCCTTAAAAATCTTTCCCTTCTCACGCGCAAACCTCAAAGATTGCCGACGCTCTTGCTCACGGAAATCTTTGAGGTTCCTTCACACGATCTACCTGATAAAATCTTTCTTGTAAACAGTAACATTCCCAACCTTATCTGTTACCGTAAGCATAAGCGAATGTTTGCCTTTGCCGCAATGCTCGTCGAATGTGTACCAAAGCAATTTTTTCTTGGGTTCATATTCCATCAGCACCCAATTTCCGTCGATGTATGCGCTGTAGGATGCGATGCCGGAAAAATTATCGCTCATTTTAAATTGAATGCTTTTTAGTGCGGCGAAGCTTGTTTGTGATGTGCTTTTGAGATCGAAATTTGATGGCGTAACAACAGGTGCTGTAGTATCGACAGTCACGATATAAGAACCGAATTCTTTTATTTCTGCTGTTACGCCATTTTTATTCCATGTTCCGCCGGCATAACTTCTTCCGCCGCTTTTATTTACCAATGCGAGCACTGCTTTGTTTTTTAATCTGTCGGGAACAGTTGCATAAACCGTAAGCGTGCAAGGTTTCTGGATCGGGATCAATTCACTGAAATTAATTTTTGCTGAATATGCTTTTTCTTTTGCCGGATCAACAGTGAAATTAAAAATCTCATTCCTGTAAAATGCATCATCAGGCGTTTCGAATAAAAATGCATTTTCCTCAATGAAATTCGTAGTGTCCCATGCCAGCACACGATACATCGGCACATACACTTCTTTTGATTGGCTGATCGGCGATTTTGCAAGCGATTTCACCTTGAAATTTACTGTTGACGTATTTCCGTACACATCATAAAGCGTGTACGTAAAACGGTGCAGCGCTTCTGTCGGGAAAAAGCAATAACCATTGTTTACCGTCGTATCATAAACAGGAAGCTGATTATTCGGAAGTAAATAACTCTGCTGATAAAAATGATTGTGTTTTTCATGTTCCTCATAGTTAATAAAACAATTAATAAAACGTGATTTGTCAAATGGAATCCGCTCGAGGTGATGAGAATAAATAGTTTGTCCGTCGCAGGCTAAACGAATTCCGTAAACGCCGTTTTTACCTGTGGGATTTGATTCTTTATCATACGCTTCTATTGCAAAACCTACTTTTCCGAAAACAGTAATGCTTTCTGCTGCATTCGCAAAAACATACGTGCTGCCGCTTTGTTTGAGTGGAATTTTTTTTAGCGCATTTACGCCGTTTATCGTAGCATTATTATCCGCCGGAATAACAACCAGCGTAACGGCAGTAGGAGCAACCGCATCTTTCACTGCAAATCCGAATAAAAGCGGATTCAGTGCTTCTTCCGTTTTTGCATCGCGGATCTCAAAATGCAAGTGTGGTCCGCCTGAACTGCCTGTGTTTCCTGAATACGCGATAACGTCTCCTTGTTTTACAGGAAATTGCGTTGGCTGCAACGTGAAATCAATTTCGAAATTCTGCCCTGCGTATTGATTCATTTTTGAAAATGCAGTAAGCGCAGCATTGAATTTTGAAAGATGTCCGTAAACCGTTGTATATCCATTCGGATGCGTAACATACAAAACGCGTCCATACCCCCACGGACCAATGCGCACGCGGGAAACGTAACCATCAGCAGCAGCTTTTACCGGAATTCCCTCGGCGCCATGTGTTGTGATATCGATGCCGGTGTGAAAATGGTTGGGACGTAATTCACCGAAATTGCCGGAGAGATCGAGCGGAACATTCATTGGTGAAATGAAATAGTTCTTCGGGTAAGCAATTGTTTGTGCGATTGCAGCGTTTGAACAAAATAAAAAAGCAAGCAGCACTTTTTTCATAAGTGGTCGGAATAGTACAAAAGTAGGGTAGGAGAACGGCGCATTTGTTCTTATTTTTGATAAGTGTTAACCTCCGTTTGTTAATTGACTCAATTTCCCTTTCAAATGAATTTCCAAAGTATGTGTGACAAGAAGTATGCCGCGTCGGTTTGCCGAATGCTAAGTGTGGTTATGATTTTTAGTTTTTTGATGCTTCCGCTTTCTGCTCAAACTAAAAAGAGAGGGAAAGTGACGACCGAATATGCGAGTGGCGTGAAGGAATCGTCGGGGAAAGTGAAGAATTATAAAAAGCAGGGCGTATGGAAATACTGGTCGGAGTTTGGTGTGTTGACAAAAACCATTACGTGGAAAGATGATGTAAAGCAGGGATTGTACACAGAATATTATCCTGACGGAAAAAAATCGCTGGAAGGAAATTATTTGAATGACCGGAAAAACAGTTCCTGGTATTCGTGGTACACTGATGGGAAGATGGCTTCGATGTTGAATTATGACGGAACGAATTTAAGTTCGAAAGGCGATGTGTTTTATGGTTTGCAGCAATGGTGGTATGAAAATGGTCAGTTGCGTGAACAATCGAATTATGAAAACGGTCTACCTGTTTACCGTGAAACATGGTATAACAATGGGAAAAGACGCGCAATAGAAAAATATGAAAATGGAAAGCCCGACGGCACATGGAGAAAATATCCTGAGCCCGGTGAATCAAGAGATACACTTCCTTCTTCGATTGATAATTATTCGAATGGAAGAAGAGAAGGTGTGCATCTTGGTTATATGAACGGACGACTTTCGGAAGAAATTTTTTACAAGGATGATCAGCTTGACGGCACGTATAAAAAGTGGGATCAGAATAGTCAGCTCGGCGTTTCTGAAAATTATGTGAATGGCAAGCGTGATGGATTGTGCCGGTATTTTAATTACGGAAAATGTATTCGCGAGGTGATGTATGAAGAAGGAAGGATTAACGGTGAAGAAAAAGAATATGACAGCAGGGGAGAATTGTTTCGCAATTCATGGTACAAAAAGGGAATAATTGATTCGGCATACAATTATCATAAGAATGGAAGACTTGCAATTTCGAGAACCTATAAATATTACCCGGGATTCAGGTATACAGAAGAGTTTTCGGAATATACAGAATGGGATACGGCGGGAGTTATGTTGCTTCGCGGAACGTATCATTTTGAAAATAAGGATAAAGACTGGACAACTTATTATGCGAATGGTAAAGTGAAATCGGTTACACCTTATGCTGGTGGCAGAGTAAAAGGCATCTATAGAAAATGGTATTCCACCGGAAAGAAAATGCTGGAGATGGAATGCGATGGAAATTTTGTTGTCGGTCCGCCGAAGGTTTGGGATGAAAAAGGAAAAGAGATTAAGTCGGGCACAAAACGGTATGAAGAAATTGTGGACGGAAATAAGCCGGGAGAAATTTATAATGATCCGAAAAGGTATAAGGGAAATCGTACCCAGGAGCCGACCACGGGAAAAGAAGGTTATGAAGGGGAGGACGGCGAACCGATTATTACACCAACAACAGTTCGCAAATTAGATTACCAAGCGGAAGTGATTTACACCATCGCAGAAGTAATGCCTGAATTTCCAAGTGGAAGTGAAGCCATGCAAAAATTCATGAGTGCAAATACAAAGTTTCCTGACGTTTATCGTGATCTAAACAAATCAGGAACAGTTTACGTTAGTTATATAGTTGAAGTCGATGGTTCTATTACGAATGTCGTAGAGCGGAAAGGTGTTCCCGGATGCCCGGAATTTACAAGAGAAGCAATTCGTGTTGTTTCTTCTTTTCCAAAACATTCCCCTGCGAAAATAAACGGAAAGCCAGTTCGTTTGCAAATGACATTGCCTGTAAAGTTTGTGCTGCAATAAAACTTTAGGATGAAAAATAAAATTCTCTTCGCAATAATTTTCACTTTCATTTCCATTAGTGGATTTGCACAGGTCATTACCCTTTCGGATACTTCTGCACAAAAATATGTATCCGATTCCAACGGCGTTTTTCAATATGCGCAAGTGATGCCTGAATTTCCCGGTGGAAGTGATTCGCTGAATAGGTATTGGACAAAAAACATAAAGTTCTTCAACGCTTTTAGTGGTCAATGTAAAGAAGGAACTGTTTATATTAGTTTTATTGTAGAGAAAGACGGAACAATCACTAATATAAAAACACTTAAAGAAGTTCAGGGCGCACCGGAATTTACACGAGAAGCAATTCGTGTAGTTTCAATTATGCCGAAATGGATTCCCGGAAAAATTAATGACCAGGCTGTACGTGTAGAAGTTAAACAGCCTGTGCGATTCAAATTATTATAATTCAAAAACCATTAACCCTCCCTATCATGAAAAACAAACTTCTCCCCGCGTTGACTGTTTTCATTTCACTATATGCAGTAGCGCAGAATACAACAACAATTACAATTTCACATGTTCCGCAAGCCACGCCTGCGCTATTCAGGGTGATCCATTCCGGCGAGACGGACACAGCTAATCTTGCACAGGTTCCGGACACAAACAAGGTGTTGACATTCGCAGAAGTTATGCCTGATTTCCCTGGTGGCTTCAATAAATATTTAGCAGAGAATATTAAATATCCGGCTGTTGAAAAGGCCGCGAAGAAACAAGGAACGGTTTACATCAGCTTTGTAATTGAAAAGGATGGAACAGTTACCAATGTCAGAGAAGCAAAAGGAGTAGAAGGTGCACCGGGCCTGACGAAAGAGGCGATACGAGTGATAAGCAATATGCCAAAATGGAACCCGGGTACTATGAACGGAAAGCCTGTGCGTATTGAAATGAAACAACCGATCAGGTTTGTGCTGGATGCAAAAGCACCTAAACGTGTAAGAGGATGGTAGGAATATGAGAAAGGAAATTATTTCATTTGCTGTTTTTATTTCGAGTTCGCTTTTCGTGAACGCACAAACTCCTGTAGATTCTACTGTAAAAGGTAAACGGGACATTGTCGTTTGTTTTGATCTTGGAAATTTGCCTGAATTCAAAGGGAAGGGAGGCTTCCAGGGATATATAAAAGAAAACATTAAATATCCTGCACAAGAAAAAAAAGACAGCATTGAAGGAACAGTTTACATCGGCTTTGTCATCGAAGCGGATGGATCAGTTACAAATGTTGTGGAGTTAAAAGGTGTTCCTGGTGGACCTGGATTAACTGCGGAGGCAATTCGCGTGATCAGCGCGATGCCGAAGTGGAAACCTGCGATGGAAGATGGTAAGCCGATCAGGACAGAAATGAAACAGCCGGTTAGATACAGGTTGACTGATAAAGCAGAACAAAACGGGTATATTTATTACGGCCCACAACTTCCGGAGGATTCATTAGGTTCTATTTTCAATTTTACAGAAACAATGCCCATTGCTCCCGAAGGCTTTCAATCCTCGATTATAAAGAAAGCTTTGGTGGATCAAAAGCCTGAATGCGCCGGAGGCAAAGTGTACATTAGTTTTATTTTATTAGAAAACGGAACGCTGGTAAATATCCAGCTCAAGGGCATGGATGCTTGTCCTTTATTACAACAATCTATTTTGAAAGCTGTTTCTGAATCGCCTGCGTGGACACCCGGAAAATTTAAATCCAATCCGGTAAAAACAAGAATCACGATTCCTTTGAATCTTTATTAGCACCAATTCTTTGATGAAGCACGTTTTACTTTTCTTATTTATCTTTTTTGCTGCACATATTTATTCGCAGACGCAATCGTATACCGATTCTCTTACTGCAATCCGCATTGCTGAATTAAATAAGATCAAACCTGTATTCAAAGCACAAAAACGAAATGCTGATTCTGCCTTCGCTGCTTTGTATTCGGATATTTACACTGTTACATCAGTTGTAAAACGTGGTGCAACAAGTAAAACACTCGGACAGGAAGTGATTTATTGCAAATCAGGTTATCCCGGAAATGCAGAAACTGATTTCGTAAATGCAAAGATCGATGATGTTATCGGACCATATGTGACAGGAAATATTGCCGGCATTTACAAAGTGAAATGGAAAGGATTAGGTGAAGATTCTGCAATGGCGCGACATATTTTAATCGCATACCGGGGAGCAGAACGCGCAGCGCCGGAAGTGAAGCGATCAAGAGCAGCAGCAAAAGTGTTGGCAGATAGTTTGCTGAAAGTAATTACAGCAGGCAAAACTAAAATGGTTGATCTGTTAATGTCATTTACAGATGATAACGGATCCAAATCGGGCAACCTTGGTAATTACGGTTGGTTCACACGTGGAAGCGGATTTGTAAAAGAATTCAAAGACGCGAGCTTTAATAATCCGGTTGGAACTGTCGTTGTTTTCGAAACGCAATTCGGATTTCACATTTTAGAAGTTTTGGGTTACGTGGAGAAAAAATATTGTGTAAAAGCAATTCCGCTTGAACGTTTGATTGATCCGGAAATAAATTATCAGCAACAATCCATTGCAAAAATTGTGTTGCCTGTTTATCCCGGTGGAATAATTCAGTTCCATAATTATTTAAAAGACAGCCTTCGTTATCCTGCAGGCGCAATGGAAAAGCGTTTGGAAGGAAAAGTAGAAATCACCTTCCGCATCGGGAAAGACGGAACCATTTCAGACATCACCAATTTAAAAGCTCAAAATGAAAATCCGGAGTTCATTGCAGAAGCAAAACGATTGATCAGCGCAATGCCACCGTGGAAGCCTGCACAATTTAAAGAGCAGCAGATTGATTGGATCATAAAAGTGGTAATTCCATTCAGGTTGGAAGGTTAGCTTTGTGGATACAAATAACTATGAAAAATAAAATACTTCTTGCCGCTCTTTTTGCACTAACCTCTATCATTTTCATTGCAGGCAAAAAGGAAGATCCTGCTGTGAAACAAATGAAAGAATTGGCAGAGCAATACGCGATGGCCAAACCTTCAGAGGATTCATTGTTCGCGATTATGTATTCCAGCTTTAGTTGGTTTCATAAAGATTTTTTCAGGGAAGGCACTTTTCCGAAAGGAACAAAAAGTAAATTCAAAGAGGCAAAAGTGCGGGAAGTTGTTGGTCCTTTTTTTGAAGGCAATAATGTGAAAATTTATAAAATTCTTGAACAGCGAGAATTGCCTGATTCCTGCGAAATTAGAATTATCTGGATTGCTCATAAAGGTGGAGAGGGAACAGGTGCGGAAATAACCCGAACAAAATCACAATCATTCTTGCGTGCAGACAGTATCAGGAATATGATTGTTTCTGGCAAAGTAAAAATGGAAGACATTGTGCTTAAATACACGGATGATCCTGGCTCCAAAGCTTATGGAGATCATCCAAGTAACCTCGGCAATTACGGTTGGTTTACAGCTGAGTCAGGATTTATTTCGGAAATGAAATACGCAGGATTAACTACGCCTGTGGGAACTACAGCAATTTTTGATTCTGTATTTGGTTATTATGTCTTCCAGGTTCTTGCGCAGTCTAAAACACATCATCCATATACAATTGTTGGAGTAATTGAGCAAGAAATAAATCAGCAGAAATGAAAAACAAAATTTTACTGCTTATAATTTTTATTTTCATTTCCATTTACTCCTTCGCACAATCCCCCGTACCCGCACCCCAAAAAAACGGGATGTTCGTAAAGGAAGATAAATTCCATCGAGTAGAAGAAGCTGGCATGTGCAAAGACGGATTGAAGTCGGGCACTTGGAAATATTTTGAGTTTTCCGTTTTACAAAAAGAAGAAGATTTTAACGCCAACGGAATTCTTATTGCCACACGCATCTTTAAGTACAGACTGAATGAAGTTGAAATGTTCAGCGTTGTAAATACGGTTTACGAAGGAAAATACAGTCGCTATTATTCAAATTCCATTGACCAGCCTATTGTAAACGGATGGTACACGTCATGCAAAAAAGATAAAACCTGGTCTTTCTTTCGAAAGCTGAATGGAAATAATCTCTGGAGAAATGAGATCTGGCAGCAAGATGTTTTAATCGAAACTGATTTTTTTTACACCGATGGAAAATTGTTTAAGCGCAACACAGTAAATGCAGAAGGTAAAATAAGCTCTTCAGTTTATTACGATAAAGATGGTGCTGTGCTTGCAACAATGACGGAAGAGATGATCCGAAATAGTGAAAGACTTGATTCACTTCCAAAAAATAATCAATCATCGATTCCGCCACCGCCGCCGCCGCCACAACCCGGCAGCACAAAACCAACCTCGCGCGATACTTCCCGTTCAGAGGTTTTCACTTTCGCCGAACAGATGCCTGATTTTCCCGGAGGCATTAATTCTTTTATCAGGGAAAATATCCGCTATCCCGTCATCGCGAAAGAAGCAGGCATTTCCGGAACCGTTTATATTTCTTTCATCATAAATATATACGGCGAAGTGACGAATGTTTATTGCATCAAAGGCGTTCCAAACGGAAAACACCTGGAAGCAGAAGCCATACGTGTTATAGAAATGATGTCGCCCTTTATTCCCGGAACAATGGGTGGAAAACCGGTACCTATTCAAATGACAATGCCGGTGAAGTATACGTTGCAGTGAGAAGTTATTTCAGAACGTTAATTTAAAAGTGTAACAGATTCCATCCGAAAAGTTAGTTTTGCCATTAAGAAAATGAATATGAAAAACAGAATACTTCTCCTTGCCGTTTTTACTTTGACTACCATTTATGCAATTGGTCAAAGCACAACTACACCCAAGGATACAACCAGGAAACCTTATGTATTAACAGAAACAATGCCTGAATTTCCAGGATCGTTTAATCAATATTTAATAGATAATATCAAGTATCCGTTAGCTGAGAAAAAGGCCGGTAAGCAAGGAACTGTGTATGTAAGTTTCGTTGTAGAAAAAGACGGAACAATTACAAATGTCAGGATAAAAAAAGGTATTGAAGGAGCGCCGGGGCTTTCAGAAGAAGCGATCCGTGTTATAAAATTAATGCCCAATTGGACACCGGGAAAATTAAATGGTCATCCCGTAAGAATTGAAATGACTCAACCCATCAGGTTTTACCTTACAGGAGAAGTTAAGAAAAACAAAGGTCGTAGAAAGTAATAATTCTTCACACACTACCCTCAAAGGTCGCAGCCGCACTTGCCGGCGGAGACCTTTGAGGGTTTCTTGTAAATGAACATTTCCCTTATTCCCCCAATTCCCCCAATTCCCCCAATTCCCCCAATTCCCCCAATTCCCCCAATTCCCCCAATTCCCTTAATTACCTAATTTCCCCATTTTCAAATTACCTTTTTCCCTACCTTAGTAACCCCCTGATCCACATACTTTCAGGTCACTTTATGAAAAGTATTGCTTCTATCATAAAAGGGCTCAAAGCCAAGACTGAAAAAATGTTACATTTGCAGGAAGCCCTGCGGAATGATAATGCTCAGTTGAAGCTGAAAATTAACAAGTTACAGAGCAGGGTGGAAGAGCTGGAAACATCCAAAGGCAAGCTTGAAGATTCGTATAAAACTCTTCAAATTGCCCAAAATATTTCCGGTGATAACGACAAGAATCTTGCAATTAAACTCAAGATAAACGAGCTGGTGCGGGAAATTGACAAGTGCATCGCACAGCTTAACAGGTGAAGATCAGGATCAACAAGGAAATCGAATCATGGGCGAAAAGTCCGTTAAAATAACCATCGCAGGCCGCACCTATCCCATAAAGATAGATGCAGCTGAGGAAGCATATGTTCACGATGCCGCAAATAGCATCAACGAACGTGTCGATCAGCTTGAAAAAGGTTTTGTGGTGACTGATAAGCAGGATCTGCTTGCGTTGACGGCTTTACAATTCGCTACCCAATATCTCGAATCGCAAACAAAAGTTGTCGATGATAAAGATGGCCTCACTGCCAGCCTTATAGAAATCGATGAGCTGCTGGATGCGCACCTTGCCAAATCCCGGTAAGCAGCATTATTCCTCCCCCTTCCGAAAGCGTCTTTCGGACCGGAATATTTCTGCACACATTCATTTGTTAACGAATTCCCGCAACACGTTCGAAATATTCGGACCTAATGCGGGATTTTTGTTAAACATGAATTATTAACCTCCGCCAACGCGGAATAAAAACTACCCTTATGCCACCGATCGTCATCACGATCATTGCAGGAGCTGGGGCGCTTCTTCTCGGAATCATTGTTACCGCTACGGTTCTCCGTAATGCTGTAACTCGAAAAGCGCAGGACAAACTTACCTTGGCGGAAGTCGAAGGTGAAGCGCTCAAAAAAGAGAAAATGCTCCAGGCCAAAGAAAAGTTTCTGCAGCTAAAGCAGGAACACGAAAAGGCTGTCAATGAAAAGAACAATCAAATTCTACAGGCTGAAACACGCGCGAAACAAAAAGAAGTAACGCTCAACCAAAAGCTGGAAGAAACTAAACGCAAAGATTCCGAGCTCGAAAAACGCAGGAAAGATCTCGAGCAACAGCTTGAAATAAATAAAGCGAAGGAAGATGCAATCGAAAAGCTTCACCGCAGCAAAGTGGAACAGCTTGAAAAAGTTGCCGGAATTTCTGCCGACGATGCGAAAGTAGAAATCGTTGAATCGCTGAAAGCAGAAGCGCGCACGGATGCAATGTCGTTCATCAAAGAAATTATGGATGAAGCGAAAATGACCGCGAGCAAAGAAGCAAAGCGAATCGTTATTCAAACGATCCAGCGTGTTGCTACTGAACATGCGATTGAAAATTCCGTTTCCGTTTTTCATATTGAGAATGATGAAATGAAAGGCCGCATCATCGGTCGCGAAGGAAGAAACATTCGTACGCTCGAATCTGCAACAGGAATTGAAATTATTGTTGATGATACACCTGAAGCAATTATTCTTTCCGGTTTCGATCCGATCCGCCGTGAGATTGCGCGATTGGCATTACATCAATTGGTAACCGACGGACGAATTCACCCTGCGCGTATCGAAGAGATCGTGGAGAAAGTGAAGAAACAAGTGGAAGAAGAAATTATCGAAACAGGAAAACGTACCACCATCGATCTCGGTATTCATGGATTACATCCTGAATTGATCAGAATGGTTGGACGAATGAAATACCGTTCTTCTTACGGACAGAATTTGTTGCAGCACAGTCGCGAAGTAGCAAATCTTTGCGCGATCATGGCCGGTGAATTAGGTCTTGATGTGAAAGCAGCAAAACGTGCAGGACTTTTGCATGACATCGGAAAAGTTCCTGATGATCAGCCTGAATTACCTCACGCGATTTTAGGAATGAAGCTCGCCGAGAAATTCAAAGAGCGTCCTGATATCTGCAACGCGATCGGCGCCCATCATGATGAAGTAGAAATGACTTCCATGATTTCCCCGATCATCCAGGTATGCGATGCTATTTCCGGTGCGCGCCCTGGTGCACGTCGTGAAATTGTTGAGCAATACATCAAACGTCTGAAAGATCTTGAAGCGCTGGCAATGTCTTATCCCGGTGTAGATAAAACCTACGCAATTCAAGCGGGAAGAGAATTGCGCGTGATCGTGCAGTCAGAAAAAATTTCTGATAAAGACGCAGAAAAGCTCGCAACGGATATTTCAATGAAAATTCAAACCGAAATGACGTACCCGGGACAAGTAAAAGTTACTGTCATCCGTGAAACGAGAGCGGTTTCATACGCTAAATAAAAAAGAGTGCTTAGTTCGGAGTTTTTAGTTCGGAGAAAAGTGATCTCCGAACTAAGCACTCCGAACTCCGAACTATAGATGAGGCAAAGAACAGTAATAGATCCTGAACACAGTAGCTCAACCTACTGGAAGGACCTCTGGGCATACCGGGGGCTTTTCCGTTTTCTTGCGTGGCGTGATTTGTTGGTGCGATACAAACAAACTGTGATCGGTGTTGCGTGGGCGGTGATTCGTCCGTTGCTGACGATCGTGGTTTTTTCTTTTTTGGCAGAAATAATGGGAGCACGAACCCGTTCTGCATCTATCTCCTTAATGATAACAGCAGCGGCTTTGCCCTGGGGATTATTTTCACAAGTGCTCAGCGACTCCAGCAATTCTCTTATTTCAAATTCCAACCTGATAACAAAAGTTTATTTCCCAAGATTAATTGTTCCACTGAGCACAGCAATTGCCTGTCTCGTGGATTTTTTAATCGGTATGATAATTTTAGTTGGATTGATGATCTATCATCAACAAATTCCTTCTGTCAACCTGGTGTTTTTACCCGTATTTATTTTGCTCTCGCTGATTTCCTCAATGGGTGCAGGAATATTTCTTGCTTCGTTAAATGTAAAATACCGCGATTTCAGATACATCGTTCCTGTCATTATTCAGCTTGGAATATTTATTTGTCCGATCATGATTAAGAGCTCGGAAGTGCTCGAAAGTGCGCGGCTTCCTGAATTTGTAAAAATACTTTACCAAATGAATCCGATGGTTGCTGTTATCGACGGATTCCGTTGGAGTCTTTTCGGAGGCGAAGAATTTCCTTTGAACTGGACAACGATTCAATTGGGTCTTGTTACAACTTTTTTCTTTTTGATTATTGGCGTAGTCTATTTCCGCCGTGTAGAAAAAAACTTTGCAGATATTATTTAAATGAGCTACACCGCCATACAGGTTGAAAATCTCACCAAGCAATATGTGTTGCGCCAACAGCAGGCGAGCAACTACACTGCCTTGCGTGATGTGATCGTGGATAAAGCAAAATCAATGCTGAGCGGCGGAACCGGTAAAACAACAAAAGATACTTTTCTTGCGCTGGATGATATCAGCTTTTCGATCCAGGCCGGTGACCGCGTCGGGATTATCGGAAGAAATGGCGCAGGCAAATCAACATTGCTGAAAGTACTTAGCAGAATTGTTGCACCGACAAAAGGAAGGATTACACTTGAAGGACGAATTGCAAGCTTGCTCGAAGTCGGAACCGGTTTTCATCCTGAGTTAACAGGACGTGAAAATGTTTTCCTGAATGGTTCAATCCTTGGAATGTCGAAAAGCGAGATCACGAAAAAATTCGATGAGATTGTTGCGTTTGCAGAAGTAGAACGTTTTCTTGATACGCCTGTGAAAAGATATTCTTCGGGAATGTATGTGCGGCTTGCATTTGCTGTAGCTGCGCATCTTGAACCTGAAATTTTAATTGTTGATGAAGTGCTTGCTGTCGGAGATGCTGCGTTCCAGAAAAAATGTCTGGGCCGCATGCGCGAAGTTGCGGGTGAAGGAAGAACAGTTTTGTTTGTGAGTCATAACATGGATGCTGTTCAGCGTTTGTGCAACAAAGGAATTTTATTGAACAAAGGAAGACTGGTGATGGAAGGCGATATCAATGCTGTCACCAATAAATATCTTGAAACATTCAACGAAGGACAAACCTGGTATGACATTCCAAAACCAATTGATGCAGCTGATCGTGCTGCATATGGAATACGACTGCAGGTGGAGAATATTTCTCAAATACCTGTGATGGAAGTTCCGATCGGTGATGATTATTATTTCAGGATATATTTTAAGGTTAACAGGAGAATCGAAGGATTTATTGCCGCGATAGGATTAGTTACGCTGCTCGATCAAAGTGTGCGCACCACATGGAGTGAGCCGGTGGATATTGAGCCGGGAGAATATTACGCGCTTTTTAAAAATGACGGAATAATTCTTACCGATGGTCAATACAAGTTAACTGTTGGACTTTCCAAAGGAACTACTGTTATTCATTACATTGAAAATGCAGGTTTGCTTACTATATCTGAAGTCAGCTCCCTTGTTAACGATAAGCAAATCATCAATACCAAAAGCGGTTTGATCATAAACCAGATGAAGGTTGAGATCGAAAAAGTGACTGGTTGAAAATAAAATAGCTAAAAGCCGAAAGATGCTTAACAGACTGATTTCTCTTGTAAAAGGCCACGGTAATCCGAAAGACGGGTACATCAAAACATCTTACTCTCAGTGTGGCGAAGATTTGATAATTGATTTTCTTTTCGGGCAATTAGGAATAGCAAAACCGGGCTACATTGATATCGGTGCACATCATCCGAGCTATATCAACAATACGTATTTGTTTTATCTCAAAGGAGCAAGAGGAATCAGCATTGAACCTGATCCTGCACTTATCGCGAAATTTAATTCGGAGCGAAGTGAAGATATTAACCTGAATATCGGGATCGGTGATAAGAACGGCGAGGCTGATTTTTACATTATGAATGAGCCGACGCTGAATACATTTGTCCGCGAGGAAGCAGAACGTACCGCGGAGGAAAAAGGTGGTTATCACATTAAGGAAGTGAAAAAAATTAAGATTGCACCCCTGATGGATGTAATCAATCAATACAACAAAGGTGATTTCCCCGATCTTTTATCGATAGACGTCGAAGGACTTGATGAACAAATACTGAAATCGATCGATTATAATTTAGTGGTGCCGAAAGTAATGTGTGTCGAAACGCTGACTTTTTCTACACAACAAGGAAAAGGAGAGAAAAAAACTGAATTGATTGAATTTGTAAAAAGTAAAGGATATATGGTTTATGCAGATACATATATCAATACCATTTTTGTGAAAACAGATATTTACGTAAAATAATTATCGCTTTTAAAAAACAGCTAATGAAACTTCATCTCGGTTGCGGACAACGTTATTTTGATGGTTATGTCAATATTGATTACCCGATGACAGAACATACAGTCCAGGAAAAAAGTGTGGCAGATGTTCAGGCCGATTTACTGAAACTCAACTATGAGCCGGGTGCAATTGAAGAAGTTCGTTTGCATCATGTGTATGAACATTTTTCACGGCCCGTTGCCTGTGCTCTTCTTTCGAACTGGTATCATTGGTTGAAAGTGGGAGGAACAGTACATATCGAAGTCCCGGACTTTGAACGTACAGGAAAAGCTGCATTGAGCGCTTTCAAAAACTCAAAGATGAAGCATGTTGCATTACGTCACATTTTTGGCTCACAGGAAGCGCACTGGGCTGTTCATTTCGAAGGATATTCCAAGGAATTACTTTCTAATATGCTTGAACTTTTCGGTTATAAAGTGAAAGAAGCAAAACGAAACGACTGGAAAGGGACTTACAATATTGAGATCATTGCACAAAAAGCAGGAGGAAATCTTTCAGCCGCACAACTGGAAAAATGTGCTGAAAAATACCTGCGGCAATATATGGTAGACGAAGGCGAATCGGAACAACGCTTGCTCCAAACCTGGATGGAAATTTACCGCGAACATGTCATCATCTGAAAAAGAAACCGTAAGCGTCATCATTCCCACATGGAACCGTGCAGCGACAATTGAAGCGGCGGTGAGAAGTGTGTTGAATCAAACGCATCCGGTGCTGGAAGTTTTAGTTTGTGATGATGGCTCGACTGACGATACAAAAAATATTCTTGCAGCAATTACTGATGCGCGTATAAAGTTTATCGAAGGTCCGCGCGCAGGCAGACCCGCTATTCCAAGAAACCGCGGAATTAAATTAGCCAGGGGAACCTGGATTGCATTTCTTGACAGCGATGATTTTTGGTTGCCTGGAAAAATTGAAAAACAATTAGCATTGGCAAAAACAAATAATTGTTTAGCAAGTTGTACAAATGCTTTTCGTGTGCTTCCGGAAAAAGGAAGAATTTCTCCTTATCTACAGGTAACAGAAAAAATAATTTCCTTCGAACAATTGGTAAAAATCAATTTTGTGATCTGCAGCTCTGCGTTGGTGCATCATTCCATTCTAGCGCAGGTTGGAGGATTCCCTGAAGATGAAAAGCTGAAAGCAATTGAAGATTATGCCTTATGGCTGCGCGTGTCAACTAAAACAAGCTTTGCGTATGCTGAAGAGCCGTTGTTGGATTATACCGACGACGCAGCAAACAGCATTCGTGCAAATACAAAAGAAAAAGTGCAGCGTGAAGCAGTTGTCAGCGATTTTTGGGATTGGTGTGCAACATCAAATTCGCTTAATGAAACACGACGGAAATTGATGAAGAAACAATTACGTCTTGCAATGAAAAATAACGGACGGTCTTTTTTTGAACGAATAAAAATTAAATAGTTTTTAAAGACCGAATAAATACTTAATGCAGAAGCTCAGGATCGTTCATGCTGTTGAATCTTATTATCCATCTGTCGGCGGTATGCAGGAGGTGGTGCGGCAATTGTCTGAAAGGCTGGTTGTGATGGGGCATGAGGTGACTGTGGTGACGAGCAAACATAAAGACAGGAATTTTAATTCTCACAAAGGTGTGCAGATCCGTGAGTTTGAAATTTCCGGTAATATGGTGGAGGGTTATAAAGGTGAAACTGCTGCTTATGAAAATTTTCTGTTGAACGAACTTTCTGCTTTCGATGTCATTTCTTTTTTCGCTGCTCAACAATGGGCAACAGATCTTGCTTTGCCATTGCTCGATAAGATAATTATTAAAAAAGTAAATATTCCGACAGGTTATTCCCGGCTTTTTGCTCCTGGATTCAAAGACTATTTTAAAAAGATGAAAACCTGGGTGAAGTCGTATGATATGAATGTTTTTCTTTCAGACGATTACCGGGATATAAATTTCGTCAGGGAAAACGGGGTTGGTAAAATTCAATTAATTCCGAATGGTGCGGGTGAAGATGAGTTTCTTTCTGACAAATCAAATAATGTCAGAAAGAAAATAGGAATTGGTTCAGATGATTTTCTTTTGCTGCATATTGGCTCTTTTACATTTACAAAAGGTCAGCGTATTGCAATTGAAATATTCCTGGAATCTAATCTGAAAAATGCAACATTGCTTTTGATCGGAAAAGGGCATGAACATTTTTATCGGCAGCTGGTGAAAAGGCCTTTCCTTTTTTTGCGTGTGTTGATGAACAATTTTTTCGGTTCAAAGAAAATCATCTACACTTTCCTTTCCCGCGAAGAAACGATTGACGCATTCAAAGAAGCCGATCTGTTTTTATTTCCGTCAATGATCGAATGTTCGCCGATCGTTTTATTTGAATCTATGGCGGCTAAAACACCATTTCTCGTAACAGATGTTGGCAACTCAGCAGAAATCGTGAAGTGGAGTAGTGGAGGCTGGATCATGCCGACTTTCATTGATGAGAACGGACTTAGTCATTCCAGGATAAAAGAATCTGCAAAAATGCTGGATGAATTGTATGCGGACAAAATTAAATTGAAAGCAGCAGCAGAGCAGGGATTTGCAAGCTGGAAGAATGAATTCAGCTGGGAAATCATTGCGAGAAAATATGAATCCATGTATTTAAATCTTGTGAACGGAAAATGATTGTTGTAAAGCTCATGGGCGGACTGGGAAACCAGATGTTTCAATATGCGGCGGCGCGTTCGCTTGCATTGCGGCGGCATACAACTGTTTTTCCTGATCAATCGTTTCTGAATATGGATCCGGGTGGCGCCTGGACAAAAAGAGAATTTGAGCTGGATGTTTTTAAAATCCCAACTGTGCCGGCTCCGGATTTTACAGTTCGTCTTTTGCAAAAGCTGAACAGCAACTATTACCTGCGCAGGATTGCTTCGACAGCTGCATGGTTATTTCCTTACAAGAATTTTATTGAAAAGGGAATGGAGTTTCAACCGGCGCTGCTTGACTGTCCTTCGAATACCTACCTCGATGGTTATTTTCAAACTGATAAATATTATTCGGGATTCGAAGATATCATTCGCCGTGATTTTGAATTTGCTGCTGCGCCAGATGTGAAGAATAGTGATATGTTGAAAGAGATTGCTGCATCAAAAAATTCCATCAGCATTCATGTACGCAGGGGCGATTATGTAAATCTTGCTTCAGCAAATACTTTTCATGGTGTGTGCGGACTCGATTATTATGAGCGGGCAATTAAATATGCAGTGCAAAACACAGAAGGCAATCCGAAATTTTTCGTTTTTTCTGATGAGCCGGAATGGGCAAAGAATAATTTGAATCTTCCCGGCGAAGCAACATTTATTGATTTTAATAAAGGCAAAGAAAGCTACAACGATCTTCGCCTGATGCGTCATTGCAAGCACCATATCATTGCAAACAGCAGCTTCAGTTGGTGGGGCGCGTGGCTCAATCCTGATCCGAAAAAGCTGGTAATTGCTCCGGAAAGATGGTTTGCATCAAATGAAAAGAATTATGTTGACCTGATTCCGCCGACATGGATGAAGCTATAATGGTTCCGCTGGTCTCTGTTATTCTGCCCGTTTACAACGCGGAAAAATTCATCGTGTCCGCAATTGAAAGTGTGCTTGCGCAGGATTTCAAAAACTTTGAATTGCTGGTGATCAACGACGGATCAACGGACGAAAGCGAACAGCTCATAAAAAAAATAGTTGACCCGCGCATTGTTTACATAAAGAACGCAACCAATATAGGATTGATTGCCACATTGAATAAAGGAATTGATGCAGCGCTTGGGAAATACATCGCGAGAATGGATGCTGATGATATTTCTATGTCGACCCGTTTTGAGTTACAAGTTGCATTTCTTGAAAATAATCTTGAAATAGGTTTATGCGGCACATCTTTCTTTAGCTGGGATGGACTTAATAAAGATTTAAAAACGCTTCCTTCAAATGCTGAAGAAATAAAATCGGAATTGCTTTTCAGAAATGTAATAGCTCATCCTACAGTCATGATGCGTAAAAAAGTATTGATTGAAAATGCGTTACGCTATTCGATGGATGCACTTAATGCTGAAGATTATGACCTGTGGACAAGAATGGCACGGGTAACTTCCATTGCAAATCTTCCTTTGCCTTTGTTGCTGTATCGTGTGCATGCCATGCAGGTGACACAAACGCAAAAGGAGCAGAAAGAAGCAACGCGTCACAAAATCATGTGGAATTATTTTTCATGGTTCGGACTTTTACCTTCCGGCGCAGAAAAAGAAATTCATATTCATATTTCAGATGGAAAAAGTAAAGGAAGCCTCGCTTTTCTCGAAGCAGCAGAAGCGTGGTTGAAAAAAATAGAAAAGACAGTCAGCGAATCCGGGAAGATTAATACTAATGCAATTGAAAAAGTGATCGGCAATTATTGGCTGAAAGTCTGCGAAAACTCAGGATTAGGCTGGGAAGCAAAAAGAAAATTTTCTTCGTCAGAACTTTCTCAATCTCTTTCCTTACGCTCACGTCTGAAAATGATTTACAAAATACTCATACGTTACAAACAGTATTGATTCAATGAAGATCTACTGGATTGTGTCGAATTATCCTCACCTGCATAATGTGCAGGCTGGAATATTTTATAAAGATTTTGCCGAAGCGTTGGTGAAAAAAGGAATAGATCTTACCGTTATTGCTCCAACTCCTTTTGCAGGATCGTTGCTTGCAGCGTTTTCTTCGAAGTGGAAAATTTATCACGATGCACCTTTTTATGAAGAACAAAACGGCGTTAAAATTTACAGGCCTCGTTATTTCACTCATCCTGGTGAAGTACACCGTGGCATTCCGCATTATTTTATGCTCAGGGCAATCAGGAAATTAAAATTGCCTGCGCCGGATGTGATTCATGGATTCGGTGGATATCCTGCGGCATTCGCAGCTAAAAAATTTGCCGGGAATAAAATTCCGTTTGTAAGCACGTTCATCGGAAGTGATGCGCACGATTATCCGAATGTCAATTCAAAAAGTCTGTCGCGCTTTACATATCTCGTGCAGCAATCACAAAAAGTTGTAGCAGTCAGCAAAGATCTTGCAGCTCGGATATTTAATCTTACAACTGTAAAAGCGGATGTGATTCGCATGCCATTCAACGCTGCGCATCTTTCTTCATTGACAAAACCAGAAGCAAGAAAGAAACTGGATCTTTCGCAGGATGCTTTTATTCTGTTGTATGCCGGCTATTTGTACGAAACAAAAGGCATCAATGAATTGTGCGATGCGCTGGAGAAAATGAAAGATCAAAAGGATATTCACGCATTGTTCTGTGGTGGTACCTCACCGCTTTTAAAACGAATTGAAGATTTGCCCAACAGTACTTACCTTGGACAATTACCGCTCCCTGAAGTCATGGAATATATGAAAGCAGCCGATGTTTTGGTTCTGCCTTCTTATATGGAAGGTTTTCCGGGCGTGATCAAAGAGGCGGGAATGACAGGTTTGCCAGTGATAGTAACCAATGTTGGCGGCATTCCTGAATTATTAAACAATGAAAACAGCTTTCTCATAAATCCAAAAAGCAGCGATGAAATTTATGGTGCTGTTTTAAAAGTGAAAAATAATTACGCCGAAGCATTAGCAAAAGCTTCAAAGCTCCATGAAACAATGTTTGAAAATTTCGGAATTGAAAAAATCGTAGAACAGCAAATGAATTTGTATTCAGAAGTTATTAATGCAGGAAATAAATAAGTGGCGGAAAAAATAAAAATATGTCATGTCTCCACCGTTCACGACCGGTATGACGATCGCATTCTATTAAAGGAATGTGCGTCGCTGGCTGATGCGGGTTTCACTGTATATTTTGTTGTGCAGGCGCCTGCGACCGAAATGATCGGTAAAGTTCATATTGTTCCGCTGCGTGAATTCAATAGCAGGATTGCCCGCGTTTTATTTGCACCGCTTATCGCGTTCTTCAAATCGTTGCGGACCGGATCAAAAGTGTTTCATTTTCATGATCCGGAATTGATCGTGCTGGCGCCCTGGTATCGCTTGCTTGGAAAGAAAGTTATTTTCGATTCGCATGAAGATGTTCCGCGACAGATCCTGAGCAAAGGATGGATTAGAAGTATGTTCATCCGGAAATGTGTAGCAGGAATTTATGCGCTAGTGGAAAATTTCTGCATCCTGTTTTGCAATAAAGTAATTTCTGTAACGCCTGAAATTGTTGCGCGTTTCCCTTCTAAAAAGCAAGTTCTTATCCGGAATTTCCCCGTGCTTTCACTTGCATTGGAAGGTAAAAAGCCGCTTGTTGAAAAAACGAAACCTGTTATTATTTATGCAGGCGGATTAAGCAGGATTCGCGGAATTAAAGAAACGGTTTGTGCGATGGATACGCTCGGTGGTGAAGCAGAATTGTGGTTACTTGGAAAATGGTCGGGCGAAGATTATTTCAATGAATGCAAAGCAGAAGCAGGATGGAAATATGTGAAGTATTTTGGCAATATGAAACCAGAAGAAGTTTACGGTTATTATCATTTTGCAGATATCGGCATTGCGCTGCTTTATCCCGAAGAAAATTATCTCAAAAGTTTGCCGGTAAAAGCATTCGAATACATGGCATGCGGTCTTCCGATCATTATGTCTGATTTTGAATACTGGAAGAAAAATTTCACAGAAGGAGCTATTTTTGTAAATCCGCTCAACCCTGCAGCTATTTCACAAGCTATCCATACATTGCTCTCTGATAAAACAAAGCGTGAAACAATGGGAAATGCAGGTAAAAAAATCGCATTTGAAAAATTCAGCTGGCAACAGGAAAGTTTGGTATTGATCAACGCTTATAAAGAATTAACCGGTGTACATTAAACAAATTGAAAATCTTGCCGATGCCGGTTATGCGCAATTTGCTGCGCGTCTTGGAAGTATTTTTAATTCTCCCGAATGGCTCATGATTTTTGACACACAAGTCGTGCTGTATGGAATTTTCACTGCTGAACATGAATTAACAGGCTCGTTTTTTCTTATGCGTGAAAAGAAAGCCGGATTCTCTTTTTTCAAATCTCCTTCTTACACGCCGCATAACGGATGTTTCTTCGAACATAAAGCGCAGAATATTTCGAAAGCACTTTCGCAGGATAAAAAAATAATAGAGCTCATCGCTGATTTTTTTGATAAGCTTCCTGCCGGTGTGATTTCAGTTTCATTTCCGCCCGCAATCGTGGATATGCAACCGTTCTTCTGGAAAAAATTTAAAGTAATTCCGCATTACACCTATCATCTTCCGCTTTCTGAAACTGCCGATCAGCTTGGAAAAAGAATGTCAGCTGATCACCGCAACCTGTTGAAGAAAGGAGCGAAAGACGGACTTGTAGTAAAACGTATTACTGATTTTTCATTGGTAAAGGCGATGGTTCTGAAAACGTTTGACAGAAAAAACAAAAGCATCGATCACATAAGTTTGGATAAAATACTTGCATTTGCCAATGAATCGAATAGCTATGCATTTGCAGCGTTTGAAAATGATAAACCAATCGCAGCGAATCTGACCATTTTCGATAAACATGCGGCTTATTATTTGCTGAGTGGTTATGATCCTGCAGTAAAACATCCGGGTGCAGGAATCATGTGTCTTTGGGAAAGCATTTTACTTTCAAAAGAAAAAGGATTAGTAACGTTTGATTTTGAAGGAAGCATGCTGCAGGAAGTCGAACGTTTTTTCCGTGGATTCGGTCCTCAGCTAATTCCGTATTATTCTGTCAACAAAGCATTATTGCCACTTGAGTTTATTCTGAAGCTGGTCAAACGCGAACAATTCTGACCGGTCGAAAAATGAAAGCAATTATCTCTCATGATATCGACCACCTTACAGCATGGGAACATCTCACGCGCGATTTGATCATTCCTAAATTTATCATTCGTTCGAAAATCGAATTGTTATCAGGGAAAATTTCAGCGAAAGAATTTCTTACACGAGGCGCTGATTTTTTTAAAAACAAATGGGAGAATATTGATGAGCTGAATACTTTCAATCGCGCTAATGGGGTGCCTTCTTCTTTTTTTATCGGCGTTAAGAACGGACTTGGGTTATCGTACCCGCTTTCCGCTTCTTCGATGTGGATAAAAAACTTAATAGAAAAGGATTGTGAAGTCGGTGTGCACGGAATTGAATTTGAAAGCGCTGAAAAAATACAAGCGGAATATGATCTTTTTAAATCTGTTTCCGGGCTTTCTTCTTTCGGCACGCGTATGCATTATGTGCGGAAGAATGAATCTACCTTCGACAATATGAGTCGTGCAGGTTATTTGTATGACAGCTCAGAATATGCTTTTCGAAATCCTTATCGTATCGGTGAAATGTGGGAATTTCCGTTCCAGGTGATGGATAGCTGGGAAATGGAAGCTGGCAAACGCTGGCAAACGAGAAATTTGGAACAAGCAAAAGAAGCAACGAAAAAAGATATTGAAAAAGCATTCACAGCAAATCTGGATTTTATCGGCATCATTTTTCATGACCGTTATTTTTCAAAAAGTTTCGGCACATGGATGAATTGGTATGCATGGCTGGTGGATTACCTCGCAGAAAATAAAATTGAATGTGTGAATTTTCGCGCAGCAATAAATGAGCTAAACAACGCACAATGAAGATCGCAGTTGTCATACCGTGCAGAAATGAAGAACGCTATATAGAACATTGCGTGCTTTCGGTGGTGAACTCGAACTACCGCGAAGGTTCAATTGACGTATATGTGAGCGACGGATTAAGTGATGACGGAACGCGTGCGATCGTGCAACGGCTTTCTTCTTATTATCCGAATGTTCATTTGCTTGACAATGAAAGAAAGACAACTCCATATGCGTTGAATATTGGAATTGTTGCCGCAAAAGGTTTTGATGCGCTGATCATTCTTGGTGCGCATTCGGAAATAGCGAAAGACTATGTGCAATTGTGCGTCGAAAATTTGAAAAAAGATCCCGCTGCAGGATGTGTGGGTGGAATGCTTGATAGTGTAAATGAAGATTCCGCTTCAGAAACAATCGCGCTCGCTATGTCATCTTCTTTTGGTGTAGGAAATGCGCATTTCAGAACCGGCGCAAAATCAGGTTATGTCGATACGGTTGCATTCGGTGCTTATCGAAAGGAAGTTTTTGAAAAGATCGGTTTGTTTGATGAAGCTTTGACACGCAACCAGGATGATGAATTTAATTTTCGTGTAATTAAAGCCGGTTTTAAAATCGTACTGGATCATCGCATCCGTGCAAAATATTTTGTGCGTGCTGATTATGAAAAATTGTTCCGTCAATATTATCAATACGGATTATGGAAAGTGTATGTCAATAGAAAACACAATGCGGTAACATCGTTGCGACAATTAGTTCCGCCCTTATTTGTTTTATTCCTGCTTTCAATTTTCCTTATTCCTGTTTTGGCCTTCTTCACAACATTCGGAAATGAATTCGCTTTATTTTGGATCTGCGGATTCACACTTTATAAAACAGGCGCATTTTTAGCGGCTGCAAGGCAAAAAGCAAGGCCGTTACAAATGGCAGGTGTTATCTTTTCTTTTTTCCTTTTACATACGGGCTATGGACTTGGCTATCTTCACGGTATTATCAAATTTATTATTTTACGCAGGCAACCCGGTGATAAGGAAAGCCGACTAAGCAGGTAAGATGCAGCAGATCGCAAGCCTATTTAATAATACCGTGCTCCTGATCATTTTCCTGGTGGCCTTGTTCATGCCGTTTGGTTTTATCATGGGTCCGCTTGCTGTTTTGCTTTTTGTCTGCTGGCTTTTGTCCGGCGACTGGAAAACAAAATGGGAAAATATCAAGACCGCAAACTTTCTCTGGATATGGCTCGCGTTTTTCTTTTGGAATTTGCTCAGCTATGCCTGGACAGAAAATAAAGGATCAGGATTATTTCATATACAAGTGCAGCTGCCGTTATTCGGAATTCCGCTTGTATTGGCAAGCATGCGGCTCGATGTAAAAACAACACGCAGACTTTTTGCAGTATTTATTTTCGGCTTGTTTGCTTCAGGAGTATTTATGCTTTCGCGTTCCACCTGGTATTTGCTGACAGAAAACAGGAATACATTTTATTACCAGGATTTCTGTGCCCGTGTTGTGCATCCTGCTTATTTGTCCATGTATTTCTGTGCAGGAATTATGCTTTTGTTTCACGGCATTTTGCTGCAATCATTTCCTGCGCGACCATGGAAAGTTGTAGCAATCGCGCTTTGTCTTTTTTTCGCGGTAATTATTTTCCTGTTGTCATCGAAGCTCGGATTGATTTCAATGGTGCTGCTTTTCGGCGGTTACATTGTGTATGCGATCATTCGTTTCAAACGATATGTTGTTGGTATTGCAGCATTGCTTGTTGTGATTGCAGGATTTTTTATTGCGTTGAAAGCTTTTCCGAAAGTTGGTGTGCGCATTCAAACCATGGCGGGAATTTTTTCTCCTTCTGCCGCGCCGATTGATCCTTCCGAAGCAGAAAGCAGCCGCGTTCGCATTCTTATCTGGGAGGCTGCAGCTGCGGTGGTGGAACGTAATCCTGCTACCGGAGTTGGACTTGGCGATTCGCAGGATTCTTTAATCGGTGAATATCAAGCACGGGGAATGACCGGTGCGATGGAAAAAAATCTCAACGCACACAGCCAGTTCTTTCAAAGCGCTGTGCAATCCGGACTTCCGGGTTTGATTTTATTGCTGCTGCTATTTGTTGCACCTATCGTTTACGGATTGCGCAGGCAATATGGTTTTATGGTCTTGACAGCTTGCCTTATCGTTTTCAATTTCATGACTGAATCGATGCTTGAAGCACAAGCTGGAGTGATCTTCATGAGTTTCTTTTATTGCTTAATTTTGTTTTCAATTGACAGAACGGTTCTTTTACCAATGAAAGCACCGCCAATCAAATTTCCGTTATGATCCCATTTTCACCGCCACGTATCGACCAGAAAATAATTGACGAAGTAGTTGCTACGCTTAAGTCGGGATGGATAACTACAGGTCCGCGAACGAAAGAATTTGAAAAGCGGCTTACTGCGTATAACGGAAATAAAGCAACGTTGTGTCTTAATTCAGCAACAGCAGGTCTTGAAATAATGTTGCGTTGGTTCGGCGTGAAAGAAGGTGATGAAGTTATTCTTCCCGCTTACACGTACGCAGCAACAGCGAATGTAATTGTGCATTGCGGTGCCACACCGGTTTTTGTTGATGTAAACGCCGACGATTTTAATATTTCTGTTTCTGAAATCGAAAAAGCAATTACATCAAAAACAAAAGTGATCATGCCCGTTGACTTCAGCGGCTGGCCCTGCGATTACGATGCGATCAATGCATTGGTAAAAAACAAGTCTGAAGTATTTAACGCGGCAACAGAAGAACAAAAATTATTAGGAAGAATTCTTGTGCTTTCAGATGCTGCTCATTCGATCGGTGCAATTTATAAAGGGAAAAAGACAGGTTCGCTTACTGATGTTTCTGTTTTTTCATTTCACGCAGTAAAAAATCTGACAACTGCTGAAGGTGGTGCTGTTGCATTAAACCTTCCTGAGCCTTTTGATAATGCTGCTATCTACAGTAAACTTTGCATTTCCACATTGCACGGACAAAACAAAGATGCGCTTGCAAAATCGCAGAGGGGAAATTGGAAATACGATATTGTTGAAGCAGGATATAAATGCAACATGACAGATATTATGGCTGCTATCGGTTTGGTAGAACTGGAGCGTTATGACAAAGACACCTTGCTGAAACGCGAAAAAATTGTTGATCAGTATAATTGGACATTATCAGCGTATTCCTGGGCAGAGTTGCCTGTGATTCGCAAGACTGAAATATTTTCATCTTGTCATTTGTATCCGTTACGCATTAAAGGAATTTCTGAAGAGCAGCGTGATGTGATTATCCAGAAAATTTTCGACAAGGATGTAAGTGTGAACGTACATTTTCTGCCGGTGCCTTCAACAAGCTTTTATAAGTCGATGGGATATGACATGAAAAATTATCCTGTGACGTATGCAAATTTCAGCAGAGAAATATCGCTTCCTGTTTTTTATGATATGACGGAAGCACAAGTGATGGAAGTATTGAAAGTAGTTGCCACCTCAGTAATGGAAGTGATCGGCGTATAATTTTATTTTAAATCTGTTTAAATCAATCTGCGAAATCTGCGAAATCTGTGGCAAAACGTCTCTTCGATATTTTCTCCTCGCTCATCGGATTGATCATCCTGTTGCCATTTCTATTCATTATTTCGCTGCTTGTTTTATTCAGCAGTCCCGGTGGAATATTTTACCGTCAAGTGCGCGTAGGAAAAAACGGAAAAGATTTCCGCCTCTGGAAATTCCGAAGCATGCGTCCTGATTCCGATAAAAAAGGATTGCTTACAGTAGGAGGAAGGGATCCGCGCGTTACAGGAATCGGATATTTTCTTCGCAAGAATAAATTGGATGAGCTTCCGCAGCTGATCAATGTTTTTGTTGGCGATATGAGTTTAGTTGGCCCGCGACCGGAAGTTCGTAAGTATGTAAATATGTATTCCCCCGAGCAATTGCGTGTGCTGGAAGTGCAACCGGGAATTACTGATTATGCTTCGATTGAATATTCAAATGAAAATGAATTGCTGGCAAAATCTGCTGATCCGGAAAAAACTTATATTGAAGAAATAATGCCGGCGAAGTTGAAGTTGAATATGAAATATATTGAGGAGAGTAGAGGAGCGATGCTCGCGCCTTTACGAACCGATTTGAAGATTATTTTTCAGACGATTGGGAAGATAATGGGGTGATTGTCTGATCGGGTGTTCGCGATTGTTAATCGCGATGTTCGCGATTTTTTTTGCACAGGCAAAGTTTTTTTGCACAGGCAAAGTTTATTCACAGTAACCTTTTAATGGGAAACGTTTTAAGCACAGTAGTCGCGAGCGTCGCGACTGAACAATTTTAAGAGGGAAAATGTTTTGAGTACAAACCCTTTTAAATGGGAAATGTTTTGAGCACAGGAGTGGCGAGCGTCGCGACTGAACAATTTTAAAGAGGGAAAACGTTTTGAGTAGATAACTATTTAATAAGGGAAATGTTTTAAGCACAGGAGTCGCGAGCGTCGCGACTGAACAATTAAAGCACAGGAACAATGAAATGGGAAATTGTTTAAGCACAGGTCGCGAGGCGTCGCGACTCTACAATTATACATATAACGTATCTGCGTAATCAGCGAAAATCAGCGGCTAGAAATCCTCCAGCGCCTTCCACAACGTCTTCAGCTCATCCACCTTATTAGGATAACCCAGCTTCTCATAGGAAGCAATCAGATTATTCAACAGCCTGCGGATGATCATCAGGTTCGAACATGGCGTGTAAAATTCAGGGTTCGGCTCGAGGCGTTGTTGTTTTAAGAAAGAATCAATCTCTTTTTTATTTACAGGCGCCCCGCGTGAAAACGGATTGATGTAAAATAAAACACGATCAGGATCTTCGATGGTGGAAGACATGCCCGGACCATTATCGACGTATGCGAGAATAAAATGTTCCGGCAAATTCACTCCGTAAACTGGAATGCGAAGATCCTGCGCGATGACGGCGTAAATGATAGAAAGTGAAACAGGATTTCCTTTTTTACTTTCTAAAACATTATTGATATACGAATTCTGTGGCGCGTGATAATTTTGTGTGTTGGAAGAAAAATTATGCACGTCGAATAAAATGTGATTGATGACGCGAACTTTTTCTAACGCTGTAAGATTATTATTCAGCTCGAGCCAGATGTCTTGTTTGATTTGCTCAATATGTTTTCGCAAATGCGCTTCGTCTACATCGGGATATTGATAACGCGCAACTAATAATGCGCCGGTAAGCAGATCCTGCTGTTCAGGCAATGCCCATTCACGCAAACTTCTGCGAATATTATCAAACTGGATGCGGTGAATAATTCCTTCGATGCGCTGCTGTAAAACAGAATCAAATGAATTTTCCCATGCGTTTTCAAGCACAGGAATTACGTCTTCACCCAATTGAAGCAGCTTTTCCTTTATCTGGGAAAAAACCTGTTCATCAGGATCGTCGAGCAAACTTACTAAAGCATGAATCTGAGTCTTGTCCATAGCGGAATGGATTAACCGTTCTGTATCAAATATACGTTCAAACCACAGCTTTTGTTTTACACGTTAGCATAGTTTTACACAGCCAAACGTTCAAGGACGAGAATTATTAGCTTTTCAATCGTTGTTTTATAATCCTTACTATACTCCTTCTGCACACGATTGGCAATGATTGCGCAGATGGTGCAACATTCATGTCCGAGCAATTTTCCCAGTCCGTAAAGCGCGGAAGTTTCCATTTCAAAATTCGTGACCCGGTGGGTTGAAAAACGGAAACTGCCCAGTTTTTCGTTCAGATCGGGCAAGGCGGGTTTTAAACGCAATTCCCTGCCTTGTGGACCGTAAAATCCTGGTGCAGTGGCGGTTATTCCTTGCGTAAGATCGTGGGCAAGCTGATTCAGAAGCTTTTCTGACGCTTTTACAACGTACGGATAAGGCAAACCTTTGAGCCAGCCTGCGTGTTTCATAAAAGCTTCGGCAATGGCTGGTTCATCACAATCAGCCATTCCTGCGTAATAATTCAGCAGGCCGTCGAGGCCCATTCCGTGCGATGATGCAACAAAACTATCGACCGGAACATCGCCCTGGAGCGCGCCGGAAGTGCCGATACGCACAATATTCAGGCTGGTTTTTTCGGCTTTTATTTCGCGTGTGTTGAGATCGATATTTACCAGCGCATCGAGCTCGTTCAGCACAATGTCAATATTATCGGTGCCGATGCCGGTGGAAAGAACGGAAATGCGTTTGCCCCTGAACGTGCCGGTATGCGTGGTGAATTCGCGGTTGGAGACTTTGCATTCTATGGTGTCAAAATGCTTCGAAACCGTTTCCACGCGTCCCTGGTCGCCGACGACAATAATGTCTTTTGCGATTTGTGGGGGCAATAAATGCAAATGAAAAATGCTGCCGTCGGGATTCAGGATTAATTCGGAAGGAGCTATTGGCATAGGATGAAGATTTCAGTAAAGATGAGAAATTTCAGAGGGATTCAAGATTCAAGATTCAAAATTCAGAATTGTCATAATCTTGAATTTTGAATGTTGAATCTTGGATTTTAGGGCAAGAATTCCTTCCCCAAAGGACACTTTCCCATTTCGCTTTTTTTTCTAACTTTGCGTGCCTTTTAAAACAGTACAAAACGGCTTAGAAATCAATAAACTATGAGTACCACTTCAAACAAAATTATTGTTCCGGTCGATTTCGGTGACCAATCACACATTGCTCTTGAACAGGCAGTTCGTCTTGCAGCAGTTATTCACGGCGAGCTTACCTTGCTTTATGTTATTGAAACCGGTGGATTATTAGGACGTTTTGCAAACCCTATGCAGGATGAAGATCTTAAGAAAGAGATCAACCTGAAATTGGATGAAATGGTTGCGACAATTGATCAGAGCGGTGGACTGAAAGTGGAGACTGTAATTGCGCATGGTACTGTTTATGATAAAGTGGCTGAAGTAGCAGAAATGCTGAATGCACGTTTTATTGTAATGGGAACAAACGGTGGAAAAGGAAAGATCCGTCGCCGTTTTATAGGATCGAATGCATTGCGCGTTGTGCGTGAATCGAAAGTTCCTGTAATTACGATCAAAGGAAAAGCGCATCGCCCGGGTTGTAAAAACATTGTGCTGCCGCTTGATTTGACAAAAGAAACACGTGAAAAAGTTGCGAAGGCAATTGAATTCGCAAAATTGTATAATTCAGATATCCGCATTGCTTCGGTTCTTTTCACTACCGATGAATTTATTGTAAACCGTCTCACCCGCCAGCTTTCGCAAGTGAAAAGCTTCGTTGAAAAAGCGGGAGTACGTTGCACAGCGGAGATCATCAAAGGAATTAAAGGTGAAGAATCGCTCGGGCAGATCATTATTGATTACGCTAATAAAGTAGAAGGCGATCTTATCATGATCATGACACAGCAGGAGCAGGACATTACCGAATTATTTATCGGTTCGGCTGCGCAGGATATTATCAATCGTTCTGATGTTCCTGTTCTTTCGATCATTCCTTCGCCTAAAAAAGATCTTTCAGAATTTTTACCATATTAATAGAGGACCCGACTTTGTTGCGAAAAGCCTCTCAGTTCCTGGACCCAACAGGTGAGAGGCTTTTTTGTTTCAAATTCGACTTTTAGTTTTAAACAGTTTAACCTTTTAGCAACTTTACTTTATGAAAATGGACATCAAAAAGATCCTTGTTCCGACAGATTTTTCCGAAACAGGATTACTTGCTTTAGAGCATGCATCTTTTTTAGCACGTCTTGTAAAAGCTGAGCTGATCGTGTTGCATGTGCTTCCGCTTAATGAATATCATTTTGAAATTCCGGAGCCGGTAATGCGCATAGAAAATCACGATGAGATAAATAAAGTGGTGGAGCAGAAGCTTGCCGAAGTCGCAAATGATACACGTACCAATTTTGGTATCATGCCACGTACCTTGAGCACACGCGGAAAAATTGCGAATGAAGTGATGCAGGTTGCGCAGGATGAGAAAGTGGATCTTATCGTGATGGGAACACACGGCGCTTCGGGTTTTGAAGAATTGCTCATCGGTTCAAATGCGCATAAAGTAGTTACGCTTGCTCCGTGCCCGGTGATCACCGTACAGACACATGCGAAAAAATTAGGCTTTACAAATATTGTATTGCCGATCGATCGTACGCTTCATTCACGCGAAAAAGTGGCTTACGCAATTGATCTTGCAAATATTTATCAATCGAAAGTTCACATTGTCGGACTGCTTGATGAAGATGACGCAGTAGAAAATGATAAGCTTCAGATTGTGCTCGACCAGGTTCAGCATGCGCTTGAAAAAGCGGAAGTTATTTTCTCCCGCCAAACGGTAAAAGGAAAATTGCTCGCAGCTGAAGCAATGAAATACGCAAAAACAGTAGACGCTGATTTGATCATTATCATGACGGATCATGAGTCGTCGCTTACCGGACTTTTTATGGGGCCACTCGCAAAACAAATTGTGAATCACTCAAGGATTCCGGTGTTGAGCCTGAAGCCGCATTATGGCACTTTCGAATCACTCGATCTCAGCGGAGCTTATTCTGCTTTTTAGAGAAATAAATTAAAGTTATCGGAACGGTTCAGATTAATTTCTGAACCGTTTTTTTTTTTTGATCATTTTTTATCCTTAGGCACGTTTCTTAAACACCTATGGATTAAAACCAAATAATGTCTTTAATGTTAATTTACCTCGTGCCTGAATTTTAGCGGCTTAGCTTTATTTAAAATAATTTTCTTAACGTCTTTACATTAAGGCGTACTTCAATTCACAGCCTGTTATTTCTTTGTTTACACTTGAAGAATTGAACTAACAAACAAATCACATTGGTATGCTCTTGAGTTAATCCCCACAGAGCAATTTTGCACAACTAAACGCAAAATACTCTACCATGCTTCGAAAAATTTACGCCATTGCCTTGTTTTCCCTCGCTGTGCTGCATCTGAATGCACAAACACCTGCTGCTTCCGAACTTAAATTTACATTTATCGGACGCTATGTTACCAACAGCTATGATGCCGGTGGAACTGAAATTGCCGGCTACGATGCTGCAAGCAAACGTTTGTTTTCTGTTAACGCGGTTTCCGGTGATATTGATATTATCAATTTAACTAATCCATTTGTACCCGTATTAATCAGCTCGATTGATCTTTCTCCGTTTGGAAATTCTGCTAACAGCGTTTCAGTTAAGAATGGTGTTGTTGTAGCTGCAGTTGAAAATACAAATAAGCAGCTCAGTGGTAAAGCAGTTTTTTTTAATGCAGCAACAGGCGCGCTTATTGATAGCGTAACAGTTGGCGCATTACCCGACATGATCACGTTTACTCCTGATGGAAATAAAGTGCTGGTATGCAATGAAGGCGAACCAAATACTACCTACACGCTCGATCCTGTTGGTTCTGTCAGCATTATCAATATTGTAAACCTGCTCACAACCGGGATTACCCAAGCTGATGTTACAACATTAGATCTCTCAATGTACAACGCACCTTTTGTGCTTGACCCGAGCATTCGTGTATTCGGACCAGGCTCATCAGTTGCACAAGATATGGAGCCTGAATACGTGACCGTATCTGATGATTCACGTACAGCTTGGATTACCTGCCAGGAAAATAACGCAATGGCAATTTTAAACCTGCAAACAAATTCATGGGTTGCATTAAAAGGACTTGGCTATAAGGATTACAATATTGCAGGAAACGGAATTGATGCTTCCGATCAGAATTCAGGAAATATCAATATTGCAAACTGGCCGGTTAAAGGAATGTATCAGCCTGACGGACTTTCTTCTTTTCGTTATAACGGCATGATGTATATCATTTCTGCCAATGAAGGTGACGTACGAGAATACAGTGCGCTGAATGAAGGAAGTCGCGTAAGCTCACGCACGCTTGACCCGACAGCTTTTCCGAATGCAGCCTCACTTCAGAATAACAATAACATCGGCAGATTGAATATCACTAACAAAACAGGTGATACAGATAATGATGGCGACATGGATGTGTTGTATTCTTTTGGCGCGCGTTCTTTTTCAATTTGGGATTCGGCGATGACACAGGTGTATGACAGTGGTGATGATCTTGAACAGTATTTTGCTGCGAATTACACCAACAATTTTAATTGCAGCAATACAAACAACACAAAGAAAAATCGTAGCGATGATAAAGGTCCGGAGCCGGAAGACGCAAAAATTGTTGTGATCGGCGACAGCACGTACGCATTTATCGGGATGGAACGTATTGGTGGAATTGTAGTTTATAATGTTACAAATCCAACCGCTCCTTATTTTGTAACCTACTTTACTACAAGAATTTTTTCGCAGACACCTGCATTAAACCAGGGCGGAGATCTTGGGCCGGAAGGAATTCTCTTTATTCCGAAAGCACAAAGTCCGAATGGCCGCAACCTGCTTGTCGTTTCAAATGAAATCAGCGGTACGATCGCTATTTACCAGATCGATTTGCAGCTTACCCCGAACAGCGAATTGCAGGTGGATAATTACCTGCTGACAGATTCTACTTTGATCGGAACATTTAATGGTAATCCGTTTTATGAAGGTGGTTATTCAGGACTTCATTACATCCCGGGAACGACAAATGAATTTTATGTAACAACCGATCGCGGACCAAATGTCGATGCAACAAGTAATCCGAATGCGACAGGAACAACATTGCTGTTTCCTTTTCCAACGTATGCGCCGAAAATTCACCGTGTAAAAACACAGGGCGATTCAATTGTTGTGCTTAATACAACAACATTAAAACGTCCGGGCGGAACAAATGCAACCGGGGTTCCGAATCCTATTGGTTCAGGCGGAACAGGCGAAGTTGCATGGAGCAATCTTACACCAACAGTTATCGCTGCTGATGTTTGGGGAGCAGATCCGGAAGGAATTGTGGAAGGCAACAATAATGATCTTTATATCTGCGAAGAATACGGTACAACATTTTCACGTGTGAATAAAACGACAGGCGAGATCATTACACGTTACACTCCATACGGCGCATCAGCAAATAACCTTCCTATTGATACCATGCTGAAAAAGCGTGTAGCAAATCGCGGATTCGAAGGTGTCGCATTTACTCCGAACGGAAAAGTTTACACGATCGTTCAATCGCCGCTTGCAAATCCGTCTGCAACAGCGAGTGATGCATCTTCCTTACATCGTCTTGTTGAATATGATCCTGCAACCGGGATTACACGCATGTATGCTTATGCGCATGATGCTGTTATCGGTGGAACCAATGGAATCCGGAATAAAGACTGGAAGATCGGTGATATCGTTGCTGTTAATAATCATGAATTTCTTGTGATTGAACATTGTGAGCGTAACGGTTTTAATTTCAAGAATATTTATAAAATCGATATCGCAAATGCAACGCCGATTCTTGCTGAGAATTTTTCAGGTCTGACATTCGAACAATTAAATACAGCAACAGCTGCGCAGGCAAATGGAATAGTTCCTGTTCAGAAAACATTGCTTATCGATTTGCTCGAGTCAAACTGGAATCTTTCGCACGATAAGCCGGAAGGAATAACGATCATTGATGATTCAACAATCGCAATCGTGAATGATAATGATTACGGAATTAATTCTCCGAACGCAGACGGACAAGTAACATTCACAGGAAAAACAACGATGATCTACATCTATCATCTTCCGTCTTCCATGTGGCTTGATGTTTGTCGCCCTGTTACCGCACCTGTTGCATCGGCTAACGCAATTTGTGCAGGTGACATTGCAAACTTTACTGCAACCGGTGGCGGACCAGGATTTACTTACCAATGGACGCTGAATAATTCATTTGTTACGGGTGCTACTTCACCAGCTTATTCCGGAAGTACAGGTGGAAATTATGCAGTGCAAATCACAGATGTTAATGGTTGTGTTGCTATTTCTCCTGCAGTTCCGCTTACAGTAAATCCACTTCCGCCGGCATCTGTTATTTCGCTTGGTGCAACAACATTCTGCCAGGGAGGAAATGTATCGCTGATGTCTTCTGTTAATAATTCAACTTACAGCTACCAGTGGTACAACAATAACGTGCTCATCACAGGCGCAGAAAATGCAACGTGGACAGCAAACACTTCAGGAACGTACGCGGTGAATGTTACGAATAATTCCACCGGTTGCAATGCGCGTTCTTCGATGGTTAATGTGACTGTAAATCCAAATCCTGTTGCAGCATACACACCAAATGCAAATACACAATTCTGCGAAGGAGACTCACTTTTGCTACAGGCGCAAACAGGAACCGGTTATAATTACCAATGGTATAATAATAGCCAGCTGATTGCAGGAGAGATAAATTCAAGCTTCATAATTGATTCGACGGGAATTTATTCGCTTGAAGTAACAGATGCAAACGGATGTTCTGCAACATCAGGAACACCAACAACCGTTACAGTTTATCCTGCACCGGCACAGCCTGTCATTTCACAGACAGGAACTGTGCTCACCTCAACTCCTGCATTTTCTTACCAGTGGATGCTCAATGGAAATACGATCAACGGAGCAACAAGCCAGGTTCACAATGCAATTGTCGGCGGAGATTATCAAGTGATGGTAACAAACAACAATGGCTGCAGCGCGGTTTCTGATACAACCACCATGCTCACCACAGGACTGATTGCAATCGGCGAAGGAACTTCACTGAACGTTTATCCGAATCCATTCAGCTCACAGGCAGTAGCAGAACTTTATATTTCTCAAATATCAAATGCAACAATAGAAGTTTTTAATATCGAGGGTCAGTTAGTCGCAACCATTTTCGCCGGAAATTGTCTTCCCGGCATGCACAGGTTCGAAATAGATTCAGAAGTTTTAAATATGCAAGCGGGCGTTTACCTTATGAAAGTAAGCGTTGAAGATTCGGTAAAAGTTGTTAGGTTAATTATGCAATAGTTGTTGGGTTAGCAAAAAAAAGGTTCGGAATTTTACTTCCGAACCTTTTTTATTTTCTATAACTGACTACTGACTACTGACTACTGACTACTGACTACTGACTACTGACTACTGACTACTGACTACTGACTACTGACTACTGACTACTGACTACTAGTTATTATGTGGATTCTCTTTCGATCCGAAAACCTTTTTCATAATATCAGTAGCTCTTGCAATCGGATTAACACGAATATTTGTTTCTTCATCGCCGATCAATTTAAAAAGTCCATCGATAGCGCGGTTGCAAACGTATTGATCAAGATCAGTATTCACAGGTGTATGTCCGGGAACTCTGTTATACGCTGAAGTGATCGGTGTCCAGTATTTTGTCAGCTGAACTTTTTCAGTTGCATTATGAACAGTTGGCTTGAATTTAGTATTTAATGGCGCAGTACATTTTACACGCAGGTAATGCGTTGCAGATGTGTCTGTCCCTTTTAAAATTCCGAGCGCATCCTGGATAGTCATTGTTTTTACTGCATCAATAAAAATAGGAGCAGCACCTGTCGCAGCTTCTTCAGCAGCACGGTTTAAGGTTTCTTCGAATTTATCTACCTGTCCCTGCAATCCGAATTTCACTGCCCAGTCTTTCACATTCTGAACTGCAGGAGGAAACGGAATGCGGATCTTAGGATTTTTATTATAGCCATCAACTTTCGAAGCAGATGCTGTCGACTTGTTGGTTCCCTGCATGAGCGCATCTTTCAACGCATTGGCAATTTCAGCGCTGGAAAGTCCGGGAGCAGTAGTTCCGTTATTGACAGTTTCAAGGCCTTTATTCACCTGGTCAAGCGCTTTGTTGAGGTCGCAGGAAGTAATAACAATAGCAGCACTGGCGGCTACGAGGAGGAATTTTTTCATAATAGTGTCTTTGAGGTAAAACAATATTACAAATACTTTGCCAATCTGTGAAGGGGGGTGTTGTTTGTTGTTTGTCGTTCATTGTTTGGAAACGGAATAGAGCTATAATTCGTTAGTTACAAGCGATTAACCCAAAACAATCACAGAACAACAAACAACAAACAACAAACAACAAACCCTTTTAACTTTACCGAATGTTAGCAGAAATAATTACCATCGGCGACGAACTTTTGATCGGGCAGGTTATTGATACCAATTCCGCATGGCTTGGACAACAGCTGAGCTTAAACGGAATCCGCGTAAAACAAATCACTTCGGTTTCCGATGATGCTCTGCATATTGTGGCTGCGCTTGAGGAAGCAAAAAATCGCGCGGATATTATACTCATCACCGGCGGACTCGGACCGACAAAAGATGATCTGACGAAAAAAACGCTGAAGGAGTATTTCAAAATGGAATGGCGGATGGATGAGCAGATCCTTGAAGATGTGATCGCTATTTTCAAACGCTTCGGAAGAGAAACTGCCGACGTCAATAAATTGCAGGCGCAGGTTCCGGATGGTTGCATCGCATTGCGGAATAAAAACGGAACAGCTCCGGGAATGTGGTTTGAATCGGATAAAAAGATTTTCGTTTCTATGCCCGGCGTTCCGTATGAGATGAAAGGAATTGTTACGGAAAGTGTTTTGCCGATGCTGCGCGAAAAGTTCGGGTTGCCCGTTATTATCCACAAAACCATTCTCACACAGGGAATCGGGGAATCAGTTCTTGCGGAAAAAATTTCGGATTGGGAAGATTCGCTTGCTGCAGATGGAATTAAGCTGGCGTATCTGCCTTCACCCGGAATGGTGCGGTTGCGATTGAGCGTGGAAGGAAATGATAAGGAAACATTATTGCAGATCGTCAATAAAAAGGTAGCTGAAGTAATGCCGCTCATCACCACATACGTGTTCGGTTATGATGATGATAAGCTGGAAAAAATTCTCGGCGATTTATTGAAGAAAGAAAATAAAACGTTGGCGACTGCTGAATCCTGCACAGGCGGATTGGTTGCGCATATGCTTACTTCCGTTCCGGGAAGCTCCGAATATTATAAAGGCAGCATTGTTTCGTATTCGTATGAAGTAAAAACAAGCGAATTAAATGTGCCGGTGAAAATGCTGGAACAATTCGGAGCAGTAAGCGAAGAAACAGTAAAACAAATGGCCATCGGCGTACGCGAACGATTAAAAACCGATTATTCCATTGCTATTTCCGGAATTGCCGGACCTGATGGTGGAACAGAAGATAAACCTGTTGGAACAGTTTGGATTGCTGTTGCAAAAGAAGGATTTGTTTTCGCGAAACGTTTTCAGTTCGGAGATAATCGTGAGCGGAATGTTTTGCGTTCTTCGGTTAGCGCGTTGGCGATGCTGAGGAAATTGATGATTGGAGAAATGATGAATTATGAGAATGATTTTTCGAAGGTATAAGCAAGGAATTAACCTTGCGGATTTTGCTTAGTGGTTAATTGAAAGTTTCTTTTGTTTAGTTGTTGGGCGCTTCGCTTTGTTTATTTTAAGTTGTCTTATGAATAAACTTAATGCGAGCTCTTCCTCTTTTGTCAATGGCTTAGGGTCTACGAAAATTTCTAAGTCATCTAAAATATCTTTCTTTTTCATAGCTTATATTTATTTAAAAGATTTAATGCGGCTTGTGTGTTTATAACTAAAAGATGTCCACCGAAATGAATTGCACCCAATTTTTTTACATAATGGTCAATGAGAATAGTTTTAGCCCGGAATGAAACATATCCTTCTGTACCATGTTGAAAAGAAAGTTTACATGCAAAAGCCAATAAATTACCAGCAACACCAGCATACATTTTATTTTTACCAATATTGAAAGGTGCGTTTTCTACCAAATGCATATAAACATTGTCTGGTGTTACCGCCAAACTTATAACACCTTGAACTACGCTGGTATTATTAGTAATTGTCAATTTATAAACGTCGCGGTCTGGTTTTAAAAACTCTGATTTCCAATCAAAATTCCAGTCATTCTTTTTTGTAATTGTTTTGAGGTCATTTTTTACTAATGGTAGAACGTCGGTAGGGAAGCTGTCAGAAGTAGTAACATTTTCAATCGAATTTGTTAATTTATCAATTTCAATGTCTATGAGCTGATTTGTATTTTTCACGCAATGAAGATACAAAAAGAGCAGATGATTTCAAATTGATCTGTCATTTTAGAACACACAATAACAGCTAAAATTGTGTTGTTATGTTTTATTTCGCACTTCCGATCGTATACTTCCTTTCGAACGAACTCTTATCTTCGCAACATTCAAATCACCTTATGAATAACGAACAGGCCCGCAAAAGAATTGAAGCGCTCAGCAAAGAACTCGATGAGCATAACCATCGCTATTACGTTTTATCTGAACCGCAGATCAGCGACTTTGAATTCGATCAACTGCTGGAAGAATTGATCAGCCTCGAAAAAGAATATCCAGAATTTTTAGTTCCTGATTCTCCTTCACAACGTGTTGGCGGTGGCGTTACAAAGGAATTCGTCACTGTAAAACATCGTTATCCCATGCTTTCATTGGGAAATACCTACAGCATGGAAGAGCTTGTCGATTTTGATGAGCGTGTGCGTAAAGGTCTTGGCGGTGAAGAAGCGGAATATGTGTGCGAGCTGAAATATGATGGTGTTGCAATTGGTTTGCGTTATGATGATGGTGCATTAGTGCAGGCAGTAACGCGCGGCGATGGTGTGCAGGGCGATGATGTTACAACCAATGTGAGAACGATCCGCAGCATTCCGTTGCGAATAAAGACTGGAACGTTCCCTGGTGATTTTGAAATTCGCGGAGAAATTATTTTACCGCGTTCGGTATTTAATAAGATCAATAAACAAAAAGAAGAACTCGGCGATGCATTGCTGGCTAATCCGCGAAATGCTGCTTCGGGAACATTGAAGATGCAGGATTCAGCTGTGGTGGCATCGCGAAAGCTGGACTGTTATTTTTATTCTGTAATGGGAAATGATCTTTCTTTTAAAACACATTTTGAAAGTTTAGAAGCTGCGCGTTCATGGGGATTTAAAGTTCCTGCGCACACTGAAAAAGTAAAAGGATTAGAAGGCGTGCAAAACTTCATTGACAAATGGGATAAAAAAAGATTCGCGCTTGATTTTGAAACGGATGGTGTTGTGATAAAAGTCAACAGCTATGAACAGCAACGTTCGCTTGGATTCACAGCAAAATCTCCGCGCTGGGCAATCGCTTATAAATTCAAAGCAGAACGTGTTGCAACAAAATTACATGCAATTACTTACCAGGTTGGACGTACCGGCGCTGTAACTCCTGTTGCGAATCTTGAACCAATTCCATTGGGCGGAACGGTCGTCAAACGTGCTTCTTTGCACAATGCAGATATTATTGAAAAGCTCGATGTGCGTGTAGGTGATTTTGTATTTGTAGAAAAAGGAGGCGAGATCATTCCCAAAATTATCGGTGTTGATCTGACCAAACGCGACAAACATTCGCACCCGCACGAATACATCACGCAATGTCCCGAATGCAATGCAACGCTTGTGCGCGGTGAAGACGAAGCAAATCATTATTGCCCGAATGAAAATGGTTGTCCGCCACAGATCAAAGGAAGGATCGAACATTTTGTAGGTCGCCGCGCGATGGATATTGATTCGCTCGGAGCGGAAACGATCGCACAACTTTTTGACGCAGGAATTATTCACACCATCGCTGATCTTTACAGTCTCAGTGAAAAAAAAGAAGAGCTGCTGAGTCTTGAGCGCATGGCTGAAAAGTCGGTGGATAATTTGCTCAAAGGAATTGAAGCATCGAAAAACATTCCGTTCGAAAGAGTGTTGTTCGCTATCGGCATTCGTCACGTTGGAGAAACCACAGCAAAAAAGATCGCCAATCATTTCCGTAGCATGGACGCCATTGCGAAAGCGACGCATGAAGAGCTGTTGCAGGTGGGTGAAGTAGGAGCGATCCTCGCCGAAAGTGTGCTTGAATATTTTGCCGATGTGAAGAATGCAGAACAGTTAAACATTCTTAAAAATGCCGGTCTGCAATTCGAACTTTCTGAAGAGCAATTGTCGAACAGGACAGATAAATTAAAGGATCTTACATTCGTAGTTTCCGGAGTTTTCAGTCGCTCACGTGATGACATGAAAAACCTCATCGAGCAGAACGGCGGAAAGAACACCGGCTCTGTCAGCGCGAAAACTTCTTATCTTGTTGCAGGCGATAATATGGGCCCCGAGAAAAGAAAGAAAGCAGAAAAGGCCGGAGTCAAAATTATTTCCGAAGATGAATTGTTGAACCTGATTAATAATTAATGTGCTAATCTACCTGCACATGCTTCGGTAGACAGGTTTGCTAATGAGTTAAATGTGCTAATTTGCTAATCGGTTAATGTGCTAATAAAATAAGCCCAGGACCACCAAACTTCTAAACCACCAACCACCAACCTTTTTCCCAACCACCAACCACCAACTTTTCCCTTGGGCCTGATAAGCAACATAAAAGAATACTACGCCAACAGGCAGATCAAAAGTGAAGCAAAAAATGTTTCGCGGCAGAAGATCGTTTCTAATATTGACGATTCAAAAACGATCGGTATTGTGTTTCCCTATACCACTAAAGAGGATTTTGAATTGCTGAAAAAGTATGTGTTGTATTTGCGCGAATTGAAGAAAAAGGTAAAAGCAATCGGTTATTACAAAACAAAAGAAGAGCCGCAGATTCAATATTCAAAAGTGGATTACGATTTTTTCTCAAAGAAGTCGCACAACTGGTACGGCAAACCAACGGATCATCTCGTTACAAATTTTATCGAGGAAGAGTTTGATATTATGATCGATGTAAATCCCGACCACGACGCCGTGATCACTTACACCGCCGCGATGTCAAAAGCAAAATTCAAAGTAGGCCGCTTCGCCGAGAACGATTTCATCCACGATCTAATGTTCGAATCCCCTGAAGAAAAAGGACTGAAATTTTTCCTCCGCCAGGTAGACACTTATCTTGCAATGATCAACAAACCCACGCAGAAGGATCTGGTAATTTAATAATTAAAGGTGGCGAATTTCCTTTAACTGTCTTGCTATAGAGGCATTTAGCAGACCGTTCCGATTTTACGGGTAACGGAATAGTAGCGGAATCGGTAAACAGGCGTTACTTAGGCTTTTTTCACCTTTAGGAAGATGATGGTTTCCGATGTTATCAAAAACCGCCCCGAATCGTTACAAAGAACTTTACAATTCAAATATACGGAAATTTCCGTTACCCGAATCCTGTCCTTTTTCCCCTTCTGAAAGTGACTTTTTTAAGTCCTATTTTCCCCCTATATTATATATAGGGGGAAAATAGGACTTAAAAAAGTTGGGTTATTGTATAATAAATTTTCCTGCTGATGTTTTTCCGTTCTTATCTTCTACGCGATAAAAATATAATCCTGCCGCAAAATTCTGGGCTGAAAATTCAATTAGATTTTCCGTTGTTTCTTTTCTCCATATTTCTTTTCCAAACTGATCGAAAATAATAAGCGTTTTATTTTCATCCAAACCAATAATTTGAAATGTTGCATTTGTGTTAACTGGGTTAGGGAAAACGGATACGGAAAAAGTCTGTTGTGTTTGTTCATTTAACCCCGTTGTAACAACTCCACAGGTATCAGTATAGTTTCCTCCGATCCACATAGCGAAACCGTTAGTAGGGTTATTGTTAAAGATAGAACCTGTACTGATATATAAACTGTTATTAAAATCGGCCATAGCGAAAGTAAGATCGGTTAGACCTACATTAAATCCGCACCATTGTGTTCCATCCCATCTAGCAATATATGGAGCGTTAACCCCTCCTGCAAACTCAGGCCAACCTGAAACATATAAGCCTCCATTATGAACAACCATTTGTCCAATTGAAGGGATATTAGATGTTGCGGTTAATCCTCCACCAACATTTGTCCATGTATCTGAAATTGTATCGAGCTTTGCAATTGAGTTTCCTCCACTTGGTGGATTTGTTGATGTCGAAAATTGTCCACAGACATACAGTTCATCATTATAAATACAGACATCGGTTATTAGACCGTTTCCTGCGCCCGAAAAACTTTGCCCGACTATCTGCCAAGTATTGTTATTTACAAGACGGAATACATAATACTTGTAGTCAGTATTTGACATTCCAATCGCATATAAATCGCCGTGATACGCAATCATTTTTCTTACTCCAAAATAAAAATTTCCAAATCCTAAGTCGCTCCAGTTTGTCCCATCCCAACGGGCGATGCAATTAACAGGAACATTGTCTACCATAGTAAAGCCACCACTTACCACTAAATCATTTTCATATTGCAACATTGCATACGGAGAAGCATTTATGACAGCAAATGAATCTAATGTTATTCCATTCCATTTAAATATGTAAGGATAATTGGAACTCCAATCTGGTATATACCCACCAAAGAATAAATCTCCGCTATAACGAAGCGCACAGAGAATGGAACTCCCCGAAGAAAAGTTCGGCATTCCTGTTCCAATCGAACTCCAAGTAGTTCCATCCCATGCCGCAATGCCGGGAACTGCAACGCTGCCCGCAGAATCAAATGCACCAGTACCTATAAGTCTGCCTGTAGCAGTGTCATTATAAAACCTGTGGATATGATTCGGTGTTACTGCTGGCAATGAATTATTCCAGTTCTGAGCTGACATGCCCAGAGATAACAACATTGCGGCTATGAGATGGATTACTTTCATCGAATGAGAGAGAATTTTTGAGTTTGTGAGTTATTGCCGTATGATAAATTTACGAAATAAATGCCTTGATCGAAAGTATGCAGATCAAGATAAATACGTCCGTTATTATCAATTTCGGGCTTATTTTGCGAGAAAACAATTTGTCCTAAAGCATTCGTAACAGTCAAAGTCAGCGGTTTTTGTTCACCGACATTCACGATAATCTGACCGCTGCTCGGATTAGGATAAACACTAAACACATCAATGTTGTTTGACGTATTCTCTTCTACGGAAACTGTATAAATTTGATTAATACTTAGAAAAGAATAGAAAGCGTCGTTATTTCCCCAACCTGCATTTAACCATTGTGCGCCTGGTCCTGCAATCGGAAATGATGCGCTATCATGTGATCCTGCATATCCAGCTATAGCCATCGTAATCACGCTTCTGTTAATGCAACCTGCGTGAATCCCGTCTACTAAATTTCCGCCAAAATATGTTGACCAGACGGGTTGTAAATTAGGTTTGAGCATTACAATAAATCCATCTCCCCATGTACTTGGAAAAGAAGGGTGACCACCAATTTGGGGTTGATTGTAAAGTGTATTAGCATGAAGTGTATACATGCTATCACTTTCAGTAAAACCAAAAAAGTAAACATCGTTCCAAAAATCTATATCCACATCCGCTCCATCTTCATCATACTCACCACCAAAGAACGTTGACCATATTCGGACGCCTGTCGAATCAAATTTAGCAAAGTAGGCATCGGTTCCACCCGACAAAGTGCTATCAACATAAGCGACAGGACTTGTGTTATAAAAAATGGAATCAAAACTTGCTGTTGTGCCTGTGAGATAAATATTGCCGTTAATATCAACCACTGTCCGTCTTGCATCATCTGATCCCGTACCACCGAAATATGTTGACCATATAATTGTATCAGTTGCGGGATTGAATCGTGCAATAAAAGCATCGTTTCCATCAGAAACTGTTTTTACATATGCTCCAATAGAGGCGCGAATAGGAAGTGAATATCCGTTTGCTTCCCCTGCGACAACAAGTTTATTTCCCGTGCAGAAAATTGATTTTCCTGAGCCGTTCCCGTAAAGGGTACTCCACACAAGCGAATCATCTAAATCAAATTTACCGATCAATATAGTACCGTTAGTATTGTTGTTGTACGCTCCTGATTCGGTTTTAAGCGGTGATAAATTGTCCCCTATACCTGTGAAGTATAAATTGTTATTTGCCCAACTCAAACTGTTTATTGATTCATTGCCAGAACCACCGAAATATGTTCTCCAAGGGGAAAAATCAAAATCCACACTTATATTTCCAATGAAACCATCCTGAAATCCCTGTTTTGAATTTTGATAATAGTTTCCATTGGTTGAATTACCTTGAGTTTGCATACCTGTGCTTGAAGTTTTGCCCGCAAAGTAAAAATAAGGTAATGGGCTGGTGGACGAATAATCGTTTATAACCGCTGTGAATTCATCTTCACCATTCCCACCAATAAAAGTATAAGCCAAAAGAGTTGCGGAACCTCCTGCATAAGAAGCCATGTATCCATCGCCCGATCCGTAATAATTAGAAAACACGCTTCCCTGAAAAGATAAGTTATATGGCATTGATCGAGTTGAACCCACGCCAACTTTATATCCACCACCTTGTTCCACATCAAAAAATACTTCATCTAAACTACCTCCCGCAAAGGTTGAAGCCAGTACATTTCCAATAGATGCAACAACGGCAGGACCGTATGGCCCCTGTTGAATTGCGAAAACCAAAGTTCGTGTAGTGTCGTACAAACCAAGATTAATAAATTCAATTTCACCATTTCCATTAATCGCATAAGTAGGTTGCCATCCAAGAGGAACAAAGTTTCCTAAGCCATCAATTTGAAAAGCGGATGGTTGGGATAATGTGAAACCGTTTCCAGGCGTTGTAACTAAAACATCGTTTCCATTAATAATAACATTACTTGCACCTGTGAAAACTCCTTTTATATCAGTCGGATCACCACTAGGTTTTATAACATAATAAAATTTCGCACCGCCTTCCACGCTTGCATAATCCAAATCTATGTTCGTATAGATCTCGGGATAAATTATGTGATTGTATTGATGAATGCGAATTGCACTCTCTGTCATATAACTCATGTAGTAAGATGACATTACATCTGAAACATCGTATGCTTTAGGCGAAACCTTATTAGAACCTGCAAAAGTTAAATCGACACGTGTAATTGTGTCCTGAGTGGTTGAATCAGCATCAATCTTTGAAAGAACAAAAGATGTGGTTGTATTTTCCAACATGCAAATTTGAGGTGAAGTAGTCCATGAATAATATCTTACTTTCAAATCTGAATTCATGTTTTGATCTCGTACCTGACCTCGGTTTTCAACGAATTGAGAATTTACAGAACCCATTGAAATAGTATCAGGAATAAGGATAACATCCCGCTCACTATACTTTACGGTAAAATAATTATAGGTTGTACCTGTCAGATGAGTTTGTCCTGAAACAACAATGCCACCAATCGTATCAATTGCTATTCCCATTGGAATATCATCTTTATTCGGAGTGGAATTCCAATCAATTCCAAATATTTGATTTCCTGACGCATCATACTTAATTGTATGATAATTATAATTCTGTCCGTTAAAACTTTTACCTGTAACGTAAATATCTGTTCCTTTTGTAACAATTGCAGTTGCACTGTCACAGCCATGCGCTGTGTCATCGTACTGCACTTCCCATTGTTGCGCACCACTCGAATTATATTTGACAGTAATAAAGTCCTTGCTATTTGCGGTGGTAGTTGTATATCCTGTTACGATAACATTATTCGAAGCATCAATATATACTCCTGACGCACCATCTTCAAGAGAAGTTCCATCCCAAGTGGCATTCCAGATTGGAGCAAGAGTATTGCTGAACTTAAATATTTTTATATCAAACCCTGTGGAAAGGTTATAAACTGTTCCTGCTACATAAACATCCCCGCTTGAATCTTCTTGAACGTCTGTTACACGGTCAATACCCAATGATGAGCTTGATGATAAAGTTGTTTGTGTAATTGATCCATTAGCAGGATTAATTTTCCATGTTGCAATTTTATATGAAGTGGTTGTGTTTTGTACTCCTCCTGCAACAAAGAGTGAACCGTTTTTTGAACTAAGACTAACAGCTAAATCATTTAAGCCTGCATTATCATAAGTTGCTGTCCAAACTGTTGCACCCGCAGTATCAATTCGTCGCGTAAGCATATCGTATTGGTGACTGGTTGACCACGTTGCACCTACCGCTATAACAGAATTTCCGTTAACAAGCATAGAAGCGTAACCGTCATGCCTGCTTCCACTTCCATTGTAGGTTGCTGTCCACCGTTGATTTCCATACTGATCGTACTTAATTACAATCGCATTATTAGAATCTGTTGCATCCTTGTAGTAAGTTCCGCAAACATAAACTTCGCCATTGGAAGGAGTAACACGAATATCTGCTGCAATATCGTCGCCATTTCCTACGCCGTTGTATTGTTGTGTCCACATTAAAGTTCCGATTGGAGAAAACCGTTGAACTAAAATGTCATAGTTACCATTACTGTTTAAAGTCGATCCGGCTACATAAGTATAAATTGAACCGCCTACTGTCACAGTTCTGACTGTACTTTTCTGGAAGTTGTTCTGAGTACCTGACGAGGTCATCCACTCTTGTGAAACTATGTGCTGCGTAGTTTGTGAGTAGCTAGTTATAGATAGCAGCAGAGCTGCAATAGAGGCTAACCTCCTAAAAATCGGGAAGCGATTACGTTCCGTATCTTTGTAATTGTATTTTGTGTGTTTCATATTTCTATTTATTAGTAATGTGACTGTACATAAAATGTTTGATTATACAGCGTGTTCAAAGGTGGCAGGGGGTCGAATCACTACCAACCAATGGATACGCTGTTTTTTTTATTTTTTCAATGGGAGATCAATTCTACTTTCGGGAGAAAGGCCGCTTTGTTCTTAACCGCTACGATCAGAACAATTTTTTATGTGTAGGGGATTTTTTTGTTGAGTGTGTTTTGGTTTTAGCTTACAATAATTTCTTACGGCTTTTTTATTAAGCCATTAGCATTTCTGTAAAAGTTTATCCATACCCGCAGCCACCTATCAGTCCTTTTCTGAATAGGTCGTAATAATCTTTCGGCTATATGCCGAATGACAAAGCCGAAGCGTGACTTTGGGTCATAGTCACACTTCGGAAATTCGTTTTCACGAACCGAATCTTTTGCAAGGGGGACAAGCATAAGATTCTTTTACCCATACATCACGTAAGAAAGATACTACGCGACTTAATTTTAAATTTATACTTCTGTTATTAATGACGCAATATATTCCTTTTGGTTGTGTTGATGTCACAATATTATTTGATGTTTATACATTTCCAAATTTTATTTCTGAATCCCTTTCTTTTCTTTCTGAACTCCTGCTATTCCGATACGATAACCTTCAAATACTGCACAAATCTTCAATGAAGGACAAATACCAACGTCTAAACAGGTGGACGTAATTATGCCTTCAACAGCGCAGGTGCAAATTCCATCTTTATTATTTTTCTTACGAACTTTAAAAGGGTGCGTATATTTTTTCATGGAGATAAAAAAATCAGCGCGAACAAAGCAATGTCCGCGACGCGGGTCTGGAAACCCTAAGCACAAGACAAGCCCGCCCGCGCCTTTGACGCGAGCGATCGACTTGTAATTCCCTGTGCTAATTTTCCAGATTTCGTCGCGGGTATTACAGCTTCACGCTATAAACTTTTATTTATTGTTTCTTCATTTTTAGAACTATAAAGCAAATATATAATATAGTTTATAATAGACCCTATTTAAATAGACTTAATTATTACAGATTGTAGAAGGATGGACTTATGCTTTGTATTGTACTATGAAGAAACAAGCCACAGGAAGCAATCAGAAAAAAGCAGGCCGTACAAAAGCCGCTAAGGATAAGCCTGTCCCCGTTGAGGTAAAACAGTTAGGCAAAAGGTTAAGGGAGCTACGTAAAGAAAAAGGGTATAGCAGTTATGAAGACTTTGCCTACTCGCATGATATTTCCAGCTCTCAATATTTTGGATATGAGAAGGGGCAGAATGTAGAATTTATGACATTAGTACGCATCCTAAAAGCTTTGGGTGTTAGTCTAAAGGAATTTTTTGGAGAAGGTTTTGAATAGAAATGCAATTGAAAATTAATTGTAATTAACCGTATTTTAGTACCTGTTACTTCTATCGGAGTATCAATACGAAAGTGGCGGGTTAAGGGGTTAGCCTGTCGCAATCAATTATAAAATGCGCTTCGCTTTGTGAAGCGCATTTTTTCTTTTGTTTTCCCTGACTAAAAAATTTTTACCTAGCAATTGATCTACGACTTATCAGTAGATTATCTATAGATTAACTGCGATCAATAGGTTATCTATAGATAATCTATTGATAATCCATACCTACTATCTATTGATAATCTACGGATGGCAAAAAAAGAACCCGCCCATTTTTAGGGCGGGTTCTTTCCGATGTTATCACTGCAAGTATTTACATAATATGGTCAAAGGCGTTTGGATCACTGCCAAATAAGTCCTCACTGTCCATATTCCATTCACCTGTATTTTTCTTTTCTGGCGGTTCAATTGGTGGTTGTTTTTCAGGTTTTGAACTTTGAACTTCAAGCGGTAGACTTTGCAGTTTAATTTGTTTTTCTTCCGATTCCACTAACTTATCTATCGACGATTTTGCAGGATTCGGGACCGCCTGAAACTTGAATATTTCAAGCTCTGGCCTATCATCAACAAAACGATTTTTATCCGTGTATGCGATTCCTTCTTCCACACGTATTTTAATATCTGCATCATGCACAAGGTCATAGCCCCCGCGTATATCGCCCGCTTTCGTGTTCTGGCAGATTCCGATAATAGATGAACAACAATAGAACCTACGCAACTCTTGTAAATCTTCGGCGTCCATATTCATGTCGCTGACTGAATCCAGTACGATAAAATTGTAAGACGTCCGAGGAATTTTTTTCTTCAGGTCGGCAACAGTAGTATAATTCCCAATATCTAAACCTTGCGCCCTTGCTCCAAGTTTTTCAAGTTTTGCATCCATCGTGCGCGAAAAACCTTCCTCACTCGTGTTGTATAAAACCTTGCCATGATGAATGGCTAAGTAATACGCAAACTTTAAAGCAAGGTGACTTTTCCCGCTGAATGATGGGCCATGAATAACCAGCTTAAAATCTCGTGAAGGTGTGCCGAAAAAATTACGCCATGCTCCTTTAAATAAAAGCGCACCACCTACAACCTTATTTAATCCAAGAGAAGAAATTACACCAGAATCATTTACCTCTGCTTGTGGCATTTCTTCTGCGTTTTCAAGCGCGTTAAATGCTGACTGAATGCTACCATACTTCGCTTCATAATCCGCTACCGCTTTACCGTATGCTTTATCCCGTTGGTGCGCCTCATCTTTTCTTTTCTCGTAAGATTTTATTTCCTTCTCGCGATTTAAAATCAAATCTGTATTTCCAACCTTTTGCCTTTTAGCAGATAACAATTCACTTTGTGCAGAAAGAAATTGGTTAAGGAGTTTTAACCCATCTTCATATGTGGTAAGATATGAGCGAACAATACCAATTTGTTTAGTTTGTTTTTCAATGGCAATTGCTTTTTCCTTTAGGAAATTATCCCGAGTAGCAAGATTGTACAAACCGAGTGCAACAAATCCTAAAAGGCCTCCAACTACCATTCCCGTACCCTTACTTTCAGGTTCAGCAACTCCGTTTCCTATTGCAGCTCCGCTTCCACATGCAACAACTACCTGCAATGCGGTTATGTTAGTTGAATCTTTAAGCTGTTTTAAATACTCTTCATTTTGAGCGAGTAACTTACGTTGCGCTTCAATTGCTTTAAGCTGGATTTGCTTTGCATCAAATAATCTTTTGTACTCAGGATTTGGAATGTCAACAGCATAAGAAACAATTTCCTTTTGTATTTCAATTGGTCGTTGTTCATTAAATGGAATAGGAGGGTCTGGAGGCGGTGGTAGTTTGGCAAGATTAACCTGTGCAACGTCCTCAACATACCCGCGTAAAGGAGGCATCATTGAAAAATGCAATTCCTGTTCTTGTTCAACTTGGGGCACAGTTGGAATCTGCTGAACTGTCTTTTCTGTTTGTTTTGGAGTAACAGGTCTTTCGATCTGCGCTTGTTTCAGTTCAACACTCGGAATGCCGGAAAGAGAAAATTTCTCTTTCCGGCTTTTCTTTACTTTGGTTTTACCGTTTTTACTTGCATAAGTGCGGCATGTACTTCCGCAGTACATCGTATCAGAACGATGTGCTGTAAAAGTTTTGTTACAGTACGCACAGGTTTTTTCGTGTTCCATTATGAACACCCCTTTCTTTTTTTAATCATGGATTCCTGCCGAGGCTGCAAGCCCCTTAATGTATTGTTCGTGGGTCATTGTACGTTGAGGCCGTGACAGATGATTTTTAACGCATACAGGGCAATTTAATTCGCGACAAGTTTGACGATAGTTTTGATCTCGGTATCCGTTCTCGTTGGTGAACGCTACTTCCTCTTCCACCGTAAAGGAACCACAGGCAACATTGGAACCTGCTTTGACAAGAAATTCAGGGTCATGGTGCTTGCGCGGATCAACCCAAATAAAGATCCATGTCTTATCCATTTCAGGGTATTCATTTGTTTTATCCCGATCAGGTTGCAGAATGTGATAGGATAATAGTGCATCACCGAGCTTGTCAATAAACTCTATAAAGCGTGGAATTTCACGGCGCATTATCATTACACGCTCGCAATAAACTTCTGGCAGTTCTGCTTTGCATTTGCCTGTACTGCATTTGAATTTTCTATAATCTTTTAGTTCTAACATAGTTTTAAATTTTAAAATTTTAATTGGAAACCGCGCCGCAATTTCGCGGCGCGGTTTTTTTCCTGGACTATTGCATTAGCCCTTATCCTCGTCCTCATCTTCTTCCTCGTCCTCATCCTCCTCAATTCCATTAATGAGGTCTTCCAGCACTTCTTCCAGTTCATCAATTTCATCCTGTTCTTCTTTTTCATACTCAACCGTTACAGGATATTCATCGGTACGGTTCAACTTTCCTGTTTTCGCTTCAAGATCGCGTTCGGACACTTCGCGGATAAATTCACTGAAGACAACTTCAGGTACTTCAAATTTTGCACTACGTTTCATGGTATTTGATTTTTAGTTGCTGCTTGCTTTTCTTTTACATCTTGCTCACCGCAAACAGCGTTAAAGTGAGTTGAATGTTTTTTGTTTTTATTCTTCTTGTCTTTTTTTCCTGCGCTTTGCGCTACGATCAAGCAATTCAATTGCTTTTGCTTTTAGTGTAGCAGTAGGAGAACACAGGTGGCGTTTAAGCCATTCATCCAGATCGGCGCGACGGAAATAGACCAGCTTACCACCGGGTTTGAAAAAAGGTATTGAACGTGAAGCGGTAATTTTATAGAGATACGAGGGCGATAAATGCAGGTATATCCTAGCTTCATCAAAACTTAACATCTCTTTATGGGCTACCAATACTTCATTCAACCTTTCTTCAAGCCTGTCTAAGCGGCTTAACAGTTCGGCGAATCTATCTTGTGGCACATCATTTTCCATTTTAGTTTTTATTTAGTTTTTAATCGGGCTAACGCTTTTTGGGATAGCCCTATATTATAATTAACGGTTTGCAATTGCTTTGGTTCGGTTGCCTGCGTGTGATAATGGGCAGTACGTAGGCGCGTAGGCAATTGCTTTGGGGCTGAAAAAAATTCTTATACAAATTTCCGCATGTTTTTACTCTAAAGGGATTTGCCCACGTGGGTACATAGGCAGCAAGTAGGCGGGTAGGGAAAACAAAAACGCCACCCATATAAGGTGGCGTTGATAGACTGGAAAATATTTTTTTTAATTCTTTTTTTCTTCGCGCTCTAATGAATTTAAAAATGTAGCCTTCATAACTTCCTGCACAAGATTTTGGAGTATCTCTCCCTTTGCTGGAAAACGATCTTTGTTTTCAATATCGTTTTTTGTCTGCTTTAGATTTTTCGCTTGTAATCTTCTACCATGCTTATCTACGAAACATGCACTGAGTTTTGAATAGAGCCAACTACCATACGCTTGCTCACTTTTAATGTCCTGTTTTCTTAATTCTTTTAATTCATCCGTTTTACCAAGCAATTCCTTGTTATAAAGCGCACCGATCAGGTACACCAATTGGGAAACAGTGCCACGCCATTGCACAGGTTCATTTACAGGAACACCTTTAAATAAAAGTGAAAAACGCTCTATCGTAGTTTTCCTTTCTATAAATTCTCCTGCTATTAAACCATCGTAAAGCGTTTTGATTTTAATTGCTACATCTCTACCTTCCCAAAAGAAACCTACCAGTGGTTGAGGGCTATCGTTTTTATCTGTGAATTCTTCTTCTTTTGCCTTAACAAACAATGCCTTTTCTTCCTGTAAGCCAATTACACCCCGTTTAATTGCTTTGTTTAATTTATTTGTAAACTGAATAAAAAAGTTCGTGATTTCACACAGCACTAAATATTTTAGTACAATTCTTTGATCTTCCCTGTCTGCTAATTTTCCTACATCGTAGTAAGCAAATCCGTATTCTATCCCTGCCCATTTTTGTTGTTTGTAGTGCAGCCGTGCAGCTTCAATCTTTTTCAGAATCTTTGGCAAAGGCTCCTGCATAAATCCACCTTCCTTATAGAGTTCAATAATCTTTCGGCGGTAAACATCTGACTGAATGGCAACGGAAAAACTCAGTAGTCGGTCTTGAAAAAATTCGATGTACTCATCGCGCTTCGGGTGTGCGAAATATTTCGGCTCATGTAGGTGCAGAAGATATAAGCGGTATCGCAGAATCCATTTATTAAGCTGTTCGTGTTCCATAACAAAGGACGTTTTCAGGTGCGCGGGGGTGCGCGCCTATCCCCTTAACGTTTGGGACTAAGGTTTTGTTATCCCTGCTTAGGTAAGTGGCTAAGGTTTATCAATGGATTATCTATTGATAATGACGTTTATCCATTGGTAACCCATAGGTAAAAACAAAATCCCCGCCTTTGCGGGGCGGGGATTCTTTTGGTATAATTGGTTGCCTTAGCTCGCTTTGCGATGCCCGCTATTGGATGAAATATCAATATTCAATTTCGGTAAGCGGGAAACCGCTTCTACCTTCAAACGGTTAGCCACATGCGCATAAATCTGGGTGCTTTTTATATCTGTATGGCCTAAGAGTTTGGAAACAGTATATAAATCTGCTCCCTCCAAAAGAGTTAAGGTGGCGAATGTATGGCGCGCTAAATGGAAATGTAACCGCTTGCCTAATTTTGCTTTCAGTCCCCAACTTTTCATTCTATGGGAATACCGTTTTTCATTTTTCTCCACATGATTTGGTTCGTATAGCGAAGGAAAAACATAGATGCTTTTCTTCTCATGCTCCGCTTCTTTTTTTCGCTCTGCGATAACCGCAATAGCTTGTTCGGACAGCGGGGTATAATACCCGAAATCGGTTTTCTTTTGATCTATACGCACGACAGTTTCTTCCTTGTCCTCAATCGTCTGTTTAACGACATGTGACCATTTTAGCTTACTACAATCGCTCCAACGCAGACCGCTGAAACAACTTAACAGGAAAGCTAATTTTAATTGGTGTGGAACTTTTTTGCTATTTTCCATCAATAGTACAATTTCCTCTGCCGTTAAATACTCAGGCGTGGAACGCTTCGGTTTTACGCGTTCAGCGCGTGGAATCTTCTGGTAAGGATTGGCAAGCATGAAACCGCCTTCTATTGCTTTATAGATAAACGTACTGAACAAATGAACAAGCATATAAATTGATCCCTGTCCTAATTGCTCTGACTTTAGATAATCCTGAAATTTTATTAAAAAACTTTTGTCAATCTTATTCATCGGCAATTCATCCAACCCTGTAAGGTCAATTAATTTCTTGCAGAGATACTCTCCATTAATTTCCGAAGGCGTGCCTATTGACTTTTCACGGATGAAAGAAATCATACCACGCTCTAAATTTTGCTCATTTGGTAATTGGTGCTTTTCGACGGATAACTGGTAGACTTTTTTGTCTAACGCTTGCTTCGCTATCTTTCGATTTTGCACATTTTCAGGCAGTCTTTTGTTGCCCTGAATACGAATATCCAAAAATTCGTACCAGCGTTTTCCTTCGTGGTTTATATCGAGATAAAGCGATACACCACCGTCTTTTAATTTCTTTTCACGCAGAATAACTCCCATAGTTAGGTTGTTTTACGGATTAAACAATAGTAACGTTCGGAGTAACGGGAAGTGTATAAATCAAAAGAAACCATTATCCTACCCTTTGGAGTGAAAAACGCCCAACGTCCCGCCGTTAGTGGTTTTCAGCTACTTTTGCTTGGATGATGCTTTCTATGTGCAATTTAATAATTGATAACCCGTAAACTCTCTGCGAGCTTCGCGTTCTCTGCGTGAGGGGAAATTTAATTATGATAAGCAAATTCCGAATTGATTTACTGTTTGTCCTAACGGGATTCTTACTTTTCCTCATCGAATACTTTTCCTATTCCTCTTCATTGGATGTAGCACTTCATGATACTTATTTTGTAGTAGATCGTTTTTATGTTGGTTTTATGCTTTTCATTCCGTTCTCGTTTTTAGGACTTTGCTACTATGTATTTGAGCGAATAAACAAGCCATTAAAAAGATCGCTTGGTGTAATTCATTATTTAATTACTGCAATTACTGTCCTGTTTTTTGCAATTGGTCCTTTATTCTGGGGTGTTGAAAGGCAACGATCATCACAATTAACTTTATTAGGTATCGCTGTAATGATTTCTACCATTCTGTTCCTCGTCGCACAAGCAGTTTTCTTTATTAATATTTTACTTTCCATTTTTCGTAAACCTTCATCAGCTAATTAGCCAATTTTCATTAACCCTTCATCAAGCAATTACCTTTGAACTTTTTCAATTTCCCATCACGATAGCTTTCGGGAAGATTACCAGATTACCAAATCCTTCCTACCTTTATCTCTCATTAACATGATATTTTCTATATGAAATCTCCTTTCACCGGCACCGGCGTTGCGATAATTACTCCTTTTAAATCGGATGGATCTATTGACTTTCCTGCTTTAACTAAAGTAATTGAGCACATCATCAAAGGAAAGTGCGAATACATCGTTGTGATGGGAACGACGGGCGAATCTCCGGTGCTTTCTAAAAATGAGAAGCATGAAATTCTTCAGCATGCAATTAAAATAATTAACGGACGCGTTCCTGTTGTTTATGGAATCGGTGGAAATAATACAGCGGAAACTGTTCATCAACTCATCACAACAGATCTGCTTGGTGTATCGGGAATTCTTTCTGTTTCGCCGTTTTACAATAAGCCAAACCAGCGCGGACTTTACGAACATTATAAAGAAATTGCAGAAGCATCACCATTGCCTGTAATTCTTTACAACGTTCCCGGCCGCACTGCGATGAACATGACTGCCGATACAACATTAAAGCTCGCGCACGATTTCCCACGACTTGTTGCAATAAAAGAAGCATCAGGAAATTTAGAGCAGATGATGGCGATTATCAAAGATCGTCCGAAAGATTTTCTTGTTATTTCCGGTGACGATCTGCTTACACTTCCAATCATCGCGAGTGGGGGAGATGGCGTAATTTCTGTTGTTGCCAATGCATTCCCGAAACAATTTTCCGAAATGGTTCGTTTGTTCCTCGATGGAAATTTCAAAGCAGGAAACAAATTGCATTACCAACTGATGCGTGTCACCCAGCTTTTTTTCGCAGATGGAAATCCGGGTGGTGTAAAAGTTGCGCTCGAAGCACAAAAGTTCATCAAAGCAAATCTTCGACTGCCGCTTTATCCTGTCAATGAAGAAGTCAGGAAAGCGATCATTGCTGAAACTAAGAAATTCAAAATTTGAAAATTCAAGATTCAAAATTGCACATTCACCAACCTGTCTATCGAATCTCGCGCAGGTAGATCACCGGTTTTTTTTATCATTAGGTAGGTTTCGCAAACCTACCTAATGATAAAAAAAGAAATCACCAATCACTAACCTGTCTACCGAAGCTCGCGTAGGTAGATCACCAATCACCAATCACCAATCACTACAGGGAAGCTCTAATCCCTGAAATTACCCCCATTAATCTTGAATTTTGAATCTTGAATTTTGAATGTTGACTTCCCGATAATTTTCCCGATATTTGGAATAGCATCTCCTCTTTCGAAATAAATTCAAAAAACCAATTACTTCTAATGAAGAACCTTTACAAAGTGCTAACGGTAGCAGTAACTTTTGTTGCCGGGATTTCTGCTTATGCTCAAAATCTTAATGTTACTTTCCAGTCACATCTTCCTATTGCCGGACAATCCTGCGCGAACATTTGCGGGTATGTGGATGCAACGGGAAATGAATATGCGCTTGTCGGTGCTTCTGAAGGAATGTGGATCGTAAATGTTACCGTTCCGAATGCGCCGGTTTCTGTCACACAGATTCCAAACGTTGATGATCTCTGGAAAGAAATTAAAGTGTACGGCAATTACGCTTACGTAACAACAGAAGGTGGTGGCGGATTGCAAATCGTTGATCTTTCTTCTTTACCTGCTGCTCCGACAACCTATCAAAATTATACCGGTGATGGTGCAATTGCAGGACAGCTTGATAATATTCACGCGCTGCATATTGATACCACTTTGGGTTTTTGCTACCTCTTCGGCTCAAATCTTTTTAATGGCGGTGCAGTTGTTCTTGATCTGAATACCGATCCTTACAATCCGACTTACGTTGGTAATTACGAAAATCCTTCGAGCGGTTATGTGCATGATGGATTTGTAGATAACGATACACTGTATGCAGGACATATTTACGCAGGATTTTTCTGTGTGGTTGATATGACGAATAAATCTAATCCTGTTATTCTTGCAACACAAAACACAACAACAAATTTCACACACAATACCTGGCCGAGCAACGACAAAAAGTTTTTGTTCACCACGGATGAAAACACCAATTCATTTCTTTCTGCTTACAATATTTCAGATCTGAATAATATTGAAGCGCTCGATAAAACACAATCACAATTTCCGAATTCCGGATCGATTGGTCACAACACACACATCCTCGATAATTGGGCGATTACTTCCTGGTATAAAGATGGATTTGTAATTACCGATGTTACACGCCCGATGAATCTTATCAATACAGGCTGGTATGATAATTACACAGGAACAGGAAATGGTTTTAATGGTAACTGGGGTGTTTATCCTTTTTTACCTTCCGGAACTATAATTTGTTCGAATATTGAAGATGGTTTATATGTCTACTCGCCGAATTACGTTCGAGCATGTTACCTCGAAGGAACTGTAAAAGACAGTATTTGCGGAACACCATTATCCGGTGTTGATGTAAATATTTCAAGTGTAAATATTAATGATGTAAGCGATATCAACGGAGAAGTTCGAACAGGAACTCCAATCCCCGGAACTTACAACGTGACTTTTTCTAAACCGGGTTACGTTACTTACACAATGAATAACGTGGTTTTTGCTGCAGGTGTGCTCGACACATTCAACATTCGTATGTATTCTGCAAATGCAGTTAACCTTACAGGAAATACTTCGCATGCAACTACTGCCAATGATATTCCGGGTGTACAGGTATTAGTTTCGAATGCAAATAACACGTACAATTTTGTTTCAGATGCGAATGGTAATTTTTCTAATTGCAGTGTGATCACCGGCGATTATACAATTGCTGCAGCTGCATGGGGTTACAATGGCATTTGCACAACAGACAGCATTCACCCGGCAAACAGCGTTGAGAATTTTCAGCTTACTCCCGGTTATGCAGATGATTTTACATTCGATCTTGGCTGGACAGTAACCACAACATCAACTTCAGGTGCATGGGAACGCGGTGAGCCGATCGGAACAGATTACAATAACACTGGCGATGCAAACCCGGAATTTGATTCTAATAACGATTGTTTCGACCAGGCTTACGTTACAGGAAATGCAGGCGGAAGCGCTTCACAGGATGATGTGGATGGCGGCTCAACAACACTCACTTCACCAATCATGGACATGACCATTTATTTCGATCCGTGGATTCACTACGAGCGTTGGTTCTTCAATGATGGCGGTTCTGGAAATCCGAATGATTCACTTGTTATTCGCCTGACAGATGGAACAACAACCAAAACACTTGAAAAAGTGCTTGCGTCTAATGTTACCAATTCTTCATGGGTACCGAAAAATTATCGCGTGCTCGATTATTTCACACCGACTTCAACCATGCGTCTTATTGTGACAACTGCAGATAATCAGCCGGGACATCTTGTTGAAGCAGGATTCGATGCATTCAATGTTGCTGACTCTTCTTTGTTAGCTGTTGCAAGTGCTGATCTTTCAAGCGGAATTTCTGTTTACCCGAATCCATTTGACGGAACAACAACTGTTCAGTATTCATTGGTGTCAATGCCGGTAGATGGCGCTTACATCGAAGTAAAAGATATCAGCGGACGTATTGTTGCAACACAAACTGTAACAACACAATCAGGAACAATTGCACTCGGACAAGAGCTTGCAGGCGGAATTTATTTCGTGCAGCTGGTGAATGGAACCACATTCACACCGGCAATTCGTCTCGTAAAAACAAAATAAAGAATACAATTTTCTATAGAGGCCGGCTATTATGTCGGCCTCTTTTTTTTAAATGAAAAAGATCGGATTAACAGGCGGAATCGGAAGTGGGAAATCCACCGTTGCGGAAATTTTTTCGCGGCTGGGCGTCCCTGTTTTTATTTCTGATACAGTAGCGAAGGAATTACAGGAGCATGATCCGCATTTTAAAAAAGCGATTGCTGAATTATTCGGGGAAGATCTTTATTCGGGAAATAAATTAAACCGCGCAAAATTAGCTCAGCTTGTTTTTGCAGATAAAAAAAAGCTGGAGCAATTGAATGCAGTTGTTCATCCTGCTGTTGCAAATGCATTTGAAAAGTTTTGTGAAGCGAACCGTGATGCGAAATATGTTTTAAAAGAATCAGCCATCTTATTCGAGATCGGCGATGATAAAAACCTGGACGGAATGATTGTAGTCTCTGCGCCCGATGAGCTCCGGATTCAGCGTGTGATGCAGCGGGATGGTGTGGAGAAGGCCAGCGTAGTTCAGCGCATGAACAACCAGATGAAGCAGGAAGAAAAAGTAAAAAAGGCTGCTTTTTGTATCCTGAATGATGAATCGCAGCTATTGATTCCGCAAGTGCTGAGAATAAATGAAACCCTGAGAAGTTGATGTTAACGCAATGTTAGCGACCGTTCAATAATAAAACCTGCCGTAAACTCGGTTTTTATCACAAATCAGCATTTAAGTCCTGCAATTTTTTCCATTTGAGCAAAGGATAATTTACCTTAGAAGTGACACTTTTCTTCGTGCTTCGCTTTGACTGAGGCAATAAAAAATTTCTCATGCGAAAATTTACATTTCTGTTATCAGCACTTGCAATTATTGGCCTTTCATTTTCAATAATTGATAACAAGGAAGCGCAGGTTAAAAAGACTGCGCAGGAACAATTACAAACCGCGCTTGCAGGAATTCCGGCCGGACAAGAAACAGGCTTCGGCTTTTCTTCCCGCGAAGAATTTAAATCTGCAACGATCGGTGAAGTGTTCCGCACCATTTCCCTCACAAAAGAATTTTATGAAGATGCTCACCTTATCGGCAGGAATTATATTCTTGTTCAGAATGAATGGCGTGTTCCGGTTGTGGTGAATGGTGATAATCGTGTTTTGCTTACTGTTGCAGGACCAGATTCTTTGCTTAGTGTGGTTGATATCGGCGGTGCAATGCTTGCAAAAGAAATGCAGGAGAAAAGTACCGGGCAATCTGCAAAAGATAAATTCATTTTCAGGATCTATCCGCTTACCATGGATTTTATTGTTTTTGTTGAGCATGGAAAATCATTGGAAGAAGGAACTTATTACCCGATGAATTCTGCATTGATGGCAATACCAACCCTTGATGGTTCATCCATGACTCAAGCAGAAGTATTTCAGCAGATCAAAAAGAAATTAAAAGACACCTCTAAAAACCAAGCGCGATGAAAAGAAGTTTATTTTTCGCCGTAATATTTTCATTTGCATTCGCAGCAATAACCAAAGCGCAGGTTTTAAATGTGCCGCTCGTTATACAGGAACAAAATCAGTGGTGCTGGGCTGGTGTGAGCAAATGTATTCTCGATTATTATGGATATTCCCATCAGCAATGCGAGATTGCAGATTACGCACGCACAAGCATCACATGGACGAGCTATGGATCAGTAGATTGTTGCATTGATCCTTCACAGGGTTGTAATTACTGGAATTACAATTACGGTTACCCGGGAAGCATCCAGGATATCCTGATTCATTTTGGCGGCATTCAGAATAATGGTTTGAGTTATGCAATCAACGCAGCACAGGTTGCGGCAGAGAGCGCGGCAAATCATCCATTCGTAATTCGCTGGGGATGGTATAGCGGCGGCGGACATTTTGTGGTCGGTCATGGCATCACCGGTAACAATGTGAATTACATGAATCCGTGGCCGGGCGAAGGTCTGCACGTAAGCACTTACAATTGGGTGTACGATGATGGCGTTCATCAATGGACACATACCAATACGCTGCTTTCGGGTCCGACAGCAATTGAAGAAAATAATGATGAAAGTGCTGTGAATGTTTTTCCGAATCCTGCGAATGAAAATTTTACTGTCAATATAAATTCTGAACGTGTAATTGACAATGCAGATTTTATTTTGGTTGATGTTGCAGGAAGAGAAGTGATGAAAACAAAAGTAAGCGGACCACAAGCGGTGATCAATACAATTGAATTTGCTGCGGGTGTTTATTTTTATCGTGTTGAAAATGCCGGCGAATTGTATGGTAATGGAAAAATTGTTTTGGAATAAAAGAGACTTGAGATAAAATGTCGACACATGTACGGCGAAATGCATGTGATGATTTGATTTTTTTTATTTGATTAACTTTTAAAATTTTGTAATGACAGATCGCAGGAAATTTCTTCGTCAACTTGGTTTCACCGCTGGTGCTTTTGCAGTTCCTTCTATTTTCGAACCGATTTTTGCAAATGGTGGCGAAGAGCAACTTGAACGTGCAATCGGAATGAATCCTGATCTTCTTGCTTCTGATGATGATTTTTGGGCTTGGGTGCGCGAACAATATACCGTCAACACGACCATGATCAATTTGAATAACGGTGGTGTAAGTCCGCAGCCTAAACCGGTGCAGGAAGCGCATATTCGTTTTTACCAGTATTGTAATGAAGCGCCTTCGTATTACATGTGGCGTGAATTGGATCGCGGTCGTGAGCCTTTACGCAAACGTCTTGCAGATCTCGGTGGCGTTTCTGCTGAAGAAGTAGCTATCAACCGCAATGCAACCGAAGGATTAAACACCATCATTTTCGGATTGAATTTAAAAGCGGGTGATGAAGTAATTGTTTCGAAGCAGGATTATCCGAATATGCTTAATGCGTGGAGACAACGTGAAAAACGTGATGGCATTAAATTGGTTTGGGTAAATCTCGAATTGCCTTCTGAAAATGAAGCTGCGCTGACAAAAGCATATACATCTTTGTTCACAGATAAAACAAAAGTCGTTCATGTAACACACATGATCAATTGGGTCGGACAAATTTTACCTGTTCGGAAAATTGCTGATGAAGCGCACAAAAAAAATATTGATGTCATTTGCGATTCTGCACACACGTTCGGACTGATCGATTATAAGATCGGTGATTTGGGTTGCGATTATTGGGCAACGAGCTTGCATAAATGGTTGTGTGCACCATTCGGAAGCGGAATGTTGTGGATCAAAAAAGAAAAAATAAAGGATGTTTGGGCGCTGCTTTCCAATAACGAACCGGATGGAAGCGATATTCGTAAATTCGAATCATTGGGCACACGTTCATTCGCATCTGAAATGGCGATCAGCTCAGCAATTGATTTTCATTTAATGATCGGCGCAAAAAGAAAAGAAGCACGTCTGCGTTACCTGAAAAATTACTGGACAGACAAAGTTGCTTCACTTCCGGGTGTAAAGATCAACACACCCAAAAATCCTGCTTTCTGCGGAACGATTGCAAATGTTTCGATCGAAGGATTAAAGCCGGAAGACATCGAAGCGAAGCTCATGGAAAAATACCGCATCCATTGCGTCGCGATCAACTGGGAAAACATCCACGGCGCACGTATCGCTCCAAACGTTTATACTAGTCTCGCTGATCTTGATCTGCTCGTAAAAGGAATTACCGAAATTGCCAATGAAGTAACCAACCCCAAATAGAGCTAGCGCTTTTTTTGATTAGCACATTATCTCATTAGCAAATTAGCATATTGTTCGCTGAATGAAACACACCATCTTTTACGGATTTGCCATCATCGCAATCGCATTTCTTCTTTACCTGAACTTCCGTCCCGCTAAAAATCAATTTCAAAATCCGGAAGTAATTGCAACCGCAGAAGCACCAAAACCAATCGGACCTTATTCACAAGCCATCAGAAAAGGAAATTGTTTTTTTGTTTCCGGCCAGGTCGGAATAAATCCGAAAACAGGAAACCTTGATTCTTCCAACATTGTGACCGAAACAAATCTCGCAATGGAAAACATCAAAGCGATTTTAGCCAGCTCACATTTAAAGATGAATGATATTGCCAGCACAACAATTTACCTGACCGATCTCAAAAACTTCGCAGCAGTCAATGAAGCGTATGCGAAATTTTTTGGTGAAGGTCCATATCCCGCACGCGCCACAGTACAAGTTGCAGCCTTACCAAAAGGCGCACACATCGAGATCAGCGTGATTGCAGTTAAAGAGTAATTAAAATGAAAACGGCTGACTCAAAACTTCCTCACCATTATTCGTATAAACAACCGTATAATTTCCCGGAGCCCAGCCTTCCACTTTTAATTTAAACTCAAAACGAATTCTTCCTGCAGGACAATTTGTTTTATTCGGGTTGGTGTAAATTACTTTTCCTGTACTGTCTTTTACACAACCTTGCAATTCAACAGGCGTAGTTGCCTGGAAAGCAAGCTCACCTTTTACTTCTTTCGTAACGATCACAATATGATTATTCGCATCCACTGAAAAATCTCTTTTTGTATTGTACCAGGTATCTTTTTGACCCGTTGCAGCACACAAATATCCGCGCAAAGCTTTCGACACTTTCATGTCATTGCTATACACATTCGAAACGCTGTGACTATCGGTTACACACCAGATAGAATTTTGAATCACATAATCATCCAGTGTGTTTAGCGAATCTAAAAACAAAGCAAGGTTTTTCAATTTTGCATTGGGCGTTTGTGCCATTTGGAATTTTGATTCTTTGCCCGGACTTGAATCACTTGCTTCAGTACAATACGCGAATACTTTAAATGTTTTTACTTCATTTTTATTAATCGCCAGCAGCTGTTCCTTCGTGGTGATCAATGTTTGTTCTTCATTGTCCTCCGGGATAAAAACAGTTCCGGGTGCCATTTTTAAATTCAGCAGCTTATTGGTTAAGTTCTTCACTTCGATATTAATGCAATTGCCGGAATGTCCGCCTTGTGATACGATCACTATTTCAATCTTCTTTTCAATAAGGGCTTTTTCAAAAGTGAGATCAGCATTGGGAGAATAAAAAGATGTGAGTGCAAAGCTGAGAATGGAAACCAGCAAGGTCGCTTTTAATATTTTCATTGGGGATAGGATTAGGGTTGATCATTATGAATGGTGGCAACATAATGATGTAATTAATAAACGCGGGGAAATTAAAAATGTTGTTTGAAGATGAAGTCCAAGAGCAAAATACGCAATATGTAGTAGCAGAAAATTTTTATCCTTTATCAAGCTCTTTTAAAAGATCATCAAGGTCAAACGCTTTAGTAAACATTTCTAAAGTTCCATCCGGATTTAAAGGCCAAAGCTCTTTCGGACGGTCCCAGTATAATTCCACTCCATTTCCATCCGGATCATTGAGATACAATGCTTCTGAAACGCCATGATCACTTGCGCCTGTGAGCGGATAACCGGCTTTATATAATCGTTCAAAAATTACAGCAAGATCTTTTCTTGTCGGGTAAACGATGGCGGTATGATATAACCCCACCGTATTTTTAGCAGCAGGTGATGCGCCTTTGCTGTGCCATGTGTTTAATCCGATATGATGATGATAACCTCCGGCAGAAATAAAAGCCGCCTGGTCGCCATACATCATGGTTAACTGAAAGCCCAGCAAATCCCTGTAAAATCCAAGCGCTCGATTGATATCTGCCACTTTCAAATGAACATGACCGATGCGCGTTTGTGCAGGTACGATATAGTTTTCATTCATGATGTTAGAATTCTTAAAATAAATAAGCTGCACCAATACCTAAAACATCTTGCAGGTTTTTTCCGCCTTTAAAAATATTTCCATTCGAAAGGTGAATTGCATTTGCGCTTAGCTTAATATGATTTGAAAGATTATAGCACAACGAAAATTCATGGTGCAAACAAAATCCCATGTTATTAATTCCGTCGTTTGTATTTCGTTTCACCACTTCGCACCACACCACACCCAGCTGATAGCTTCCATACGTTTTTTTGAATAATAAAAAGCTGAATCGTGTACCGAGACCAACTGCATAATTGCCATACTTCGAATGATGAAAAATAAACGCGGTATTAATTTTTAATAATTTATCCTTCGCCTTTAAATTCACATAGCTTAAATCGAATTGAAAAGGAAGGTAAATGTGATAAGTAAAATTAACTGGTATAAATCCCTGCTGAATACTTTCCCTGTTCCGGAAGACGCCGGCGATGATTTCTATTTCCGGTTTTTTGATGTACAAATTAAAAGCGCCTCTGTCATTTTCACGGACAGCATTTAAACTATCCAGCATTTCTTCGCGGGAACCTTTTTGCGCAGAGCAGGCGAGGGTGAATAATAAGAAATAGATGAGCAGGTTTAGTTTCATTGGTCCTTACAAGATACCAACTATATGCACGAAGTAAAAATCATCGGCTATTAAAAACCTCAGAAAAAAAGCAGGCGGAACAACTAGTTCCGCCTGTAAGGATAATGAAATTGAACAGCTAAATTTTAGCAGAATTTCATTACCAGGGCTGCAATTGTCTGACCACCTTTGAGCACCGCTTTTGCTTTTTTACTGCATTTGTTTTTGATAATGCAAAACCAGATTTCCATTGCCGCAAGACCAACATAAACTGCGATAGCAACAATTTTCCACCATGCTAAATTTGTGTCTGCTCCTCTGTCCGGACTTTGACGCACGGTTTTCAGCTCAATTGTTTTGTTCAAAAGATATTGAAGCGTCGCTTGTTCGCCGGGTTGTGCTGCGTTTACAGTATCATTTAATACGGTTACAAGTTCCTGCGTATCTCTTGGTTTTACTTCCAGATTTTCGAAGTACACTTTAAACTCCTCAGTAAATCCGCTGAAGTCGGCAGGCGGTCCAGGAGGAAATTGATTTGAGTTAATGTAAATCTGCAAATCTTCGATGGCAAGCGTCAACAAATCAATTCCTTTATTGTTGTATTGTTGACCGAGCTCATCGTAATAGGCAATTAAATCAGGCTCACCGCTTGCAAATTCGATTCTTCCTTTTTGCCTGAAATAAAGTTCGGATAAACCAAAGAGAGAACATGCATCGTTGAATGATTCAAGGAATGTTGCAACCTCCGTTTCCCCAGAGTTCACAAATGATAGTAGCTGGGGACTACTCATCACGTCAAAGTCCATTACGGCACTTTGTTCCCTGTTTAAAATCTCGTTTCTCATGTTGTTTAGTAATTAGGATTAAAATTAAATTATAAGTTAAATATTTAACGTACATCTAAATTATTACAACTATGAGCGTAAAACAACAAGTTATAGCTTGTATCTTTTATAAAACAAGCTATAGCTTGTTTTTTTCCTGCAAAAAGTTTTCGTTTTCCAGGTCGACCAGGAAGAGTACTGTTACATCAAGGGCATAAGCAATCTTACATAAAGTAGCAAAGGAAGACTGGCCTGCCTTTCGTTCGATTTGACCGTATGCGGAAGACGAAATATTAATTCTATCTGCGACTTCAGCCTGTGTCCAGCCTTTTTCCTCGCGGATCTTCCTGATCCTCTCACCTAATAACATCTTGCATATTTTTTTTCCGGCAATAACCGAAAGGGGTTATATACTAATATACTATTGCAACGTGTCGTAATGCAACTTTAGTCTTTGAACATGCTCGTTTTCAGCTCAAAGAATTGTTAATGCATGTATATATTTATATTCGTGTTGTTAAAATGAATTGTTAAAACGGTAAAAAAAATGAATTTGCGTGAAACTATTCTTGAAGAACATTCCCGCGCACAATCCGACAAGATCATAAAATGGATTGGCGACGATAAAAAACGCTTTACCGAGCTGGTGCATCTTTTTCTTACGGATGAATATCGTGTTGTGCAACGTGCTGCATGGCCATTGAGTGATATCGGAATTAAATACCCTGCGCTGGTAAAACCTTATTTGGGAAAATTTGTAAAATTGCTTTCCGATAAAGCAAATCATCCTGCTGTGTCGCGTAATATTCTTCGCACATTACAATTTATTGAAGTACCTCCGAAGTATCATGGTGAAGTGGTGAATGTCTGTTTCGAATTTCTTTTGAAAAGCGAATACCCGATTGCATTTAAAGCATTTGCTATGACAGTGCTTGCAAACATTACAAAAAAAGAACCCGAATTAAAACGTGAATTAAAAATCGTGATCGAGGAAATGATGAAGGAAGGATCTCCCGGGATAAAAGCGAGAGGAAGAATGGTTTTGAAAGAGCTGGCTAAGAATTAATTCTTCAGCTCCACAAACATCCCGTCAAAATTAATAATCATCACTTTCCACTGCATAAAAATATCCTGCCCGGCAATTCCGTAATAATTTGCAAGCAGATCTGTAACACCACTCAGCTGAATGGAAATACTTCTCAAAACATTTTTCGCACCGCCTAATGTATAATGTACATTTTTCACAGTGCGCATGTTTATCTTTTCCATTCCGCCCGCACCGGCAACACGCGCGCTTCCATCTTCTGCATTTGCAAGACTGTCTTTATACGTTTCATAAAACCGGTTTCCAACAATTGTAGCACCTGCGCCGGTGTCAAAAATATAAAGACGGTCGTCTCCGAAAAAAGTTACGTTTATAAACGGCGTATTTCCTTCAAGACCGAGATTAACTGGATGCGGTTTAAAAGAAGACGCAGACGATTTAAAATGGTTGTCTTTCGCAATTTCAATTTCCTGCATCTGTGCAATCACGGGCAATCCGACAATTCCTTTGATCTTATAAATACCGCCCGCGAATTTTAATGCTTTGTCGGGAAGAATGATAAAGACAACATTCGAGAAAGTAATAGTTCCGATCTGCATTTTATCTGCCACACCTAATTTCGATTCTAATGCATTTCGTGAAGAAGTGGTGACGGAAAATTTTGCATTCAATTCACGCACGCCCATTTTTTTCGCTTGCGATTGACTGATGGTAGAAAAATTTGCGCCGGTATCAAAAATGTAATCTTCTGTTTTATTATTCATTGTAACGGGGATACGAATGAGGTTTGCAATATCCCGTTTGTAAATAATATCAAGGTTTTCTTTTCTGTCAATTGTTTGTGGCGCAACATTCACAAGCGCAGAAGTGATCTGTGCGGTGTTGCGAATATCGGCTAACGTTTTTGGTTCTATAACCGATGCGTATCTAAAAAGTAAAATGGTTGAAACAGAATCCGCCCGCTTATAATTAAATAGACGTATGTCGTTTTGAAAATGCAGCAATAATAATTCAGCAGCTACAGAATCGGAATAAATAAAGCTTTCAGAACCCAGGAACGATTCGATAGTTGAATTTGAAGGCGCCGATTTATTAAACAGGTAATTTTCCCACGCAAAAAAGTATAATTTCTCCGGCGTTTCAACATCCACCTGGTTGTAATCGATGCCGGTATATTTTTCAAGCAGCTCTTCCCTGAACTGAAAATATTCTCCATTTTTCAGAAGCGAACTTAAGCGAAGATCAGGTGAAAATTCCTGCGAGAATAAATTTGCAAACGCACAAAAAACTAAAACCAAAAACAAACAAATACGCTTTATCACAAGATTATTTTTAATTCCAATGTCGAATTTTCAAATGTTCAAATCCTTCGAATTGATCAATCAAGATAAACAGCATCTTCTTCGTGTTCCCCCATTACAACCGAAATATGTTCCTGCATCGTTGTTGAAAGCGAAAGCCCGACAAAATTCGTCTTCACCGGGAAGCGTGTATGATCACGGTCAACCAGCACAAGTGTGAGCAAAGATTTTACAGGCGAATCCAAAAATAATTTTACGCCATACATCAATGTCCGTCCCGAATTTGAAACATCGTCTACTACGATCACCGTTTTATTTTCAAGCTCCGGCATTGGCGAAATGGAAGCTTTTCCATCCAACGGAGAATCTTTCGAAATATGGATCTCGCACAACGTCACTTTAAGCGGAGAAATTTCTCCAAGTAATGAAGTGATGCGTTTTGCAACACGAAAGCCATTGCCTGCAATTCCTGCAACAATAATTTCCTTTTCATTATAACAATGCTCATACACCTGCCACGCCAAACGATTTAATCGCTGACTGACTTGCTTCGGGTTCATTACCAATGTTCTTGTTGCCATAGTTGTCATTGTTGCCACACCTGCCTGCCGCAGCACTTGCAATGCGCGGCCGCAGGCAGGGATTTCGCAGATTGCACAGATTTCGATTGCACGGAATTACTGTGTAAAATTAATTCTTAATTATTTAATAAGAGAAACGCTTCCGATAAATTTATGCTTCTTGTCAAACACATCTACCACAATCGCTTTCCACACATACACATCTTGCTGACAAACATTTCCGCTCTTACCCTGAACCGTTCCATCCCACGGCTTATTGATGTCATCGGTGTGATAAATTAAATTTCCCCAGCGATCAAAGATCCACATTTCATATTCTTTAATGCCTTCACCTACGCCAATGAAACCTTCGTTCAGGTTATTGCCGTCCGGTGTAAATGCATTCGGAAAATAAATTGTGTGTTCGGGATCAATACAAATCTCAAGCGTATCTCTGCCCGGACAATTCGACGCATTATTCGCAACGAGAATTACATCATAACAACCTGCTGCATCACCAGGGAAATCATACGAGGGATTTTGTACGTTCGCACTATCAAGATTTCCAAAGTACCAGGTCCATGACGAAGGTTGACCTGTAGACAAATCTGTGAAAGTAATATTCGTATTAAAAATATTTGTCGGCTGCGGACTTGCAATAAAATCTGCTACAACATTTGCTGAAACACAAACATAAGCCGGAACAAGGAGTGATCCTGTGCAACCATTCGCATCGGTTACAGTAAGTGTTACGTCATAACATCCCGGTGTCGTATAACAATGTGATGGATTACAATTTCCTGTAATGGTGTTGTTGTCGCCGAAATCCCAGCTGCAGGTTGTCCAGGTCGGATTGTTTGGTGTGAGAAAATCAACACAAACAGGAGCGCAACCGGTAAGCGGATTTCCAACAAAGGATGGTGTCGGCGGAGGATTAACTGTTACTGTTACAACAGCAGAATCATCCGGCGTTGTACAACCGTCAGAAATTATTACGGTGTATGTTGTAGTTGCATTAGGTGTAACAAAAGCTGTTGTTGTATTTCCAGCAGTTCCAACCGGCAACCAGGTGTAAGTATAAGGTCCGCCATTTCCGCCATTTGCATTTGCAGTTAATGTTGATGGCGATCCCGCACAAACAGCAGGAGGTGCAGCAACAAGATTTACATTAAGCGCAGGATTTACTGTTACAGTAATTGTTGTTGGCAATGCAGCGCAATTATTTCCATCAGAAACAACAACCGTGTAAGTTGTAGTTACCGTTGGAGAAACAGTTACAGTTTGTGTATTACCTGTTCCGACAGGCGTCCAAACAAAAGTGTACCCGGAACCGGTTCCTCCTGCAGGATTCGCAGTTAAATTGCTTGATTGGCCGATACAAATTGTGGAAGGAACAGCATTCGCAGTTGAAGTAACCGCAGGCGGACCTGTAACTTGTACTGTTGCAGAACCTGTGCAATTATTGGCATCAGAATAATTTACAGTGTAAGTTCCAACACAAAGATTAGTTGCAGTTTGTGTTACCTGGTTATTTGCATTCGCGCTCCATTGATAAGCGTAAGGTGTTGTTCCGCCGTTAAGCGTACACGTTGCATCACCATCACAAGCACCAAAACATGTTTCAGGATTGCTGCTCATCACATCAGTAAGACTTCCGGGAACACCGTTGACTACGATTGCAATATTGGAAAGACAATTGTTTGCATCGGTCACCAGCACATTGTAAGTTCCTGCTGCAAGATTGTTGAGCGTATTTGATCCCGCAACATTATTCGCTGTTTGCAAAACATTATTCTGCGAATCCGTCCACACATAATCATACGGACCTGTTCCGCCATTGGGAGTTACGGTTGCGCTTCCATTGGTTTGATTACACGCAGCAGGAATAGTAGCAGGATTCAAAACCAGTTGTGTCGGCTCTGTGATCGTAACAAAAGTTGTGGTGGTGCAACCATTGTTGCTATCAGTGATTGTAACATGATATGTTCCTGCAGTAAGATTGCTTAATGTATTTGCTCCGGGCTGACCATTTGCAGTTTGTAATACAGTGTTCGCTGCATCATACCATGTAAAATCATACGGACCTGTTCCAACCGGTGTAGCGGTAGCAGAACCGTTATTGCCGCCAAAACATAATACGTTTGTAAATGACATTGTCGGCGGAGCGCAGCAGGAAAGTGATGCGTTGAATTGATAAACAGGATCTGCAACACAAGCAACGTTCGTCCAGTTTCCTGTTTCACCATCACCGTACGTATCAACTGTCACACTTAAATCATCACCGTTATTTCCGGGAGGACATGCATCTGTTGTGATCGTCCAGCAAAAAGTCCAGCTCACATTTCCGTTGCAATTATCACCGAAATTATCTGTCGGATCACCATTCGGTCCACCTTGTACAATATCACCGTCGAAGAAAAATCCGGTTTGAATTCCGTTTCCATTGGGGCAATTGACATTATTAAACCATTGCCAAACACCGGGACCGCCATCGCACGTTGCAGCGCCGGTTAAATTTGTAAGTGAAGCAAGATCCCAACCCGCGCCGAAATTCGGAATAACAGCATGCAGCCAGTTTGTATTTTGCTGATCCCATTGCGAAATTGTAAAACAAAATGTAACCGGTGTTCCGCCCTGGTAAGTTCCGTTTGTAGGAAGCGGATTTACTGTCATGCTCGAAGAAAGCAAACAATCGGAACATGAATTTTCATTCTGCAACGTCATTGTAAACGTTCCCTGGTCTGTCGGAGTTCCACCGCTGACCTGGATGTAATACGTTGCGCCAACAACCATTTGATCAAACTGTGCAGTAAGCGTATTACCGGAACCGATCGCGCAACCGCGACCAACAAGTCCGGAACAATTTCCCTGGTAGATCGCAATGTTCGGATCGAGAATATTTCCGTTGATGGTAATATTTATTTCGTTGCCATTATTTACAAATGAAAACCAAACATCTGTTGCCGGCGATGCCATTGGTGTATTGTTGGATGGCTGACAATTGATGAGGGTGGTGTAAGGCATTTCCGTCAATGAATTGACGTTGGTAAGATTGTTGAATGTAGAAACAGCTCCTAATCCGCTCGGACACGGAGCAGGCGCACCTAAAGTTCCGAGGGGAGTAGCACCGAAACAATCGTCATTTGCAACCTGCGCAGATGCAGCATTGAAAATGAAAAACGAAATAAATAAAATGCAAAGCCGAAAGTAATTTTTTTTCATGCTGCTTATTTTATTTTAGTCCTGGTTTGTATCTCCACTAAAATTCCGTCAACTGTTAATTTGAAGATCGGTTTTGTATCGAACGAAGTCGCTTGCGTTCGCACATGATCTTTGTTGAAAGGAATTCCTGCAGCAGTCAATTCATCTGCCGAAAGTAATTCTACATCAAGTCCGTTTTCAAAATGCAAGGTGTTACGCTGATCGAAGTAGCGGTATTTGTCAAGATCTGATTTAATAAGCGCTTGCGTGTACGGAGCAATGTCACTCACTTTTTCTTCATGCAAATAAATCCAGCTTCGCGTATCTGTGAATGCGAAAAAAGGCATGCTGATGAGCAGGCAAATTAATAGACGTTTCATTGCGATTGGGTTGGTGATCCGGAGTAATTGTTTTGGTAATTAAAGATATGATAATTTTGCAAATGTGGAAGCTAATTATCGGGTTTTGAAAGAGTTAATTGTCTGAATCTGGTGAATAAGGAGTATATTGGCCTATAACCCTGGTGTTGTTTTCGTACAACATCTAAAAAAATGATACTAATGAAAAAGCTCATTCTGATATTATTAATCGTGGTAATTTATTTTCCTGCTTCAGCTTTTAATGCAAGAGGTGGTGAGCTTAGCTATCGTTGTGTTGGAGGAATGATGTATGAATTCGAAATAAGAATTTGGTGCGACTCGTTAGATCCTTCAGACTCGATTTGTTTTTATTTCGGAGATAATACGAATACAATGTTGGCTGGATCAGCTGCTGTTTCACAGATCAGTGTTGCCGGTATTTTGCCTCCAAATTATTCCAATGTGCAGGAAGTTGTTTGGCGTATCACTCATAACTATCCTGGTCAGGGGAGTTACTTTCATTATGTGGCATGCATTGATCGAGTTTCCGGTATTACTAATATTCCTAATTCATCTACCACAAACATATTTCTTGGTTCGCAATTTATAATTGATCCTGCTATCGGATGTAATAGTGCTCCATCAAATATGAATGTATCTTATATGTTTTTTCCTTTGATGTCGCAGTCAAATACATACGCTTTGAATTATTTTGATTTGGACGGCGATAGTCTTTCTTACTCTTTTATAGCATGCGTCGAACCTGGTTACAACTTTCCTGATTTCTCCGGAGGTGGAAATTTAATTATGAATCCTGCTACCGGCCAGTTTTCGTGGAATTCTCCGGCTGTGCAGGGAATTTATAATGTCGTGATCAGGGTAGAGGAGTGGAAAAGTTTTTCGAATAACACAGTAATCAGTATCGGATTTCACGAGCAGGAAATTCAATTCATTGTAGATGCAGCAAATGGAATTGAACAGCAGGTAGCGCAAATTTCAGTCTCACTTTTTCCAAATCCGGCTATTGACAATATCAGTTTCCTGGTTAATGGAATTGATCCATCAGAAATCATCATCACCGATCAATTCGGAAGAGAAGTGCATCGCCATAAATCAATTGGCGAAACACGTTTTGAAATTTCAGTTGCTGATTTAGCAGATGGAATGTATTTCTATCAATACATTGAAAATTCGGAAAGAAAATCCAGCGGGAAATTTATTGTGAAGCATTAATTTTTGTCGCTTCAATTCATCTTCTGAAAAGCAACCAGTTGCTCTGAAACTGCGTTTGCATTCTGTTCTTCCCGATCACGTCAACTTTTTGCTTCTCCGGATTCCGCACCCAACCTTCATCGTAGCTGCCCATGTCGGTGTAGATGGCGTTGAATGCTTTCATCTTCACCAGATCATCCGCAAATTCCTTCAGCGTAATCGGACTTTTTGATTCCACTATTGCAATTGTGCTATCGCGGTAAATGACAACGGCTCTTCGCTGAAATAATTTTACATCTTTATTAAATGTCAGCGCTTCGCCAACACGCACCATTTGAATCTGCTGGAAAAAAGATCCGTTCAATGCGCTGATGCTGTCTTTCCAGTTTTCTGTCAATAGTTTTCCTTCATTGGTTTTAATGATCTGCAGTTGATTATTTACAACTAACAATCCGCCGCCGAGATGATGATTTACTTTTTTACGATCGGTAATTTTTCCGTCAATGATAAAAAGTCCGTCGATGCTGCCGTCATCCAGCTGTGTGAATGCTGCGGGAATGCAAAGGAAAATGTTTGTGTCTGCTTTGGAAGGACGTTTATCCGCAAGCGTTATTTTTTTATCGAGGAGATAATAGGTGGTGTAAAATTCATCTTCTGATTTCCATTTGATTTTGGAAGTGGTGGCAATGGAATCTTTTTGTGTCGCATCCACTTTTGTTCCATCTGCATTTACCTGCATGCAGGAGATGAAAGGAATCAGGAGAATAAAAAGAGAGAAAAAAAATTTATTCATTGTACATAATTTTGCATGCTAAAAAAAGTTTTGCCACTAAGGCACTAAGGCACAAAATCATCAGCGGGAGAAAATCTGCTAATCATTTCGTTATTGCCACAGGGACACAAAGGCACAGTTAAAAAATAAAACCAACCACCAACCTTTTCCTTACCACCAACTACCAACCTTTTTCCTAACGAACTCTCCCATCAATAATAACCTGCTCCAACGCATTACACGTCTGCTCCCAATTGTAACGATCGTGCACCATGCGGTAACCGTTTTCTGCAAGCTGATCTGCTTTATCGGGATGGTCGAGCAAAAGATGAATGTGTGTGGCGAATTGTTGCGGTGTATCGGCAACTAAAACCTGTGAATCAGGAATTGCTTTTAGTGCGTTGTTGGAAAGGGTAGTGGTGACGCATGGAATTTTCATTGCCATGGCTTCGAGCAATTTATTTTGTAAGCCGATGCTCGATTGCATTGGGGCAACAAGGATTTTTGATCGTGCGAAACTGCTGCGGATGTCGTCGACCCAACCGGTGACAGTGACGTGTTCCGATTGTAAAGCAAGCACTTCTGCGGCAGGACTTGCACCTGAAATTAAAATGCGTGTCCCCGGTTTTTTCTTTTGAATGAGCGGCAGAATTTTTTCTACAAGATAAACTGCGCTTTCAACATTTGGCGGATAATTCATATTGCCGTTGAAAAGCAGGTCGTAATCTTTTTCTGCCGGCATTGGTTTGAAAAAATCGGTGTCAACGCCATTGGCAATTACATGTACCGCTGACGGATTTACAACAGGCAAAAGATCTCTGTCTTGCTGTGAAATAATTGTGAGTGAATTAAAATCTTTAAAAACAGCAGCTTCATAATTCAGCAGGCGTTTCCATTCCATTTTAAAAACCCAGCGCCAGAGCACATTCACTTTGCTGATGCGTCGCTCAATTCCTTTGGAAAAAATATCCATGTAATCAAGCGTGCGTGGAATCTCTTTGTGATCACGCACATATTCTGCGCTGCGGATCAACTGTGCGAAAATGCGTTCAGGCTTGCTTTTGGCAATGATATCATTGATTTTTCTTTTCGCTGCCGGACTTGTGAAATAGGCAACCTGCAAAGGAATGCCGCTGAACAATCCACGGATAAGATTAAATACAATTCCGATTTTCGAAATGTTGCAGACATGAATTTCGCTGCAGAATTTTTTTAATTCTTTTTCCGCGTCAGGATGCAGCCTGGTGTCGTTGATCGCGCAAAGAATGATCGTGTGCTTTTTGGAAAGATGCCGGATCTGGTGATACGCGCGGAGTTTGTCGCCTTTTTCAAGCGGCCAGGGAACGCGGGAGGTGATGCAGAGTATTTTCACTTGATGAGGCTGCTGTAAAAGTCGGTCAATTTTTTTGATGCTGCGGCAGAATCGAAATTTGTTTTTGCAAATTCTTTTGCACGAACGCCTAATTCACGCGCATAAATTTCGTTATTCAGCAGTTGACAAATAGCTGTTGCGAAATCCGCAGGACTATTTTTGATCATTACTTGTTTTTCGTTTTCCGTATTTGTTCCTTCCGCGCCGATGGAAGTAGTAACAATTGCTTTGCCGAGCGCCATTCCTTCCACGAGCTTTACGCGCATCCCTCCGCCTGTAAGCAACGGAACCGTCATGATGGAATATTCATTCATAAAATCAAATGCATTTTCAATTTCACCGTGAATGAAAACCGAAACGCCGGTAAAACGTTCATCAACCGGGAAATCTCTTCCTGCAAGATGAAGCTCCGCATGCGGAATTGTAGCAATTACTTTCGGCCAGACTTCTTTCAGCAGCCAGGTTACTCCTTCCACGTTCGGCTGCCAATCCATTGCACCGATGTGAAAAACAGTAAAAGGCTTTGGTTTTATTTCAGCTTTCATTTCCGGCAATGTCATTGCAAAAGGCAATACTTCTATCGAATTGATTTTACCTTTTGTCATTTCCGTAATCGTGCGTTCATCTTCCGCAGTGATCGGTAAAATGCCATCGACTTTTGTAAATGCTTCTGCTTCGTAAGTAAAAAGGTTTTTTGTCAGATGTTCAAACCATTTTTTCTTTAACGCATTTTTTTCCTGCAAGGTTCGGCGATTCCACAAATGCGCTTCTACATTATGCGCACGTAAAACAATTTTCGCTTTACTGTTTTTGCGTATCACATCAAAATACGGCATCATGTACAGGCTTTCAAGCTGGATGATGTCGTATGTTTCTTTTTGCAGGATTTCAATTAATTTATTTTCAAATTCCTGCGAATAAAATCGTTCAACGTTATAGCAGGAAGAAGAAAATAAATTAGAAAATGCGCTGCCTATTTTTATTTCTGTATTGACAAAAACAGCTTCGATCTTTGTTGCTGTTTTATAGGCGGCAGAAATTTTCTCCGGTAAAAACGGATGCTTTCGTGTTTCAATGCAGAGCACTTTTACTTCGTGTCCGGCGTGGAGCAAACATTCCGTAACGCTGTTCATCGCCAATGCTCCGCCATCGACGGCAGGAACGGGAGGTTTTGGTGTGAGCTGAAGAATACGCATGAATTAATTTGCTCTTAATCTACAATGTATTGACATCTGCAGGTGGAGTATCAATTACTGTTTTCTTTTTTCTGAAAAAGTTTCTGATGCGTGTGATGACACCAACACTATCAAACATTCCTGCATCCGCGGTTGCTTTTTTCGTTAGCCAGAAACCGAGTGGGAGGAAAGTGAGACAGCCAAACCACATTCCGAATTCAGCAGGAATAGTACCTTCTTTCGCCAGCTTTTCACCTACGATGCTCATCACCCAGAAAAGCAAAAAGAAAACAATTGAAATGACAACAGGCAATCCAAGTCCGCCTTTTCGAATCAACGCGCCTAATGGTGCTCCAATGAAAAACATCAGCAGGCAGGCAACAGACAAGCTCCATTTTTTCCAGTATTCAATTTTATAACGGATGATCGCTTTTTCTTCCGCATCAAGCTGGTTCTTCTGCGACTCGACATTTTGTTTACAGTTACGCGCATTGTTTAATGCAAGCTCAAATGCACGTGATTTTTCGGTAGCACTTAGCTCTGCAAGAAAATTGCTGGCTTTGACAGGTGTTTTAACTGAGTCAAGCAACTTCCAGTACATTTTTGTTTTAGTCAGGTAGGCATTGCTTAATGAAGAATAAAAACTGCTTTTATCTTCCGCAATTTCCTGTCGCATCGTATCGATATAGCTCAGGAGCTGCTCGCCTGTGAGCATCTTGTCGTTTTCTTTGAATAATTCGGGGTTGGTGCGCACCATTTTCAAACCGGTGAGATCGATTCGCGTAACCTGTTCTTTGAATTTAATTCGCATGAACGGTCTTGTAATATTCGCATTTTGCGCATCCCAGTTTTCCCTGTACGTTTCACCGTTTTTTAATTCGAGTACAAGAAAGCTGTTGTCGGTTGTGATGCTCATTTTGCCATACTCCGCAACAGTAAGCGCAACATTTCCTGCTTTTTCGCTGTGATCATAGATCATGATGCCTCTAAGCACCTGTCCGTCTTCTTCAATTTTTCCGATACGAATGCTATAACCTTCCACGCCCGGATTATAAAAAACGCCTTCCTTCACATTCAGCGCAGGTTTTTGCTGGTGAATATCGTAAAGCGTCGACATGGCTTTCAGGTTAATGTAGGGCAGCACATAATTGGAAAACATGTAAGCGCCGATGGTGAGAGCGATTGTAAAATAAATAATCGGCCGCATGATCCTTATCAATGAAAATCCGGCTGATTTTAATGCAGCGAGCTCATAATGTTCGCCCATGTTTCCGAAAGTCATGAGTGAAGAAAGCAGCACCGCCATCGGAAGCGCCAAAGGAATCATTTGCAGCGCGGCGAAGGAAAATAGTTCGGCGATGATATTCCATTCCAACCCTTTTCCCACCAGCTCATCAATCCATTTCCATAAAAATTGCATGAAAAGGATAAACACCGAAATCACGAATGTTAACGCGAACGGCGGGAGGTAAGATTTGAATATAAACCGGCTTAGAGTTTTCAACAGACGTAAAGATAACAAGCCGCCTTTGATTCGGGCAAATTCGTTGCGACTTCCTTAACAAGAGTTTTGAAAACAAACCGTCCCGCTTCTCGTGAGAAAAGCGGGACGGCTGCAAATTGGTGTGCTGAAAAATTAATCCTGTTTTACAACTTTCTGATTGTAAGACTGACCGTTAGCAGTAACACGCAGGAAATAAATTCCGTTTGCCTGTGTGGTAAGGTCAAGCTGTTTTACATAAACACCTTTTACATCAGAAGCTTTATCGCTGTAGATCACGCGACCTTCAACAGTTACAAGCTCGATCTGGATCTCTGAGTAATCCGCATCGTTGATTGAAAGTGTGAATGAACCGTTATTCGGATTCGGGAATACATTCATTCCTGCTGCTACGAATGGCTCAAGAACGCCGATACAATCATCAACTGTTATAACTGCATCATCAGAGTTGGTACAACCATTTCCATCTGTGTAAGTGTAAGTGATGGTTTCAGGACCAACACCTGCACCTGAAGGCGAGAACATATTGCCTGTTACGCCGTTTCCTGTGAATACGCCACCTGCAGGTGAACCTGTAAGCATGAAGGAAGGATCGCTCGCACAAGCAGTTGCCTGCATGGTGAATGATACTGTCGGAATGGTATTGATCGTAACGAGGATGGTGTCGCTGTCTGTACATCCGGCACCTGTTGTTACATCCACATAATAATTACCTGTTGTATTCACAGTAATCATTTGTGTGGAATCAGATGTGCTCCAAACGTAATTTGCTCCCGCATTCTGTGCATCGAGCGTAACCTGTCCGCCGCACATTGCTGTATCAGAACCAAGGTTAACAACCGGTGAAGCATTCACAGTTACACTGATTGAATCTCTTGACACGCAACCTGTGATTGAATCAGTCACTAACACATCGTAGTTTCCGCTAGTGTTAGTTGTAATCGAGCTACCGGTCGACATATCGCTCCACTGGTAATCGTATGGTCCGGGAGCAGCGCTAAGTGTGATCGGACCTGAAGCGCTGCAGAACGTTGTATCGCTACCAAGTGCAACTGTAGGGTTAGAATTGATTGTTACAACAATTGTATCTCCCTCGAAGCAAGTAGTTGCGTTATCTGTAACAATTACATAATATGTTCCTGTTGCAGAAACGTTAAGCGAATCACCTGTTGAAGAATTACTCCAGTTGTAAGAGTAATTTCCTGAAGGCGCATTAAGTGTTAGCGGTGCATTATCGCTGCAAATTGCTGTATCGCTGCCGAGCATTACAACCGGCAATGGATTAACAGTTAACATAACAGTATCACTATTGAAACAAGAGTTAACTGTATCAGTTAATGTCAGCGTGTAATTGCCTGCATTTCCAGTAGTGATCGCTTGTGTTGTATCTGTTGTGCTCCACAAATAATCATACTGTCCTGAAGGTCCTGAAAACGAAACCGAATTGCCTGAACAAATGATCGCATCCGAACCTAAGCTGAAGGAAGGAGCTGCATTGATTCCGACAAGAATTGTATCACTTCCTGTACAACCTGTAACACTATCTGTCACCAATACATCATACATACCGAATGAATTTACCGGCAATGTTTGTGCAGATGAAGAATCGCTCCACATGTAAGTGTAAGGACCTGAAGAAGCGTCAAGTGTCAAACTAGTGTTTGAGCAGATTGCTGTATCAGCACCTAACATCGGAGCAGGTGAAGGATTTACAGTTACCAGCACTGAATCGCTTGAGAAACATCCGGATGTGCTGTCTGTAACTACAACAATATAATTTGTTGTTACGCTAGGTGTTGCAACTGTATTCTGCGCGTTTGGTGTTGCAACGTTTGCAGATGGCGACCATGCATAAGTCCAGGTGTTGAAGCTTTGTACTAAAGCAATGTTCGGACGCTGTGATGCTGTAAACTGGTGAGCGATTGAGCAAATGTTTGCAGTGTTATCGTAACGGTTGTAAGCTGTCGATACGAATGGTGTTGCAGTTTGTCTCATGCTCGCATTGCTGGTGAACGTTGTAGTCGGCGGTGTAGTGTAATTCGCGAAACAAGTTTCAACAATGATATTCGATGTGCCATTCCAGAAGAAAGGAGTAGAGAATGTATGCGAATTTACTCCGACAACCGGTGCATAGCTTGCTGATGTATAAACCTGTGTAGGTGTATACGTAGCAAATCCGGCAGACAAATCATTTAAAGCAGTTGTTCCAAGTGAAACGGTGAAGTTGGTAAGTGGTGCAGCTGTATTGGTGCTTGTCACCTGGAATTCAAGCCCTGAGATGTTTCCTGATGTTAATCCTGCAGCAACCAATTCAGAAGCAAGGATCAGCATTTGGTGACGTGATCCACCATAGAATTGACCATAAGGAGCAGGATAAGTGGTGGATGTATTAGTAAGCGGTCCGTTCGTGATCTGTACCACGGAAGGTGGTTGTGATCCTGAAAGGTTAACACTTGTTCCGGAACAAACCGGTGTCATATCCACCGACGCAACTACTGTAGGAGTTGGATTAACGGAGAAGGAAACAGTATCACGGATTGCACAACCGCTTGACAGGTCATTAGCATCTACATAATAAACATAGTTGCCGGGACCGACCGGTGTTGCAACAGTTGAATCACCTGTAGAAGTGCTGAGCGCAGTTGTAGGTGTCCATGTGTAATCGTAATTGCTGTTAGGACTTGAAACAGTTAACAAAACAGAATCACCATCACACAATGTTGTGTTTCCAGCAATTGCAGAAATTGTAGGTGGTGGTGTAACCGTTGCTGTAACAGGTGTACGTGAGCTTGAACAACCACTTGCTACCAGCCAATTGTAAGCCCAGTAATAATACGTCGGGCTGAATGAGTTCCCTGTAATAGATACGATACCAGGAACTGTGTACGGATAAGAAGCGCCCGCATCGTTACGGAAAAGTGTAACCGCTCCGGCGCGGTATAAACGATAGTTACCCGGAGTAAGATTCCAATTGAGTGCTACAGTGACAGGTGTGTTGATCTGTGCTGATGTGATCACAACAGATGTGCTGTTGGATACAATAGCTCCGGTTGCACCATCACGTTCTTCAAGTGTAACTGTACCGGCAGCGCCGGGATAAATTACAACTGATTGAAGGACGGTAGGAGAGATTACAGTATAAAGCAACCATTGCGGCGCAGTCGATTGTGTACCTGTACCGATTGCATTACTTGGTGCGCCGGTATATTGTGATCCGCCACCTGAAGTTGCTTCAACATAATAAGTTGTTGTACCTGAAACGTTTGGTGAATAAGTAGTGCCTGTATTTACAGGAGTTCCACCAGTAGATGTTGTGTACCAGTTCAGTGTTCCTACTCCTGATGCGCTTAAGTTCACTGTACCTGCTCCGCAACGTGTATCGCCAACGGTAGCAGGAGCCGATACGATGTTCACAACCAGCGTGTCAGAAGTTGAATTATGCTGGCCGCAGATTACAACGCGGTAATACATTGTATTTGACGGTGATACTACAAGTGTCGGTGATGTTGCAGCAGCAATATTCGTGAATGTTATATTGTCAGGTGAATCCTGCCATTGAATGCTTCCTCCATTTGTATAGCCGGAAGCGGTCATGGTTGCATTTTCTCCAAGACAAATGCTGGAAACAGATGATGTTACCGTTCCACCTGAAACTGTAATATTCACCGAAGCAAGCGCGTCATTAGAAGAAATGGCATCACCGGTTGTTGTTGCGTTTGCAGTGAATCCATAAACACCAACAGCCGACATATTATATGTTGTGCTTACTGTGATGTTCATTGAGGAATTGCCTGCAAGCGTTCCAGTGTTAATTGTAACAGGTGCGAACGACATTGGATTCGGACCGGTTACTGCTGAATTTATCGTCACTGGATTGAGTGCAAAATTGATGGTCTGCGAGCTAAAGTTGCGCAATACAAAAGTTACTGAATCTGAAGATCCGTGACAACCAGAAGCAGAAGGAAGGAAAAGAGCAGAAATACCCATGTCTATTGACAATGGAATTCCGTCAAATTCATCCGCTCCGATATCCGGCATGGTGCCACCTCCATTTACAGAAGGAACCGGCCCCGGACGAACATCGTTATCATAGTCATTTGTGATTCCGGCAATGACAACTCCACGGGATTCTAATGCAGAAGGTGCAGCATTATTGATGTGCAGATTGATACCTGAAATGAATACCGGATCAACAGAATAGGAATTCAAATCCTGCAGAGTTGCTCCCGACCAGGCACTGAGTGAAGAATAAGGAGTTGTGTTTACAAGTCCGAGCGTATAACCAACTCCATTACCGTAAATGATATTGTTGTTAGCTACATACGTAGTTGTAGTATTAATAGCAACTGAATAATGAATTCCTGTAGAAGCGCCGTTTGAGCGGTTGTTGTACAGGATATTATTTTTCAGCGTATCTACACCAGTACCTGTGCGACGGAATGCATAAGTGTTTGCTGCACCTGAATTCACACCTGATCCTGCAATCGAAATAGTATTATAATAGAACTTGTTATTCGTTGTAGCAGATTTCAGAATACCATTGTATTCATGTGAAGCGGTCAATGATGCGCCTGTAATATCAACTCCCAGATTAATGAAGTTATTATAATAGGTAGCAACCCCGGCTGTAATGTTGATTCCATTAATTATTGCAACACCTGAACTGGCTGCTCCAAGTGCAGAAATTGTATTTCGGAAAATAGAATTTACACCTGTTGATGCACCACTGTAGTTAATGCCAGTCACCTGGACGGCAGCTGTAGGATTACCGCTTGCGAGCCCTGAAATTGTATTCAGGCTGATCGTTTGTGTAGTGGAGGTAGAAGAGCAGTTAATACCGAGTACTGAAGCTGTAGTTCCTGCACCAACCTGTGCCGACATGTTTAACAAAGCTCCAATGGTATTTCCGGTGATCGTGTTTGACCCACCTGTTACTGTAATACCTCGTACCTGTCCGGTTGTAGAAGTTCCGAGATATTGATTTGTCAGGTTCATGATGGTGTTAGCGGAAATTGTTGCTGTAGTAGTGAAAGAAGATAAAATACCTGTCACATGACCGCCGGTCGCGCCTGTAGAAATTGCATTGATAAAGCTACTTGCAAGAGTTGTGCTTCCAATGATGTTACCTGAAATTGTAACCAAAGCACCGGAAGTTGTCTGAATGCCATAGATGCTGCTCGATGTTGTTGCAGTTGTTGTGTTTGCAGTAATTCCGCCAATCTGGTTATTGCGTATATCAATATTACCAGAAGCGCTGGAATTGATACCAATTGTCATTCCACCTGAAGTAGAGGTGGTGGTAACTATTTGGCCGTTTGAAGAATTGCTTCCGATGATATTTGGTACAAGTGTTCCCACGTTAACATTTGCTCCTGTTCCGGTGATGTTGATACCGCACCAGATTCCGTTCGCAGTGGTTGTTCCGCTTGACGTTGCAAGGCTGAAATTCCTGATTGTATTTCCCTGTACACTGGAAGTTCCGCCTGCAGTTGTGGTGATATTAATACCAACAAAACGATTTGCAACTGTTCCGGCCATGGTATAAGCAGTTCCTCCGCAGAGCGCTGCTGTTCCTCCAACATAATTGCCGGTTATAGTATATCCGCCTGTATTTGTTGTGGTCGAATTGATAAAAATACCATAGTGCGTATTTCCGGTTGTATAAGTACGGGTTGCAGTCTGGTAAAAGCTATTGTTGGTGATCGTCCATGCTGTATTTCCTGTAGCTACGTTAATAGCAGCTGACACAGAAGTTGCACTAAACCAATCGTGAAAGGTGTTGTTCGAAAGAATGTTACCTGTATTTAGCGTTGTAGAACCATTCGATGCATAAACCAGGTTATTTGGCTGAGTTCCGATGTCAGAAAGGTCACAATTTGAAATGCTGTTATTGCTGTTTCCGGATGCGGTGGAAGCAGTGGAAAACAGGACAACACCATTAGTTGTACCTGTAGTTACTCCACGAATAGTACAATAATTGAAGCCGGAATTAATTGATCCGTTAATAAACCGAGCAGCATTACCTGTAAGTGAAGTGTTTTCGATGGTCAGGTGACGGACAGTTCCAATCCCACCAGGACGGCCATCAAAAGTGAAGTAAGATGTTCCGTTAAAGTCAATGGTTTGAGTTGAGGTGCTTGTAATAGATAGATTCGTTGCACCAAGTTCAGGACGAGCTGTGATAGAAGCTGCAGGACCATTTCCCAGGAAAGGAATTACGATAGGAAACGTTTCTACTGTGCTGACATACGCTGCCTGGAATTCGAAGATCAGAGGACAGTTTACACCATTTGTAACAACTGCCGCAACAGCTGCAGTGAGGGAAGTATATGCACCGGATGGCCCAATCGTATAAGTGCCGCACATTGTACCGGAAAGTGTTGTCTGATTTCCTGTCAATGGAACTCCGCTGCAATTTGCATTTCCTGCAATTACACGCCAGTAATAGATTTGGTTACTGAAAAGACCTGTTGCAGCATAAGTGTATGGTGTACCTGTTGTTGCAGCGCTTGTTGTTGTTTGTGTATTAACAAGTGTGAATGTGATATTATCTGTAGAACGGTAAACCTGGAAAGAGCCCTCGTTTGTAGAATTGTCATTCCAGGTGAGCGTCATGCCGCTTGTTGTGACACCCGAAAACGCAAGGTTCACAGGAGGAGCTGCTGCTGGTGGTTGTGAAAACGTGTAGGTTTGTCCGGATGTTGGAATAAGTAGCGGAGCATTATTGATCTCAGCAGTTGCAGTATTTGTTGCTCCTGCAATCGGAGTTGCCCATGTTTGAGCACCATTAGTAATCGAAATGTTTTTAAAGTCAGCATTCGAGCTGCCGCGAATACCTACTTGTGCCAAACGGATACCTGACGCGCTGGTATAATTTCCATAAACAATATTGATCTCGTTGGTTGTTTCGCTTAAGCGAATCTGGAAATTGTAAACGTCCGAATTTACAACGCTTTGATAAGCATCATAATTCATCCATTGAACAACAAGTGTCCGGTTTGGAGCAGTACCGATCGTTTGGTAACGCAATTCGCCCACAACCGCTTCTCCCTGTATATCAAAATTGAATGCAGAGATTACATTATTGGCTGAACCGGTGCTAAGTGAAGTGTAGGAGTTAAATTCTGTGGTATTCCCCATGTAAATCCAGCCATTTGCACATACACCGAAATCAGTGTATTGGACACCATTATAGCAGAACGAAAACCCGATCGGGTTAGCTGCAAAAATATTGTCATCATTGTTTGGCAATCCAAGAATAGTACCCCCTGTAATTGGTGTGTACGTTCCGGCTGATGCAGTAAACGAATAGGTTGTAACCTGTGCGTTTAAAGTTAATCCAAAAACTACCAGGACCAAAGTCAATAGCCCGATGCGAATCCGGCTAAGACCTTTTGAAATCTGGCTTCCCGACGAGTCGGATGTGCAGAAGTAAGTGTTTCTCATAATTGATGTATGTGGGTGAATAAAAACTAACGGGTGTGTAATTGGATAATTGGGCAATTTGTTAAATAGGTAGATTATTGGGTGCTGATATTAATTGCAAATAGTTTTAAAGTTGTCGTTTTCTGAGGTGTGTTTTTGTTAATTAAATAGGGGGAAATCTATTAAGTGGTCGTTTTTCGTTTGCAAGCGGAGCAAACTTAATAATTAGAGACATTGAAAAGCTGCCCTATTGATAACTTCCAACATCTTGTTAATTAGGTGTTAATAAAGGTTTATAACTTCGTATTAAACGTAGTTTTTAATGCCGAAAAAATACGCAAATAGCTGAAAGTTAAGGCTTTGCAGTTTGTGTTAATTAATACCTGATCTGTGTCTCGAAAGTGTTGCCGGGTCGAGTATTACGAAAATACCTTTTGAGAATGGATGTTTTGAAAAGATTCGTTGAATGAACGAAAATATTCGGTGAATGGGGAACCCAGTCAGATAAACCGATAAGTTTAAGGAGATTTATTTGCTGAAAGACTGAATGCGAAGGGAAATCGCGTGAAGCATTTCGCGCTTTAACGGTTCATTTACCGAGAAAGATTCAAGTTTAATCGTGCATCCAGCTAAAACCTGCTCATCAAATGGACCCGGAAGCTCATCGATTACAGTTGCAATTTCAATGGCGGCAAAGTCGTCCGTGTTTTTATCTGCTAAAAGATCAATGAAGGTTTCCAGGTATTTTGTGAAATCCAGGCCGGTTTCCCAGCAGGCAGCAATCAAAACTGCCCGTTCTTTTGTATAGTCTTCGTCTGAAATAATTTCAAGCAATAATTTCTGCGATTCATTTCCCTTCAGCACGGCCAATACATCCGCGCGCGATTCACGCAGCTCCGGATTTGTAAGCTGATTTACCAGCTCATTTTTAGTTTTATCATCTGTTTTTGCAGGAAGCGTTTCAAGGATCTTCTCCGGCACTTCGCCAAAAAATGCAGAAACATAGTCTTCCGATTCATGATAAAACGGATCGGGAACGTTATTGTCTTTCTTATTGTTATCCTTCTCTGGCATGCTGCAAATTTACGAAAGGGAACGAATTACGAATCAGAACGAATGTACGAAACTGAATAAAGGGCAAGGTTAATTACAAAATTCGGGGTTTTTGTATGATTCGTAATTCGTTCCCCCGGTTATCGCTCACCGAAAATAGAGCTTCCCACCCGGATCATTGTGCTTGCTTCTTCAACGGCGATTTTCCAGTCAGAGCTCATTCCCATGGACAGCGTTTTTAGTTCGGTGTTTTTAGTTCGGAGAATGGTGAAGAAATCATTTAGCGATTTGAATTCCTCGCGAACTTGATTTTCATCTTCACTGTTTGTTGCCATTCCCATTAATCCTTCGATGCGAACGTTCGGATATTTTTTTTCAGAAGCTGAATCTAAAACTGCTTCTGCCTCTTCAAATGAAAAACCGAATTTTGTTTCTTCCTGCGCAATGAATATTTGTAGCAGTACGGGAATAATTCGATTGCATTTGCCTGCTTCTTTATTTATTTCTGCCAATAGTTTTTCTGAATCAACAGAATGAATAAGATGCACAAAGGGCGCGATCTGTTTTACTTTATTCGTTTGTAAATGACCAATCAGGTGCCAGCGGATATCTTTGGGAAGCGCTTCGTATTTCGGTAGAATTTCCTGCACACGATTTTCACCGAAGTCGCGCTGACCTGCATTATACGCTTCGAGAATTTGTTCGTTTGATTTTGTTTTGGAAACAGCGATCAATGTTACTTCGTTCGGAAGCTGATTTTTGAGATCCGAAATGTTTTTGCTGATGCTCATATACGTTCATGGATTTCCAGGATCAAAAAGATCTGAAATCAAAAGTATAAAACAAAAAGGTTACTGAAGCAGATGTCAGGTAATACAATAAACGATTGTAATTTTTATTTACTCCTTTTTGAAGGAAGATATTCCTACGCCACAACCTTCTTCGCCATCAAGAAAGCTGAAGCCAATGCAGAACGTTCCTGTAGTGTGACTTAAAAATTCTATTGCATCCAGCTTGGATTGCGTTTTTACGTTGTACGTTGTTGCAACCTGAAACTCTCTTTTCATATTGTTGTAGATCGTTATAACCATCCTGCCTTTGAGCGACTGATCGTCAAGTGCATAAAACCGGTATTTTTCTCCACTGTTGAGTGTGACAGGGAAGTAAGTAAATTCAACAGGATCTTTTCCTTTACGCTTTTTCATGTAAACCTTATAATCTTTGATCAGGTTGTAGCTATTGAGCTTGGTAAGCGCTTTCTGGTATAAGGCAGAATGTGATGCATCCTTGTTGAAGCTGCAGAGCAGAAGAATTGAAAAGATGGTAATGCTTCTGAGTAGTATGGTCGCATTTTTCATGTGGTTCAGTTTTGAGTTGTGAGTAAATATTTTGTGCGGATATTTTCGATTTCAGAAATAATCTGTTTAGTCATTTTATCATCGATATCAACTGTCGTTTCAGATTTATCGATGATGATCAGCTCGCCATTCACCTCTTTTGTTTCCGGCTGCCTATATGTGGTTGTAATACCAACCTGGTCATAGGCGAGTTTCAATGGCTCCATATCCTTTTTCAGGTTCGCAAAATATTCGATCGTATTCAACTTTTCCAGGATAGCGTAGACGTTTCCGAAGATCACTTTCTGTTCCCCGATTTTAGTTTTTACTTCCGGATTGGTTTTATGTATCTCGCCGAACATGTGCATACCTTCGATCCACGCTCCCACCAGGATCAGCACACTCAGCTCACCGCGGTTCTTTTCACGGAGGAATTCATCAATCTTATTGAAATTTTTGGTCGAGATCTGGATCAGGGAATCTGCATTATTACGGTTCCTTGATAATTCGGCCAGTGTGCTGAAATCAAAAAACTGGTCAACTTTTATATTCTCTGCAAGATTTTTTATGCTTTCCAGGTATTCCAGCGTATATAAAGTTTTTTCATTCAGGTTGATATACCCGAGATCAACACCGTAAGCGCCGAATGCCAATGATTGTGAATACTTATCAATGTATTTCGTTGACAGCTCACTCGGCACAAGCATATCGGAAGAAAATTCCATGTGCGATTTAGAAATGATATCAGCGATTTCGATTGGTTGCGGCAACGTGCGGATCATTTCACCAAGCACCTGCTTGTTGATCTGCACCTGCGTGCCTCCGGCAGTATCTGCCATTATATCTTTTTCTTTCTGCGAATCATCCGAGCAAGCCAGGAGGAAGAGCAGGGGAAGGGAAACGATTACGATTTTTTTCATCATATGGTGGTTGTTGTAAGAGTTTACTTTTTTGTATTTCTGTTAAAAGGATTGATAGCCACTATTTTTCTAAGCACGTCAAAATAAAGCAGGAGAAAGGTGAACAGGTTAAAGATCCACACAAGAATAAGGTTGAAATAAAAGGTGGGCATTTCCTTATTGAATATCTTTTTCGTGGAGGTGTAAAAATGTGCGTTCATTCCCAAGCTCAGTTTGGAGGATTCAGGCTCTTTATAAATTGGGTCCATTACCTGGATGAACCTGTGCTGAGAAGAATCAATCAGTATTTTGTTCTTTTCCAGCGCGTTCGTGACCAACTCCTCAAGACTTTTGTTGGTGTAACTATTTTTAAGAATTCCTTTCTTACGCAGCTCATCTACATCCTTATCCTTCCTGTCTAGAATGAAATTATACTTTTTGACCAGGAAATCTTTAAGCACGCCAAGCGAGTCCATCTCCGCGTTCATTTCTATTTTGCCATATCGCCTTTGACAAACTTCAAATTCTGACGCGAGTGTGTTACTGATCAATGTTGTAATAAATTGTTTCTCCCTGACAGTTAAAACAGAGTCGTGCTTTATTTTTTTGTCTTTCAGCTCTTCGATCTTCGGCACGAGGTAAGAAACCCTGTAATTTAATTCGCTTTCAAGCTTATTGACTGCAAAAAGTTCTTTTTCATATTTATTATTTCTTTGGGCATTTACAGCAATTCCTTCATAGGCCCAGCGCGCCACCATGAAGTTTGAAATGACCGGAACTTTATCGCTGCTTCCTCCGAGGTATTCATTTAGCCTGGAATATTTGAACATTGCTCCACCAAGCAGCATTTGTGGAATAATAACCAACGGGATGATCACGTATATCGTAACCGGAGAATTAAACGTGGCGGAAAGAACAAGGCCCATTAAATTTGCAGAACAAAAAACGGAAAAGATCATCAGGTATTCATGAAGAATATTTCCTGGTATCCTGAGTATAAGATTTCCTACAAGGCACAGAAAGAGTGATTGAATTGCTGAGATGCTGAATAGAATAATGATTTTGGAAGTGAGATAGGAAAACCGTGAAAGATTAAGAAAGCGTTCCCGCTTGAGAATTTTCTTGTCCTTGTAAATCTCTTCCGCGCTCACTGTAAGTCCAACCAGGAGCGCAACAATAATGATCATAAAAAAGTATGCAGGTATATTATCATTGTTGTAATACGAATAAACTGACTCACCATTCGGCCTGTTTGTATACCGAATAAGGATGGAAAGAAGAAATGCCAGCGCAGGGACTTCGAGCAAATTGATGAGCAAATATTGTTTGTTGGAAATCTTTGAGAGAAGATCGCGTATAAAAAAGATCTTCCATTGCTTAAAACGCCCAGGTATATCTGCTGTCTTCAGCTTTTCAATAAGCTCTTTTGGTGAAAATGCCGGCACAGAAAAGTTTTTGCTGAACTGCTGATACCAGCCTTCGGGAAGAATTTTTCTTTTTTCAGTGTAGTTTCCATATTCGTCAATCTCTTTTGCTTCAAGCAGGTTGAAAATCAATTCAGGATTAACGCTTCCGCAGGATTGACACACTGCATTTTCACTATTGACCTGGTTAGTTATCTTTTTAAAATAAAGCACTGCATCGATGGGGTTTCCATAAAATGCCGGGAAGCCGCCGGTGTCAAGGATGAAAATTTTGTCGAATAGTTTATAAATATCAGATGATGGTTGATGAATGACCACAAAGATCAGCTTTCCTTTATGTGATAATTCCTTCAGGAGATCCATTACATTTTCAGAATCTCTCGAGCTGAGGCCGGAAGTTGGTTCATCAACAAACAAAACCTGCGGCTCCCTGATCAATTCCAGCGCAATATTCAGTCGCTTGCGTTGGCCGCCGCTGATCTTTTTATTTAACGGGTTTCCGACTTTGATATCCTTCGCTTCATGAAGTCCGAGCGAAGATAAAAGGCGAAGCACTTTAATACCAAGCTCTTTATCAGAAATATCTCTGAAGCAAAGCTTTGCGTTCAGATAAAGATTTTGATAAACGGTGAGCTCTTCAATAAGAAGATCATCCTGTGGAATGAAACCAATCACTCCTTTTATTTTCTTGCTTTCTTTATGAATATCTATTCCGTTTATCCGGATTGTTCCGCTCGTGACGTGATCAATTCCTGAAAGCACATTTAACAAAGTCGTTTTACCAGATCCGCTTGCACCCATAATACCAACAAGTGTTCCGGAATTTTCGCTGATGGTTAGCTCACGAAGTGCGGTCTTGCCATTGGAGTGATGATGTTCTGTTAAAGTTGCATGAAATGAAATTTTATTTTCAAAATGTTCATCAAGAAAACTGTTGATCACGTCGGAATAAAAAACTGTTCCTGTAGAATGACGGATAGCGCTCCCGGGAGAAAATACGTTTATACGGCCCGGTTGAATGGTCATTCCATTGAGCGAAAGTTCGGCCGTTCCCCTATAAATAGAAAAAATAATATTGGTTTCACGAACATAAAGAAAGATGCAACTACCGGGAAAGTCGTGAATGAGGATGCTTTTGCAAACCCGTGCCCCGGTTTCATCGCTCTCGATCAGTAAAAAATCGGATGTGTACTCACCGTAGTTTTCTGTGAAAACAAGATCAATCAATTTGGATTCTTCGCGGGTAATATTGAAAATATCTGCAACTGTTTTTAGGAGTTCGCTCCGAAGCGCAGATGAATTTTCTTCTTGCAGGATGAATTCGCGAAGGCGGGTAAATACAATGATCTTCTGTTTCTGATTGAGTGTTTTGTTTATTTTTTTACAAATGGCTAGTGTACGGACAGAATCTTTAACCGATGTTCTTTTTTTCTGATCTTCTCCATCATCCACTGATTTTATAAAGCTGTTGTAGTACTCAAGAAATTCAGTTATTCTGTTATCACTGATTTGTGATTTTAGAAAAGACTGAACGTACTTATAGTGAATAGCACCTGACCCGCCATCCTGGTTGGCGATGATCGCAAATAGCTGCATTAAGGCTTTCAATACTTCTTCACTCATAATTTTGTACTCCTGTTAAATAAATTGGCGCTATGCTTTTTTTCCTTCGATGATTCAGCTGCTTTTTGTGGAGGCCAGATTTTCCCTGTTATTATAAGCGATCATTTCAAACGGTAGCCTTACGATAAACGCATAATTTTCTCCGGCTTCCATAATATCTTCGTCACCTTCTTCGTAATACCACTTGACGAATACCTGTAGCTTTTCGCTTTTCATTTTTTCTGCCCGTTTAAGAAATTCAAGCACAAGCTTTGACGAGAGGGTATTAAAAAAATCGAGACGAAAATGGATTGTAACTATTTGCGGAGGTTCAGACGACAGGTATTTATTTATCCAGAGCAATAATGGATGATAAAATTCTCTCGCATCTTCCGGTACCGAGGTTCCGGTAATCCAAAGCTGGCCTTCTGCTGATAAAAAATTTACTTCCGGGGTAAATTGTGTTTCAGCAATAAATACAGGTGTAACAGCATCGATTTTTTTAATTTCAAGATGGATACTTTCATGATTAACCGCTGTTTCATTAATCAAAAGCATATCTGTGCTTTTCCAGGAATACGTTTTGTATTTCTGTATTGCATGATCATTTATAATGATGTGGTCATCACCGAACGAACGGAAAAATACCAGGTCATTATGAAAACGTTGGAAAAGCACAACTCCCTTCATAGGTTTTATGCGGGTGTGCTTCACATCCTTTAAGCTAAACATTATATCAGCTATTGCACCCGATGCGTAAAGGCAATCGTTATTAACATAATCGAACGGCTCAACCTCAAACATAAATTGCCTGAGTTCTGAAAATCTTGTTTTATCATAGCCAAGCAGTACCGAAATTGTTTCTGCCAGTTCCATCCGGTTATGCGAATAATTTTTGTGTATTCTCGACAGTTCCATCAGGAATACGATTATCGTAAGCTTCTGGTCATCGTCAAGAATTTTGGTAAGATTACGGGCAATGGCAAGCGCTTTTACCGAGTCACGAACAGGTATCTCACAGGGTAATTTAAAATTGTGAAGATTAATTTCACCCAGGCGATTGCTATATTCGTTCAGGAGCATGGGCTTATTGCTCTCTCCGGCAAAATCAGAAAGAAAATGAGACAGATGAGATTCATCAGGCAGTCCATGTTCATCACCCTGCCTGGCAGATAGCAGAATCAGCTTGATGATATCAAGCGAAACAGGAGAGGGCAGGAAACGGGATTTTATAGAATTTACAATGTTCACCTTGTGAAACCGGGGTTAGATTTTCTTTTACTAAGTGAAAACCAGGAATGTTAGGCTAATAAGGGATCATGGTGAAATCAATAGAGACGATTTCGCCGTACTCTTCACCTGCTTCGAGCATATCGTCATCATTTTCGTCATAATGCCATTTTATTTTTGCGCTTGATTTTTCACCGTCGCACATTTCTTCCAGGAGCATGAAAATGTCAAGAAGTATCTTTGACGATGCGGTGTTGAAATATTCCAGCTTAATTTCAACAGTCAGATCTCCGGTTAATTCGTTCTTGATATTTTTCAACCATTCGAATACCGGCTGATAAAAAGCAGTGACATCTTCAGGTAAGGATCTCCCTGTAATGAATATTGATTTTGCTTCAGCATCAAGAATAATTCCCGGCGTATCTTCTGTGCCTTCGATTACGATTTTTTCCATCATGTTAGTATTTATTGCTTCTATAGTTGTGTTCATTGCTCCTCTTTTTTTGATGATATAACAGTTTTAATTGAGAAAAAAGAAGTTTCGGCGCCGGCAGGATCAAAACGATAAGCAAATTTATTTCCTGATTTCCTGGCCATATCGATGAGACCAAGGCCAGCGCCGCCTACCTCTGATATTTTTGATTTTAGCCTTGCTTCTTTATATAATACTTTGAGTCCGTCCTTATCCAGCGCATTAATGTGATCGATCTTTTCTGTAAGAGCAGGTATTACATCATTTGAAATAATATTTCCGGTGATGATAAAATAATCGCCATCTGAAACTCCGATCATGAATGTGGCCGGAATAAAGGATTCGGTATCCGGTTCCTGGGCAGCATACTGATGTTTGCAAATATTCTGCAGGCCTTCGATCATTACATTGAAAACTTTTTTCCTTACTACAGCATCAATTCCGTTTGCCTCAAAGCTTTTTTCAGTAATGCTCAGAACATATTTTGTGACCTCCTGGTTAAAGTCACCTTCAAAGATCATCTGGAGATCATGCGAGTTCATGTCTCTGTAGAATTCGAAAAGGTTGTTGACAGTTGTATTCATTGTAATGCCTGCTTATTGCCGGATCAATTCAGTTGTGTAATTACTGTTCGCATTGAAAAGAAGGAAAATTCTTCATCCACTTCTCTTATATCATATTCCAGCTTGCGGCCCGATTTCCTTGCAATGTCAATCAGTGCCAACTCGGATGCGGATATTTCATCACTGGCAACGGTTGTGATAATGGTTTTGAAAAGATTTTTCAGGTCTTTTGCATCCATTACATTGAGCATGACAAGTTTTTTTTTCAGCTCTGCCACCGTTTCCTTCCGGATCATGTTTCCGCTGTAAATGAAAAATTCCTTTTCATTTTTACCAATCATAAAGATTGCGTTTTTCTGGTTGCTGGATTCTTCGTTTGTACTGCAGATCGTTTGAAGGCATCCCATCATGATATGGAAAACTTTTTTCTTTATGCTCAACTCCGTTCCTTCCTTCGACAATCTGCTTTCTGTCATTGAAAGGAGTGACATGGTTATGTCCTGCGAGAATTTTCCTTTAAAGCACAAAAGATATTGCTGCTTCAGCATTCGGCTATGAATGCCCGGTACAAAATCTAATTGGTTAGTGTCCATGAATAATATATTTATTTAAATGCCAAGCCCGATTACCAGGACATCATCAGTTTGTTTATTTGTTTCCATCCATTTGTCAAATTCCAATTCCAGCAGCGCACGAAGCTCACGCATGCTTCTACCTGAATTATCCTCGATAAGTCTTTTTAATCCTTTAGTCAGGAATTTCTTTTTTTCAGGCCCGCCTAATTGGTCAGGATAACCATCGGAAAAGATGAAAACAGATTCTTCCTTTTGTAACCTGATAGTATGTGTGGTGTAATTATTCTTCCCACGGTATTGAATTCCACCTATCGGGTATTTATCACCACTGATTGTTTCTACCATTCCGTTTCTCCTATAGAAAAGTGGCCGATGAGCACCGGAATATTTTAATTCCCCGGTTTCCATCTCATACCTGCAAAGCCCGATATCCATTCCTTCGCTGGAGTTGCTATCGGGAAGATCTTGCTTCAATGTCCGTACAACTGCCTGGTGCAATCGCAACAACACTTCGCCCGGTTCCAGCACTTCCCTGTCGTTGATAATATCATTCAGCAGCAGGTTTCCGATCATCGACATCATTGCGCCCGGCACACCATGCCCTGTACAATCGACAGCAGCAACGAAAATATATTTCTCTGTGCGGTAGAACCAAGGAAAATCTCCGCTGATAACATCTTTAGGCTTATAATAGATAAAGCTGCTTTTCAGAACTGAACAAACATCATTTTCTGTTGCATTTATTGCAAGCTGTATTTTCCTTGCATAATTGATGCTCTCCGAAATACGTTTGTTTTGCGCTTCAACAAAATCCTTTGTCTTTTTTAGTTCAGCAAGTGTGTCGCCAAGCTGCTTCTTTATATCCCGTTCACGCCACGTAGCTGAAATCAAATGGTTATTAGTTGATTCCAGCTCAGAAATAATAAGTTTAAACTGTTCAAGCTCCTGTCGCAACACTTCCTTCTCTGAAATTTCATTTTGCAATTGCAGGTGAAGGTCAATTGGTGGTAGTTGTGATTGGTCCATAATCGTACGTTGCGAGTCACCCGGAAACACACTTGCCGGATGAGGACGAAGTACTTGGAAAATGATTCAAAAACCAATAGGGAGAAAAACCGAATTCAGAATAGGTAGTTTACTCTAATACTTACACCGGGAAAAAGATTTATATATTCCATTATGTCAATAAGCCTGTGTTTTGAGAGGAGAAATTGAGGTTTTGGACAATTCAGTAAAAGAACCTATTGCGGGGTTGACAGGTATTGACATTATTTAATGTCTGAAAATATAACCCTATGGTCAAACATGATCCCGAAAAATTTGCCACCCTCTTTGAAGATTTCAGAAAGAAATACCGTGTTGATTTTTCCGGGTATGCGTCTGCTTCGCTGAACCGGCGGATAGAACGCTTCCTGAGCATTCATCATTTTGTCAGTGAATCGGAATTTGTGGAGAAGCTTCTGAGCGATCACCTGTTCTTCGATCTTTTCATAAAGGAGATCACGGTCAATACAACAGAGATGTTTCGCGATCCGGAATGCTGGATGGCGGTGCGGGAAAAAGTTCTGCCGCTTGTTACCGGGTATCCCGGAATACGAATCTGGCATGCAGGCTGTTCCTCGGGTGAAGAAGTATATTCTATGGCCATTCTTCTGAAAGAGGAAGGTTTATATGATAAGGTTTCTATTGTCGCAACTGATCTTAACCGCGATGTTATTCAGACCGCAATGTCCGGTACGTATGGAAGAAAGTCACTTGAGCTGAATGAAGAAAATTACAGGAGAGCAGGAGGCAGGTTTGCCCTTTCTGATTATTATTCAAGCAACGGCACTTCCTATACAATGAACAGTGAACTTCTTTCGCGAGTTAAGTTTATGAAGTTTGATCTGTCGTCAGGGATGCCATTTTCAAAATTTGATATTATTTTTTGCAGGAATGTATTGATCTATTTCAATAAAGGTTTGCAGGAAAATGTATTCAAATTGTTCAGGGAATCGCTTTTTAAAAGAGGAAGTGTTGTGATCGGGAAAAAAGAATCCATGGCCTACTATTCTGATTTTTCTGCTTTTAATGAAATCAACCTCCAGGAAAAAATATACCAGCTTAAATGAACCGGCGAAAGAGTGAAAGAAATATTTCCCTGGTTGTCATTGGCGGTTCGGCCGGCAGCATTCCGGTTTTAAGAAAGATACTTTCCGGGATAAAGCCGGGGCTCCGCATTCCGATCATCGTTTGCCTGCATAGAATGAAAAGTGTTTCTGAAGGAATACAGGAAGTGCTTTCGGTGAACGCACATATTAAGGTAATGGAACCGGAGGATAAGGAAGAACTTTTGGAAGGCAGGATCTATGTTGCTCCTTCCAATTACCATCTTCTTATTGAAAACCGGCGCACACTGTCATTATCGACAGAGGAAATGGTGAATTATTCCCGTCCCAGCATTGACATTACCTTTTCCACTGCTTCTATAGCTTTCAGGCAAGAGCTGATGGGAATCCTGCTTACGGGCGCGAATAAAGATGGTGCCGCAGGATTGGAAATGGTCAAATTGAATGGTGGTCTTACAGCAGTTCAGGATCCCGACGAATGTATAGCTCCTTATATGCCGAGGGCAGCGATTGAAAGAAAGTGTGTTGATCTTGTGCTTCCTGTTGACGATATCATAAAGCTTATTAACCGAACATCGCTTACCAGGCCTCCGGCAACCTGTTTTTAAATTGAACTGCACATAAAGAGTGTATAATGAAACTTTAATGTTTATTAAATGGATGCGTATTTTTTCATTTGCCGTTATAATCATAAGTAATACTACTTAGGCACTACACTATTTTACGTAATTCAAAAATGGAAAATAATACTGATGTGCAGAAGATAAATATGTTGGTTCTTCGTGCCTGTACCCCATGCGTTAAATATTCTTGAATTATGATCATTGCGGTTGCCAATCACAAAGGTGGAACCGGCAAGACAACCACTACCATTAACCTCGGTCGTGCATTGACATTGCTTGGAAAAAAAGTGCTGCTTATTGATATGGATCCGCAAGGGAACTTATCTTATTCACTTGGACTTTCTGCCCTGGAAAAAAATGTATCGCATTTAATGATGGGGAAAGCAGAAGCTGCTGAGGTATTACAAGAGAGCAATGGAATGTTTGTGCTGCCTTCTGATACTTCACTCAATAAAAACGCCTCGTTGCTTACCGGTTATCCTGATAGTCACTTGCTGCTCAGGAATAAAATCGCTGCTTTCAGATCAGCCTTTGATTTTATTCTTATTGATTGTCCTCCCTCTCTTTCCTTGTACACGATCAATGCGCTTAATGCTTCCAATGGAGTGCTTATTCCATTGTTGCTTGAAGTATTGTCCGTTCAGGGACTTGGGCAGATACTGGATGAGATCAGGAAGATCGGCAGCACTACAAATACTGATCTTTTCACTATAGGAGCGTTAGGCACCATCGTTCACGAGAACCGGAAACTTTCGTATGAAATACTTGAGCATATACGCGACCGGTACAATGTGCACGTATTCAATAATCATGTGCGGAGCAATGTCAAGGCAGCTGAAGCGCCTTCATTTGCAACTACAGTGATCGATTATGCTCCATCATCTGCAAGTGCAAAGGATTATCAAAGTATTGCGAATGAATTGCTCGTACTCCTAAGGAGTATTGGAAAATACGAGGAAACGATTGCCAATTAAACGAACATAAAACAGGAACAAAAAAAAACCAATCTCTATGCCATTAGGTAACAACATGAAAAGCGAGAACGAGCCGGTCAGATCCAAAGAAAATCATTCATCTGAAAACGGCCATTCTGACGAAGTAACCTTTCTCAAAAACAAGATTGCTAAACTGGAAGAAGAAAAAGAGCTGACGGCGGGTGCAGTAGAGATTGAAAGCCAACGCATGAATGGTATTGTAAATGCGATCGACGCTTCCTACGCGTATATTGAATTTGATACACAGGGAAATGTTCTGACAGCGAACAAGAATTTTCTTGATGCAATGGGTTTTTTCGACCTGAATGATATTATAGGAAAACGCCATCGCAGCTTTGTTGATCCTGCTTATGCTTTATCACCGGAGTACGCAAAATTCTGGGATGATCTTCGCATGGGAAAAGTTCACCAGGGTGAGTTCCGTCGACTAACTAAAAGCGGGCAGGAGATATTTTTGCAATCGGTTTATTCGCCGGTTAAAGATGAGGAGGGAAGAATATTAAAAATAGTGAAGATCGCTACGGATATTACAGACCAGGTGCGGATGAGAGAAGAGGCGAAGCAAGCCACTGAAGAGCTTAAGGCACAGGAAGAAGAGATCCGTCAGCAGATGGAAGAAATGACTGCGACCCAGGAAGAGATGGCAAGGGTAGGAGCGGAAATGAAAGGTGTTACAAATGCAATTGATAATTCATTTGCATCCATCGAATTTGATACCAATGGAAATGTTCTTTCTGCAAATAATAATTTCCTGCAGGCAATGGAATGTACGCTTGATGATATCAAAGGCAAGCACCACCGTTTGTTCGTGGATAAAACGTATGCAAATTCAGCTGATTATAGCAGGTTCTGGAATGATCTTGCAAATGGAAAAGAAAACAATGGCCAGTTTAAGCGTTATACACGTTCAGGAAAAGAAATCTGGTTGCAGGCGGTTTACTCTCCTGTAAAAGATGCTACGGGCAAAGTAATAAAGGTTATAAAAATTGCAACCGATATAACTGAACAAAAAATAGCAGCGTTAAATGCATTAGGATTAAAAGCGACAGTTGATACTTCATTTGCAGAAATTGAATTTGATGCAAAAGGAAATATTCTTGATGCGAACGAAAATTTTGTAAAAACACTTGGCTATCAGAGTGCAAAAGATATTATCGGCAGACATCATTCTATGTTTGTTGAAGCAGCATATAAGCAATCTGCGGAGTACAAAAAATTCTGGGATAATCTTGGAAGTGGCCTCACACAGGAAGGGCAATTCAAGCGCGTTACCCTGGATGGAAGAGAGATTTGGATACAAGCGGCATATACTCCTGTTAAGGATGATGAGAATAAAGTTGTGAAGGTGATTAAAATTGCTTCTGATATCACTGCACAAAAAATAGATGCATTAAATGCGCAGGGTTTAAAGGCCACAGTTGATGCTTCTTTTGCGGAAATTGAATTTGATGCAAAAGGAAATATACTTGAAGCGAACGAAAATTTTGTAAAGACACTGGGTTATTACAATGCAAAAGATATAATCGGCGGACATCATTCCATGTTTGTTGAATCAGAGTATAAACGATCAGCAGAATACAGAAAGTTCTGGGATGATCTTGGAAATGGAGTTACACAGCAAGGTCAGTTTTGCCGAATTACCAAAGATGGAAGTGAAGTGTGGATACAGGCTGCATATACACCTATTAAAGACGAGCAGGGCAAAATTGTGAAGGTGATTAAAATCGCTATTAATATTACGGATCAAAAACGGGCAGCTATAGAAACCGAACTTGCTGCGAAAGAAGTAAACAAAGTGATCTCTGCACTTGCAGCCGGCGATCTTACCCAGCACTATGCAATTGAATCGAAAGGTGAATTGAAAGTGATGGGCGATTCATTAAATATTGCCGTGAAAAATCTGAATGAGCTTCTTGGAAATATTACACAAGTTGCAAACCTTGTGGCCTCATCGGCAGAAGAGCTGTTGACGAAAGGGGAACAGATGGGCAAGACCACGCAGGAAGTTGCTTCTGCAACTGTTCAGATGGCAGAAGGCGCGTCACAGCAGGCACAACAGACAGATGAATCAAGCAAGCTCATTTCAGAAGTGCTCAAGACTGCGAATGAAATGGGTAAAAAAGCTGAAGTGATCAACAATGCTGCGGAACGCGGGCAGAAGAGCGCAACAGAGGGACTTGTTACCATCCGTAAAGTGGTGGATAATATGAGTGAGATCCTGAAATCTGCGAATACTACATCTACTTCCATCACTGTACTTGCTCAGCGTTCTGAGGAGATTGCCAGCACACTTAGCGTTATTACGGATATTGCATCACAAACAAATCTACTTGCGCTTAATGCAGCAATTGAAGCAGCAAGGGCAGGTGATGCAGGACGCGGTTTCGCAGTAGTTGCTGAAGAGATCAGAAAACTCGCTGAAGGTTCACGCAAATCCGCAATTGATATTGAGAAGGTGATCCGCGAAGTGCAGAAAGATGTATCATCTGCCGGCAAATCCATTGAAACGATGGAAATGAGTGTGAAAAGCGGTAACGTGGCATCGAAAGAAGCGGAAGTTGTTTTCCAGAACATTGAAAAAACAAGTGGAGAAACGCTTGAACTTTCCAAGGAGATCGTAGAAGCTACCGGCATTCAAAAAGAAGCAATCAATTCAACCGCGAAGAACATTGAAAAGATAGTTGTGGTTGCAGAAGAAACTGCTTCGGGCACAGAGCAGGTTGCCAGCTCAGGTAAAGAGCTTGCACAGGGCATGAATGAAGTGACTGCTACAAGTAAAGATCTTGCAGGGGTTGCGAATCAGCTCCAGGACAGCATCGCCAAATTCAAATTGAGAAAATAGAATTTTTTAGCAGCGTATCATCCCGGAAAACTTCCGGCAATGATACGCTTGCTATAGACCAGTAACATTCGCAATAAATGTAACGCTTATGACGCAGTCAGAATCAGCATATACAATAGAAGATGTAAAGCTGGAAGCCAGCAAGCAAAAGCACAAGACAGAAATGTCGGAAAGGATGCAGCTGATCATCTTTAAGCTGGGAACCGAAGAATACGGTCTTTCGATCGAACAGATTAAAGAAGTTGTGCTCACTCCACGCATTGCAAAAATGCCGCAGACCGCTTCTCATATCAAAGGTGTTTCCAACATCAGGGGGAACATCATTGCCATTATGGATCTAGAACAAAAATTCGGTCTTACCAGGACAGAAGGCACGGAGAATTCAGATCATGCAAATTATACGCTGGTCCTTGAAAGTGAAGAGTACAAAGTCGGCATCCTTGTTAAGGAAGTTCCGAATACACTTTCAATTGATGTTTCTGATATTGATACCGCTTCTAATTTCATTCAGTATTCATCGCTGGATGCAGAGAGCGTGCTTGGTGTTGTAAAGTCAGGCGAACGTATGATCATCCTGATTGACATGATCCGGTTGATTGAAGCTGAAAATATTAAAACAACTATTTCCTAGTAAACTAACTGCAAAAAAAAAGAATATCTCAAATGGGTAAGACCGCATTAATTGTAGATGATTCGCTCTATATGCGAACGATGATCAACGAAGCTCTTAAAGGCGCAGGATATGATGTGATTGGACAAGCCGCCAACGGTGAATCCGCTATAGATCTTGCACTCGAATTAAAACCTGACCTGATCACGTTGGACAATATCCTTCCTGATATGATCGGGACCGATATTTTGAGAGTACTTAAAGGGGAAGAAGCAATAAACTCCAAGATCATTATGATCAGTGCCGTCGGACAGGAATCTGTTATCCTTGAAGGGATGAATCTTGGTGCATCTGATTATATCGTAAAGCCATTTACTACAGAAGGTCTTGTTTCGGTAGTTAATAAAATAATGAATACTTGAGTGCTTTGTAATGACGGAAATAAGCGAAATAAAAGTTCTTATTGCCGATGATTCTTTATTCATGCGGTTGCTTGTCCGGGATATTCTCCAGGAAGATCCATCCATAAAAGTGGTGGGGCAGGCAAAGGATGGAAAGGAAGCAGCAGTTTTGTGCATGGAGCTTCGGCCCGATGTTGTGCTGCTGGATATGAACATGGGTGAGTATGATGGTCTTTACGGAGTAAGGAATATAATGCGTGATTCTCCAACGCCCATCGTTATTCTTAGTGCATTGGGCAATACGGATATGGGACCGGTAATGGAAGCATTGGCTCTCGGCGCTGTAGATTACCTTAATAAGCCCGCAAAAAATAATACCAATGTCAGGGAAGTGGGAAATCCACTTATCGAAATGGTAAAAGGAGCTGCACGAATAGCTCCGAAGCCATCACCCGTTTCAACAACAGCCTGGAATACAAATCCACATTCTTTCTCAGGCGATCTTAATTATGATATTATCGTTATTGGTTCTTCCACGGGTGGACCAACAGCTATTGAACAGGTTCTTGTCAATCTTCCCGGAAATCTTGCAGTTCCTGTGCTGATCATTCAACATATGCCGCCCAACTTTGTTCCTTCATTCGCCACTCGTCTTGATGCATTGACCCCGTTGAAAGTCAGCATGGCATTGAAAGACGATGTAGTTGAAAAAGGGAAAGTTCTTATTGTACCGGGCAGCAGGAATACGATCGTTCGGAGAGAAGACAAAAAAGTAGTGATCGATTTTTCGCCAAGACGTTTCAAAGAATATAATTTTCCTTCAGTGAGTTGCGTAATGGAATCTGTAGCCGAAGTGTATGGGAAACGGGCCATCGGTATTATTCTCACCGGCATGGGGCACGACGGAACGGAAGGCATGAAGGCTATTCACCAGGCCGGTGGTTATACTATAGCACAAAGTGAAAGTACCTGCGTGGTGTACGGAATGCCAAGGTCTGCTGTGGAGGCAGGATGTATCAAACAGGTTGTTCCGCTTAATGAGATAGGAATGTTTGTGGTAAGTTGTTTGTCTTAAAAAAATGCAATGGGAAAAGAAGAAGAGTACAGGGAAATATTTCTTGCAGAAGCGCTTGAATGTAATGAAGATCTGAACAACCTTTTTACAGAGTTGGAGAAGAATATTCAGAACCGTTCTGCGATAGATGCGATCTTTCGCATTACCCATACACTTAAAGGTAATGCAATGGGAATGGGATATACCGCCATTGCCGAATTGAGCCATGTAATTGAAGATGTATTCAATGAAGTGAAAAACGGTACTGTAGAGCTCAACGTTGATATTTTCAGTGGACTTTTCAAAGCGAATGATATTCTCGGGAAACTTATCAATGCCCTTACCACAGGTGAAGCTGTGTCTTACAAAGGAGTGAAGACAAAGCTTGAGATCGCCCTTAAAATATCGAAAGTAAACCCCGTTCAGAACAACGAAATTGCCAATGAGCATCCGGGTGAGATAAAGAGCGATAATTATGTGGGGGCTTCGTTATCTGCGGGATTGGAAGAAATAACAGAATCAGAACACGATAACGAGGAAACCAGGATTACGATCTCGGATGTAGTGCAGGTTCCTGTGCGAAAGCTTGACGCATTATTGAATATCATAGGTGAGCTCATCATTGAAAAAGATACGCTTACAGCATTGAATATTGAACGCGGATATCAAACTTCAGATCTCGCCCGCCTTAACCGCATCACTTCCGATCTGCAGTACGGGATTATGGATGTGCGCCTTGTGCAAATAGGATTCCTCTTCAATAAATTTCAGCGCATTGTCCGCGATGCTGCGATGATTGAAAAGAAAAAGGTGGAGCTTATTGTGGAGGGAACGGAAATTGAGATCGACAGGAATATTCTGAAGATTATGAGTGATTCACTGGTGCATCTCGTCCGCAATTCAGTAGGTCACGGAATTGAATCCAAAGAAAAAAGAAAAGAACGGAACAAGCCGGAGACCGGGCGAATTACGTTAAGGGCACGCAATGAAAAAGACACCGTGTTCATTGAAGTAACTGATGACGGGAATGGCATTGATGTAGCAGCAATCCGGAAGAAAGCGCTTGAGAAAGGAATGATCACACAGGAGTTTGAAAAAATGCTCAGTGATGAAGAAGCAATGATGTTCATTTTTGAGCCCGGGTTTTCGAACACAGAAACTGTTACAGAAATATCAGGCCGGGGTGTGGGAATGGATGTGGTTAAACGTGCGGTGGAATCAATAGGAGGGAAGATCGATATTGAAACAGCCATTGGAAAAGGTACCACCTTCACGTTGAGCCTGCCTTCCTCCATGGCAGTAAAAGGGGCATTGCTGTTTGAACTTACCGGCCAGACTTTCGCGATCGCATTAACGCATACCGAAGCGGTGCTTGCCCTAAGGAAGCATGATATACATAAAATAAGCAGCGGGCTGATCGCAAATTATCTCGGTAAAACCATTTCCATTATATTTCTGAAAGACCTTTTTGCAATGAATGAGTTGAAGGAAACGGCCGGCGATGGTGTGTTTCATCATTCATTCGACACTGTAGACCCTAAACAAAAGCTGGACGTGGTAATTGTTTCCTACAACAAGCACCTCGTAGGTATTGTCGTTGATAAATTGATGCAGCAAAAAGAGATCGTAGAAAAAACGCTTGAGAAGCCGGTGAAACACGTTGCTCTTTTTGGTGGCGCTACGATCCTCGGTGATGGAAGTGTTTGCCTGGTGCTGGATGTTGCCGGATTGCTTTCAAAATTATTCAGGGATAAATTAAGCAGAACAGAATTAATAGCTAATTGATGAAAGACTTTAACGAAAAAGAGGGACTTGCTGCTGTTGCAATCATCACAGCAGGTCTTATCAGGGCATCAGAATCCCTGTCATTCTTTATGAAAGAAAAGATCAGCTTTGAAGACCTCGATTATTATGATGATCTACAGGACGGATGCCTGATGCTTGATCCGAAAAAGGATCCTAATATACATTTGCTGATCACAGAGGTAGTGGGCGAACTGAAAGGAATGTGTTGCCTGATCTTTTCAGAAGAAGAAGCCGACCAGCTAAGAAGAACAGCTTTACCGCCGGAGATCATGCAAAATGCAGCGTTAATGGCCGAGATGAGTGATGCAATTATGCTTGAAGCAGATAATATTATTTCGGCATGTGTCATCACTGAATTTGCAAATACGCTCAAGCACCGGATGCATGGCGGAGTCCCGGCCTTGAAAAAATTAAATTACGAGGAAGTAAATGATTTTGTTTCCAAGGAAAAAAAGAAAGGCCTGTATAGCATCAACTTTAAAACCAGGTTCAGGACAGCAGACGGCAATTTCAATCCTGAATTCTTGTGGCTGTTCGACCTGAATTTTGCAGAAAGCATTAAAAATTATGCAGCAGGCATAGCGCAATCGCATGCTTGATTTTTTTTACAACCGGGTAGTGTAATCTTCAGTCCGGTAGAAGTACGATTCCCCTACAAAACATACCATGCACTACTTTTCCGGAAACGGGTGAGCAGTGAAGAAATTAATCCCGGTTTAAATTGTTTTATATGAGTGAATCCATCATAACGAGAATAGAAATCAGTGATGAAGAGTTGACATCACTTACGAATGCTATTAAATCACGATTTGGTATTGACTTTACAAGTTACGAATCGAAGTCGCTCAAACGTGGTTTTGCAAGGCTGATCGCAAGGCATGAGCTTGGGAATATTATAGGTTTATGGGCAAAGATCCTCCGCGATCGTGAATTTCTTCTGAAATACATTGATGGATTACTGGTGAACCTGACTGAGTTATTTCGCAACCCGGAGGTCTGGATCAGGTTCAGGGATGATCTGCTCGAAAAAGCAAAATCTAAAAAAGAATTAAATTTCTGGCATGCCGGCTGTTCTACCGGCGAAGAAGTTTATTCAATGGCGATATTGCTTAAAGAACAAAGACTGTTATTCAAAACCAAATCAATTGCAACGGACCTGAGTGTTACCGCACTTGACCAGGCGAAAGAAGGAAGATATACGCAGATGCTCTGGAAGAAATATCTCGCATCATATAAGATCTGTTTTCCTTCAGGTAATCCGGAAATTTATTTTGATCATTCTGAAACAGATTTCTCTATTAAGAACGAGCTTAAAAAGCATATCACCTTCAAACGTCATAACCTGGTACAGGATAAAATGTACAGTAAGTTTGATTACATCCTTTGCAGGAATGTGATGATCTATTTTGATGATGTGCTGAAGATGCAGGTACTTAAGCTGTTTTACGATTCACTTGAAGATGATGGCTATTTTGTTATTGGCTATTATGATATGTTGCCGGAACAAAGTAAGTCGCTGTTTACGTTGTATGATGCTACAACACGTATATACCGGAAAGTCTTATAAATGCAATCAGACTTTCCGCTTTTCAGCATACAACTCTTGCTCATCTGTCAGCATAAGCTCAACATTTCCATTAAGCGTAAGCAATTCCAGCTTTTCAAGACTGATGATCGAACCCGGTAATGCTGACAGCTTATTATTATTGAGGTAAAGTTTCTTTAAATTCTTTAGCCGGGAAATTCCGATCGGTATTGTAATCAAAGCATTATTTCCCAGGTTCAGCTCAATGAGAGAAGTAACGTCGGTAAGCTGTTCAGGGAATTCACTGATAAGATTGTCGTGCAGGTCCAGGATAGTTAAGCTCTTCATCAAACCAATATCAACCGGAAGCGTTGTAATCTTATTATGCCATATCGAAAGCGAGGATAAGCTTTTGAGATGTAATACTGCTTCCGGCAAATCGGTGAATGCATTATCGTTAAGTGAAAGAATCTTTAGCTTAGAAAGCTTTGACATGCTTTCAGGAAGCTTGCTCAATTTATTGCTGAAAAGATAGAGCTCCTTAAGGTTCAATAAATTTCCGATCTCATTCGGTAGCTCTGAAACCTGGTTCGCCCCCGCATCCAGCGAAACAAGATTTACCAATTGGCCGATCCTTTGATCAATCGATAAAAGATTCTGGTGGTTTAAATCGAGATGATAAACGGCTGCGGGATTTTTTAGCGCTTCAGTAAGATCGGTATATACTTTATCTTTTTGTGAGAATACGCTGATCGGAATTATCAGGACTAAAAGGGCTATGGTGATCCTCATTTGGATAGTTGAATTAGTTTAATTCAATAAATGTATGAACTGCTTTTAAGATCAAATCTCTTTAAGTATCAAAACGAGAGGAAATCCTTACTGGCCAATAAGTATAAGTACTTAGCCTTCAATATAATGATGAAGATTATCATATAAGGTGTATCTACTTATAATATACTGTATTACCTTGGTCCTGATTATCCTTAAAACGTCTATCTACCAACCCATCAAAGTACCTATTACAGAACCCATTAAGTACATTGCATTAACCCGGAAAAAGTGCCCATTGCAGAATCCATTAAGTACCCATTGTAGAATCCTTAAGTACATTCATCAACCCATTAAAGTGCCCCATTGCATTAACCCATTAAAATACCCCATTGCATTAACCCTTAGTCCCCCATTACATTAACCCTTAGTCCCCCATTGCATTAACCCCATTGCTTAGTTTTTTTTTCTGTTCAATGATTTTTATTTAATAACAATAAGTCAACGCTTATTGAAATTGGATAAATATATTTCTGTGGTCATAACTATATGTTATGATCATGAGCAGCTATAATTAACTAAGCAGAAGTTCGTCAGAATAATAAGCGTATGGATAGTAAACAGAAAGTCCCCCGTTCTGAGCTAGATTTTCCCTTTATTTCCGGCATACCGTTGGTGTTTTTTGCCATGGACAGTATTGTTCATTCAGAAAGCAGGAAATTTGAAACACAGACCGCAATTCCAGCCGGAACTTTCGTTCCTACAACATATTTAAAACAATTGTTCGGCGACCAAAAAAATAGCCTGCATTTGCTGATTTCACGTTCCTCCATCCATTGTCACAACATGAGCCTGCCTGAGGTGATCGCTGCAAGGATGAACGACGAATCCACAATTAAACTCGGGACAACCTGGTTTGAAGACAACCTTTTATTCCAAAATATATAAGATTCAGCTGTATGGATTTGGGAAGAAAAATATTAATTGTTGAAGATGAACGTGTGATATCATTGAACACGTCGTTTGTTCTGAAAAAGATCGGCTATCATGTTGTGCAGATTTGCAGCAGCGTGGAAAACGTTGTTGCGGTTTTGAAAGAAAAGGAAGTGGAGCTCGTGCTGATGGATATTAATTTAGGCGGTGATCTCGATGGTATTGAAATTGCAGAACTCATTCGAAAAGATTATGATTTGCCTGTTATTTTTCTAACCGCGCATTTTTCTCATGATCTTTTAAGCCGTGTAAAAAATGTAAATGCTCATGCTTACATTCTAAAACCTTTTAGCAACCGCGAGCTGGAAATCAATATTGAGCTGGTGTTGTTGAGGCATGAATCCGAAAAGCGGATCAAGGCCATGCATGATACACTTCAGAAAACAAATCAAGAGCTGGAAAAAAAAATTCAGCAGCGCACGGATGAACTAGTTCGTGCCAACAAAGCTTTAACGGAAGAAATCGAACTGGGACGACTGCAAAGCCAGGCACAGGCCCAGTCGGAAAAAGATTTCAGAGAGCTATTCGAAAATTCGCACGACGCTATCCTGATCGTAAATCCTGCAAATGGATCTATTAAAAAAATAAATATTTCAGCATGCGTCTTGTACGGTTTTACTGCTGATGAATTTCTTGCGCTCCGGACGAATGATCTTTTTTTTCATAAAAAAGATGCTGACGAGGGTTTTGAAATGTTGGAAAGCGATGGTGGCTTCAGAGCGTTTGAAGCGATCCACCATAAAAAAAACGGATCGCTGATCTTTGTAGAGATCAGTGTAACTATTATTCTGTTCAAGAAAAAGCTGGCCCTCCAATATATTATCCGCGATGTTACAATAAGGAAAAATACAGAAAAGGCACTGGTGGAAAATGAAAGAAAGTACAGGGAAATGACCAACTTTCTTCCGGTACCTATTTTCGAAGTGAATTGCCGGGAGATCATTACTTACTGTAATTCCCGTGCCGCTGAACTTTTTGGATATGCTGCTGCGGAGATGATCAATATATTAAGGCTTACTGACCTCATCGCTGACGAAGAAAAGGAAGAGGTAAGAAAAATGCTTACCGACAGAGTACCTGATAAGATAAAAGAAGGAAAGACGCATTCAGCACGTACAAAGCATGGGGAAGAATTAACGGTTGTTGGTTACTTCAGTTTATATTCAGAAACCGGAGGTTCCGTAAGTGCAAGAGTGTGCCTGGTCGATGTTGGTGATCTTACCAGGACGCAACAGCAGCTCATGAAACTTTCAATGGTGATCGAACAAATCAATGAGGTGGTAATCATCACAGATCCAAAAGGTAAAATTGAATATGTGAACCCGGCCTTCCTCAAAGGTTACGGTTATACGGTAGAGGATGTGATCGGTAAACCAACATCTATTTTGAAATCGGGCAAACAGAATCGCCAGTTTTATAAAAAGATGTGGAATAGAATCAATGCCGGTGAAATATTCAGTGCGGAGTTTATTAATTTACGCAAGGACAATGCGCTTTATTATGAGCATAAAACGATAACACCATTACGTAATTCAAATGGAGAGATCACACATTTTGTATCGACCGGCAGGAATATCATTGATGAGAAAAATGCAGAACGCGAGATCTATGAACATCAGCGATTCATTGATGCAGTAAATAATACTGTGCCGCTTATTGTTTGTGTTTACGATCTATCAGAACGGCGATTCACGTTTTTCAATAACAAGCTCACAAGCATTCTTGGCTATTTGCCGGAAGATCTTTTCGCTTTTTCCCAGGAAGAATTTATTGACCTGATCCATCCTTCTGATCGCCGGCTGATGCTTCTTGCTTTCGAACAGGATAATTATTCAAGCGATGAAGTGTACCAGGTTGCTTTCAGGATCAGGAATAAACTTGGTGAATACAGGATAATTGAATTCCGCGGAGTGTCATTTGGCCGCTCGGATAAAGGTGTGCTCAGGCAGGTGCTGGGAACAGCGCTTGACATTACAGAACAAAGATATCACGAGCGCCAGTTGAATGCGATGATACGCCTTCATCGGCTGCAGGAAAAAAAGGAACAAAAGATCCGAACCATTTCTCTGATGGAGGGCCAGGAAGAAGAACGCAGGCGCTTATCTCGTGATCTTCATGACGGGATCGGACAATTAATGACTGCAATAAAAATGAAGCTGGATAACCTGAGTCAAAAGCTCGATGGATCAAATGACGCATTTATCAAAGGAATAAATGATGTAAGCAATATTGTGAAAACGACGATCGGTGAAGTCAGGCGCGTTTCGAATGATCTTGTTCCGATCAGTCTTTATGATTTTGGCCTGGCAGCAGTCATAAAACGTCTGCTTGATACGGTCCAGGACAAGATTGTTTCTTTCGATTCAAATATTGGTAATCGCCGGTTTCATTCTTCCATTGAGATTGCATGTTACAGGATACTACAGGAAGCGATCAATAATATTCAGAAACATTCAGAAGCATCCGAAATAGCGGTAGTGCTGGATTTTGAGAATGACATTTTACAAATGAAGATTGAGGACAACGGGATTGGTTTTGTCATACTTGAATCACAACCGTATGCTTTTATCGGGAAAGGAAATGGTCTGAATAACATGTATGAACGATCCCGGATCATTGGAGGAAAGCACAGTATTGTTACATCTCCAGGGAACGGATGCAGGATTGCAGTAGAATTAAACGCGAAACTTATTATATGAAAATGATCAGGATATTTATTGCAGACGATCACGGCCTTGTACGTGATGGCATTCGTTCATTCGTATCAGAAATGAAAAATTATGAAGTTGCAGGTGAATCGGCTGATGGCAATGATGCGCTCGCCAAGATACTTGAGCTGCGCCCTGATCTTGCGATCGTGGATATTTCTATGCCCGGTTTAACAGGAGTCGGCCTTACGAAGAATTTATCTGAACTTGCACCGGAAGTCAAGGTATTAATTCTGTCGATGCACAGCAGTGAAGAATACATATACAGTGCGCTCCAGGCCGGCGCATCAGGATATGTGCTGAAGGATGCGGACAAAGAAGAAATACAATTGGCAATTCAGAAAATTGCCGGCGGCGAAACGTATTGTGGCAAATTAGTTTCTGATATCCTCATTAACAGCTTTGTCAAAACAAAAGGGAAAAAAGCATCTCCTGAATCATCGCACGTTTCCTTGTTGTCAAAAAGAGAATTGGAGATCATTAAGCTTATTGCAAAAGGGATGAGTAATAAAGAGATTGCAAACTCACTTTTCATCAGCACAAGGACAGTCGACGCACACAGGTATAATATCATGCAAAAAATTCAGGCCAGAAATGCTGCCGAATTGGTTATGTATGCTGTAAACAATAAGTTGGTCGACTAAGTAGATTCAACAATTCAAAGATTCAATTATTGAATCTTTGAATTGTTATTCTGAGAGAGAATAAATTACTAATCCTGACCTCATTTTTGGTTCAACCCAGGTTGTTTTGGGTGGCATGATGTTGCCTGCGTCGGCGATGCGTTTTAATTCATCCATCTGAACAGGATATAAACCGAATGCAGCTTTGAATTTCCAATTATCAACCTGGTTTTTTAATTCTTCAAAACCTTTTATCCCGGACACAAAACCAATTCTCGAATCCGTTTTTAAATCGTGAACACCGAGGATTGGTGAAAGAATACGCTGTGTGAGCAAATAAGCATCGAGCGATTCTACAGGTTCTTCATCATGACTTAATTCTTTGTGCAGAATTAATTCATACCAGTTAGCATCGAGGTAAAGTGAAAAGGTGTGTTTTTGTGAAGGGCGGAAAATTGTTGCACCGTGCTCAACGATCTCAAAATCTTTTCTCAGCGCTTCAAGAAATTCTTCATTGCTTAAACCGTTGAGATCTTTTACAACGCGATTGAAGTCGAAAATTTTCATTTGAGACTCCGGAAAAAATACGCCGAGATAATAATTCCACGGCTCTTCTCTTGTAAAACCCGGATTTTTCGCACGACGAGATTGTCCCAGCAATGTAGAGGAAGCCGAACGATGATGTCCGTCAGCAATGTAAATAGCAGGAACTTTTTCAAAATGAGCTGACAGCTCTTTCACTTCCTTCGCATCATCAATCACCCACAGCATATGATGAACGCGATCGGTGGTTGTGAAATCGTATTCAGCGCGATTGCTAGTTGCCTTCTCTGTGATCTTTTCAATTCCCTGCTGATCGGGATAACAAAACAAAACGGGCTCGGCATTAAAATCACACACTTCAAGATATTCCATCAGCTTCTTTTCCCGGTCAGTTAATGTCTGCTCGTGAATTTTAATTTTTCCTTCCAGGTAATCATCAATGCTTGTACATGCGATGATCCCGGTAAATGTATTTCCTAATTTTTGTTGGCGATAAACATAGTAGCAAGGCGTTTCATCCTGCGTAAATATTTTCTCTTTGCGGAATGCTTCATATTGTGCTTTTACTTTTTTCAAACGATCGGGCGAGCCGGGTTTTGTCTTTTTTCCATCGTTAAAATCAGGATGGATGACATGAAGAAAAGTAAACGGGTTGCTGCGTAATTTTTCATGCAGATCGCCGGTAGAATAATTATCCACGGAACGCGAGGCTACCAGCTGAACTTTATCGCGGGTAGGGCGGATGCCTTTGAATGGAATTACTTGTGCCATGAATTAGTGATTAGTTCGGAGTGATTAGTTCGCAGAGTTAAAGGCTAATCACTATTCAGCAAGTGCTACAATGATTTTTTCTGCTAATTCGATTCCGATTCTTTCCTGTGCTTCGTCGGTGGCTGCGCCGATGTGTGGAGTTAAAGAAATTTTCTCGTGCGTTAAAATAGCTGCCATCGGTTCGGGCTCATTGACAAAAACATCAAGAGCAGCTTGCGCCACTTTTCCTGAATTTAATGCTGCAATCAAATCGTTTTCATCAATCACTCCGCCGCGTGAAGCGTTTGCAATATATACGCCGGTTTTCATAATTGCGAATTGATCAGCGCCGATCACTTTTCCACCCGGAACATGCAGCGTAAGAAAATCTGCTTCTTCCAACACTTTATCCATCGCAAGCGTTTCTATTTTCACTTTGATCGGTGAAACGCCGTGAATGTCAATTTCAATTAATGCTTCGGTAAGAAACGGATCGTGCGCCACTACTTTCATGCCGATTCCTAAACCGATTTTCGCTACTTCCTGCCCGATGCGACCAAAGCCGATAACGCCGAGTGTTTTTCCTTTGAGCTCAATTCCTTTCGAATATTTTTTCTTGAGCGCGTCAAATTCAGTTGCGCCTTTCTTCGGCATTTCACGATTTGAATCATGAAGAAAACGAACCATTCCGAAAAAATGTGCGAACACTAATTCAGCAACCGAATGCGAAGAAGCTGCAGGCGTATTGATCACCTGGATTCCTTTTCCGCGTGCGTAATCCACATCAATATTATCCATTCCCACACCGCCGCGACCAATCACTTTTAACCCGGGACAAGCATCGATCACGTCTTTGCGGACTTTCGTTGCTGAGCGAACTGTTAGTGCAATATATTCCTGAGCATTAATTTCAGTCACCAGCTGATCCTGCGGAACTTTTTTTGTTTCAACAGTGTATCCGGCTTTTTCGAGCAGCTCTTTTCCTTTTGCGTCAATGCCGTCGTTGGCGAGTATTTTTTTGGACATTATATGTTTTTGTTTTTTTTAGTAAGTTGTTAAACCTGGACGGTTAAAATTACATCTTCTTCAAATTCAAATTCATCCGGGTTAATTGAATTAAGGTTGAAGATTTTAGTTTGATAATGATCTTTGGGATCATTCCACCATGTGCAAAATAATTTTATCTCATTATTCGGTAAATGGGATTTTAAAAAAGACGCAAAGTTAGTTGTGTCATTTATTCTTGAATTATGCAATTCACCTTGAGAAGTTGCGGACCATTCTCCATATGCAAATCCACACGAACATCCCATATGCGAACCAGCGGAATAATAATATTTGGAGGTTAAAATGGGGTGAATTACTTCCAATTCTTTTTTTTCAAATACTTCATAAAAATGAAATCCTTTGCTCTTTTCATCCCAATTGATGAGTGGCAATTTTTTTTGCGATCCTAAATAAATTTCCAAGCACATTCCTACGCAAATTTTTTCTCAAACGCCTGCATTACTTCCACCAATGCATTCACACTCTCAAGTGGAAGCGCATTGTAAAGTGAAGCACGATATCCGCCAACATCACGGTGACCGCGAATGCCGGAGATCCCAGCTTCTTTCCACATCTTGTCAAACTCCGGTTCTAATTCCGGTTTTGCAGAAATGAAACATGCATTCATGAATGAACGATCTTCTTTATCAATTACACTTCCTTCGAACATGCTGTTGCGATCGATTTCTGCATACATCGCTGATGCTTTTTCATTATTGATTTTTTCAATCCATGTCAATCCGCCGTTTTCTTTTATCCAGCGAAGTGTGAGCATAGAAACGTAAATCGAAAAAACAGGAGGTGTGTTGTACATTGATCCGCCTTTGATATGCACCTGGTAATCGAGCATGGAAAGCATTTTTCTTCCTGTTTTACCAAGAAGATCTTCACGCACCGCGATCATTGTTGAACCTGCAGGACCCATATTTTTTTGTGCGCCTGCATAGATTAATCCGAACTGATTTCCGTCAACCGGTTTGCTGAAAATATCGGATGACATATCGCAAACGATTGGAACTGCAGTTTTCGGATACGATTTCATTTGTGTTCCGTAGATCGTATTGTTGGAAGTGACGTGCAGGTAATCTGCATCTGCCGGAATTTCATAATTCTTCGGAACGTAAGCGTATTTTTTATCTTCAGAAGACGCGATCACTTTTGTATTGCCGATGATCTTCGCTTCTTTGATCGCTTTTGCTGCCCACACTCCTGTGCTTACATATGCTGCAAAACCATCAGTGCGCAATAAATTGTAAGGAACCATTGCAAACTGGAGACTTGCGCCGCCACCTAAAAACAAAACCTGGTAGCCATCGCCAATGCCAAGCAGTTCTTTCACCAGCGCGCGTGATTCATCCATTACTGCTTCGAAATTTTTGCTGCGATGTGAGATTTCGAGCAGGGAAAGATCCATATTGTCGAAGTTGATACAGGCTTCTGAAGCTTGTTTCATTACTTCTGTTGGAAGGATTCCGGGGCCGGCTGAGAAATTGTGCATTTTTTGGGTAAGAGAGGAGGTAGGCATAAGGATTTGATTTTCTATTCTTCAAAATTACTTAATAGAGATGAGATTTTGGGTAAATAAACTAATTAAGTCTGCAGGGCCATATCTTTTGCCAAACCTCCGTTTCTATGGACATTGATTAAGAATGTTTTTTCTCTGCTTTTTGAATTGCTGTTGCAACAGTAAGCTCGATATAAATAAGTCCGAAAAGAATTGCTATTTCCAATAAAAAATATGTAATCCCGATCGTTGTAAGGCGAGGATAATTAAATATCAGCAGACTTATTGTCAAAATGCAATAAGCTAAGTTGGCAATACTGATTCCCCTGATGAACGGTGTCCAATTTTGTTTTAAGAAAAGAAAACATGAGGTGGAATAGATACAAAAACAAGCTGCTATTAAGGAAAGGTAAACCAGTATTATTTCCGGCATCCCAATGAATTGATTGTAATTTCTCAGTATTACAAACAAGAAAAATGTAGTGACAAATGCGCCTAAGCTGTCAATTAAGAAAAGGGTTTTAGGCTTCACTGTCAATTTATCTATGATATTCATCTGCTAATTCATTTTAAATAACCGCGAAGCAAAAATAACCTTTCATTATTCAGAATATTTAAAAATCAATGCATTACTTTGAGGAAGAATACCAATCAGTATCTTTTTATGCGTAAAGCAAATGCAACACGTCTCGCCATTCTTCAAAAAGCGTTTGAGCTGATTTATGTCAATGGTTACCAGGCAACGAGCATCGACGATATTATTGCAACCACAAGGGTAACTAAAGGAGCATTTTATTATCATTTCAAGAGTAAGGATGAAATGGGACTTGCGGTTATTAACGAGCTGATGCATGCTCCCATGTATGATGCGTTTGTTAAACCATTGATCAATTCACAAAACCCGGTGAAAGACATTTATAGTGTGATGAACTATTTGCTCCTGGATAATACGTTCATGCAGGCAAAATATGGTTGTCCGGCTGGAAATCTTACACAGGAAATGTCGCCGTTGAATAATGAATTCAGCAAGGCATTATCGAAGTTGGTGAAGCAATGGCAGGAAGCAATTCAAAAAAGTATTGCCAATGGAAAGAAGGCAGGTTCAATCCGTAAAAATGTAAATGGTTTGCAGGTTGCTCTTTTTGTAATGTCGGGCTATTGGGGAATCAGAAATTTCGGAAAGCTGCAGGGAAATAATGAATGTTACCACACGTTTTTGCTTGAGCTGAAGCATTATTTAAAAGGCATGCAATAATTAATTCCGAAAAACATACCAATTGGTATGTTTTTTATACATTCGCACAGAATTAATTTTCTGTGAATGTATCAGTTGCTCACATTTTGCCATTCTATAACGCGGTGGTTGGTTTTGTTCAGCCTGCTTTACGCAATTTACAGGGCGTTCAAAGGTTATTTTTCCAACGGAGTATTTTCAAAAACGGATAATTCGCTTCGTCATATTACTGCAACTATTGCGCATGTTCAGCTGGCAATTGGAATAACGCTTTTTACACAAAGTCCGACTGTAAAATACTTTTGGAGCAATTTTAAAGAAGCATCTCAATCCATGGATGCTTTATTTTTCGGTTTGCTTCATCTTATCCTGATGCTTATTGCCATTGTTCTGATAACTTTGGGTTCAGCATTGGCTAAACGCAAATTGACAGATCGCGAAAAGTTCAGAACAATGCTGGTTTGGTTCACCATTGCCCTGCTTATAATTTTAATCGCTATTCCCTGGCCATTTTCTCCGCTTGCAAACCGGCCTTATCTCAGATCATTATGATGCACTTTTTCAAAACAAAAGTCGGAAGATTAAGAATTGTCGGAATGCTGGAAGGTGTTTCCTTGCTGTTCCTGGTATTCATTGCGGTGCCTATGAAATATATTTTTGATAATCATTCCGGTTCAAAAATAGTGGGACCGATTCACGGTGCTTTATTCTTACTTTTTATTGTCAACACAATCAGCGTGGGTGTGGAGCAACGATGGAAGTTTAAAACCACCACCTGGAAAGTGCTCATTGCCTCTTTCGTTCCGTTCGGCACATTTTATATTGATAAAACTATTCTTAGCAAGATTCCGCATTGATTGGGGAAATTGGGAAATAAGGAAATTGGGAAAATAGAAATTAGAAAATAGAAATTGAGAGACACTTACTGCCTTAATTTCCCAATTTCCATTTTCCCAATTTCTTCCCCCGCTACTTCACATTGTTCTTGAGGAAGCTTCGCACGATAATGAAGATTGCGGCACCGATTAGCCAGAGCGGCCAGAGTGTTACAATTCCGAGAATGATGATTTGTAAACCATGCCAGCCGCTTGCCAGTGATTCGCCGAGTTTTGTTCCTAAGCCGGGTTCGTATTCATCAATATTTTTCTCGCGTGCAATAAGTTCCTGGCGAATGGTTACGGGCTGATAAATATGCAGCGTTATGGTGCTGTATTTTACCTGGTCATCTTTGCGCAGATTATCGATCAATGCGTTATCGGCATTTTCCTGTTGTCGGAGCATGCTTTCTTCCGCACCCTGCACATCAGTGAGCTTGCCTGATTTATTATCCACGCTGAAGGCAAGTCGCTGGTTGAATTTTGCAATACGCACAGCTGCTAATTTATTCGCAAGCAATTCAAGCGTAATATCATTCGTATTGACATTCCTGTAATCGAGATAATCGATATACTTCACCAGTGATTTTAATGTTGTATCCAGATTTTCTACAGGAATGCGCAGGACGATATCGTTTGTTACAACGAAACGCATGGTTTGTAATGATGAATCAGCGCTGACCGGTTTTTCTATATTGCTTTGCAGTTCGCTTGTCAGTTTGGTGTCGGCAACATAACCTTCGAACCTGGCTGCGATCTCTTCGATGTTGTAGGAAGTGTACGCCACATTTTTCACGCGGAAACGCATTTGTGCTGTGCGGATAAACCTGTGCGTGCTGTCGAGCCGGGTCTTGCGGGCAGCGGTGGAACGCATCATGTAAACAAACTGCTGGTAATCTTCATTTTTTATTTCTGTTTGCTCTTTGAGCGTTGATTTAAAATCAGTCGACGATTCAGATCTATTTTTCTCGACGCTCATAAATCCTATTTCCGTTTCTTTTTGTTCAATACCGGGAGGAGGTGGTGAATGCACTGCAATCGAATCCATTGCAACTGTATGTTTAGATTTTCTGTCACCGGCGGAACAGGAATAAATAAAAATTCCTGCAAGCAGTAGTGCCGGCAGGACAGGGCGAAGATTTTTCATGGTTTAGCGTTTTTACATAACGCCGTTAGTGGCGCTATGCTTGTCGTGAACGATTAACAAGCAGCCCTGATTCCATAAAAGTGATTCGTTAAAATTTGAGAAATTACGGTGAAGAGGAATTACAGATTACGGATTACCGATAACAGAAATGTCCCTGTCAAATCGTACATCGTAATTCGTAATTCGTCCATTTTTTTTCACTGTGGACGTGCGGGAGCTTCTTTCTTGTGAAAAACTCTATACCAAAATCCGCGCTTTTTAACGGGAGGAATTGTTGTTGTAGTTCCATCCGGATTTACTTTCTGATCACCTTTCGGATTGATATATTCACTGTCTTTTTTCGATTTTTCACTGCGCGCATCCACATCCAGCTGGATCTGCCATTTGCCTTTTTTCCAGTCGAATGAATCGTATGAAAAAGTCTGTGAATAAAACTGGTACATGCCTTCCGCACCGCTAACTTCCGGAGCAAGATGATCGAATACAATTCGCTTTTTATCTTCTTCATATTTCAGCGTCATGATCAGGTCAGAACGGAATTCAAAGATCACACGTCTTGAACTTACCTTTCCACGCTGAAAAAGATTTTTCTCACCGAAGATCGGCTTACCATCTTTTGCAAACGTCATCACATCGATGATCTTTTTCCAGGTGTAACGTGTATTGCCGTCCCAACCTAAAATGCTGTAGTATTTTTTATCCTTATCATTCGTCATGATAATTTTATAATACAATGCACCGAACCATTTTTCGGGTGATAGCACTGCCAGCTCCGCATTTTTTATCTCGGCAGATTTGTCAACAAGATCATAGATCCTGTATTGCGTTTTCGGATTTTTCTGCGCTCCTGTTTTAGATTCATCCACCATGATAAATCCGAAATACGTGTATGTGCCGTCATTTTTGGGAACATCCCAGTTAAAAATACGGAAGGCATTATCCGGTGAGCGGAGATTGGCAATAAATTTCAGCGAGTCGAACGGATAATCAAAAGCTCCTTCAAGACTTAAAGCTTTTTCTAAGAGCTCGGCAAACTTTGTATTCGCAGCAATTTTATCCTGGTCGGTGCCCCGGAAAATGGAAGGGCCGATTTTTTTAAGCGAATCTTCGTAAACAGCAAACTGTTTTTGATTGACAGGATTATCCTTTCCGAAACCGGCGAATGGCAGAAGAAGCAAAAGATAAATGAGCCTGGATTTCATGGGAAGTTTGCTGACATTAAAACGTCGATCGCAATTCTTTAGTGTATAAAGATACAAGCAAAAAATCAAAGGGTTAAAAATCCCAAATTCCAATAGAGGCTTAAACGTTAAAAATTACAAACTTCAAACTCGGAATCCCAAACTTTATAGCGTGAAAAATCCCAAACTCCTGCTTTAAGGAATTTGGGATTTGGAATTTATTTTTTTTGGGAATTTTTCTCCTTTTAGCCGTGAAGGGCTGCTTTTTTCTCCAGCAATTCTTCTTTTGATTCGCGCCAGTTTTCATCGTCTACGCAACAATCAACCGGGCAAACGGCAGCACATTGCGGTTCGTCGTGGAATCCTACGCATTCTGTGCATTTATCTGAAACGATGTAATACAGATCCATGCTTACAGGCTCGTTTGCAGCTTCTGCATCAGCAGTGATTCCGCTTTTAGAAGTAAATACACCTTTTACGGTTGTACCATCGGCAAAACGCCATTCAGAACCGCCTTCATAAATAGCATTATTCGGACATTCCGGCTCACATGCGCCGCAATTGATACATTCATCTGTGATTTTAATTGCCATAGCTTAACCCTTCTTAGTAATTTTGGGGAATGCAAATTTAAAATAAAAACAAACTTCCTTAAACGGGGAAATTAATTTAGAATGAATCTAACTGAACGGGTAAGCGCATTTGTAAAGCTGGGAGAAGCATTTTCAGCAGTGTTAAAGGCAAATTCAAAAATGGAGGCGGGGAAAAAGATGGAGCTGCTCCTGCCGGATTTACATCATCGGAATGGATGGTATTCGGAAACTAATATTCGTCACCGGTTACAAACGCTTGCGGCCGGACTTGAGAAAGAGGTGCTGGATAAATGGCTGGACAATTATTCGGTAAAAGAAATTGAAGCTCCGAAAAAGATCGGGGTGATACTTGCGGGAAATATTCCGCTTGTGGGCTTTGATGATTTTCGCTGCGTGCTTTTGTCGGGGAATAAATTTTGCGGTAAGCTTTCTTCGGATGATAAATTTCTTTTACCACTGGTTTCGGAATTGCTGCTGGAGATCGAGCCGCGCTTTTCGGAACAGATTGAATTTACAGAAGGGCAGCTGAAGGGAATGGACGCGATCATTGCGACGGGTAGTAATAATTCAACAAGGTATTTTGAACATTATTTTGCAAAATATCCGCATATCATTCGCGGGAATCGCAATGGCGTGGCGGTGCTCACAGGTAGTGAAACAAAAGAAGAGCTGGAAGCATTCGGTGAAGATCTTTTCCGCTATTTCGGGTTAGGCTGCAGGAATGTGACCAAACTTTTTGTGCCGGAGAATTACAATTTCAATGCATTCTTCGAAGCGATTTATAAATGGGGCACCGAAATGCTTGCGAATAACAAGTACATGAATAATTACGATTATCATAAAACACTTTACCTGCTGAGCTCGATTCCGCTTCTTGACAATAATTTTATTTTGCTCAAAGAAGATGCAGGAATTGCTTCGCCTCCGGGAGTTTTGTTTTATGAAAAATTTAATTCGCTGGACTTGCTGCGGAATAAATTAAAAGTGGACAGCGAACAAATTCAATGCGTGATCAGCACGGAAGGTATTATTGAAGGGGCGGTTGCATTTGGAAATTCGCAGGTTACGGGTCCGGCTGATTATGCGGATGGGGTTGATGTTATGGCGTTTTTGATTGGGTTGGGGTAGTTGGTGCAATTGATGCGTAAAATTTTATACTTTTCTAAATATGAAAGGCATTATTATTTCGGCGAAAAATCAGAAGGAATTTAAATTCTTGAAAGAGCTTTTGAAAAGGCTTGGTGTCTCTTCCACTTCAGTAACTGAAAAAGCAATGGAAGATCTTGGCTTATCTAAAATGCTTAAATCGCTTGATAAAAAGAAAAAAGTCAGCCGTGAAAGTATTATGAACAAACTCAAATCCTGATTTCAATTCCCTCGCTCAAATTTTTTCCGTATTTTGGATGTTGATCAAACCTCTTCCCGGATGAATCAAACTTTCCTCACACTCAAAAAACTTTCCGAGTTTTTATTCTTGCTCTTCACTTTTATTTTCAACACCAGCCACGCCCAGGTTTTCTGGACAGAGAACTTTAACAACGGCTGCACCGCAAATTGTCCTGCTACGACATACGTCGGTGCAAACGGCGCGTGGACACAAACCATCTTAGGTCCAGAAGGCGCTGATCCGAATACCTGGTATGTGAGCTGCGCGGAGAATGGACATACACCAACGGTTTGCGGATCTGGTTGTGTTGCTGCTGCTCCGACTGCGACGCTTGCAACTTTGCATCTTGGTTCGAATCAGACTTCGCTTGGTGATATTGGTGCTGCGTATGATGCAGGCGGACTTTGTGGTTTCTGGACTTGCCCGCAAACTAATCGCCGTATTGAATCACCGACAATTAATTGCACAGGACAATCTACCATCACACTTGCCTTCAATTACATTGAAAACGGATCGAATCCTACTGACGATGCGTCTGTTTGGTATTTCAACGGAGCAACATGGGCGCTATTGACAAATACTGCTATTACACCTGTTAATTGTCCGGGCAGCCAGGGAAGATGGACCGCATTTTCAGCAGTGCTTCCTGCATCGGCGAATAATAATCCGAATGTGAAAATCGGTTTTCTGTGGATCAATAATGATGATGGAGTTGGAACTGATCCGTCGTTTGCTGTAGATGACATTACGCTTTCTGTTGCGTCAAGTCCTACGCCTGTTGCTGCGATCACTGCAAGTGCTACAAACGTATGTGTCGGAACTCCTGTCAATTTTACGGATGCATCAACAGGAAATCCAACCAGCTGGTCATGGACATTTCCTTCAGGAACTCCTCCGTCATCAGCATCGCAAAATGTAACAGGAGTAACATGGGCCGCTGCCGGAACTTACACGGTTACATTAACTGCAACAAATGCGAATGGAAGTACAAGCGCTACTGTTGTCATTACTGTTAACGCAGCTCCGACAGTTACTGCAACAGCAAACCCAACTGCAATTTGTGTCGGACAATCTTCCACACTAACAGGCGGAGGTGCTTCAACATATGTTTGGAATCCGGGAAATTTATCCGGCACTTCAGTTGTTGTTTCACCTGTTGTAACAACAACGTATACTGTTACCGGAACAAGCGCTGCAAATTGTACGAATACAGCAACGGTAACAGTAACTGTTAATCCATTACCAACAGTTACTGCTACTGCAAGTCCGATTGTAATTTGTGTTGGTCAAACTTCTACGTTAACCGGTGGCGGCGCTTCAACGTATGTTTGGAATCCGGGAAATTTATCAGGCAGTTCAGTCGTTGTTTCACCAGTGGTAACAACAACCTATACTGTAACCGGAACAAGTGCTGCGGGTTGTACAAATACTGCGCAGGTAACGGTCACTGTAAATACTTGTCCCGGACCAATTGCAGCATTTACTGCAAGCGCAACGTCTGTTTGCATTGGTGATTCAATAGATTTCACAGATGCATCAACAGGGAATCCAACAAGCTGGAGCTGGACATTTCCATCGGGAACTCCTGCTACTGCTACCTCGCAAAATGTAACAGGAGTTTATTGGACCGTTGCAGGAAGCTATACTGTCACATTGACTGCTACAAATGCAAGTGGAAGCACAAGTGCAACACAAGTCATCACAGTAAATCCTGCACCGAATATTATTGTTACTGCAACACCTTCTACAATTTGTGTGGGGCAGAATTCTACACTTAGTGCTTCTGGCGCTTCCACTTACACATGGAATCCCGGAAATTTAACCGGTGCATCTGTAGTTGTTTCTCCTGCAAGCACAACAACGTATACAGTTACAGGAACAAGCGCTGCAGGTTGTTCAAATTCTGCTCAAGTAACAGTAATTGTGCAGGCGTGTAATTCTCCGCAGGTTGCATTCTTTGCCAACGATACAACTTTGTGCGTAGGAGATTGTATTGACTTCACTGATCTGAGTTCGGATTCCCCGACAAGCTGGAGCTGGACCTTCAGCGGAGCAACAACAGGTTCATCTACACTACAAAATCCGACAAACATTTGTTATCCTGCAGCCGGAACATTTGCAGTAACACTCGTAGCAACAAATGCAAACGGAAGCGGCACACTTACTAAAACAGGATACATTGTTGTCAATCCACCGCCACCCGCAGATGCAGGAAACAATGCTTCGATCTGCACAGGACAATCCACCACTTTGATTGGTTCTGGAGGAACAACGTACAACTGGCAACCCGGAAATTTATCGGGAAGCAGTGTATTGGTTACACCGCCTTCTACCACAACTTACACGCTTACAGTTACCGATGCAAATGGATGTACTGCAACAGATGTTGTAACAGTCACCGTTGCGCCATGTGCAAGTCCGGTTGCTGCATTAAGCGTTAGTGATAACACGATCTGCGAATCGACCTGCATTGATTTTACAGATAACAGCACAGGCACACCAACGGGTTGGTCATGGAGTTTTCCGGGTGCAACACCATCAACTTCTACGCAGCAAAATCCAACCAACATTTGCTACAACGCTGCAGGAAATTATAATGTAACGCTGATTGTAACAAATGCTTTTGGTTCGGATACGATCGTTATGACGAATGCTGTTTCAGTAGGCGCAGCTCCGACTGTCGATGCAGGTCCATTTGTAACTATTGCAATCGGAAACAGCACGCAGCTGAATGCAACAGGCGGAAGCGGCAGTTACAACTGGTCGCCGCCAACCGGATTAAGCAGCACTACAACTCAAAATCCTGTTGCATCACCAACTGTTACGACAACTTACACTGTGAATTATTCAGATGGATTCGGATGTACGGCATCTGATACTGTAACAGTAGAAGTGATCGAAGCCTATTCGATTTTTATTCCGGGCGCATTTTCGCCTAATGGTGATGCAACGAATGATGTGCTGTTTGTGCGCGGAGCAGGTATTAAAGAACTTTCATTTATGGTCTTTGATCGTTTCGGAGAAAAAGTTTTTGAAAGTTCATCTGTCAATGATGGATGGGATGGATCTTTCCGCGGCAAGGATATGAATACAGGGATTTATGTTTGGTATGTGAATGCTGTTTTTTATAACGGAACCACACAAACATTAAAAGGCGATGTCTCACTTGTGCGATAAACAGAAAAATATGAAACGAATTCTCCTCACACTTTTTTCTGTCGCTACGCTTGGAACACTAAGCGCGCAGGATGCTCATTATTCCATGTTCACAATGTCGCCGCTGACATTAAACCCGGCGCTAACCGGAAATTTCAAAGGCGATTTACGCATTGTAAATAATTACCGCATGCAATGGGGCAGCATCGCAAAACCGTACACGACGTATTCCTTCGGTGGTGATATGCCATTGAAACGAAGAGACCGCCGTAAATCAAGTCCGGATTATTTTGCTGTTGGTTTAAATGTCAATGTCGATAAAGCAGGAAGCACTAGCATGAAGAATAACCAGGTTGTTGCTTTAGGATCTTACAATAAATCGCTTGACGGAACCGGCGAAACTTTTTTTTCTATTGGTTTCCAGGCAGGGGTTAACCAGCACAGCATTAATCTCGGTGCAACAAGCTGGGACAGGCAATTTGATGGATTGGCTTATGATCCGGCAATTTCCTCAGGCGAAAGCAATGCTCCGAATGATAATTACATCTACGGTGATTATGCAGCCGGAATTGCAATTACAGCAGTAGGAAATGAACGTTTCAAAATGAATGGTGGAATTTCTGCAGGTCATTTGAATCGTCCGCAGGTTAATTTTCTTGGTGGCTCCGACAGATTGTTTATGAAATTCGGATTGCATTATGCAGCGCAGATTGCATTGGGACAAAATTCAAATGCATGGCTGCTTCCGCAAATTCAGGTTATAAAACAAGGACCTGCGCGATTGATAAACATGGGCGCAGGAGTGAAATTTCAGCTGCAGGAACGTTCGCATTACACCAAATATCAGAATGATCGTTCATTTTCTATTGGTGGAATGTACAGGTTGGGTGATGCAATGTCGGCGTATGCACGAATTGATATTGGTCCGATCGGTGCGGCGTTTAATTATGATATTAATGTTTCAAAATTAACTGCCGCGAGCCAGGGCAGGGGAGCGCTGGAGTTTATGCTGATCTATACGGGGATGTATAGTTCGAAGAGTGGGCGGCCTAGTTTTCAGTAGGGGCGGGGGAGTCGCGGTAAGTCCAGGTAAGTCGCAGCGTCCTGGTAAGTTCCAGCTGAAGCATGCCAGCCAGTGTAAGTCCAAGTTGAAGCATGGACTTACACTATCTGTTTATGTTTTTTTCGACATTTATTTGGATTTAAAGACATATTTACTTTCTTTGCCTTAAATCAAACTCCCCGTTATGCGTAACCTCTTTCTCTTCGCTCTGCCTTTATTTATTTACTCTTCTTGTAAACCTGATATCAAAGGTGAGAATCCGCGGAATTCAAAAAATTGTTTTTGTGTTGATACGACAAAAGGCGATGCGCTTTGTTGGGATATTCCGCATGAGATCGACAATGCAATGTTGCCGGGGACTGCTTACAAATCGGTGCTCTCTCCGAAGTTCCAACCGCCGTTTGATTTGTTTTCGTGGCAATCTTTTATTGCATTAAACTGGCCTGCGAATGCGAATGGCTCAGCAGATTCAACTTCATCCATTCTCACTAATTCCTCTTCTTTGCGTGTATGGGAAATGTATCCGCTTGCCGATACAGTTTTTCAGCCACTGGGCGGAACGCTGAAGCTTGTTTTAAAACCGGGAGATGTGAAAGCAGCAAAACAGCTTTATCAAACTACAAAGTTTGCTGATGATTTTATTGCTGATCAATTTTTCGAAGCAGATGGTTCTACGTTGATTGATAAAAATCTGAATTACGTTTTGTATGAAGAACGCATCAATGAAGATGAATGGAATTATATTAATCAAAATGGTTTGCGCACGCAGGCCGGACAAATGCTTTATGTGAATAACGTCGGACCAATTACACTTCCGCAGGGAAAGTACACCGGTAAATACGGAAGTTCCGGCGGACCTGTGGGCGGAATTGAGATCAAAGCTTCATGGCGCATTCTTGATCCTTCGAAAGGCGATGATACAACACGTTATTATCATCAGCAGGCGCAGGTTTCTATCAGCAGCAACTATACATGGAGCGGAAAACCTTTGCAGTTTGTTGCAACTGTTGGTTTGGTTGGCTTTCACATCATTCATAAAACAAACGCATTCAGTCGCGAGATATGGAGCACGTTTGAGCATGTGGATAATGTGCCTGACGATTTGCTTGAAGCGCATGATCAGCAGCATAACTATTCTTTTTACCAGCCGGTTTGTTATAGTTGTCCTATAAATCAACGTCCGGATTCGGTAAAAGGAAAAGCGGCAATCTGGAATGATACGCCACCTTATGCTGCTGCTTATGGAATTACCGGGCAGAATGAAGAAGGAAGAGACACAGGAGTTTTCGGAACGCAGGTGCTTCGTTTGTTCCCGATTTTTGTAACAACAGATTCGCTCAACAAAATCTTCCAGGCGAAACTTGCAGGAACAGTATGGGCGAATTACAAATTAGTCGGAACACAATGGTTCAAGGGTTCAACCGATACGCCCGGCGGACCACAGCCTCCAAACGCGCCTGCACGACTTGCAAATACAACGCTTGAAACATACGATCAGAGCTTTGCTTCGTGCACGACGTGTCATGGATTTGCCTATATCGCAGGTGCAGGAAAAGATTCATTGACAGGCGAAAAATATAAATCTGATTTCAGCTTTTTATTCCGCAAAGCCGCGAATCCGTCTTCAAATCCACTTGGTCAGCCCGCGAAGAATCCGGCGCCGCCGAAAAAAAAGTGATTGGTGATTTTAATCATTAGGCAGGTTTCGTAAACCTGCCTAATGATTAAAACGAAGATTCTATTCCTCAAAGAAAAATTTCTTTTGCCCGAAAGCCGGGCGCAGCTCATCAAACCAGGTGGCTTTTTCGTCGTACTCCGCGAAAAACGGACGTGCGGCCCAATCCGGATTCCGTCCCTGCAGGAATCGAAGTATCATGATTTTCTTCATTCCGTTTTCTGTTGGGATTTCTGAAACGCCAAGCATTTGAACTTTGCCTGGTGTACACGACATACTCGGTCCGCGAACTGTCCTGCAAATTCCGCTTACCTGCTGATATGCTTTTCTGAATACATTCCATGCTTCAACAAGCGGCACTTCAAAATATTCTTTCGCGCCTGTATCGCGTGGAATAAACATGTAATAAGGAATGCAACCAAGGGCAACTTGTTTTTTCAGCATATCTGCCCACACATCGGCAGAATCATTGATGTGACGGAGTATGGGAGATTGTGTTCGGATTTCAACGCCCGTGTCGCGTATCCTCCCGATTGCTTCCTGTACTGCCCTTGTAGAAAGTTCAACGGGATGACTGAAGTGCGCCATCAGTGCAAGATGTATTCCATTTGCTTTTACTTCTTCAAACAAACGCATCAGGTCATCCGCATCATTATCTGTTGTAAAACGATAAGGCCAATAACCTAATGCTTTTGTTCCGATACGTATCGTTTTCAGATTCGGGAGATTCGCTTTCAATAAAGGTTCGATGTACGTGCGTAAAATTTTTGTGGACATGATCATTGGATCTCCACCGGTGAAGAGCACATCAGAAACTTCTTCGTGACGCCTGACATATTCAACCAGCTGTTCTGTTTCACGCATCGCAAATTTCATTCCTTCCATTCCTACAAATTGCGGCCAGCGAAAACAGAACGTACAATACGCATGGCAAGTCTGGCCTTGCGCAGGAAAAAATAAAACTGTTTGCTGATATTTATGCTGAAGCCCCGGAAGCTTAACGCCATCGAGCTCGGGAACATTGTGTTCGATTTGTCCTGCGGGATGCGGATTCAATTGTTCGCGAATGCTATTGGCAGTATTTTTTATCTGATTCTTGTCCGCGTTGCTGCGCATTGCCATTTCCATTTCAGCGAATTGCAGGGGATGCAACATTTCTTTATGCGGAAAGGTCAACCTGAAGATGGGATCATTGGGAATATTATTCCAATCAATTAATTCATTGATCACATAACTATTTACTTTAAAAGGAAGAACGTTTGCAACAACTTCCATGCTGAACAATTCCTCTTCACTTAATTTTTGCAGCTGTGGAATTTGCCTGAAATTAGAAAGTGAATACGATTTATAAATTGCGGGCTTGCTTTTGATTACTTCAGTTATCATCATAAGAAGAGTTATTGATAAATAAAATCCGGGGAGAATTTTTTAAAAAACAACTGTTTCCTGCCGAACAGGAAAGCAGTGTTCGGCAGGATTAAACAGTTGTAAATTCTGATAATTGTGAAGGAATCGCCAATTACCAGAGTTGCGTCATTTGGTATTACAAATGTAGACGTGCTAACTTTTTAATTCGGTGACTTTTGTCAACCCTGGTAAAATTTATGGCTGAAGATTATTCAATGACCAATTTCAATGTATCGGACTGCGTTCTTACTTTCAGCCAGCTTTCCAGTTTTTTTGCTTCTGATGCAACAGGCTTTTTACTGAATTTTACAAAAGCTGTCGTGACCGTATCAGAATTATTAGCGACAACATTGTAAAAAACAATATTCTGGATACTTAAAGACAACACATTTTCATTCAGCGTTTTTAATTCACCTGCAATCGTTTTCACCGGGAGAATATGCTTTTTATAATCTGAAAGCTTATTCTGTAGTCCTAAAATTATTTTATCTTTTTCATCCAGCACCTTGTTGTTATAGGAATAAACTTCCTGCACGATTCCTGATTTCAACGCATCGACATCAATATCAGCTGTATCATTTATGCCTTGTGTAATATGTACAGTTGCGTTATTGATTTTATATTCCAACGCTTTTGATTTTTTGTAATCAATTGTATCAGCGGGAATATTATCACCTATCAATACAAGATCAATACGGTTGTTTTCGTAGTCAACCCGTTGTGAGAGTATAAGCGTTTTATTGAATTGAAATTCGTTTTTAATATATTCTGCTGCACGTTGTTCGAACACGATTTTCTGTACGGTAAAATAGGCGATAACAATGCTTGGAATTATGGTGATGAGAACAATGGTGGTAATAATTCTCTTGATCCTTAATTCCTTTTCCTTATCAAGAAACGTGCGCTTTGAAAATTTAAGCAGCCTGACAACAACAAAAGTAGTTACGCTGATAAAAACTGCATTGATGCAAAACAAATAAAAGGCACCGAGGAAAAAATAAAGATCACCATTTGCAATGCCATACCCTGCTGTACAAAGCGGCGGCATCAGCGCGGTAGCAATTGCAACGCCGGGTATCACGGTTCCCTTTTCTTTGGAAGAGCCGGCAACAATTCCTGCCAAACCGCCAAATGTTGCAATTAAAACATCCCAGATGGTTGGATGCGTTCGTGCAAGCAATTCTGACTGAGCGGCGCTTATTGGACTCAATAAAAAATAAAGCGTCGAAGTGATCAGGCTGATTGAAACCATGATCGCAAGATTCTTTGCAGCGGACTTGACAAGCTCAAAATCAAAAATTCCAAGTCCGAGACCGACGCCCATGATCGGTCCCATCAAAGGCGAGATCAGCATTGCGCCGATGATTACTGCTGTGGAATTTACATTGAGACCGATAGAGGCAAGAAAAATTGCGAAGACAAGAACCCATACATTAATTCCACGAAATTCTATTCCGCGTTTTATTGACTCAACAATAGCCACTTCATCCTCTTTGTCTTTATGAAGACTAAAGCGGATTGTCAGAAATTGTTTAATATGGGTTGCCAGATCTTTTGAGCTCATTTGTTTCTAGCCTTAAAAGGTTTCTCCGCTGTAAGTAAGCTTTCAAATTGAATCCAGGTCAAATCGTATAGGATTTTCCATCCTCTTCATACGTAATTTTATAAAAGCCCTGGCTTCTGTCTTTCCATGTTTGTACCGAACCCATATCACGATTACGCTTCAACATGTTCAAATCCAAATCCTGGTAGATCAGTGTTTCGGTATTCGGTGTTGCTTCGGATGCAATGGCTTCTCTATGAAATTCTACATCGGAAGGAGTGAAGATTGCCGATTGAGAAAAATGAACATCAAGATTAGCTACTTCGGGCAGATTACCTACACAACCCGTTATGATCACGTAGACCTGGTTTTCAATTGCGCGCGCCTGCGAACAATATCTTACTCTTAAATAAGCTCTGCGGTCATCTGTATTAAACGGCACGAAAATTATTTTAGCGCCTTTATCAGTAGCGATGCGTGCTAATTCAGGGAACTCAGAATCATAACAGATCAGGATTGCAATCTTGCCTTTATCGGTATTAAAAACTTTTATCTTATCTCCACTCTGCACGCCCCACCATTTTTTTTCGTGCGGTGTAATATGGATTTTATATTGTTTGTCCATAGTTCCATCTCTGCGGAAGAGATAAGAAATATTGTATAAGTTATCGTTTTCGATCGTGAGATGGGAACCTGCGATAATGTTGATGTTGTATTTAATTGCAAGGCGTGTAAAAAGGCTTTCATACTGCGGCGTATATTCAGTAAGCTGCCGCACTGCTTCACCGGGATTTTTTTTAGGCAAAAATGTCAATAGCTGAAGTGTAAGCATTTCAGGAAAAACAACAAAATCACTTCGATAATCAGAAGCTGTGTCTACAAAATACTCGCAATGCTTTTCAAATTCTTCAAAATTTGCAATAGCCCTCATCTGGTATTGCACAGCGCTAACACGAACATAAGGTGATGTTACTTTTCCATCCTTCCGTTTAACTTCATAATTGTAATTGGTCCATTCCAATAAAGTTGCATATCCTTTGGATTCTACATCTTTCGGTAAATAATCTGGTAAAATCCTCCTGAGAGAAAATCCGTTAGATAACTGCGCTGTTAAAACCGGGTCATAAACACTTCTGTGAATTACTTTTTCAACATATTCTTCTATCGTTAATGTTTCGGCATGCTTATGAAAGTTTGGTAATCTGCCGCCGACAGTAATTCTTTTTAAGTTCAGCTTTTTTGCAAGCTCTTTTCTCGCATCATAGAGCCTTCTTGATAATTTCATTCCCTGGAATTCGGGCGATACCATGATCTCCATGCCATACAAGCTATCACCATACTTATCATGATTAGTGATATTGCCGTTGTCTGTTAGCTCATTCCATGATGAAGTTTCCGAATAATTTTCAAAGTTTATTACAAGGCTTGAAGAGGAAGCTATTATTTTTTTACCGTATTGAATGCAGATTTGTCCTTCGGGGAAAATGGTAAGCAGGTTATTAAACTGGGATTCAGACCAGGGAACCATTCCCGGGAAGCAGCTTAGCTGTAATGCTATTATCTGCGAATAATCTTCCTGTTGGATCGTTCGCAGCTTTATCTTTTTTATAATATTTAATTTATCCTTTTTTTCCATAAAATTTAGTTAGTAAAACCCGTTTTTTTCAACAGTATTAATAGCGCACATTAATTATAAATAGCAGAGCGATAATTGAGCCAAATGCTTTCATAAAGATGCAAATACAATTAGAATGTTTATTTAGTTTTCTGTAAACGCCTCACAAGTTTTTCCATTGTCATTCCCTGCACAAGAATGGAGAACAATACAACCGTGTAGGTGATAAGGACCAGCGCATCTTTAATAACGCCTGCGGGCATGGATAAAGCAAGCGCAATTGAAATTCCACCGCGCAATCCGCCCCATGCCATAATTTCAAGCGTTTTATTCTCCAATGAATTTTTAAACCGGAATAATTTTGCAGGAATCCATAAGGACAGGTAACGAAAGAAAACGAGGCTGATTGCTATGATTAAGCCAATGAGAATGTACGAAAAGTGAAATGTTATTGTTAAGAGCTCAAAACCGATCAGCATGAATAAAATGGAATTCAAAATATCATCTGTTACCTGCCAGAATTTTTCAAGATAATCGCGGGTGGTATCAGACATTGCTTCCGGCAAACCTTTATAACCTGTAAAGATTCCGGCTACTACCATTGCTAACGGACCTGATACATGAAAATAATGGCAGAGACTATAACCACCCATAACCATTGCAAGCGAGATCAATATTTCTGTTTGAAAATGATCAATTGATTTCATTACCCTGTAACCGATATAACCTATAATCAATCCTGCAATAATTCCTCCGACCGCTTCACGGGCAAATAATGTTAGTACAGATCCGACAGACGCATTTTCGCTTCCCTGTAAAATGATCTGCATGATGGTTGCAAAAACAACTACACCGACGCCATCATTAAAAAGTGATTCGCCTGTAATTTTAATCTCAATTGATTTTGATATTCCTGCTTTTTTAAGAATACCAAGTACTGCAATCGGATCAGTGGGTGAAATTAATGAACCGAAGAGCAGGCAATAAATGAAAGGAACATCTATTCCGAAAACCTTAAATAAAAAGTAGCTTCCGGCTCCGACAAGAAAAGTAGAAATCATGACACCTACGGTCGAGAAGGTAATAATGCTTAGTGCAGAATTCTTTAACCGGCTATAGCTTACGTGTAATGATCCTGCGAATAAAAGAAAGCTTAATAAGATGCCGAGAATAAATTCGGAAAAATCTATTGCCCCGAGCTTTTCTTTGACATACTCCGTAAAATGAGGCGTGTTACCACCGATCAAAATCAATCCAATGGAAAGGATCGCGCTCATCATCATCAGTGCAATTCCCGAAGGAAAGCGAAGCCATCTTACGTTGATGTAGGAAAAGATTGCTGCGAGCGAAATAAGAGCTGAAAATAGAATAAAGATGCTCATCAGTATGATTTAGATGGTGATAAAATGACACTACAAATTACAAATCGACTTATGGAAATATTGATTGACAGCAAATACAAATAAATTATACCCAAATATAATGTTCCGCAGATTTAAGGGTGGAGTAATTGCCGAAGAATATTTCGTAAACACCAACCGCTTCATATGGTGCAAATTTATAAATTTCTTCGCGGTTCAGTGGACGATATAAATAAGCAATGGGAAGAAGAATGCGCACATCATAAAAGGTGCGGAATACGGCCAGGGATTTAGCAGGGAATGTTTGACAATGTAATGCTGCATTTATGTTGCAGTCATTCATTCCTCATTTGATCGTGATCTTTTCTTTACGCTTTTTGGATTTGATCTCACCTTTATCAACTTCAATAATATCCCAAATGCGGGAATGGTGATGGCGAATATAATGGCGATGACCGACAAATAAAGCTTAAGAATTTCCATAGATTAAACGTTTTTAAAAAGGAGACCCTTATCTCACACAAGGATAAAGGTCTCCAAACCAGTAAACCAAACACCGGTATAAAGGTATTTTACATTGAAAACATAAACGGTGACTTTTGTCAATTCAGAGCTATATTCCAGGGAATTTCTGTAGTATTCGGATCAGGCGTTATCCACATCATATAGCTTTTAAATCCATTTACAGAACGTTCGATAAAGTATGCAAAGGAGCCTAATTTATTTCTCAGGTCAATAATATCGATCTTATTCAACCGCTTATAATTTTCTCCAATCTCTTCTGAATTAAATCCGGAGATAAGATTTTCTATTCTTACAGATTGAAGCTTTGCATTCATTGCACCTTCCACCTTCCAGTAATACTTATCATCAATAACTGCGAACAAGAGATAATGTTCGGCATTTTCCTCCGGCATCAATTGTTTTTCAAAATAATAATCGATCATAAGAAACAGGTACAGTTAATAGTGAAAGTGAGTTAAGCCTTTAATCCTGATAAAAACGAGCCGGTCTCTTTAGCAATAAGAAAGTCGGCAAAATCAGCTTCAAAATGTTCAAGCGCAAATTTTAAACGGAATCGGCGCATACGATCCTTTTCTGTTTGAAAGGCCTCTGAAAGATCATCGTGCAGGTGTCGCAGCACATTAGCTAATTGCCGGTCATGTATATCTTCAACTTTGATAAGTGAATTGATAAAATCACCCATTGTTTCAAGATCATCGATGTCAAGGGCTTCGTCTATGTATGCTAAGACCTGGTCGCTCAGAAGTATTGCCATATCCGTTTATTTTAATTTCGGAATTGCTGTTAATTTTAATGCAATAGAAAAGCATTGCAGGTAAAAGTAAAATGCGGGTTTAAGAATAACGGTGACTTTTGTCACTCTTTCCGGTTTTCAATTAACTTACATTTATGATATATGGGATTTGAACTGACTAAATTTTATTTTGCAAACACGAATGTTTTCGAAAGCATTCCTGCAGTGGATAAACCTGAACTGGATAAGAGCATTATAAAACGAAAAATTAAAGCAGGGAAAATAATTTACCGTGAAGGCACAATTCCGAAAGGCGTTTACATTTTGAAAAAAGGGAAAGTGAAAATTTACCAGACAAACCAGGATGGCCGGAAGCAGATCATGTATATCTACACGCAAGGGGAGATTTTTGGTTATCGGCCATTACTTTGTGATGAGACGCATCCTGTAACTGCTTCAGCTTTGGAGGAGTGCTCGTATGATTTTATTCCTGCTGCGTTTTTTGTGAAATTCTTATCCAAGTCACCTGCGCTTTCTCAAAAGTTACTTATTTCACTCAGCCATGAATTTTCTGTTTGGGTAAATAATATTTCTGTCTTCGCGCAATACCCTGTAAAATCAAGGGTAGCTTTAGGATTGCTGGTATTAAGAGAAAAGTATAAAGTGAAAGGAAAAGGAGGGGAGATAAATTTATCGCGCCCTGATCTTGCCAGCTATGTAGGCTCAGTTAAAGAATCTGTTGTTCGTGTATTGCAGGAATTCAAAAGGCATAAATACATTGAAACGCAAGGAAGAAAGATCAGGATATTAAAAGCAGAGGAATTAAAAGCAATTGCGAGCTTTTATTGAAAAACGTTGGTCGTTGGTGGTCGAAAAAAAAGTTGGTGGTTGGTGGTTCGGGAAAAGTTGGTGGGAAAAACCTCGTTGTTGTCGTTATAACAAAATGGTTGTAATCAAATTACCACCAACCTTTTTTACCACCTACCACCAACAGTTACCCTAAGGTTGATACTCATACGCACCACTATCCGGCGCTGTATCACTCATTCTGTCATTATTATTAAGATCTCTTGCAACTAATCCTCCGATTACTAAATCACCGAAATCTTTTGCAGCTGAAGTAATGCTGATGTTTAAATCATTATTTCGTGGATCGTGGAAAATGGGTTCCTGGTTGATCCTGCAATTTTGAAAATGCGCGGTGCTTGATGTATTGATATTGGTTTTGATCAGGCAATTTTTGAAAAGGTAATTGAACTGAATTGGTCCCGGTGCATTTACATTTGAATCTAATGCCAATTCATTTTCAAGCGGACCATAAATAATGCAATTGTAAAAATTGGCCTGCGTGAGATCACGGTAATTATTTACGCCATCTGTTATTTCATACCAATTATTCAAAAGTAAAACAGGATTTGTTCTGGAGCTGATGTCCCAATAATTACCAAAGCTGCAATGACGGAATGTACACCGGCCGCCGTAAGCGATCGCAACACAATAATCTGCGCAATCTGAAATGGCCACATTATCGCCATCGATCCAGGTGGTACGTCCGTAAAGTCCGGCAAGCGCCATATTAAAAATGCGGGTGTTTGTAATTTTCAAGGCCGGATTCGGAGATGATGCAACCGTACTATCGCAAAGCACACCGACATTCCCGTTTTTAATTACCGCCCAGTCGATGACATTATTTACACTCTGCGTCGAAAGCCAGATGTAATTCCATTGGCCCGGCTCATCGGCATATTCCGATTCTAAACGATCGCCCTGGAATGTAACAGGATTTCCTGCAGCACCAAGCACTCTTAATGTAGAGCTGGAATCGGCAGCGAGAATTCCGTTTTTGTGAAGATAAACACGGGTGCCCGGCAACATCGTAAGCAGGCAACCTTGCGGAATAACAGCAAATCCATAAATGACATGCGGCTTATCATTCGTCCATGTTTCATTGCAATTCAAATACGTGTTGTAATGAAAATAAGCATCTTGCCCGACCGCATTTAAAACCACGTGCTGGCGATTTCCATTCGTTTCAAATTGAATGGAATCTTCAATCATTAAAGGCGAGTTGCTGTTATTCGGATCAACCTGCACATCTACGAAAACGTACATGCTGTCTTCGCCGCGAATAATAATTCCGCCGGTGCTGATGGTAGGAACGCCATCTACATTAATATGAAAATTGGAACTGTTTCCGTTTGCGAGTTTGATCGAAGTTATATTAACTGCCTTTCTTCCACGGTTATACACTTTAAACTGGCGTGTAGCAGAACCAATTGTTGTAAAAACTGTATCGAAGACGATGGTATCGGTAGAAAATTCCAGCATCGCGGAAGGATCTTCATCCAATGGATCTTTTCTGCAACCTGTTTGGCTTGCAATGAGTATAACGACTAAGAAAATAAAATACCGCATTCAGGCAAAGATAGGGTTCGCTGCTAAGACGAAGAAATTCCCGAAAAATTGCCCGGATCTGTTTTATTGAATCTTGATTTTTTTTATTAACCCAAAACTCCTCCCTGTGAAAAAAGTGCTACTCCTTGCTTTATCCGGCTTTACGCCATTTTTAATCAATGCACAATGTTCAGTGTCAGTAAATTCAACACCGGTTACTTGTTACAACGCATGCAATGGAACGGCCACTGCGGTTCCGACCGGTAATTCTCCGTTCACGTATTTATGGGGCCCGGGCGGACAAACTACGCAGACGGTGACCGGACTTTGTGCAGGACCTTATTCCGTAAATATTGTGGATGATAATGGCTGTACATCAAGCCATTCCTTTACGATTACACAGCCAACGCAGGTAATTGCAGGTTATTCCACTGTGCCGGCAACCTGTTCTAATTGTCCGAATGGATCTGCAACGGCTAATCCGTCGGGCGGAACTCCACCTTATACGTACAGCTGGTTTCCTTCGGGCAATACAGGTGTTACAGAAACGGGTTTGGATCCGGGAACGTATTCTTTCACAGTAACAGATGCGAGCGGTTGTACAGTGGGAACCCTTTTCAATATCCAGAATTCGGTTGGTATTTATGACCAGTCAGGCGGTGGAAATTTTTCTGTTTTTCCAAATCCGGCAAACGAAACTGTGACGATTTCGCAGACTTTTTCAAATCCGGCAGTGGCACAGATTTCACTTACAAATTTGCTTGGTGAAACCGTTTATACCGAAACCAAAAGCAATGTAATGAATTTGTATACAACATTGAATTTGAGTGAATTGCCTTATGGTGTCTACTTTGTAAGTATAAGCACCGGTTCTGGTATTTCCACCCAAAAGATTATCAGGCAATAAGCTGTTTTTTTATCATTAGGCAGGTTTGCGAAACTCTCTTTTTTATCATTAGGTACGTTTAAGAAACGTACCTAATGATTTTTTAAATCATTAGGCAGGTTTGCGAAACCTACCCAATGATTTAAAAAGACGAATTACCTACAACCAATCACTAATCACCTTTTCCTTACCAATCACCTTTTTTTTGCATATCTAAATAACCTTATTATCTTTGCGCTCCCGTACGAGATACGGCTTAGAACATAAAATCATGAAAAAAGGAATTCACCCGGAAAATTATCGCCTTGTAGTGTTTAAGGATATGTCAAACGACATCACTTTTATCACAAAGTCTTGCGCAGATACAAAAGAAACCATCAAGCATGAAGATGGAAACGAATATCCATTGGTTAAAATGGAGATTTCAAATACTTCCCACCCTTATTACACAGGCAAAATGAAGCTCGTGGATACAGCAGGTCGTATCGACAAGTTCCGTACACGTTACGAAAAGAAAAAGTAATTTCTTCGCTTCGGCGGATTAACATATTAAGTCCCTCCGTTTTGCACGGGGGGACTTTTTTTGTTCAACTTTGTATATCTTGAAATAGTATTCAAACATCGTAAATCGCCTGCCTGCCGCCGCGCAGACCCGTGCTGCAGCAGGCAGGTACATTTTTTTCCTATGTCAGCTTATCGCTTAGTTTTATTTGATGATGATACGCGCGAACAGTTTCTTCCGTTAGCGTGGACGAAACCGGTTGCCGATTTTCGCATTGGCATTTTTACCATTCGCGAAAAATGGGAACAGCGACTGAAATCAGAAAGCACCACCTGGACTTCCGATTATCTCGCGGAGTTTGCATTTCCTTTTGTTCCTGACGCAACGAAAAATCAGCTGTGGATAAATAGTCGTGTCGTTCCGAATGGTGAACTGGCTTTTGAAGTGCTTTCTTTGCAACCGGATGAAGCGCTCATCAAAGGCGAATTGCTTATTGCAGTAAATGTCGGCAACAGCATTGCCCCTGTTTCTTTGAATGTCAAAGATCATCTGAATGGCGATTTTTCTGTGAAAGACACGCATACTTCCGTGATCGTGCTGCAGCGGATCAGTGATATTTTCAGGCATAACGGTGAAGCAATCGTTGAAGATTTTGAATTGATAAAAGCAAGTGAAAGCGCACAATTAAGCTCAACAAATAATATCATCGGGATGCACCCGGTTTTTGTTGGCAAGAATTGCATTGCGGAGGCGGTGACTTTTAATACAACAAAAGGCCCCATCTATCTTGGTGACGGCGCTGAAATAATGGAAGGTGCATTGCTTCGTGGTCCGCTTGCAATTGGTGCGGGGGCGACGATAAAAATGGGCGCAAAAATTTACGGCGACACAACGATTGGTCCGGGATGCAAAGTCGGTGGTGAAGTTTCGAATTCTGTATTTTTCGCAAATTCGAATAAAGCGCATGATGGGTTTATCGGCAATTCGGTGATTGGAGAATGGTGTAATATGGGAGCGGATACAAATTGTTCGAACCTGAAAAATAATTACGGTGAAGTTTCTGTGTGGAATTATGCAATTGGAGGCAATGAAAATACAGGGCTGCAATTCCACGGAATCATCATGGGCGATCATTCAAAGTGTGGAATAAATACCATGTTTAATACCGGAACTGTGGTGGGAATATCTGCTAATATTTTCGGTGGTGGATTTCCTCCTAAATTTATCCCTGACTTTGCATGGGGTGGTAGCGAAGGATTTTTGGAGAACCAGCTTGATAAAGCCGTTGAAACAATTCAGCGCGTATATGACAGGCGGAATAAAAAGCTTGAAACAAAAGAAATTGGCATGCTGAAGGCCATATTTAAAAAAACTGAAAAGCAAAGAAAATAACCCAACCGCAATGGATTTTGCCAATAAGTCAGCGTTTTCCTCCGCTGTTCCGGATGGCACGTTCATTGCCGCATATTAACCAGAAATCCACCCCGCATAGCGTTTCAGAGCCGTGCAGCATTTGATGAAGGTGTGATAACAAGCCGCTGTTTTGCGGTACTGACAAATTGACCTACTATGAGCAGAAATAATCTCTTCGAAAGTTTTGAAATGAGTAATATTTCCGATGAGGAAACAGAGTTTATTCCCCTGATGAGTTCAGAAGATGAAGAACAAATGAATAAAGAGGATTTGCCTCCCGTTCTTCCGATTCTTCCATTAAGGAATACTGTTTTGTTTCCCGGCGTTGTTATTCCAATTACTGTCGGACGCGATAAATCGATCAAGCTGATTCGCGAAGCTTACAAAGGAAATAAAACCATCGGCGTAGTTGCTCAAAAGAACGATACAATTGAAGATCCGCAAATGGCAGATCTGAATGCGGTCGGAACTGTTGCGTTCATTATCAAAATGTTGCGCATGCCGGATGGAAATACAACTGTTATCCTGCAAGGCAAACGCCGTTTTATTTTAGGTGAAGAAGTACAGCACGATCCGTATGTGAAAGCAAACGTAACGGCTTTCATCGATACGCATCCTAAAAAAGGCGACCAGGAATTCAAAGCAATTATCGCTTCCGTAAAAGATACTGCGCTGAAAATTATTCAGAATAATCCGCAGGTTCCGACCGAAGCACAGATTGCTATTAAAAATATTGAAAGCAATTCTTTCCTGCTCAATTTTATTTCTTCCAATATGAATGCGGAAGTAGGAGAGAAACAATCCATCCTTGAGCTTGCCGATGTAAAAGAGCGAGCGATTCGTGTGCTGACTTTACTCTCGAAAGAATTTCAAATGCTCGAGCTGAAAAATCAAATTCAGTCGAAAGTAAAAGTTGATATTGACAAGCAGCAGCGCGAATATTTCCTGCATCAGCAAATGAAAACCATCCAGGAAGAATTGGGTGGTAATCCGAATGAGCAGGAAGTGGGTGAAATGAAAGAGCGCGCGAAAACAAAAAAATGGAGCAAAGAAGTAGCGGCTGCATTTGCCAAAGACATGGCCAAGCTCGAGCGAATGAATCCGAATGCGGCGGAACATTCTGTGCAAACGAATTATCTTGAATTGCTTCTTGATCTTCCGTGGAATGAATATTCAGAAGATCTTTTTGATTTAAACAAAGCACAAAAAATTCTCGACCGCGATCATTTCGGTTTGGAAAAAGTGAAGGAAAGAATTCTGGAGCATCTCGCCGTTTTGAAATTAAAAGGCGATATGAAAGCACCGATCCTTTGTTTGTACGGACCTCCCGGCGTTGGTAAAACTTCATTGGGAAAATCGGTTGCAGAAGCGCTTGGAAGAAAATATGTGCGCATGTCGCTTGGCGGATTAAAAGATGAATCTGAAGTTCGTGGTCACCGCAAAACTTATATCGGTGCGATGCCGGGACGAATTTTACAAAACATAAAAAAGGCCGGCACATCAAATCCGGTTTTTATCCTCGATGAAATTGATAAAGTAGGAAATGACTGGCACGGCGATCCGTCTTCTGCGTTGCTGGAAGTTTTAGATCCGGAACAAAACGGAACGTTTTACGATAATTTCGTGGAGCATGATTACGATCTTTCGAAAGTGTTGTTCATTGCGACTGCGAATTCACTCGGTTCTATTCAGCCTGCGTTGCGTGATCGTTTGGAAATTATCGAAGTTTCAGGATATACTACGGAAGAGAAATTAGAAATCGCAAGAAGACATTTGATTCCGAAGCAGCTCGAAGATCATGGTGTGAAAAAAACGCAGCTCACGATCACTGATGATGTGCTGGAATTTATCATCGAGAATTACACCCGCGAATCAGGTGTGCGTAACATTGAGAAGAAGATCGGTAAAGTTGTGCGTTACGCCGCGAAGAATATCGCGATGGGAAAAAAATATAAAGCGAAGCCGACTGTTGAAGATCTTCAAAAAATTCTCGGACCGGCGCACGGAAAAGACCGTTACCAGGGAAATGATGTTGCAGGAGTTGTAACAGGTCTTGCATGGACACAAGTCGGTGGCGATATTTTATTCATCGAAACCAGCATCAGCCGGGGAAAAGGGAAACTAACGCTCACCGGAAATTTAGGTGATGTAATGAAAGAGTCTGCAGTAATTGCATTAGAATATTTACGCGGACACAGCGATGTGCTCGGGTTAAACCCGGAGCTGTTCGATCATTACAATGTGCACGTACACGTTCCGGAAGGTGCCACACCGAAAGATGGTCCTTCTGCAGGTATTGCAATGTTAACCGCGCTTGCTTCTGCATTTACACAGCGCAAGGTGAAAAAGAATCTTGCGATGACCGGTGAAATTACGTTACGCGGAAGAGTATTGGCAGTAGGAGGAATCCGCGAAAAAATTCTTGCAGCAAAACGCGCAGGAATTAAGGAAGTGATTCTTTGCGTTGAGAATAAAAAAGATGTGGATGAAATTAATCCGAATTATCTGAAAGGAATTACCTTCCATTACGTGGAGAAAATGGGCGATGTATTGGAATATTCACTCTTGAAAGAGAAAGTAAAAAATCCGATTAATCTTTCTTTTCCCGGTGGAGCAAAATTGACGAAGGTTAATTAGGCCTCGATACATCTCGTCAGATTGATTTTTGGCTTTCAGATTTAATTTTTTTTCTGACGAGACACTCGGCCTGACAATTCAATAACATGAAAAAAATCCCGGACCATTAACAGGTTCGGGATTTTTTTTGCTGGCAGATGAGCTAAATTGATCAGGCACCAATCGCTTTGCTGCCCTGTATTGAATTAAAATTAAATGTGTCTTCATAAAAAGAAACATGTCCGGTTGCGATATCGTGCGTTCCACCCAGGATTGCGATCTCACCTTTTTCGACCATCTCTTTTAAAATCGGGCTGCGTTGTATTATGGCTTTGACGGTTCGTTTCACATTGATGACTGCAACTTTCTCTACAAATTCAGCATTGCCGGAAGTACGGTTTTCTTTTGTAGTAGTTTCATCATCCACAGCCGGCCTGATCTTCGTGAGGAGTGAAGTAAGATTTCCCATTTCGACATGATCACAAGCACCTTTTACCGCACCGCATTTTGTATGTCCCATCACAACAATGATCTTCGCGCCTGCCACTTTGCATCCGAATTCCATGCTGCCGAGAATATCTTCGTTGAGAATATTCCCTGCAATACGAACGCTGAATACATCACCTAAGCCCTGGTCAAAGATCAGCTCCGCGGAGGTGCGGCTGTCGATGCAGCTTAAGATCACGGCGAAAGGATGTTGTCCATCCGATGTTTCATTGGCTTGCTGCAACAGGTTGCGGTTTACTTTCAGGTTATTTACAAAACGTTCATTTCCCTTTTTTAATAGCTCTAAAGCGGTCGAAGGGGTAATTTCATCCTGCATTTCTTTGGTGAGTGTTTTCATTGTTTTTGTTTTTGAGTTAGGATAAATAGAATTCATTTGGTGCAAGTGGTTTTGGAATAGACTTTTCTTCAAGCAATTCCTTAATATTTATTTCAATGGTTCTGGCGATTGCTGTTACTGCAGTATCGCTTGGTTTATTATTAAAAGGATCCTGCATATGCGTGGCTGATTTTTCGAGTAAAAAGAAAGCAGCGGAAATCAACAGCAGCAATGGAATTTCAAAGTACCATGCAACATCTTTTAATGAAATAGAAAGTGTTACCACAAACAGGTAAATGATAAAATGCAGGAATTTCCGATACGTAACAGGGAAGACCGTGCTTTTGATACGTTCCGATTTACCCTGCGCATCGCATAAACGAACAAGCGTATTATCGAGCTGTAAATGAGTGAATGTATTGAGCTGGTTGTCCTTTTTCATTTGCTGCAGATCTTTGCCATGCAGGCGAAGCAATGCAAGTGGTTTATTGGAATGCCGCTGCAGTGTATTCATTTCTTCTGCAGAAAGAAACTCTTCCAGGTTTTCCGTTGCATTCAATCCCCTCAGCGATTGTCCAAGCGCATAACACCACGCAATCTGACGGTGTGCGATTTTTTTAATCGTCTCATCATTTCCTTCGGACAGTGTGAGCAGCTGCATCACAAAGCTGCGCGAATCGTTTACAATGCTTCCCCACACTTTTCGCGCTTCCCACCAGCGATCATAGGACTGGCTGAGCTTAAAAGAAAGTAAAATGGATATGGCTGTTCCCATGAATGCCGGAATTGTTAATGGCATTTCGGGCAGCAGCGCGCGGAATTTATTGGTTAAAAAAAGAACTACTAGCGAAACAACCAGCACATACGCCAGTTCGATCTTTACTTTGTTAAAGATGTAAGAAACAGGAATACGTTTGTTCAGCAGCATAAGGATGAGATTCAAATCCGGTACAAAGATAGGTTGATAATCTAAATTGATAGTTTTACTATCAGAAATAATTGTAAAGTTTCACATATATTTGCATTGGAATGTTGGTGCCATAAAATAACGGGATATGAAGCTTAAGCTGCAGATCAGGATGAATGAGGAGTTGTTTTTACGTAATCCTGAGCAATCTGAATTGGGACTGAAGATCATCAGTCATAGTATACGACTGATTCATAAAAACGGATTTGAAGCTTTTACTTTTAAAAAGCTGGCTACCGATATCGGCACCACGGAGGCGGGCATTTACAGGTATTTTGAAAACAAGCACCGGCTGTTGATTTATATTGTGGCCTGGTACTGGAGCTGGCTGGAATACCAGATCGGTTTTCATACCAATAACATTAAAGACCCTGTAACGCGACTTAAAAAAGTGATCAGGCTTCTTGCATCGAATGTGAAGGATGATGAGCATACCAATCATGTGGATGAAGGTCTGCTTCACCAGATCGTGATTTCTGAAGGGTCAAAAGCTTACCTGACCAAACATGTAGGAGAAGATAATAAGCACCAGTTTTTTAAACCTTACAAAGATCTTTGTGCGGTTATCGGTGGAATTATTTCGGAGTGTAATTCAAAATATAAATACCCGAAATCACTGGCTTCTACAATTATTGAGATGGCGCATTTCCAGAATTTTTTCATGCACAATCTTCCTTCGCTTACCGATTTTGGGAAAACAAAAAAGGAAGAGGGGATCATTGCTTTTTTAAACGACCTTGTGTTTTCTGCAATCGGAAAAAAATAGTTTCTGCGTACTTGGCTGGCCACAGATTTCGCAGTTTTACGCAGATTACAAAATCCTGAATTATTTACAACCTGGCTCCATCTACTCAGTTTGCTAAGTTGTAGAATGCATTTTTTAAATGGCTGATGGATTAAAAACTTTTTGTCCTTTTAATGGAGTTAGTTCGATGAATGGAATTTGTGAAACACTTTCAACGTAACTCTTAGCCTCCTCCATAGTTTTGAATTCCCGGATGAGCTCCTCTTCTCCTTCGTCGGACATCATTTTCGATTTTAAAATTTCAAAAAAGTAAACTTTATAATTATTATTCCATTTTTGAATTCCAACTGATTGCCAATACGTATCACCATCTTTTGTGTAATAAATAGCTTTACCTATTTGTTTGCCATTCTCAATCCAGTCAATTAAATTTTTTTGTTCCATATTATTTTACCCTCTTTCGCCGCAAATGCCCGGCCACAGTCCAATGCGGCGAAACACAGATTACGCTGATTAAAAAGTTTTTTTAGGGATTAGGTTATTACAGGAATAATTTACCGGACCACATTTACATGCCCGACTACTTTTTTTGTTTGAAGCGCTGTGCATTGTGATTCGTAATTGATAACATACACATACGAATCCTGCTGTACGAGACGGCCTTTATAAAATCCATCCCAGCCTTGATTGATATCAGTTGTTTCAAAAAGCAACTGTCCCCAGCGATCAAAGATGCGCATGTGGAAATACGTTATCCCATCACCATACGCATTGAATTTATCGTTGAGCGTATTATTTTCTCCAGGTGTAAATGTGTTCGGAACAAAGATCATTCCTTCACCTAATGATCCGCTTGCAATAACAGTGTCGCTGATCGTACAGACGCTGTTGTTTACTGTCACCCAATAAATTCCGGAGGCTGAAATTTCTAATGTTTGGGAGGTAGAATTATCATTCCATAAATAAGTGGAACCCGGATTTCCCGCATCCAATTCTGCATGTGGCGTTGTACAAAGTGCAACATCAGCACCCAGGTCGAGCGGCTGTGTAATTGTTACATGAACAGAATCTGTTGTAGCGCAATTTCCGATCGTAACAACAACGGAATAGGTGCCTGTTGCATTTGCAAGAATTGTGGGCGAATTATTTCCATTGCTCCACAAGTAAGAGCTTTGTGAAGCGCTCGTTGCATCCAGCTCAATCGTTTCATTGACGCAAAGAATCGTATCGTTGCCGAGATCAAAAACAGGCAATGAAACAACCGTTACGTTAATCGTATCGCTGAAATTACAATTGCCTGTTGTTGTGGTGACGTAATATTGCCCGGTTGTATTCACAGAAATGTTTTGCGTTGTATCGCCCGTGTTCCATAGGTACGCAGCCGCATTTCCTGCATTCAACGATAATGTTGTGTTTTGACAAACGGATGTATCCGGTCCAAGCGCAGGTGGAGGTGCAATTGTAATTTGTACTGAATCTGTATCAGAACAAAATGCGCGGAAGCTGAAATCGTCGAGACCAAAATCATTTCCAAAACCATTTGTCTGCAGGTTGATCACACGCAACGTAACACTTGTATTGCTTCCTGAATTCCAAATCGGCACTCCATATTGATCCCACATCCATGTACCTGTATATGGAATTCCGGGCTGCGCAGGAAAACTAGCTGCACCTGTTACATTTCCGATTATATAATTATCAAAAGTCGGCTGCACCTGGTCGGACCGTGATGCCCAAAACGAAAATGTATAATTCGTATTCGGCAATACAGGAAGATTTGTTTCTTCCCACAACATCGTCGCCGGGCTTCCGCCATCAACGTGCATGAACATATTATCTGCTGTTGCAGTATGATCTGTCAGCCCGGGAAAAAAGGAACCGAACCATGTTGCGCCTACATAATAATTTCCGGGCGAATAATTTGTAGTATAGGTTTGTCCGCTTGTGAATCCTGTATTGCCCGCGCTGAAATCCCAGTTGATCACCAACTCCGGACCGAGTATAGTTGCAATCACAGTGTACGTACCGGAAGTGAATGCAACAGGATTAGCAATCGTTGCGTTTGAAAGTGAGGCAGCCGGCGACCACAGATAAGTTGTAAATCCCGGCGTTGCATTCAATTGCACGGGTCCGGAAGAACATGGAGCTCCTGTTGCCTGTACGGTGGGACAAGGCGACTGTGCAAAAGCCGTTGAGCTTGCAAAAAAGAAAATCAGAAACAGATATTTCACGTGTTCGCCAGAACGTAAGTTGAAATTCAATAAATAAATATAGTAAAATAACGTTCGCTGCATGAAACTGATGCGTAATTGGTCGGTTTTCTGCGTATTTCACATAATGTGTGCGTAATTCACATTGCAAGTTGGCGCTCAGTCTGGCAAGATGGGAATTTGGATTGTCGCTCTAGCTGTTTGTCGCCTTCGATACGATTTCGTGTAGGCAGTAGTTCGTTGATAATTATTTCAACGAAATCTACTCAGTCTGACAAGAGGGAAATTTTCTTACTTGATTTTTGTCGCCCTTGCTATTTGTCGCCTTCGATACGATTTCGTGCAGGCAGTAGTTCGTTGATAATTATTTCAACCGAAATCTACTCAGTCTGACAAGGGAGAAATCTTCTTGCTTGACTGCGATCAAGAAAATTTCTCCCTTGTCATACTGAGTGTTTCGCGAAGAAGATTTTAATCACAGAAGAAATTTCCGATTCGCGAAATGTATCGAAGGCGACAACAGGCGAGTCGCCGAGGAAAAGTTTCTGAATTAAATCTCAAGCAGAAAATTTCTTTATTGTCAGACTGTTTTATAAAGGGCAAGTACTTTTTTCAGGATCATTTCTATTGTACGGACCGGCAGATCTTTTTTCGGATCGAGCAGCAGAATTTTCATTCGTGAACGTTTTTCTGTCAGCAGATCCGGATGGTCGATTCGTTTGCCTTCAACAATGCCGAGGTAGGGGAGATGATTGTTTTTATGAACCCATAGGTAACAAAACATTTTTCCCTTGTAGCAGAAAAATGGCATACCATATTTCAATGTGGCGGTAATTTCTTTATCCTGCGAAAGAATAATTCCTCTCAGTGCAAGCAAACAACTTTTCACCGGCTCTTCTTTTCGTAAATAAAAATTGTCAATTTCACTCACAGCTACCGGGTTGAACGATTTTCTTCTTCTTTATTTTTCATTTCAATATGAAATTTTTCGCCTTTTAACGCTTTGTCAATTGTCTTAGCAATGCGTTTTACTTTTGTTTCATCTGCCTTTGCGCTGTGAATCCATTCGATAAAATATTTCTTTTCTGCATCTGAATATTTTAAGAAGTTCTTATAGGCAGGTGGTTCATCCTGCAGGCACACAAGCAACTCTTCCGGAATTTCCTGAGGCGCATCATCGGCATAAAGCACCACTTTTATCCAGTCGCCTTCTTTCTTTCCGATTGCTTTCCTGATTTCTGCTTTAACAGATAAAAAAAGCTTTCCGTTTCCCATCGGCATGAGACGAAAATTTTTTACTTCGTAATCATCAATAAAACCTTTCACCTTCACCCAGCCGAAAGGAACTTTTTTACTTTGTTTGATCTCCGGGATGGCAGCAAATGTCCATCCACCTTTACCGGGATATTTTTCAAGCAGGAATTTTTTATTTACCAATGGCTTTTCCATCTGAAGGTTTATTAAACCAAGGTTTTACAATAATAGCCTCACTGCATTTTTTTTGTGCATTTCAATCGGTAATTATTAATCTTTGAGTGGTTAGAACTTTATTGCCTTCAGTTAGATGAATCAAATACAGTCCGCCGGGTAAAGCGTCACGGTTCAGTGAAATGGTTTGCCCGGAAATATTTTTTATTTGTTTTACCTGTTGTCCAATTGAATTGTAGACCGTCAATGTTGCGTCGGTGAAAATTAGATTTGTCTGTAAAGTTGTCTGTGTAGAAAAGGGATTTGGAAACAGCGTAATGGAACGATTTCCGTCCATGGTAATGTCAATAACTCCTGTTATCGGAGCTGTAGCATATCCAATTTCCCAATAGTAGTTAAATGAATTTGCAGGCGGAGGGTCTACATCTTTTCCTGTGTACCACATTTTATAAATACCATTGTCATTCAATACGGAAGGAAATGATGCGGTGTTTGCATCCCATGCGCCTGCATTTCCCGTTGTCAGCACCGGGTTTGCGGTTGATTTTGTCCAGTTGATTCCATCCGGAGACGAAGCAAACCCGACTTGTTGGCCATAAAAGTCGAATCGGTCAACACCACCATACCACATGTAATACATTCCCGCTTGCTTAATAACATGCGGGTCTTGAACATAAATACTATCCCATGAATTTGTGCCGGTAGTCAAAACAGGGTTATTGCTTTTTGTCCATATGATGCCGTCGGGTGATGTGGCATAACCAATATTTGCCTTTCCGTCAGTTCCATTTCCATCCGCTACATTATCATAACCACAATACCACATTTTGTAAGTAGTTCCATCTTTTATTACTGAAGGTCCTTCAAGAAATCCATTATCCCATTCTACGGAAATTCCTACTTGCAAGACAGGGCCCGCATGCTTTGTCCAATTCATTCCATCAGGAGAATAGGCATACCCTATATCGTACCTGGGAGAATTAGAAGTTACTCCGGTATACCACATTTTATATCTTTCAGAAAGTGGGGCAATACTGTCGATGATAACGGAAACTGCTTCTACGGCAAGCGAATCCCATCCACCGGTATATGAAATATCAAGGACAGGATTACCTGAATATTTTATCCAGTTGATGCCGTCACTAGATGTGGCATAACTAATCCTCGATCGCAATTGAAAGGAATCTGTTGGATAATTAAATCCTCCGCCAGTGTACCACATTTTGTATGTCGTCCCTTCTTTTATTACCCAACAGTCGCTGATTCCAATAATATCGCTTGGGAGATTTGCAATGACCGTATCTTTTTTGAGTATCGGATTAGTGGCGTATTTTGTCCAATTTGTTTGCGCAATTAAGCAGCCAATATTTCCCCAAAGTGAAAGAAGAACAATGGCAAAGACAATTAAATCGTTTTTTGTTTTCATGCTTTGTCTTTTTTATCAGCCACTGCGCCGGCATATGTCAATTGCGGAATTTTTTATCTGCGCAGCTGTGGTCAGTGTTCATTAGCATTTTTTTGAACCCAGCCCTCACAGGCGATGTTACTTTCTTTGTCGTAAATGTAAATATACCATGAATTTGGCCGTTGTTGGCAGCGGTTGGTATAGTCAACGTAATCATTAAGCTCTCTTGATTATAAAATACTTTATTCGAAACATATTCGCCTTTTGAAAAAAAACAGGAACGAATTTTGTTTCCATTTTTATTTTATGCTAGCATTTATATTCTCTATCAAGCAATTTATTTTACTGCCGGGCGCTACAAACATTGAGTTTTATTTTCTGCTTCCGGGATATGGAATGTAAAATTATTCCGCTTCCACTTCATCCTCGGCAAAAGTAAGGATGTAACCATTCGGATCAAGGATTGAAAATTCGGTTGCGCCGTAAAATGCTTTTTCAATTTCTTTTACAATTTGAACTTTGTCTTTTATCTGTTCATGCAATTTTCGAAGTCCTTCCAATTGGATGTAAAATAAAAGTGAGCCGCCATCTTCTCTTTTTACTGCCGGTAATTCTTCACCTAAGCTTGAATAGGTTTGGAACATAAAAGTTACTTCACCATTTTTCATCATGGCCCAATCCAAATTTCCTTCTTCAGGAACAGTAAAAACAACAGTAAATCCTAATTGTTTGTAGAATGCAATTGTCTCGTTAATGTCTTTTACAAAAATGTTCGGCGATACAGATTTCATTTTTCCCGTAGTTAGTTTTCAATTAATATAAAATTAAAATGTTTTGAGATTATTTCCCCTGATCCGTTTTCACAGGATACAACAACCGAAGCGCATTAAAGATCGCCTGGTGTGAAATGGTTGCGTGATCTTCTTCGGGTAAATAATCGAAATGCACAGTGACAGATTTACTTTTTGTAGCTTTTATTTTTTCAGCCAGTAAATTTGCATCCACTTCCATCACGTGTGGTATGGTTGATGGTCCGAGACCTTCTTTTCCAACGCCAATGTAAATAGATGTTTGTTGCGAAAAATTTTCCTGCAAAATAACGGAAGACCGATTCAGCAAAGAACCATTATCCCACCACAAGCTCGGACTGATAATAATATACTTGTTAAACAAACCTGGTTTCGTGAACAAGATCTCTGTTGCTAACAGTCCACCCAGCGATTGGCCGATAAGCATTTTGTCGGAAGTGGTTTTGTAATTCTTCTCAATGAAAGGTTGCAATTCTTTTTCAATAAACGCAATGAATTTATCTGAATGTCCCGTGGTAGGAAAACGTTTTGTTTCGTCGGCAATTGTAGAAGGAAATGTAAAATCTCTTCTGCGGTCAACAGTTGCAATTCCTACAACAATAGATTCAGGCACACGATTGATCCATGAAAAATTGTTGAATTGGATAATTCCGGTTACATGAATAAAATCTTCGTCCGCAGATCCATCCAGCAAATAAATAACAGGATATTTTACCGTATCGTTTTTGTCGTATCCTTCCGGCAGGTAAATATTTAAAATCCGTGTTTCACCTAATTGCACGGATTTTATTTCGCGGATAACGCCAAGCACAAATGGTTTGCCATTGTCTTCCTGTGTAGATTTATTTCCCTGCGCAAAAGTGAAGGTGCTTAACAGGAACAGGAGTAAAGAGCTGATTAGTTTCATAGCAGAAGAGCTTGATTTGCTTCTGTGAAGATCAGAAATTTCGGCAATTATCCGACTCCTTTTTCAAACAAGCTGTAGATCGTGTAACCGAGCAATACAAGCGTCATAAGTATTCCGAAAATGCTGATCACCGGGATATTTTTTATGTTCAGCGGCATGCGGTAAGGTCGCTTGATATCTTTCTCACGGATACGTAAAACAATTGCTGAAAGATTAACAATGATGAACGTGATGAAAATAAGAATGGTGGTGATGCGCGCGATCGTTTCTATTGCTCCTATCAATGCAAATGCTGAGGAAAGAATCAGGATGAAGACAAGCGCTGCCAAAGGTGTTTTGCGTTTTGGTGAAACGAAAGAAAATAATTTCAGACGCTTATTTTCTTTCGACATATCCAATAACACACGCGAGCTTCCGAGCATATTGGAAAGAATCGTATTTGATGTTGCGAACAATGCGATGACAGAAATAATAATGATTCCTGTTTCACCGAATCGTCCGCCGATCACATCTGCAAGCGGACTTTTTGATTTCCCCAATTCTTCATACGGCACCGCGCTCACTACACAAATGGAAACGAATGTGTAAATGATGATCACAATAAAGGAGGCGATAAATAATGCGCGCGGAATAGTTTTCTCGGGATCTTTTGTTTCTTCTGCAAGCTTTACAATTTCTTCGAAGCCCATGTAAGCGAAAAAAGCAAGTGCTGAGGCGGCAAGAATATCATTGCTTCCACCTTTCGGCATTTCAAAATAATCAACGTTGCCGATTGAAGGAAATGCAGCATAAATAACAAACAGCAATCCTGCTGCTTCGATAAATGTGAAAATTATATTGACAGTTGATGATTGGCGAATGCCGGCAATGTTTACACCGAAAAGCAAGAGGATAATTCCGAGCGATGCAGGAAGAATCGGAATATCAATGAGCGTGGATAAATATCCTGCGAATCCGACAGCAACAGTTGCGGAGCTTACGATTCCGTTGAGTGAGATGATGAAACCTAAACTTGTGCCTGCGGTTTTCCCGAATGCTTTTCTTGCATATTCATATTCGCCGCCTGCTTTAGGAAATGCAGAGCTTAATTCTGCGTAAGAAAAGGCTGTAGCCAACGCAGTGATTGATGCGATTAAAAAAGAAAGCCAGATGAAGTTTCCTGAAAGTCCTGCTACTTTTCCAAGCAGTGTATAAATGCCCGCACCTAATATTGCCCCGACACCAAAAAATATGCATTCAAATAATCCGAGTGTTCTGTTAAGTCCCGCCATATAAAAGTTATAAATGAACAGCGATTAAGCTGCTTATAACATTCGGTCCTGGGGAACACCGGTGTCAGATTTCAGTTGTTGTAGACGCGACGTCCGCGTCTAATGTCAGTTGTTGTAGAAACGCGACGGTCGCGTCTCAATTCATCAGTAATAGGTGGTTTCGGTAGATGGTTATCGCATGTTAATTTCCATTTACCTAATTTCATTTCCCACTGCTGAGTAAAAATAAGGATAAGATAGCGATGCGCAAAATCTTTCCGCAGTTCATATGAAAATTTCGATCATGCTTATTTATATTTATTGCAATCCGTTTCTATTAATTTCATTGTGCCGGGAAACTCCAGTGAATTTATATTTTGGAAATTTGCGGCGTCATTCAGTAAAACATCTCCATAACCTTCTGTGACAAAACCATTTTCCATTTTAAATACTACCTGTCTCACCGATTCCATTCCTTCCGACATAAATGTATAATCGGCGATCAGGAAGTTGTTTTTTATTTTACCTTTTATCGTTCCTGTATTTTTATCTTTTTCCCAATAGTTATAGATCAAAGTTCCATTTACATTATCACCATCACTAATTAGTTTTAGATAAACGGTGTCTTTTTGCGATGTGTATAAATAGCAATTAGTAGTAGATGATTTGCTTTCATCCACATTTATTGAATCTGGATTTGATTTTTCGTTTTCAGAGTTGTTGCAGGCAGTTGCGATGAATACCGGAAGTAGCAGGACAATAAGCTTCTTGAACATGGTGTGTGTGTTAAATTAATAGCAAATCTACTTCTTAAAATTCATCCCTGATTTTTCTAATTCCTTTTTCAATTTCGGAATGCTTGACGGACCTATTCCATGCAGCTGCAAAAGTTCAGCTTCGGAAAATCCGGCGAGCTGTTTGAGTGTTTTTATTCCATTGTTTTCTAAACCTCTTCTTGCGGGCGCGCTGAGGCTGGAGAGAAAACCTTCTTCCGGTTTCTTTTGTTCCTCGCAAACGGGGCAGGTAGGACAGGAGGAGGATTTGAAGAAGGTATGGCCTTTGGGGCAGGTGCGTTTTTCTTTTTTCATTTGTCCAATAGCAAGGTGTTATGAATTTTTAAAACGCCGAATCAAAAATATTTCTGTTAAAGAGAGAATGAAAAATTATCTGTCGCCTGCAGTAACTGTATTACTTCGTATCGAAAATGAACCTACACCTTTTTCTTTTGCTCTTCTTTCGCTATATCCTTAAGCTTAAAAGCTTCATACTCTTTGTCAAATTTCTCTCTCAGCACTGAACCTTCCTTACCGCATTCTTTATTCAACAGATCATCAAGGGTCGTAAGTTTTTTGATTTTTTTCATGGGATATTTTCGAACCGCCGTAGCGGAGAAAAGCTATTTAACCTTCGAAGCTTTCAAACGTTTGCGCGAATAAATAAAAACAGCCACCAGCTGCAGCACCCCGGCAAGAATATAAACCGACATGAGTCCGTTTTTATGAAAATGCGAATATTCATAAGCAATTACGAAAGATGCAATGGCTTCAAGAATAAAAAAAACGTTGTCGATAAAACGGAACCGCGCTTCAAGGGCATGATGAAAAATTGCAACGCAGAAAAAAATGATCCCGGCAATTGCAAAATAAAACCATGCAGCGTGACCACTGTCATAGCTGACATACGCATGCAAAAGCAGGATCATACCGGCAATCGGGTGGATCACCTTTTTTAGCCTTGCTTTTATCTTATCTTTTTTATTTTGATCCATCGCGTGCGCTTTTATTAAAAATCGAATGCTTAAAGATATACGGATTCTGCAGGTTACTCAAAATGAATTATGATGGGTCTGCTAAGAATAAGTTAATAAGTAGGATCTAAAATTTGATAGATACAATAAGTCTTCCTCCCAAACCATCTTTTACAATTCGCTGAAGTGTTGAGAACCGTACATCCTTCATATCCTTTTCAAGCTTTGAGATGTATGACTTATTTGTCCCACTACGATCCGCAACCTGCTCTTGAGTCATTCCCTTTTCTTCACGCGCTTGCTGAATTAAAACTCCAAGTTTAAAAGCCTCATACTCTTCCTCAAATTTCTCTCTTTTTTTTGAACCTTTTTTTCCATATTCATTATCAAGAAAATCGTCGAGACTTGTTAGGTTCTTATTGGTTTTCATAATATTCATTTTTAATTCTTTTTGCTTTTTCAATTTCGCTTATTGGTGTCTTTTGAGATTTTTTTTGAAATCCGTGTCCAATTACCACCAGGTTATTTTGATCAAAAAAACAAAATATCCGAAAAATATCATTTCCACTTTGAATCCTTATTTCAAAAATACCTTCCGTTCCCTCAAGATGTTTGAAGTAAACAATTGGTATTTTTTCTAGTTCTTCAATTAATCTTAGAGTCCAGGAAATTTTCTTCTGGACCTTATATGATTGCACTTCAAAAAAATCTTTAAAATATGTCTTGTAAAAGTATAGCCTACGTTTTTTTGTTTCCATTGTAAAGATAGTAATAATAGTAGTCCAATCGGACGACTTGAGATTAAAAAGAAAAAAATCCGGTTTAGCATTTCTGCCAAACCGGATTAATTAACCAAAATAAAAATTTGAAAAGCGGCAACTAAAACCAATCAACCACGACAAAGAATTTTGTCACCACTTTTCAAAAAAGCCACACCCTGAAATTTCAGCGCGTGTGAGATGTATTTAGCAGGCCCTCTCCGGAGGAGAGGGTAATCTGCAAAAGCACTCTCAATTTATTTGTTGATAATGAAAAATATCACACGTGGCATTTCCAAAAAAAATCACCCTCTCCCCCGGAGAGGGCCCGCGATGACAAACGTCATCCCAAAGAAATCTCAGGGTGAGGCTATGCATCCACCATCTCAACCGCCGGAGATTTTCCCGACAATACTTCGCGGATTTGTTTCTCAATACGATCCATCAGATCAGGATTGTCAATGAAGATCTGCTTAACAGCATCACGACCTTGTCCGAGTTTGGTGTCTTCGTAGCTGAACCATGAACCGCTTTTCTTGATGATGTTATTTTCAACACCCAGGTCGATGATCTCACCAAGACGGGAAACACCTTCTCCGTAAAGAATATCGAATTCAGCCAGGCGGAAAGGCGGCGCTACTTTATTCTTCACCACTTTCACACGTGTACGGTTACCCATTACAGCTTCACCTTCTTTGATCTGTGTTGAACGACGGATGTCGAGACGCACAGAAGCATAGAATTTCAAAGCGTTACCACCTGTTGTGGTTTCAGGGTTTCCGAACATCACACCGATCTTCTCACGAAGCTGGTTGATGAAAATGCAGCAGCAGCCTGTTTTGCTGATCGTGCCGGTGAGCTTACGCAAAGCCTGCGACATCAAACGTGCGTGCAATCCCATTTTAGAATCACCCATTTCACCTTCAATCTCAGCCTTCGGAGTAAGCGCGGCAACCGAGTCAATTACTATAATGTCGATCGCGCCGGAGCGGATCAGATTTTCTGTGATCTCAAGGGCCTGCTCGCCATTGTCAGGCTGTGAAATAAGCAGGCTGTCTGTATCTACGCCCAAACGTTGCGCATAAAAGCGATCGAAAGCATGCTCAGCATCAATGAACGCTGCAATGCCACCTGCTTTTTGCACTTCCGCAATCGCGTGAATAGCGAGTGTAGTTTTTCCTGAAGATTCCGGTCCATATATTTCAATGACGCGGCCCTTCGGGTATCCACCAACTCCGAGCGCAATGTCGAGGGTTAGTGAACCGGTTGGAATAACCTCCAGCTGTTCCACTGGCTGGTCTCCCATTTTCATAATTGTGCCTTTACCGTAAGTTTTCTCCAGCTTATCGAGGGTCAACTGCAGGGCTTTCAGCTTTTCTTTGTTTACTTCTTTTTCTTTGTCTTTCTCTTTGCTCATGATCGTAATAATTAGCGCGTGAATAAATAATGTTTAATAATTGATTACAGGACAAAAATAGAGCTTTGGGTAATATGTTCTACAAAATCTGTATAAAACTTATTAACAAGACCTAATATTTTCGCACTTATTTATCTATAATATATTGATGAATAGCCTATTGGGTAATATTTACTGTACCTATAAGTATTGAAATATTATTAAGTTTAACTCTATTTAGGGCTTGTGCTGGGAATGATTTGGTAATCTGGTAATCTAGTAACTGGGTAATTTACGTAGCATGCAAAATGCGCTTTCTGATGACTTTTATTTTTTCAATTACCCAGTTACCAGATTACCATATTACCAGATCCGTCGCATGGCGATTGCTTCTTTCAGAGGATTTGTCCCGCATGCTCCACCGTATCCACTTTCGTTATCACTTCTTCAATCATTCCATTCTCATTTATTACAAAGGTCGTGCGTATTATTCCCTCGTAAATTTTTCCCATAAATTGTTTTTTGCCCCACACATCGTACGCTTTTATCAGCACTAATTTTTCGTCAGATAGCAGCGGAAAAGGCAAATCGTATTTCGCAATAAATTTTAAATGTTTCGCCGGCCCATCTGCACTCACACCAAGCACCACGTACCCTTGTTTCAGCATCGCTTTGTAATTATCCCGCAAGCTGCAAGCCTGGGCAGTACATCCGGCAGTATCGTCTTTCGGATAAAAATAAAGCACAATTTTTTTCCCTTTTACCGTTGCTGCATCAAACATATTTCCGTCCTGCAGCACACCTTTTATCTCCGGCGCTTTATCACCCGCCTTTAATTTCGTCTCGTACTTCTGAAATTTTCCCTCCAGGTTTTTCATCGCCTTCGCAAGCAGCTTCTTCATAATTTCATAGTTGTATAGAAAATTGGAATCCGCCGCGGCGGAAGAAAATCAGGAATTGAGAAATAAGGAAATTAGAAATAGAGAAATTACAAATTGAAAAAAGGGAAATAAGAAATTTGAAATTCGAAATTGAGAAATCAGATTTGATAAGTCAGCTATAACAGCAGTGCAAATTTAAGGATTAGGAGCAGAAGCACTTTCATTTCTTATCAACATTGTCACCTGCCATCCACTGCAAAGCCGTCCACGCACAAGCCCGCACACTTCGGGTTTTCCGTTACTGTCAGGGCTATTCAGAAAGAAAAATGTACGAAGTACGAATTACGATGTACGATTTAAGAAACGTACCCAATGATAAAAAGAAGTCACCGATCACCAACCTGTCTACCGAAGCCCGCGCAGGTAGATCACCAATAACCAATCACTTTTTTTTCAATTACCCAGTTACTAGATTACCAGATTACCAGATCACTCCCATAAAGTGAACAGCCGCTTTCCATTACAGAAGCGGCTGTCCGGGGGCAAACAAAAGGGGGCTATTACTTTTTCACAAAAGGCAATCGTTCCACTGTGCCGTTTGAGTAGAGCACTTCCACACTGTATAATCCTGCAGCAAGACCCTCTACATTTATTTTGTAAACGTTTTTGCCGGAACTTTCTGCTGTTCCTAACTCCTGTCCTGTAGTGCTCATTATGCGTACACGTGGATTCAGATCCTCCTGCGCTTTAATAAACAACTCGGTCGAAGCCGGATTTGGAAATACCATCACCTTCTTCAGCTCCTCTATTGACGCAGACCCTGTAGGCTTTTGCTGTTTAGTCGGATCATTTGGTGAGATAACAAAGCCAACGCTGACATAATCACAATACGTTTCTTTGCATTGCGCTATCTCGTTACCAGCCGCGTCGTAAACACAATAGTAAGCCGTTAAACAAACGTAATAGAATCCTGGACCCGGGTAAGTATGAATCGGGTTTTGAACGGTAGAGAAATTACCATCACCAAATTCCCAATACCACGCACAAGGTGTTCCTGTTCCTGTTGAATAATCATAAAACTGAACAGAATTAGGAACAATTCCTGTCTCTTCCCATTTAAAATATGGACTTACAGAACAAGGAGCCGGTGCACATGCAGATATTTTTTTACAATACTGGTCGCAGCAGGTTTCTCCGCTTGCATTTACTGCTGTAATCGTGAGACATACTTTATAGGTTCCAGCAGCTGCATAAGAATGCGATGGATTCTGCAAGGTCGAAGTTTGTCCGTCACCGAAATCCCAGTACCACGAAGTAACCGCTGAGCTACCTGTGTTAATTCCTGTAAATTGTACCGGATTACAACCTGTTGCATTGAATGACGCTTTAGCATCGCAAGGAACATAACAAAGCGGTTCACAGTTATCCTGCCAGTATAATCCCATTAAACAGAAGTTGTAGCAGTCTCCGCCATTCTGGTTATTACCGAAAACAGCAGTAGTTTGTCCCGGAGCAACAGTAGTCGGAATATCAACATAATTCCACCAGTCTTCCGCAATTGCAAAAGGAGCAGAACCGTTGATGATGATTCCCGAACCCAGGTTTTGTAAATCGCCAAACGCTGCAAAACCGCGCGCATTTGAAATTTCACCTGTAGGACAAGCCTGGAAATTATTCATCGTTTGTGTTACAGGCTGGCCGATTTTTACAATCGCACCATCCCAGATCACAAGAGTTCCCTGGTAACCTGAAGTAAAATCCGTCCAGATCACCATCATCGTAGCGCCATCCACATCATTTAAATGTGTTGCAGCACCCGGATCAACAGGCATACCGCTCAGCTGGTAATTTCCATTTCCGGAAATCGCCGCTGTAACGTCAGCCCTGTAGGAATACACACCTGCATAACCCCAGCATTTGTCAACATCACCACCGATAACCGGCATTGGAATGTTGAAAGGTGTTCCGATCGGGTTAACCACATTTAAGGTCACGGGAATACCGTTTCCAGAAAAGTCAGCCCAAACAAAAGCTTTTACCACATTTGCAGTTGCAGGAATACCTGAAATGGTAAATGTTGCAGGTTGTGGTACGCCGTTAGTTGCAGGACAACACGATGTGGATAAACGCTGACCAAGCTTTTGTGTTGCGGTCGTGTAATTTAATCCGCAGGCTGTGTTTTGGTAAGTGGGCCCGAGGAAAGTGCTGCCATCTTCAGGTGTAGGCTGATCAGATGGTTTGTTTTGTCGTGCCTGCTGGCTTTCGACTTGTTTCGGATTCATTCCGCTTACTGTGCACGTTCCGCTCTGAGCAGAAAGTGCAGTACATAACAGGAGCAAACCTGCTATGGTGCTGTAAATAGTTTTCATGAGAATGTGTTTTTGATGAATTTCAAATGTATACCCTCAGATCACTAAAAGCAAATAAAAATTAAATAAATAATTTATATGTTAATAAATACTTGAATAAATTACGCTACATATAACGTTGTGACATATTATGTATGGACAGGTTTGTATCGTTTGTGATATTATAAATAGCATAAGAGAATAAAATTGAATGGCGTTTTGTACTGCAACACAACGGGGGATTTACAATCTGCTTAAAGTAGTTTTGGACTTATGTTTTTTAACCCGGTTATAGTTGATGGTGTCTGTATAAGTAGTTTGCCAGGTTATTTTGTTTTCAGATGAATTCAGAATACGATAATCCCAATGTGTATTTGGTTCAATATACCTGTTGAAAGATTCTGCAAGCGTTCCTTTTACTAAATAAGATCCCGGATTTGGCAGCTCATAATTTATTTTTCCATAGCCAATATAATTAATGGTTATAAAAACAGCTGCATTGTAATTGGGTAGATTTATTAATGCTTGTCCATCCAAATCTGTTTGTATAGCCTTCAACCTTTTGCCTGAAGTATCCGTGATAATTATAACTGCGAATGGAAGAACGTCTGAGTTGTCTCTATCCTCAACCTTAATATTCCAACTTTCGCTTATGCTATCCGTTCGTTTGGCTTCAATTATTGATGAATGTAATGATGAACCCGGCAATTGAGCGAACGTAAAATGGATAGAATCATCTTTGATCTTATAGTTACCTGCACCTCTATATCCTCCTGTACAACTCCACATATCATAAGTAAACGATCCATCCTTATTAAAATACCAATTCTCACCCACAAACCCGGCAGAATAAGAATATTCCCCTTCGAGCGTGTTGGGAAGCTTACAGGAAACAGAAAGAAGAATTACAAAAAAGAAAATATATTTCATACCCAAAGGACGTAATTACAATCCATTTCCATAAAAATTCAGCTTGCAATTATTATTTGTTTCGCCACAGAGGCACAGTAAAAAAATAAAAAAGGTTTTTGCCACCAAGTCACTAAGGCACAAAGAAAAAACCACCAACCCTTTTCCCTCCGCCGCGGCGGACACAAATCACCACCAACCAATCGCCATCAATCTGTGCAATCTGCGAAATCTGCGGCTAGAAATAGAGATAATACTCCTTAGTCAATTCCTTATATTCATCCGTATAATGCTGCGCGTTCAGGTTGTCTTTTTCTACCACCAGTGTTGATTCAGAAACCAACGGCTTGGCAGTAAAACCGAATTGCATCAGCGAACGTTTCTCGGGTTTTTCAGGCGTTGTTTTTACACGTGTCAGCCGGCGCAGGTGCAAGCCTTTTGCCTCAGCAAGCTCACGGAATAATTCGCCTTCTTTCGTAGGAAGAATAACGTAGAATTTTCCATCCTTCGAAAGCAGCTTTGATGCCGAGTCGATTAAATCGGGGAAGGGGAGGAGCACAGTATGCCGGGCTTTCGTGCGCGACTCCTGGGTGGCAGGATGTGAATCAGTAAAATAAGGCGGATTGCTAACGATCAATTCATATTTCTCATCCTGCATCTTTGCAAAATCCTGCAGTGAAATATGGTGAATATGCACCCGCTCTTTCCATGGACTATTGCCTGCGTTTTCTTTTGCCTCGCTTGCAGCCACTTCATCTATGTCGATGGCGTCAATGGTGCAGCCGCATTTTTGTGCAAGCATCAGCGCAATAATTCCTGTCCCCGTTCCGATGTCAAGCGCGCGCCGCACACCATATGTCTTCGCCCAGGCTCCAAGCAAAACAGCATCTGTGCCCACTTTCATAGCGCACTTCTCCTGGTGGATTGTAAATTGTTTGAAAGCGAATCTTGTATTCGACATAAAATGAGCTATGTCTAAGATATGAAAAAAAATGTGGGGGAACGAATTACGAATGAAAACGAATGTACGAAACAGTGAATATTAGTGTTTCGTAAATTCGAAAGATTCGTAATTCGTTCCCTTTTTACAAATCGTCAGGCTGATCTTCGTCCTTAGAAAGGTAAAGTTCAATGAGGCCTTCCGGGGAAGAAACATATAATTTTCGTTCGTCACGATCCACTTTTTTTACAGCACCTTCCGAAAGCGGAATCATCACTTCATCTTTTCCGCTCCTTATTTTTATTACCGGCTGCATCAACCTGTCAAGAATTTCTTCTGCAATTCCTACCACACCAAAACGCTCATCAATCACTTCATAACCTACAATTTCATGATAATAAAAACGCTTATCATCGAGCTTGGGTAATTTATCCAGCGGCAAATACACCGAACATTTCATAATATCACGCGTGTCATCCGGCTTGTCCACGCCATCCAGCTTTACAGTAAGCGCGCTTCCGTTCAGCTTTGTTGCTTTCACAAAAAAAGGAACCAGCGATCCATGCAATTCTATAAAAATGGAATCCAGCTTTTTGTAACGCGAAGGATCATCCACATCTATTTCAATCACCACTTCTCCCAGCACACCCGAAGCGCGAAGGGTGTAACCCAATAAAAAACAATTATTTTTTTCCACGGGTAAATTTACTCTAAAGATTATTCAATCCGCCGCGGCGGATCAAAATTCAAAATCGTTGGTGTACTGTAAAAGTAAAATTCATAAGCCTGAATTTAATGAAAGTGCCAACCTTAGTGGGTTTGCCGTTAAGAATTCAAAAGGAAAAATCTGCGTAGGTTTTGTGCGAAAGAAAACCACGAAGCCAAGGCGGCCTGTGGGAGGCGCGGCTTGGTTTTCGCTCGATTTTTCCTTTTGAATTTAGGCAAACCCGCGATAGATGGCGATTCTTTTGCTTCTTTTCTACTAAAGAAAAGAAGCAAGCAAGAAAATAATCGGTCCAAAGGATTCCCTTGGAGCGCATTGATAAACTCCATCAAAAGATCGCGGACAGTAATGTTTAGCAAATTAGCACATTC